>CP034120.1:3025000-3027500 GCA_003856375.1 Glaciecola amylolytica
AATGCAACCGCACAACGTTTGATCAACTTAGTGTATATTTGGGGACCTTAGCTGATGGTCTGGGTTCTTTCCCTCTCGGACATGGACCTTAGCACCCATGCCCTCACTGCTGCGTATATCATATAGCATTCGGAGTTTGTCAGGATTTGGTAGGCGGTGAAGCCCCCTAGTCCAATCAGTAGCTCTACCTCTATATGACTCTACCGCAACGCTGCACCTAAATGCATTTCGGGGAGTACGAGCTATTTCCCAGTTTGATTGGCCTTTCACCCCTACCCACAGGTCATCCGGAAACTTTTCAACGTTTATCGGTTCGGTCCTCCATTCCATGTTACTGGAACTTCAACCTGCCCATGGGTAGATCACAAGGTTTCGCGTCTACCCCCACTGACTAAGCGCCCTATTCAGACTCGCTTTCGCTTCGGCTCCGTGTCTGAAACACTTAACCTTGCCAATGAGGAGTAACTCGTAGGATCATTATGCAAAAGGCACGCCGTCACCAATTAAGGCTCCGACCGCTTGTAGGCACACGGTTTCAGGGTCTATTTCACTCCCTTGTTCAGGGTTCTTTTCACCTTTCCTTCACAGTACTCGTTCGCTATCGGTCTCTCAGTAGTATTTAGCCTTACCGGATGGTCCCGGCAGATTCAGACAGGGTTTCACGTGCCCCGCCCTACTCAGGATACTACTAGGTAATCATATTATGTCGAGTACAGGCCTTTCACCTTCTTTGGAGTGACTTTCCAAACACTTCCTCTATAATACAATAGTCCATATCGTAGTCCTACAACCCCAGGTTTGCCGAAACAAACCTGGTTTGGGCTATTTCCAGTTCGCTCGCCACTACTACGGAAATCACTATTGTTTTCTCTTCCTACGCCTACTTAGATGTTTCAGTTCAGCGCGTTCGCCTCCTTACGGATGAATAGTCTTCAACTATCCGGGTTTCCCCATTCAGAAATCTACGGATCAATTCGTATTTGCCAATCCCCGTAGCTTATCGCAGCTTATCACGTCTTTCTTCGCCTCTGAGAGCCAAGGCATCCCCCGTGTGCCCTTAGTAACTTATTAATATCTCTATCAATGATTCTTATTACTTCAATCAATTCCAATATGTCAAAGAACTTTATGGATCTTAAACCTTTTCTTCAAAAAATTTAAGACAGTATTTTTCTTTCAATGAATCCGTTGATTCACTTTCAGTAGTCCCGAGCGGATTTGAACCGCTGACCCCTACATTATCAGTGTAGTGCTCTAACCAACTGAGCTACGGGACTGTTTAGTCCCTCCTACTTGTTTGACTCCTGTAAGGGGAGGACTTTTAATTTCAATAGATTAAGAAATGGAAACAACATAAACTCTTAAACGAGCCTCTAGAAAGGAGATGTTCCAGCCGCACCTTCCGGTACGGCTACCTTGTTACGACTTAACACCAGTTACTAGTTTTACCCTAGGCAGCTCCTTGCGGTTACCGACTTCAGGCACCCCCAGCTTCCATTGTTTGACGGGCGGTGTGTACAAGGCCCGGGAACGTATTCACCGCGCCATGGCTGATGCGCGATTACTAGCGATTCCAGCTTCATAGAGTCGAGTTGCAGACTCCAATCCGAACTGAGATCGGCTTTCGAGATTCGCATCCTATCGCTAGGTAGCTGCCCTCTGTACCGACCATTGTAGCACGTGTGTGGCCCAGGACGTAAGGGCCGTGATGACTTGACGTCGTCCCCGCCTTCCTCTCAGCTTGCGCTGGCAGTTTCTTTAGAGTCCCCGGCATGATCCGCTGGCAACTAAAGATAGGGGTTGCGCTCGTTGCGGGACTTAACCCAACACCTCACGGCACGAGCTGACGACAGCCATGCAGCACCTTGTAGACGGTCCGAAGACTATCATGTTTCCACAATATTCCCTCTACATTTAAGCCCTGGTAAGGTTCCTCGCGTATCATCGAATTAAACCACATGCTCCACCGCTTGTGCGGGCCCCCGTCAATTCCTTTGAGTTTCAACCTTGCGATCGTACTCCCCAGGTGCAATACTTATCACTTTCGCTTGGTCCCCAACCCCGAAGGGCTGAGAACGAGTATTGATAGTTTACGGCGTGGACTACCAGGGTATCTAATCCTGTTTGCTCCCCACGCTTTCGTCCCTGAGCGTCAATCCAGACCTAGTGAGCTGCCTTCGCTATCGGTGTTCTATGACATATCTAAGCATTTCACCGCTACATGTCATATTCCGCCCACTTCGATCGAATTCAAGTCTTACAGTATCAATGGCAGTTCTACAGTTGAGCTGTAGGCTTTCACCACTGACTTATAAGACCGCCTGCGGACCCTTTAAACCCAATGATTCCGGATAACGCTTGCACCCTCCGTATTACCGCGGCTGCTGGCACGGAGTTAGCCGGTGCTTATTCATTGGGTACCTTCAGCTCCCTACACGTAAGGAGGTTTATTCCCCAATAAAAGCAGTTTACAATCCATAGGACCGTCTTCCTGCACGCG
>CP034120.1:3032500-3152500 GCA_003856375.1 Glaciecola amylolytica
GAGAGCCAAGGCATCCCCCGTGTGCCCTTAGTAACTTATTAATATCTCTATCAATGATTCTTATTACTTCAATCAATTCCAATATGTCAAAGAACTTTATTGTGGAGAATATCGGAGTCGAACCGATGACCTCCTGCGTGCAAGGCAGGCGCTCTAGCCAGCTGAGCTAATCCCCCAAAATAATATTTGTTTGTTAAATGAATCCGTTGATTCATTTTCAGTAGTCCCGAGCGGATTTGAACCGCTGACCCCTACATTATCAGTGTAGTGCTCTAACCAACTGAGCTACGGGACTGTTTAGTCCCTCCTACTTGTTTGACTCCTGTAAGGGGAGGACTTTTAATTTCAATAGATTAAGAAATGGAAACAACATAAACTCTTAAACGAGCCTCTAGAAAGGAGATGTTCCAGCCGCACCTTCCGGTACGGCTACCTTGTTACGACTTAACACCAGTTACTAGTTTTACCCTAGGCAGCTCCTTGCGGTTACCGACTTCAGGCACCCCCAGCTTCCATTGTTTGACGGGCGGTGTGTACAAGGCCCGGGAACGTATTCACCGCGCCATGGCTGATGCGCGATTACTAGCGATTCCAGCTTCATAGAGTCGAGTTGCAGACTCCAATCCGAACTGAGATCGGCTTTCGAGATTCGCATCCTATCGCTAGGTAGCTGCCCTCTGTACCGACCATTGTAGCACGTGTGTGGCCCAGGACGTAAGGGCCGTGATGACTTGACGTCGTCCCCGCCTTCCTCTCAGCTTGCGCTGGCAGTTTCTTTAGAGTCCCCGGCATGATCCGCTGGCAACTAAAGATAGGGGTTGCGCTCGTTGCGGGACTTAACCCAACACCTCACGGCACGAGCTGACGACAGCCATGCAGCACCTTGTAGACGGTCCGAAGACTATCATGTTTCCACAATATTCCCTCTACATTTAAGCCCTGGTAAGGTTCCTCGCGTATCATCGAATTAAACCACATGCTCCACCGCTTGTGCGGGCCCCCGTCAATTCCTTTGAGTTTCAACCTTGCGATCGTACTCCCCAGGTGCAATACTTATCACTTTCGCTTGGTCCCCAACCCCGAAGGGCTGAGAACGAGTATTGATAGTTTACGGCGTGGACTACCAGGGTATCTAATCCTGTTTGCTCCCCACGCTTTCGTCCCTGAGCGTCAATCCAGACCTAGTGAGCTGCCTTCGCTATCGGTGTTCTATGACATATCTAAGCATTTCACCGCTACATGTCATATTCCGCCCACTTCGATCGAATTCAAGTCTTACAGTATCAATGGCAGTTCTACAGTTGAGCTGTAGGCTTTCACCACTGACTTATAAGACCGCCTGCGGACCCTTTAAACCCAATGATTCCGGATAACGCTTGCACCCTCCGTATTACCGCGGCTGCTGGCACGGAGTTAGCCGGTGCTTATTCATTGGGTACCTTCAGCTCCCTACACGTAAGGAGGTTTATTCCCCAATAAAAGCAGTTTACAATCCATAGGACCGTCTTCCTGCACGCGGCATGGCTGGTTCAGGCTTGCGCCCATTGACCAATATTCCTCACTGCTGCCTCCCGTAGGAGTCTGGTCCGTGTCTCAGTACCAGTGTGGGGGACCACCCTCTCAGGCCCCCTACCCATCGTTGCCATGGTGAGCCGTTACCTCACCATCTAGCTAATGGGACGCATGCCCATCTTATACCGTAACCTTTAATTATCAAACCATGCGATCCGATAATACTATGGGGGATTAATCCGAATTTCTCCGGGCTATACCCCAGTATAAGGTAGGTTGCATACGCGTTACGCACCCGTGCGCCGGTCGTCAGCAATAAAGCAAGCTTTATCCTGCTACCCCTCGACTTGCATGTGTTAGGCCTGCCGCTAGCGTTCATCCTGAGCCAGGATCAAACTCTCCGTTGTAAAAAACTTTGAATTTGTTGATGTGCTCTGTTTAATTTTCTGTCTACGCTGTTTCCTTATTTCCTAATCTGTCAAAGAACTTTCTTGTCGATCTTAAAAGTATCACCCTTTATTATCTGTAAGACTTATCGTAACCGATGTTACTCGTCTTTATTTCATTTCTAAAAAGCCGTTGCTTTCTCTTTTTCTTTTATTCCTCAACCACCCTTCCAGTGAATGTTTCCCGTTGTTTTCGGGGTTGCAAAGGTAATCAAGTTTTTCTTTTTAACAAGTGTTTGTGAAAAATATTTCGAAGTTTTTTTTCAACTCTCACTCATCAACTCCGCTCGTTTGCGGGGTGCAAAGGTAATCAACTTTTCTTTCTTAACAAGTCTTTGTCAATTTATTTTTAAAGTTTTTTGACTCTTTACTTGTTAACCCTTTTGCTCGTTTGCGGGGTGCAAAGGTAATCATCTTTTTTATTCTTCAAAGCTTTTGAAAAACTTTTTTTTGATAACCTTTTTCTTTATTTCAACTCCTCCGTTTCCGTAGTGCTTATCGTTCTAAGCGGGGGCAAAGGTACACAGTCTTTTTACTTTTCCAAGTTTTTTAAACATTAATTTGTTAAGTTTTTTTGATCAATTGTGTTAAGTCACTGAAATATGACCACTTAAACTGAAAGTTTTTTTTCTTTTTTATTTCTTCGTCAATAAAGACTTCAATAACTCTATTCCTAAATCATCATTAGATACCGTTCCTGTGGTTCCTTCCAGGATATTTCGAACGACCAGATCTCTTCCGATTTGCCCGATCATCAGTGATTTTTTTCCTTCAAGGAGCAATTCGACGGCCTTTACCCCCATTCTTGTGGCTAAAATCCGATCAAAAGCGGATGGGCTTCCACCTCTTTGAATATGTCCCAATATAGAATAACGCAAATCATACCCCTTTAAATAAGGTTTTACTTTTTCCATGATTTCTTTCGCCCCTCCTTCTTCGTCTCCTTCTGCTACTATTATAATAGAACTCCGGATTCCTTTGTTCTGTTCTTTGATCTCTTTTGCCAAAGTTGGAATATCCGTTACTGTCTCCGGAATCAAAACAGATTCTGCCCCGCTTGCAATCGCGCTATTCAAAGCAATATAGCCGGAAGCTCTTCCCATCACTTCTACAAAAAACACTCTGTGATGACTCGAAGCCGTATCCCGGATTTTATCCACGGCTTCCACAACCGTATTCAAACACGTGTCGTAACCAATGGTGAAATCTGTTCCATGAATATCATTATCTATTGTGCCCGGAAGTCCGATAATGGGAATATCGAATTCATTCGTCAAGGTCATTCCTCCGGCAAAAGTTCCGTCTCCACCTATTAAGATCAGAGCATCGATATTGTGAGCCTTCAAGTTTGTAATCGCTTTTTGTCTTCCTTCTACAGTTCTGAAAGCATCACTTCTGGCCGTTCCAAGAATAGTTCCACCAAGGTGAATGACATTATTGACATCTTTATAGGACAATTCCTTGATCCGGTTTTCGATCATTCCCTTATAACCGTCCTCAATTCCGAGTATTTTCAATCCCTTCCCGATTCCGGCTTTCACTACCGCGCGAATACAGGCATTCATTCCCGGTGAATCTCCTCCCGATGTCAAAACTCCTATTCTTTTTACTTCACTCATAATACTTGTAAATTTAAGTGCTTACTTTTAGAGTAATCAAATTTTATGGAATTATTTCATTTAATGCATCTCTATGTCATGATGTTGTTTCAACGCGGACATAAAAGGTATAGTTCACTAACAGATCTGGAACTTATTCAGCTTTATAAAGAGGAGACCAATCTCTTTACGATACCTTTATTATATGAACGCTACGGACATCTGGTTTTGGGAACATGTATCAAATACCTGAAAAAGTATGAGGATGCAGAAGATACTACGATGAAAATTTTCGGGGAATTGAACCTGAAAATAGAAAAACATGCCATTCAACATTTCAAATCGTGGTTGTATCAGGTTACCAAAAACGAATGCCTGATTCATCTACGCAAACAAAAAACGATTCAAACTCCGATTCATGAGAATTTACTGCATGCAGAACCTTTGGAATCGGAAGAGCAAATTGAACGGGAGCTTAAACTGACAAAACTGGAACAAGCTATCCAACATTTGAAAGAGGAGCAGCGCATTTGTATCGAACTGTTTTATCTGCAAGATAAAAGTTATCAGGAAATCAGTGATGAACTGGACATTCCGTTAAACACCGTGAAGAGTGCTATTCAAAATGGAAAGCGAAATTTAAAAATCTGGATGGAAAGTCATGAAGAATAAAGATTACATATCACGAGATGCGTTCGAAAAACTGCTTCAAGGTTTTTCGGAACAACATTCGAATGAACATTTGGATGATTTCGATTTGGATGCTCTTGACGGATGGAAAAATTCCGGTGTTTCGTTTACGAAAATGAAGCAGATGGATCAGAAAATGAAATTCCCGAAACCTGCTTCAATTGCACCTTATATAATAGGTCTCTCTGTTTTGATCATCGGAACCGCAGCATTTCTCTTTTTGAACGAGGATTCTGTCGAATCAAAAACCTCCAACAAACCTTTCATGGTAAAGGTTGAAAATACTGATCTCCGCATTCCGGAAGGAATTGACACTCTTGAAGTCATTCCGCAAAAAGACCAGATTACGGTGAATGAAGTGAAAAACTCTCAAAACGAGATCAAAAATCTTCCGGCAGAAACAAAAAAGGAGGAAATCATTGAAATTCCTTTTCCTGAAACTGTTTTGGAGCCTTTACCAATGGTTATAGAACAGAAAACCGTAACCGTTTCGAAGCAAAAACTGGCAAAAGAAATCTACATTCAGGATCTCAAAGCGATTGATTATTCGCAATACAGAACAAAACCGACTGTTCAGATCGAGCAAATAATTCTTACGGGGATTCCGGCTAATGAGGAAAACAAGGAGACCGTTGCACAGGAAGAACCGCAAATCAAACGGATCGACGTTCCTTATATAGATTATCTGGAAAAATCGCTGAATTATACTAATCGCGGAAGATGGAAACTGGCTCTTTCACGCTTCAACGAAATCATCAAAACATATCCTGATGATGTCAATGCGCGATTTTATGCCGGATGGTGTTACTATAATTTAGGTCAATACAACGAGGCTTGTCTCAATTTCTCCGCTTGTTTGCAGTTGGAATTTTCCAATTTCAATGAAGAAGCAGAATGGTATTTAGCTGAAAGCAGGCTGGCGAATGGTGAAAAGGCACTTTCAAAAGAGTTGTTTCAAAAGATCAAAAATCAAAAAGGATTTTATTCCAAACAAGCCGAAAAGGTTTTGAAAAGCTGGAAATAGGTTTCTGAAAACAAAAATCCCGGTATTTCGACTTTGCTCAATAACCGGGATTTTTTATGTTTTATTTTGCCAATCTTTTCAGCAAAGGATTCGGTCGATACCTGTCTTCACTATATTCGGCAAACAAATTTTCCAATCTCGAAAGAACCGTTTTCAATCCGATTTCTTCCGACCAGGCCAACAACCCTTTCGGATAATTCACCCCTTTTGTCATCGCCGTATCAATATCTTCTCTGCTTGCGATCTTTAAAAACAATGCATCGTATGCTTCATTGATCAACATTGCTAAAATCCGGTCTACGATTTCCTGACCTAACTTCTCATCTTTTGTCGGAGCCGGTAATTCAACACCTTCCGAATAATCGTAGAATCCTCTTCCCGTTTTTCTTCCCAGGAATCCGGCTTCCATGTGTCTTTTTTGCGTGAAAGACGGTTTGAATCTCGGATCATAGTAAAATGCGGCAAAAACCGTTTCGGTTACCGTATAGTTAATGTCATTTCCGATATAATCCATCAAAGTGAACGGCCCCATCCGGAATCCACCCAATTCTGTCATTGCCCAGTCGATCGTTGCAAAATCTGCAAGACCTTCTTCGTATATACGTAAAGCTTCACCATAAAACGGTCGTGCCACACGATTTACAATAAATCCTGGCGTGTCTTTACAAACTACAGTCAGTTTTTTCCAGGAATCAATGATTGATTTTGCGGTCGACAACGTCTCCTCACTTGTTTGAACCGCAGGAATGATTTCCACTAATGGCATCAACGGAGCTGGATTAAAGAAATGAATTCCGATCACGCGGGATGGAAATTTCAGAACAGCACCAATGGAAGCGATCGATAAAGACGAAGTATTAGACGCGATAATGCAATCCATTCCCACCACTTCTTCAATTTCTTTGAAAACGGCGTGTTTTACTTCCAGTTTCTCCACAATAGCTTCAATCACCAATCCGGAACCTCTGAAATCTTCCATTTGAGTTGAAAAATGCATATTACTCAAAACCGCATTCTTTCCGGATTCATCCAGACTTCCTTTTTCAACCAAACGATCAAGTACTTTTATCAAAGCCAGTTTTGCTTTATCCAATTGCACCTGATTTACATCTACCAAAACAACTTTATGCCCCGATTGAGCAGCTACCTGAGCAATTCCTGCTCCCATTGTTCCGGCACCTAGTACACCTATTTTCATTTTTTTAGACTTTGAGAAACTTAGAGTCAAGTCTTATGCCTCTAAGCTTCCTATGTTTTAGTATTTAATATTATCAAATAAACTTCTTTAACCCTATTAAAGGAAACTTTCCAGAAAGATAATTCTCTCAAATTATGTCGCATATTCTGTAGTAAATAATGATTACATCTTAATATGCGAAATTTTATCGAGGATCGACGGTCTTGACTGTTCAAGTCCTGACTCTAAAAATCTTACTTCTGAAATTCTATTTTCCCTTAAAAACCGGAGCTCTCTTTTCCAAAAATGCTGTTACTCCTTCTTTAAAATCTTCCGATTTTCCGGCCAAGGTCTGCAGTTCTTCCTCCAAAGCAAGTTGTTGCGTCAGGTTATTTGTAAAACTTGCATTGATAGCACGTTTTGTCAATCCCAAACCATAAGTCGGCATGGAAGCTAAATTTTCAGCAAACTGATTCAATTCATCATCAAATGTTTCGTCCGATACTGCTTTGTAGATCATATTCATTGCAACTGCATCCTTTGCAGAAACCTTTTCTCCGGTCATCATTAAAGCCATCGCCTTTTGAGTTCCAACCAAACGCGGCAATAAGAAAGTACCTCCCGAATCAGGAATCAAACCTATTTTAGAAAATGCCTGAATAAATGACGCTGATTCTTTCGCAATAACCATATCACAAGCCAATGCGATGTTTGCTCCTGCTCCGGCAGCAACTCCGTTTACTCCGGCAATAATTGGTTTTTCAATATTGCGGATGCGTTCAATGATCGGATTGTAATGATCTTTTACGATCGATTGCATTTCCGGACCATTCGGATCTGTCGCTTCCGCCAAATCCTGACCTGCACAAAATGCCTTTCCTTCGCCTTTGATAACAATTGCACGAACGGAATCATCTTTCTCGCATTCATCCAATGCCTTTTGCAAAGACAAAGCCATTTCCTTATTAAAGCTGTTAAAAACCTGAGGTCTGTTTAAAGTAAGTGTACACACACCATTTTTGAAATCCTGAATCAGAGTCATCTTCAATTTTTTTAGCAAAAGTAAGAAAAAGCGTCAGCTTTTGAAGACTGAGTTACGACAAACGTTAGTGCGGAAGTAACGAAGGACAAGCGTCAGCTTTTGAAGACTAAATTACAATTCCGAATATTCGGGTAATTGCTTAAAAGTCAATGATACCGCACCTCTAAGTGTTTTTAACGGTTATGCAACGGATAAATATGGGGAAGCGCAACTCTATTCCCTCTTTTATCACTCTACTCCTTACTACCACTGGGTAAATAGACACCTATCTATTTGTCTTTTTAATACAAATCCGATTCGTCTAAAAATCCAACTATTTCCTGAAACTCCCTGATACAGCACCTCTAAAGGTTTCTAACGGTTATGCAACGGATAAGACCGGAATTTGTGAATTGTTAAAAATAAATTTGAACGTGTTAAAATTTCAAAATATCCTGATAATTTCCCTAACTTGCGCCTAACCATTATTTACTTGCTCATGTTGAAGTCCACACTACTCTCACTCGCATGCTGTCTTGTATTTGTTCCTCACACATTCTTTGCGCAATGCACGGGTGTAGGTTCAAACGTAGTAGCACCCTATTCCAGCAACAGCTCCAATAAAGGAGTCATGTTCAACATTACCGCCACAAACACCGTTACCATTTTATGTTTCGACGCAAATTTGCCCGTTCTTTCTATTGGTGGATATGAGATTTACTACAAATCCGGTTCCTATGTCGGTTCCGAAAACAACGCATCCAACTGGACGCTCATCGGTGCAGCAGGATCTATTCTCAGTCTCGGATTAAACCTGGGAACTCCTATCTCCATACCGGTTAATTTGATTTTACCGGCCGGAGAAACCTATGCGTTTTATATCACGGCAAGCAATCCGATTTTATCAACCGGACTTCTGACAACAACCAACAGCGGTTTCGGAACCATTTCATCCAATGCGGATTTAACCATTTTTGGAGGAATCGGAATCACGTACCCGTTTAATACCGTTACGGCAAACAGAAGTTTCAACGGAACTTTGCGCTATACCCCAACCTCTGTGCTTCCGCTTTCATTTAAGGAATTTAATGCTTCTTCAATGAATCAGTTTACATTGCTTGAATGGGAAACAGAATCGGAATCAAATACCAATTTCTTTGAAATCGAACGGTCTTCCGACGGAATAAACTGGGAACAATTACTCGTTACGGATGCTTTGGGTCAAAGCAGTACTCCGAAAAAATACCAGGAAGTGGATTACAATCCGTCCGAAGGGATCAATTACTATCGTCTCAGTCAAACAGACAATAACGGAAATCGGATCGAACTCCAGACGGTCTCATGGAAAAGAGAAGGAACTTTCGAACAGGGAGACCTGAATGTGTTTCCAAATCCGGGAAAAGAAGTTGTAAGGGTTTTTGCGAATCCCGGAGAGTTGAAAGAAATTCAGATTCTGAATGCAATCGGACAAAATGTTTCTGAAAAGGTGGCTATCAACCACTGTAATGGTTATGTGGAAGTTCATTTAGGATCAGCAGAACCCGGAATGTTTATCATCAAAACCAAAACACTTACAAAAATGCTGATGGTAGAATAGTTTATTGCTGATAATTCTCAACCATCGCTCTTACGCGGTGTTTCATGTGATCCACTAAAATAAGCGGTTCGATAACAACCAATTCACCTCCGTAAGATAAGAGTGAACGGATCAATTCTTCCGAAATGAATACTTTCATTTCAAAGGTTGTTCTGTTCTTGCCTTCCTTAACAGACTTTTGTGATGCATGAAAGGGTTGAGATTCGATATATTTCGCAGCAATATTGTCTGCCTTGAAAACAACAGTTTCCGGTTTTCCGTTGCTTGCTGTGATTCCGATTGCATGTTCGAAAAATTGATCCGGATTGAAGGAAACCGGAGAACGAAATACTTCTTCGCTCTGCTCCAAATCATAAATCCGGTCCAAACCGTAAGTAATGATATCTTCCTTGATCAAATCATAACACAGCAAATACCAGCGATTCCGGTATTCTTTCAATAATAGCGGAAGCACTTTACGGG
Source organism: Glaciecola amylolytica (assembly GCA_003856375.1). Taxonomy (GTDB): domain Bacteria; phylum Bacteroidota; class Bacteroidia; order Flavobacteriales_D; family Crocinitomicaceae; genus Fluviicola; species Fluviicola amylolyticus. The sequence continues at coordinate 3,042,028 of CP034120.1, forward strand.
CTTTCCGTTTTTGGGTTTGAAAACTTTCGTAGTCAAAATAGATCACCGTTCCGTCTTTGATTGAATTCAAAATAGGGTTCAAAAACTCACTTCCTCTTGAAGAAACAGGAGTTTCAAATTCCACAAAACGTTCGATCGATTTATCATTGATATCATTCGAAATATTCACCCGGTCCACGATTTTATCAATGGCAAAACCGAATTGTTTGAACATTCCGACATCTTTAAACTGGCTCAATGTATTTGCGGCGAAACGAATAGCCTCAATATCCGATTCATTCAACGGAATTTCATCCAATGAAAATTCAGGATCACTGTAATAATATCCACCATGTTTTTTGGAGTATTTAATCGGAGCATCGTGTTCCATTTTCATCGCGAACATATCCTTCTCGATCGTCGAATCACAAATGTTTGCCCCGTCGACACTTCCAAACAAAGCATCTTCACAAGCCTCCCGCAATTGTGCTTTCGTCGGATACGGTTTGTAATTATTTCTCAGAGCGCGATCAATAATTCGAAATCTCAACAAGGCATTCTTAATGTGCGGCATACTATTACTATAACTTTCAATCTAAAGTATCAAAAAAAACTCAATTAAACTTAGAATGACGTTCATCAATGGCAAATTGAATAAACAAACCGAAGCCAACTTTCTCATCAATCATGGAATATTTGGCATCCAATTGCTGTACGAAAGCGCTGATAATTTCCACTCCGGTGGAAGACTGATCCAGAAAAGGAGTTTTTCCCTTGTAACCTACTCCGTTGTCTCGCACCAATAATTCATAGTTCAAGCTCCGTTCCGGGTTGTTTTTCAATTCGATTTCTATAATCCCTTCATCCAGATTTTTAAACGCATGTTTGTACGCATTTGACAAGAGTTCACACATAATCAACCCTACGGGAACAGCATAATCTATCGCCAGGTTGATCTCCTCGACGTTCACTTTCACCAGGATTTTCTTGTTGTAACTGGAAAAAGATTCTCCCATCTGACTGATCAGTTTGTTCAGATAACCGCCCATTTCAACGTAAGCAGAATCATTATTCAAATGCAGCTGGTTATGTATCAATGCAATTGCACGAATCCGGTCCTTTCCTTCTTCAATGATTCTCAAAGCTTCCGGATCATTCACATTCCGGGATTGCAGATTCAGAATACTGGAAACAACCTGCAGGTTATTTTTAACCCGGTGATGAATTTCCTTCAGCAGGTTTTCCTTCATTGCCAGTGAATTGGAAATTTCCTTGTTTTTTTCATCGATTTCTTCTTTTTGCTGTTGCAAAATGCGGTTTGAGTCACTTTTCTGGCGAATAAACAAGTACGAAATACTGATGATCACCACAATACTCATTAAAATAAGAATCAGGATCAATCGAAGCTGCTGGTTTTTTCCCCGCTCTTCCTCCAGTAAATACTGATTCGATTCTGTCTGAAAATCCTTTTCCAACTCAAAAACGAGGTTTTCACTTCGCAGGTTTTCCAGCAAATCATCAATTTCATTTCGCTTGATTGAATAGAAATAGGAAGAGTCCATGCTTTCCTTCAATTCGTAGTAATGCTCCAAACATCCATAAACCTGAAACAAATCGCGGAGTTCCGTATTGTGCTCGTTTTTCAGAACGAGATCAAAATACTTTTTGGCATTTTCCAATTGATTGGTGTACAGATAAATTTCCCCCAAACTCGTATTGGCATACTGTTCCGCAAATTTCCAATGGTTAGTGATTGCTAGTTTCTTGGCAAACCGGAATTCTCCCAGAGCCCGTTTGATTTCATTATTGAAAAAATAAACTTGTCCGGCCGAGTTTGCAACCTGGAACATAAACGCTGGATTTCCCTTTTCACCTGCAATACGTTTCGCACGATGAATTTCCTGAATCGCCTGTTCATACTTTCCGTTCTCACTGTAACAATTTGCCAGAACCAAATGGCATTGGAGCAACAAGTATTTATCTGTTTTTTTGGATTTTTGGATGATTTTCTTCGTTTTGGCAATCAACAATCTGAAATCCTGCCCCAAACTTTCATAAACGGCACCGTATAAATCCAGATAAAGCTTATCCTGTTTTTTTGCTTTAAAGAAGAATTGAAATCGTTTTGCTTTGTTCAATTCAAATTTCACGCGGGCATAATCGCCGTAAGCACTGAAAAACTTGATTTTTTTGATGGTGATGACATAATTGATCTCAGGACTGTGCAAGTGCTTGTACTTATTGTCCAAAAAACGAAGCGTTTCATTTGCTTTTGAGATATCGACAATCATCTCTTCCTGCAGGCGTTCTATTTCCTGTTGAAATTTTTGATAATCGTATTTTTTGGTCTGAGAGAAGCCCTTAACAGCACAATGAACAAAAAGAAAGAGTAGAATGTAATTCTTAAAACTGAATAATAGTAATCTTTCCTGGAATCGAATCATTTGGTATGTGAAAAGTAGCGCATGACCAATTTAAGTAATAAAACAACAATAAATGAAATTAATCACGAATCTTTTTTGAAGCCTCGCACCTCCAGGTCATCAAACACTTTAAATTCAACCGAATGTCACCCTGTTAGCAGTTAACTACCGTATCTTTTTTCTTGTCGTAACCGAAAAGTTCGAAATACTTGATTGCCTTCACTACGTTTTCAGGAACATCATCTTCCCAGCTTGAAATACCCGCTCTGATTTTAGACAATACATCGTCAGATAAGATTTTCAATGCCTGTGAATCAAATTCGGATAATGCCGCCAATTTGTTATTGTCCTGAAGAAACTGAACCAACCCGCGAAGGTGTTTCGGAATCGCTAATTGATCCAAAGTATACAAATCACCGGTATCCACATTGATTGCCGGATAAACATACATTTTCACATTGTGTCCGAACCCGATTCCGAATGCTTCCAGCAAACCGCCGGGTAAATTGTCGTAATAACGCTCGTCAAAAATGGTATGCAGATTATAGATTCCTGCAATCACACCCATTTTCTGACCGCGGGCAATTGTTGCCAGATAATCCAGCATTTTGTAATGTTTCAGATAATTTGAAATCATTACCGTATATCCTAAAGAACCCAGCAATTCTGCTCTGTCGATAAAATCCTTATCAGAAATCTTACCGTCTGCAGTCAAATCCTTCAGAGTCAATTCGAAAATGACAGACAAATTGTCTTCACGCACTCCGTCTTCTTTCAGGAATTGTTCTGTTCCGCGGGCAATCATGTCCAGGTGAACTTTCGTAACCGGTCTGAAACGGCCGCGCATCAATAAAATATTCTTTTTATAAAGAGCCGTTGCAGGCTGAAGAACCGTTCCGCACAAATCAAACATCGTAGCATCCGTCATTCCTCTTTTTACCAGGTTTAACGCAATGATCCGGTTGTCGACCTGACCTAAATCCGGGCCGGTAACACGCAACATATCCACTTCCACGCGGTCTCTCGGAATCCGGTGAACCAGATTTGTCAAAAACTCGTCCAGATCTTCTGTCGAAAAATAAGCAGCATGAATCAGGTTAACACCCAAAATTCCCAAAGCCTCCTGTTGTGCCTTGTGAGAATTGTCATGCATTTTTACGTGTAAAATAATATCGTTAAAATCACCACCCAGTTTTGATTGAAAACGCAGTCCAACCCAACCTTGTCCCTGATTGGTTTTGTGGTAATTTAAAGATTCAACGGTATTACAAAAAGCAAAAAAGCGCGCTTCTTGTTGTTTTTTAGGAAGACGTTCAGAAAGCGTATTGTATTCTGTAGAAAGCATAGTCAAAAGACGCTCCTCGCAAACATAACGTGAAGCAGCACCGTACATCGCATCAGACACCTTCATATCGTAAGCAGATTGCGTATACGCAATCGTTCCGGAACTACCACCAGCTTTAAAAAAGTTGGCTGCAACTTCCTGACCTGCACCGATCTCGGCAAAACAACCGTAAATATCACTTGTGAGATTAATCTTTAAGGCTTTCTCCTCAGTTGTTAATCTTCTTTCGTCTACCATTTCTTCCATTTCACTTGTACAAAGGTACTAACAATTAGACTTAGTTCGTTAGGGGTTTAACGGTTTAAAGTCCGGATTAGTTACAAATTTATAATCTGTTAACGTTAACAAGAACGCTTTCAGCTGATTGCGCTGCTCCTGGTTCAGTTGAACACCTCCCTGACTGGCAAATTCCATCAACGGATCAATGGTTGCAGAATGCTGAACACCAGTCGAATAATGCTCAATTACTTCATCCAGATTTGCAAAACGCCCGTCATGCATGTAAGGTGCTGATAACAAGATATTTCGCAAAGTAGGAACCTTGAATTTTCCGTTGTCATTCGGGTTGTTTGTCACCGCCCCTCTTCCCGGATCTGTAAAAACCGCATCCAATCCGTTATTGGAGAATTTCTGAACCTGAACCAATGCTCCGTTGTGGCAATGAAAACAATCCGCACCGTTTAAACTCTGAAAGGAATCGTAGCCCGCCCACTCTTCCGGAGTAATTGCATTTTTGATTGCCAGTTCTGCTGCATTCAGCGGAATATTATTGGCAAACTTGTACATAACATCGTATCTGGATTCACCCGAGATCATCGTACGCAAAAATTGAGCAAGCGCCTTCGCCACATGCGTCGAATCGAAATCAATCACTCCGAACGCTTTGTAAAACTGATTTCTGTAAACCACATCCGACTTCAGACGTGAAACAGCGTTTTTCCATTGCAAATGCATTTCAACCGGATTAGGAACAGGTTCCAGAATCTGATCTTCGAGTGTTTTTGCCCTTCCATCCCAGAAAAAGCTCGTTTGCCATCCCAGATTGATCAAAGCCATTGCATTTCTGTTTCCAAGAGTTCCGTTCACACCTTGCGAAAATTGATTCGGGTCTGAAAATGCTGCATCCGGTGCGTGGCACGAACCACAGGAAATTGTATGATCCAGAGAAAGTTTCCTTTCGTAAAACAACATCCTTCCCAGCAACACACCTTCTTCCGTCATTGCATTATCGGCAGGAATATTCATTTGAGGAAAGTGGCTGGGGATTTTCAGCGTATACGGCGTCGGATCATAACCAACCTTTTCTTTTGTACATCCAAGAAAAAGAATCAGAAAACCCAATATTCCAACCAAGACACGATTCATAAAGCACTGATTGAAGCTGCGAAATTTTGCCGTGCTTTCTCGGTTAAAGCCGCCTGAGCAGAAGTACTGTGCGTCGATGTTTCCGTTTTCACATCAATCGGGCTCGTCGGATTTTCGAAGAAGTTCTTCAGATCAATTTTCAACCAGGCTTCATTCAAGCCGGAAGCTATCGGTGTCCATTGAAGACCAGAAACAGATTTTGTCGTATAGAAATTATCCGTTCCTACGTGATAAACCAGGTTGTGATTGCAATTCGTTATTGCATCTACAATCGTATCGACTTTTGCTTCAACCTTGAAAAAAATATAACCGGGATTCCAATCCCAATGCATGTCATTCGCTATGGCAATATTTAATGGATTATCATTTGGAAAAAGACTCGGATCATTGTGATTGATCGAACTGGGAACTCCGATTCCAAATTGAATGGATGCCGGATCAGAAACAACCTGATTTGCCTGAAAGATGCGGTTTCCGGATGTTCTGAAATCAAACAGAGCAACATCTTTTAAAACACTTCCTCCTGCCTGAATAGTTGCAAAATATGCTTTGAGTTCCAAAAACCGGATTTTATACCCGTTACTCATCGTGTAAACAGAATCCAGATACAATACTTCAGAATCAAACATGGGTTTAAGAGACAACCTGCTTTGCTGCACGATCGGAGGATCTTCCGGTTCATCCACTTTCTTCTTGGAACAAGACAGAAGCCCGGTAAACAGAAGCAGCGCAAGAATTAGAATATATTTCATCCGATTGTTTTACCAAATTTAAAACAATAGCCAGAGAATTCCTAAAAATGCAGAAATGGTACGAGCTATTTTCGGTAATTTCGAAGGATTATTGATTGATCGGTATGAATTCAGAAGTAAGTAAGCCTCTTCTTATTGTAAATGCTTCTGCCGGAAGTGGTAAAACGTACAATCTGGTGCGTAACTACTTGCGTTTACTTCTTTCTGAGGATGAGAATCGTGCAGAGATCAGTCAAATCATGGCGATGACCTTTACCAATAAGGCAAGTATTGAAATGAAGACCCGAATCATGGGCGACTTAAACAAACTTGCTCATGGAACGACCGAAAGTCAGGCGTATTTGGAAGAGATCTCGAAATTTGTAGGAACAACACCGGAAGTCACACGGAAAAAAGCGCAATTGGTACTTCGGAAAATCTTACATCAATACGAAGATTTCAATGTGATGACGATCGATAAGTTTAACCTGAGATTGATCCGTTCTTTTTCAAAGGATTTGGATTTACCGGAAAACTTTGAAATTTCGTTGGACGACACATTGATTCTTGAAAAAGCCATTGATGAGTTGTTAAGCAACATCGATTCCAAAAATCAAACGAAGCTTTATCAGCTTGCTTTAAATTTTGCCAAATCCAACCTGGAAGAAGAAAACGACTGGAATTTGAAAAAAATCCTGCTTTCAAAAGCCAGGGTATTGACGAATGAAGGATATTTCCAGATTGTAAAAACACTTTCAAAAACGGATTTCAAAAAAGAACAACTGGATCTTTGGAAATTGCAATTCAAGACTGAGAAGGAGGAATTGACAATTCGATTGAATCAGTTGCAGCGTTTGTTTCACGATTCCGGAGTCGACAGCAATGCGTTTGCAGGAAAAACGACAACCTTCAAGCCCATTGTTTTTAATTTGAGTTTGAATGCGGAACCGATTTCTTTTTTGAAGGAAAGCAAGCGAACGGATGCCAATTACAGCAATATTCTCAAAACAATTGAAACCGGCAGCGAAACGCAATTTGCGCCCAAATATTTAGATTTTTTACATTTCATCACGGAGAAAACAGCTTTTTGGATCGATCTGGACTTTAAAATTCAGCAGTTTCATTTACTGGCCATTTTGAAAGAGTTGGCTCTGAGCATGGATGAAATCCGGAATAAGGAATCAATTATCCGGGTGAGTGAATTCAATAAATTGGTTGCGGAATTGGTTCAAAACGAAGATGCGCCTTTTATTTACGAACGTCTCGGTTCCCGTTTCAATCATTTTTTCCTGGATGAGTTTCAGGACACATCACGTTTGCAGTGGCTGAATATTGTTCCTTTGGTTCACAATTCCCTTGGAAGTAATTATTTCAATTTCATTGTAGGCGATCCGAAACAATCCATTTATCGTTTCAAAAACGGAGTCGCAGAACAGTTTATCGCACTTCCGGCCATTTACAACCCGGAAGAAGAACCTTCTATTGAACAACGGTCGCGCTTTTTTCAGCAAATGGGAAAAGTAGAAGGATTGGAAGACAATTGGCGGTCCGCAAAAGAGATTGTGGAATTCAACAACCAGTTTTTTCAGGAATTACTGGCTTATCTTCCTGAAAGCGGAAAAGAATTCTATTCGCATCTGAAACAAATACCAAAAGGGAAACCCGGCGGTTATGTCGAAATGATCATGCTTCCTCAAAAAGAAGTCAACACCACGGAATTCACCAACAATCAGTTATTGCTTTGGGTGGAGCAATGTATTTCCGACGGATACAAACCTTATGAAATCTGTATTCTTGGCCGTAAAAAGAGAGATTGTAATCAATATGCCAATTTCTTAAAGTCGAAAGGATATCAGATCGTTTCATCGGATTCGCTTTTGGTAAACAGCGATCAATACGTTCAACTGGCTATTTGTTATTGCAAATGGAAAGTCAATCGTTTCGATTTTCAGCGCGCCATGCAATTTGCCTATTTCTATTTTGAAACATTGGGTCAGAAAAACTCCTTTTCAACTTACAATGATTGTTTTGAAGAAGTTGTTACAGAAGATTCCAAAGGAATTTACTTCTCCGAACGCTTGTTTTTCGAAAGCAGCAGGTTGAATGCCGATTTTCTGGATGCGAGTTTTCAGAACATCTATTCCCTGTTGGTCGATTTCCTGAAACTAATGGATCTGGACCCGATTGAAGATACCTATTTGCAGCAATTACTGGATTTGGCTTATCAATTTGATATGTCGAACGGGCCGGATTTAATGGATTTCATCAATTATTACGGCAAGAACGAAACCAAATTCAGCGTTCAGCTATCCGAGAATGAACAAGCCATTCAGATTATGACCGCTCATAAATCCAAAGGATTGGAATTTCCGGTAGTCATTATTCCTTCTTTTAATTTCTTCAATGAAGGAAACAATAACGATTCCTTCTTAATGGAAATTGATGATCACATTGTAGAAACCAAAATGACCAGGTTCGAATCTGCAATTCCCAAAATCAAGGCGGAAGCGGAAAAAGAAGAAGCCGCACAAAAAATGGATGCGATCAACTTGTTGTATGTAGCTTTCACCCGTCCGCAGGATCGTTTGTACGGAATCAATCTGAAAGGATCCCGAAATTCGTTCTACGATAAATTCAATAGTATTTTCCTCCAATTATTCCCCGATGCTTTTGAAGACGGGAAATTGCATTTGAAATTCGGTGAAGTTCCGGAGATCAAACACCATTCAAAAAATCAATCAACGGATTACAGCCCGCAATCGATTCAGAATTTCTTGTGGTTTCCGGAAATCAGCATCCAATCGACCAAAGAACAGATCGACGACAGCCTCACAACCGCTCAACGGGTCGGAAAGCAATTCCATTTCATTATGGAAAAATCTCACTCAAAAGAAAGTGCTTTTTCGGCCTTGAATACCGGAATTTTGAAAGGTCAGATCGAACAGGAATTTGAAGATGTTTTAAATGAATTACTCGTAGAAGCATTCAACAACCAGAAATTGATGGAGCTTTTCAACAGCGGGAAACACCTCAATGAGCGAACCTTGATTTTTGATTCAAAAACAAAACTCAGACCGGATAAATTAATTGTTTCCGAAAACAGTACGCTTGTGATTGATTTCAAGACCGGAGAAAGAAGCGCAAAGCATGAAGAGCAGGTATTGGGTTATCTGAAAGTTCTGAGAGAAATCGGAATGCCGGATATTCAAGGATATTTGTATTATACGGGCGGTTTGGGATTGGTTGAAGTTTCCGGTGGAAATATGCTGGATTTTTAACTTCCGGTTGCATGTTCGCGATATTAGGAACTGCCCTTTGTTTTAAAGGGATTCCGGCTTATTTTTTATCAAAAAACATCACCCCTTCCGCAACGCGGACAACCAGCGAATTTTTATCCATATCTTCTACCAGCCAATCAATTTGCTGAGTCATCAATTCACTTTTAATCTGAATGATGCTTTTTTTCGGCACATGATATGTTCCGTGAATCGTGTCTTGTCCATAAATAACAAAAGGGAGACCGGATTCCTCTTTGTCTCCCCCTGAAAATTCATACACTTCCGTATGCGTTTCATAAGATCCGTTGTTCAATAACATCTTCGTATAATTCCACTTTCCTTCCAAACGGTTTACAATGCGTTGTTTCGCACAGGAAAAAAGAAAAAAGCATGAAAAAACAATCAGAACGTAACGCATCTTAGATAGTCATTATATCTTTTTCTTTTGCATCAACCAGATCATCTACTTTTTTGATGAATGCGTTGGTAATATTCTGAACTTCGTTCTCAGCATCCTTCGACATATCTTCGGAAAGACCATCCGCTTTCATGCCTTTAATCATATCCAAAGAATCCTTGCGGTTATTTCTAATTCCAACTTTTGCGTGTTCGCCTTCAGCCTTTGCCTTCTTAACCAAATCGCGTCTGCGGTCTTCTGTCAGAAGTGGAATTTGAATGATCAATTGCTCACCGTTATTTTGTGGATTCAACCCAAGATTTGCATTCATGATTCCTTTTGCAATCTCATTCAGCATGGATTTTTCAAATGCCTGAACAGTCAATGTACGCGCATCCATGGAATTGACATTTCCAACTTGTTGAATTGGAGTCGGAGAACCATAATAATCTACCATTACACCTGAAAGCATTGATGGCGTAGCTTTACCGGCTCTTACCTTAGTCAATTCATTTTCCAGGTGATCTAACGATTTTGCATTTGATGACTTAAGATCATCATAAATTAGTTCTAACTCTTCGGTCATAATTTATTTAAATTGAATCTTTAGCTATTAATTTCTTACAATTGTTCCTACTTGTTCACCTGCCATCAATCGTTGCAGATTTCCCGGTGTATCCATGTCAAAAACAATGATCGGTAAATCGTTTTCCATACAAAGCGTGAAAGCAGTCATATCCATTACTTTCAAACCTCTGCTGTACGCATCTTCAAAAGTAATCACATCAAACTTCGTAGCTGTAGGATCTTTCTCCGGATCTGCCGTATAAATTCCGTCAACACGTGTTCCTTTCAAAATAACATCCGCATTGATTTCAATTGCTCGTAACGAGGCAGCAGAATCAGTCGTGAAATATGGATTTCCGGTTCCTGCGCCAAAAATCACCACGCGACCTTTTTCCAAATGTCTCACAGCTCTTCTTCTAACGTAAGGTTCTGAAATTTCTTTCATTTCGATTGCAGATTGAAGTCTGGTCTGAAGACCTGCAGATTCCAATGCAGATTGAAGTGCCATGGAATTGATCATTGTTGCCAACATTCCCATGTAATCTCCGTGCGTTCTATCCATTCCGCCTTCTTCAGCCTGAACACCACGGAAAATATTTCCACCACCGATAACAATCGCCACTTCAACTCCCAAATCGTGAATTTCCTTGATTTGCTTAGCATATTCACTAAGCCGTTGATTATCAATTCCAAATTGTTTATCTCCCATGAGAGATTCACCACTTAATTTGAGCAGAATGCGACGGTATTTCATATTTATCGAAAGAAGTTGCGCAAATATAGTGGGAAATCTTTGAAATTTGGAAAACGATTCCAAAATAGTGGTCGATAAATCACTAATTTAGATCAATAAAGATTGATTTCTATGGCACTCATAACCTTCAAGACATTCGACAATTCGATCGATGCTCACATTCTGAAAATCAAACTTGAAAGCGAAGATATTACGTGTTTTTTGTTTGATGAAAACATTGTAAGCGTTAACCCGCTCTACTCCAACCTGGTAGGCGGAATCAAATTAAAAATCAACGAAGAAGATCTGGAGCACGCGAAAGAAATCGTGTCTGAACTGGAACAAACTCCTTACACCACAGAAGACGAAAAAGTAATTACCTGCCCAAGGTGTCAATCCGCTCATATTGAATCCGGTTACAAATCCATGAAAAGCGTCGGAGCGGTTATTTCCGCCATTGCTTCCTTTGTCTTTTTGATTTTCCCGGTTTACCGGAAGGATGTTTACAAGTGTAAGGATTGCGGAAATGAGTTTGATTTGAAAAGATAAAAATCAACTGATTAAAAGCTAAATCCATTCTATGAAACACCTTCTATTTTTAGTCGGATTATTTATCTCTTCCGTTACAAATTCCCAGGAAATTGACACTGCACTTTGCAAAGAATTTCCTTTCAGCGGAACAGGAATTTGTTATTCAACCCGACTCACGAGTCTTCAATTTATCGGAACGCTCTCTACTCCGATAACTCAAGCTTATAAGGTGAATTCTATCTATTCACAGAAAGAACCCAAGATTATTGGCCGCATATTCATCAGAGAAGTTAATAAGCAACCTTATTATTCAAAGATTCAAAATGGGCACATTTGGAAATCAACCGTTGGAGGTAAGTATCAAAAGAGTAACGACCACAATACGTATGATGGCGGAGTAAACATTTTGATGAAAGACAGTATTTATCTGGATGGTTCTATCAATATTAACTTTTCACCTGCTGACACCATTTTTGTTAACGGGTATATCTTATTCGAGGGATTACCTGACAGACATCCTTTACAACTCACTTTGCTTCCGGACTACAATTCCTTCGAAGATTTTAAAACCTCATTCAAAATCGATTACAATACACTTACTCCGGCTCCGAAATCGCTTCAGGAACTTAAGGGAATCCGGTTGTCTTATGTGTTTGGATTAGAAAACGGAATTCCGGACACCTTAAGATATTGTAGAAATCTGGAATCGCTTTGGCTAAATGGAATTCCCAATAAACCATTGCCAAACTTCCTTTTCACGGATCTTCCCCTCCTAAAAAAGATCCGAATAACTCAATCTGCCGGAAGTGATTGGTATAAAGAAAAGGGATCACCGGCTTTTGTACTTCCGATGAAATTATTTCATATTTCGGGATTAAAGGCAATTTCACTTCAGGACTTCAAAAATCTTAAAATTCCTGACTCCATTCCGGAGCAAAATACAATCGAATCATTTGAACTCTTGTACTGCGGATTAGAGAACCTTCCTTTATCCTTTTTCAACCTTACTCATTTGAAAGAATTGAAGATCTATCCTGACTTAACGATTCTTCCGGCAAACCTGAATCACTTCTCCAAACTGGAAAAGTTATCCCTTCAAATCGGAAGAGGAGTTAAAATTCCGGAAGGTTTTGGTCCATGGCCTCATTTAAAGGAATTGGATTTAGGTATTTTAAATGCAGATCCGGTTTTCATTTCAAAATTGATTGCAGATCATCCGAATGCAGTGATTAAAATCAATGGAAAGGAAGTTCACTAAACTTGATCCTCCTGTCAAAAACTCACATTAAACCCGGTTATGAATCCATCAAAAGCATTGGAGCGCTTATTTTCGCCATTGCCTCCTTTGTCTTTTTGATTTTCCCGGTTTACCGGAAGGATGTCTACAAGTGTAAGGATTGCGGAAATGAGTTCGATTTGAAGAATATGTGGTATCAAACAAAAAAATCCCGCCACATGGTGACAGGATTTTCCAAAATATTATTTGTAATCTCTGATTAGCTCAAAGAGAAACGCTTAAATTCTGTAACAGTCAACCCGTTTTCAGTTGAATTCAAGAACTGCTCAACAGTTACTTTGTTGTCACGGATAAACTCCTGGCTCAACAATGTGTTTTCTTTGAAGAATTTAGTCAAACGACCTTGAGCAATTTTCTCAGCCATATCAGCAGGTTTCCCTTCCTGAATTGCCAATTCTTTACCAACTTCGATTTCACGCTCGATTGTACGTGCATCAACTCCGTCCTTATCCAAAGCGATCGGGTTCATTGCAGCAACCTGCATTGCAACCTGACGACCAGCTTCAGCAACTGAATCTCCACCTTTGTTCAAAGCAACCAAAGTAGCCAATTGGTTCCCCGGGTGATTGTAAGCAACAACAGTGTCACCTTTCAATACAGCATATCCGGATAAATCCAATTTTTCACCGATAACACCAACTTGCTCAGTAATTTTCTCCTCAACAGTCAATTTATCATCGTATTTCAATCCTTTCAACTCATCTGCAGTTGCAGGTAGGTTGTTCATTGCGATATCAACCAAAGATTGAACGAAATTGCGGTAAGTATCATTTTTAGCAACGAAATCTGTTTCACAGTTCAACGTTAATAAAACCCCTACTTTGTTGTCTGCGCTAGTTTGAGCAAAGATCAATCCTTCAGAAGCTTCGTTCTCACCTCTTTTCGCAGCAACTTTTTGACCTTTTTTACGCAAGATATCTACAGCAGCTTCGAAATCGCCGTTTGCTTCTACCAATGCATTTTTACAGTCCATCATACCAGCACCTGTTTGCTGGCGTAATTTGTTTACATCTGACGCAGTAATTGCCATGACTATAAATCGTTTAAATGTTTGTACAAAAGTATGCCCCGACTATTACGTCAGGGCTACTTTGATATTATTCTTTTGTCTCTTCTACTTTAGCTGCAACTTCTTCTGTAGCTGCCTCTTCTTTGTCTTTAGTCGCAGTTGTTGTCTTGCGATCATCCAAACCTTCTTTGATTGAAGCACAGATTGCATCTAAAATGATTGCAATTGATTTTGTAGCATCATCATTTGCAGGAATCGGGAAATCTACCAAACGAGGGTCAGAATTCGTATCAACCATTGCAAATGTAGGGATACCCAAACGTTTTGCTTCAGCCAATGCGATGTGCTCTTTCAAGATATCAACGATGAAAATCGCTGCTGGTTGACGAGTCATATCCGCGATTGAACCGAATGTTTTTTCCAGTTTGTCACGTTGACGAGTTTTGAATAAACGCTCACGCTTGTTCAAAGTCTCCCAAGTACCATCCGTTTTCATTTTGTCGATAGACACCATTTTACGGATAGACTTACGTGTTGTTTGGAAATTTGTTAACATACCACCAGACCAACGCTCAGTTACGAATGGCATGTTGATCGCAGCAATACGATCTGTGATAATTTCTTTTGCTTGTTTTTTAGTAGCTACGAAAAGTACTTTTTTACCCGACTTAGCAATTTGCTTCATTGCCGCACAAGCTTGATCAAGATGTGCAATTGTCTTATTAAGGTCAATAATGTGGATACCTTTTTTCTCGTCAAAGATATACGGCGCCATTGCCGGGTTCCATTTTCTTTTTAAGTGTCCGAAGTGAACACCTGCTTCTAATAAACTATCAAAATTTACTTTAGACATAATGTTTTGTTTTAATTGTTTACGTTCCTTAGTAATCAGCTAAACAAAGGGGTCAATTAATCGAATGACTAATGATAATACTTTGTGCTTGGATACTAAACAACCTTCCTCCGCCAGTTGACGGAAGAAAATAAAATTCAAATTAACGTTTAGAGAACTGGAATTTCTTACGTGCTTTCGGCTGACCTGGTTTCTTACGCTCAACCATACGAGGGTCACGTGTCATTAAACCTTCTGCCTTCAACAACGTTTTAAAATCAGCAGACACTTCTACCAATGCGCGGGAAATTCCCAAACGAATTGCTTCCGCCTGTCCGTTGATTCCTCCTCCTGCTACGTTTACTTTAATGTCGTATTGACCCAAAGTATCAGTCAAGTTGAACGGTTGCTCAACTTTACCTTGCAAAATAGCTACCGGAAAGAACTCCTTGTAATCACGTTTATTAATTGTCAACTTACCCGTCCCTTTCATCAAGTATACACGAGCAACTGAAGTTTTTCTTCTTCCTAATGCGTTTACTACTTCCATATCCTTTATTTAATAGCGTTTAAATTGATTGCCTCAGGGTTTTGAGCGCCTTGTTTGTGATCTGCACCAGCATAAACTTTTACATTTCCAAACAATTGACGTCCCAAAGTGTTCTTTGGCAACATCCCTTTAATTGCTTTTTCGATTACACGCTCAGGACTGCGTTGCAATAACTCTTGTGCAGTCAATGAACGTTGTCCTCCTGGATATCCAGTGTATCGAACGTACTCTTTGTTCTCTAATTTCGTACCAGAGAACGACACTTTTGCTGCATTGATAACGATTACGTTATCTCCACAGTCAGCGTGAGGTGTGAAGTTAGGCTTGTGTTTTCCACGTACTAACTTCGCTACCTTACTTGCTAAACGACCAACTGTCTGGCCTTCAGCATCTACTAACAACCACTTCTTATCAGCAGTTTCCTTGTTAGCAGAAACAGTTTTGTAACTTAAAGTATCCACTACCTTTTAATTTTTAAATAAGACAATATCCCCAATTTGGGGGTGCAAAGATAGAAACTCTATTTTTTATTAACAAGGGAATTTTAAATAAATCTGAATATTAATCATTTAGATTCTCTATTCTTATTCATTTTCAGGAAAATCGACCCGATTAATTGAAAATGGAGAAGTAAAATCTGAAAAGAAATCACCTCCTGTTTCACCTTTTTGCTTTTAAATTTTTCCTTTCAGGCAACCTTCCCTTTTTCACGTTTGTATTAGGGAAAACAACAACAGAATAATCAGCAACAAAGATACAAAATGAAAGCAAGAAAATTGAAACAATTACTCATCCCGGTTCTACTGTTTGTAAGCCAACAAAGCTTCGGACAAATTCCCGGGATCGACAGTCTGAAAATCATTCCTGAAAATGCTCATGCAGGTGATGAAATCAAAGTCATTTGCTACGCCACCTTTCCATCCGGAGGTTGCGATCTGATGGATCATTCCATTATTACGATGGGAAATCAAATCACATTGAGCCTGGAATACATGCTCGGTGCAGCAACTTACATCTGTCATTCTGTTGATACCATATCATTGGGAAATCTGGCGACAGACAATTATTATCTCCGCACGAATTTAACCATCCAGCCATTCGATGAAATTGCAGACAGTGATTCGGCCTCTTTTTTTGTTGACATTCCTTTAAGCATTGGAGGCAACGGCAACATTCCGGATCTGAAAGTTTATCCGAATCCTTTCAGTGACGAGATTCAGATCAAAACGGATGCAAGAATCGAAAAAGTTGAACTAAACACACTTTCCGGACAACAGATTTTTCTGGAAGAAAATGGTTTAAATACTGAAAATAAAATCACCATTTCCGACTTGAAAAACGGCGTTTACCTGCTTGTATTAACTGATCATAAAGGAAACAAGCACACCGAACGAATCATTAAAAATTAAAACTTAAAATCATGAAAAAATCAATTTACAGCTCACTTTTGGCGCTTCTGGTTCTTCTATTGGTTGCTGCCTGCAAAAAAGAAACCGTTACTCCGAAACAGATTAATCCGCCCGCAAATGAGATTGACGGAAGATGGAACCTCGTAAGACTTTACGGAGGTATAGCCGGAGCTAATGAAACACATAATTCCGGTGAAATCGAGTGGAATTTCAACAGTCAGAACCACACTCTGACAGTCAACAATACTGCAGGAAGTTCTACTTATTACTACCTGCCTTCCGGAACTTACAGTTTTCAGCAGATCACCAATTCAAATCAAAATTACCTGGTAATTGATGCCAATGAACTGGGACAATTTACCATTTCAGGAAATCAAATGCACATCGATGAAAACAAGAAATCGGATGGAGAAGGCGCCTGCGGGTTTTATGTAGAGTTGGAACGTTAACAAAGCAAAATCAAAGAATTTTCACCAAAGTGCTTTACTTTTGAAGGAAAGGAGATCTCGCTCAAATGCAGTTAATCCGAAAAATCGGGATGGAAGAAAACATAGAAGAGTTTATCAAAGGAAACAAAAAGGCTTTTGATAGGGTGTATGAAAAATACTCCCCTTCTATGTTTGGTATTTGCATGCGTTATGCAAACTGTAAAGACGATGCTCAGGAAATTCTGCAGGAAACATTCATCAAAGTATATGAGAACCGGGAAAAAGTGAATCCGGAGCTCACACTCGGGCCCTGGATCAAAACAATCACCATCCGAACGGCGATCAATTTTTTGAAGTCTCAGAAAAAGATGGTTTTAAAGGAAAACGAAGATTTTTTTGAAAGTCCGCAGGAATCATTTACTCAGGAAATCGACCCGAAAGACGAAAAAAGTGCACTGCTGAAATTACTAACAGAAATGCCTCCGGGTTACCGCGCAGTCTTCAATTTATTTGTTCTGGACAACCTCACACATAAGGAAATTGCGGAATACCTGGAAATCACGGAAGGTGCTTCCAAATCGCAATTGGCGAAAGCAAAAAATTGGATTAAAACGAATCTGGAAAAAAAAAGAAGCAATGAAAGAGCTTGACGAAATAGATCAATTGTTTCAAACAACGTTTGAAGGCTTTGAGCTGACTCCGGACCCATCGGTGAAAGCCAACATTGACCGCGCCATCGTTTCTAAAAAGAAGCGAAGAAGATTTTTTTTCATTCTGTTTCCTGTTTTTTTAGGAGCAACAACCTTAGCTGCAGTCCTTTATTTTCAATCTCTTTCAGGTAAAACACCAACTTCCGGCAATCAAACTATTTCGCAAAACACTCCTTCCGGACAACAGGCTTTTGCATCAAACAATGTTATTAAAGAGAAGAAAACAGACAACACCCCTTTTACAAATTCATCAAAAGAAACACCATCAATTCACTACCTACACTCCGAAGAAAAGATTTCCGGACGTAAAAACGCATTATTACGTCCGGATCTTTCCGATTTGTCTGAAAGAACTTCGTCTGAAACCTACAACTCACGCTCCAAACAAGACTTTTTGAGGGACGAGCGTAAAATCGCAATATTACGTCCTGACCAATCGAAAACAAATCTGAATCTTTCAGTGGTAACAGACACAACTTCCCCTCAAACACGCACAACATCCAACTCAACAGAAAATCAAGCGAACCCGGAAAAAGATCTTACAGAGACAAGCAAACAAGACAGCACAACAACAGTAAGTGATTCAACCAATACTGAAAATCTGGCAGTAACTCCTCAGTCCGTTCATGAACCATTGGAAATCGTTACAAAAACACACCAAAAATGGTCTTTGTCAATACTCGCTGGTTGGGAAGGTGAGAAAAAAAGATCTTTCGAACCTTTTGACACGACCAATTTCCAGGGAAAAAGAAGAGAATTTGCAACGGTTCACAGTTCTTCCTTTTACGGAAAACTCGAGATTAACAGAAGAATAAATGCCCGCCTTGATGCCTTATTCGGGCTTGGATTCCGCTCAAGCCAAATCAAACAATACGGTTCTTTGTACAAACGCGACAGCGTGATTATATTTGAAGGTGTTGGCAGTGCTCCGTCTGATTCTGTAAATTATTTCATCAATCACCGAACAGGAACACAAACTTATCTGGTAAATTCAATCATCGTACCTTTGGGATTGTCGTTTTCTATTCCCTTAAGTGAACAATTCCAATTCCGGATCTCCGGTGGAACCGAATTCGCGTATGGATGGATGTCAAAAAAACAAACTCTTCCCAATTTCAGCGCTCCCAACTTCCGCCCATTCGGCTGGAATGTCTGGCTGCGTCCTGAATTCCATTATATTTTCGGGAATTACCAATTATTCGGTTTCGGAAGTTTCAATCAGGCACTCAGCCAGCAATTAAAGTGGGATTTTACAACCCGCAGAAACCCAGTTTTCGGAGCAGGAATAGGCTTACGAATCCACTTGTAACAGGGCTAAAATTGAATCGTCAGCTGTGTTTCCACTTTCGGTTCTTCGGATGCAAATTTCGACAAAGACAACCCCAATAAGCGAATGGGTTTTTCCCACTCATTTTCGGCCACCAATTCCTCTACAACCGGAAGAAGATCTGCGGCAGTTCTCATTTCCTGTTCACGCGTGTGCGACCGGGTTATTTGTGTGAAATCGGAAAATTTGATCTTTAAAGTCAGTGTTTTTCCTCCTAGCTGGCGTTTCTCTAAACGGGTTTCCAACTCTTCTGCAATCCGTTCCAATTTTTCCAGAACTGCCCGTTTGGAATGCAGGTCACTCCCATAAGTATGTTCCACCGCAAGCGATTTTCGTTCACGATTCGGTTTCACGGCACTGGTCTGAATTCCGCGAACAATATTGTAATACTGCTGTCCGGATTTGCCGAAATGCTGAACCAGAAAAACCAATGATTTTTGCTTAAGATCCTTCCCGTTGCGCACTCCCAGTTCTTTCATTTTTGTTGCTGTCACTTTCCCGATTCCGAAAAACCGGTCGATCGGAAGTTTCTCCAGAAACTCTTCCAATTCATTCGGAGGAACGGTAAGCTGTCCGTTCGGTTTATTCACATCGGAAGCAATCTTGGCTGTAAACTTATTGATCGAGATTCCGGCACTGGCCGTTAATCCGACTTCTTCTTTGATACGCCTTCGGATTTCCTGCGCAAGCAAAGTCGCCGATTTGATTCCTTTCTTGTTTGAGGTGACATCCAGAAATGCTTCATCCAGGGAAAGCGGCTCAACCAAATCTGTGTATTCGTAAAAAATAGCTCTGATTTGCAGGGAAATTTCCTGATACCTGTCAAAACGCGGTCGTACAAAAATCAAATCCGGGCAAAGTCGCGCAGCTGTTGCGCTCGGCATAGCAGATCTCACCCCGAATTTCCGCGCTTCATAGCTTGCCGCAGCAACCACTCCTCTCAAGCGGGTTCCTCCCACTGCCAATGGTTTTCCTCTCAATTCAGGATTGTCCATCTGTTCAACAGAAGCGTAAAAGGCATCCATATCGATGTGAATTATTTTCCGCTCCTCTAATTGAATCTCCATGGTGTCTGCTCCTGAAAAACAAAGTTACTTCAGATATAGGATTAAAATCCTACATTCAAGAAGTTGAAAAATAATAAATTTGAAGAAACGCAAGCTATGAAAAAACTGACTTTCCTGTTTCTCTTCATTTCATCATTCGCATTCTCACAGCAGATTTCTCTTTCTGAGGCAAAACGACTCATTTCTCTTCCTCTGAAATGTGCTCAGCAAGAATATCCGAATAAATTGGGACAGGTTTTGAATGACGGAACGGATCTGAAAACTCCTTCTGCCCTTCACCCGTCTTTCTACGGCTGTTTCGACTGGCACTCTTCCGTACACGGACACTGGCTTATTGTGCGGCTTCTGAAGGAATACCCGGATTTGATCAACGACACAATCCTGAGCGTTTTAAAAACCAATCTGAGCGAAACCAACATCAAACAGGAAATTGCTTATTTCAAAACCAAAAACAACGGATCTTTCGAACGGACTTACGGTTGGAACTGGCTTTTGAAACTGCAATTGGAGCTTGAAACATGGAAACACCCGCTTGCAAAGGAATTAAGCGAAAATCTCCAGCCACTTTCGGAATTATTCTGCCAAAAATATATTGATTTTCTTCCCAAACTGAATTATGCCATTCGTTCCGGAGACCATATCAATACAGCCTTCGGATTGACTTTTGCTTACGATTATGCGCTTGCCCATTCGAATGATTCCCTGAAGAACGTCATTGAAAAAAGAGCCCGGGATTTTTATTTCAAGGACCAAAAATATCCCTTGCATCTGGAACCAAGCGGTTACGACTTTCTCTCCGGAGGTTTCGAAGAAATAGACATCATGCGACGAATTCTTTCAAAAGATGAATTTAAAAAGTGGCTGAAAGGTTTTGCTCCTCAGTTGTTCAACAAGAAATTCTCTTTGGAACCCGGAAAAGTATCCGACCGTTCTGACGGACATCTGGTTCATTTGGATGGCTTGAATTTCAGCAGAGCCTGGTGCATTTACGGAATCACGAAGACCTTGCCGGAGCTTGCGCATCTGAATGCAATTGCTGATCAACACATTGAAACTTCTCTGAAGAATATCGTGGATGGAGATTACATGGGCGAGCATTGGTTGGCCAGTTTTGCTTTGTTAGCATTACTGAAATGACTTCAGGATTTCAAGATATCAGGATTTTAAGACTTTGATTCCGTCCTAAAATCCTAATGTCCTGAAGTCTTAATATCCCGTTACTTTTTCTTAAACGAATTAATCGCATTTACCGTGAAATCAGAAAGAACAAGTGTTCCGCTGATTGCAGCACGATCTGACAACAATTGATCCCAATTCTCTGTTCCTTTCCAGAAAACCTTTTTCAATTCTGCCATTGCCTCCGGACTTGATTTTGCCAAAGTGTGTGATAAACGATTGATTTCTTCATCCATCTCGTCTTCGCCGTCAAATACATCTGCGTACAAACCGTTTTGCATTGCCCATTCGGCAGTTCTCCACTCTGTAGCATTGATTGCCAACTGAGACATAGCAGAGAGTCCCATTTTGCGTTCAACTGCAGGCCCAACTACAAACGGACCGATACCAACTGCCAATTCAGAAAGTTTCACTTCGGCAAAGCGTGTTGCATAGCAATAATCTACTGCTGAAGCAATTCCTACTCCTCCTCCAACTGCTTTTCCCTGAATGCGGCCGATGATTAATTTCGGGCATTTTCTGCATGCATTAATTACCTGAGCAAAACCGGAGAAAAACACTTTTCCGGTATCTAAATCCTGAATGGATATCAATTCATCAAAACTTGCTCCTGCGCAAAATGCCTTATCTCCACTGGATCTCAGAACAATCACTTTTACAGCGGAATCATTTCCTGCGTCCGTAATTGTGTCTGCCAGTTTTCTAAGAATTTTACCCGGTAATGAATTACTTAATGGGTGTCCGAACTCGATAGTAGCAATACCGAATTCATCAACATGCATTTCTACATGTCCTTGATTAATCGCTTCCGACATGGTTTAATTTAACTAGTTATCAAATTTTCTTCGAGGGCGCATTTGGCGTTCACCTGAACCTGACCCTGAATTTGAGCCAGAACCGGAACTTGAACCAGAGCCTGTGTTTGAGCTTCCGCCTTCTCTTTTATTGTAATTTGAATTACGATCACTTGAACTGCGGTCACTTGATGAATTACGATCATTTGATCTGTAGCCACCGCCACCACCTTGTCCTCCTTGTCGGGGACCGTTGTTGTTGAATCGTTTTTGACCACCGCCAAAACCACCTGGCTTGTTACCAAATGCCGGTTTTTTCGGTTTGTCTTCCGGTTTCGGACGATTTGCTTTTGGAGATGCAATTTTCACATCCAACTTTCGACCATTTACTTCAAAGCCATTCAGTGCCTGAATAGCATTAATTGCTTCTTCGGCACTTTCCATTTCGACATAGCCGAAACCTTTTGACTTCTTGGTCTTAGCATCAAACACAACATGTGCTAAGTGAACTGCACCAAACGCTGAAAACGTTACTTGCAAATCTTCTGATGTAATCTCCCAATCGAGATTTGCGATAAAAATATTTGTCATCTACCTAACTTTAATTTGGACTTGGGTCCGGATCTAATTTACCTAAAAACGTTTCAACGTTTACTCTTTTTATTGTTAAAAATGCAGCTCCGGAAAATTTCACTCCGGAGCTGTCATATTTTCTTTATTTATTTCAAAGTGAAGCTGTCAGAACCAATTGCTTGTCCGTCAACAAAAACTTTCACTTTGTAGTTTCCTTTTACAGGCTCTTCCCCGTTGAAATCGTAGAAAATCGTTACGTCAACTGATTTGTTCGCGTATTGAATATCACGTTTCGCAGAGTAAACAAAATTACCACCGTCGGCACTGCTTGAAGTTCCACCAGAACGACCTTGTAATGTTTTCCCGTCCGGATCAATGATCTGAAGGTAAACCGTTCTGTCTCCTGCAGTAGCAATCGTATTCTCACCGATTGTAAACGTTGATTTTGCCTGAACACAGTTACGAGCTTTTGTTGTCGGCTCAGTGGTGTCATTCAATTTCATTCGCAAACCGGTAGATGTAAACCCGTAAGCAGCCAGTTTCGAACCTTTTTTCACTTGTTCGGCACTTTCTTCTGCCTGACCTTTATAAGTGTCACGCTCTGTTTTCGTTTCAGCCAACTGAGTTGATGTTTCATCCAATTCGGAAGTCAACTTCAAATTCATGGTGTTCAACTGATCGATCTGCTTCACATAGCTGATCATAATTTGACGAAGTGTTTCGTTTTCACGCTTCAATTTTGCAATTAAAGACGCAGTAACACGACCGTTCTTCTTCGCTGTTTCCAACTCAGAAATCAACCCCTGAATCTTGTCTTTCTGAGCATTCAAGCTATCAGATTTAGATGCATCTTTTTTCAAAAGCGCATCATATGTATCCATCATGTTCGTGAAATCCGACATCAAATCGTTTGTCGTTTCACTTCCCAGGAATGGAGCCATCATTTTGTTCATTTCCTCGATGTCGGCCTGAAGCTCTTGATTTTTCTTAGTCGCTTCCTTTAAAGCACCGTTTTTTGAACTCCACAAATAAGTCATCGTTCCTAACAAAACCACCAACAACACAATAACTGCTGTCAATACCGGTGTCATGTTTTTCTTTGAGCCTGATTCTAATTCTGACATAATCTAAAATTTAAATACAAATATAAAATAGAACTTAAATGAACGATAGGGAATTCATCGAGACAAATAACGTGTTTTTAATTCTACCTGTCAATAGGTTTACTGGTATTTTCCGTTAAGAAAATGTAAAAAATTTACGTTTGCGTTGAAATTCAATTTTTTAGTTTCAAAATCCTCCGGGAAGTTTTGAAAAGTTACAGGTCTTTGGAAGCGTTTGATTGCATCCCAGCCAACGGATGTGAAGTAGGAATTGAGGCTGCTTGGAAAAGGTCCGCCGTGTTGCTGCGCAAAACTAACTTCTACTCCGGTAGGAACGCCGTTGAATATAATTCGTCCTGCTTTCAAGCTCAATAAGGAAAGTAAATCTGCCAGTTCTTCTTCCGGCTCTGCATACAAACTCATTGTTAGCTGGCCTTGAAGCGATGCAATACACGATTTCAATTCGGCTTCGCTTTTACAAACGATGATCGTGAGATAAGAACCAAAGATTTCTTCCTGAATTTTTGAATTTGTCAGAAAAGTATTTCCATCGACTTCCGCCAATGTAGGTTGAATAAAATTTCCTTCAGATTTTCCTTTATAGAGCACTTCGACAGATTTTGCATGTTCTTCAACCCGCTCAAAATAGCGTTTCGAAATACCGGGATGCAACATGCACTGTAATTCGCTTTGGGCAAAAAAGCGTCCTGTTTCTTCTTTAAAGTGGTTGAAATTTGCGGTTTCTTCTACAAACAATAAACCCGGAGAGGTACAAAATTGTCCGGCATTCAACAAAACCGAAGCGCTGATCTGCTTTGAAATTTCACTTCCCCGTTTTACCAATGCTTCTTTTGTAAGTACAATCGGATTGGAACTTCCCATTTCTGCATAAAGCGAAATTGGTTCCGGCCGTTCATTGATCAACTTTTGTAAAGCCATTCCACCGCCGATACTTCCGGTGAATCCGACAGCTTTGATTCGCGAATCCTGAACAAGCTGCTGCCCAACTGTAAAATCCTCAGCAAGTAAATGCGAAAAAATTCCATCCGGTAAAGCACATTCCTGTGCTGTTTCTAAAATCAAGCGTGCCGAAATTGAACTTGTATGCGGATGCATGGCGTGAGCTTTCACAATCACAGGACAGCCTGCCGCAAGTGCCGAGGCCACATCTCCTCCTAAAACAGAATAAGCAAAAGGGAAATTACTCGCTCCGAAAACCACAACAGGCCCTACCGGAACATTCATTTTCATCAGCGACGGTTTCGGATTGGGCAAGCGGTCAGGATTAGCAGAATCGATCTTTATTTCGAGAGCATATCCTGTTTCAACGGCTTGTGCGTAATAGTCAAACTGATAGCAGGAACGATTGAATTCTGTCTCGGCGCGATCCACCGGCAAAGCGGTTTCCGCACAAAACCAATGGATCAGTTCTTCTTTATTCTGACGAAGTTTGGTTGCAATTGCTTTGAGAAAGAAAACGCGTTTCTCTATTGAAATCTGACGATAAATCTCAAATGCATTTTTTGCTTTTTCCAGTGCTTCGTCTACTTCCTGAGCAGTTGCCTGGTGAAAAGCGGTTTCAAACGGTTGGTTTGTTGTTGGGTCTATTCCAAAAAAAACATGGTTACCAAGAGCACTTTCCTGATAACCAATGTGATTTTGACCTAAATACCGGTTCATGGCTTACGCCTCCTCTACAGTATAAGAATAGCTTTCCATAATTTGGTTTGCAAGTAACTTCTTACAAGCCAACTCTACTTTCTCAGTTGCTGCTTCTTTTGAAGGTGCATCCACGAAAAGTCGTACGTGTCTTCCAACTCGTACACCTGTAATTTCAGGCAGGCCAATTGTCGGCATACTGTTAGTAACTGCTTTCCCTTGAGGGTCTAACAATGCCTCTAATGGCATCACATCGATTTCAGCTTTGAATTTCATGCGTTCGATTTTTTTCGAAGAATGTGTTGAATAAATGATAATAACAGGTACAAAAGTACAATAATTGGAATGGACCAAATCAATAAAGTTGAAATAAGTATTCCACAACTTATTAAGAAAATGTATCTGATCTCATTTCCTTTCCATTTGAAAGACTTGAATTTCAGCGCAAAAAGCGGTAATTCAGCCACCAATAAAAGCGACATTATTACAATAATCGGAATCAAAACCACCGGCTGAATCAACCATATGATCAGATCGTGTTCCCAACCGCTTGTTGTTCCATATTTAGACAACAAAAGCGGAAAAGCCATGAAGAAAATCGTGTTGGCCGGAGTGGGTAACCCGATAAATGATTCCGATTGACGCGTATCAATATTGAATTTTGCCAGGCGGAACATGGAGAAAAATGGGATAATCAACGCCACAAAAGGCAACCAATTAATGTTTTTCCATTCAAAAAACGAATTCCCCCAACTATGCAAAGAAGCTGTCAGCATCTCTAAACTAAAGAAAGAATCCCCATTTACTATTTCAACCTGAGTAGTTGACGTTACATACTCCCCATGCCAGAACAAGCTTTCAAAATCGATAAATGTGGTTTGACCAACTAATATTACCATTATAATAATCCCCGGAGCCAACCCGAATGAAATCATATCCGCCAGAGAATCCAACTGTTTTCCCAATTCTCCCTGCTGTTTTAGAAGTCGTGCTATAAATCCGTCGAAAAAGTCGAGAACTGCTGCCAGGAAAATGAAATACGGTGCGATATCAATTCTACCTGCAAATGCTAAGATGATGGCAAAAATTCCACAGAGCATGTTACTAGCAGTAAATAAATTAGGGATATTGAACATTTTCATCGGGGTAATGAATATTTTGTTGGTCGTTTACTATGAAAAGGTGTAAATTTACACTTCGATTTAATCAATATTACAACCAATTGCACAATTTTTTATAAAAGATGCAGTTAATAGCATTCGTGAGGAACTTAAATACTATGAGATTTTACCTAATTGTTTGCATCTTTTGTTGCACCTTCTTTTCGTTTGGACAAGGTTCTCTGGCTCCGAAATATTC
The DNA here is from genome assembly GCA_003856375.1 of Glaciecola amylolytica. Taxonomy (GTDB): domain Bacteria; phylum Bacteroidota; class Bacteroidia; order Flavobacteriales_D; family Crocinitomicaceae; genus Fluviicola; species Fluviicola amylolyticus. The sequence continues at coordinate 3,068,670 of CP034120.1, forward strand.
CAATGAATTTTTAGCGATCGGTATTGGTGCCGAAGCACTTGGCCTTTCCAATGCGGTTGTGGCTCAAACAACCGGAGTTAACAGCGGATACTGGAACCCTGCAGGATTGACAAAAACAAATAAGTGGCTGGATATCGGCTTGATGCACTCGGAATATTTTGCAGGAATCGCCAAATATGATTATTTAGGATTGGCGCATCAGATTGACGAAAAAAGTGCCGTCGGACTTTCTGTGATCCGTTTTGCGGTAGACGACATTCCGAACACGACTCAATTGATCGATAACGAAGGAAAAATAGACTACGATAAGATTACCACTTTTACTGCTGCGGATTATGCCTTTTTATTTTCCTACGCCCGTAAAACAAAAATCCCGGGGCTTTCTTTGGGAGGAAATTTCAAAGTGATTTATCGTAAAGTCGGAGATTTTGCAAAATCCTGGGGTTTTGGTCTGGATGCCGGAGTGACATATGAAAAAAGCGACCGTTTGAAATTCGGAGCTGTAATCCGTGACGTAACTTCTACTTTTAATGCGTGGATCTTTACGTTGGATGATCAGACAAAAGAAGTATTTACACTTACCGGAAACGAAATTCCCCGAAACGGACTGGAATTGACGCTTCCCCGAATCATTTTAGGAACTTACTACAAACAACCGCTTGGTAAGAAAGGAATTTATGTTTCAGGAGAATTGGATCTGGACATTACCACAGATGGTAAACGAAATACGATTTTAAAAACCAATGTAGTCAGTTTTGACCCGCATTTCGGAATCGCATTCGGTTTTAAAGATCTGGTAACTTTGAGAGGCGGAATTTCCAACATGCAGTATATCAAAAATTTCGACGACTCAAAGAAGCTTACCATCCAACCAAATATCGGTATCGGATTACATATTAAAGCTGTATATTTAGATTATGCTTTTACTGACATTGGTGACGCTTCAACAGCATTGTATTCTCATGTTATTTCCTTGCGTTTGGCATTGAATAAACCCAAAAACGCAGTAAAAACAGATGAATAAGAAGAGCCTATGAAAAAACTCTACTTAATACTACTTACGCTTATACCTTTCGTTTTTGCATGGAGTCAGCCATACGGAAATGAGTGGATTGATTTTTCCCAAAAATACTACGGCTTCAAAATCGCTCAAAACGGTCTTTACAAAGTCGATTACTCAACATTAAACGCCAACAGCATTCCGGTTTCAGGAGTAAATCCTGCAAGTTTTCAAATTTTCGGAAAGGATAAGGAAGTTCCTGTTTACATGGTTGACGGCGGCGACAATTCCTTTGATCCGGGAGATTATTTCTTGTTTTATGCCTACCGCAATGACGGTTGGCTGGATTCGGTCATGTATCCCAATCCCGCGCAAATGGGAAACCCCGGTTATAGTTTGATCAGCGATACAATCACTTATTTCTTTTCATGGAAAAATTCAGGAACCGGACTTCGATTCACATTGCAGCCCGATCAAAATTATTCCAATTATACTCCAGGCGCTTTCGTCAGGTCTGAATACCGCAGTAATTTCTCCAGCACGTATTGCGAAGGTCTTGTTGAAGGACAAGCATCCGGCTCTATCTATTCCAGAGGAGAAGGTTACGGAAATCCTGAAATCAGCACTGTTTCAACCAATGTTTCGTCAGACATCCCCATACCAACTCCGGCCGTTTTCACCGGCCCGGGTGCACTTCCAGTAAAAGTGGAATGCCGTGTCTCATCTAATTCTTATGGAAGTTTTAACAATCCGTTAGGACATAATCATCACCTGAGATTGACTTTCGGAGCCGGAAACCTCTTAATTAAGGACACCAGTTTCGTCGGATATTATCAGGTCAAAACATCTTCTGTTTTTTCGGCATCTGATCTCACAAACGGAACAAGTAATATTCATCATGAAATCATTGCGGATCTCGATGTTTCTGTCGACCGGCAAATTTTCACATACGCAGCTCTTTCCTATCCCAGACTTCCAAGCAGCAGCGGACAAGGATCCGATCGTTTTTTCGTGCAGAACGGAACGGTCAAAAGCCGCATAGATCTGGCAAATTATGCAGGATCCTCTCCTTTAATCTTAAGTTTCGGTTCTGTTCCGCGATTTGAGATCCCAACTGTTTCCGGAGGACTTGTTCAATTCATTGTTCCAAATCATCCGACTAAAAGCGAAACTGAGGTGTTGGTCGTTGATATGAATTCGGCGATAAGTGTAAATGCGATGCAAGCTGTAAACGGATCAGGAACATTCACGGATTTCAGCGCGATGAATCTGGATTCGGCCTTGCTTTTTGTTTACCATCCGGTACTTTCCAGCGGAACGGATTCCTATAGAAATTACCGATCTTCGGCTCCCGGAGGAGGACACAATGTTATTAAGGCAAATATTGAAGAGTTGTATCTGCAATTCGGGGGAGGAATCATTAAACATCCCATTTCCATTCGCAGATTTACTCATTTCGTCTATGAAAACAGCACTCAAAAACCTGAAGGATTATTCCTAATCGGTAAAGGAGTTGCAGTTGCCGAAACAAGAAGCAATCCACTGAGTAATGCACACTGTCTTGTTCCCCCGCTTGGGCTTCCGGCAAGTGACGTAGCCATTACGGCAGGTTTGATTCCTCAATCAAAATGGACTCCGCTTGTTCCCACAGGGCGCATTTCTGTAATGACCAATTTGGAATTAGAGAATTATCTTTCGAAGATTATTCAATACGAAAACCTTCAAAGCAACCTGGGTTTGAATTTTGCCGAAACAATGAATTGGCAGAAACAGATTCTGCATTTCGTAGGAGGTTCGGATGCTTTGCAGCAAGGTTTGTTTCAAAGTTTCATGAATGGAATGAAAGTCATTGCCGAAGACACCCTTTTTGCGGGAAAAGTGACCAATTACTTTAAAACATCCAGTGATCCTTTAGATCCAAACGTAGTTAATAGTGTGACTCAGAAAATTGAAGACGGGGTGTCGATCATGAACTTTTTCGGACATGCTGCCGCTTCGAACAACGGTTTTGAAATCAACATTGATGATCCGGGCAATTGGAACAACTCCGGAAAATACCCGATCATCATCGGAAACTCTTGTTACAACGGGAATATCTTCAAAACAGGTACTTCTACTTCTGAAAATTTCGTGAACATTCCCAATGAAGGAGCGATTGCATTTCTATCAACCATTTCAGTCGGATACGATTCTCCTTTGGCAATCTATTCAACCGAACTTTACCGGGAATTTTCTTATAAAAATTACAACCGGACTTTTGGAAATCAGATCAAAAACACGATCTATCATTTGCAACAGATTTACAGCAATCTGGCAGTTGGAAGCGTCTATTATGAATCGACATGTACGCAAATGACGCTGCATGGCGATCCGATGATTAAAGTCAACGGCAGCAATGCTCCTGAAATTGACATTCCGCTTTCAAATATTAAATTATCTCCGAATAATGTCAATTTAGCGGTCGATAGTATCGAATTGACATTCACAATCCGAAATCTCGGGACTTCCATTAAAACACCCGTTTATGTTGAAATCAGACGCGATTTCCCGGGAAGTAACGTAGATTCAGTCAAGTCATTGTTTATTTCACGCTTAAACTACGATACTACTATCACAAAAAAATTCCCGCTCCAGGCTACAATAAGCGCCGGAGTAAACAGCTTCACCATTACTGCAGATATTCCGAATGTTTATGCCGAAGAATACGAAGAAATCACCAACAACCGGGTTACTGCTAATTTCTTCCTGAACATAGATGGAATGCTTCCTGTATGGCCGTATAATTATGCTGTTATTCCTTACGATACGGTAACGGTAAAAGCCAGTACGATTAATCCGATAGCGCAGATGAACACTTATTTGTTTGAGCTGGATACAACCGATACATATAACAGTCCGCAACTGCGAAAATTCTCTGTTACCGGCTTAGGTGGTGTCAAAGAAGTTGCCCCGAATCAATGGCTTTCAGCAAGCGGCAGTCCATTTCCTTTGGTTTGTACAGACAGCACTGTTTACTTCTGGAGAGTTTCTGTTGATACAACTGCTCCGAACTGGGCAGAATATTCATTCCAATATATTCCCAATAAATGGGGCTGGGGACAAGACCACTTCTTCCAATTCAAGAACAACTCTTTTTCAGGAATTGATTACAACAGAAATCTTCGGAAACGGGATTTCATTCTGAATGACTGGCATAAAATAAGTATTCAGGTAATGGAAACAACGGATGCCTATGAATCCTTGTTCAATTCCTGGAGCATTGACCACAGTCTTGTCGATTATGCAACCTGTGCGTACAATCCGTACATCTATGTGGCAGTTGTTGATAATGTTACCTTGAACGGATGGAAAACACACTGTCCCGGATGCGGAAACGGAACACCATCCAACAGCAATAACGATCCATCCATGAACTTCGGTAATCTGAACAATTTAGGAAGTGCTGGCGGCACAGGATGCAGAGATCGTTTTGAGTATTATTTTACATTTAATCAAACCGACCCGGCTTCGATGGCAAATTTCATGAACATGATTCAAAACGGAATTCCCGATAGCAATTATGTTTTGATGTATACGCCATTTACGACTTATTTCAGCTCCTGGACAGCTAATAATCCAAGTGTCTACACGATGTTTCAAAACTTGGGTTTTCCGTCGGTTAACAGTACACAACCGGACAAACCCTTTGCGCTTTTCTTTAAGAAAGGAAGTACAGCAATGAATCAGGTCAAGTTCTGGACAGACAGCGAGATCACAAATGATCTTCCGGCCGGAGTTGCGAAAATAAAAATTGACGTTGATGTACTGAAACCGGCATACATCGGTGTGGAAAAAACGCCTCAAATCGGTCCTGCATTTAAGTGGGAAACACTTTACTGGAAAAGAGATTCTTTGGAATCTCCTTCAACGGACAGCGTGCGGATCTTTATTGAAAGATACGATTTATCCAATGCTCCGGCAGGAATCATTGACACTGTTTTCACTCCTTATGATTCTATCATCAACCTGCAAAACATCGTAGATGCAGCTCAGTTTCCAAGAATCAGAATTGGAATTATGAACTCGGATAAAACAAATCTGACTCCGGCTCAAATTGACCGCATTCATGTCTTGTATCAACCGGTTCCTGAAGCTGCCATTGACGGAAGTAATGGATACTACTCGTCATCAGGAGATACTATTTATGAAGGTCAGGATTATGCCTTTGCCGTCGATGTAGTAAATGTCAGTCAATTCCCAATGGATTCTCTATTGATCAATTACTGGCTTGATAACCAGAATCACATTCAGCACATTATTCCATATCCGAGACAAGACTCCCTGAGAGTAAATCAAACCCTGAGAGATACCATTCATTTCAGTTCGATTGGAACTCCGGGCTACAACACTCTTTGGATGGAAGTGAATCCATACGTCAATGGTTCTTTGGTTCAGACCGATCAGTTGGAGCAATATCACTACAACAATATTTTACAGCTTCCTGTCTTCGTGGTTGCAGATGATAAAAATCCTATTTTGGATGTGACCTTCAACGGAATGCATATTCTGAACGGAGACATTGTGGATCCTACAAGTGAAATCCTCATTACCTTAAAGGATGACAATCCTTACTGGATCATGGATAACATTTCCGACACCACATTATTCGGAATTTACTTAACAGGTCCGGATGGAATTCAGAAACGCATTCCATTTATTGATGCTTCCGGAAACACCATTCTACAATGGTATCCGGCTACGAGTCAAAACCTGAAATTTAAGATCGTTTACCCGAAAGAGTTCCTTCAGGATGGAATGTATCAACTTTTCGTTCAGGGAAGTGACCGTTCGGGAAATATTTCCGGTGATTACGAATACCGAGTGAATTTTGAAGTTATCCGGGAATCCTCCATCACGCAAATGATGAACTATCCCAATCCGTTTTCTACCAGCACGCGTTTTGTGTTTACGTTAACCGGTACAGAAGTTCCCGATGATATCATCATACAAATCATGACTGTATCAGGCCGGGTGATCAGAGAAATTACGGAAGATGAATTGGGATTAATCCGGATTGGTCGAAACATCACGGATTATGCCTGGGATGGAAAAGATGAATTTGGTGATCCGCTGGCAAATGGCGTTTATTTGTATCAGGTAAAGGCAAAAATTCAAGGGGAAGATATCAAGCACAGAGAATCAGGTGCCGATCAATATTTCAAAAAGAACTTCGGAAAAATGTATTTGATGAGATAAGGTTTACTTTTTGCATTTTCAAATACAGCAAAAGGACTAAAAGAATCTACAGGAAAAGATCGCGGTATCGTCTACCAACTTGCGGTTTCCGCGCCATTCATCCAATTTGGAGAACAAGATGTTATTCATATCTTCCATACTAAGTCGGTAGAAATTATGATAGATTTTGATTAAACGTTCCAGTTCGAAATGGCAATTTTTTTCATCTTCCAATTCGACGACTCCGTCCGTATACAAGATCAGTGTTGTATTGGGTTTCAGGATTTCTTTACCGACCTGAATAAAGGGCATTTCATCAAACATACCTAATCCCACACAACCGATATCCAAAAGCTTCTTTTCTTTTCCGTTGGTAATAATCGGTTGATTGTGTCCTGCATTGACATAATCCAATTCCCTGGTTTCGGCATTGTAAACGGCAATGAAGAAGGTGATGAATTTTTCTCCTTTTGCACTCGTCATTACTTTTTTGTTGAGTTCTTCGATCAAAAACTCCAGTGAAAACTGTTGTATTTGGTATACCGTAGAATAAAATGTGCGAATGGTAGCCTGGAAATTAGCCATCAACATGGCCGCACTGATTCCTTTTCCACTGACATCCGCAATACAGATCACATATTTACTATCTCCCAAGGGAATGAAATCATAGTAATCTCCCCCAACTTCATGCCGCGGAATATACTTGGCAGAAATATCCATTTGTCTGTTCGATGGCAAATCTGAAGGAAACAACAGTTTCTGCATTTCAGAAGCAACTTCGAGCTCTTTTTTCAGGCGTTCTCTCTTCAATTCTTCCTTGGCCATGCGCTTGTTCTCAATAGCCATTACCACCATATTGGTCAATGTCTGCAGAAAACGCATATCCGCCAAAGTTTCATGCTTTTTCATTCCGCTTCCCTCAATTCCGGCAATCAGAAGATAGGCTAAAGGTTTATCCTTATGAAAAACGGGGACGATAATATCAAACTCATCCAGAATTGCAGAATAGCTGGATTCAATTACCGTAATATCACGAAAACGATAAAGTTCTTTTTCAATCGAAATATCTTTGATTTTGCTTTTCAGCCCTACTTTCAGAAGAGAACTCCAGCCATTTTCTTTATTAAAAAGCAAAAAACGGTCATAACCAAGTTGTTCTCGCATCACAAATTCAAACAAGCGGACAATTTGGTCCACGCTTTGATTTGTTGCAATCGCACGCGTTAGTTCAAGCAATGAGTTAAGCCGAAATTCACCTAACTCAACTTGTGACTCCAAATTCGCTATGCGTGTTTCGACTTCCATGATTATTTCCCTCCGCTTTCCGTAAGACGTCTCAAAACAGTTAGTTCTCTCATTTTTATTTTAGCTTCGTCACAAGGGCTTCCGAAATACGTTTTTCCGCCTTCCAGTGATTTGGCAATTCCCGATTGAGCAAGAACAACCACTCCGTCTCCGATCGTTATTCCTGATGCACATCCGACTTGTCCCCACAAAGTGACATTGTCTCCGATATTACAACAGCCAGCTATCCCTACTTGAGAAGCGAAAAGACAGTTTTTTCCAACAATCGTATCGTGACCGATTTGAACCAGATTATCAATTTTAGTTCCTTCTCCAATTCGTGTTATTGCACTGACACCCGCATCGATCGTAGAACCGGCACCGATTTCTACATTTTTCTCAATGTAAACAAATCCGCAGCTGTGCATTCTGTCATAACCGGAAGGTTTCTTTTTGAAATAAAAGGCATAATGTCCGATCACAGCATTTGGCCCGATAATCGCATTTTCTTCGATAACAGTTCCGTCTCCAATATAAGCTCCGGGATGAATAATCACGTTTTCACCGATAATTACATCATGTCCGATAAAACAATTGGGGGAAAGATGTGCCGAATCAGCAATCTGACAGTTTTCTCCCGTCATAGACATTTGCGGTCTGTATGGAGAAAACTTTCGGGTTAGCTTGTTGTAATCGTCAAACGGTTCGGGAGAAACAATCAATGCCTTTCCTTCCGGAACATCCACTGCTTTATCAATCAAAATAAAAGTTGCAGCAGAATTTAATGCCTTATCATAGTATTTCGGATGATCGACAAAAACCAGATCTCCCGGTTCAACACGATGAATTTCATTAATTCCGGTTACGATCAAAGATTCATCCCCGACTACCTGTCTTCCCAGGAATTGCGCAATAGCGCCAACTGTATGTATGCTTCCGATTTTCATAGACTTACTCAATATAAAAGTAAGGGCTATTGAAACTCTTTTCTTTCGAAGCTCAATTATTTATAAAACCGGAATTGTTTACAAGTCGATTATTTAGACATGCGCAATGCAATCCGAAGCAGAATCAGGGAAATGGTTACAACAATCAGAATAATTGTTTTGGTATTATCCTTCTTCTCCGCCTTTTCATTTTCCGCTTTCATCTGATTCAGATAATCGGTAACCAAACTTTTCTGATCGCTGCTCAACGGTAAATTGCGTTGGATTCCGGCAATCCGTTTTCCATTGCGGTCATTTGAGTCTAAAAAATATCTTTCAAACAGTTTAAACTGTGCATTGACCAACTCAACATCATTCAATTGATTGATCATATTAGCAAATCCGGCATGCAAATACATGGCAGACAACTCCACATCATTCTTTTGAAGGTCTAAAAACTGATGAAATTCATGGATCGTCTCTTTGCGGATTTCCTGTTGCTGGGTCTCAGAAAACAGAACAACATAAGAATACAAAGCACTCACTTTCGTAAGGTCCTGCTGAACAAATGCATGATGCAATGCCGCCAATAACTTACCGGCATCATCTTGCGTCAATGAACTTTTAAGCTCTGATATTTCAGGTAAATGTTGAATTCCATCTAATGAAATTGACATTTTTGCAACGGACACATCTGTTTTTATCAGCTGCATCCGATCTAACATTGCTCTTACTCTAGGCGGGTGGTTCGGATTCATTGATTAATAGTTGATCAATTTTTCCAATGCTGTTTTCACTTTCTCTGCATTCGGCAGCAATTCCGCTTCTAAAATTGAATTCAAAGGAATTGCAGGAGTATCAATTGCACCAACAATTCCAATCGGCGCGTCCAGATGAATGAAACAATCGCGTTGGATTCTTCCTGCCAAACCAAGTGTAAATGAAGCTTCCACCGATTCTTCGGTAACCAAAAGCACTTTTCCGTGTTTTTCAACAGAAGCAGCAACAGCTTCCATGTCTAATGGATTAATCGAACGCAAATCCAATACTTCCACTTTCCCTTCAAACTGTTTTGAAGCCTCCAAAGTCCAGTAAACACCTCTTCCGTAAGTTACCACAACACATGACTCGCCTTTTTCAATTGCAGAATCCGAAGCTTCCTGAACAATACGGGCTTTCCCGATCGGAATGATGTAATTTTCATCCGGTTCAATGGACATCGCACCTTCCGTACCCGGAATTTTTGACCAGTAAAGTCCTTTATGTTCCAAAATAACCACCGGATTCGGATCGTAATAAGCAGCTTTCAACAAACCTTTCAAATCAGCACCTGTAGAAGGATAAACCACCTTAATTCCGCGAATATTTGCCAAAACAGACTCCACACTTGATGAATGGTAAGGCCCTCCGGAACCATAAGCTCCAATCGGAACACGAATCACACAACTCACCGGCCATTTTCCGTTAGATAAATAATTTGAACGGGACACTTCTGTAAACAATTGATTCAGACCCGGCCAAATGTAATCTGCAAACTGTACTTCTACGAATGGTTTCAATCCAACAGCAGACATTCCTACCGTTGAACCGATAATAAATGCTTCCTGGATCGGAGTATTGAATACCCGGTCATCACCAAAAGTCTGAGCCAATGTAGCCGCTTCTCTGAAAACCCCTCCTAATCTTCCTCCAACATCTTGTCCGTACAACAATGCTTCCGGATGCTGAGACATGATTTCACGAACAGCAAACAAAGCACTGTCCACCATCACGGTTTTCTTTTTTCCGGATGGTTCACGTTCACCGACTTCTTCCGTAACCGGAGTCGGAGCAAAAATAAAATCAGTAACACTTGAAGGCATTGGTTCTTCAGCATTCAAAGCTTTATCGTAATCCACATCAACCAATTTACGTGCATCAGATTCGATATTGATGATATCAGCTTCACCTTCCAGCTCACGAATAATTTCTTTCAATTTCGGATATGGATCTCTGGTAGCTGCTTCTTCCAAATCATCGCGATACCATTCTTTTCTTACACCAGAAGTATGATGACCCAAAAGCGGAACTTTCGCATGAATAATGAATGGTCTTCTTTCTTTTCGAACGATTTCAAAAACCTCCTGAACCGTTTGATAAGACAAATCGAAATCACTTCCATCAATTGTTCGAACTTCAATTCCTTTAAATCCCTGTGCGTAATGCGTGATATCCTGAGCTCTTGTTTCAGCAGCATTTGCCGAAATATCCCAACCATTGTCCTGAACCAGATAAACAATCGGGAATTGCTTCAACGCAGCCATTTGAAAAGCTTCAGAAACTTCTCCTTCCGTGCAGGAAGCATCTCCCAGGGAACAAACCACAATCGGATTCTCACCATTAAAGTCTTCAGCAAGGCCCAGTTTCTCTTTATATTGGATTCCCATCGCAATTCCTGTTGTAGGAATTGCCTGCATTCCTGTTGCCGAAGACTGATGCGGAATTTTAGGCATATCATCGCGGTTCAATGACGGATGCGAGTAATAAGTTCTTCCTCCTGAAAACGGATCGTCTTTCTTTGCAAATACCTGAAGCATTAACTCATAAGGAGTAATGCCAATTCCCAAAAGAATACTATCGTCACGGTAATATGGAGAAACCCAATCCTGTGGTTTCAACTGCAAACCAACAGCCAACTGAATTGCTTCATGCCCCCGTGAGGTTGCATGCACATATTTTGCCGTAACTTCTTTGTTTACTTCATATTTCTCAGCCAACGTTTTTGCTGTAGCCATTAAACGAAATGCTTTCAACAAAACATCTTTGCTTGTACGAATAGTAGATTCCATGGTCTTTGAAAGAATATCTGACATTTGGAGTATTTTTCCAACAAAGATAAGATTCAAAAAGAAAAGCGCAGAATAAATCAGGAATATTCGGTGTCATTTTCTGTGAAATTCTGAAGAGTATTATTTCAGGATTGACAAGTATCTTTCAAGACTCTGTCTTTCAATTTCTGCTACAAAACGGATAAAAGAATCTTTTTTTCCTGATGTTTGCACATCATCAAGTGCCTCATAATAGGCAAATCTGGAAGAATTATCTCCTTTGATATTTGCAATCACAAGCCCGTTTTGCAGTAAAATCATATTCATTATCAAACGGGAAGTTCTCCCGTTACCATCGATGAACGGATGAATCGTAACTAAGCGCTCATGCATTTCCGCAGCCAATACTACCGGATGCAGCGCGGTTCTGTTTCTTTCATACCAAATAAAATAGTCTTCCATCTGCTTCTCGACAAGATAAGGTGCCGGAGGCATATGACCGCTTCCCTGTATCATCACTTGAATCCTTCGGAACTTTCCGGCTTCATCAGGGTGTATTCCCCGAAGAATAAGATTATGGATACTTAAAAGTTCTCTTTTGGTTATAACTGCATTTTTTGAAACCAGATCTTTCACGTAATGAATCGCTTCACCATGATTGATTGCTTCCAGATGCTCACGCATACTTTTTCCTGAAACGGTGAGTCCTTTATTGATAACCAAATCAGTTTCCCGCAACGTCAGGGTATTTCCTTCTATCCGATTGCTTTCAAAAGTATACTCCAATTCCAAGGCTTCTGTAATCCGATGGTTTTCAAATGATCGGATTACATCTAACTCGCGTTTCATATCATCAATTTCGGCAAGAGTCTTTTCAATAGACAGGTCTTCAAATTTTCTTTTTGGGCGATAACTCGCAAGTTCTTCCTGAACCATTTCCAAAACCTCATCAGCAAATCGATATTGCCTAACCTCCATCAAAACCTTTTCTTTCAACCAGACTTTCACTAATTCGTTCAAATCAATTGAAAGGATATTTGCCAATTCTGCAATCTGAGACTCTGTAGGGATTCGTTTGCCATTTTCAAATTTGCTGATCAAAGATTGATCCACTCCAAGTAAGTTTGCCAACTCACGGGAACGCATTCCTTTCTTTTTTCTTGCTGTTTGAATAATATTTTTCATGACTCAATTAATCATGACTAATTTAGTCATATTTTTCCGGGTTTCAAAAAAAAGAGGAGATTTTTTCTCCTCTTCTCCTCTATTTATTATGTTCAATGATATAATCTAAGACTTTCTGGATCAGATGAACCCGGTCTTTCCCGATCACATTATGTTTATGCATCGGGTAATGGAAGAAGTCTATTTGAATTCCCAATTCAATAAATCTTTTAAGCAAGGCGTCATTATGCTGCGGAACAACCACATCATCTACTGTACCATGAATCAGCAACAAATCGCCTTTCAATTTATTCGCATGGGTAAATAAAGACGCTTCTTCATATCCTTTTTGGTTTTCTTCCGGTCGATCCATATAGCGTTCTCCGTACATCACTTCGTAGTATTTCCAATCTGTTACCGGCCCTCCGGCAACTCCTACTTTAAATGTTTCAGCCTGCTTCAACATCAAAGAAGTCGTCATAAATCCTCCGAAAGACCATCCGTGAACCGCGAATCTAGATGTATCTACATAAGCCATCGATTTCAAATAATCAATTCCTTTCATTTGATCTTTGATCTCTACTGTTCCCAATTGTCTGTGAACCTGGCTTTCAAACCCAAATCCGCGCTCACCCGACCCACGATTATCTAATGTAAATACCAAGTACCCTTGTTCTGCCATCCAGTACATCCATAAATTAGCGCCATCCAACCACGAATTTGTGATCATTTGCGCATGCGGACCTCCGTAGACATAAACCATCACAGGATATTTTTTATTGGGGTCAAAATTGCTTGGCTTAATCAATCTTGTATATAACACGGAACCATCATCTGCTTTTATCTGACCAATATCAGCTGTCCCGATCGCTACTTCTTCCAGCTTGTTTTTTGATATCAATAAGGTTTTTGCAATTTTCCCTGCTATTGTTTTCAATTCTACCTTTCCCGGAACTGAATGAGACGAATAGGAATCCAGAAAATAAGTCCCGGTTTCATTAATTGCAATCGAATGCGTTCCTTCTTCCAATGTCAAGCAACGTTGTTTTCCATTCAGATCAACCGCATAATAAAGTGTATTCAAAGCACTGGTTCCGGTTGCCGCAAAAACAACTTCTTTTCCTTTGTTAATTGATTGCAGAATCTCTTTTGTTACAAATTTATTAGCCGTCAATTGTTTAATCAGCTTCCCGTCTATCGAATAATAATACAAGTTATTAAATCCGTCTCGTTCCGAAATCCAAATGAAATTGTTCGAATTAGATAATGGAAAAAATGCCGGATGTTCCGGTTCGATCCATTTATCATTTTGCTCTTCCAAAATCGTTCTGACAAAATTCCCGGTTTTTGCTTCATACTGATTTAACCACATATGATTCTGCTCCCGGTTCACTTCTGCCACCAACACAAAATTCTCGTCCGGTGTCCAGCTTAGATTCGTCAAATAACTATCCTTTCCTCCTTTTGGAGTGATGAAGATTGTTTTCCCGTCAGACACGGAGTAAATTCCAACTTTAGGTTTCTCAGATCCCTGTCCCGCCATTGGATATTTAATGTTCATCAATTCAGCCGGAACCTTCGTAATATCAACAAGCGGATATTCTTTCACATCCGTCTCGTCCTTCTGATAGAATGCTAAATAACCACCTTTTCCGGACCAGAAAATACCATCCGTAATACCAAATTCGCTTCTGGCATAGGTTTGACCCGAAACAATATTTTTATCCGTATTTTTTGTAACAGCAATCTTTTCACCTTTTGAATTAACAATCCACAAGTTGTTTTCTACGGTATAAGCTGCACTTCCAGTGGTTGTTTCATATTCTGCATTCCCACCGTCTTCCGGTACAGAAACCAACTTGGAGCCGGTTTTTGTTTTCAAATTCAAGTTGTAGTAATTATTTCCGTCCGTCAGCAACAATTCATCTGCATTTCGAAACGAAAAACCATAGAAGTTATACAACTGCGAACCCAATGCAGCATTCGCAGCTTGCACTGTCAAAATTTGCTCAGGCTCCGTTTTCTTCACAGACCCCATATACATTGTCTGATAGTTATTACTCAGATATACATAGGAATCCGTTCCCGGAATCCAGGTAAAAGCATTAAATTGTTCATCTCTGAATGCTCGGTTTTGCTGCAATACCGCATCCGAAAGCGTTAATTGTTTCTTCTGAGCAAACGAAAAAGTTCCTGCAATTAAACAGACAAAAAGTCCGAAATACTTATTCATAATTATGATCTTTGAATGAATTTATTGAAAAATGTTTCCAGTGGCAATCCTGCTTGAAAACAACTGTCGAGAGTTTCCAATAAATGATCCTGCAAAATTAAGCCCGAATCAAATTCAGTCATAAAATACCACTGTTTATTTAAGATGTAAGGCTGCTTTTCCGCCGCCTCTTTGAATTCTTTTGGAGCAATTTTGTTTCTCTCACCGCGCACTTCTCCGAAAACATCCACAAAAGTTTTATCCGCAATCAGATTGTTAAACTCTTTTTGATTCAATGCTATTCCTTCACGAACCGCATACAAATCATCTTTATCAATCTCATAAATTCCGCCATAAACACGAACTGCTTCCGGACCAAATTCAAAATAAACCCCGTGAATGCTTTTGGACTTTTTTCCGCTTGGAGCCACTACTGCGGAACACAATAATTTATAAGGCGTTTTATCTTTTGAGAAGCGAATATCCCTGTTGATCCTGAAAATACATTCAGATGCAGTTAAATCTTTAAAATCCGGATAAGACTTTGCCAAATGATTGATAAAAGTCTGAACAAAGTCCGCAAAGGGTTTCTTTACGGAACTTTCATATCGTTTCCTATTTAAATCGAACCACTCCTTATGATTGTTTGCAGCCAGTTCAATAAAGAAATCAAGATAGTCTTTTGTAAAATATGCCATGTTCAAAGATAATATTTATCCGATTCAAAGACTTGTTGATTTTTACCGATCTTGATCAGGCTGTTTATACCAATGAATTCAGCAGATTAAATTACATTTGCATCAAACAATTTAAAAACATGGCACAAGTCTCCATAGGACATATTGAAGCGGCTATCCAAAAAGTTGATAGTTTAGACGACAACGCATTAGACAGATTATCCGAAACGCAAACAACCGCACAACCGGTTCTTTTGGGTTATATCATGTCTGCAGCACAAGAATACCAAAATGAAGGATTGGAAAGCTTACTGATTTATTACTTCACGGTAGTTTTGGAAGCTTATTCTTTAGCAGGATTGAACCCGAAAAGTGTTACGGACGAATTAATCGACGAATTCGAAGAGCCTTATTTCCAATTGCTGGATGAGTATTTCGAAAACGAAGACGAAAGTATTCTGGAAGAATTTTCAGATCAACCGGATCTGGTAAAATTCATGGCTATGGAAATCGGAATGGAGGATGCTGACGGTGTTACATTGGATGATGAAACCGCAACGCAGTTATTCATCGTTATTTTAGCAATGATTTCACTTCTTTCAAGATCTTTAGACTAAATGAAAAGTCCGCAGGATATCGTAAATGAAATGATGAATTCGGATGCCTTTTCCCAGTGGTTAGGCATCCGGATTCTTGAAATTGAACCCGGATTCTGCAAACTAACCACCACTGTACGCCCCGAAATGCTAAACGGGCATCAAACCGCTCACGGAGGAATCTCCTACTCTATTTCTGATTCAGCGCTGGCTTTTGCTTCAAACAGCCGTGGACAAAAAGCAGTCAGTATCGAAACCTCAATCGCACACATCGCGCCGGTTTTCGCAGGCGATGAACTACTTGTCATCTGTAAGGAAATAAACTGCGGAAAAACAATTGGACGCTATGAATCAATTGTTTACAACCAAAATCAAAAAATTATTGCTAAATTTAGCGGAACTGTATTCCGTCATCCTGAAATCTGGTAATTTCTTTCAAAAAAATTCTATAAATTATTATGCATACATAATAATGTTTTGTATATTCGTATCAAGTGAAAGAATATGCAAAATAAACCCCAATACCTTATCGACTTAGATGTTCGATTAACATGGCACAAAATGTCGCGCATGTATAACCAACGAGCTAACAGCTACGGAATCAGCATGTCTGTTGGCTTCATCCTTCTTCATGTAGATAAAGAGGGAACTCCAAGCACTCAATTAGGTCCCCGCATGGGAATGGAACCTACCAGTCTTTCCAGAACATTAAAAACGATGGAAGAAAAAGGATTCATTCGCAGGGAAGAAGACAAACTGGACAAGCGAATCGTTCGTATTTTCTTAACCGACGAAGGTTTGAAAGCACGTTACATCGCCCGTGATGTTGTGTTTGAATTCAACAACAAGGTCATCGAGCGAATCCCGAAAGAACACATTGAAATTTTCGAATCTGTCATCAACCAAATTCAAACGATCATGGATGAGGAAGATTCAAATGCATCAGAGTAAAAGAAAGCAAAGCTTTCGATAAGAACAAACGTCAGTGCAGTTCAGAATTGCTTTCGATAAAAGACAAGCATTAGCGCAGTCATAAATAAGAAATTGCTGTGAAATAATACAAGGTTAGTCACGGCAGAATTAATAAAAAGAATCAATTATGAATAGACACATTAAAAAAGTGGCCATTTTAGGATCCGGAGTGATGGGATCCCGAATTGCGTGTCATTTTGCCAATGTAGGATGTGAAGTATTATTGCTTGATATTCTGCCAAAAGAGCCCAATGACACAGAAAAAGCAAAAGGATTAACTCTTGAAAGTAAAGCTGTCAGAAACAGAATTGTGAATGAAGCTCTGCAGTTTGCTCTGACTTCCAATCCTTCTCCGATTTACAGGAAATCATTCGCTTCCCGCATTCAAACAGGAAACTTCGAAGATGATATGGCAAAAATTGCCGACGTAGATTGGATCATCGAAGTGGTCATCGAACGATTAGACATCAAACAACAGGTTTTTGCGAATGTTGAAAAGTTCAGAAAACCGGGTACCTTGATTTCTTCAAACACTTCCGGAATTCCGATTCACTTGATGCTTGACGGAAGATCCGACGATTTCAAAAAACACTTTGCAGGAACGCATTTTTTCAACCCTCCAAGATATCTTCCTTTACTGGAAATTATTCCAACGCCGGAAACAGCGCCTGAAATCATCGATTTCTACATGTCTTTCGGGTCGAAAATTCTTGGAAAGAAAACCGTTCTTTGTAAAGACACTCCGGCATTTATCGCAAACAGAGTCGGAGTATTCAGCATCATGGCTTTGTTCCATGCTGTGGGAGAAATGGATTTAACGATTGAAGAAGTCGATAAATTAACCGGTCCGGTTTTGGGAAGACCAAAATCTGCCACTTTCCGCACGTGTGATGTCGTTGGTTTAGACACGCTTGTAGCCGTAGCAAATGGCTTGAAAGAAAACTGTCCGAATGACGAAGAAAAGGCCTTATTTGAAGTTCCTGCTTTCGTTCAGAAAATGGTCGAGAACAAGTGGCTGGGAAGTAAAACCAAGCAAGGTTTCTTCAAGAAAACGGTTGATGCAGAAGGAAAGAAAGTATTCCTTGCCCTGAATCTGAAAACACTGGAATATGAACCAAGCAAAAAAGTATCCTTCCCTACTCTGGAAATGACCAAAGCTATCGACGATCTGGAACAGCGTACCAAAATGTTGTTCATGGGAATGGATAAAGCGGGTGAGTTTTACCGCAAAACATTCGGAGGATTGTTCGCTTATGTAACGAATCGCATTCCTGAAATCTCAAACGATTTATACAAAATAGACGATGCGATCAAAGCCGGTTTCGGTTGGGAATTAGGTCCTTTCGAAACATGGGATGTGATCGGATTCAAACAAGGAAAGGAATTAACCGAGAAAGCGGGCAAAAAACTGCCGGCATGGGTTGCCGAAATGGAAGCAGCCGGTTTCACCAGTTTCTACAAATCCGAAAACGGAAAGCGTTTATACTATAATCAGCAAAGTAAATCTTACGAAATTATTCCGGGAACGGAAGAAATGGTTTCCCTGCAGGCCTTGAGATCATCCGGGAAAGTTTGGGGTAATTCAGACACAACTTTGGTAGACCTTGGAGACGGAATCCTGAATTTGGAATTCCATACCAAAATGAATACGATTGGTGGCGGCGTGATCGAAGGAATCAACAAAGCAATTGATCTTGCAGAAAAAGAATACAAAGGTCTGGTTATTTCCAATACCGGAGGAAACTTCTCTGCCGGAGCGAATGTAGGAATGATCTTTATGATGGCCGCAGAACAGGATTACGACGAATTGAATTTCGCAGTGAAATCATTCCAGGATACGATGATGCGTGTTCGCTACTCGAATATTCCGGTAATTGTAGCTCCTCACAATATGGCATTGGGTGGTGGCTGTGAATTATCCATGCATTCAGATAAAGTGGTTGCTCATGCAGAATTGTACATGGGCTTGGTTGAATTCGGTGTCGGACTGATTCCTGGCGGAGGTGGTTCCAAAGAATTTGCAAAAAGATTCTCGGAAGAATTGAAAGACGGAGATATCAAGATCAATCGTCTGCGCGAACGTTTCCTTTCCATCGGACAAGCGAAAGTATCCACTTCGGCATACGAAGCGTTTGATTTGGGTTATTTGCGTCCGGGAACGGATGAAGTGGTTGTTTCGAGAGAATATCAATTGACACGCGCAAAAGCTGCCGCTTTGGAATTAGCTGTAAAGGGTTATATCGCACCGAAAAGAGAGAAAAACATCACTGTTTTAGGACAGGAAGGTTTGGGAATCATTTACGTCGGAGCAAACTCCATGAAATCCGGACATTACATGTCTGAGCACGATCAGGTGATTTCTGAAAAACTCGGCTGGGTGATGTGTGGCGGTGATTTAAGCGAAAACACCGTCGTTTCGGAACAATATTTATTGGATTTGGAGCGAAAAGCATTCGTGGAATTATGCCAGCAGCGCAAAACACTTGAACGATTGGAGAGTTTGGTGAAATCCGGGAAAATACTTAGAAATTGATTTATCTCCCCCTTTAAAAGAGGGAAGCAAATCACTCAAAAAAAGAAAATATCATGTCAAACAAAGCATATATCGTAGCGGGATTCCGCTCAGCAGTAGGAAAATCAGGGAAAGGAGGATTTCGATTCTTTCGGCCTGATGATTTAGCGGCACGTGTCATTGAACATTTGGTGGCAAGTGTACCACAAGTAGAAAAAACCCGGATCGATGATGTCATCGTGGGAAATGCAACTCCGGAAGCAGAACAGGGATTGAACGTAGGTCGTTTGATTTCCTTGATGGGATTGAAAACGGACAAAGTTCCGGGAATGACCGTAAACCGTTACTGTTCATCCGGCTTGGAAACCATCGCGATTGCACAGGCGAAAATTGAAGCCGGAATGGCAGATTGTATCATTGCCGGCGGTGTTGAATCCATGTCAGTGATGGCAATGGGCGGCTGGAGAATTGTTCCCAACCCGAAAATCGGGAAGGAAAACCCAACCTGGTATTGGGGAATGGGACTAACGGCAGAAGCTGTTGCAACACAATTCAACGTGACTCGTGAAGATCAGGATTTATTTGCGCTGCATTCCCATGAAAAAGCATTGAAGGCAATCGCTGAAGGAAGATTCAAAGAAGATATTGTTCCGATTGAAGTGGAAAACATCTTTTTGGATGAAAACGAAAAACGACAAGTGAAGAATTACATCGTCGATACGGATGAAGGTCCGCGTGCTTCCACCATTGAAGGTCTTGCACGATTGAGACCTGTTTTCGACGCATTGGGAAGTGTGACTGCCGGAAACTCTTCTCAAACTTCAGACGGAGCCGCATTTGTGATGGTGATGTCGGAGAAAATGATCAAAGAACTGAACATCGAACCGATTGCACGTCTGCACAGCTACGCGGTGGTTGGTGTGGAACCGAGAATCATGGGAATTGGTCCGGTTGAAGCTATTCCAAAAGCGTTGAAACAAGCAGGATTGACTCTGAACGACATCAACTTATTTGAACTGAATGAGGCATTTGCGTCTCAATCTTTAGCCGTAATTCGTGAAGTTGGCTTGAATCCTGACATTGTTAACGTAAACGGTGGAGCAATTGCTTTGGGTCATCCGCTTGGATGTACCGGAGCAAAACTGACAGTTCAGATGTTGAATGAACTTCGCAGAAGAAAGCAAAAGTACGGAGTTGTGACCATGTGTGTCGGAACCGGACAAGGTGCTGCCGGAGTCATTGAACTATTGAAATAAATTATTTCTTCAAACCTTTGAAACGCCATTCGTCGACAGATGAGTGGCGTTTTTCATGTTATAATTCTCTAAAAATAAAAACAAGACAAGCTTTTTCTTAATTTCGAAGGAAATATGGAAAAAGTCCCTCAAAAAATTTCAAAAGTTCAAATGACAAGCCATGCTTTGATCATTTGTACAATTGTTGTAGTGACACTTTATTTGGGACAAAGCCTCATTATTCCACTCATTTTCGGAACAATTCTCTGGCTTTTAATGCGGAAAATCCGTTCCCTGTTTTATGTAATCGGACTCAAAGACCGCTTTTTCCCAAAATGGCTCAAAACACTTTTAAGTTCGGCTATTCTTTTCTCATCCGTTTGGGTCATCGGGCTCATTTTTGAGAGAAACATTCAGGAACTGATCAAGTATTACGATGTTTACAATACCAATTTCGCTGCCATTCTGAAAGATTTTGATCATGTATCCAGCTATAAAATTGAGGATCTGACCAAAAGTTTCAATTCGAACGACCTGATCAGCAAATACATTACTTCCGCAATCAGCTCACTGCAAACCATTATTTCGAATGTGATCATCGTGTTGATTTACATGCTTTTCATCATCATGGAAGAATCTTCCTTTAAGTTCAAGGTAAAAGCGATGTTTCCTGAGAAAAATGCTTATGATGAGCGCATCGAAGTGATTCGCCGGATCGAAAAAGCAGTCACAAATTATCTTGGAATCAAATCATTGATTGCTTTGGTTTCTTCGAGTATCGGTTATTTGATTTTTACGCTGATGGGGCTGCACGCTCCGTTCTTTTGGGCCTTATTGATCTTCATGTTCAGTTTCATTCCGTTCTTCGGCGTTTTGATCAGCTCATTTTTGCCTGCGCTTTTCTCCATCATTCAGTTTGGAACGTACAGCGAATCGCTCATTATTCTTTTCAGCACCGGATCCATTCAGTTTCTTGCAGGAAATATTGTGGAACCGAGAATCATGGGAAACACCATGAACGTCAGCCCGATTGTCGTTATTTTATCACTTGGTTTCTGGGGTTTCATCTGGGGACTTCCGGGAATGTTCCTGAGTGTTCCGATTACGGTAATTATGGTGATCATCTTTTCCAAGTTTAAGTCTACCAGAGGAATTGCAATCTTACTTTCAGAGAAAGGAGAAATTGAACATTAATGAAGGCTTTTTTAATTTGTTGTTTTCTGATCACATCTTTCGGCTCTTTCTCTCAATTTGAGGATGAGAGCGAAGACAAACCTGTTTTTGGCGGAACAAATGTCATTGCACAAAATGCAGCCGGACAAGTCGGAGTGAAATCCGCAGAAGGAAAGGAGATCATTCCTTTCGTCTATTCGAAAATCATAGAGAATCATTTGGGATTGTTTGTATTCAAAATCAATAAATCCAACGGATACGAACGTTCCTATTCATTGGGGTATTACAACCGGCAATTCAAGCAGATTCTTCCCTGCCAATACAACAGCCTTCTGGCTTTGGACGAAGGATACATCATTGCATCCCAGAACAGCGACAAAAGATTCGGGTTGATCGACACCATCGGAAGAATTATCATTCCTTTTGAATATGAGGAAATGGCTGCTCCGAGTGAAGGACTTTACCTGACGAAACTGAAAGGGAAATATGGCTTTATCAGCAAGAAAAACCACGTTGTGGTTGATCATGAATTCACTTATGCAAGTCCTTTTTCCGAAGGTTTGGCTGCAGCAAGTAAATCCGGTTTAATCGGCTACATCAATCGCAAAGGAGATTTTGAGATTAAGGAACAATTTACCTCAGCCGATGATTTTTCTTACGGTTATGCGCAGGTTTTCTTTCACAATCAAACAAGCATCATTGATAAAAACGGCATCATCCTCTTTCCATTTATCTTCAAAAGCATTCATTCTGTCGGAAACGGGCAGTTTGTTTTTGAAGCAGGTGAGAATTTGAGAAAAACGCTGGCTTCGACCCTTCCGAAACTTGGAATTGCTCAACGTCCGAATGAACTTTCTCAATACGACTCATTGGTGTCAAGTATGGATTCGGAGATCGATTCTGAAACTCTGGAAGAGAAGTTTATGGGCATTCTGAATCTGAACAAACAAGTAATCGGCGGCAATGAATTTCAGCAAGTGATCCATTTGATCTCGGAAGAGCAAAACCAGTTGTATGCCGTTCAGAGAAAAGGCAACAGTGAGGAGAATTCCTCCAGTATCTACAATTTTGCTCTTATGGATGGAAACGGAAAACTACTTACTGATTTTCGCTTTTTTGAGGTAAAACCGGAAGAAAAAATCGTTATCGAAGAGTTGAATGATCAATTTGTCAACTATCGGGTAGATGCTTCCGGAAAGTTATCCAAACTGAATTAAGTTTATTTCTCTCGTTTATCCGGATCTTTCTTCACTTCTTCTTCCTTGATGATTTCCCGTGGCTTCAACAATTCCTGCCAGGTTTTAGGGCGAAGGAGCGGATTCCATTTAAATTCGGGTAAAAACTGTTCTTCAGGATCAATTTGGTTGATCGGATAGAACTTCCCGTCCGGTTGATTTACATAGGTCACTCCGACCACTTCCCCGCTATCCAGATAAACTCTCAGATCCGACGAAAAGATTCTGTTCAGGCCTTTTCGCTTGATGACAATCGCCGTATCCGTCTTCACTTCTTCTTCCGGATAAAAAATAGTTTTCGCCTGACCGATCACATCCGACCGCATCAATTCATTATTCTTGAAATAAGACCAAATCTCTTTTCCTGAAAGTTGATTGTAGTATCTTCCGGAATCCAGTTCATTGGCGGCAAATGCTTTCGGATAAAGATGCGCCTTTTCGATCAGCGTATCGTTTTTCAAAAATACACGGATCGTATCTCCGATCAATTCGGAATTGTAACTCCAGAAATGCGCATTCCCCCACAAATCCATGATTCCTTCGGCTTTCTTGTAATCGAGTGAATCCGACACTCCCTGAATTTTATTCTGGAAAATGCGTACATCCCGACCTCCTCTGATCCGAAGTGTTTTTTCCAGCGTATCTCTTAAGTGGAACAAGGTATCCGCCCGAAGAAACAAGGTATCTTTTGATTTCATGATGCGAATCAGCGGAAAATCCGTCAGAACATCCATCAATGAATTACCGTCTGAAGTGAAATGCCCGGCGTTAAACTGTACTTTTTGAGCAGTATCGATCATCTGTACATTTCCTTTTCCGAGAGCATATTTTCGTTTAGGTGCATAAAACAAACTATCTCCGGTAATTACGCGCGGTTCCTGCTCGATTTTTGCATTGTGCGTCAGCAAACCTTCTTCCGTTTGCACATGATACCAGCCCCGGTCGCAATAAAACTTCGAGTCTTTGGTCGTCCCAACAGTTGGGCCGTAGAAAAACACTTTATGAACCAGGTAATTGTAATGAAGCGTATCGGTAGTCAGCTTCAGATCATCGCTTTTGTAAACGACATTTCCTTTAAAAAAGGCTTCTTCCGTATTCGGATAAAAATAACCGAAGGTACTGGTGAGCACTTCGTTTGTCGTAATATTCTCGATCCGGCCTTTGTTCCGGTAAATTGCTTTCGAACTTTTTGCATCGTAATCCAGTGAATCGCTCGTTACCTTGTATTCTCTGTCACGAATCCGCACGTGTCCCCACAGCTTTGCCAGTTTTGTTTTTCCGTTGTAATACAGGGAATCGCAAAACAAATTCAAGGTATCGGCTTTGTTGATCTGCACTTTTCCGTACGCCCAAA
This sequence comes from Glaciecola amylolytica, assembly GCA_003856375.1. GTDB lineage: Bacteria > Bacteroidota > Bacteroidia > Flavobacteriales_D > Crocinitomicaceae > Fluviicola > Fluviicola amylolyticus. The sequence continues at coordinate 3,093,031 of CP034120.1, forward strand.
CTTCACCTGTTTTCTCTTTGTAATGGGCAGAATCACAGAACATGACATTTCCCTGATACTTGAAATTCAGGAAACCTGTCAGGCGTTGTTTACCCGTTCGTTCGTCGTACGAAAGCTTTTTAGCCCCCGGAAGTAATTCCAGCCAGGAACCCTGAGCCATTGAAAACTGCGTGCACACAAAAATTGCGCTTAAAAAAAGCGCAATTCGATAAGTATATGTGTTGAATAACTTCAAATTATCTCGTTGCCAAGGTTTGTTTACGATCCGGACCAACAGAAACTGTTGTTACCGGCACTTGCAAATGTTGTTCCAAATATTTCACATAGTCTTTCAACGCTTCAGGAGCTTCGGAATAAGAAGTCAAACCAGTCAAATCCTTGTTCCATCCCGGGATGTCTTCATAAACCGGCTCAATCGTTACTCCGTCGATATCGTAAGGCATATAATCCTGCTCTACTCCGTCTACGATGTATTTCGTACATGCACGAATGGTTTCAAACGTATCTAATACGTCTGCTTTCATCATTGCCAACTCTGTTACTCCGTTGATCATGATTGCATATTTCATTGCAGGAAGGTCAATCCATCCGCAACGGCGAGGTCTTCCGGTTGTTGCACCGAATTCTCTACCTTCTTTACGGATTTTCTCACCGATTTCATTTTCCAGTTCTGTAGGGAATGGTCCAGAACCAACGCGCGTACAATATGCTTTGAAAATTCCGATTACGTCTCCGATTTTTGAAGGCGCAATTCCAAGACCCGTACAAGTTCCTGCAGTTACTGTATTGGATGATGTTACAAAAGGGTACGTTCCGAAATCAATATCCAGCATTGTTCCCTGAGCTCCTTCTGCCAATACTTTTTTCCCGGATTTCATGGCATCGTTCATGTATTGTTCGCTGTCAACTGCCGTCAAACCTCTCAATACTTCGATTCCTTCCATCCAAGGACCTTCCAATTCAGCCAGGTTGTATTCGAAACCTTCGTAATGTTTCAACATGTTCAAATGCTTCTCAACAAGTGTCTGGTATTTTTCTTTGAACGACGGCAGGAAAATATCTCCTACGCGTAATCCGTTACGGCCTGTTTTATCCATGTAAGTAGGACCGATTCCTTTCAAAGTACTTCCGATTTTGTCTTTCCCTTTGGAAGCCTCAGAAGCCGCATCCAACAATTTATGAGTTGGCAAGATCAAATGTGCTTTTCTGGAAACAATCAGACGTTCTTTTACATTGATATTGAACGGAACCAATTTTTCCAATTCTTTTTGAAAGACAACAGGATCGATTACGACACCGTTTCCGATCAAATTCACCACATTTCCATGAAAAATTCCTGAAGGAATTGTATGCAAAACGTGTTTCACTCCCTCAAACTCTAACGTGTGACCTGCATTTGGCCCACCTTGAAAACGAGCAATAATATCGTATTGCGGAGTAAGAACATCTACAATCTTTCCTTTCCCTTCATCTCCCCATTGTAATCCTAAAAGAACATCTACTTTCATGTGACTTTATTAAATTTCGCTTCAACTTCCTCTGTCGAATTGAAGCAGCTAAAAATTTCGTTTAATTTGGATATTTCGAATAGCTTTTTCACGGATGGCTGTAAGTTTACCAACACGCAATCCAAGCCTGTTTTTCGCGATCTTGTCAGGATTCTGATAAAGAAATTCAGACCGGTGCTGTTGCAATATTCCAAAGCGGAACAGTCGCACAACACGGCTTTCAATTCATTCGTCAATACCTGTTCTATTTGATTTAATGCTTCAGTTAGTCCTTCGTCGGAGATAATTCTCCCTGAAATTTTGACCAATACAAAATTCGATGACTTCGTTATGTCAAACTGAGCACTCATTACTGATCTTGTTCATTCTCTTCGTTTCTAACGCCGTAGAAATAAAGTGAATGATGTTGGATTTTAACTCCGAAGATTTCTTCGATAGTTGCTTTGATACTTTGAATTCTCGGGTCACAAAACTCAATCACTTCCCCGGTATCCGTAAGAATAACGTGGTCGTGCTGTTTCGATCCGTGAGATTTTTCAAACTGAGCCAGATTTTTACCGAACTGATGTTTCCGAACTAAATTACAAGCCAGTAAAAGCTCAATAGTATTGTATAAAGTTGCTCTGGAAACCCGGTAATTTTGATTCTTCATTTTGATATACAAGGATTCGATATCAAAATGACCTTTGTAGTTATAAATTTCCGACAAAATTGCAAAGCGTTCGGGGGTCTTTCGGTGCCCGTTTTGCTCCAAATATGCTGAAAAAATATTTCTGACTGTTAACTGCAGATCTTGTTGTTGCATCTGACAATGTTGAAAGGGCAAAAGTAGTTATTTTTTTCTTCTTTACCACCATGAACGATTGCCTTAATGAGAAGTTTTCAACGAATCGTGTGCCTTTTGCACATATTTCGTTTGTAAATCGAGATGAAAGTCAATTTACGCTTGAAAATAAGAAGGATTACCACTTCGCAACAGGATATTTCCGGATTCCGGATTACAAAACAGATTGATCTGCAATTTTTGCATTTTCCTGTTTCGTCAAATTGCCAAAATGCCATCCCGATAGCTATCGGGACGCAATATTACGAATCGGTGCAAAAACAGCTGAATAAAACCCGTTTCGAACTAATCTTCTTTTGTATCGTAACGTTCCACGCGCTTCACTCCTTCCACCTGCTCAAACTTGCGCATCAAGGTATCCAGATGTTCCGTATCGTATACCAACACATGAATTCTTCCTTCAAACAAACCGTCATTGGCTTCAAAAGAAATGGATTTCATGTTTACGTTCAATTCATTCGAAATCACTTCGGTGATCTTATTCACGATTCCCACATCATCAATTCCGATCAATCGAATAGCTGCCACGCGCGCCACCAGATCCTGACTTCTCCATCTTGCCTTAATGCAGCGATAAGCCATTTTCGATTGTAAGTGTTCTGCATTCGGACAGTTGATGCGATGAATCTTAATTCCTTCAGAAATGGTAATGAACCCGAATACCGGGTCTCCCGGGATCGGATTACAGCAGCGGGCCATTTGGTATTGGATATTTTTGAAATCTTCTCCAATAATGATCGTGTCTTCTTTCTTATTGATTTTCGGATAGACATCCAACTCGTGTCTGTCTTTGTTTACTGCCGGTTTCTTCTCTAACTGAAGCAAGCCGTTCACATTATCCAATTCTCTCAGCTTCGAAAGATCCAATTTTCCTTTGGCAATCCGGATATACAAATCAGTAGCTGAAGAGAATCCATAAAAACGTTCTAAAACAGTGATATTTTCGGATTTGAACTGAATATGAAGTTGCTTGAATTTTCGCTCGAGAATTTCTCTTCCGTCGGCTGCAATTTCCTTTCGTTCTTCGTTCAGTGCCGATTTGATTTTCTGGCGCGCTCTTGCCGTACCGGCCAATCTCAACCAATCTTCTGTTGGTTTTTGCTTGGACGATGTAATGATTTCCAGCTGATCTCCGTTTTGCAATTGATAGCTTAAGGGAACCAAGCGATTGTTCACTTTCGCCCCGATACACCTGTTTCCGATATCGCTGTGAATGTCGTATGCAAAATCCAGAATCGTTGATCCTACAGGCAGTACCCGCAAATCTCCTTTTGGAGTAAACACATAAATTTCATCATGGAACAGGTTCATTTTGAATTCTTCCACAAAATCCATCGCATTCACATCCGGATTTTCCAATAAATCGCGAATTTCAGAGATCCAGCGATCGAATTTATTATCGTCTTTCTGATTTTCCTTGTACCGGTAATGCGCCGCCAAACCTTTCTCCGCAATTTCGTCCATTCTTTTGGTACGAATCTGCACTTCCACCCATTTTCCCTGGGGCGACATCACCGTTGTATGAAGAGATTCATACCCGTTTGCACGCGGCGTGGAAATCCAGTCTCTCAAACGATCCGGACTTGGCTGATAGAAATCCGTTACGATCGAATAGACTCTCCAGCAATCTGCCTTCTCCATTTCAATCGGAGTATCCAGAATAATGCGCACGGCGAACAAATCAAATACTTCTTCGAAAGGCAAGTCCTTGCTGTGCATTTTTCTCCAGATCGAAGAAATGGATTTCGTGCGGGCTTTGATATCGAAATGATATCCTTCTTTGTTCAATGCTTCCCGGATCGGGTTTACAAAACGACGGATGAATCTGTTTCGGACATCTTCAGTCGATTTCAGTTTCAACTGAATATCGCGGTAGATCTCGGATTCGGTATATTTCATCGCCAGATCTTCCAATTCCGTTTTGATGGAATAAAGTCCTAATCGATGTGCTAATGGCGCATACAGAAATTTTGTTTCGGAGGCAATTTTAATCTGCTGTTCCGGGCTCATGCTTTCCAAAGTCCGCATATTGTGAAGCCGGTCAGCAAGCTTGATCAAAACCACTCGCAAATCATCCGAAATGGTCAGAATCATTTTACGGAAATTCTCAGCCTGAACAGAAGTATTCTGATCGAAAACATCCGGAATTTTGGTTAATCCGTCAATAATTCTTCTGGCTTTTTCTCCGAAAAGATCTTCCACATCCTGAAGTGTGATGTGTGTATCTTCCACCGTGTCGTGCAATAAAGCACAAGCGATGGAAGTTGCTCCCAATCCCATTTCCTCGACGCAAATTCGCGCAACGGCAATCGGATGATAGATATATGGTTCCCCGGATTTTCTGCGCATATCTTTATGCGCTTCCACTGCTACATCGAAAGCTTTGCGGATATAAGCAGTATCCTGACGGGTTCTATTTTTGGTTGCTCTTAAAAGGCCTTTAAAAGCATGTAAAATTTCCAATCGTTCTTTTTCTAAATCTATCTGAGCTTCCATAATTCCGGATTCCATTGAATTTACAAAAATAATGGGAAAAACGGTGGATTACACATCAAATTTAGGAAGTGTTAACAGCCCGTCGTTAATTCAACGGGCTTATGGAAAATTACGTTTCACGAAAGGTTCGTTTAGTTGATTTCGTACTTCAAACGAATGGTAATATTGGCTGTTTTCTTTTTAGAACTTGTATTGAAATTTCCACCCCAGGAAAATTGTTCGGATGAATTCTCACCTGTAATCTGAAACACTCCCATATCAGCAGTTTTCAAATGCCCCAGACTTCCTCCTGCATTCAATGCAATTTTCTCTGCGCGGTTTTTGGCATCTTTCGTAGCCGATTCGATCATTTTCACCTTCAACTGAGCCAATTTCGTGTAATAATACTCCGGTGGAAAGGAATTCAATTCCACTCCTGCATCGATCAATTCGGTAACTTCTCTTGAGATATTTTCTACTACATCCACATTTTTGGACTGAACTTTCAAATTCTGAGTCAGCTGATATCCGTTGAAAACCGTATTGCGCAGCTGACCGTTTTGATCGTATTCATAAAAGAAATCTTTCTGAATATCTACTGCTTCGAAAATCAACTCATCAGACTTAATTCCTTTTGTCGATAAATACTTTCTGATTGCCTGCTGATCTTTATTCAATTCGCTGTATGCTGTTTTCAGGTCGTAGTTCTTTTTGGAAAAACTGGCTCTCCACACAATCAGATCACTCGTAAAGTTTTCTTCTCCCGAACCGGTAACGCTTATTGCATCTACAGATTTCGCCCTGTTTTTATATCCGTTGGCCAACAAAAAGCCCGTAATAATAACTGCTACAGCAATGATTATCGTATTTAAGTTCTGCTTCATCCTTCTTTTATTTGGTTCAGGCTAATATAAAAAAAGCCCACCAAAAGTGAGCCTTATTTATTCAATTGAATCGATCTGTTTAAAAATAGCTATCCTAATCTGCCCGCTCCAGGTTATAAGTAAACGTTTCCTTTTCGTTGGATGCAGGATCTGCATATGTTTCTTCCAAAACCAATTTCCCCTTCTTCGGGCCACTAATAACCTTCAGAACACTCGCTTGTCCATCCGCAACTATAGTAATCTGGTCTTTCGTATTGGTCCATGTTCCTGAAGACGTTAAATAAGCGCCAGCTCCGAAAGAAATATTCAGAAAAAAAGATCCGCCCTTTTTAAATTCTATTGCTCCGGTAGCAGGATAATTTCCAGCTTCTTCTACAGAAGAGCCAACATAATACTTATAATTCACCGATTTAGCGTTCCATTTACCATCTTTTCTAGTCAATTGTTGTTCCAGTTTCTTTTCTTTCGAACAAGAAGCCAGTACAAGAGATAAAACAGCAAAGAGGAATAGAAATTTGGTTACATTTTTCATTGAACAAGGATTATTAATTCAATACAAAATTACACCCTTCGGAAAAGAAAAAAATCCACCTTTCGGTGGATAGATTTTTCATATTTTTTTGACTAATAGAAACTATCAATCTGTTTTTTCAAGGAAAAGTGTATTTATATATTTTTCAGCCTCAGAATACCCGGAATTGTATTCCAGTTTCATTTTATCTTTCTTCATCTCAAGAATCTTCATCTCCTCAACTCCACCATCCTTATAGTTCAGATAGATAACATCTTTCGAATTGGTCCAGGAACCAGCAGCTTCATACCCGACATTTGTTTGAGCGCTATCGTTATAGCTAATCATAAAAAAGGTGCCTTTCTCATCAAACACGTACTTACCGAAATATATAATTTCTCCATCAGATTGCAAGACGCCATTCTGATAATGCTTTGATTGAAAGGAGGTCACCTGCCATTCACCAACTCCCTTTTTCAACCATCTTTCAATCTTTTTCTCCTTAGTACAAGCTGCCAGTAAAGCAACAAGACTCATCAACAACAAATATTTTGATATTTTTTTCATACTCTTTGAAAACTTATTTAACACTAACTTCTTCGCTTCAACTGATACGTTACTTCGTCCTTATACGAAACAATATCCGGTTTTTTGGAAATCCGATGCAAGGTCATCTCGTTCTTTGACTGCTTTACGATTTCAAACACCCAAGCATCATTTCCTGGTATTAAAGATTTCGGACGCGTAATCATCAGCTCATCATCTGTATTTACCCAAATCCCTTCGTGTACAAGTTCAGTCGATGAATTGAAAGTATACCACTCAAATTTTCCCTTTTTAAGAAAAACGAATGTCGCATAGTTATCAGAAGTGCTCTCACTATACACAGAGCCGTCATTATTGTAAGACAAACGATGCACATTTACGACATCCCAAATGCCATCCTTTTTGATCAAAGAACGTTCAATTTCCTTTTCTTTACTGCAAGCGGAAAGTCCTAAAAAAACAATTGCAAGAAGCAATATGGATTTGATGGTTATTCTCATGGATTTAGATTTTTGACGAAGATAGAATCTTCCCCCGTTAAATACAAATAAAAAAGCCATTCGCAGAAGTACGAATGGCTTACTTTAATAGTTGAATACAATTATTTTGCAGGAAGTATTTTCCCGGAAACTTCTCCGAATCCGATCCGAACTCCATCCTGAGAAGAGAAACCACGCATGATGACCGTATCTCCATCCTGGATGAATTTACGTTCTGTTCCGTCGTTCAATTTCAAAGGTTTCGTTCCTTTCCACGCCAATTCCAGCATAGAACCGTAAGAATCGGAAGTAGGCCCGGAAATAGTTCCTGATCCCATCAAGTCTCCGCAACGAATATTACATCCGTTTACCGTATGATGCGCAAGTTGCTGCGCCATATTCCAGTACATGTACTTGAAGTTTGAGGTACAAATTTTTGTTTCTTCCCCGTTTTCAGGCTCAATGAATACTTCCAGTTGAATATCGTATGACAATTGTCCTTCGTATTTCAAATAAGACAATACTTCCGGATCTTGTTCAGGTCCGTTTACTTTGAATGGCTGTAATGCATCCAGAGTTACGATCCACGGAGAAATAGACGACGCAAAGTTTTTTGCCAAAAACGGCCCTAGCGGAACGTATTCCCATGTCTGAATATCTCGTGCCGACCAGTCGTTGAACAAAACCATTCCGAAAATATATTCTTCTGCTTCTGCCGTAGAAATGGAATCTCCCAAAGGTTTTCCGTCAAAAGTGATGAATGCTGTTTCCAATTCGAAATCCAGGTTTCTGCAAGCTGCATAAATCGGCGGCTCTTCCGGATTCGGTTTGATCTGACCTTTTGGTCTGTAAACGGGCTCTCCCGAAATGATTACCGAACTGGAACGTCCGTGGTATCCAACCGGAAGCCACAACCAGTTTGGAAGCAAGGCGTTTGCAGGATCACGAAACATAGTTCCTACGTTGGTAGCATGTTCTCTGCTCGAATAAAAATCTGTATAATCTCCGATTTGAACCGGCATGCACATCTGAACATTTTCAACAGGAATCAAAACCTGTGCAACATGCTGTTCGTTTTTCTGCAAATCTTCCTGGTTCACATCAAACAATTTCGATAAGCGGTTTCTCAGATCACGAACTGCCTTTTTTCCTTTTTTCATCATTGAATTCAATGAATCAGCATCGAAATCCGACAATTCGAAAGGTAAATTCTCCAAATAACCCAAAACGTGCAATGTCTTTAAATCAATCACTTTGTTTCCGATACGGGATGCAACATGCGGAGTAAGGTTTTCACTCTTTACAACTCCAAAAGGTAAATTTTGAATCGGGAAATCCGAATTTGAATCAACTTCAATCCATGATTTCAAAGCAGGGTTATTTGCGGAAATTTGTGACATTCTTATTGTTTTTTATACTTACAAAGATACTTTAATTGAAAATGTAAAATTGAAAATTGAAAAAGTTAAAAGGATTCAATTATTAAATCGCTAAAAGCCAACAGGTTTTACCTTTTCACTTTTACATTTTTACTTTCATTTGACTTTTGCCTGCATGAATTTATTGAAATCAATCCAACTTTGTTTGTCGGCTGCTGCATTATAGGAAATCGGCATGGAAAATTTCTTCCCCGTTTCAGTAGCATTCGGATTGGTGAATGCATGTGTTGCATCGGGATAATTGATAAATGTCAGATCTGCATTTGCTTCCGACAGTTGTTTTTTGAACTCTGCGATTTCTGCTTCCGGAACAAACGAATCTGCCGCTCCGTTACAAACCAAAATGGCTGCTTTCAACTTGCTTTTATCCACCGGAATTCCCGCCAAGCCTCCGTGAAAGCTTACCACGGCATCCAAAGGAGCGCCCATTTTTGCGGCATTTAAAACAACAGAACCTCCGAAACAGTAGCCGATTGCGATCATTTTGGAAGAATCAACTCCGGAAATCGTCAGTGCCTGTTTGTATCCTGCCATGAAGCGTTCATAGGAAAATTCAGAATCTTTGTAAAACGGCATCGCAAAGGTCTGTGCATCTTTCGGATTGTTTGCCACATTGCCCGTTCCGTACATATCGATACAAAAAGCGATATTTCCTTCTTGTGCAATCTGCATCGCACGCGCTTTCACGTAGTCATTCAATCCCCACCATTCATGAACGATCAGGACTGTTTTGGTTTTCTTTGTCAGTTTCTCCGGCTTTGCATAGAAAGCAGTAAAATGTTGTCCGTTAATGGAATATTGCAGCGAATCCAGTTTTTGAGAAAATCCGCAGGTGGTGCTGAAAAGCAATGCTAAAAGAATGAGTTGTTTCATAATTCAAATTTGACGTTTGTATGGTATAAAGATACAATCGATTTGGAAAAATGAAACGTGGATTCATGAATGAAAAAAGTCCTTGAAAATCGGATATCTATATTCCTGGCAGCAGACCATTTTCAGATTGTAAAACAGAGCGCTGTTTACCAGAATCCTCGTATAAAACCAAGAAACAAAAAACGCTCCGGAAGCATCCGGAGCGTTTGAGTTTTAAAAGGTTGATGTTGGGATTCCCTACTTTATTTCAACTCCCTTTCTTTCGCTTCGAAATCTTTTGTGGCATTCAGTTCTGCGACTTTCATTTCAAAATCTTCTCTCAGAGCCACTTTTGTATCGTAAGCACCGTAAGAAAGAAAGAGTTTACTGATAATCGGGATCAATTCAAACAACGTCAGAATGACCATCAATAAGTAATATTGATTTTGTAAACCGTGCGTTTTATCTTTTTGAAACAGCGATTGAAGTGCTTCTTTTTTAATCAAAAAGCCTTTTCCATCCAGCGTTTTCTCAAAATCTGCCACACTTTTGGTCACTTTCAGGTTGATTTCATCCAATTCTTTGGTAATTTTTTCAAGTTCCGTATTGATTGTCTTACCTTGCTTTTCCAGATCTTCTTTCACGGTCATATAGCCACTCTTCTTCGCTTCGGCAATTCCTCCGATCCCGTATTTTCCGGAACCGCCCGTTCCATCAATCTCTTTCAAATAATCGTTTTGCTTTTCTATTGCCAGATCGGTTTTTTCCTTCAATTCCGTTTCCAGCTTCTTCTTGTTTGCCAGCAATTCGTCTTTTCTGGATTGATAAACCTGCTCTACTTCTATTTTCTTTTCTGCCAGTTTTTTATCCAGCAAAATCGGGATTTCGCGATCGATATCAGAACTAAAAATGAAGAGAATGATCGGTTGAGCCAGGAAAGCACCGATACACAAAGCCATCACAATCCGCAAAACGACTGCAACAATGTTGTTTTTCTTTTTGTTAATGGATGAAATCAATACGCGGTCGATCGACAGGACAAATCCTCCCATGAAAATTCCCAGAGACACGAATAAAAACGGCGAATCTGAATTGGTACTCCAAAAATATCCCCAGGCCAATGTGGCGTACAACCAGGTAAAGAGCATTGCCGAACCTACAATTTTATATCTGTTTCGGTCAACGGTACAATCCTGAATCAGTTCTTTAATGGCAGTTGAAAACCACCACAATATTTCTGTCATTTGATCTGATTCGGGTTCCTTCTTTTGATTGATCTGATTTGAACTTTCTGCCATAAAATCTGTTTAGCCCTATAAATGGATTTGAAGAATTTAAGTTACAGCGAAATTCAAATACAGCGGGAAGAAATTCGGTGAATGGTTGTTAATAAAAACAAAAAAAGTGAAATCAGGTTTCCTGTGTTCATCAAAGGCCTCAAATCCATTGATCATTGATAACCAAATAAATACTAAAACGTTTCAGGTTTTGCAGAGGAACTACGGCTTCTTTCCGGTTCGTGCAGATTCCTGCCTCTTTTTTCGGCAAATCGTTACTGCAATTGTTTCAATTCCTCTTCCAAAACAGCAATTAAAGGATGAGCAGCTGTTTCTTTATTGGATTTCAATTCTTCTAAGGTCCGCTGAATCGTTTCCACCGAACGCACTTCTTTTTTATCTTTTTCAAAGCCTGACTCCGGAGCTTGTGCAAAGAACAATTTATCCGACCATTCGTTCCGGATCCCGTCAATTACTAAATGTACGCGATCCTGTGTTCCTCTGTTTGCAACGGAATGAGTGAAATTCACGTTTGCATACCAACATTCTCCCGGAAGCATTTTGAGCTGTTCTCCATCCAGAATGAATTCCACTCCCGGATTGGTGACGATGGGAATATGCAGGCGGAATTGATTGTCTTCATACCCGAGTTCATGGTCGCGATGCGGTTTGATCTCCGCTCCTGCTTCCAGTTTCAGCAAACGAACCGAAAGAATGGGAAATTCGAACCACCGGATTACTTCTCTGAAATACACGCATTCTTTCATCAAAGAAGTTTCGGCAATGGATTGATCGTCTTCCATCGGAACAAAGATGTTTTGGGCATCTCCGTTTTTTGCATACAGGGAAATGGCATTCCAGTTTCCAACATAGCCACCGGTATTGAAATGCGGAATCCACTTGCTTTCCATCACTAAAGACAAATCATTAGCTAATTTCCGCTCATCAAAACGAACCGGAAATTTAATGTGTCTGATAACTTTACTTTCGCTCATCTCAACCATTTTATCATTTGCGGAAACGCTTCCGTTCCTTCTATTTTCGCTTTTTCGGTGCTGTTGCACAAGCCCATCCATTCCAATAACGGAAGTCCGATGTAATTTTCGGCGTTGAATGTCGTGATCAACCATTCTGATTGATTCTTGTATCCATTCGGATGAAACACAACTTCCGGTTCAATATTCAAGTGACGAAGAGCCGCATACGACCACAAAATAGCAGCAATCTCATCGCCTTCACTCGGCCAGCCCGGATCCATTTCACTTGTTCCGATTAAATTTCTCTGTTCCACTGAAGTTACAGCCAAATGTCCCGCTTCGTGAAGCAGATCTCCGGGAAATTTCAAGCGATTTAAATCCATGAGAATGGTGCTTTTCTCCAAAGCGAGCCCCGGCAAAAAACAGTCATCCGATAATTCTGTTTCCACAACCGGAATTCCGATTTCTTCTAAAAAATGTATGATTTTTTCGCGTTCCATGGAAGTGAATAGTATTTCAGCCTTTGAAAATAAGAAAATTCTATCAGTCGGGGCGAAAAATTATTCGCTCAGATTGATTTACTAAACATTACTCATTTTGTTTACTAAAACGATTAAGTCATTGATTTTCAAATCCATTGAACAGGAATTTAATACTTAATTGACAGGAATTTAATCTCGGAGGAGCATTGTCACCCTACCTTTGCGCCAAACTAATTGAGATTCGCGTTATGGACTCTGTTTACTCTTTTCTCAGCCTTTCATTCGGGCGGATTTCCCGAACATCAAAGCAACTACTGACACTTGTTTTCCTTGGTTCCTGTGGAATTCTTTCGGCTCAGGTTACAGTAGGTTTTCAAGGTGGTGAAGTTGGTGATCCCTGGGGATTTACTTCTACCGGAGCAAGTGCCTTATCAATTTCAGAAGCCACACAGACACCCAATAAAGTAACAGGAACAACTTCGCTGGTAGTGGGTGGAAACACCGCAGGAGGAAACTGTTTTGCCACCGGAAGCGGAAATGGTCCGGCAACTGCAAGAACATTTACCTTCAATTCCTTGGATATCACTTCGAGCAATGCCTCGACAAGAACACTGACATTCAGCTGGGGAAATCGTTATCCTGCCTGCAGCGGAACCGGATGGGACAGTGGTGAAAATCTGACTTTCAGAGCATATCACGATGGTGTTGCGCAAACTACCGTTACATTAGCTACCGGATCAAACAATGCTCAATTCAGCATTCTATCCAATAGCTATACCTGGTCTGTTCCTGCTTGTGTTTCGCAATTTCACTTTGTTGTGAGCATTACGACCAACCGGGCAGATGAATTGTTGTTTATTGACAACGTAAAAATGACCGCACCTCAGTTAAACGGTTCACTTGTGACCAGTCCGATTTCGGGAGACACTTCCGTTTGTATCGGAGCATCTGAAAATTACAGTGTCACACCGGAAGCAGGAATTTCCTATACCTGGAGCGGATTACCTACAGGAGCATCTTTTACAACAGGCAACGGTACACCGGCATCTTCCACCATGAATGTCAACTGGGGAACAACTCCTCCGGGAACCTATACATTGACTGTTACACCTTCAAATTCCTGCGGAGTAAGCGGTGCTCCTCAAACGATCTCAATCACGATTCTTCCGGCACCGGTTCCGGCTACTATTTCCGGCCCAACTTCTTTGTGCAACGGAGAAACCATTACATTAAACTCCAGTTATTCCACTGGAAATACCTGGTCGCCCAACGGAGAAACAACAGCTTCCATTCAAGTATCTGCTCCCGGAACTTACACCGTATCGGTAGCAACTCCATGTGGAATTATAACAGCATCACACACCGTAACACTTAATCCGGCTCCGAATATTCAGTCGGTAACTCCAACACCAATCAGTTGTTTCGGAGCCAATGACGGATCTGTAATCATTCTTTCATCTGACAGCAATATTGAATTTTCACTGGATGGAATTACCTGGCAATCCGGAAATACCTTCAGCAATCTTGCTCCCGGAATCTACACGCCTCAAGTTCGTTTTGTGAACGGTTGTTCGACCACACTTTCTCCGGTTACTTTTACAGATCCTGCTCAGATTACGGCCAGTGCTTCAAGTACCGGATCTTATTGCAACGGATCCTTGGTTTTCCTTCACGGAACAACTACTTCAGCCGGAACTCCTTCTTTCAGCTGGACAGGCCCGAACGGGTTTACTTCCACAGCACAGGATCCGACAGATGTAGCACAAACCGGAACTCATACCTATCAATTGATTGTTTCCATTAACGGATGTCAAAGCGCACCGGTTTCAACAACTGTAACCATAAACGCCATTCCGGCAGCAATCGCATCCAATACAGGACCATATTGCGCAGGATCTCCGATCGTTCTGAACAGTTCCACTACTTCAACAGGAACAGTGAGTTATTCATGGACCGGACCAAATGCCTACACCTCATCTTTGCAGAACCCCACAAACGCAACAGCTGCCGGAACGTATACACTTTTAATTACTGAAAATGGCTGCCAAAGTACGCCTGTCAGTACGACGGTAGTAATCAATCCATTGCCATCAGCACAAGCTTCTTACACAGCACCTTTCTGCCCGGGAACAACACTCCAGCTGAACGGATCGACCACTTCAACCGGAATCGTAACTTATTCCTGGACGGGGCCAAACGGCTATACATCCACCCTTCAAAATCCGTCCAACGGGACAGAAGCAGGAACTTACACCTTGGTTGTTACGGAATCGGGATGTCCGAGCCCAGCTTCAAGTGTTATTGTTATTTCAGAAATACCCACATTGTCTGTTTCAAATACAGGACCTTATTGTGAAGGAAATCCGATTCAACTGAACGGTTCGACAACTTCCGCAGGAACCATTACTTATTTGTGGACCGGACCAAACGGTTATTCCTCACAACTTCCGAATCCTTCCGATGCAACCCTTGGAGGAATTTACACTTTAGTGATCGCAGCCGGTAATTGCACGAACATCGCTTCAACAGTCGTTACAGTCAAGGCGAATCCTACTGCCGGATTTTCCTCTTCCGCACCATGCATGAATGACAGTGTAGTCTTTTTATCTTTATGTTCGGCACCTTCTCCGGAAATCATCACGAACTGGCACTGGGATTTCAACGACGGATTTACTTCTTCAGAGCAAAATCCGAAGCATTTATTCGGAAGCACCGGAGTTCATTCCGTATTCTTAAAAGTGACGACAGCTTCAAATTGCATTGCAAGCATTACACAGGATATTGAAGTTAAAGCAGCAATCAGCGCTAACTTTCACTACTCTCCTTCTACCATTTCGACCTTGGATCCAACGGTTCATTTTGTGAATGCCAGTTCAAATGCCACATCATACCTTTGGGATTTTGGTTACGACAACGAACAATCAACGGAAACCTCTCCTGATTTTGTTTTTCCTGCTCAACCCGGTTCCTATTCTGTTAAGTTGATTGCTTACAATGAAGAGGGATGTAAAGACAGCATCACAAAGATCATCTTCATAAAAGATGAAATGATCCGTTACATTCCAAATGCTTTCACTCCCGACGGAGATGAGTTTAACCAAACTTTCAAACCGGTTTTCTCCAGTGGATTTGATCCTCAGAATTACACTTTACTGATCTACAATCGTTGGGGTGAAACCGTTTTCGAATCTCATGACACCAATGTTGGATGGGATGGAAGTTACAGCGGTGAACTTGTTACCGAAGGAGCATATATCTGGAATATCACCGTGAAACAATTTCATAGTGATGCTTTCGAAACTTTTTCCGGTCACGTAACACTTATCAGATAAGCGCGAATGATGAATATTGATTTTGCAGCAGGATGGCAAGTCAAATTTTGATACAATATCCATACTTGATCCATGCTTTATCCAGCCTTATTTGACGTCCGGAAATAACGTTACGGGCAGCCTCTTAAAACTCATGTTTTTACATAGAAACAAAAAGTGCATTTTCTTAAAAGCTAAATCGATTAAATGTTTGATTACTAACATATTAAATGTGATTTAATGCTTATTTGACATGTGCTTAATCCACTTCGAAAATGACTGATCTAACTTTGTACTAAACATTAGCAACCATGAATACCATGACTTCAATTTCACCTTTTGGAAAGCGTTTATCAAGTCAGCTTAACTACCTTATTTTCTCTCTTTTTGTTCTCTTTTTCTCCGGAACTGTTTCGGCACAAATCACACTTGGTTTTCAGGGAGGTGAAGCCGGAGATACCTGGGCATTTACTTCTACCGGAGCAAGCGCATTATCTATCTCGGAAGCAACACAAACACCCAACAAAGTTACCGGAACGACCTCACTTGTTGTGGGCGGAAATACGGCAGGCGGAAATTGCTTTGCTACAGGATCCGGAAATGGTCCGGCTACCCCCAGAGCTTTCACTTTCAATCAATTAGACATTTCCACCAGTAATGCTTCTACGAGAACACTTACTTTCAATTGGGGGAATCGTTTTCCTTCCTGCAACGGAACCGGATGGGACAGTGGTGAAAATCTGGTATTTACCGCTTATCACAACGGCATTGCGCAAACACCCGTGACTTTAGCTGTCGGATCAAACAATGCTCAATTCAGTATTTTGTCGAATAGTTATACCTGGACAGTTCCACCGTGCGTTTCGCAATTTTATTTTGTGGTCAGTGTTACGACCAATCGCGCGGATGAGCTATTATTTATTGACAACGTAAGACTCACAACACCACAACTAAACGGTTCTTTAACAGTATCACCTATTTCCGGTAATGTTTCTGTTTGTTCGGGAACTTCCGAAAACTACAACGTTACTCCCGAAACCGGAATTTCCTATACCTGGAGCGGATTACCTGCCGGAGCTTCTTTCACAACAACCAACGGCACAACGGCATCTTCCAACATGACGATCAACTGGGGAACAACAGCTCCCGGAACCTACACAATCACTGTTACGCCTTCCAACTCCTGTGGAAACCCGGGTACAGCTCAAACAATTTCCGTGACAGTTCTTCCTGCACCCACTCCGCTAACTATTTCCGGACCAACTTCCTTATGCATCGGAGATACAATTATCTTGACTTCAAGCTATGCATCCGGAAATACCTGGTCGCCAAACGGAGAAACAAGTGTTTCAATTTCAGTTTCTTCTGCCGGAACTTACACCGTATCAGCAGCAACTTCCTGCGGAACACTCAATGCATCACATATTGTAACTCTCAATACGCCACCGCCGGCAAGCATCACTCCCGACGGCCCGACCAGTTTCTGTCCCGGTGATTCGGTGACTTTAACATCCGGAAGTTCATCCGGAAACAGCTGGTCGACCGGAGCCACAACAACATCCATTACAGTTACAACAGCCGGAACTTACGTTCTTACAGTTACGGACGTTTGCGGACCAAGCTCTGTTTCACAACAAGTTATCATTCTCCCGCTTCCGAATCCTCAGATTTCAGGCAACACTTCTTTCTGTGCCGGGCAGCAAACCACGCTTACTGCTTCCGGTGGCGATACGTATCTTTGGTCGAACGGGGAAACAACAACTGCTATCACTATCACAACACCCGGAAACTACACCGTTACTGCTTTCAATCCTTGCGGACAGGCCACTTCTACTGTTTTCACCGTTACCGAAAATCCCTTACCCAATCCTCAAATCTCCGGCAACCTGTCTTTCTGTACCGGACAACAAACCACACTTACGGCTTCGGGTGGTGACACTTATCTTTGGTCGAACGGGGAAACAACAACTTCCATCACTATTTTCACTCCCGGAACCTATTCCGTTACCGCATTTAACACTTGCGGGCAAGTCGTTTCCGCTCCCGTAACCATTACGGAAAATCCACTTCCAAATCCGCAGATAGCGGGTAACCATTCTTTCTGTGCCGGACAACAAACCACACTTACAGCTTCAGGTGGCTCAACTTATCTTTGGTCGACCGGAGAAACAACAACTACTATCACTGTCACAACACCCGGAAATTACACTGTTGCTGCCTTTAACACTTGCGGACAAGTTGTTTCTGCTCCATTCTCTGTGACTGAAATGCCGCTTCCGGATGCTCAAATCTCGGGAGAAACTTCCTTTTGTGCCGGAGAACAAACGACTCTGGCTGCTTCAGGCGGGAACACTTATCTCTGGTCAACGGGACAAAGCGGAACGAATATAACCGTAGCTGCTCCAGGAACCTATTCCGTTTCCGCAACAAATTCCTGCGGAACAACTACCGAATCCGTCACGGTCACTATCGCCGCTGTTTCAGCCTCATTCACTGCAAGCACCCTAACTGGCGCAGCTCCATTGCCTGTTGATTTCACCAATACAAGCGATCCGAATGCGGTTTCATTCAACTGGAATTTTGGCGACGGCTCTACCGAAACCTCTTTCTCCCCATCGCATCTTTTCACACAAAGCGGCCAATATACGGTTGAACTTACGGCTACTAATGCAATCGGGTGTTCCGACAGCTATTCACTGATTATCGAAGTCCTTGATATTCCTTCATCACTGACCATTCCAAACATATTTACTCCAAACGGTGATCATCAGAACGATGAGTTTATCATCGTTGCCGAACGCATTGAAAGCTATAATCTCCAAATTCTAAACAGATGGGGAAATGTCATTCTGACCATTCAAGATCCTGAAACCGGATGGGATGGTACGATACAAGGAGATCAGGCTACCGAAGGAACTTATTTCTATCAGGTAACCGCTACAGGCATCGACAAAAAGAACTACAACGAAACCGGATTCTTTGAGCTTCAACGTTAAGAACCGGTGCTTTAATCTAAAATCAAACATGTTTATTATGAAAAAACAATTCTTTACACTTATTCAAACCTGTTTGCTCGTCCTTACACTGGGATTCTGGCAAACAGAACTCTATGCACAAACACCTTTCACCATTACCTGGACAGGTTTAGGCGGAGCGGGTACTACCAATGCATCCGGTGTTCCTACAGGTATCACAATCGTGCAACAATATAATGGTGTAACTGCTACTTGTGTCACTACTCCATCTAATGGAGCTACGACGAGCTACAATGCCGTAATCAAGGCTGCTACAGGTTACAATTTCACGATTACTTCTATTGGAGGATCGGCATATGGAAGTACCGCAGGATCAAAAAAATTTACTCTTCAGCTGACAAATGGTTCTGTTTATTTACAACCCAATTTTTCAACTGTAGGTTCAAGCGGCAGCTGTGGAAGCAGTACAACATTGAACGCGTTTGCAGTACCGGCAGCCGGACAAACAGTGACCTCAGGCAACCAGGCAACAGTTACTGTATTACGAGGAATAGCAGGATCTGAAAGCGGCGGTGGTTACAGCTACACACGTACACTTACCATAACAGGAGTTGTGACGCCTGTGTGTGACGCTCCAACAGGTTTATTAGCTTCAGCATTGACATCTTCATCTGCAGATTTAAGCTGGGGTGCAGTTTCAGGATCAGCAGGTTATCAGTATGTAGTTGATCAGACAGCAGCAAATCCGGCAGGTGCAGGAACAGCAACAAGCGGAACAACTTATAATGCAACTTTGTTAACTCCTTCAACAACCTATTACCTTCACGTTCGTAACAGCTGCGGTGGAAGTAATTTCTCTTCATGGGCTACCATTCCATTCACAACAACTGCTGCTGCTGTTTGTTCAACCCCTACAAACCTTGCAGAAAACAATGTAATGGCAACAAGTTCTGATTTCAACTGGGATGCTGCCGGATCGAATGATTTTGAATATGTCCTTGATCAGAATGCAGGAAATCCCGCAGGAGCAGGAACTTCTATTAATGGCATTTCCTACAGTACTTCAACACTAGCACCTTCCACAACTTACTATTTCCACCTTCGACAAAATTGCGGTGGTAGTTTCTCCAATTGGGTAATGGTTAACTTTACCACACCGGCGGCACCTTGTGTTGCTCCAACAGGATTGAACGCTTCAAATACAACTCACAACTCTTCAGATCTTTCGTGGAACGCTCAAGGGAGCAACGGTTTTGAGTACGTAGTAGATCAAACTTCAACGGCTCCTTCTATTGCAGGGGCTTCAACAACTGATACCACTTACGACGCAACTGGATTGACTTCTTCAACAACTTATTACCTACACGTACGTACAGATTGCGGCAGCGGAAATTTATCTCCATGGACAACCATTTCTTTCACCACATTGGTGACACCATGCATCGCTCCAACAGGATTGAACGCTGCAAATACCTCTCACAACTCTTCAGATCTTTCGTGGAATACACAAGGAAGTAACGGTTTTGAATACGTAGTAGATCAAACTTCAACGGCTCCTGTTGTTGCAGGAACTTCAACAACTGACACCACTTACGACGCAACAGGATTGGCTTCTTCAACAACTTATTACCTACACGTTCGTACAGATTGCGGAGCTGGGAATTTCTCTCCATGGACAACCATTTCTTTCACCACATCGGTGACACCATGCATCGCTCCAACAGGATTGAACGCTGCAAACACCACTCACAACTCTTCTGATCTTTCGTGGAATGCACAAGGAAGCAACGGTTTTGAATACGTAGTAGATCAAACGGCAACAGCTCCTTCTGTTGCAGGAACTTCAACAACTGATACTACTTACGATGCAACAGGATTGGCTTCTTCAACAACTTATTACCTACACGTTCGTACAGATTGCGGAGCTGGGAATTTATCTCCATGGACAACGATTTCTTTCACCACATCGGTGACACCATGCATCGCTCCAACAGGATTGAACGCTGCAAACACCACTCACAACTCTTCTGATCTTTCGTGGAATGCACAAGGAAGTAACGGTTTTGAATACGTAGTAGATCAAACGGCAACAGCTCCTGTTATTGCAGGAACTTCCACAACTGATACTACTTACGATGCAACAGGATTGGCTTCTTCAACCGTTTATTACCTACACGTCCGTACAGATTGTGGTGCAGGGAATTTATCTCCATGGACAACCATTTCTTTCACCACATTGGTGACACCATGTATCGCAACAACCGGATTAACAACAACGAATACCACTCATAATTCTTCGAATTTATCCTGGGATACGCAAGGAAGCAATGGTTTTGAATACGTAGTAGATCAAACTTCAGCAGCTCCTATTACAGCAGGAACTTCAACTACGGGAACGACTTACAATCCAACGAACTTAACTCCATTAACAACCTATTATTTACACGTTCGTACAGATTGCGGAAACGGAAATTTCTCTCCATGGTCAACCATTTCTTTCACCACGTTGATTACACCATGTATTGCTCCAACAGGATTGAATGCCGCAAATACAACACACAACTCTTCAGATCTTTCCTGGAACGCACAAGGAAGCAACGATTTCGAATATGTGGTCAATCAAACGCTTGCTGCTCCTGCCACTGCTGGAACTTCGACGACTGATACCACTTACGATGCAACAGGATTGATTTCTTCAACTGTTTATTACCTACACGTTCGTACGGATTGCGGAAATGGAAACTTCTCTCCATGGTCAACCATTTCTTTCACCACATTGGTGACACCATGTATCGCTCCAACAGGATTGAACGCTGCAAACACCACTCACAACTCTTCTGATCTTTCCTGGAATGCGCAAGGAAGCAACGATTTCGAATACGTAGTAGACCAAACGGCAACTGCTCCTGTTGTTACGGGAACTTCGACGACTGATACTACTTACGATGCAACAGGATTGACTGCCTCAACTGTTTATTACTTACACGTTCGTACGGATTGCGGAAACGGAAACTTCTCTCCGTGGACAACCATCTCTTTCACCACATTGGTGACACCATGTGCCGCTCCAACTGGATTGAATGCTGCAAACACTACTCATAATTCTTCAAATCTTTCCTGGAATGCACAAGGAGGAAACGATTTCGAATACGTAGTAAACCAAACGTCAACTGCTCCTGTTACTTCAGGAACTTCGACTACAGGAACAACTTACAATCCGACAGCATTGGCTGCTGCAACGGTTTATTACTTGCATGTTCGCACAGATTGCGGAAACGGAAATTTCTCTCCGTGGACAACGATCTCATTCACAACTTTAGCTGCTCCATGTGCTGCTCCAACGGGATTAAACGCTTCGAATATTACAGGTCATGCTGCAGATCTTAGCTGGAACACACAAACAGGAAGTACCTTTGAGTACGTGATTAACCAAACGTCTGCCAGCCCGACAAGCAGCGGAACTCCAACGCCGAACAATGCGTATGCAGCATCTACTTTGACCAGTTTAACTACTTATTATTTACACGTTCGCACGAACTGCGGAAACGGAAACTTCTCCGCATGGACAACTATTCCTTTCACAACCCTTTCGACTGTCGGGCTTGAGGAACAGGAAGTCATTGACTTAAGTGTTTATCCGAATCCGGCAAGTGATTTAGTAACTATTTCAGGTCAAACGCAGGGAACGGTTACACTGGTGAATCTAAAAGGACAAAGATTGATTACTATCGATTTGAAACAAATAAATCAATTGGATCTATCCGCTTTTGAAAGTGGAATCTATTTTATCAACTACGCATCCGAAAATAAAACAGCAACTATCAAATTGGTCAAACAATAAGAAATCGGATAATTAACGGAAAGGGACGGGTTAAACTTCGTCCCTTTTTTAATTTTACTCACCCTTTTTCACGTAAAAATGATCAGAGAATGAAAATCCAATAATCGATAGAGCTTAATTCTACGTACCTTAGCGAAAAATTTTTACACGCATTATGGAGCAGGCTGAATTCTTAGAACAAAAAGTATTTATTGATTTGAAAAACATGAATGACGGGTTCGACAAAGTAAGCAACCTTCATTTCAATGAATGGGATTTCGCAATCGTACTTCAACGCGCAGAATATTTTGGTATCGGAATCTATGAAATCCAGGCATGGCTCGATGGCGTTTTATTCGAAGTTGCAGTACACGAGAGTTTCAACAAGAAAGCTACAGATCCAACGTGGTATAAAAAAGCGCTATTGACTTTTTCAAAACGACAAACCGGGCTTACGTTTACAGCATCTTATAAAGTTTCTGCAAAGCTTTTGGCAAGGTAGATTGATGTTTAATTGATATTCAAATAACCAAAACGGGGCGGAAAATTTTCCGCCCCGTTTTGGTTTACGAAAAGATCTTTTTAATTAACTTATATAAGAGATCTTAAAAAGAACATGTACAATTCACTTATTCACAAGAGACAGAGCAACAGATTAAACGGTTACGATTATGCCAATGCTGGTCTCTATTTCATCACATTAAATACTGAAAATCGAAAAAGGTTATTTGGAGAAATAAAGAATGGGATCATGCAATTGAATGAAGCGGGATTGATCGCTCAAAAATGCTGGTTAGAAATCCCGGAACACTTTCCGCATACTGCATTGCATGATTTCGTTATCATGCCGGATCATATTCATGGAATCATTGAGATTATTTACAATCCTGTCGGGGCGAAAAATTTTTCGCCCTTATTGAATCATAAGTCTGAATTTACGTCTCCGACAAAAACAATCGGATCAATTATCCGTGGATTTAAGATCGGAGTTACGAAATGGATCAGGCAACACACCACTATTTATGAAGTTTGGCAAAGAGATTATTACGATCATATCATTCATGATACGGATTCATTTGAACGCATTTGCCAATACATCCGGGATAATCCAAAGAATTGGAGAGAAAACGAATCGTTATAAACCAAGTCGGGGCGGAATTTTCCGCCCCGTTTTGGTTTCAATATTATTCTTTTACCACTGAAACAACGGTCTCTCGCTCATCAAAGCATTCACTTCGGAACGAACCAGATTAATTGTTTCTTCGTCGCCGATGTTCATCAAAACGCGGTCGATCAATTTCACGATCGCCGGGATTTCTGCTTCCGTAATTCCTCTGGATGTAATTGCAGATGTTCCTACACGAATTCCGGATGTTATAAACGGAGATTCGGTATCAAAAGGAACCATGTTTTTATTTACGGTGATATCCGCCAAAACCAGGTTGTTTTCTGCGTCTTTTCCGGTTACTCCTTTTGAACGCAAATCGATCAGCATGCTGTGATTATCTGTTCCTCCGGAAATGATTTTATATCCTAGCTTCGTGAATTCGTCTGCCATCAAAGCAGCATTTTTCTTCACCTGCAACATGTAAGATTTGTAGTTATCCGTCAAAGCTTCTCCGAATGCTACCGCTTTAGCAGCGATTACATGCTCCAAAGGTCCACCTTGAATTCCAGGGAAAACAGCTGCATCCAACAAAGCTCCCATTGATTTCAGGTTTCCGTTATTCCATTTCAAACCAAACGGATTTTCGAAATTATGACGCATCATGATGACACCACCACGAGGTCCGCGCAATGTTTTATGCGTTGTTGTTGTCACGATATGACAATGCTCCAACGGATCAGCAAGCAATCCTGCAGCAATTAATCCTGCCGGATGAGAAATATCTGCCAAAATGATTGCTCCTACTTCGTCTGCAATTTTGCGGATGCGTGCATAATCCCAATCTCTGGAATATGCCGATGCACCACAAATAATCATTTTTGGGTTCTCGCGCTTCGCAACTTCTTCCATCATGTCGTAATCGACTTTTCCGGTTTGCTCGTTCACACCGTAGAAAAACGGTTTGTACAATTTCCCTGAAAAGTTTACGGAAGATCCGTGTGTTAAATGTCCACCGTGGCTCAAGTCAAAACCCAAGATTTTATCTCCCGGCTGCAAACAAGCTAAAAACACGGCTGCATTTGCCTGTGCTCCTGAATGCGGCTGTACATTTGCCCAAGTTGCACCAAATAATTTACATAAACGATCAATTGCCAATTGCTCTACTTTGTCAACTACTTCACAACCTCCGTAGTAACGTTTTCCCGGAAGTCCTTCAGCATATTTATTGGTCAAAACAGAACCCATTGCTTCCATCACCTCATCAGAGACAAAATTTTCAGATGCAATAAGTTCGATTCCGTGTTCCTGACGCTGTCTTTCTGCAGCAATTAAGTCAAATACTTCTTGATCGCGTTTCATGCTTTTTTGATTTATCTATATTTAATTATTCTCGCTAAAATTATTGGGAACAAATATAAGCCGATTTCATTCAGAAGCCTTTAATTTTCTGAAAATTATCGTGAAATCACAGTCTTTTTACGGAATGTAATTGGTGCGAATGAACTCCGTCTATTTTCCGGGTAATTCCCTGTTGATTGAAATCGTCAATACGCACATAACCGTGGGCATGAATAATTTCGTCTTTGTTGATCAGCAGTCCGACATGATGAATATTTCCCGATTCGGAAATGAAAAATGCCAGATCTCCTGCTTCGCGGTCTTCAAATTCGACCAACTGCCCCAATTCTGCCTGCTGAGAAGCATCGCGCGGTAATTGATACGCAAAAACCCGGTGAATCTGCTGCATGAATCCCGAACAATCGATTCCAAACATGGTTTTTCCTCCCCACAAATATGGAGCATTCAGATACGTAAGGGCAAAATCAATCAATGAATCCGGATCAGCGTCTCCTTCTCCATCCAAAAAGCGATACGTTGATTTCCCGATCTGGAATGTTTCTTCCCCGTCTCCGGGACGAAAAATGCCCTTCGGCAAAGTTTGTCTTCCTTCCGGTCCTTCAACAATCCGGAATTCCGAGTGCTCGACAACCAAACCATCCAACCAGCGGGAAAATTCCTTCTCTCTCAAGTCCTGAATTTGTTTGGGATCAATCCAACCTTCATATCCATCCATAAACGAACGGATCTTTAACCAATTATCCGATATTTCAGTAATTTCTACCAATTCACCAAATAACAGCTGCGTCACCAATTCAGAACGGTCACTTGCTTCGGCACGAACCGGAGCAATGCTTGCTTTACAAAACGCGTGTATTCTGCTCACTTTTTAGGAAATTGAGGATGTTTAGCCAATTTTAGCGCCTGTTCCATGTGCCGGTCGTTGTGATAAGCCACAAACAACAAAGCGTCTCCCAATCTCAAACGAACCAATTTGGAAATCGAGATCGGAACTTTTACTTTTCTGAGGTTCACAGCAACGGATTTTTCAATTATTCCTAAAAACTCGTGCTGTCCTTCCAGTAAAACCGTTATTTCGTTTCCTGTAACCAGTGCAGGATTCACTGTCGGGTTGTAATCTTTGGGAGCATTGAACTTTCGTTTCACATTTCGGGCATTTCCCAGTTTCATCGATGCCCATGCAGATTTCCCCAAAGGAGAAGATGAATAACTGATTCTTGGAGTCCGAAAACGTGTCCGGTCGATCCGATCATTCAATGCATGATGATAAAACTTTGCGTAGGCATTCAAATGTGCAAAAATCTCCGCCAAACTCCAGGTAGAAGTGTTGGGTTTCCAATTCAACTGATCGTCCGAATAGCTTGAAAATTTTGATTTTAACTGTTGGATATTTTTCTCTGTGATTGTAGCTACTTCGTTGAAGACCCATTGAGTTGTCATATGCATCGAATTTATATCAAATATAACCAGAGCAATTTGAATAGCAAAAGTTATGTTCTAAAATGCAACCTTTTTGAACATTTTCATATCTTTCAATTATGAAACAAATATTACTATTCTTTTGTATCAGTGTTTTTTACGGTCAACTGTCCGCTCAGGAGATCGCACATGAGCATTCTACTCATTTTGCATTGGTTGAAAACAAAGGGCAATGGGCAAAACAGGTATTGTTTCAATCCAAGTCGCAAGGCAACAATATTTGGGTTCAGCAACATGGTTTTATCTATGACATCCGCGATTACTCTGCTTTAAAAAAGGCGCATTCGGAGCGAATCATTGATGAAAACAGCGATAAATTCAGAGGAACCTTAGTCGGCGTCGAATTTTTGAATTCGAATGAGGTCAGCGAATTGAAAAAGGAAAAACCATTATCCTACTATTACAATTACTTCATCGGAAACGACAGTTCCAAATGGGCAAGCGAAGTACAAAGTTTTCAGGAAGCTACTTTGATGGATTTCTATCCCAATATCGATCTGAAAATAATCGACACCAAATCGGAATTCAAGTATGAATTGTGGTGTGCTCCCGGAACGGATTACAAACAAATCCAATTGAAAATGAAAGGATTTTCGGACATTGTTTTAGACAAAGCCGGAAACCTCATTCTATCTACCGCTTTAGGAAAAATCACCGAGAAAAAACCGATTGCATATCAATTGCTGAACGGTAAGCTGACTTCCGTTCCCTGTAAGTTCATTCTCAACAGAGATGTCGTTTCATTTGAAGTTGGGAAAGTGGATAAAAACGCTACTTTGATCATCGATCCGATTTTAGTATTTGCAACCTATTCCGGTTCTCCTACAGACAATTTCGGGATGACGGCTACTTATGGCTACGACGGATCGGTTTATTCCGGAGGAACCATCTTCGGGAATGCTTATCCCACTCCCGATCCTTTGGCTTTCGATGTAACGTCTAATTTCACAGCAATCTACAATGGTTTAAACACAACTGATGTGTTTATTTCGAAATATTCTCCTGATGGAACGACCATGCTTTGGACCGCTTTTCTAGGTGGAGGAAACACCACCCAGGGAACAGAAACGGTTCACAGTTTGATTTGTGACAAACTCAATAATCTCTATGTTTTCGGAATTACTGCTTCAACGGATTTTCCACTGCAGAATCCCTTTCAAAGCACACATGGCGGAGGTTCACTGATCAATATACAATCTAACGGAGCTTATTTCGGAAGTCAGGGAACAGATATTTTTGTTTCAAAAATAAGCGCGAACGGACACAATTTGTTGGCTTCCACCTATGTTGGCGGCTCTCAGAATGACGGAATTAATTACAAGTTAAGCTCCGGAAACTATGCTTCAGCGCTCGCATACGACTCGTTATCGACCAATTACGGAGATCAATTCCGGGGAGAAATCATGATCGATTCTGTTGGCAATTGTTTGATTGCATCCTGTACCAGATCTACCAATTTCCCTACTCTCAATCCATTTCAAGCTTCACTGGCAGGACAGCAGGACGGAGTTGTTTTCAAATTATCTTCCAATCTGAGCACCATGCTTTGGGGAAGTTATTTCGGGGGAAGTAATAATGACGCTTGTTACTCTGTAAAAATTGATTCCAGTTATAACGTGGTCTTTGCAGGTGGAACATCCAGTACCAATCTTCCCGGAACAAGCGGTGGATTAAATCCGAATTATCTGGGAGGAAAAGCAGATGGTTTTGTAGGTAAACTCACTCCGAACGGTCAAACATTGATGCAAAGTACTTATCTCGGTGCAAGCTTGTATGATCAGGCATTTTTTGTGGAGATCAACCGCAACGATGAGGTATTTGTTTTAGGGCAATCCATTGGCGGTAATTTCCCGGTTGTGAATTCTATGAGTTATCCCAACAGCAGTCAGTTTATCGCAAAATTAAATCCAACGCTTACATCCATTGTAAACTCGACAGTTTTCGGGAATGGCAGTCCGAATATCAATATATCACCTTCCGCATTTTTAGTTGATATTTGCGGAAATATGTATGTCTCCGGATGGGGAGCGAATATTTTACAAGGAGCTCCTTTGAATGGAATGCCGGTCAGTGCAGACGCTTTTCAAAGTACGTCTCCAAATGGTTTTGACTTCTATTTGTTTGTTTTCAAGCGTGATTTTTCCGGTTTACTTTACGGAAGTTACATCGGAGGAAATCAGGCCCAGGAACACGTAGACGGCGGAACATCGCGTTTCGATAAAAACGGAGTTGTTTACCAATCGGTGTGTGGCGGCTGTAACGGACACAGTGATTTCCCTACCAGCCCGGGAGCGTGGTCTAACCTCAATTTAAATACCGGCCCCGGAACAAACAACAACTGTAACAACCTGGTATTTAAATTTGATTTCCAGCTCTTGCCACAAGCAGAATTTACTACCAATGATTTGCTCGGTTGTGAAGATTTCACCGTTACATTCACCAATACCAGTCCGCCATCCGACAGTTATGAATGGGATTTCGGGAACGGACAGGGAACTTCAACGGAATACTCACCAACAGTTACCTTTACCAATCCGGGAACTTATCTGGTTACATTGACCGTAACTGATTCCATTTGTTTGCTTACCGACACGGCGCAGATTCAGATTACTGTTCTTCCGGAAATACAATTATCGGTTTCGAATGATACGATTCTGTGTTCTCCGCTTCCGCTTAGCTTCACAGCAAACTCAAACGGTTCTGCCGATTATTTTATCTGGTCATCAACTAATCAGTTTTCAGACACGCTGAATCCGAATGTGGCTGATTCTGTGATCCACGTTACTCCGGGAAGCACGACCACTTATTATGTAAAAGCAGGAAATTCTGCCTGTTCTTCCATCGACAGTGTCACTGTCTACTTCGTTTCCGGAAGTTTAGTCATTTCGGGCAACGATTCAATCTGTTTGAATGATCCGACTACGCTGACGGCCATGATTCAGGTTCCGAATGTTTCTTTTAGCTATGTCTGGAGCCCGATGTCTGTTTTAACAGCAACACCGCAGGCAAATGTCGTTATTGCTAATCCTCCCGTGAGTCAATGGATTTATGTGGATGCAAACGGTTCGAACGGCTGTTTTGACCGGGATTCGGTTTATGTCATGGTAGGAAATATCTCCGGAACAATCAGCGCGACAGCAAATCCGCAGTATGTTGTTCCCGGAAATTCTTCAACGCTCACAGCATCTCCGGGCGGTTATTCCTATTCGTGGATTCCTCAAACCGGTTTATCGAATCCTCACGGTCAGGTTACTCAGGCTACGCCAACGGAAACAACCGATTACACGGTTTATATCACTGACGGAATCTGTGTGAAATCTGCAGCAGTGAAAGTCAACGTATTGGAAGTTGTCTGCGACCGGACGTATGTTTATGTTCCGAATGCATTTTCTCCGAACGGAGATCTGGAAAATGACGTATTATATGTCAGAAGCGCCATTGCTACTGAAATTCTGTTCCGCATTTTTGACCGCTGGGGTGAAATGGTCTTCGAAAGCAAAGATCAGAACATTGGCTGGGACGGTACATTCAGAGGTAAACTTCTGAAACCGGATACGTATGATTATTATCTGGAAGCAACGTGTGTTCAGGGAGAACAAAAGATCATCAAAGGAAATGTGACGCTGATCCGTTAAAACAAAAACCAGGTGTTTCATCATTTAATTGCCTGCTAACAGGCACCCTTTATTTTTTTCCACAGATGCGCAAATTATCACCGAAATTCTCGGACAAGACTTTTTTTATTCAAACTACCCACAAAGAATCAAATCTATTCTTTTAAGCCATGTACGAGAAATAAAATTGTATAAGGCTTTGTGTACTTCGCCTCCCGGCAACTATCAGGATTGCGTTTAACTATGAGATTGATAGT
Source organism: Glaciecola amylolytica (assembly GCA_003856375.1). Classification (GTDB taxonomy): domain Bacteria; phylum Bacteroidota; class Bacteroidia; order Flavobacteriales_D; family Crocinitomicaceae; genus Fluviicola; species Fluviicola amylolyticus. Next base: position 3,123,228 of record CP034120.1, read on the forward strand.
AATAAACGTAAAGGTGCAAAGGACGCAAAGGATTTTAAAACCATCTTATAATACCATTCGAACAAAGTCATTTTTTCAGATTCCTTTTTTCCTGTCCAATCGGTAAGCCGATAAAAGCATTATTTTTGCTTTATGAAATGGATTGGAAATAGAATCAGTTATCTCGATGAGCAAGGTAAAACGACATTCATCATCACTCCCGAGCAAGTTGGCGTGATCAAAGCATTGATGGGAGCCTGGTTTTTTATGTGGTTCGCTATCGGAGTAACGATTTCCTGGTCTTATTTTACATTCACTTTTTCGCAGCAGGAAAAAATCATCCTTGCAATCTTCATGGTTTTCTGGTTGTATTATTTCATCCGCGTGGGAAGAACTTTTCTCTGGATACTCTACGGCCGCGAATATATCAAGGTCGATAAGATTTCTCTGACACTCAAAACAAGTATCCGTACTTACGGAAAAGCGAAAGAATACTATTTGGAAAACATTAAAAAAGTACGTGTTTCTGTTCCGAAAGAAAAGTCCTTTCAGGCTGCATGGGAAAATTCCCCGTGGATTCGCGGTGGAGAACGGATCGAGTTTGATTATTTGGGAAAAACAATCCGTTTCGGACGAAAACTCAATCAACAAGACTCCAAATTGCTTTTCCAGGTTCTGACCAAACGCATCGAGGATCAGCTGAAGAAGAAAAACTGATTTTTAAATCACAATTCTCAACACTTCCTCGCGGTTCATTCCCTTACGCAGATGTTCCAGAATAATCGGGAATTTTTCGTCTATTCTTTCCGGGGTGAATCCCAATTCAACTCCCAAACGTCTGACTAATCTGGTTTCGTTTGCATCCATGTTTCCGTCTGCTCCCAAAATCTGAATTAACTGGATAAAACGCTCATAGCGCTCTTCTCTGGTAACGGGAGGAATAAAAGGATAATCTTCCGGATTCTCACAAATCTCATCAACCTGTTCTTCTGTCAGGGAAAGTTTGGTTGCAATTTTTTTCAGTAAATGATTTTCCGCAGAACTGATGTTTCCGTCAACTCTTGCAAGCATCACTAAATTTCTGAAATGTCCTTTTTGGCGGGCCTGTTCTCCGGAATCGAAAAAGTGTGAAAATGAACTCATAACGCTGGTTTGTTTTTACTAATCTAAAAGATAATTTGTTTTATGCTTCGGTAAGTCTAAAAAATCGTTCAAAAAGTTCAATAGTTCGAGTTTTTCACTTTATCTAAACTTTTTCAACTGCTTGTATCTTTTCACTTTCTAATCAAACTTAGTGCCTTTATTTTGAAAGACCGGATAAGAATCTCCTGATCGCCCGGATTGACAACATACACTTGAATCTGATCACCTTTGTGATTGATGATCGGAAGATTAAACTGAAAGTTCAACGTATCGATACTTCCGGCCTTCTTTTGCGAGCTCAGCAAGCGATTCTGCCAATTGTACACACCGTATTCACTGAAGGTTTCGAAATAAATTGTTCCGGGATTCAAACTGTCGTTGTTTTGATAAACGATCTGAATGTCAAACAAGGTTTCATCTGTTTTCAATGCAGGGAAAAATGCTCTTTTATCAAGAAACACACTCTTTTTTGCAGGCACTTTCTTCGAAGAAACATCCGAGAAAGAGCTTTCTTCGATTCGTGCAAAATCAAGTCCGGAATTCCGGATTTCATCAGGCCAGTTCAAATTCGAGCGATCTATTTCGAGACGATCCATTTTGTAGTCGGGAATAGTTAATTTCCCGAAAATGTACCAGTAGTGTTCTTTGGTCATACGATCCGTATGCAGATATCCCTGAGAAAATTGCTCGGATTGCAAAACGGAAAAGCCCATTGTCAGCACCAGAAATACCATCATGATTATGGCTGTGATCTTCTTTCGCCCTAAATAAACCAATGCAAACCCCAGTGGAATTGCCAATAAAGGATACAAATCGACCATGGCTCTTGACCCGAAAGATGCGGCGTACCACCAACATTCCCAGGAAGCAAAAATCCAGATGCACATAATCAATGAAGCGAAAACTCCCCAAAAGACATCTTTTTGTTTTCGGTAGAGTTGGATGAATCCGGGAATCAGAAGCAGGAAAACCGGAGTATACAACAGCCAGCCTTTTTTGTAACTGAATAAGAAATCAACAATATGCGGATCTGATATTACTACATTTTCCACGTGCATGTTCAGAATGAACCAGCTTCCTCCCAGAACTTTCCAATAGATCATCTGGGGCAGATTGAACAGCAATCCGGCAAGGGGAAACAGTAAAATCGATTTCCAGTATGCCGCTTTCGTCGGGTAGACGTTTTTCAGCATGAATAAAGGAAGGAAACCTAACAAAACATGTGTCGGGCGAATAGAAGAAATCAATCCCAGCGTTAAAGCGGCAAGGATCAGGTATTTTCGTTTGGAAGGAAGTTCCCGCAACTTCAGCAAAGAATAAAAGAGCATCCCGATCAACGCAAACAAATAGATGTGCTGCAATTGGTAGGAATGAATGGCTGTTGTCCAAAAATTGGTTCCGAAATAAATAATCAAAAGAAGCAATGCACTGATCTGATCCGAAAAGAACAGACGCAGAATTTTATTCAGGAAAAAGATTCCCAACAGAATAAAAAACAAGGCATTCAACAAATAAGTAATGTGATAAGGTTTACTGAAACCGTCTTTGGGATAACCGAGTGTTTTTGCAAAAACGTGTCCGACCGTGTATGCGGGCAATTCCAGATAGGCCTGCCCCATGTGATAAATATTCAGGCTGTTTCCGTTGTCCAGTTTTTTTAATTGATAAACGTAAATTCCATTACAGTATTTATCCTGAACCTTTTGCAATTCATCCTGCTGAAAAACCAGGCTTCGATACTGAAACATCTGGGTCAGATACATGTAATAGCCATAGCCGTCGTAAGAGCACACACAGGTTGATTCTCCCTGAGCGACATCCTGAATTTTTCCTGAAAATTTAAGCGTGAAAACACTTACGATTAACAGAATAGTGATTTTTCGAATATTTGATTTCAGGAATTTAAGCATTCAAATGACGTTCAATAAAATCAATGAAGGTATGAATTACTTTGATATGAATTTCCTGAGCTCTGTCTGCATAATCAGAATATGGAGCACGAATTTCGACATCACAGAGGCCGGCCATTTTTCCGCCGTCTTTTCCTGTCAGGCCAACAACCAGCATTCCTTTAGATTTTGCAGTTTCAATTGCCCGAAGTACATTTTTTGAATTTCCGGATGTCGAAATGGCTAATAATACATCGCCCTTGTTCCCTAAAGCTTCCAGATAACGTGAAAAGATGAATTCGTATCCGTAATCATTTCCAACGCAGCTGATATGTGACGGATCTGAGATACTCAAAGCCGGAATTGCCTTGCGGTCGTCGCGGTATCTTCCGGTCAGTTCTTCAGCAAAATGCATGGCATCACACATCGATCCGCCGTTTCCGCAGGAGATAATCTTTCCTCCGTTTTGAATAGCCGAAACCATCAAATTACCTGCACTCTGAATCAGTTGATGATTCGTTTCGCTGTTAAATTTTTGCAAAATTTCCAATGCTTCGTTAAAATGGTCTGCTATTTGTTTCATGCCTTCACAAATGGGATTTATTGTCAAAAATAAATAATTATTGAGTGCAGTTACCATTTTAGATAAACTTGTTATATTTGAAAATCGGAGTTGGCTCCATAACACAAAAACAACTATGAAAAATATTCTACTTGCCATTCTAGCCTTAAGTTTCGGATACAGTGCATCAGCTCAGGATGATTGTTTTAAGAAATTGGAAGATGCGTTTGCAAAAAGAGGTTCTTACACTGTTGCTGATGACATGCATAGAAATGTGATAGTGAGCTTTTTCACTCCTGATGGTACGGAATGTCTGACAGGAAAGGCACGCGTGGAAAACGGCAGCGTGGTTTCCGTTTTTCTTCAATATGACGACGGAACTTATTACCTGCTTGAGAAGAAATTTTACAACTCAAAAAAGACAAGTCCTGTAGTTACCAACGGAATTTCTGAAATGATTTTTACTGTAGACGGCGAGAAATTTCGTGTAGTCTTCATTGATAAATTAAAACCAAAGGCAAAATCTTACAAGCAGGCAAATCTACCTGATGATTTGTAAAAAACAACTAAATAAAAAGAAGAAGGGACGCGATACATCACGTCCCTTCTTCTTTTTTATAACCAATACTTATCTTTCTTCCAGGTTCTGAACCACGATGATGTATGTGGTTCCCTTCGTTTCCTTCAGAACTTCTTTAGTACCTTCCAATTGCTCAATCAAAGTATCAATCAATACCAATCCAAAGGAAGAGTTTCCAACATGGGGTTTCCAAACTCCGTTATCGAAATAGGTAATTCGCAAATGGTTTTCGCCTTCCCGTTGAATTTCAATCTGGATCTCAGCATCCGGCGTATCATTGAAAGCATGTTTCAGCGAATTCGAAACCAGCTCGTTTACCAAAAGTCCGACCGGAATCAATGTTTTTAAACCAATTTTCCCAACCTCTGTTTTGATCTCATATTCTACCGCTTTCTCCCTGAAACTAAGGTTCATAATCTCATGAATCAATTCATCCAAATAATCCCCAATCCGAATCTGGGATAAGTTGTCGTTTTGATAGAGTTTTTGATGGATCAATGACATTGCCATAATGCGATTGATAGATTCCTGAAACAAAGTGCGGAATTCCGGGTTGTCGACTTCCTGACTCTGCATTCGCAGCAAACTGACCACAATCTGCAGGTTATTCTTTACCCGGTGATGAACTTCGCGAACCAGCATGGTCTTTTCCTCATTCTGTAACAGGATTTGTGTATTCTGTTCCTTTACCTGATCATAAGATTCCAGAAGTTTCTTCTCTGAATAACGGTTCAGCTCCAAAAACAAATAAAACAAGTAAAAGTCTAACGAAAATGTCGCTATGACCTCTACTATCATAGATATTTTTTGATAGATTGTAAGCTCTTTCTGGATCAGAATCTGGTTATTCAGGTGCAAAAAGATAAAGACCCCGATTATGACAATCGACAACAACAATAAGACATACCCAAATCTGCGGCCCAGTGTGAAAAATGCTACAAATACAACAGTCAGCAGCCACAACACATCTACCAAATGAAGCCTCGAATGATAAAACATCAAAGCAAAAGCGACAATTGTGTAACCGCCGATCGTATACATGTAAAAGACCAATAAGTAGTTCTTGTGATTCAATTTCATCAGAATCAAACAAGCAATACTTATGCCCAGTGCTACAGCCATCATGCTAAAGCTTTCGACGGATTCAAAATAATACGTATAGGAAAGAATTCCAAAAACGCATAGGCACATAAGAGACATGCGAAAAGCGAGTTTTACCCGCAATTCTTCAAAGTACATAATGACTTCGCCTGGAATAGAGTCAGATTCTAAATTTCTCAATTGATAGCAGTGTTGATCGAATATACTAAGTTTTTCTAATTTATCAAGAAAATTGTAACTCAAATGTAAATATGTATTTTCGTGCTACGATGAAACAGGTAGCTTGGATTACAGGTGCTTCTTCAGGAATCGGAGAAGAAATTTGCAAACAATTGGCGCAAAAAGGGCTGCGTCTGATCTTGTCAAGCAGAAGTGAAGAAAAACTTCTTGCCTTGAAAAAAGAACTTCCGAACCCGGAAGAACACCTGATCGTTCCTCTGGATTTAGAGCATTCCGAAAATTTTACAGAGTTGGTTAAACAGGCTTTGGAACAAACCAAACGTATCGATTATTTGTACAATTGCGGAGGTTTGAGCCAGCGGGCTGAAGCCAGTGAAACTTCGATCGAAGTGGACCGCAAAATTATGGAGATCAATTATTTCGGAACTGTTGCATTGACAAAAGCTGTTTTGCCTTACATGCAAGCCCAGAAATCCGGGCACATTATTGCCATTTCAAGCATCGCCGGAAAATTCGGATTCTACCTTCGCTCAGCTTACAGTGCGAGCAAACATGCTATTCAAGGATTTTTCGAGAGCCTGCTTCTGGAAGAGGCAAAAAATAATATTTCGGTAACCATTGCTTGTCCGGGGAAAATCAACACTCCGATTTCTTTGAGTGCTTTGGGGAAAGACGGAAAAGCTCACGGAGAAATGGACCACAATCAGGAAACCGGAATGCCGGTGGAACAATGCGTTTCAATCCTGTTGAAAGCGGTCGATAAAAAGAAGAAAGAAATTCTGATTGGAAACAAGGAAATCAAAGCTGTCACCCTAAAACGTTTCTTCCCGGGATTATTCTGGAAGATTATTGCGAAGCAAAGCGCTACTTAATGGATTTTAAGACGTCAGAACTTTAGGACATCAAGACTTTATATTCAAAAGTCTTAAAGTCCTAAAATCTTAATATCCTGAAGTCTTAAAGTCTAAATAATCCCCTTCTCCATCAAAAACACAGCTACATTTGCTTCAATGCGCTTGTTGATATTGGAAGTATCGCTTTTTACAAAGGAATTCCCAGTGATTTTCTCGTACAATTCGATATAACGTTCCGTGATTGTCTCAACAAATGAATCCGGAAGATCCGGCATGATCTGTCCTTCCAAACCTTGAAAACCATTTTCGATCAACCACTGACGAACGAACTCTTTGGAAAGCTGGCGTTGATTTTCTCCTTTCGCCTGACGCTCTTCATAACCATCAGCATAAAAATAGCGCGACGAATCCGGTGTGTGAATTTCATCAATCAAAATCACTTCTCCGTTTCTGATTCCGAATTCGTATTTCGTATCTACCAGAATCAATCCTCTTTCGGCAGCCATTTCCGTACCACGTTGAAATAAAGCGCGTGTATACTCTTCCATTTTTTCGTAGATCTCCTGTGGAACAATTCCTTTTTTCAGAATATCTTCCCGCGAAATATCTTCGTCATGACCTTCGTCTGCTTTGGTAGCCGGAGTAATGATTGGTTCCGGAAAACGATCATTTTCGATCATTCCTTCCGGCAAAGTAACCCCGCAAAGGATTCTTTTCCCCAAAGCATATTCTCTTGCCGCATGGCCAGCCAGATATCCTCTGATCACCATTTCAACACGAACAGGCTCACAAGCATATCCAACCGCAACAGAAGGGTCCGGAGCGCCGATCAGCCAATTTGGAACGATATCGCGAGTTGCCTCAAGGAACATCGTTGCAACCTGGTTCAAAACCTGACCTTTGAATGGAATTCCTTTTGGAAGAATATGATCAAAAGCTGAGATCCGATCCGTTGCCACCATCACCATAATATCATTATCGATGGTATACACTTCACGTACTTTTCCTCTGTAAACATTCGTTTGCTTCGGGAATTTGAAATTGGTACTTGTTATTGTTTCGTTCAACATCATCTAAAATTTGAATCGTATATTACTTTCTTTTTGATCTCGGTTTAGGCTCTTCTTCGTGGTTCTTACCGGCATTTTCCCGCTCAAACTTCTGCGCTTTTTCAATGGCTTCTGCTTTATCGAAAGCATCGATAATACGCTTCACCAAAGAGTGGCGAATGACATCACTCTGAGTCAGGCGGATGATTTCAAGTCCTTCCACATCTCCCAGAATATCCAATGCATAGGAAAGTCCGGATCTTTGGCGATGCGGTAAATCAACCTGCGACATATCTCCGGTAATCACAAACTGAGCTGTCTGCCCCATACGCGTCAGGAACATTTTCATCTGCATCACCGTTGCATTCTGAGCTTCATCCAGAATCACAAAAGCCTTGTCGAGCGTTCTACCGCGCATAAATGCCAAAGGCGCAATTTCAATGATTCCGAATTCGATCATATCCGCCAGTTTTTCCGGTGGAATCATATCTCTCAGAGCATCGTACAGAGGCATCAGGTACGGATCGAGTTTTTCCTTCAGATCTCCCGGAAGAAATCCGAGGTTCTCCCCCGCTTCAACTGCCGGACGTGTCAGGATGATTCGCTTCACCTCTTTCGCTTTTAAAGCTCTGACCGCCAATGCTACCGCAGTATATGTTTTTCCTGTTCCCGCCGGACCAACGGCAAAAACCATATCGCTTTTGTTCACCGCCTGAACCAATTTTCGCTGATTGAGGGTTTTCGCTTTGATCTTCACTCCGCCGTTTCCGTGAACAAGTGTTTCCGTTCCGTCGGAAGAAAGCATCGCCGAACCATCGTCCAACATCAGGTTGTCGATATTATTCTCAGTTAAAATATTGTATTGGTGATAATGCGCTAAAATCAATTCGAACTTGCGTTCAAACTCCTCCATTACCTCAGGATCACCAAGAACTGTCAACTCATTTCCGCGTGAGTTGATCTTCAATTTTGGAAAAAAAGACCGGATATGCTTCAAATTCGAATTGTTTACTCCAAACAATTCTACCACATTCACCCCTTTTATTTCGATTTTCTTCTCTGTCAATGTGAATAAATCTTTCGTTTCTAAGTTTCGGTTGTATTATTAACCCGTATTTTTGAAACAAATTTAATTAATTTTTCAACGGATACGGACAGTCTTCATCAAATGGGAATTATCACTTTGACTACAGATATGGGATTGACCGACTACTATGTAGCGGTTTTAAAGGGAAATTTATTCAAATTGGCTCCCGGAGCATCTGTGGTAGATATTACGCATCAGGTAAGACCTTTTGATATTGCAGATGCCAGTTATTACATCCAGGCGGCTTTTCAGGAATTTCCGGAAGGAACCGTTCACATCATCGGGGTGGACAGTGAACCCATTATCAATTCCAGCAATGGTGCTTATCCAAGTATTCTCTTGTTTAAAGGCCATTATTTCATTTCAAACGACAACGGTATTTTTGCTTTGATTCTGAAAGGCGAAAAACCGGAAGGTTTCTGGAGAATCGACAACGTACTTTCCAATCCGAAAGGGTTGCGTTTTCCGGTGAAGAACATTTTTGTTCCTACGGCTGCACGAATTCTTGCCGGAGAAGCTTTAAATGAAATCGGATCTGAAGAAACTTCCTGGCGTGTTGCGCACACCGTGAATGCCGTGATCGAAGAAAACCTCATCAAGGGTTCGATTGTTCATATTGACCATTACGGAAACGCCATTACGAACATTACCAAAGAAATTTTCGGGCGTTTCGAGGATGCTCCGTTTACGATTCTGTTCCGCAAACGCGAATATTACATCGACGAGATTTCCAGCACGTATAACGATGTTGCACCGGGAGAACGTTTAGCATTCTTCAACGACAACAACTTACTTGAAATTGCCATTAACAAAGGTGCAACCGGAAATGGCGGTGGTGCAGATTCCTTATTCGGGCTTCGGATTCATGACCTGGTTCGTATTGAATTTACACCGCGCGGGTCTGCAAAAACACTCGACTCATTATTTTGAGATTGAAAACGTTCAAAGGGTTTAGAGCAATTGAAAATGGAGAATGTAAAAGTGAGAAGTTGTTTAATTAAATCAATTTGAGCTTTTGAACAAAAATATCCTGAGCCAGTGGAAAAATGAACATTTGAACCAAGGAATTAAAACTTCAAAAACATCATACAAATTATCACCATATGCTGACGCGAATTGTTAAACTGACATTTCAGGAAGAGAAAACTGCTGACTTTCTCGCTTATTTTGACACCATCAACACACGTGTGAGTACGTTCGAAAATTGCTACGGTATGCGTCTGATGCAAGACATTCATCATCCCAATATTGTATTCACCTACAGTAACTGGAAGGACGAAAATGCGTTAAATGCTTACCGGGATTCGGAATTGTTTGGTGGAGTGTGGTCTACCATTAAACCGTGGTTTGGTGGAAAGCCGGAAGCCTGGAGTGTTGAAACGTATTTTGAAGATGGTACATTTTCACCCAACCATCCTACGAATTAAACGTTTATAGCTACTCGAACAAATAGCTAAATTCTCAATATTGTTCTTATTTTTGCCGAACTTAAATAGATATGAAAGCACTTTACTGGAAAGAGATCAGGAGTTTTTTAGGCTCGATAATCGGGTATATTTTCATTGTCATCTTCCTGATTACTTCAGGGATTTTTCACTGGGTTGTATCTGAAGACACGAACCTGTTGAATGGTGAAGAGGTGGATTTGATTCCCTTTTTCAACCTGTCTCCCGTGATTTTTTTGATCCTTATTCCTGCCATTACGATGCGGATGATTGCAGAAGAACGCAAAACAGGAACCATTGAATTGCTTTTCACACGGCCCATTACCGACTTGCAGATCATCATGGCGAAATACCTGGCCGGAGTTACTTTATTGATCATTTCATTGCTCCCAACCCTGATTTATTATTACAGCATGGTGCATTTGGGCGCAGATGCGTTTGACGAAAACGGAGTGGCCAAATCAGTAATTGACGAAGGTGCTACCTTCACTTCCTACCTCGGATTGATTTTATTGGGTGCAACCTTCATTGCTATCGGGATTTTTTCTTCAGCAGTTACCAGCAATCAGATTGTTGCCTTTATCGTAGCCATGTTCCTTTGCTGGTTATTTTACGACGGATTCGAATTGCTGGGTTCGTTTAACCTGATGGGCGATTTTGATATCGTGTTCCAATACATCGGATTGACTTCTCACTACAAAAGCATTATGAAAGGTGTAATTGATACTGGTGATCTCATTTACTTTTTAGGGATGATTGCAATCTTTTTAGCTGCAACGCTCACTGTTGTTAAATCTTTGAAACGTTAATCCGATGGCTGAAAATACTGGAAAAATTAAAAAACTTTACAACTGGATTCTTCTTGGAATCATTGTGGGAATCGTGGTGTTTCTGAATATCATCGGAACATTCCTTTACTCCAGAATTGATATGACCGAGGATGAGCGTTATTCACTTTCCGGAGGTTCTATTGAATTTTTAGAGAAAATGAATACCAATATTTCTTCTAAAACAAAGAAGAAAGGAAACCGCCTGTTCCTGAAAATTTATCTGGAAGGGAAACTTCCTGCCGAGGTCAAACGATTCAGAAATGCAGTTGAAGATAAACTGGAAGAATTCAAGGAAATTGCCGGAGACCGCATTGAATACCAATTTATTGATCCTTTGGAAGGAACGGAAGCTGAAAAGGATGCGCTTTTTCAAATTCTTTACAACAAAGGAAAAGGAATCATTCCGCTGGAAATCGTTTATCAGAAAGACGGTTCTCAATCTCAAATGATTCTTTGGCCGGGAGCTGAAATAGAATACGACGGTTTCACCAAAAATTACATTCAATTGCTTCCGGGTTCTCCTCAGGGACAGCCGGTACAATTATCCAAAGAGTTTTCCGAAACAACCATTCAGAATTCCATCAACAATCTGGAATACATGCTTATTTCGGCATTGAGACGAACGATTCAGAAACAAAAACCGCGCATTGCTTTTCTTGGCGGACACGGAGAACTTGGTTTTCCTGAAACACAGCGTGTCAGAACCTTACTTGAACCGTATTATTCTATCGAAGATCTGAAATTAAACGACTCTTTGAAAGCATTGGACGGATTTACGGGAGTAATCATTGCAAGACCGCGAACAGCATATTCAGACAAGGATTTGTACATTATCGATCAGTTCGTGATGCGTGGTGGAAGATTGATGTGCTTCTTCGACAAACTGACTTTCCCGCAGGATTCATTGAACAAAACCGGGATGACAAGCACCGTCAGAACAAATCTGGGACTGGATAAATTGTTGTTTGACTACGGAATCAAAACAAACGACAATTACGTCATGGACGTTCGCTGTGCGCCGATCCAGACTCCTTTTGCCAAACAAAGTCTTCTTCCGTGGTTCTTTTATGTAGCAGCAACTCCGACCAAACATCCGATTGCCCGCAACATTGAACCGGTAATGCTTCGTTATGTCTCCCAAATTCAACTGATTCCGGGAGATAAGCGCCTGGTGTCGCCAGTTTTAACGAGTTCTACCAATTCACGGGTTTCCGTTATGGCACCGATGATCAGTCTGGCAATGCCGATGAATTATGGAAAAGTTCCCGTTTTGGCTGACAATCCGACTTCCGAAGCAAACAAAGTATGTGTTGCCGGAATGTCTGAAGGGCGTTTTGATTCTCATTTCAAGAACCGTCTGATCGATGAGTTCGGTAAAAATCCGGAATCGGGTTTCATTACTTCCAGCAAGGAAGAAGGAAAAGTTCTGGTTGTAACAAACGGCTCGTTCATTGCAAACTATTACGATTCTATGCCGAGTAAAACCGGACAAATGCTGTATCGTCCGATTTCATTCAACAACCTGAGATACGACGAAGTAATGGCACAAATGCGTATGCAGCCTTTGATTTACGGAAATCAGGAATTTTTCCAGAATATCGTCGATTACATGATGGGAGACAATTCTGTTTTGGATATCCGAAGCAAACAAATTGACATTCACCCGATTGATAAAGAAAAAGTAAAAGACCAACGGGTAAAATACATTCTGATCAACGTTGCCCTGCCTTCACTTTTAATTATTTTACTGGCAATTTTATTATTCTACTTACGTAGACGCCGTTACGCACGTTCTTAGTCATATGAAAAGAATTATTATCATCGTTTTAGGAATCGCACTATTGGTGGGATTGGGAATTTTTACTACTCGCCTGATGAGTAAAAAAGGGAAGTCGGATGAAAATCTTGCAGCATTCAACTTTGACATTAAGGATACCGCTTCCGTGGATAAAATCATTATTACGGAGCCAAACGGAATGGAAATGACTTTGGTCAGATCCGGGAATTCATGGGCTGACGATAAAGGACAATGTGTTCAACCGGTATTGGTTTCCAATATCCTGGATGCGCTTTTCAATGTCCGTTTCAAAGGATATGTCCCTGAGAATTCCGTAAAAACGGTTATTAACCGGATGTCGACCATCGGGATAAAAGTTCAGTACTTCCAGGACGGAGACTGGAGTAAAACCTGGTACATCGGAGGATCAACATCTGATCATCACGGAACCTATATGTTGGTAGAATCAGCTGAAGCAGGAAAGAGTGATCTTCCCGTTATTGCAGAGATCAAAGGCTTAAAAGGAATCATTGAACCGCGTTTCTTTGCAGATCCGAGAAAATGGCAGTGTTCCGGTATTTTTGCCTACCAAATGGAAGATATCGCGGAAGTGAATGTGAAATTCACCGAAAGACCTGACAGAAGCTTCGAAGTACGTAAAATCAAGCAGGATTATCTGGTAAAATACGGAGGTAAATATCTGACAACTTTGGATACAAACATGGTATACCGTTACTTGCTGAACTTTAAACGCGTTAATTTCGAAAACCCGAATTACGAACTGAGCGACAAGCAATTGGACAGCTTAACAAGTTCTAAGCCGTTCTGTATCATGAACGTTCGAACCACGAAGGGTGAAAAGACCAAGTTGAAGATGTTCCGAAGAAAATCAGAAAATGGTCCGGAGGTTGATGACTTTGGCGACAGCTCTCCGTACGATATTAACAGATTCTGGTGTGAACTTCCAAGCGGACAGGTAGTTAAATGTCAATATTTCACATTTAACCCAATCATCATGGGACATATCTATTTTAACCCGAACAGATACAAAACCACTCAGTAAGGTTAATATCTCGTTGAAAACTGTCTCTAAAAGAGTTACCCTGTGACGAATTCCACGGGGTAAAATTGATATATTTGCTATCGTAAATAAACAATTGTATGAATTTTATCGTATCCAGTACGAATTTGCTCCGTCATCTTCAAAGTATCAGTGGTGTTTTAAGCACTAGTAATACTTTACCAATCCTTGACAACTTTTTGTTTAACATCTCGGATAGTCAGCTAATTATCTCTGCTTCTGATTTGGAAACAACCATGCAAACAACTATGGAAGTTGAGGCAACGGAATCCGGCAAGGTGGCAATTCCGGCAAAAATGCTGTTGGATGTACTTAAGAATCTTCCGGACCAGCCTTGTACTTTCAAGATCGATCCGGCTTCATTCGGAGTAGAGATCGTTTACGATAACGGTAAATCAAAGATGGTCGGATTCAACGGAGAGGAATTTCCTAAAACTCCGGGAATCGAGAACAGTACCAGTATCCGCATTTCAGGTGAAATCATTTCCAGCGCAATCAACAAAACGCTTTTTGCAGCAGGAAACGACGATTTGCGTCCGGTAATGAGCGGTATGTACTGCCAGTTCAGTCCTTCCGATATTACATTTGTTGCAACCGACGCACATAAATTGGTTCGATACAGAAGAACAGACGGACAAGCAACCGGAGGTTCTGCTTTCATTCTTCCGAAGAAGCCTTTGAATTTGTTGAAATCAAATTTGAGAGGTGACGAAGAGGTTCAGGTTGAATACACTGATTCAAATGCTATTTTCACATTCAACGACATCGTTTTGATGTGTCGTTTGATCGACGGAAAATACCCGAACTACGAAGCGGTTATCCCGAAAGAAAACCCGAATATTTTAATCGTAGACCGTTTGCAGTTCCTGGGAGCAATCAAACGTGTTTCCATCTTCGCAAATAAAACAACGCATCAGGTAAAACTGAAAATTGCAGGCAGCGAATTGAACATTTCTGCGGAAGATCTGGACTTTTCAAACGAAGCAAACGAACGTCTGACTTGTAACTACGATGGAACGGATATCGAAATTGCATTCAACAGCCGTTTCCTGATGGAAATGTTGAACAATATCGATGCTTCTGAAGTTAAAATCGCGATGAGTGAACCAAGCAGAGCAGGATTGTTAATGCCGAATACAACCGTTAACGAGCACGAAGACATTCTAATGCTGGTTATGCCGGTTATGATAAACAGATAAGAAAATCAACACATTATAAACACAGGGGCGGAAAATTTTCCGCCCCTGTGTTTTTTGGCACGAATTTTATTGTACTCCTTTTATAAAATTCAAAGTCATGAAAAACTTATACTTCACATTCGCACTAGTACTGATCGGTAGTACACTCGCACATGGTTCTGAATTAATCTTGCGGGTAAAAAGAAATGGACAGCACATTGTGAGCGCTTCTAACCAAACGCAAACAAACAATTACAACACATACCAGTTTTACAATCTGCTTGGCGGAAACACACAGGTAAAAGTGGTTGATAAATACAACGGACAGGTTATTTTCAAAAACAACCTGCTTATTCCGGACGGATATCAGATTACAGCAGAATTAGATGCTTTCGGAAACATGACTATTGTCGGAAACACCCCAATTGTGAGCACAAATGGCGGCTGGACCGGAAACGTTGGTACAATTGACTATGGAAACACAGGAAACGGTAACTACGGAGGCCACGGACACCATGGAAATCATTGCGGAACTTATCCGAACGGAGGAAACGGAGGGTACAATCCCGGACAAAATACAAACGCGGTTTATTTCAGCCAGTTTGTGAGTAGTCTGAAAGCAGAAAGCTTCGACAGCAGCCGTTTGCAAAACGCAAAAGTATATGCTTCTAAAGTGAATTTATCTGCAAGTCAGATTAAAGAGATCGCAGCAACTTTCACCTTTGATACGAATCGTCTGGATTGGGCGAAAGCAGCTTACGGTGCTTGCTACGACAAAGGAAATTACTTCCTGTTGAGAGATACATTTACCTTCTCTTCAAACTACAGTGAACTACAAGATTATATCAGTATTCAATAACAACCCCATTTTGATTATGTAATCAAAATATATCCAATAACAACCCTCGGAATGTCGAATCTTACAGGTTCGACATTCCTTTTTTATACACGTACCTTGTCCAAGAATTCAGGTAATGTATCCTAACAAAAAAGTCTTTTAATTCTGCAAAGAAAACCTTGATGCAATACGAAAACAACTATTAGAATCCCACAGATGCGCAGATAAATGCTCGCCTACCGAACTCACTGATGGAACCGCGGCGACTGATAAGAGCCACCAATATCTGTGCATCTGTGGAAAAAGATAATCAGAATTTTGATACGATACCTTTACAAAACATTCCAGAAATAAGTCCTACAATAAACGCTGCTTATCCAATGTGTTATTTGTGGTTTATGGTTCGTGACTTACCACATTCAACTAGTACATTATCAACAGTTTATTTTCATAAATGTGTACCTTTGCGCCGATTAATTGATCGGCTACACATTTATGAAGACGAATCTTACCAATTTGCAAGTTATTGATTTACTGCCTTGTGTATTGCCACAAGAGGTGAAAACAGGTGCAAATAACCCGTCAGATTTTCTCTTTTTCACACACGGTTTTGAACTTAATTTTTTCATCTCATGATCAGATTAGGCTTGACTTTGTTGATTTTTTATTCGTGTTTGAATCAATTTTCTTTCAGCCAGACACCAACCTCTCCTCCTCCGGGAACCACGATCACCAGCAGCCCTGCAACACCTTTTGCATACGCTTTAAGCGGCGGACAAACCTATACTCATACCAATGCTGCCTGGCCTGCATTTAATACCAATTGCTACGCTTTTACAGTGAACGATACCTTGTTCGGTGCCATCAACGGATTCAACCCGACACCATCCGGAGGAGCCTGTACTGGAATGACGAATCTGGTTTACAATGCCGGAAGTTCAAATCTTGCTGCCGGAATCATCGTTTATACCGGAACAACTTCTTACCGTTATCAAAATATTTCAAGCACCTACGTCGTAAACAACACGATTCCTGTTCGTGCAACCATTACTTTTTCGGCTCCGCTTACTTACTATCCGAACAACACATTTGTAGTGCCTGTTACGGGAAATTTCAGTTATCACGTATTGTACGAAAGCTTTTCTCCAACCGGAGCGCAGTATACAAGCGGATCTCCGGGCACTTGGACTCCTTCAAAGACTTTGTTCAACAACCTGCTCACCGATCCGAACAATTCGATCTGTGTGAACTTCACTCCCGGATCTTATACCTTGAATACCGTTACGGCCAGCACCGCCCCCGCCGGAATTATCTGTCAGGGTGGCAACATTCAATTAACCGGAGGCGGAACAGGAAACAACCTGACTTTCAACTGGACAGGACCGAACAGCTTTTCAAGCAGTAATCCGAATGTATCAATCAACAATGCAAGTGCAAGCAATTCGGGAACTTATTCCTTGACAGTAACGGATGACATCGGGTGTTCGAATACTGCTCAATCTGCTATCACCGTGCAGCAAGCCCCACTCGCAAACGCAGGCGGAACTTCCGTCATTTGTGTCAATAGTTCTGCAACTGTCAGTGGTGCATCTTCCGCAAACGGAACCATTTCATGGACACATAACGGAAGCGGAACTCTTGCAAACGGAACGACTTTAACTCCAACATATACTCCGTCTTCATTCGATGCCGGAAACACCGTGGTTTTAACACTCACCACTACCAGCAATAATTCCTGTGCTCCTGCTACGGCACAAGCCAGCTATTTTGTGATCGTTGAAGGAAATCCGATCGCACAGGACGGAGCTATCAATTCCATCTGCTCCACTTCCGGTTTTACGGTCACAAGTGCCAATGCTCAATTCGGCAGTATTCTCTGGACTCATAACGGAAGCGGAACATTGACCAACGCAAACACGGAATCACCGACTTACACTCCAAGTCCTTCGGATAACGGAAATACCATTGTTTTGACGCTCACCGTGACAAGTAACAATGCTTGTGCACCGGGAATCGCTCAATCTTTTCACCTCTTACATATCGTTCCCCTTCCGGAAGCAATTTCCGGAGGAACAGCAACCGTTTGTCAAAACAGTTCGATTACAGTTTCAGGAGCTACTGCAAATTACGGAACCATCATCTGGAGTCATAACGGTACAGGAATTCTCACAAATCCTTCAGCCATCAATCCGACCTATCAGCCAACAGTCGGAGATTTGGGAAATATCGTCACGCTGACTATGACAGTGACGAGCAATAATGCCTGTGCCCCGGCAACTGCGAGCGCAGATTTTTCAATTACCGTTCAGGGATTACCGACAGCAACTGTTTCAAACTCTTCAACCATTTGTTCCAATTCAACAGCAACTGTTTCGGGTGTCAGCGCCTCTAACGGAACCTATCTGTGGACACATAACGGAAACGGAAGTTTAAACAATGCCGCCAGTTTAGCACCTACTTACACTCCGACTACGCTGGACGCAGGAAATACTGTTATTCTTACTTTAACTGTTTCAAGTAATAATGCCTGTGCACCTTCTTCCGTAACAGCATCTTACACTGTAAACGTTCATCATTTACCCACAGCTGCAGTACCGGGAAGCGCAACGATTTGTCAGACAACTCCTTTTCAGGTAAGCGGGGCTTCGTTCAATTACGGAACAGCAAACTGGACTCATAACGGCGCCGGAACTCTTACAAACGGAACAACTAATTCCCCGACTTATACTCCAAATGTGCTTGATGCGGGAAATTCAGTAACACTTATATTGAATGTGACGAGTAACAATGCCTGTGCTCCAAACGTAGCAAGCAATCAATTCAGTTTGAATGTTCAACACGCACCTGTTGCATTAGCAGGAGGAAGTACAACTGTTTGTGTTACGGAACAAGCACCTGTTACAGGAGCTACAGCTACTTATGGAACGATCAGCTGGACTCATAACGGAGGTGGAACTCTTGGAAATCCAACAACACTTGGTCCAGTTTATTATCCGGTTGCATCCGATGTCGGAAACCCGGTAACCATTACATTGACCGTTACAAGTAACAACAGCTGTGCTCCGCAAACAGCATCTTCCGGTTATACCGTCCATATCGATCCGCTTCCCACTTCAAGCGCCGGGGGAACTGCAACGATCTGTTCCAATGGAAATGGAATTGTTTCCGGAGCAAGTGCAAGCAACGGAACGATTAACTGGACAGGAAACGGTTTGGGAGTTATTTCCAACCCAACTACCACCACTCCGACCTATTTTCCTTCTGCAGTTGAGGCAGGTCATATCGTGACACTTACCATGAATGTGGTGAGCAACAATGCCTGTATTCCCGAAAGCAGCTCAGCAACTTTTACCTTTATCATTGATGGGCCTCCGTCCATTCAAATCAGCGATTATGACGATACACTTTGTCCGGGAGCGACAAAAATCATTCAGGGAGTAACGACTCAAAACGGAACACCTTTCTGGACACACAACGGAACAGGAACGATCTCAAACGGAAACACCAATTCCCCGAGTTATACTGCCGGACCCGGAGATCTGGGAAATACCGTTACGCTGACATTAACTCTTACCAGTAACAATGGTTGTGCTCCGCAAACGGCAACTTCGACCATTGAAATTTACGTAGAGGCAAGCGCTGATGTTCCCAATATCGATGTGCTTGAATTGCAACATGTGCTTTGTTTCGGAGATCAGACCGGAGCTATTCTGCTCCAGATTAGCGGAGGCACAGCTCCCTACTCTTTCAATTGGAATTCCGGAACTTCGACCAGTCAAAACTTAACGAACATTCCGCAAGGAATCTACTACATCGATGTCACTGACGATCACGGATGTTTCGCTTCGGATACTTTTACCATCACTCAGCCAAACGAACTGATTTACTCTTCGACCATTGTTCCGATAGATTGTTCTGAAATTTCCGACGGAAGAATCAGCGTGAATGCGTCGGGAGGAGTTGGTCCGTACAAGTATTCCTGGCCGGATCTGGACAGTACTTCCAATACTATTTCAGGAATTCCTTCGGGAGATTATGTACTGAACATTCTGGATGCAAACGGCTGTTTACTGAGTGACACCTTGACTCTCGGAACTTCCGGAAGCCTGACTGTGGAAGCAACTCCGAACTCCATGAGTGTAAATATCGGTACTGTGATTCCGTTCAACGTAAACGGTGCAGCCTCTTACGAATGGACTCCCGAACAGTTTTTATCCTGCACAAACTGTGATGCTCCTGTTTGCACACCAGCATCTTCACAAACTTATATCGTAACCGGTTCCAATCCGAACGGCTGTATTGGTATAGACACTGTTGTGATTGAGGTTTACGTCGATTGCGACAATCTGACTCTTCCGAATGTTTTTTCGCCCAATAATAGTGGCCCGGAAGCGAATAACACCTTTGGCTTGCTCGGAACATTGCCTTGTATTGAAACCTATCAGCTTTTGATCTTCAATCGTTGGGGAGAACAGGTATTTGAAGCTCAATCAACGGAATTATCCTGGGATGGAACTTTTAAAGGAAAAGCTCAGAATGCAGGAGTTTATTTCTATCGTTTGGATATGAAATTGGTGAATGGCACGGATGTCAAAAAATCCGGAAACGTAACTTTAATCCGATAGCATGAGAAGATTGGCATATTACCTATTGATCTTGTTAAGCTTCTCCACAAAAAACGGATTTGCTCAGGACACTCATTTTGCCCAGAGCGAATACGCACCGATGCTTTTGAATCCTGCTTTGGCCGGAGCGTTTTCCCAGATGCAGATTATTGCCAATTACCGCAATCAGTGGAACAGTATTGCTTCGCCTTATCAAACAATTGCTGCTTCTTTTGATATCCGTTTGCAACGACGTGATTCGGATAAAAACAGCTTTCTGGCTTTGGGCTTAAATTTCTTCAATGATGTTGCCGGAGATTTAAAAGTAACGACCAATCAGTTTAATCTCGATTTGGCTTACCACCTCAAAATGGGAAGATACAGCGTTTTCAGAATTGGAATTTACGGCGGAATGAATCAACGGATGCTGGATCCGAACAGGGGAAACTGGGCCAGTCAGTTTGATGGAAACGGAATTAATTCAGGTGTTGCAAGCGGTGAAAATTTCGGTTCGTACAATCATACGTTTATGGATGCAGGAGCAGGATTGGTTTACACTTACCGGAAAATGCGCTATTCCGTCAGTCACAATGCAAACAATCACATCAACGTCGGATTAGCGGCTTATCATGCCAATCAGCCTTCTTCTTCGTTCGTTCATCTTCCGGACGATAAACTCAGCATGCGGATTTCTGCATTTATCAACAGTTCTTTTACACTTCCAAATACGCAATTAGCCGTTCAGCCGGCTGTTTATGTGCAGTCGCAATCCAAATACTCTGAAATCATGTTCGGAACTTATTTGAGATACAATATCCGGGAGGCTTCTCACATGACCGGTTCGATTAAACCTGTAGCGCTGGCGCTGGGACTTTTCAGCCGTTACAAAGATGCTTTCATTGCGAAAGGTTATTTCCAGTATCATCAATTTACGCTGGGAATGGCCTATGATTTCAACCTGTCTCGACTCACACCTGTTTCTAAATCCCGCGGTGGATTTGAAGTGTTTCTTCGTTTCAATCTGGATGATCGCCTGAACAACCCTTCTCTTTGGTAGACAAAATTATTTTCCCATGGATTTCGCAGATCAGTGCAGATTCTGATTATTTGAAGAATTCCTTGTGTCTTAGCATATTAAACATAAACATTCCCTATTTTAAACGCAAAACGGTAAAGGGCGCAAAGCTTTATATCATCTGATTCGTTCGTCCAATAAGTCATCACTTGAAAAGCCTTTGCTCAAAAACTTGTTGTGTTTTGTAGTTCCGACAGCGTATTTGATATTCGTGATCAGGAAATAAAGGATTACCAGACGAACAACAAAGGCCATGACAAAAAGGAAATTGACAGATAAAACCGTTAAGAGTCCGGCCAAAGTCCAGAAGCTGAATACTGAAAAGCCCAGATAAAATGCCCACGGTTTGGATTTGTTGGTATAAATAGCCGCAACAAAGTATGCAGCTACCGTCAGAATATTGATCACAGAAACAATCAAATTCAAAGAAAGGATATGACGCAGCTGCCAACCTTCCAATACACTTGAAACAACAGCAAATACTGCGATCATCCAGAAGAAGTTACTTGCACCTTTCAATTGTTTCGCCGGATGAGAAAAATTGTTGACACAGTGATAACCGTCTATAATGATATCCAGTGTAATCGGCTTAATGGATAAGGATAATTTCAATTCGATCACGCCTAATTCGGTAGTGGTATATTTGACTCCTTTTTTTAATGCCCCTGCTCCGTCATGTGAACAGATCAGTTTATCGTGATAATACAATTCAATATTTTTATATCCTCGGGTCCACATTGCTTTCAGAGTTTCTCCTGGCAATTGTGTTATTTGATATTTCTTTTCGAAATCCATAATTCAGGTGATTTAATAAAATATTCTGTCCGTAAAATTTAAGTTGACACATTGATTTTTCCCGCAGACTGCGCGGATCACGCAGATATTAAATAAGTTCATAATCTGCGACTCACCTTTGGAGAGTCTGCGTTATCAGCGGGCTAAAAAAACACCTGTATTTTCGGACACAATCTAAACAAAAAGGGTGTCCATATAAAAACAGACACCCCTAAAATAATACAATATATCTTATCCTAAGAACGGATATTTATAATCTGTCGGCGGAACGAATGTTTCTTTGATTGTTCTTGCAGAAACCCAACGCAACAAGTTCATCGAAGCACCTGCTTTGTCGTTTGTTCCGGAACCTCTTGCTCCTCCGAAAGGTTGTTGTCCTACAACTGCTCCTGTCGGTTTATCATTGATATAGAAGTTTCCTGCTGCGTTTTCCAATGCTTTTGTAGCTGTTTGGATTGCGTAGCGGTCATTCGACATGATTGATCCGGTCAACGCGTACTCGGAAGTTCCATCTACCAATTTCAATGTTGCTTCAAATTCATTTTCAGGGTAAACGTAGATCGTTAATACCGGTCCGAAAATTTCTTCAACGATAGTTTTGAATTGTGGATTGCTTGTTACGATTACAGTCGGGTTGATGAAATATCCTTTTGATTTGTCGTAAGAACCTCCAACAACGATTTCAGCATCAGACTGACCTTTTGCATAATCAATGTATTCAGCGATTTTATCAAATGCTTTTTCATCGATCACGGCATTGATGAAGTTTGAAGAATCTTCGGGAGATCCGATTTTGAACGAATTCACCTGATTCACCAAAATTTCCTTTACATCATTCCACAAGTTGGAAGGAATATAAGCACGGGAAGCAGCAGAACATTTTTGTCCCTGGAATTCGAATGCTCCACGAGATAAAGCTGTAGCAACTTCAGCTGCATTTGCAGACTTATGAACCATTACAAAGTCTTTTCCTCCTGTTTCACCTACGATACGCGGGTATGTTCTGAAATTCTCGATATTGTTTGCGATGTCTTTCCACAACTGACGGAATACTCCCGTTGATCCTGTGAAATGCAATCCTGCAAAATGCTTGCTTTTAAAGATCACTTCACCTGCAGCCTGACCGCTTACAGAAACCATATTGATTACTCCGTCCGGAACTCCTGCCGCTCTGAACACTTCCATGATCACCTGAGCAGAATACATTTGAGTTGCAGCCGGTTTCCACACTACCACATTCCCCATCATTGCCGGTGCAGCACAAAGGTTTGCAGCAATCGATGTAAAATTAAACGGAGTCAACGCGAATACAAATCCTTCCAGCGGACGGTATTCCAAACGGTTCCACATTCCCGGTAACGATTCCGGTTGATCCTTATAAATCTGAGTCAGGTACTGAACGTTGAAACGGAAAAAGTCGATCAATTCACATGCCGCATCAATCTCAGCCTGCATCACATTTTTTGACTGCCCCAACATGGTTGCAGCATTCATTCTGTTTCTGAAAGGTCCAGCCAATAAATCAGCCGCTTTCAGGAAAATTGCAGCACGCTCTTCCCATGGCAGGTTTGCCCATTTTTCACGTGCTCCCATTGCCGCATCGATTGCCTGAGCAACATGAGATGCATCACCTTGATTATAGTGTCCAAGTATCCGCTGATGATCGTGAGGAGGAGACAATGGTTTCTTATTATTTGTACGAACCAACTCCGAACCGATATACATCGGAATCTCAATCGGATCCTGATTCAACATTTTTTTATATTCGGAAATCAATGCTGTATGTTCAGCACTTCCGGGAACATAAGCTTTTACCGGTTCATTAATTGCTTTGGGGACCGTAAATAACGCGTTTGCCATAATATACTTTTTTGCAACACAAATGTACACATAATGCTTCGAGTTGACATACAAGAATCGAAGCTTATCTTGGACTTTCATGATATTGTTCTTAAGTTTGAGAAAACCATTATTCAGATACACTTATGAAGTCCATTATTCCTGCTATTATTTTGTTATTTCTTTTTGGTTTTCACTCCATTGCTCAGTCTGCGGATCTGAATACCGGTGAAAAATGGAAACTGCTTTCCTCCGGAAATGAAGTTGAGCGAATTGAGGCTGCCAAAGAACTGAGTTTGTATTATCAATCCGAATCAATCGATTCGCTCCGCATGGTGGGTGAAATCCTATTCTTCTACGGAATCGACAATCATTATCAGCCGGCCATTGAATTCGGGAAAATCACGCTCGCTGAGTTTTATGTTATGACCGGAAGAGTCAACGACGGGATTGTGATGGCAAAATCAACGCTGCAACCACTTCAGGAACGCGGAGATCTGGAATTACTCAGCAACGTGTGCCGGATTATTGCTTCGGGATACCGAAAACTTGAAGACGGAAATTCATCCATTCTTTGGGCAAAAAAGGCGATTACTTATACGGAACACGATTCAGAGGCAAAGGATCCGACAACGGGAATGATTTCGTTGGCTGACGCATATTTGTTAAAGCACCAGGAATCCGATGCCATTGCCACTTACAAGAATTATATATCAAAAGCGACCACATTAAAGAATTACCGCGGTTTAAGCAGTGCTTACTCCAAACTGGGCGACGTTTACCGGATTTCAAAGAAATTAGATCTCGCAGAAAAATTTTTCAAGTTATCCCTTCAGGCTGCTCAGAAAACCAATTTAAAATCTCCCAAAGCACATGCCTTAAACAATCTGGCGATCGTGTATTTTGAAAAAGGAGATACTGTAAAAGCACGAAATCACTTTCTCGACGCACTGGCAATTCGTGAAAGTGTGAATGATGTAAAGGCCATTTCAGAAAGCTATTACAACCTTGGAGACTATCATTTTTACACTAATCAATACCATCAGGCGCTTTCGTGGTATGAAAAAACGGCTCAATTTGCCCAAAGACATCAATTGCTAAAGGAGCAAAAAGACGGATTGCTTGCTATGGCAAGAGTCCACAAAGTGAATCAATCGTTTGATGAAGCTACGGTTTGTCTTGAAAAAGCAATTCTGATTCTGTCGGATCTGAAATTGAAACAACATTCCGACGATGCAGAATTAACGAATCTTCAGCATGAAATCTGGAAAACCGATTTTGAACAAATCCGAACCAAAGAAATGAATGAAAGGTCGTCTTTCCGCTTTTATCTTTTATTGCTGATTTCAGGCGGATTGCTCGTTACGGTGATTCTGCTGGCAGCAAAATTAAACCAGGTAAAAAAGAAGGGAATTAATTGAGTTTTCCGGGAAAATTCAATTGAAAAACAGGAATATCAACCTTAAACAGTTGTCCTGTTTCCATATTTTTGAACGTGTAGAATCCGTGCATTGAACCTATTTCAGATTTCAATTCACAACCACTCGTATACTGATACAATTCTCCTGCTTCCAGAATCGGCTGCTGCCCCACAACTCCCTCTCCGCTCACATGCATGGTCGGATTCAGGGAATCAAAAATAAACCAGTCGCGATGCAGTAATTGCACCGTAAATTGATTTTGATTTTCGATATCAATCCGATAGCTAAAAAAGTAACTGGACTCGGTTGTTTGAGAAACATCTGCACGAAACTGAGTAGAAACCCGAATCAAAACTCCTTCCGTAAGCGCTGTTATCTGTGTCATATTTTTTGACTTGCGACGAAAGAAAGTTAGTAACTTAAATCAAGGTAGGCAAATTTTTCACATTTTTTATTGAACTTAAAGTTCAAATATTTGGTAGTCAGTTCGATTAAAAAACGGGATAATTATCATTCGAAATGACTAAACTAGCTTGAAATAAGTGCCGATAAAGCCGAATTATATTCTATTTTTGTAGACAAAAACAGAAATGACTCCGAAATTTCATCTTTTGGTTGTTCAGGATGTTCGAAAGGAAACAAGTGATACCGTTTCGATAGCATTTGAAATTCCTTCTGAACTCAAAGCCGACTATCAATTTATTTCCGGTCAGTACATTACTATTAAAAAGGTAATTGGCGGGGAAGAATTGCGACGCTCGTATTCTATTTGCACGACTCCTTCTGATGGTGAATTGCGTGTTGCCGTGAAACGGGTGGATGACGGATTGTTTTCTTCCTGGGCAACTACTGAGCTGAAAGCCGGTGACGTTTTGGAAGTAATGACTCCGACGGGTCATTTTCAGGCAATCCCTGAAGTTTCAACTGCTAAAAATTATGCGCTTTTTGCGGCCGGCAGCGGAATTACTCCGATCATTTCTATTGCAAAAACAATTTTAGCGAACGAACCGATGAGCACCGTGACTTTGGTTTACGGAAACAAAGGATTCGCAAGCATCATTTTCAGAGAAGAACTGGGTGGATTGAAAAACAGGTATATCGACCGTTTTCAATTGATTCATGTGCTCAGCAGAGAAAGTCTGGGAAATCCTTTGCAAAAAGGCCGGATTAATCAGGAGAAAGTGGAGTTGATCGTAAAATCACTGCTTCGCGGTGAAAGGATCGACGCCGTTTACACTTGTGGTCCGGAAGAAATGATTCATGCGGTGAAAAATGCCATGATGAATTCCGGAGTTGCGGAGAATCAGATTCATTTCGAATTGTTCGGAACGAAAACAGCCGGTTCCAAGGCTAAAACAATCATTCCACAAGAACAAAACGTTCATGCAAAAGTCACCATTATTATGGATGGAGACCGGATTGAAGTAGATCTGAACACGGCAGGAACGTCCATCCTGGAAGCAGGTTATCAGGCCGGAGCAGATTTGCCTTTCGCTTGTAAAGGCGGAGTTTGCTGTACTTGTAAGGCTAAAATCCTGGAAGGAACCGCCGTTATGGAAGTCAATTATTCACTTGAAAAAGAAGAAATTGACGCCGGATATATTCTAACTTGTCAGGCACACCCTACCTCTGAAAAATTAACAGTATCATTTGACGATTAATTATGGGTTTATTTTCCAAATTCAAAAAAGATTCCAATTCAAGCGACGCAAAAAAAGCGCGTTCCGGAGTTGTTACAGTTGCCAATAACGAGCGAATCACTTCCGTTGGAAGCCGGATTCACTTTGACATACCTCAGGATTTAAAAAATCAGTTTGTTCATGAGCCTGGACAATATGTCAATGTTCATGCAACGATCAACGGTTCGAAATATTCCCGTTCCTACTCTATTTGCAGTGGTCCGGATGAAAAGCTGGCGATTGCCGTGAAAGCGATCGATAAAGGACTTGTTTCAAATTACCTGGTAAATGAATTGAAAGCCGGAGATCAGATCGAGTTGGATTTTCCTTTAGGAAACTTCAAGTTGGACAGCAAAGCTCCAAATATTGTGTGTTTTGCGGCAGGAAGTGGTATTACGCCATTTATGTCTTTTGCAAAATCGCTTGGTTCGAATCAAAAAATGCGCTTGTTCTACGGAAATTCGAAAATGGAAACTGCTTTCTTCTTTGAAGAGATCAAAAACTTTTCGAATGTATCTTCTACCTTTTATTTCAGTCAGGAAAAAAATGAAGGGCATTCCGAAGGACGTTTGGATAAATTACACGTGAGTGAATTGATCAAGGCAGAATTAACTCTTCTGAGAGCAGATGGTTTCTACATCTGTGGTCCGGAAGAAATGATCATGGGAATTCAGGAAGTATTGAGTGTTTTCGGAATTGCCAAAGAGAAAATTCACTTCGAATTGTTTACGACTCCTGTTTTGATGAAGCAGGAAGAAACTACCGTTGTGGGGACTTTTAAAGGCGTTTCTCAGGTAAGTGCTATTCTTGACGGTGAAGTGCAGCGCATTGAACTGGACACAAACGGAAAAAGCATTCTGGATGCTTTGGATCAATCCGGAATGGATGTTCCTTATTCATGCAGAGGCGGTGTATGCTGTACTTGTAAGGCGAAGATTATTGAAGGAAGTGCTCAGATGACAATCAACTACGCACTGACGGATGAAGAAGTAAAAGAAGGATATATTTTAACTTGCCAAGCACATCCTACAAGTGAAGTTTTAAAATTGGATTTTGATGTCTAAGAATGTTTTGGTTATAGGAGCCAGCAGAGGAATCGGTAAAGAACTGGTTCATCAATTTGCCGGACTTGGTTTGGAAACTTATGGTTTTGCGAGAAGTCTTTCGAACGGTTCTGAAAACAAGATTCATTACATACAGTTGGATTTATTAAGTCCAACGATCAAAGCAGATTTTGAGCAGGCAATTTCCGGAATAGATCAAATCGATTACCTGATTCACAATGCCGGTTTTATTGCTGTGAAACCTTTTTTAGAGCTGACCCGCGAAGACATTCATAATTGTTATCAGGTCAATGTACTTTCCGTGATGGAAATCACGCAGGTTTGTATTCCTAAAATGAGACCCGGCGGACATATCGTTATGATCTCATCTATCGGAGGATTTCAGGGAAGTTCTAAATTTCCGGGGCTTACAGCATATTCCACTTCGAAAGCAGCTCTTGTTTCATTGACGGAGCTTCTTGCTGAAGAATTCAAACAATCCGGAATTGCGATCAATTGCCTGTGTTTGGGCGCAGTTCAGACAGAAATGATGGAAGAAGCCTTTCCGGGTTATAAAGCTCCTCACCAACCTGCTGAAATCGCAGAATTTATTGTTGATTTTACTTTAAACAATGGAAAATACTTTCACGGGAAAATTATTCCTGTGAGTGTTTCAAATCCTTAGAATCGCATGCAATTAGCCTTAGCGCCTTTGCAAACATATACCGATTATCATTTTCGAAATGCACACATAGCCGTTTTTGGAGGAGTGGATAAATTTTACGCTCCTTACCTGAAAATGAATAATGACGGAACGATTAAAAGTGCTCCCAAAATTGATATTCTTCCAAAGAATAATCCGAAGATTCCCGTTATTCCTCAATTGATGGCCTGCAGTACAGAAGAATTCTTCGTCATGGCAGATTACATTGAATCTTTGGGGTATGACGAAGTCAACTGGAATATGGGTTGTCCGTATCCGATGGTAACGAACAGGAACCTTGGTGCGGGAATCTTAAATAAACCTTCTGAAATTTTCCAGATGCTGGATCACATCGTTCCCAGATCTAAGTTACGGCTTGGAATCAAAATGAGAATGGGTCTTGAAAGCACGGAAGAAATCCTCGAAATCTTACCCAAATTAAACGATTATCCTCTCACCGAAATCATCATTCACGCACGTTATGCAAAGCAATTGTATAACGGTGTTTGCGATCATGAACGCTTTTCGGAATGTATTTCCT
>CP034120.1:3157500-4606342 GCA_003856375.1 Glaciecola amylolytica
GGCGGTGTGTACAAGGCCCGGGAACGTATTCACCGCGCCATGGCTGATGCGCGATTACTAGCGATTCCAGCTTCATAGAGTCGAGTTGCAGACTCCAATCCGAACTGAGATCGGCTTTCGAGATTCGCATCCTATCGCTAGGTAGCTGCCCTCTGTACCGACCATTGTAGCACGTGTGTGGCCCAGGACGTAAGGGCCGTGATGACTTGACGTCGTCCCCGCCTTCCTCTCAGCTTGCGCTGGCAGTTTCTTTAGAGTCCCCGGCATGATCCGCTGGCAACTAAAGATAGGGGTTGCGCTCGTTGCGGGACTTAACCCAACACCTCACGGCACGAGCTGACGACAGCCATGCAGCACCTTGTAGACGGTCCGAAGACTATCATGTTTCCACAATATTCCCTCTACATTTAAGCCCTGGTAAGGTTCCTCGCGTATCATCGAATTAAACCACATGCTCCACCGCTTGTGCGGGCCCCCGTCAATTCCTTTGAGTTTCAACCTTGCGATCGTACTCCCCAGGTGCAATACTTATCACTTTCGCTTGGTCCCCAACCCCGAAGGGCTGAGAACGAGTATTGATAGTTTACGGCGTGGACTACCAGGGTATCTAATCCTGTTTGCTCCCCACGCTTTCGTCCCTGAGCGTCAATCCAGACCTAGTGAGCTGCCTTCGCTATCGGTGTTCTATGACATATCTAAGCATTTCACCGCTACATGTCATATTCCGCCCACTTCGATCGAATTCAAGTCTTACAGTATCAATGGCAGTTCTACAGTTGAGCTGTAGGCTTTCACCACTGACTTATAAGACCGCCTGCGGACCCTTTAAACCCAATGATTCCGGATAACGCTTGCACCCTCCGTATTACCGCGGCTGCTGGCACGGAGTTAGCCGGTGCTTATTCATTGGGTACCTTCAGCTCCCTACACGTAAGGAGGTTTATTCCCCAATAAAAGCAGTTTACAATCCATAGGACCGTCTTCCTGCACGCGGCATGGCTGGTTCAGGCTTGCGCCCATTGACCAATATTCCTCACTGCTGCCTCCCGTAGGAGTCTGGTCCGTGTCTCAGTACCAGTGTGGGGGACCACCCTCTCAGGCCCCCTACCCATCGTTGCCATGGTGAGCCGTTACCTCACCATCTAGCTAATGGGACGCATGCCCATCTTATACCGTAACCTTTAATTATCAAACCATGCGATCCGATAATACTATGGGGGATTAATCCGAATTTCTCCGGGCTATACCCCAGTATAAGGTAGGTTGCATACGCGTTACGCACCCGTGCGCCGGTCGTCAGCAATAAAGCAAGCTTTATCCTGCTACCCCTCGACTTGCATGTGTTAGGCCTGCCGCTAGCGTTCATCCTGAGCCAGGATCAAACTCTCCGTTGTAAAAAACTTTGAATTTGTTGATGTGCTCTGTTTAATTTTCTGTCTACGCTGTTTCCTTATTTCCTAATCTGTCAAAGAACTTTCTTGTCGATCTTAAAAGTATCACCCTTTACTATCTGTAAGACTTATCGTAACCGATGTCACTCGTCTTTATTTCATTTTCAAAAAGCCGTTGCTTTCTCTTTTTCTTTTATTCCTCAACCACCCTTCCAGTGAATGTTTCCCGTTGTTTTCGGGGTTGCAAAGGTAATCAAGTTTTTCTTTTTAACAAGTGTTTGTGAAAAATATTTCGAAGTTTTTTTTCTACTCTCACTCATCAACCTCCGCTCGTTTGCGGGGTGCAAAGGTAATCAACTTTTCTTTCTTAACAAGTCTTTGTCAATTTATTTTTAAAGTTTTTTCGATAACCTTTCTTTTGTCAACTCCTCCGTTTCCGAAGCGCTTATCGTTCTAAGCGGGTGCAAAAGTACGTACTCTTTTTGCTTTTCCAAGCCTTTTTTACGTTTATTTTTAAAGTTTTTGGATGACACCCTCTTAACACACTGATAAGACAGGGTTTACAGAAAATAAAAAATCAAACTATTTTCCCAAATTCCGGTAAAGATCCCTAAGTTCCGATACAATAAGCGGCTTTTCCTCCCCCAATACATCCAAAGATGCAGCTCCTTTTAGGGTCGCTTTTAGGAATTCAGGATTCAATAACACGTATTTCCCTTCCAAAACACTCAATGATCCCGTGTTATTTGTCACATCAAAGACAATCATCAGCCCTTTTAAGGATTTAAATGCGTCATTATATACCGATAGTATCTGTAAAAGGGCATACGACAACAGGTCTTCCTGGTTTAATTCCGCACGGGTGGTGTCATCAAACTGAAGCTCCGAAATCAATTTCCCCATTCTTTTTTCCAATAACTTCTGTTCTCCTTTCGACAGAGACCTATATACAGGACTAATCTCATTCAAAAAATAACGGTGATTTACATTGAACTTGACCGCATCTCCGGATAACTTTTTCCGAATGGCACTTCGTAACCAAATGCGAAGTGCAACCCAGGTCAGAAGAATCAACAACACTCCCAGAATCTTTGCAGGAATAACTACCCCGAAAATCAGTAAACACGGAATTGTGATTAACAATAATATGATTGGAATCAAAAGGGGCAAAAAGCGTTTCATGCTACTCTATATTATAGTGTATTATTTCTTTTGCTCTCTAAAGACTTTCAACAACCAGGGAAGAAGCACGATCAGGATCAATGTTGCTCCCATCATTAAGTAGAAGTTCAACATGAAGAAGGAGGATTTATCATCGTATTGATCCCAAAGTGATGCGATCACACCACTCAACTTGTTTCCGATTGAAGTTGAAATGAACCAAGCCCCCATTAACAATGCTGTCAAACGGGCAGGCGACAATTTCGAAACCATGGATAAACCAATCGGTGACAAACACAATTCGCCGATGGTGATTACTCCGTAGGCTGCAAAGAACCACCAGTAACTGGATTTGATCTCACCATTTTGCGAAGCGTTCGCTGCGGCCACCATCACCAAGCAGGATAACCCTGTGATGAGTAAGCCCAAAACAAACTTGATCGGAATGGACGGTTCTCTTTTTCGGTGGCGCAAGAATCTAAAAATTCCGACGATCAGCGGTGTCAATACAATTACCCAGAACGGATTCACGGATTGGAAGATATTCGTATTGAATAAAGCAACTACTTCTCCTTCTTTCCGCTTATTCTGATCGTTCTTAAAATAAGACGGGTAATCGATTTCCTTTTCCCCTTCGATCTTTCTGAAATGACGATCCAAAGTCTGAACCGGTTCTTCCGATTTTTTATATCTGATCGTATCGGCCAGACTCATATTGATTAAACCCGATTTCATTGAAGCCGGTACTTCTCTATCCGTATAATTGTTTGCCCATGTATTCAACACGGTTCCGTTCTGTTTGAAAATTGCCCAGAAAGGAATCACCGCAATACACACCACCAAAATGGCACTAACTACTCTTCGCTCATTTTTGGGAGATGTAAACAAAACATAACCGAAGAAGAAAATAACAGGAATACATGCAAAAAGGAAAGCATCCGTCACATCATCTTTTACCAGATAGGAATGTTCGTTTGTTGCAGTCGGAACTCCATTGATGAAGTAACCGATCACCGCAAAAATCACAGAAGGCACCACGACGATCAACAAATCGATCCACCAGGCTTTTTCTCCCGGAACAGCAACCTTTTTGACATCCCCGGAAACATAGTGCTTGTTCCCAAGAAGAAATACAACTACTCCGACAAACATTCCGATTCCGGCACCAACAAAAGCTACCGAATAGCCATACTTATTAATCAGGAATGCCGACACGATATTACACACAAAGGCTCCGACGTTGATTCCCATGTAGAAGATATTATATCCTTCGTCTTTCTGATCGCGGTAATCATCCGTATTGTACAAGTTCCCGAGCAAGGTCGAAATGTTGGGTTTGAAAAGTCCGTTCCCGGCAATCACCAGAACCATTCCCGAATAGAGCATCGGAAATGAATGCACGCCCATCATACAATATCCAACTCCCATCAGGATTCCTCCTATTACAATGGGAAGTCGATATCCTAAAACACGATCGGCCAATAAACCGCCGATGAAAGGCGTGAAGAAAACCAATGCAATGAATGTTCCGTATAAACTTGCAGATTCAGCTTCCGACATTTCGAATCCCTGATCTGCATCTTTTAAATACAGTGTAAAAATTCCGATCATTAAGTAATAACCGAAACGTTCCCACATTTCAGAAAGGAACAAAAATGGAAGAGCTTTTGGGTGTTTGCGTTGTTTAATTTTTTCCATCGGTTTAGAATAAAAGAGTCCCGCCAACCAGTTCTGTCGGTTTCAGCGGGACTCAAAGATAAAATGTTTTGTTATTTAACTCCTCCCATTTTTCTTCTAAGAATAGGAGAAATGAGGATTAATACGACTCCGGAAATCAGTGAAATAATTCCAATTGTCTGATATCCTTCCGTATACTGCATTAATTTCTCTGTATTTGTAAGATTTTTATCCGAATTTCCGCTGGAAGCCAATGCTGCACCGATCAAACCTGCTCCGTATTGTCCATAAGCACTTGCTAAAAACCAGGTTCCCATCATCATTCCGGTCAATCTTTTCGGAGATAACTTCGTAATCATAGACAAACCTATCGGTGACAAACACAGCTCTCCCACACTCACAACCAAATATGCGAAGATAAAAATCCACAAAGGGGTTAATCCGTTTGAATCTGCAGAAAAACGGCTGGATGCAAATGCCATGAATCCCAATCCTAAAATGAAAAAACCTAATCCAAACTTCACGATTGTATTCGGTTCGGCTTTTCGCTTATTTAGCCACACCCATAAGAATCCTACCAATGGAGCAAGTAAAACTACCCACAGAGAATTCAACGAATTGTTCACCGAAGTCATATTAAGTCCATTACTCGAAACATTTCCGTTTGCAAAATAGTTCAACGACCCACCTCCCTGCTCAAAAAACGACCAGAATAAGGCTGAAAAGATGATCAACAGAACAGCAACCAACAGTTTACCGAATTCCTCTTTTTTCACTTTGGTCAATACATAAATAAGGTATCCTAAAATGACTACTGCAAGAACAATCATAAACAGATCACTGAACTGTACTGTGTAAGGAATCATCTTCCCGTCCTCCAGTTTTACTTCTCCGAACAAAAATGTCAAATCCACATCAAACGGATAGTAAACCATCAGGAAGAAGAACGGAATCATTGCCAGAGACGCTAAATAAACAGTCAGGTTTTTAGATAACCCCAGTTTGTTCCTTTCAACCAATTTTTCCGGAAATGGAGGCAATCCAATCGGACCCAATGATTTTTGAGTTTTAAGAAATAAAGCCAATCCCATCAACATACAAACGCCTGCCAAACCAAATCCAAGTGACCAGCTGATCGATGTTCCGATGTATGCAATGGTTAATCCACTCAACAATGCACCGATGTTAATTCCTGAATAGAACAATGAAAATCCTGAATCCCTTCTTGGGTCGTTGTCGTGATAAAGATCTCCAACCATTGTGGAGATGTTTGGTTTGAAGAATCCGTTTCCTACAATCAGAATACTCACTCCCAGATAAAAAGTAAATGCTCCGGGAACTGCCATCAGAAAGGTTCCTAAGGCCATCAAAATACCTCCCCAAAACACAGACTTCCTGAATCCGAAAATCTTATCGGCAAACATTCCTCCCACAAATGCCATCGCATAAATGAAAGCCTGAATCAAACCGTATTGCTTATTCGAAGAACTTTCTGCTACATCCCTGTTCTTTTGCTGTGATGTTTCAATGTAATATCTGGGATGATCTACACTTAATTCTTCTTTGTTCAGTTTGTAAAACTCTGTTTTCTTAGCCTCCAACTCCCCTTTTGGAATCGGATTGTAATCATTCGTCAGAATCAGATGAGAAATATACAATGCCAAAAGTGCCCGCATTCCGTAGAATGTAAAACGCTCCCACATTTCAACCAAGAAAAGATACCACAACTGTTTGGGGTATTTTCCTTTAAAATTTCTAATAGTTTCTAATGCTGCGGCATCTGATGGATTCAGGTCTTTTTCTTCCAAACTCATAACTCTATTTCTTAACGAATCGTAAAAATGATAAATTAAATCGGATGTGCGATAAAATATGGGGGACAAAAAAATCCCTCACATAATTTTGCAAGGGATTTTCAGATTTATAACTAGTTCATTAGCGAACCCCGTGCATCATTTTCTTTAAGAACGGAGTGATCGCAAATAAAATCGCGGATGCAATTCCACATAGCACTACGAATACCATGAAGAAATCAAAAAGTCCTTTAATCGTAAATCCGGCAAATGTCGGGTACTTCACGGTAATGATCTCATTCTCTGCAATCGTTTTGAATTCTTGTGCCGTAAATGTAGTGTCTGAAGCCTGGTACTTATTTACAAATGGCTTGTTCTTTTTAGCAGCTACTTCTCTTTCTGTTTTCAACTCAGCAGTTGCTTTCAGTTTCTTGCTGACATCCAATTTATTAGCTTTCGATTTTTCATTGTGTACTGCTGCAATATTCAATTTAGCAAGCACATACAATTCTTCTCCCGTAGCTTTCTTTTCATTCTCCAGGATCGCCTTCAAATCAATGTTCACTTCCTGAGCCGCCTGATACTTATCACCTGTAGGAGGCAAAATAGATCCCAATGACCCGGACAATGCATATCCTGCCGCGTTGGACAAGAAGAACACTCCGTATAACAAAGATGCGAAACGCTTCGGAGACAGCTTACCAACCAATGACAAACCGATCGGAGACAAGCACAACTCTCCTACTGTTTGGATAAAGTACAATAGAACCAACCATTTTACTGCTAGCAATTCATCTCCCAAACCATTTACGTTTTGAGCAATAATGAAGTAGCTCAATGCGATCAATAACAAGCCCATTGCCTGTTTTGCAGGAGAAATCGGCTCTTTGTCTTTTGATCTTAGCTTATCCCAAAGTTTACTGAACGGAATAGCAAGAATTACGACAAATAAACCATTGAAAATCTGCACCATCGATGCCGGCATTTCCCAACCGAAGATGTGTCTGTCAGTTTGGTTACTTGCAATAAAGGTCAAAGAAGATCCTGCCTGCTCAAATGCAGCCCAGAAGAAGATCACGAAAAACGAAATAATGTAGATTACATAAATACGCTGACGCTCAATTTTTGTTAACGTTTTATCCGAAATAATCAATCCTGCAAGCGTTAAACCACTGGCGTAAATGATCGGATAAATAATTGTAGTAATGAAGTTATCTCCTGCCAGGAAATATTGGAAAACAAAGAATAATCCTACAAATGCGATTACAGCCCCAATCAATGAAGCAGCTGTGAATTTCGGTTTCTGAATTTCTTCTCCCTCTGAATCAAGCACATCTGATTTTGAAGGAACACCTCCAAGCGGCTTACCATCCGGAGTAACTACGTATTTGTTTTTCAATGCAGCAAACAACACAGTTCCTAAAATCATCGCAACACCTGCAGCAAGGAATCCCCATTTGAAAGCGTATACATCCTGAACTCCTCCGATTTTAACATCACCGATCATCGGGCATAAAAACTGGCTCAACAATGCACCGATGTTGATCCCCATGTAAAAGATCGTAAATGCAGAATCCAATTTACTCTTCTCATGTTTCGGGTACAAACTTCCAACCATGGAAGAAATGTTCGGCTTGAAGAATCCATTTCCAAAAATGATGATTCCCAAAGCTGACCACATCAGGGTATTTGCCAATCCCAGATTCGTAGAAAATACGCTGGCACTTGCGAACAATAACAATTGTCCGATTGCCATCATTCCTCCTCCGAGCATGATGCAGTTCCTGTTACCGAAGAAACGGTCAGAAATAAATCCTCCCAACATCGGAGTTAAGTAACATAATCCAAGGAAACCACCATAAATCAAAGCGGCGTCTCCTTCGTTCATCCTCAATGCATTGATCATGAACAATGTAAGGATCGCGCGCATTCCGTAGAAGTTGAAACGTTCCCACATTTCAGTTCCAAACAATACCCACAAACCTTTCGGATGTCCTTTTTGAGATGATGGTTGGTTAGTAGTATCTAGTGTACTTTCCATATTTCGTTTAATTTTTTTAGCGTCGGTGAAAATAGGTAAAAAATGATTGAATGATTCAGATTGTTTTAATTTTAACGCTTTGTAAATTGCTTAATGTTTGATTTAGAGAACCTTTTCGATACGCATACGCATCATTTTGATCCAAAAATGAGGGCTATTGTTCAATTAACGGAGCCCTTTCCGGGGTATTTTCCGCCCTGTTTTTCGTTCGGAGTTCATCCTAAAGAAGCAAATTCTGCTGATTTTGAAAAAATAGAACAGACCTCTAATCAATTGATTGAGCATCCCGGATTTCTGGCATTCGGAGAAATTGGTCTGGATAATCGCTACGATACCATGGAAGAGCAGGAAGCCTTGTATATCTTCCAATTAAAACTGGCGTCAAAACTTCAAAAACCAATCATTCTTCATTGCGTCAATTCCTGGGACAGATGCCGCTTTCTGCACGAAAAAAACGCACCAGAAACCGTGTTGATTTACCATGGATTCAACAAGGCGTCTATTCTGGAATCCGTTTTGAATTATCCGCAGGCTATGATCAGTATCGGTGAATCCGTTCTTACAAATCCGAAGCTTCAAAAAAGTGTGGAAATGATTCCTCTTTCCCGCTTATTACTCGAAACCGATACCGGTTCGGGAGCATTGATTGACACTTATCATGCAGTGGCTGAGATAAAAAACATATCTTTGCAAGCCCTAATCGAACCACTAAACGAAAACGCAAAACGAATTTTTAAGTATGAGTAAGTGGTTGGAGCGTACAGAGCTGATTCTTGGACCCGATGAAATGAATCGTTTAAAATCTGCTCATGTACTCATTGTAGGGCTTGGAGGAATCGGATCTTTTGCAGCGGAATTTATTGCCCGCGCAGGAGTCGGAACAATGACGATTGTGGATGGTGATGCTTTCGATATTACCAATAAAAACAGACAACTAACGGCTTTGGACTCCACAATCGGACGAAACAAAGCGGTTGTTTTAGCTGAACGGATCAAAGACATTAATCCGGATATCCAATTGAATGTGGTGGAAGAATTTGTGCTTCCTCAGCGCGTTTGGGAACTGTTAGACGAATACAAACCCAATTATGTGATGGATTGTATCGACAGTGTGACTCCGAAACTGGAATGGATCATTGCCTGCAAAAGCAAAAAAATCAAAGTCATTACCCATTTGGGAGCCGGAGGAAAAATGGATCCGACCCGTGTTCAGGTTGTAAAACTACCAGACAGTCACAATTGTAAATTGGGCGCTCATGTCAAAAAAAGACTCAAGAAGAAAGGTGTTCGTTTCGAAAAGATCAAATGTGTGTATTCTTCTGAATTACAGCAAAAAGACTCTTTGAAAATGACGGATGGATCAAACTTCAAGCGTTCTTTTTACGGAACGGTTAGTTATATGCCGGCCTTGTTCGGACTCATGGGGGCAGCCGAAGTGATTCGCTATCTGAGCCAAAAAGAAACCAGAGAAAGCACAGTCTTTGATAAATAATAACAAGGCATGATTCAAAGAAAAAAGTATATTCGCATACCTCAAATTAAGAAAATGAAACTAAATTTTTTGTTCGGCATCGCTGCACTAAGTCTTGCTATTGCTAGTTGCGACATCGACGCGGAACCTCTCAATAAAGATCAATCTATTAACGGTGCTGTGCCCGGTCATGACTCACATTCTTTTTCCAATACGGACGAAATCAGAACCAAACACCTGGATCTGGAAATCGACGTGGATTTTGAGAAAAAAACCATTTACGGTGTTGCGCGCCACAAAATGGAACGACTGAAAGATACCGACACAGCTATTTTCGATATCAACGGTCCCGAGATTCAAAAAGTAACACTCGGTAAGAAAGGTCAGGAAGTAGAAACCGACTTTATCATCGGTAAAGAGCAGGAGTTTTTAGGGCAGCCGCTCAGCATCAAAATCGATAAAAACACGGAATACATCAACATCTATTATAAAACAACTGAAAATGCAGCTGCTTTGGATTGGATGGATCCGGAATTGACAGAAGGAAAAAAACACCCTTACTTATACACACAAGGTCAGGCCATTTTGACGCGTACCTGGATTCCGGTTCAGGGAACTCCGGCAAACCGCATCACATACAGTGCAGATGTAAAAGTTCCGGCTGAATTAATGGCCGTAATGAGTGCTTCCAATCCGCGTGAAAAAAATCCGGAAGGAAAATACCATTTCGAAATGAAACAACCGATTCCGGTTTATCTGATTGCTTTGGCTGTAGGAAATCTGGAATACAAAAGCCTTGGAGAAAATTGCGGAGTTTATACCGAACCTGAAATGCTTAAAAAAGCTGTTTGGGAATTCGTTGATCTTCCGAAAATGATTCACGCTGCAGAAAACCTATACGGCCCGTATCAATGGGAACAATACGATGTGATCGTACTTCCTTCCTCCTTCCCTTTTGGTGGAATGGAAAATCCGCGTCTTACTTTTGCCAATCCGACATTGATTGCAGGAGATAGAAGTTCGGTTTCTGTTATTGCTCACGAATTGGCTCATTCCTGGTCCGGAAACCTTGTTACAAACGCAAGCTGGAATGATTTCTGGCTGAACGAAGGATTTACGGTTTATTTCGAAAACCGCATCATGGAGGAACTTTATGGAAAAGAAGTTGCCGACATGCTGGCGTTGATCGAATTCCAGGAACTTCAAACCGAACTGGAAGATTTGAGCGAAGAAGATACGCACCTGAAACTGGAATTGAAAAAAAGAAACCCGGACGACGGAATGACTTCCATTGCGTATGTTAAAGGAGCATTCTTCTTAAAAACACTGGAGCGCGATTTCGGAAGACAGCGTTTCGACACCTTCCTGAAAAAGTACTTTAAAGATCACGCATTCCAGACTTTGACCACGGAACAATTCAAAAAATACCTGAATGACAATCTGATCAATCAGACAGACATCAAGTTCAACGTCGACGAATGGCTTTACAAACCGGGATTGCCAAAGAATTGTTATGCGGTAAGCTCTCCGAGATTTGAGAAAATTCAGAAACTTGCCCGCGACTTTGCAAACGGAAAAGACATTTTCAAAAAACCGGCGAAGAAAAAAGGAAAAAAACAAGTTCCGGCTTTGAAACGCGATCAGTATGTTCCTCAGGAATGGCAAGCTTTCATTCGCGCTCTTCCTAAAAAAATGGATCCGAAGCGTTTGGCTTTGATCGATGAGAAATTAGGTTTCAGCACTTGGGGGAATGCCGAAGTTGCAACAGAATGGTACGTTCTTGGAATCAATTCCAATTACACGGAAATCCGTCCTGAGATCGAGAAATTCATTTCCAGAGTCGGAAGAAGAAAGTTCTTGCTGCCGATCTACACCGCATTGCATGAAAATCCTGTCAGTGCAAAATGGGGATTGGAAGTATACAAGAAATATAGAGAGAATTACCATCCGGTTTCCATCATGACATTGGATGATTTATTGGATTACAAACCGTAATTATTCGTAAACAGTAGGGGTGAAAAAATTTTCACCCCTACTGTTTTTATAATCTTCACGCACACTGTTTTTATACAACACATTTTCAAATAATCTCATTTCAACCACGAATAATCAAAAGGTGCTTTCGACTCCTAAAACACCACTTTTCATTCCTCCGGATCGCTTCATATTTGACATAACAAATACACAACAGTTATGTCACGCTTCATCATTCTTCTGACTATTGCTTCCAGCATACTGGCGACCATCTTCGCTTGTTCAAGCAATAAGATCATCTCCGTAGATCCCAAATTCCGCAAATGGGTTTCGGGCTACACTTCCGGAATCATTTCCAATTCAGACCACATTGAAATCGAACTCCGGGATCAACTGGATTCAAGCAAGCTTGCTGAACTGGGAATGAAATCCCGAATGGATGAAAAAATCCTGAACGAAATCATCGAGGTCAGCCCGGCAATTGATGCCGATTTCGAATGGGTTGATTTCCGCACCATCCGGATTCATCCCAAAAAGCCCTTAAGTTCCAATCAGATCTATACGGTCAGTCTGGATTTGGATGAAATCATGGAAGTGGAAAACGGTTACGAAGAATTCAACTT
Organism: Glaciecola amylolytica; assembly: GCA_003856375.1. Classification (GTDB taxonomy): domain Bacteria; phylum Bacteroidota; class Bacteroidia; order Flavobacteriales_D; family Crocinitomicaceae; genus Fluviicola; species Fluviicola amylolyticus. The sequence continues at coordinate 3,169,632 of CP034120.1, forward strand.
CCAGTTTGCCACAAAACCGCAGAAGATTCACGTTTCGGAACCAAGTCTGATCGAATACGACTCCTACAACCTGGAATGGTATTCCTTGCGGGGTGAAATTTCCATGACCGATCATTTCGACACCACCAAACTGAAAGACCTGATCAAAGTACAATTTGACGGTTCTTCCCCAAAAGTTCGTTTCGAAGAAAGCTACGGGTCCAATGAATACATCTACATCGTCGACAGCATCAAACGTTCCAATAAAGAAACAAACGTTTCCATCGAATGGAACGGAGATCCGATTGCATCCTTTTCAAATGGTTCGACCAGCGTAAAAGTTCCGGCTTTGGGCGATTTCAATCTGAGTTCATACACTGTCAATGAAGACGATGATCAAAGCATCCGGCTCAGTTTTTCGGAACCGCTTTCAAGCAATCAGGATTTGAACGGACTAATCGATCTGGAAGGTGTGACAGGAGAAACCTTTTCCATTTATTACAACGAAGTAACCGTGTTCATTCCCAACCGGATTGAAGGAACATACAACCTGAAAGTCAATTCCGGAATCAAGAATATTAAGAACTATCCGATGCTGAAAGGCTGTGAGCGTTCACTTTTGTTCACTCCTTCCAAACCTAAAGTACGAATCACCGGAAGCGGTTCAATTCTGCCGGATTCCAAAGGATTGATCTTTCCTTTCGAAACAATCGGGTTGAAATCCGTAACCATTCGGATTATCAAAATCTATGAAGAAAATGTACACCACTTTTTGCAGGTCAATGATTTGAACGAATCCGAAGCCATTTTCCGTTTCGGGAAGAAAATCGCGGAAAAGAATATTTCATTGGGAGTCAAAAAAGAAGATAAGAGCGATTGGGTTTCTCACGTACTCGATCTGGAGAAATGGATTCGTCCGGAACCGGGAGCAATTTACCGGATTTCGATCAAATTCGATCAAAAAGACGCGTATTGCGATTGCCCTGCTCCGGATGAAAACTCAGACGAAGAAAGCGAAAACAGTGCTTCAAACAACAATTCCTGGTCTGAACGTCCGTGGCATCTGGACGATTGGGATGACGGATACGAAGATTGGGGTGGCTACAGCTCCGAATCACCTTGCAGTTCGGATTACTATTACGGAAAAGCGGTTTCAAGAAACATTCTTGCCTCCAACATCGGTGTAATCTACAAATTGGATGCGAAAAAAGAAGCGCACGTTTTCCTCACGGATATGATCACCACGCAGCCAATTCCGAATGCTTCCGTAACATTCTACGATTTTGCGAAACAAGTCATTGCCTCCGGAACAACCAATGCGGAAGGAATGTACACAAAAACGCTTTCCGAAAAACCATTCTTATTGATTGCGAAATACGGAAAACAACGCGGATATCTGAAAGTAAGCGACGGCCATTCGAACCTGCTCTCCGAATTCGATGTGGAAGGTGAAGAAGTTCAAAACGGATTGAAAGGATACATCTACACAGAACGCGGAGTTTGGAGACCGGGTGATTCTATTTATGTCAATTTCGTGTTGCGCGATTACGAAAACAAGCTTCCGGCAAACCATCCGGTGACTTTTACCTTGAGTGATCCTTCCGGATATGAAACAGCTAAAATTACGCGATCAACGGGTCTCAACGGACATTACGATTTCAGAACTGCAACCGGATACGATGCAAAAACAGGAATCTACACAGCAAGAATCGTCGTTGGGTCGCGGGAATTTATCAAATACCTGAAAGTCGAAACGGTAAAACCGAATCGCTTAAAAATCAAACTGGATGTTCCGAAAGGAGCAAGTTCAGACAGTTTATTGTCGCTGGAATCGTATTGGCTTCACGGAGCTCCGGCAAAAAACCTGCGGGCAACAGTCGATGTCGAGTATCAATCCACCAGAACAATCATTCCGGGTTATCCGCGCTTCGAATTCGATTCGCCGATCCGGAAAATGAACTCGGATAAAAACACCTTGTTCGACGATGATCTGGATGCAAACGGAAAAGCGAAGTTCAAACAGGAAACTGCGAGTCTTTCGCATGCTTCCGGAATGCTGAATGCCATTTACACCATGCGTGTATTTGAACAGGGCGGAAATTTCTCCATCGACAGATTCTCACAACTGTACTCACCTTACAAGCAATATGTCGGGTTCAGAACTCCTGATACGGAAGCAGATAATTCATTGATTTCAGGCAAAAAACACACGTTTGATGTCGTACTGGTAAATGCTTCCGGTGAATTGCTCAAAAAGCCATCGAAAGTCCGGGTGAAAATCTACCGGATGGAATGGAGATGGTGGTACGAAAGAGGCGACGATGATTTGGGGAATTTCATTGCGCGAAACGGTAACATGCTTGTTTACGATTCACTGCTGAATTGTTCCAACGGAAAAAGTGCTTTCAACTTCGGACTGAAAGAAGCGGATTACGGACGTTTTCTGATCACTGTAACGGACGAAGAAGGATTCCATCAGGCAGGAAAAATTGTCTCCATTGATGTGCCGTATTGGAGCCGCGGAAACCAGAAAAACAACGAATATGCTTCCATGCTGAATTTCTCCACCGACAAGAAAAGCTATGTCAAAGGTGAAACGGTTAAATTGAGTATTCCTTCACCGGCTTCCGGAAAAGCATTGATTTCCATTGAAACACGAACCAAAATCGTCAAGAAATTCTGGGTCAACACCATCAAAGGTGAAACGACCTGTTCCTTCGAAACAACGGAAGAGATGGCTCCGAATGCCTATGTACACGTGAGTTTGATTCAGCCTCACAGCGCCACAACAAACGATCTTCCGATCCGGATGTATGGAATTGTTCCGATTCTGGTAGACGATCCCGCAACGCATCTGCATCCTGAAATCGCTGTTGCAAAAGAATGGCGTCCGGAATCCACGGCGAAAGTCACAGTGAAAGAGCAAACCGGCAGAGGAATGACTTACACCTTAGCAATTGTCGACGAAGGATTATTGGATCTGACACGATTCAGTACACCAAATCCATGGAACACCTTCTATGCAAAAGAAGCATTGGGAATCAAAACCTGGGACATGTACAACGCAGTGATCGGTGCTTACTCCGGAAAATTAAATCGCTTGCTGAGTATCGGTGGTGACGGTTCTGCAGACGACGGAGCCGGCCCGAAAGCCAATCGTTTCAAGCCGATGGTTTATTTCTTAGGCCCATTCGTTTTACCGGCAGGTTCTTCCAAAACACATCAGGTGGAACTTCCAACATATATCGGATCAGTTCGTGTGATGGTGGTTGCACATTCCGCAACTGCCTTCGGAAACGCGGAAGAAACCGTCACGATCAAAAAACCGTTAATGGTTCTGGGAACTCTGCCGCGCGTAATCGGACCTACTGAAACCATTCACTTGCCTGTAGATGTTTTTGCGATGAAAGACAACATCAAAAATGTTGATGTACAAGTGAGCTGTAATGATCTTTTGGCCATTAACGGTGCGAAAAATCAAGGATTGAAATTCAGCGGAGAAGGAGATCAGATCGTCAATTTCGAATTGAAAGTCGCGAATAGAATCGGTATTGCGAAAATCAAGATTCAGGCAAAATCCGGAAGTGAAACTGCAACGCAGGAATTTGAAGTCGATGTCCGAAGCCCGAATCCGCAAGTATTGGAAAGCGAAACAAAAGAAATCGCACCGGGAACTTCAGCCAGTTTCGCAATGGAACAGGACGGAATTTCAGGATCTCACTCCTACTCGCTCGAAACAAGTCAGTTTAGTTCCATTAACCTGAGCGGACGCATGTCTGAACTGATCAATTATCCGCACGGATGTATTGAACAAAGTACTTCTGCCGTTTTTCCGCAGCTCTTCGCAATGGACATCATGCAGTTTAGCGAAAAAGAAAAAGCAGTCATGGTTTCCAACATCAAAGCTGCTTTGCTCAAATACCAAAGCTTTCAGCAATACGAAGGTGGTTTTGCCTACTGGCCCGGAAATCGGGAAGCAAGCGACTGGGGTTCAAACTACGCAGGGCATTTCATGATCGAAGCCGAACAACATGGATTCACACTTCCAAACAACTTGAAAGCACGCTGGATTGAATACCAGAAAAATCAGGCAAACAGCTGGTCTGCGAGTTCTTATTCGAATTACTCCAATCATGCGGAAGAATCAAATCAACTCGTTCAGGCATATCGCTTGTATACCCTGGCTTTGGCAGGAAAACCGGAACTCGGTGCAATGAATCGATTGAAAGAACAGACCAACCTGGGAGTAACGGCAAAATGGAGATTGGCAGCAGCATATTATATGGTCGGGCAAAAAGATCTGGCAAAACAACTGACGCGCAATCTGAGTTTCACTCCTGCTTCCTACCGCGAATATGCTTATTCGTACGGTTCTACCCTTCGCGACAAAGCAATGAATCTCGAAGCAGCCTTATTAATCGAATCCAAATCGACCGATCAACTGGAAAAGGAAATTGCGGACGTCTTGAAATCCAATCAATGGTTGAGTACGCAGGAAGCCGGATATTGTATTCTCTCACTTACAAGCGGAAAAATTAAAAACAACGGAACGCTTCAATTTGAGATCAATTCTGAAAAAGTGAGTGCGTCGAAATGTTTGCTGACCAAGAACTATTCCGATGCAGACGGAGCAAAACTGAAACGGTTGACGGTTAAGAACACATCATCCAAAAAACTGTTTGTAACCTTCTGCACGAAGAAAGTTCCTCAAATCGGTAAAGAGAAAAAAGTTCGAAGCAACCTGGTGATGGATATCGCTTACACGAATCTCAACGGAGTAGCAATCGATCCGTCCAATATCATGCAGGGAACAGATTTCATTATGAAAGTGACGCTTAAGAATCCGACAAAAGACCAGTTCTACCGCGAAATGACTTTGAATCAGATCATGCCGAGCGGCTGGGAAATTCACAATTCAAGATTGTATGACGAAGAAAACACTTCGAACATCGATTATCAGGATTATCGTGATGACCGGGTTTACAGTTACTTCAAGCTGGCACCGAATGAAACGAAAATCTTTAAAATTCAGCTCAATGCTTCCTACCTCGGCCGTTTCTATTTGCCGGCAGTGTTCTCAGAAGCGATGTACGACCATACTGTTAACGCCCAGGAAAAGGGTCGTTGGGTAGAAGTTACCAAAATCATAAAACAACCCAAATCATCCTAAACACAATCAGAGAAGCCTGCGAATTGAATTTCGCAGGCTTCTTCTTTTAATCGGTTGGGGTGTGTTCGGATGATGGAACCCGACGCATCGGGAATTCATCACAATTCACGCCCACTCTTATTTTTCTACCGCAAATGCGCAGATAATTGGAGGCGCTTACCAGTCGCCTCTTCCTTTGTAAAACCTATAAATCATTGATATTCTTAAAAAAGCGAGTGCGGTAGCCGAGCAAAAATCTGTGCATCTGCGGTAAAACAGAAAGTATTGTGTTTCAAAAATGGCTTGAGTGCGAATAATACATATCCCAATGCATCCCGCCCCTACTTAAAAAATGCTAATCAATGAAATTTTCTGCGGGCGATTTCGTAACTTATGTTCAAATAAGAAGCCATGAAAAGCTTAAAGAATTGGTTTGCAGAATATTCGGTTAGTCATCAGAATCCGACGAACAAAAAGATTCACTTCGTCTGTGTGCCTGCTATTTTTTTCTCGGTCATCGGTTTGTTTATGAGTATTCCAACCGTTTGGCTGGATAAACTCCTTCAAACAGAACAATTCCTGTTTATCAACTGGGCAGTTGTCGTATTGATTCCGGTACTGATCTTCTATCTTCGCTTATCACTCCGAATGGCTTTTTACATTCTGATCTTTTCAATTCTTTGTCTGATCGGAAACTTCTACCTGGCAAAATTCGGTCCTTTGTGGATCAGTTCGCTGATCATCTTTGCGCTTGCATGGATCGGGCAATTCTACGGACATCAAATAGAAGGAAAAAAACCGTCATTCTTCAAAGACCTGCAATTCCTTTTGATCGGTCCGGCCTGGATTCTGAATCACTTGCTGAAATCAAAAAATTGATTCCTCTTTATCCTGATTCAGGAACACATCTTAAAAAAACCTCAAAAAAGCACTCCTTAGGGTTCCACCAATTTTAAAATTGTAAACCACTATTCTTTTGGGTTTGATTTGGTGTGGATTTTGGATAATATGGGACTAAAGTTGTTCAAGCATCCGCACCACGTCAGCTCTTTTACGGGTCGAAACGGGAATCATTTTTCCGTCCGACATGATCAAATGCCCTCCTTCTACCTTCACAAATTCCTGAATCATTTTCGTGTTGACCAAATGCGACTGATGTACTCTGAAAAAGCCCAGTTCTCCTAAAATATCTTCGAAATCCTTAAGCGTTCTGGAAACGACAATCCGTTTTGAATTCGTGAAAAAGAACTCCGTGTAATTCACATTACTTTCGCACCGAATGATATCCGCAATCTGCACAATATGGATTTTATCCTGCGCATGAAGCGCCAGTCGCTCCTGAATCTTATGACTTTGTTTCAATGATTCGTTCAGCAAACGGTAATTGTCCTGCTCGTTATGATTGTGGTTTCTGAATTTCTTCAATGCTTCCGTCAACTCGTCCGGATCAACAGGTTTTAGCAGATAATCGATCGCCGCATAGCGAAAAGCCTTGATTGCATGCGCATCGCTGGCCGTAATAAAGATAATTTTAAACGGAATTTCAGGTAAAATATCCAGCAAATCGAAGCCGGAACCATCCTGCATCTGAATATCCAGAAATAAAATATCGATCGGTGTTTTCTTCAGCAATTTTGCACCTTCCACCACTCCGGAAGCTTCACCCACCACTTCAATATCGGGAGCGTAAACTTCCAGATCTTTTTTGAAAGTGATCCGCGCCTGTTCAATATCATCAATAATTACTGCTCTAATCATTTACAAGGGTATAAAAAGTTGTACTTCCGTTCCGACTACATTTCCGTTCTCGTACAAATCTACAATTCTAACTTTATGACCATTCGAATTTGTACTCAATAAATCCAATCTTTCTTTCGTAACATTGAATCCACGCGAAATATGCTGTGGTTCGTTGCTGATTTGCTGATTTTTCAAGGCAGCCTCCCGACCAATTCCGTTATCCCGGATGATGCAGGTAATTCCATCGTTTTCTTCTTTAAACCAGCAGGTAATTTTCCCGACCTTCCTTGATTCAGGATCAAACTTAAATCCGTGTTTGATGGCATTTTCCACAAAAGGCTGAATCAACATCGGTGGAATTTGGATGAAATTCAGTTCGGTTTCCAGATCCACTTTTATTTCATACTCAAAACTGTTTCCGTTGCAAAATTGCTCGATCAACAGGTAATTTTCCAAGGTCGAAATTTCTTCCTCCAATGAAATGGTCGCATTCCGTGAATTGTCCAGAATCTGGCGCATCAGTCTCGAAAATTTTGCCAGATAATAACGTGCTTTCGTTTCATTTTCCGTTCCAATCAAGCCTTGAATCGAATTGAGCGCATTGAAGATAAAATGCGGATTCATTTGCAAGCGTAAAGCCTTTTGTTCCAATTCCAATAAATTCCGCGCAAACTCGGCATCTTTCTGAGCTTGCTTGGCCTTTCTCCGAATCCGTGCCGTTTGAACCCAGATAATCCACCACACAAACAATCCGGCTAAAATACATTCCAATAAAATGAACCAGGTTGTTTTCCAGAAAGGCGAGGAAATCGTAAACGAAAAGCGCTCCGGCTGCGGATTGATGAAACCGTCTTCATTCTTCGACCGCAATAAAAAAGTATATTTTCCGGGCGACATGTTGGAATAAACGATACGTTGTTCCTTTGTCCATGGCGACCATTTGTTCTCAAATCCGCTCATTTTCCAGGAATACTCCACTCCATCCGGATTTTTCAGGTTAATTCCTTTGAACAGGAAACTCAAATGATTCTGATCGTGAGGCAAATGAAGTGTTTTATAGCTGTTCCATGGCAAAATTACATCCGCATAACTTGTTTCGGAAAGTGATTCATAGAACAACTGCACATCCAGAATACTGAGAATCGGTGCTGTTTTGTTGACCTGAAGATTGGATAAATTATAGCAGCTTGCTCCGTTAATCGTCCCGAACCAAATTTTTCCGTCCGTATCTTTCCAAACACTGTTCTGGCAGGTTTCCACTCCCAGAAACCCGTCGCTCTTGCCGTAATGCTTGATGCTTTTGATCTGGTTCGTTTCATTCAAATCCAGTAAATCCAATCCCGATTCCGAACCTACGATCAAATGTTTGTTCGAGTCGAAAACCATCAGATAGACATTTGAAGAGTGCATTCCCGCTTCGATGCTGATCTTTTTGACAACTTTCAGTTTCGGTCCGTATTTCACGCAGTTGATCCCCGCTCCGGCGGTTCCTACCCAAATTTGCCCTTTCGAATCTTCCACAATGCTTCTCACTGCATCGGCACTCAATCCCGAATCTTTGGTCAGAACTTTCGTTGTATGTGTTTTTGGGTCGTAGCAGCCAAGTCCGGCTGATTCTGCTCCGTACCAGATCAATCCTCTGGAATCCACATATACGCAAGTCAGGCGCATATGCAGCAAACCTTCATCGAAAGAAATCGTTTCAATTCGTTTTCCCTGTTCTGAAATCCGCAGCAAACCGGAGCCAGAGGTTGCCACCCAAATAGTTCCTTGTTTATCCTTGGCCATCTGCCGCACATAGTATTTCCGGGTTTCATCCAGCCAGGAAAATCCGCCTGCAGAAAGCATCCCGATTCCCTGCCCTTCCGTTCCGAAATACATCAAACTGTCATTGTCTTCGATAATCGCTTTGACTTTAATGGCCTCAAATCCGGTTTGAACATTCAACTGCCTGAAATTTCCGTTTTCGTAGACGCTGACCCCATTTTGGGAAGTTCCGAACCACAACCTTCCGCCCGAATCCCTAAAAATGGAATAGATGAAATTTCCGCCCAAGCCTGAGGATATCGAATAATGAGAAAACAATTTTCCGGCAAACTGAGAAACTCCACCTCCGGAAGTCCCGATCCACAAATCCCCCCAGTTATCTTTAATAATTGAGCGTACATGGTTGTTTCCCAAACCGTTTTTTTCCGTGTAATTCGTAAATTCTTTCGTTTTTTGGTCGTATTGAAAAATTCCGGCATTCAACGTTGCAATCCAGCACACGTTTGCTTCATCAAAAAACAAATCAAAAACCGTTTGCTTGTACAATTCACGCTTCAGATCGATTCGATAATAGTCTTTCCGATTGTGAACATAAGCTCCGTCGCCATAGGTTCCAATCCAGATAAATCCATTCTTATCTTCCTTCAGACAGGTAATGGCATTTCGCATAACACGTGCTTTGGCTCCGTGATTAGTCAGAATTCGCTTGCCGTTCTTTTGCTCCGAAGAATAAAGTCCGGTTCCGGTTCCCATCCACAAAATTCCTTTTGAATCGCAAAAAATGGCATTGATGGTTCCTTCTTTTATACCCAGATAGCGATTCATACAAAGCAGCGAATCTCCTTTGACTTTAAACACACCGTGATTTGTTGCCAGCCACAATGCTTGTTTTTGATCCAATGTCAGACTGAAAACAGCAAAATGATTCGTGTATTTGGGAGGTTTGTAGTTTTTGATTTTCTGACCATTATAAGAAGAAAGTCCGTCGTTGGTTCCGATCCAGATCCGGTGTTTTTCATCCTCAATCAATGAATAGATGTAATTATTTACCAAACCTTTACGATCGGTAAATGATTCAAAATTCTGACCATCAAAACGAGACAAACCGCCACCGCGTGTTCCGAACCATAAATATCCTTTGTGATCCTGAATGACGCTATAAACCTGCGATTGACCTAAGCCATTCTCAACGGAGAAATTGCGAAAACTGGCCAATTGCCCAAAAGCAGAAGCTCCGGAAATCAGGCAAATGAAGAAGCATAAGAGGTAGGATCTGCTCATCAAGTTGTGTGAATCTTTAGTAAGTTGAAATTACTAAAAAGCGTGGAATGGTGTGTTTTTCTCAGAAGTAATTAATACTTCTTTCAATCATGCGTTTTGTTTGGGTTGAAAAGGGGTTGTTAGTGGTTGCAGATGAATCTGTTTTTACAAACTGGTATCCAAACCAGTTTCTCTTTAAAGAGAAGTAACTCACCAGTAAAACCACTCTGAAAGGCCCTCAGAATCTACCGATTCGTAATATTGCGAATTGGCAAATTGACAAAGAACAAAATTCCCTGTAAGGCAATTTCACCTTTCGCAAAAACCCTGTTTCGAACTCAAATAAACGCCTTGAAAACCCAATGAAATCAGGCGGTTCGCAATATTGCGATATGGCGAATTTACGTATCAAAAAGACCTCATAATCGATCTAAAGCAAATAATCCGGCATCTATTCAGTTAATCAAAAAAAAGAGACAGTTTTCTTTCAAACGGCTGCGAATAATAAAGTCGCTCTTTGACTTCCATTTTCTCCCCTTACTTTCAGTAAAAAAACGATGAAAGAGAAGCTTTTTTGGTGGAGAGAACAATACCGATGGAAAAAACGATTCATCAAGCGTGTTTGTTTCTATTCTTTCCTGATTTGGTATATTCAGGCGCTTCCCTCTCAATTGTTCAATGATTCGTATTCAACCGTACTTGTTGGTAAAAACGGAAAATTACTGGGGGCTCACATTGCAAAAGACGGACAATGGCGTTTCCCTCCGAGCAACAAAACTCCCCGGAAAATTGCACTTTGCCTCACCACTTTTGAAGACAGGAACTTTTACTACCATCCCGGAGTAAGTGCAAAAGGCATTTGCCGGGCATTCTACCAAAATATTTCTCAAGGGAAAATCGTTAGCGGTGGAAGTACTATCACACAACAAGTCATTCGCTTGATGCGAAAAAATCCTCCCAGAACTTATTCCGAAAAGGCACTCGAAATCATTCTCGCAACACGACTCGAATTCAGTTATTCGAAGGACGAAATCCTGAATCTTTACACAGCAAATGCTCCATTCGGAAATAATGTTGTAGGAATTGACGCAGCCTCCTGGAGATATTTCGGCCGTTCGCCTGAAAAGTTAAGTTGGGCAGAAAGTGCTACTCTGGCTGTTCTACCAAATGCTCCGGGATTAATTTATCCGGGAAAAAATCATCGGAGTTTACTCAAAAAGCGCAACCGACTTCTAAAAATGCTCTACGATGACGGAGAAATTGAGAAGTTGGATTACTTTCTGGCTCTGGAAGAACCTTTGCCCGATAAACCATTGGCCTTACCACAGGAAGCTCCACACCTTTTGCAGCGTTGCATTTTGCGTGGACAAAAAGGGCAATTGATCCAGTCGACCCTGAATGAAGAAATTCAAACAATGGTTAACAATGAAACAGAGCAATATGCATTGCGCATGAACGAATTGGGCATCTACAATGCCGCCGTTTTGGTAACTTCAGTAGAAACCGGTGAAGTTGTTGCCTACAAAGGAAACCTGAATCATACGGACGACGATCACGCTTTTGATGTAGACTGTATTCAGGCGTCGCGAAGTACCGGAAGTATTTTAAAACCTCTGCTTTACGCCAAATCACTGCAAGCCGGGATCATCACCCCGAAACAACTTTTATGTGATTTCCCTTCGCGTTTCGGGACTTTTGCTCCGAATAATTTCAACCGACAATTTTCTGGCGCATTGCCTGCAAACAAAGCCTTATCGAAAAGTCTGAACATTCCGATGGTTTTTCTTTTGCGCGAATATGGGCAGGCCAAATTTCACAATGATTTGAAACAATTCGGATTCCGGCACATGAACAAACAGTCAAGTCATTATGGTCTATCGTTAGTCCTCGGTGGAGCTGAAGCTAGCATGTGGGAAGTGAATGAATGCTACAATTCTCTGGCTCAGCATTTAAACAGTCCAAACAATTTAAAGCTTCATTATTTATCTCAAAGTGGAGAACAATCACCCAAACAACTTTTAGACAAAGCCTCCGTTTACGCCACATTCGAAGCCTTGATTGACGTGAACAGACCGGATGAAGAAAACAATTGGCGCGCATTTGAATCTTCCCAAAAAATTGCATGGAAAACCGGTACCAGCTTCGGATTCAGAGATGCTTGGGCAGTTGGTGTAACTCCCAAATATGTGGTTTCTGTTTGGGTTGGAAATGCAAATGGAGAAGGAAGACCGGGGCTTACCGGAGTAAAAGCCGCTGCACCACTGCTTTTTTCCATTTTCAGAAATCTGGAAGCGCCACAAAAATGGTTTCCGAACCCCTTGTCCGAAATGACCAGAACAGAAATCTGTAATGAAAGTGGTCAGATTTCCAATCGCTACTGTGAGCACATCCATTTCGAATACATTCCGACCAGTAGCCTGATCAGTAAAAACTGCAGTTACCATCAACTGGTTCATTTAAATCAAAATGAAACTTTCCGGGTAAATGCAGATTGTGAGAATAACAGTTCGATAAAACACAAATCCTGGTTCATTCTTCCTCCAAGCATGGAGAAATACTACATTCAACAAAATCCGAACTATCATTCTGTTCCTCCTTTTGATCCGAAATGTACAGCCAATCGACCGGAAAGTATTATGAGTTTCATTTATCCAAAACGACAAACCAAAATTTACATTCCGCGAGAACTAAGCGGTTTACGGGGAAAGGTCATTTTCGAGATTGCCCACACACGCAGAAACAGCGTTTTATACTGGCACATCGATGAAGAATTTGTAGGAAGCACTTCTGAAATTCATCAAATTTCGGTACAACCCGAAAGAGGCTTGCACAAAGTAACCGTTGTCGACGAAACCGGAGTTTTACTCAGTGAATCGTTTGAAGTGCTTTAGGTCAATTTCCAAAAGCAACCGATGGCTCGATAGTCGCTACCGTTAAGGTTTTTTAAGAGTTTGAATGACAACTTTCGGTTTTTTATTGCGTTCCTTCATGTAAGAAACAAACTCAAAACTCTGTCACTAATGAACAGCAAAACTATTAACCAGTTAGAAAACTACAAAGCTATCGAAGCCGTTTGCGTAGAAAATCACAACTCCTGGTCGAACGTCAAAGAGTTTCGCGGCGCTTTTTCAAAATTTGCGTTGAAAGTGGCACAATTAGATTTGATTTTAGAGAATTTCGTGACTTCCTCATCTCACAACCTGGAATATTTGGTGAAGGAGATCGAACAAATTCTGAAACAGCACTTTGATAGGTATTTTGACTATATGGAGCATAAAAACTCCGAGTTATCTCAAGTTTATAAGCAAATTCGGAGAAGCAGTTGATGGTTTTTATCTATCAATTCCTGTAGCGCATGATTGAATAGTAGACCATGCTTCTTCCGATTGTTTTGGATGTATTTCAGGGTGTTCGATAATTGATCCGTACTTCGAACCCGTTTGCAATGGTATTTCTGTGTCCAAAACGGAATCGATTTGTCTTTCAACTTCCGGGGATCGTACACACCTCGTGTCGCGTCAAGGGGATTAATCCCCTTGGACGCGCGATGCGCGTTACACACACGGGCTGTCCTCCCTTTTATGCGATGCATAATCTTCGGAATCTCATCTTCGTCACAATAAACCAACAAATGCATGTGGTCCCGACAAACATTCAAAGCCGCCAGTTCGAAATCCAGCTCTTTAGCCAAAGTAAAAACTTCCTTTGCAACCAAATACTCTTCTTCCAGACTCATATAATAAATATCCGGGTAAGGTAATGTTCCGTTAAAGCGTCTTTCACGGGCATTGTAGACAATCATTCTGCGGGATGTGCGACTATCGTGAAGACAGGTCGTCAAGTGGAAATAAGCTGGTGAATTCATACACGAACAGTTTGTTTCCTATATAAGCTAAGAAAAAAGTTCGTTTCAAACAACAAAAAAAGACGCCCGAAAGCGTCTTTTCCTTTATTCTGATTTTCTTTGAATTAATTCAAACTTGCCAGTTTTTCTTCCAAAACAGCAATTTTTTGTAAAGCATCTGCTTCTTTTTTGCGTTCGTTACTCAAAACCTGCTCAGGAGCACCGCTCACGAATTTTTCATTGCTCAATTTTCCTTGAACACTTTTCAGGAATCCTTTGGTATAATTCAATTCTTCTTCCATTTTTTCCTTCTCCGCAGACACATCAATAACATCTCCGAACGGGATAAAATATTCGTTGGATTGAACCAGGAATGAGTTCGCATTTGCAACCTTGTCAGTCGTATATTCCATCAAGGAAAGATTACCGATCTTCAGGATTACAGAGTCGAACGCTGTATTTATTTCGTTATTTTTCTTCACGAACAACTCAATTCGAACCTTATTTGCAATGTTGTTTTTCTTGCGAATGTTTCGAATATTGGTAATCACTTCTTCCGCAATCACAAACTGCTTCAGAACATCCGTATTAAACGCTTCAGCAGTCGGCCATTTTGCGATAATGATATCTTCACCTTCCTGACGTTCTCTCAATAAGTGCCACAATTCTTCAGCAACAAACGGAGTAAACGGTTGCAGCAAACACAACAATTTCTCAAAAAAAACAATGGTTTGATCCAAAGTTGCCTGATCGATCGGCTGTTCGTATCCCGGCTTGATCATCTCTAAATACCAGGCACAGAAATCATCCCAAACCAATTTGTAAATCGCCATCAATGCTTCAGAAATCTTAAACTTCGTCATCAACTCATTGATGTTTTCCAATTCCTGATTGAAACGTGCGTGGAACCATTCGATTGCTTTTTGAGAAGCTTTCGGTTGTTCAATTGGTTTCACTTCCCAACCTTTTACCAGTCGGGCAGCATTCCAGATCTTATTGGTGAAGTTTCTTCCCTGCTCACACTGACTCGAATCAAAAGGCAAGTCATTTCCTGCCGGAGAAGAAATCAGGATTCCCAAACGAACTCCATCTGCTCCATATTTCTCAATCAATTCGATCGGATCCGGTGAATTCCCTAATGATTTGGACATCTTACGTCCTAATTTATCGCGAACAATTCCGGTATAATAAACATTTTTGAAAGGCAATTCTCCCAGGTATTCGTAGCCGGCAATGATCATACGCGCTACCCAGAAGAACATGATCTCCGGAGCAGTAACCAAATCATTGGTCGGATAGTAATACTTGATTTCCTTATTTCCGGGTTCAGTCAATCCTTTAAATACAGAGATCGGCCACAACCATGCAGAAAACCAGGTATCAAATACGTCTTCATCTTGTCGTAAATCGCTTAGCTCAAGTCCCGGATTACCCGATTTCGCACGTGCCATTTCCAAAGCTTCTTCCGAACTTCTGGCAACAACAAAATCATCTTCTCCGCTTCCAAAGTAATATGCAGGAATACGATGGCCCCACCATAACTGACGGGAAATACACCAATCCTTCACATTTTCCATCCAATGACGGTAGGTGTTTTTAAACTTATCCGGATGGAAAGCAATGTTTCCATTCATTACATTTTCCAATGCCGGTTGAGCCAATTCTTTCATTGACACGAACCATTGCAAAGACAAACGCGGTTCGATCACACAATTTGTTCTTTCGGAATACCCGATTTTATTGATATGATCTTCCACTTTCACCAAATAACCTTTGTCATCCAGTTCCTTTGCAATTTCCTTACGTACATCAAAACGATCCATTCCTGCATAATGCAAACCATTTTCATTTACAATTCCATTATCGTGAAAAATATCAATCGTCTCTAAATCGTATTTTTTACCCAATTCGTAGTCATTCACATCATGAGCAGGCGTTACTTTCAAACAACCAGTTCCGAATTCCATTTCCACGTATTCGTCGCAAATAATCGGAACGGTTCTGTTCGCAATCGGAACGATCGCATGCTTTCCGTGTAAATGCTTATAACGAGTATCGTCCGGATGAATACAGATCGCCGAATCACCCAAAATAGTTTCCGGACGAGTCGTTGCGATCGTCAGCCATTCGTCATCTGTTCCCGCTATTTTATAGCGAACATGAAATAATTTCGAGTTTACCTCTTTGTGAATTACTTCTTCATCAGAAAGTGCAGTACGCGCTTCCGGATCCCAATTGATCATTCGGACACCGCGGTAGATCTTCCCTTTGTTATGAAGGTCAATAAACACATTGATAACAGAATCAGAATAATCCGGATCCATCGTAAATGCGGTTCTTTCCCAATCACAGGAAGCTCCCAGCTTTTTTAACTGCTGAAGAATTACTCCTCCATATTTTTCTTTCCAGGCAAAAGCATGTTTCAAAAACTCATCTCTGGAAAGATCCGATTTTTTGATTCCTTCCTCTCGCAGTTTCTGAACTACTTTCGCTTCCGTTGCAATGGATGCATGATCCGTTCCGGGAACCCAACAGGCATTTTTACCTTCCATTCTCGCTTTGCGGATCAAAACGTCCTGAATGGTATTGTTCAACATGTGTCCCATGTGCAAGACTCCCGTTACGTTTGGCGGAGGAATGACGACGGTAAACGGCTCACGATCATCTGGTTCTGAATGAAAGTAACCCTTAGCCATCCAATGGCTGTACCATCGCTCTTCTGCTGAACGGGGTTCGTACGTTTTTGGAATTTCCATGTTGTATAATTATGTTATTTAAAGTACAAAAATACTAAAACAGCCCTATTTCGCAAGGAACAATTCGCCTCCCGGACAACAATTATCCCAAAGACCGAATTGCTTTTTTTCTATTTTTGTTCAAACGACTCCATGAAAAAAGCCTGGAACATACTTACTGCAAGCATTCGAATTTTCTTCGAGCTGCTTTTTGCCTTCATCTGTATGTACATTCTCATTTTTCTTTCCCTTTCCCCGTTTACAGTCTCTGTGGAAGAAACAAATGATCCGAAAACAGAAATTATTTACGTCAGTTCAAACGGTATTCATTCAGATGTAATCCTTCCCATCAGGCATCCGCTTATGAATTGGGAAAGCACTTTATCAATGCACCAAATGCTTTCTGTAGACACGTTTCAAACGCATCTTAAATTCGGTTGGGGCGATAAAAACTTCTTCCTGCGGACCAAAGAATGGAGCGATATGGAAGTGGGTGTCGTTCTGAACACGGTTTTTGGAAGAGGTCCGGGAGCCATGCATTTGATTTTATGTACTCCGAAAGACCTGGATAAAACGGGTTTGGTCGAAATTCATTTGACTAAAAAGCAATATCAAAAGCTTTGCGTATTCATTAAACGCAGCTTTCTATTTGAAAACGGAAAAGCACAAGTGATTGAAAAACATCCTTACGGAACTTATGATTTCTTCTTTGATTCGAGTATTGAGTATAACATGACCTATACTTGCAATACCTGGACAAACAATGCGTTGAAACGGGCAGGACAAAAGATGGGAATCTGGACACCTTTTAAAGGGGCGATTTTCTCGAAATACGACAATAATCCTTCTACAAGCCAATAAAATCAATCGGTTCGCAATATTGCGATATGGCAAATTTACATTCTGTTTTTATGTGTAATCAATTCTCGGAAAGTTGAGTATTTCTACAAAAAAGACAGATCGACATGCATCTTTTGATCAATCAGACAAGCATTCTTCTTAACAAAAACAAAGCCCCGACATTCATTGTCGGGGCTTCATCATCCAATTTATTATTCAATTATTTCTTTCCTTTACCATTGGATTTTCCGGAATTGCCTTTGGCCTTACCATTCCCTTTGTCTCCGGAATTCGCTTTTTTATCGCTTCCGGTTGCTTTATCTTTCGATTTGGAATTTCCTTTCGATTTATCCTTAGCTTTTCCTTTCAAAGCATGAAACTCTGCAGAACCAGGTTTAATTCCCAATTCTTTTGCCATTGCTCCCCATCCTTTTGATTTACTTGTTTTATAAACAGTAATCACATCTTCAATTGGTTTTCGGGCAATATTCGAGATCTGAAAAGCCATAAATGCATCTGCAGGAGCCATACCTACCTTGAAACACGCTTCCACTTTTGGCATAGGAACATTAAATGTTTTAGTCAAATCCAATTTGAAAGCAGCCAAATCTTTATTCGCGTTTGTATTTACAATTTTCAAACTTGCGTCCAATTCCGTATCTCCGGAGTTGTAATCCTGACCAAAGCTGATGTTTGAAAGTAACATCAATGCTAAAAAAATAATTTTCTTCATAGTTTTCGTTTTATCAAATATATCTCTTCTATACAAAAAGTGTACTCTTTTTTGAAAATTCTGGTTTTTCATTCCATTTCGGGACGGATGAATGAAGTTCGGAGGCTAAATCCATTAAGTAAAAAGACAAATGAACATCCTGCATTGGTGGAACAAATCAGATCTATTTACCCAGCACAGACAAAGACTAAACTAATTTGTGATCCGCTGCAAACCAACCCGCTTTCTCGCTTCATCAATCTCCACAACTCTTACTTCCACATGCTCATGCAAAGCAATCACCTGAGTAGGGTCTTCCACATAATGATCTGCCAGATTGGATTTGTGAATCAAACCGTTTTCTTTGATCCCGATATTGACAAAAGCCCCGAAATTGGTCACATTGGTTACAATTCCGTTCAAAATCATTCCTTCTTTCAAATCCGAAATGGTTTTGATGCGGCTGTCGAATTCCATTATTTTTGCTTTTTTGCGCGGATCACGACCGGGTTTCTTCAATTCCTTGATGATATCCGTAAACGTAAACGAATCGATTTCAGGAAAATCAGTTTGTTTGATTTCATTCAATTTCACCTCATTTCCAATCAGATCACTCAATCCGATTCCCAATTTCTTTGCCATTTGATTGACAAACTTGTAGCTTTCAGGGTGAACAGACGAGTTATCCAAAGGATTTTCTCCATCGCGAACACGTAAAAATCCTGCAGCCTGTTCGTAAGCTTTATCTCCCAATCGCTTCACTTTTTTCAATTCCGCCCGCGACTTAATTCCTCCGTTTTCAGCTCTGTAAGCAACAATGTTTTCTGCCAATCCCAAACCAAGACCAGAAACATAGCTCAACAAATAAGGCGAGGCCGTGTTCAAATCAACTCCAACAGCATTCACGGCAGAAACCACCACGTCATCCAAAGCATCTTTCAACGATGTCTGATTCACTTCGTGCTGATATTGTCCCACTCCAACAGATTTCGGATCAATTTTCACCAATTCAGCCAATGGATCCATCAAACGACGGCCAATTGAAACCGCTCCGCGAACCGTTACATCGTAATCAGGGAATTCCTTTCGGGCAATCGGACTTGCAGAATAAATCGAAGCACCATCTTCACGAACAACATACACTTCCAGATCGCGGTCAAAGCGAATGTGTTTGATAAAGTTTTCTGTTTCGCGCCCGGCAGTTCCATCTCCGATTGCAATCGTTTCTATTTTATAAGCTTGTACTAACTGCGCAATTTTCGCAGAAGCTTTATCTCTTTCGTTTTGCGGCGGATGCGGATAAATCGTCACATTGGTCAACAACGTTCCGTGTTCATCCAGACAAACAACTTTACATCCGGTTCTGAATCCGGGATCGAGAGCCAGAGTTCGTTTATTTCCAACCGGCGGTGCAAGCAGCAATTGCTTCAGGTTTGTAGAGAAAACGGAAATCGCTTCCTTATCAGCTTTTTCTTTTGTCTGAGCCAGTAATTCATTTTCCAGAGAAGAACACATCAAGCGCGAATAAGATTCTTTACATGCTTTTGCAACCAGGTCGCCGCATTCATCTTCTGATTTAACGAAGAAACGTTCCAATGATTCCAAAGCATCGTCTTTTTCCGGCTGTGCTTTGATCGATAAAATCCCTTCTCTTTCGGCGCGAATAATTGCCAAAAAGCGGTGTGAAGCTGTTTTGTAAAGCGGTTCCGAAAAATCGAAATAGTCTCTGTATTTTGCTCCTTCCTCTTCTTTTCCTTTCACTAATCTGGAAGCAAAAACGGCCTTTCGTTGAAATAACGTTCGCACTCTTCCGCGGGCAATTGCATTCTCATTAATCCACTCCGCGATAATATCCACAGCACCTTGCAATGCCATATCTTCATCCAAAACGTCTCCTTTCACAAAACGCTCCGCCATTTGCTCCGGATCGCCGCCACGCTGCGACATAATCATCTTCGCCAATGGTTCCAAACCTAATTTCTTTGCTTTATCTCCTTTGGTTTGACGTTTTTGCTTGTACGGCAAATAAATATCTTCCAGAATTACCGAATCAAAACAATTCAGCAACTTGTTTTTCAATTCATCCGTCAGTTTTCCCTGCTCTTCAATCGAAGCAATCATTGTTTGCTGACGCGCAATCAATTCATCGTATTTTTTCGCCAGATCACGGATTTGAGCAATCTGAACCTCATCCAAACCACCGGTCATTTCCTTACGGTATCTGGAGATAAACGGAACAGTTGCTCCACCATCCAATAATTCGATTGTATTTTGAATCGCTTTCTCTTTTAAACCGGAAGCACCGATAATGAATTCATTTTTTTGCATAATGACAAATATAGATGTTCGGGAAATTCCTTGGTTATCCGCCGGAAAAAAGAAGTTTAAAATTCGGTTCAACACTCAGTCAAAACAACCATCAATACAATAACAATCAATCTTTTACAACCTTCCGGAAATTCAGGAGTCTTTATTAAAACTATTTACTATGAAAAAAAGCTTTTACCTTCTTTTAGCGTTCATCGGTATTGTGAATCTTACCGCTTTCGCGCAAACAACAAGCTATTCTTTCTTCTCAGACTCCACTTACGGATGTCAGACAACATTAGGAATTCAAATGACAATCGGCACGCTTCCTGAAACAGGCGGAGTCCTTTCAATTGACTGGGGAGATGGAAACACATCCACTCACAATTTTTCCACTACAGGTGCAAATACCTTTTATTACGTGCAGCAATCACATGGTTATTCACTTCCCGGAAACTACAACATTTTACTCAATGTTTACAGCGGAACTTCCGCCGCGAATGTCGATGCGGGACAAACAATGGCCATCAATGCTCCCGGCCCGTCGAATTGCGGTTATTTATGGATTTACACCATGCAGACAAGCCCTACTGTCAGCTATCCGAATGTTCCGTATCAATTCACGGATGTCAATGGAAACATAACTGTTCTATTACCTTCAAGCGGATCCGGAGCAACGGTTTATACGGGATTGAATCCTGCAAATGCTCCTTACACAGTGCAAGTTGATCCGGGCTGGCTGGCAACAAACGGTTTGATTCAAACAAGTCCGAACTTCACAATCGCTTCCTTTAATGCAAACGGAATGGCAAATAATCCGCAGCAAACGGTAACCGTGAGTTGTACAACTCCAAGTCCGAATCCTGATTTTGGTGTCGGTTACGGCTGGGCTTCCAATTTCGTAGCTCCTATGCAGGCTGGAAATCTTTACCTGAACATTTGCAATTATGCCTGCTCGGATACTTCAGATGTTTCCGTTACCCTTCAAATGCCGCCGAATTTCGTTCCGAATACAAGCGGTCTGACAAATCCGGTGGTTTCCGGAACAACATTGACGTTCGATATCATCGGACTTTCCGACTGTCAATACATTCACATTCCATTCACTTTCCCGGGGAACACTCCTGCCGGAACACCTTACTGCTTTTACCTGGCATTGTTTAATCCCACAGACAGCGATTTGAGTAATAACATCGACACGATTTGCGGAGTGGTTCTGAATTCTTATGACCCGAATGAAAAGCTGGTGGATCAGCCGGAAAATGTCAATCCGAACCAGGTGGAAGAATTCGAATATGTGATTCATTTCCAAAACGACGGAAATTTCAATGCAATGGATGTAGTGGTTCAGGATACAATTTCTCCGCATCTCGACCTTTCCACTTTCAAATATGTCGGAGCGAAACATGGGGTGGCAACTTCTATAAATACTACCACACGCGTAGTTACATTCTCGTTCAACGACATCAACTTAGGGCAAAGCTCCGTTAATCTGGACGCATCGCAAGGTTTTGTGATCTATACCATTTCCGAAATGTCGGGCTTGCCGGTTGGTACTGAAATTGAAAATACCGCTTACATTTACTTC
This sequence comes from Glaciecola amylolytica, assembly GCA_003856375.1. GTDB lineage: Bacteria > Bacteroidota > Bacteroidia > Flavobacteriales_D > Crocinitomicaceae > Fluviicola > Fluviicola amylolyticus. Next base: position 3,191,553 of record CP034120.1, read on the forward strand.
GACTTCAATCCGCCGATTGTTACCAATACAACGTATAACATCAATGAATTTCCGCTTGGGTTGTCCGAAAATAAAACGGAACAAATCGTTCTTTATCCGAATCCGGCGCAAAGTAAGCTTCATTTCAGTGGTTCTTCCGTGAAAAAAGTTTCGATTTATGATCTGACTGGAAAACGCGTTTTGGAAGAAGAGAATATTTCAAATAATGAGCTTTCATTGAACAGCATTCAAACAGGTATTTATCAGGTAGTTTTACAAACAGGGAGCATGATCTCAACTCAAAAATTAGTGATTCAAAAATAAGGTGAAAACACCCTTTTTTAAGTCCGGTTTCTTCATCGAAACCGGACTTTTTCATGTTAACGAATTGTAAATCTTTGGCATAGGCCGTCAGGTTTTCCTATCTTAGCTACCCAACTTTTAAATTTAATGGTTTGAAATACTGGATTTTTGGAATTATGACAATGGGTCTTTTGGTAAGTTTTACTTATCAGAACATCTTCAAACAAACTGGAAATGCGAGTTATTACTCCAGCAAGTTTCAAGGTAGAAGAACAGCTTCAGGAACACCTTATCACAAGGATAGTATGTACTGTGCTCACAAATCTTTGAAATACGGAACTCTTCTGAGAGTTACCAATCTGAAAAACGATTCGGTTATTGTGGTGAAAGTCGTTGACCGCATGGGAAAATCGTCTCCACACATCATTGACTTGAGTTTTTCAGGAGCTCAGAAACTGAATTTTGTCCGAAACGGAATTACGAAAGTTCAGGTCGAAGAAATCATTCCCGTAGCCAAAGCCAATTAGATTTTTAATTGAAAGTGCTTAAAATTTCAAAATCACCTGAATTCCGGGGCAAAACATGCTAATTTTACTTCATGTTTGAAGATTTAATCATTATTGATTGTTCTACCGTTCTGGCTGGTCCTTCTGTGGGTACTTTTTTTGCAGAATTGGGTGCTTCCGTGATCAAAATTGAAAATCCGGGCATTCCGGATGTAACCAGAACGTGGAAATTAAGCAGTGAAGACAAAAACACGGCTGTTTCGGCCTATTTTTCCTCTGTCAATTACCGCAAGAGTTATCGGAAACTGGATTTCAAAAATCCGGAGGATCTGAATCAATTAATCGCATTAATCAAAGATGCCGACATTTTTCTATCCAACTTCAAAAAAGGAGATGCTGAAAAATTCGGAATTAGCGACGATTTCTTGCACTCCATCAATTCAAAACTGATCATCGGGAAGATTTCCGGGTTCGGATCCGAAAGTGACCGGGTGGCTTATGATCTCATTCTTCAGGCCGAAACGGGTTTCATGTCCATGAACGGAACTCCGGAATCCGGGCCGGTAAAAATGCCGGTCGCATTGATCGATGTTTTGGCGGCTCACCAACTGAAAGAAGGAATTCTGACAGCTTTGCTGCAGCGAACCAAAACAAACCAAGGACAAACGGTTTCTGTTTCCCTCTACGATGCAGCAATCTGCTCATTGGCAAATCAGGCTTCCAATTATTTAATGGAAGGTCATGTTCCGCAAAGAATCGGAAGTTTACACCCAAACATTGCTCCGTATGGGGAAATCTTCATTACCAACGATGGAAAGTCAATCACTTTCGCCATCGGAAGCAATAAACATTTTGAAATTCTTTGCGGTTTTCTGGGACTTTCGGAATTGGTTTCCGACGAACGCTTTGCAGCAAATGTGAACCGGGTGGCAAACAGAGTTTTGCTAAAGGAAATCATTCAGGAGGTTATTTCTCGTTTTGGAGCCGATGAAATTCTGGAATTCATGCACGAACATTTTGTTCCGGCCGGACTCATTCAAAACCTGGAAGAAGTATTTCAAAATCCGGAGAGCCAGCATCTGATCAAAACAGAAAACATCGAAAACAAAGAAACCAAACGTGTTTCTCAAATCGCATTTCAATTCAAATCATGATAGAAGTTAAAATTCCGCAATCCCAAAAGGAATGGGATTCCTACTACGATCTTCGCTACCGGATTTTAAGAGAGCCTTTGGGAAAAGAAAGAGGTTCGGAACGCAATGAAGGCGATGAAACAGCCACTCATTTTGCTCTTTTCGAAAACAAGGAACTCCTTGCTGTGGCGCGTTTGGATCATGTCGACAAAACAACGTGTCAGGCGCGTTTCGTAGCTGTGGAAACACATCTTCAAGGCAAAGGCTACGGAAAGAAAATCATGATTACTCTTGAAAATGAAGCAGCAGCTTTGGGTTACGAAAAACTGGTTCTTCACGCCAGAGATTATGCTTTACCCTTCTATGAAAAACTCGGCTATACGCTGGTTGGCCCTTCGTATAAACTTTTTGATGTGCTGCAACACTTTGAAATGTTCAAGATTCTAGCGCATTGAGAAAGAAACACAGATCTTCATTCCGTTTGTTCCGTCGATATCCAGATTTCCGTTCAAGTGTTCCACCATTCCTCTGATGATTTCAACTCCGCTTCCGATAAATTCGCGGTTTCCCTTCACTCCTTTTCCGTTGTCGCTGATCTCTAAGACTCCTTTCGGGCCCTGCATCTGAAAATCAATCCGGATTACTCCGATTTCGTTTTCGGCAAAAGCATGTTTGTAGGAATTCAGAACCGCTTCATTGATAATAATTCCGATACACATGGCCAGTGAACTCTTGATCTCACAGCTGTCAATGCTCGTCAGTAACTGCAGTTGTCTTTGAGGAAAAGAAAGACTGTCGCGCAGGCTTTGCACCAATCGGTTCACATAATGACTCAGAGAAATGCGCAGATTTCGGGAATTGTCGGTCAGCATTTCATGCAGTTTCAAAATACTCTGCACCCGGTTTACGGAATCCAGCATCAAATTCCGGTGAAATGAATCCCGGGCTTTATTTACCTGAATATTCAACAAACTTTCCGTGATTTTGAGGTTGTTTACAATCCGGTGATTGGTTTCAATCAATAATCTTTTTTGCTGACGAAGCGCCGCTTCCAATTCCTGTTGAGCTAATTTCCGTTTGTGGGTTTCAACAGCAAGAGAAACCATTTGCGCAGCAATCAATCCGAACTTCTGATCATTCAAAGTCCAGTTGCGCGTTTGTTTCACCTGTTCAAAACAAATCACCCCGATAATACTTCCTTCCGAACGCAGCGGAATATCCATCAAAGACACGATACCGTTCGGAACCAGATAACTTTCGTTCAATTCGGATGTATATGGTGACGTTTGCGCATTTGCGGCAATGATGATTTTTTCTGTTTCAAACAGCATGAAATAAGTCGGCATTTCGAATACCGGAAGCGATTCCTGAGGAACCATTTTGCCCGAACGGGTATCGTAATTCCCGATGCATTCAATCCGATCGTGTGATTCATCAAACAGCCAGGCATTTACTCTGGTAACGCCAACCGCCTTGGAAGACATTTCCAAAATTTCGTAAATCGCATCGTGCAATTTTCCGTTCCGGATCTTTTTCGATTTGGAAAGCAATTCGATGGTTAAAGTCTTTCGAAGCAAATCCCTTCGCTTTCGTTCGATGTAGGTTGCATCTACCAAACTTCCCAGAATCAGGTATTCACCTTCATCGACTTTCCAGGCAGCCAAACGCATTCGGGCAGTGAAAACACCCTGCGATCTTTTGAGAACGACCTGAAGATCCATATACTTGGAAGTATTCAAATCCTTTAGAAAACCTTCAATACGTTCATGCTCGTAAGTCAGGTATTCGAAGATTGTTGTCCCGATCAGATTGCTGTTTCCCAACAACTTTTCCAGATCAAATGAAGCGTGTAATATTTTACCGCTTTGATCGAAAATAACCAGACTCTCATCCATCCCTGAGATGAGCTTACGCAATGTAGAGAGAATATCTTGCTGTGCCATAGTAGTTTACAGTGGTCAAATGTAAGTGATTTTTTATTACCCAGGTGGCAATTCGGACTAAGTTTTTAGTAAATTTATCGTATAGTGGTTTACAACGAGTAAAATAGCTTTTTTACGGAGAAATTGAAGGTACATCGTTAGCGAAATTGCCAAGATTGGTTACATTTGGTTGACAAATGATAAAAAGACTCTTTACAATATCACTTACGCTAAGCATTCTGATCGTTTTTTACTTCAGTAAATTAAAGTCGATCGAGCTCAGTACGGCGGATCATTTTGTCATTGGAGAAGCAACCGCAAGAGGAATTTCAATCGCTAAACGGATTTCACAATACTATTCCTTAATCCTGATCGGCATTGCTTCTTTCGTAGCTTTTTACTGGACTTTTTCGCGTTTTAAAACTGCCATTCAGGAAAATAAACTCATTCATCTCTTTGATGGAATGCTTCCCTTTTCCTGCTTGTTGCTGCTCATCAGCTGTTTTCAAACCGCGTTTATTGAAAGCGCCCAGCTCTCTCTCTTTTTTACACTGCTCATTTTTGTTTTTGGCTTTCTGAAAAATCTCAATCCTTCCCTGCAAAACGGGAGCGTTTGGATCGTGATCGGATTGATTTTCACCACCAATTACTTGTTGTTTCATTCTGCGGTAATCGGCGCTGCTTTGGCTATCGTTGTGACCCTTTTGATTCAGTTTTTATCCTTCGAGAACAAAAAAACACAGTGGATTTCCGGCATTTTGGTCAGCATTCCATTGATTGTTTTTTTAGGTATTGAAAGCACTATGATTCTCAATCAGCGCGGAATTTTCCCGGGATCATATGCATATTTACTCATTTTCTGGGCTCTTGCAATCGGATTCTGGCTGTACCGCGCAGTGAATTCCCGAAAGTTTTCCCTTGAAAAACACATCTTTGGTTATCTGGCATTCATTGCATTGATCGGAATCGGAATTGTTCAGGCCTATTCTCCGACCATCGTGCAGCTTACCGAAACGTTTGAGAATGCAAACATGCTGAATCCGGTGATGCAGTTTCATTTCTTTGGTGAAATTCCGATTGTCGATAATCTGTCCAGTCATTTGGTGAGCGATTTCTTCTGGGAATTCTGCTACTACGCTTTGAACGGCTATCAGCCGAATGTCGGGATGATGATTTACTGGGAATTCAATTACATTCTCAGTTTGCTGTGTATGTATTATTTCCTGCGCACCGTTTTCGGGAACAAACCCGCAATCATTATCGGATTGCTCTTATTGCCGGCAACCTATTATGTGCTGACCTTGTATTTTGCATTTGCTTTGCTGCCGGCAGCGCTTTTGTATCGCTACATTCAATCAAATAAGCCGAAACACTTTTATGTTTTTTTGTTGAGCGTCGTTTTTATCGTCATCTGGCGGCTTGATCTGGGAATCAGCTTGGTTTCTGCGCTTTTGCTCTTATTGCCGTTTTGGTTTTATCAGCGGAAAACAGACCGGAAGTTATTGATCAAATCGCTGCTCATTACAGCTTTGATCGGTGGAGCGGCTGCACTTGCTTTCGTTGTATTCTGCCACGAACAGTTCATTCAGATGAAGGGCTATTTCGGAGCAAATCAGGCTCACGGATTGTACTATCTGACCTTTGATGAAAACAACATTTTCTTTTTGCATTACGCAGTCATTCCGATTCTTGTCGCTGCTATTCTGATTCATTCCATCTTTCAGTACCGGAATTCGGACAATCATCCGCTGGAGTTTATCATTATTTTATTCTGTCTGTTCTATTTGTTCAACCTGCAGCGCGGCTTGGTCCGACACAGTTTTGCAGAACAAAGCGATACCTTCATTTCTTCTTTTGCCTGGTTAATTTTCCTGTTGAAAGCCTGGGCTTTTGTGCGCAAAAATCCGAATCAGATCTGGTCACTTTCCGCAGGAGCCGTCGTTTTGAGTTTATTTCCGCTTTTCTTAAGCATCAACAATAAGAACGGAACGCAAAACATTTTCCAGCGTACGGTTCATTTGAGTTTGAAAGATCTTCCCGAATTGGAAAAGAAAGTCATCAACCGCGTCGTTCCGAATCCGGAATTTTCCAATCGCAACGATCAAATGATTTACTTCCTGAAAACGCAGTTAAAGCAGCATGAAACATTCATCGATTTGTCCAACACTCCGATGTTGTATTTCTACAGCGAAAAAAATGTGCCTTCCTATTTTAATCAGTATTTACAAAATACAGTTACGGACGAGTTGCTGGAAATCAATCTGAAAGAGCTCAAAACGATGCAGATTCCGTTTGTGGTGTTTTCTCAGGTTCCGGAAGTGTTTTTCGACAATATTGACAACATTCCGAATAAGGTCAGACATCACCAACTGACGAGTTTTATTTACAAAAATTATCAGCCTTTCGCTCAGATAGGAAGTTACCGCGTTTGGAAACACATCGGTCATTCCTGCGATTCAAGGAAGCTCTTACCTTATCCGAATCATACTGAGAACTGGAATCTAGGTCTTATACCCTATTTTTGGAAAGCTTCTGGAAAAAGTCATTTTGATCGATCTCCGAATCAATACAAACTGAATGTTCAGGAATATTTGCTTCATTGGAACGCTCCTTTAAGCGGAAACACCTTTTTAGAATGTACCATTCATTCTCCGAAAGAACAAGCGGTCTATTTTTCAAACGCTTCCTTCAACCTGGAAATCAAAGCGCTTGAAGGAAAACATCGTTACCGTCTGCCTCTCGGGTGCAGCGAACAATTGAATTGGTATCAAGCAGATTCACTCACTATTCACACGAGTGAGAAACAAATTCAGTTGAAAAACGTTCACTTTGTCAGATTGAGTCAATAATGAAAACCAAAACCGTCATAGCTTTAGATCGTTTAATCGGCATTTTGGTCGCTTATCCGCTCAACTTTTTGGTTCGTCTGGTCGGAAAAATTACCCGATTCGACCATTCTCTGGACAAGGAAATGAACAAAATTGTGGTTTGTAAGTTCAAAGGAATGGGAAGTATCATTCAGGCTACTCCTTTGCTGCAAACTTTGCGAAACCGCTACCCGAATGCTCAGATCATTTTTGTGAGTTCGGAAGAAAACAGAAGTGTTCTCGAAAAAATCGATTTGATAGACGATTTGTACTGCGTGAAAGACAAGGGCTTTCTTTCCTTGATTTCAAGCACCACCAAACTGGTTGTAAAACTGATGCGTTTCCGGGCGGATGTCTACATCGATCTGGAAATCTATTCCAATTACAGTTCGATCGTTACCACCGTCAGCTTGGCAAGAAACCGTTTCGGATATTACTTGCGTTCAAACCGCTACCGCATGGGAATGTATACGCACATGATGTATTTCAACACCAAGGCCCCGATTTCGCATGCTTACCTGCAATTTGCACGTTTACTCGGTATTTCGGATATGAAAACAGCTTTGTACAGCATTCCCGAAAACACGCAGTTTCAACTCCCCGATCTTCAAAAAGAATACCTGGTTATCAACCCGAATGCCTCGGATTTGCGATACGAACGTCGCTGGTCGGCAGATTCATTCACCGAACTCATTCACCGAATCCGGAAAGTGCAGCCGCAACTTCAGATTTTTGTCATCGGTTCTAAAAACGAGCAAAGTTATGTTCACGAAGTCACGAAGCATTTCAGTTCGGACGACCTGGTGATCGATTTGAGCGGAAAAACAAATCTGGGAGAATTGATCGAGGTCTTGCGCGGAGCAAAATTGCTGATCACAAACGACACCGGACCCATGCATCTGGCTTCTTCCCTCGACACGGAAGTTTTGGCTTTATTCGGTCCTTGCTCACCGGCGCAATACGGTTTCGGAGCAAATGTAAAAACCATCTACAAAAACGTTTACTGCAGTCCCTGCGTACATGAATTCGTTATTCCTCCATGCAAAGGAAATAACCAATGTATGCAACTCATTACTGTTGATGAAGTATTCGATGCCTACATTCAATACAACGAAATTGCTTTTGACTCTTCAATTGAGTATCTTGGAAATGATAAAGAAGCTTTAGGTAAAGTTCTTCGATAATTATTTATTGCTATGCTTGCATAGTATTAGATAATTATTTATCTTAGAGCCAGGAAACGAACTTAAAACAATATAGAATTATGTCACAAGCTATCAAAGGCGGAGAATTCATTATCCGCGATGTTACCCATCAGGAAATATTCACACCGGAAGAATGGTCGGAAGAGCAACGCATGATTGCGCAGACCTGTGATGATTTCATCGAGCAGGAAATTACTCCTCTTTTGGATCGGATTGACAAAATGGAGGAAGGTTTGATGCCATCCTTGATTCAGAAAGCGGGGGAACTTGGAATGCTTGGTTTATCTGTTCCGGAAGATTTGGGCGGAATGGGAGTTGATTTCAAAACTTCGCTTCTTGCAACAGAACGTTTAGGAAAAGGACATTCATTTTCGGTAGCCTATGGTGCACATACCGGAATCGGAACTCTTCCTTTATTGTATTACGGAAATGCAGAGCAAAAAGCAAAATACATTCCGAAGCTTGCAAGCGGTGAATGGAAAGCTGCTTATTGTTTGACAGAGCCAAGCGCAGGATCGGATGCTAATTCGGGGAAAACCAAAGCAGTTTTATCTTCCGACGGAACACATTATGTTTTGAATGGTCAGAAAATGTGGATCACCAATGGCGGATTTGCAAATATGTTCACTGTTTTCGCGAAGATCGACGACGACAAAAACCTATCGGCATTCCTTGTTGAAGCGGATTCGGAAGGAATCAGCCTGAACCCGGAAGAGAAAAAAATGGGGATCAAGGGTTCATCTACCCGCCAGGTATTCTTTAATAACGTGAAAGTACCAGTTGAAAACATGCTTTCAGAGCGGGAAAACGGATTCAAGATCGCATTGAATATCTTAAACATCGGCCGGATTAAATTGGCTGCCGGAGTTTTAGGAGGAGCAAAACAAACAATCACGGATTCTATCCGCTACGCAAATGAGCGCGAGCAATTCGGAAGATTGATTTCCAAATACGGAGCAATCCGTTTTAAAATCGCGGAGCAGGCAATTCGTGCATATGTTGCGGAATCTGCAATCTACCGCGCAGGACAAAATATCGATGACGCTATTCAGGCTTACATTGCCGGAGGAATGGAGAAAAGTCAGGCTACTTTAAAAGGAATCGAGCAATTTGCCCCTGAATGTGCTATTTTGAAAGTTGCGGGATCCGAATGTTTGGATTATGTAGCTGACGAAGGTGTTCAGATCTTTGGTGGAATGGGTTATTCGGCAGAATCCTCTGTTGAAAGAGCTTACCGCGATTCCCGTATCAACCGCATTTTCGAAGGAACAAATGAGATCAACCGTTTGTTGATCGTTGACATGGTTCTTCGCAGAGCAATGAAAGGTGAATTGGATTTGATGGGGCCTGCAATGAAAGTTGCATCCGAATTAATGAGTATTCCGGAAATGACAGAATTGGGTTCTCACCCGCTTGCAGCTCAAAGACAAGCATTGGCAGGATTCAAAAAGGTTATTTTGATGGTAGCAGGATCTGCCGTTCAGAAATTGATGCAGACGATGTCGAAAGAGCAGGAAATCCTGATGAACATTGCAGACATTTCGATTTGGGTTTACCAGGCTGAATCTGTTTTGCTTCGTGTGGAGAAACTGATCGAAAAGCAAGGTGAAGCTGCTGCTGCCATTCCGATTTCTATCGTGAAAACATACTTCTACGATGCTGCAGAGTGGATCGACAAGGCTGCGAAAGACGCAATCTTCAGTTTTGCTGAAGGAGACGAGGCTCGCATGATGGTAACCGGAGTGAAACGTTTCACGAAACTGGATCCGATCAATCCGAAAAACGAGCGTCAGACAATTGCTCAGTACTTGATTGACAAAAATGCTTACACACTTTAAATAAAACGGTCGGGGCGAATAATTATTTGCCCCGACCGTAATAATCATAAACAAAAAAGTAAGGGTGAAAAATTTTTCACCCTTACTTTTTTTATTTCATCAAAAAGGGACGCAATACATCGCGTCCCTTTTTTATATTCTTCTATCTGAATCTATTTCAAATATTTATCTTTCATATCCTGAAAAGTCATTTCCTGACCATCAACTGCAATCATACGTAAATCCAAAGCAACCAACAAACGGTTTACTACATTCAGGTTTGATTCTTCGTTCTTTGTTAAAGTAACTTTTAACTTATCCGTTGATTCATTGAATGCTACAGAAAAGTAATCTTTATAATAACCTTTTACTGCTTCAACTTTTTCAGCCGTAATTGATTCCGGTACGGAGAATTCATAAACTCCTTCTGCTTTACCGGTTTTCAACTGGCTTGAACTAATTGATGCTGAATTTTGACTAAAAGCAAATGAACTTGCTAAAGACAAAACAAATATCATAACTAACTTTTTCATAATCTATAACAGTTTAATAAGTAGACGTAAATAATACCTAAAGGTTGTATGTGCTAAATATACAACATTTTTAATAACATTTGTACCATGCAATTATTAGACCATTTTGATGAAACGAAGCTGGAAGCCGGATGCGATGAAGCCGGAAGAGGCTGTCTGGCCGGACCTGTAGTATGTGCTTCCGTGATTCTGCCAAAGGGTTTTTCGCACGAACTTCTGAATGATTCTAAACAACTTTCCGAAAAAAGTAGAAATTTATTACGCCCGATTATTGAAAAAGAGGCACTTGCCTACTCCGTTCAGTTTTTACACACGGATGAAATTTCAGAACTCAACATCTTAAAAGCCTCGCTTACAGGAATGTATCGCGCTGCAATGGATCTGAAGATCAGACCGGAACTGCTTTTGATTGATGGAAACAAGGCGTTGCTCTCCAATGAAATTCCGTCTGTTCCGATCATCAAGGGAGACGGCAAGTATAAAAACATTGCGGCGGCATCCGTTCTCGCAAAAACATACCGTGATGAGTACATGGAAAACCTGCACCTCGAATTTCCGCATTACGGATGGAAAGTGAACAAGGGTTATCCGACAAAAGCACATCGGCTGGCAATCCTGACTCACGGAGCATGCATTCACCACAGACCCGGATTTAATCTTCTCGGAAAAGGCCAATTATCACTTTTCGAAGAGTAAACACTCCGCTGTTAACTTCTTCATCAGAAAGATGAAAAAGGGGTATTCTGAAAGCTTATTTTTGATGAACAGTAAAAGGTATGCTTAGTCGTTCGATAATTATTTTTCTCGTTAGTTGTTCTTTAGTATGGATCGGTTATGTGGGCTTCACGATCGTGGAAGGTTCCAGTACTCCGCCGACTCCGGAAAATGTATTCTCTTCAAAAGACGACACCATTATTGTGGTTCACAAATCGGCGGAAATTGATTACAACAGTCCGATCGTTGCTTCACTTCAAAAAAACAGCTTCTTCACGCTTTTATTGAACGAACCGGAACGCATTCAACATTTCTATTTTTCCACTACCCGCGATTTGGTTCTGTTGGAACGAAGCAAACCCTGGACAAGTGATATTGTCAAGAAATATGCAGATAGACTGGAACTTTCGTCTACTATTTCCACTCAAAAACACCTTTCGCTTTCAAATAACTGGAAGGGGGAATTCCATGGAAAATTCCTGATTCTTTATCAGGGAGATTGGAATCCGGCGGCAAAAAGCATCGTAACCTGGAAATACCTCGACCGCAAAAGCAGCTTGTCTTTGGTTTATAAAACGCCGGACAACTCGTACGAAATTGAGGATTCTTATTTCATTGCAAGCAACAAGGTCAAGTATATTACGCATACCGGAAGCAAGGCTTTGCCTTTGATCAACGATCAGGAATTATTTCAGGGGTTGATTCCGGCTGATTTCGATTCGTATACCTTCTTCGAAAAGAATTACCTGATTTCTAAATTCCCGAAAAAATCGATCATTCTCGATTGGATGAATTACGGTTTGGCTTTGGTGGTGAATCAAAAAGATACTTGTTTGATTTCGGATTACAAACCGGGACAGGATCCTCTGGCAATCATCAGTGAGCTTGACGGTGTAACTATTTCCGACAAGCAAAAACAGGCAACGCTTCAGGGACATTATTTCCCTTTTCTGCGTTCGAACAAAAAAATATATCTGGAATTATTCAACAACAGCGTACTGATTTCCAATTCCCAGCAAAGCATCAACCGCATTATCGGCGCTTACGAAACAGGGGCAACCCTGGAACAATCCACGACTTTGAAGTACAAATTATTCAGCAATACTCCACAAACGGTTTCCTACCGGAATTTCGACAGAAACCAACAGCTGACGATGAGCCGCTTGACACATGCAAATCACAGTACACTTCAGATTTTAAACGAGGAAGGACAAAAAGAGGAAAATACCAACCAGAATGAGATTCCGAAATTAAATCCGTTGCGTCTGGATGACAATCTGCGTTCTTTAACTCCGATTTCGGGTTCCAATAACCTGATTGCGCTTACTCAATCCAATACCTTGTATTTCATTGGCAGCAAACAAATTCTTTGGAGCAAGACGCTGGAATCCGAAGCAATCGGCAATCCAATTCTGATCGGAAACGGCATTTTCCTGGCTACCAAAACCGGAATTCTTGGTTTGGACAGAGCAGGAAATAATCTTTCGGGCTTCCCGATTGCCGCAAATCAGGTGACAAGCAATTTGTTCTCGTATTTCTGGAACGGAAAGGATTTCATCGCATTTGTTGCTGACGGACAAATTCAGACTTACGGAACCAACGGAAAACAGAGTCTGAAAGTCGGTATTAGCGGCGGTTCCTCCAGAAAAGAAGCGCAACTGGCCATTCAGGGAAAAAAGGGCGAGTTGATTGCGCATATTTGTACAAACAACAATTGGTCGATCATTTCTCTTAAACGAAGACGTGTGATCAAATCCCACAACTTGAATGAAGGTGAATGGCACCTGGTGAAAGTAAACGGAACCATGAGTTTACTGGGGTTAAGCAAAAAGCAATTTGTGCGGTTTACGGAAAATGGTACAAAAGCCATGCTCGTTGGAAATGTATCTTCGATTCTGAATACACAGACCTTCGGAGATGAGCAATTGTTTTTCCTTACGCAGCAAAATACCATTTACGTCATTTCAGGAACGGGAACTATTCTGGGTCAATTCAACTCTACTGTAAGCAATATTGACGATGCAGCGCTCATAAAATTACCGAATGGAAAAACTGTTGTTGGGATTATTGACGGTATTGCCAATAACTGTTATATTTATACCATACGTGGAAACGAATTGAATAAAGAAAGCTACGAAGGATCAAATAAAATTGCGTTCCAAAAGCAAACGGACGGAACCATTTTATTAGTTTCGCAAGCAAATGGTTATTTAATACGCTATCCATTAAACTATTAATAAACTACTTATGAAGAAACAGTTACGCAAATTAACTTTCTTAGCTCTTTCATGTTTTTCTACTATCACTGCATTTTCTCAAAATTACTTGGGTGTTCATAGTAGTAATTACGTCGGAGTTATGGGATTGGACGCACAGCCTGCGAGTTTCGTTGACGGACGATTTATGGTCGACGTAAACCTGGGGAGTGCAAATGTTGGAGCCTGGCAGAATGCGAAGTATTTCGATACGGATGTGATGCCGAAGTGGTGGCTTAAGTCCTTTAAAAAGGATACGATGTGGATGAAACCGGACAGTACCTTGTACGAACGCTCCATTTTCAATTTGTATGACTACAACAAAACGGGAATCAAAGCGCGCGGTATTTATCTGAATTATCAGGTCGACATCTTAAACTTTGCATTTCACATCAACCCGAAAATTGCTGTCGGGTTTTCCGCAAAAAGCAGAATGATCACCAATGTGGATGATATTGATCCGAAATTGTCGAAACTGGCAGAGGAAGGATTGGATTTTGCGGCCTTGTGGAATTTGAAACTGAGGGACAAGCTTGTGACCACGAATATGATGGCCTGGAACGAATACGGGATCAATTACGGTCAGGTAGTGTTGGATAAAGGTCAGCATTTCCTGAAAGTCGGCGGGCGCATCAAATTACTTCAGGGTCTGGCTTCTGCTTACGCATATACGGATGAATTGGATTACGAACTTTTGAATAAAGACACTGCAACTACGCTTGTCGGAAACTTCAAATACGGTTATTCCAATAATTTCGACGATCTGAAAAACATCAATGCTAAAACATTCTTCAAATCAGCTTCCAAAATTGGTTTCGGATTGGATTTGGGAGTTGTTTACGAATGGAGACCGAAATACAAGCAGTTCAAGTATGAAATGGACGGTGAAACGGATCTTTGGATGCGCAACGAAAACAAATACGAATTGCGTGCAGGTGTTTCCATCGTTGATATCGGTGGAATGAAATTTACAAAAGGAGGTCACAGCCGTGATTTCTCTGTAAACACAACCACTTTGGATTTACGTATCTTCGATAAAGCGAAATCATTTGCTTCTTTCGACTCGATTATTGACAGTTTGATCACCAATGATGCAGGATGGAATTCCAATCAGGGTGTCGGTCAATCGTATTATATGAATACACCGACTGCGATCAACATTCAATTGGATTATCACATCTGGAAATGGTTCTACATCAATGCAACGGGAAATATCAACGTTGTTGGAAAAAGAAATCCTTCCAGAGTGAAAACACCACATCAGTTTGCAATTACTCCAAGCTTCGATTATGCATGGTTCGGATTGTACGTTCCGGTTTCGGTTAATACGTATTCCGGATGGAAAGCGGGTATCGCTTCGCGTTTAGGTCCGATTACAGTTGGAGTGGTCGATTTCCGCTCTCTTTTTGCAACAGGAAAAGTTCGCGGTACGGAATTCTACCTGGGACTTCGCGTTCCGATTCTTTACTCTAAGCCGGATGACCGTGACGGAGATAAAGTTTCTGACAAGAAAGACGAATGTGTCGATATCCCGGGAATCTGGTCATTCAAAGGATGTCCTGACACGGATGGAGACGGAATCAAGGATACGGAAGATCTTTGTCCTGAAATACCAGGTTTAACTGAATTCCAGGGTTGTCCTGACCGTGACGGTGATAAAATTCCGGATAAAGACGATGCTTGTCCTGATTTAGCTGGAATCGCTGCATACAGAGGATGTCCGGATACAGATGAGGACGGAATCATTGATCCTCAGGATAGCTGTCCGACAGTGAAAGGATTGCCAGCATTCAACGGTTGTCCTGACCGCGATGGTGACGGATTACAAGATTCTGAAGATGATTGTCCGGATCTTCCTGGTCCGTTGGCAAACAAAGGATGTCCGGATACGGATAATGACGGATTGTTCGACAACGTTGATAAGTGTCCTACAGAATACGGTTCAGTAGAAAATGGAGGTTGTCCTTGGCCGGATACAGATGGCGACGGATTGTATGACCGTGATGATGCTTGTCCGACAATTCCTGGTCCGATCGAAAACCGTGGTTGTCCTAAAATTGAAAAAGAAGAACAGGAAATCCTGAATACTGCATTCGAGAACTTAGAGTTTGAATCAGGTAAATCAGTGATCCTTGCAACTTCATTCAAATCGTTGGATGATTTAGCAGCCTTGTTAGTCAAAAAACCGGAGTGGAAATTGCAAATTGCAGGTCACACGGATAACAAAGGTGACGCTAAGAAAAACATGACTCTTTCTAAAAACCGTGCTGAAGCTGTTAAGAAATACTTAGCAACGAAAGGTGTGGATGCAACTCGTTTGAAAGCAGAATGGTATGGTCAGACTAAACCGATTGCTACGAATGCAACACCGGAAGGACGTCAGAAAAACAGACGTGTAGAAATGAATGTGATCTTCGAATAGAAATAGAATAATCATGAAAAAAGTAGGGGTGGAAAATTTTCCACCCCTACTTTTTTTATTCATTTCCCCAGCACTTCTTTCCGATGTGCCAAGCCCCAATAATGCAATTCTTCGATGACCTTTTCAAGTGACTTTCCATGTTCCGTAATGGTGTATTCCACCGTTGGAGGAAAGGTGTCGTAAACTTCTCTGGTGATCAGTTTGTTCGACTCCAGCAATTTCAATTCTTTCGATAAGGTTTTATCCGTAATTCCATTCACTTCGCGGGATAACTCTTTGAATCTCCTTGGTCCGGCCGACAATGAAAACAAGATCAATAATTTCCATCTGCCTTCAACGGCTTCCAAAGCGTCTTTAATCGACAAAATATTTTTGGGGCAACCTCCTTCAGTCAGCATCTCCTTGATTTTAAACGTTACTACCTTTTCGGATAGCGCTATCCAAAGGGAAAGTGCTATCGATCGGAAAGCGAATGTACATACTTTTGATTCCGGATTCAACATTTTAAACGAATGAAAAAACAAACAACAACCTCAAAAACATGGAACATCTTATTGTGGACCGCGCAAATTATTCTTTCCGGAAGTTTACTTTGGTCGGGAAGTGTAAAATTGTTTCAATCGATTGAAGAACTAAAAACCATGTGGCCCTGGACAGGAGAAGTTTCTCCAAAATTCGTAAAACTGACAGGAGTTTTTGATCTGCTCGGCGCTTTCGGATTAATACTCCCTGCTCTTCTCCGTTTTAAACCGGTTTTGATTCCATGGAGTGCCATCGGGATTATTTTACTGATGATTGCAGGAGGTGTTTTTCATGTTTCCAGAGGTGAAACAGAGCAAATCGGGGTGAATATTATGTTTGCAGTTTTTGCCGGATTGATCGCCTGGGGCAGATTTAAAATGCCTTCCGGAAAATCAAAAAAGGTCCGTTTATAAAAATAGAATTATCACGAATAAAAAAGTAGGGGTGAAAAATTTTTCGCCCCTACTTTTTTATATAACATTCGTTGAACAAAATATTATTTCACGTAGATCTTCACATAGAATGATCCTGTTTCAGCCATCTTTTTCTGATCCGGCTCAGGGTTTCCTGCCGGATGTTCAGATAACTGGATAAAATCTTCAAGGGGATTTTCAGGATCGTACTTTTACCCCGGTTGTAAAAATGGGCATACCGCTCTTCCGATTCGTAAATCTGATTTACAGTGTATCTGTCTTCCCAATACATGTAGCTTTTTTCCAGAATGACAGAATAAAGAAACAGCATTTCCCTGTTCTCTTTCATCAATGCCTTGATTTCTGCAACCGGAATCATCAAAACGGACGTATCTTCAATACAATCGATTGTTTCAAGACCTTCTTTTCCGGTAAAAAAAGAATAAAATGAAGTAATGAAATCCCCTACTTCACCAAACCAGATCGTCATCTCTTTTTTATCACCGCCCGGGATAAATGAGCGAACCAATCCTTCTCTTACAATCCCAACGGAATTCACCACAGAACCTCTCGTATAAATTTTTTCGTTCTTACTAAAACTACAAATCTCTGATATTTTAGCAAGTTCCGCAGAAAGTTCATCACTTATAGTCAAGTAACCCTTAAACGCTTCTTTAACTAACTCAGGATCTGTCATATTCAAAATTTAGACAATTAAATAAAAAAATTTCCGATTGTGATCGAATATACGGTTTTGAGACTTAAAAGATTCTTCAAATTCCATAATTTTTTGACATACATCAAATAAGCTTTCTGCATACCTGATTTTTTACTCCGGCTTGAAAAAAACGGAGTAGCTTAACAGCTGTTTATCACTTTGATACAGCGAAGTAAAGAACCTATGCTATGAAAAAACTTATGCGGATAAAACCGGAATTACAGAAGTATTTATTCGGTGCTTTAACATTGATTTTCATCTCATTTCAGAATCAATTAAAATCCCAAACGCTTTGCAACCCGCCAATTCCTGTAAACGCGGGAGCTGACGTGACTATTCCGTGCGGAGGAAGCGCAAATATCGGAGAGACTCCCACTCCTCCAAATACCGGCCCGATGGCTCCGAGCTGCACCACTCCAGGTCAATTGACTCAGGGAGGAGGAGTTTATATCAACAATGTCTCAACAACCGGAGGAATTAACGGGAATAATATCTCCAACTTAAATACCTTAATCGGAGGAATTGATCCGATGGGACCCAATGCATGGCAAAGTGTGTGGTATAGCAATTACACCTCTCAAATCGTAGAATCCACACCCGGAGGCACCTTTTATTTAAGCGTTTCCGGACCATCTCTTTACAACAATACACCCTATTCCTTCAGAATCTGGATAGATTGGAACAATGACGGTACTTTCGACAATATTCCGGGAAGTGAATTGGTACACACCACTGCTTTGACTAATTCGAATCCGGTTTCTTTCAGCACTATTGCAATTATTGTTCCTGCCGGTCAGCAAGCGGGAATTTTCAGAATGAGAATCCGCGCCAAAGACAACGCTCCTTTTGTTCCTTCTGACGATGCCTGTACATATGACAATCCACAGGGAATCATTGCTCCTTATGCCGGATATACCGGAAGTCAGACCGGAATGTATTGGTTCTCTTCGGAAATAGAAGATTATGGCGTGAAAGTATCCGGCCCGGGTTCGGGATCCGGTGGAAATTACACATATTCATGGACGCCTACGACCAATTTAAGCAATCCGAATATTCCCAATCCGACTGCAACTCCTCCAACAACGACAGTTTACACCGTAACGGTGACTGACACGGTGAACAATTGCATCACAACGGATCAAATTACCGTTACCGTAAACACAACGACGCCTACATTTACGAATCCGGGACCGCTTTGCCAGGGAGCAACTTTTGTATTGCCTGCAACCTCAAATGAGGGAATCACCGGAACTTGGTCGCCAGCGATTAACAACAACGCTACTACAACTTACACTTTCACTCCCAATGGCGGACAATGTGCTCCCAACGTGCAAATGACCGTTGTCATTAATCCTCAGGCAGCACCGATATTTGATAATCCGGGACCAATCTGCCCGGGAACTCCATATACTTTACCAACAACTTCGAATAACGGAATTACGGGAACATGGTCGCCGGCTATCGACAACACACAATCGACAACTTATACCTTCACACCCGATAATCCGGGATGTACTTCTTCCATAACGATGACTGTTCTGGTCAACAATCAGGTCACTCCCACCTTTACCAATCCGGGACCAATCTGCGCCGGAGCTTCTTTTAATTTACCAACAACTTCGAACAACGGAATAACGGGAACCTGGTCACCGGCTGTAAACAATTCTCAAACGACGACTTACACTTTTGTCCCCGACAATGCGGGGTGCGCTACTTCAACAAACATGACCGTTGTGGTCAATCCGGGTTTTGAGATTACATTATCGGGTGACGGATCTATTTGTCAGGGCGAAGAAATTCCTGTTATTATCATCAAAGCTGTCGGAGGCACTGCGCCATATACTTTTACCTATCATTTAAACGAAGAAACTCCTGTTACTGTAACATCCAGTCAAAACACATCCGTTATTGACTTCGCAAATTATCCGGGATTCAATGCAACCTCTCCCGGGTGTTATGATATCACCGTAAGCGGAAGTACCGCAGGTGGCTGTTTAACCGGAAACACCACATTCCCGGATTATCTGTGCGTTTATCCAAAACCCAATGCGGTGTTTTCAGTCAGTTCGGGAAATAACGGCACTTACTCAATGACAAATACAAGTACCGGAGCAACGAATTATGAATGGAGTTTCGGAGACAATTCAATGAAAGTATATACGCAGCATGCAACGCATCATTATCCGAATGAAAGTTCTTCGGATTATACCGTTGTACTCATTGCAACCAATGATGCCGGATGCAGCGATACAACCCGTAAGGTCATCAGCATCGAAGAAGATCTTGTTTTTTATGTTCCGAATACATTCACACCTGATGGAGACGAGCACAACAATATTTTCAAACCTGTCATGACTTCCGGTTTCGACCCGTTTAACTATCAGATGGAAATCTACAACAGATGGGGAGAATGCATTTTCGTCTCTAAAAATGCGGATGTAGGATGGGACGGAACCTATGACGAGAAAAAAGCTCCGGATGGCATTTACACCTGGAAAATCACTTTAAAACTGAAACGAAACGACGATAAAGAGGCTTACGTCGGTCATTTGAATATCATCAGATGATCGAAATTTTAAATCCCCTGTGTAATCCATCTTCTAAAACAACTAAAAACCAAAACATGAAAATTTCTCCTGCTTTCATTCTTCGGACGATTTCTTTGATCGTTCTTTTCACCACTTTCCTGAATGAATCATCTTTTTCACAACCTGCAGGAATGCCTCCTTGCGCTCCCAGCACAGCTCCGGGAGAAAGCGCTTGCCTGGCAACTC
This sequence comes from Glaciecola amylolytica, assembly GCA_003856375.1. Lineage (GTDB taxonomy): Bacteria > Bacteroidota > Bacteroidia > Flavobacteriales_D > Crocinitomicaceae > Fluviicola > Fluviicola amylolyticus. Next base: position 3,211,636 of record CP034120.1, read on the forward strand.
CGATTTGTGATCTCAACGGATATTGCGGACGCACACTTTCCTCCTACACGATCGACGCGTGGCCTGCTTTGCAAAGTGCAATCATTACCTGCAGTTCCAATGGCTGGGATCAATTGGATATCAACAACGACAGTTATTTAAAGTTTGTTGCCGGATCAACCAGTATCTCATTTGACGTCTATGTCTACGATTGCATCAAACCGGTAACAACAAAGGCGATTCAGCTGGCTGTTTTTTCGGCTGCCAATTGCGGGAACGGCCCGGTTGATGTGAAGTATTGCAACAAGCAGATGAACCAACAAAGCACTCCGCACAATGTGACAATCAACAACCTCATTCCCGGAGAAACTTATTATATTCTGATTGATGGTTACTCCAGTCAAAATTGCGCCTACTCTTTCGTTGCAACTTCCGGAGTGAGCACCGGTCTATCGGTAAATCTAAGTGAAACAACGATCTGCGCAGGTGAAAGTGTAACAGCAACTGTCAGCGGTGGTTCCGGCTCCTACACCTGGTCGGGAGGCACTGGTTTGAGCGCAACTTCCGGTTCTTCCATTACAATAACTCCTCCGGGAGTTCCGGGAACGTATAATTACCATGTGGAATCTTCCGGATCAACTACCGGTGGCACACTCTTTTGTCCTGCATTCAGTGAATACGATTTTTCAATCACGGTATCCAACGGAAGCACTCCGGCTTTTAATCCATCAGGACCATTTTGTGCGGGTCAAAGCTTTACGCTTCCTGCAAGCTCATTGGACGGAATCAGCGGAACGTGGTCGCCGGCTGTAAACAACTCACAAACTACCACTTACACCTTCACTCCGGCAGCCGGATCGTGTGCAAGTACAGCTACCATGACTGTTGCGATAAACAATCAGGTTACACCGAATTTTAGTAATCCCGGACCTTTGTGTTCTGGTCAGAATTTTACGCTTCCCGCAACTTCACTGGAAGGAATCAGCGGAACGTGGGCACCGGCTGTCAATAATTCTCAAACGACCACTTACACTTTCACCCCAACATCCGGACAATGTGTGAATCCAGCAACGATGACCGTCGCGATAAACAACCAGGTTACACCAAACTTTAATAATCCCGGGCCTTTGTGTTCGGGTCAGAACTTTACTCTTCCCGCAACTTCACTGGAAGGAATCAACGGAACATGGTCGCCGGCTGTCAACAATTCGCAAACCACCACTTACACCTTCACTCCGACATCCGGGCAGTGTGTGAATGCCGCAACGATGACTGTTGCAATCGGTAATCAAATCACGCCAAACTTCAATAATCCGGGGCCTTTGTGTTCCGGTCAAAATTGTACACTTCCTACCACTTCATTGGAAGGAATCAGCGGAACGTGGTCTCCGGCTTTCAACAATTCACAAACGACCACTTACACATTTACTCCGACATCCGGTTCAGGATTATGTACTGCAACTTCCACCACCATGGAAATTGTCATCAATCCTTTACCTGTTGTAACCGCTCAGGGACAAAATCTCTGTACCGGAGACACTACCGATATCGCTTTAAGTTCCAACATCCCCGGAACTACATTCAGCTGGACCGTTGTTTCTACAAATGTATCAGGAGCTGCTAACGGATCGGGAAATGAAATCAATCAGGTATTAACGTCAAGCAACGGAGGCAATGTCGTATACACAATCACTCCTGCTTCAGGAGCTTGTTCAGGAAATCCGGTCAGCATCACTGTTACAGTCAATTCAACGCTTCCAATTACAATTTTGCCCGGAAACAGCAGCATTTGTCCGGGAGAATCTGTTTCATTAACTGCATCGGGAGTGGTCTCTTACAGCTGGTCACCATCCAGTGGTTTGAACACTCCAAACGGTTCAACGGTCATAGCTTCTCCGTCCATAACAACGACGTATACTGTTACAGGAATTTCCTCTTCAGGATGCATCGGAACAGGAACTGTAATCGTCACTGTTTTGCCCGAACCCGTTGCAGATTTTATTCCTTCAGTAACTTCGGGTGAAGCTCCGTTGGAAGTTGTATTTGAAAATACCTCCGTAAACGCAAACAGCTATGCGTGGAATTTCGGAAATGGTCAGTCAGGCACCTCATCGAATCCAAATGTCTCCGCACAATTCAATGACGCCGGAATTTATCAGGTGATTCTGATTGCAAGTAACGGAATCTGTTCAGATACTTTTCAGCTTAGTATCGTCACAACAGCATCTGATTTCCTGATCCATGTTCCGAATGTTTTCACTCCGAACGGCGATCATGTAAATGATGTATTTTATATCGGTACGACAAATGCAAAAACCGTCTCTGTAGAGATTGTTAATCGTTGGGGAAATGTCATGGCTACATTGGAAAATGCAACGGATGCGTGGGACGGAGCAGATTCTCCGAGTGGAGTTTATTACTACAAATACAAGATCACGGATAGTTCTGACAAAGTCTATGAAGGACAAGGTTTCTTTCATCTGGAAAGGGGGAAATAATTTTCAATTACTGCTTTAATACCTGCTGCTACACAACAAAAAAAGCCGATCCATAAAAATGGGTCGGCCTTTTCACTAGGTTTCAGTTGTGGTATATTATTTTAGCAAGTTCACGTGTCCCACATATTCGTGATGCTTATCCTTGTTTCTTTCTTTGATAACGATTTTCCAGGTGTATACCCCTTCTTTACACAATTGCCCGATGTAGGTTCCGTCCCAGCCAAAAGCCACATCATGCGATTCGAATAAAATTTCGCCCCACCGGTCGAAGATCAAAAGCGTATAATTCTGTCCGTCGAAACCTGAGCTGAATACCGGGAAGAAGACATTATTGTGTTCATCTCCATCAGGAGTAAAGGTATTCGGAACATAGAAAATCAATTCGTCAATTACCGAAACAACCAGAACAGCACTGTCATTACATCCCGCAGGATTGGAAGCATATAAAATCACGTGATAAACTCCCGGAGTTTCTGCATACTGATGTGTAGGATTGGTCTGACTTGAAGTGGTTCCGTCTCCGAATTCCCAGAAATACGTGGTCGCATTCGTGGAATTGTTATTGAAGATAAACACCGGATTCAAAATGGATTGTTCGATAACATTCACACCGAAAGAGGCGTCTACTTCCGGATAGATGGTAACCGAATTTGCATCCGTCAGCGAATTCACACAGCCATTTCCGTCCGTAATGGTTAGTGTTACATCAAAAGTTCCGGCAGTATTGAATTGTTGTGTAACAGTTCCGCAACCTGTTTGCGTTCCACCGCCTTCAAAGGTCCAGAGACAATTAACCGAATTCGGACTTGTATTTGTAAATGAAATCGAAACCGGAGCACAACCATCGTCCGCATTACTTGTAAACGAAACGATTGGCAAAGGATTCACCGTAACAGAAACAGCGTCCGTGGCAGTACATCCAAGCGGATTTGTTACCGTAACCGTATACACATTTGTTCCGGCTGTTGTGGCATTGACCCTCGGATTGGAAATGGTTGCGTCATTCAATCCCGTCGTCGGATTCCATGAGTAGGTATTTCCTGCAACCGGAGTTGAACCGATCTGATTTCCTGTTGTTGAATTGATACAAAGGCTGATATCCACTCCTGCATTTGCAATCGGGTTATTGCTTACTCCAATAGTAAATGTAACAGCCGATCCGGCACAGCCGTTCAAAGTCGGCACAACTGTTATTGTTCCGCTTATTGGTGTTGTGCCTGAATTCGTTCCGTTAAAAGCAGCAATATTACCTGTTCCGCTTGCTCCAAGCCCGATCGAAGTATTGCTGTTTGTCCATGCATATGTTGCTCCTGTTGGAGTTGAAGCAAAAGACGGGATAGCCACATTGTCATTCGGACAAACGACCACATTTGCAACCGGATCCATAACCGGAATCGGGTTAACAGTAATGGTTATTGATCCGGTTAAGGTATTACTGCAAGATGCCGGAGCAGCAGATTGAACCGAAACCAAGGTATAAGTCGTTGTTGTATTCAGAATTCCCGTATTGACTGTTGCATTTCCTGCGGCATTCAAGGTCACGTTCGAATTCGTCGTTCCGTTTGAATATGTTACCGTTGCGTTCGGGGTTCCTGAAATCGTAAACGTAGTTCCTGAGCCGGCACAAATAGTAGATGCTCCTGAAATCGTTGCTGTTGGCAGAGCATTAACTGTTACTACAGCCGTTTGAGAACAGCCATTGCTGTTTGTATAAGTAATGGTCGTTGTTCCCGCTGAAACTCCTGTCACCAATCCGGTGTTGGAAACCGTGGCTACAGCCGTATTCGATGATATCCACGGATTGGTTGCATTTGCAGTTCCGGAACCGCTTAACTGTGTGGTTAATCCGGCACAGACACTCAAAGTTCCTGTAATCGTAGGTAATGGATTGATGGTAACCACAGCCGTACTTTGGCAAGATGACGAATTGGTAAATGTAATTGTCGTTGTTCCGGCCGAAACTCCTGTAACCAAGCCTGTATTTGAAATCGTAGCAACAGCCGGATTGGATGATGTCCACGGATTGGTTGCGTTTGGCGTTCCGCTGGCAGATAATTGGGTAGTTGCTCCTACACAAGCCGTCAATGTTCCTGTCACGGAAGGATTTCCGACTACGTTCAAAGTCATCGTATTCGAACAGCCATTCGAATTGGTATACGTAATGGTAGTCGAACCAACTGCAACACCGCTTACCAAACCGCTGGAATTAATCGTCGCTACTGCAGGATTTGAAGAAACCCACGGGTTCGCTGCATTTGCTGTTCCGGAGCCTGTCAACTGGGAAGTTCCTCCCAGACAAACATCGGCACCTGTTACGGTAGGCAAAGGATTCACCGTTAAAACTTCATTGTCCAGACATCCGCTTGAATTGGTATAGGTAATCGTTGTTGTTCCGGCTGAGACTCCCGTCACCAATCCTGTATTAGAAACTGTAGCTACAGTTGTATTGGATGAAACCCAGGGATTTGTTGCATTCGGAGTACCTGTTCCGCTTAGCTGGCTTGTTCCACCGATACAAACGCTTAAAGTTCCGGTGATCGAAGCACCTGATGTAATTGTTACTGCTTGCGTGGCAGAACAACCGTCTGAATTGGTATACGTAATGGTACTCGTTCCCGGATTCACCCCGGTTACAAGTCCCGTATTTGAAACGGTTGCAACCGCCGTATTTGAAGATGTCCACGGACTGGATGTTGCAGCTGTTCCGCTTCCCGTCAATTGTGTTGTCGATCCGGCACAAACCGTAAACACTCCTCCGATTGTAGGAGTTGGGTTCACTGTAATCGTTGCGCTTCCTGTTTGGTTCTGAGAACAGGTCGTAGCACTGGAAACACTCACTAAATTGTATGTAAACGTTCCCGTAGCTCCCGTTGGTGCTGTAACGGTTGCAGTTGATCCTGCTCCGCTGCTCACCGTTTGGTTCGCTCCGCCATTGATGTTATAAGTAAAGGTATAAGGAGCCGTTCCATTTGCTCCTGTGAAAGTAATCGTTGGTGCTGCTGCGTTCTGGCAAACAGCGGTTGTCCCTGAAATCGTTGCGGTTGGTAATGAATTGACGGTGATTACTGCAGAACCGGTTTGGTTTTGAGAACATCCCATCGCACTTGTTACACTCACCAGATTATAGGTAAACGTTCCCGCAGTTCCGGTTGGTGCTGTAACGGTTGCAGTTGTTCCGGCTCCGCTGCTCACCGTTTGATTCGCGCCACCATTGATATTATACGTAAATGTATATGGCGCTGTACCGTTGGCTCCCGTAAAAGTGATCGTTGGCGCTGTTCCATTCTGACAAATCGTAGTTGTTCCTGAAATCGTTGCGGTTGGCAATGGATTGATCGTAATAATGGCAGAACCGGTTTGGTTTTGAGAACAAGTCATAGCACTGGAAACGCTCACTAAATTATAAGTAAATGTTCCTGCCGTTCCGGTTGGAGCTGTAACTGTTGCTGTTGATCCTGCTCCGCTGCTTACTGTCAGGTTTGCGCCACCATTGATATTATAAGTAAAGGTATATGGTGCTGTACCGTTAGCTCCTGTGAAAGTGATCGTTGGAGCTGTTGCGTTCTGACAAACGGTTGTTGTTCCGGCAATGGTTGCAGTTGGCAACGGATTCACCGTTACAATTGCAGAACCCGTTTGATTCTGTGAACAACCCATTGCACTCGTCACACTCACTAAGTTATAAGTAAACGTTCCCGTAGCTCCGGTTGGTGCTGTAACGGTTGCAGTTGTTCCCGCTCCGCTACTCACCGTTTGATTCGCGCCACCATTGATATTATACGTAAATGTATAAGGCGCTGTGCCGCTGGCTCCCGTAAAAGTAATCGTTGGAGCTGTTCCATTCTGACAAACCGTAGTTGTTCCTGCGATGGTTGCGGTTGGCAGTGGATTTACGGTTACAATCGCTGAACCTGTTTGGTTTTGAGAACATCCCATTGCACTCGTCACACTCACCAGATTATAGGTAAATGTTCCTGCAGTTGCCGTTGAAGCAGTCACAGTTGCGGTTGTTCCCGCTCCGCTGCTTACGGTTTGGTTCGCGCCGCCATTGATATTATAAGTAAAAGTATAAGGTGCTGTGCCGTTGGCTCCCGTAAAAGTAATTGTTGGTGCAGGTGCATTCCGGCAAACAGTGGTAGTTCCTGAAATGGTTGCGGTTGGCAACGGATTTACCGTAATGGTAACCGGATCACTTGCCGTACATCCTCCAACTGGATTGGTAGCCGTAATGGTATAAGTGGTTGTAGCCGTCGGCGCAACCGTTGGTGTCAGAGTGGTCGGGTTGGTCATATTGGTAGTTGGTGACCAGACATAGGTGACAGGCAGATAATTGTTAAATGTAATCGACCAATCCCGCAATATTCCCACGTCTCCGGTTGCCAAATCGTAAACCATTAAAGTCCAGGTACCGTTTACGCCACAGCCATTCAAAAGCGAAAATGCATTTTCAGGTGTGAAGTTTCCGGTAAACGGAGCTGTTCCCGTAGTTACAGAAGGCGCTCCTGTCGGAACAAATGTCGTATTTGTGTAATTATCTCCGGCTCCGCCATTATCCGATGAAAGATCAATTTGACTTCCATTCGGGCATTGAAGCCAGATCGTTACATCTTCATCATAGGTATGCGTGATATTCACATTTACGGAAACGATTGGAAGAACACCCGCAGTCTGCGGAGTAATTCCCGAAACAACGATCTGAGAATTAACAGGTGTCACACTTCCGTCATTGAGCGGAAAATCGGTGGGATTTGTAAACGTCACCGGATTATTCACTCCGGTTGGAGAAAGCGTTGCATTCAAGTTCACACTTCCACCCGGACAAATTGCCTGATTCGCTGTCGTTACATTGATCGAAGGCGATGCATTTACCACCACGGTGACAGGCTCAATTTCATAACAGCCGTTTGCATTCAGAATCCGGATGTAATACGTTCCGCTGACGGAAATCGCATTCGGTGAAGCTATCGGAACGGTACAGGCCGCATCGGAAAAATACCCGATCGTACCGGAACCGGAATTGATCGTAACTACGCTCGAGCTTGTCAGATCGACCGTTGCAGGAGAACAAACCGCAGGAGGATTCGTAACCGTAATCTGAGGAGATGGCAAAACCGTTACCGAAGTCGTCAGCGTAGAATTACATCCCGTTACCGAAGTCATCGTACATTGATAATTGAATGTTCCCGTAGTTGTCGGCGTAACCGAAAGTGTATTAGAAGTTCCTAAAACAGTTCCCGGAGCAGATGTTTCGACCCAGGAATAAGTTGCCGCACCTACCGGAGCGGTCAATATTGAAGTTTGATACTGACAAATATTTGGCGGCGCAACAATAGCCATCGGAGCACAGCTTGCATCCAGATAAGCATAAGCGTAATGCGCACCGATTGAACAATCCCCAACCGTAAACCGAATCGTTACGCACGACCCGATATAAGGAGTTAAATCCAGCATAACGGATGTCCAATCTTTCCAAAAGATTCCGGAATTACCTATTTGCGTAAATCCGGGTATTCCCGGCCCTCCGGTTACCAATAAATTTCCGCACGCAATGGGGTTTCCTGCACAATCCAGCGCATCAATCTGAAAATAAGGTTGCTCCTGCGGAAGATGCAAAACCGTATCGCCCGTCGTTGTATTGATCGTATATGCATTTTGGAGAACCGCAGCATAATAATAAGTAAACAAAGCATTGGACGCAGTCACGGAAATTTTCTGTTCGATTCGTGCACCACCGTATGCTCCGTTCGGACCGTCCCCCAAAAGAAGTGAATTCGTATTTCCTGGAATTAAAGGGCAAACCCGTTGAATCGGTGTTTGTACGTCTGTACCCGGAGTAGTAATCGCATGATGTCCGCCGGTAGTATTGTAAAATATCGGAGTATAAATCGGAGTTGGTTGCGGCGCTACTCCATTCTGCATCGAATGTGCCCAGGACCCCAACCAGCCGGAAGTAGAACCGGCATCGAAACCGATGTTCGTACAAGCAGGTTGTGTCGGATTAGCGGGATGAGCCGGAACCGTATTTGAAATATTGATATTGTAACTGAATCCGGAGCCATCGTTATCAATGATGAAGTAATAGCATTGTCCGGCAATTGGTGTAAACGGAATTCCATACGTTCCGGAAAGATCTCCGAAAATCTGGGTTTGTCCCACAAGAACTCCTCCTGTTGTCAGAATACTAACGGAAGGCATTATCGGATTTGCCAATCCGCCGGGAGTGAAAGTCGCAGTCACCCAAATGGTCGCGCTTGATGGAGCGCAGTAGTAATAATACCAATCCGGGCCATCATCATAAGTATAGGACAAATCATCGTATTCATTCGTAGCGGAAGTCGTTGAACCTGCAGCAGTAAAAGGCAAGGTAATCGGAACGCCCGTTGCGCCTGCTTGTGTATTCGCTCCCTGAGAAAACGAATAAAAACCTAAAAAGGTGAATAGAGCTAATATCAAATAACCCCAAAAAACATGTTTTTTCATACCGGAGAGTAGTATTATCTGGTTTTAGGATTTCGATAGACATATAACATTTCCATTCGCTGAATGAAAAGATAAATCATCTCGTGAGTCGTATTTTCTTTGAATTGAATAGAAATATCCAAACCGTTTATCTGAACATCGTTGATGGCATTCATCGATTCGAGATAAATTTCTAGTTCATCTAAAATAGTAGTTCCCAAAGGAGTTGTTAAATGATAAACAACCGTTGGTGTTCCAACACCTGTCACATGTTGATTTACATAAACACTATCATGGTGTTTTTCAAACTGTTGACCATAACTATTGAATCCGTGGAATAAAGAGAGGATAGTAGTAATGTATAAACAGTTAATGAAATCGTTTTTCATTAAAGCGTATTTTAGTTCTGCACAAATGTGACGAAAAAAACCGTTGCTAGTTGTCTTTTTTTCAGGCGAATACTCTTTTTTAACAGTTTATTTTCAATTTTTTGTGTGATAATTCACAATAAAATCGCGCTATTCGTCTTTGTTTTCAAGGGATTCGTCGAAATAGGATCAGCGTCATAAAACAAATCGTAATTTCGCATCATGATAGAAAAAATCATTCAAAAAAGACTAAATCGCTGGTTACTAAGTATCTTATCCGGGATTCTTTTAATTGTTTCGTTTCCTGAAACAGGTAGTTTAACACCTCTGGCATTCGTTGCATGGATTCCGCTTTTATTAGTTGAATCCCATTTTCATACCCAAAAGAAGGCTTTCAGCCTGTTTATTCACGCATATCTCACCTTCATTATCTACAATATCGGTACAACCTGGTGGGTTTATTATGCAAGTGCTGAAGGAGCATACATGGCTTTTCTGGCGAATAGTTTATTAATGGCTCTCGCGTTTCTTTTCTATCATTTACTGAAACGCAAATTGGGAACAAAATGGAATGGCCCGATTCTGATCTGTATCTGGCTGAGTTTTGAGTTTCTGCATTTCCATTGGGAATTATCCTGGCCATGGCTGACGTTAGGAAACGTTTTCGCACCAAGAGCTTCGTGGGTTCAGTGGTATTCCATTACCGGAGTTTTAGGTGGCTCACTTTGGATTCTGGTTATGAACCTGCTTATTTACAAGCTTCTCATTCAACCTAAAAAAATTCTGAAAAACAGTTACTTCATTCTTTCTGTAATTATCCTGATTCTTCCCTTAAGCTTGTCTTTGATTCTTTATGTTTCAAAAAGCACTGAAGGAACTCCATACAACATAGCTATCATTCAACCCAATATGGATCCTTACGGGGAAAAATTCGTTCTCGGAAATGAAGAGCAGTTGAAAGCCTTATTGGATCAGGCAGATCAGGCTGTTTCAAAAGAAACACAGTTGGTCATCGCTCCGGAAACATCTCTTTATCCGACTTCCAGCATTTATGAAACGGGGTTGCGCAAAGAAACGTTTTTTCATGTAATCAATGAACATCGTGCGCGCTGGGCAAACGCAGGTTTGTTGATCGGAGCTTCGACCTACCAGATTTTTGACTACAAAAATTCTCCTGCCAGTAAATTCATTCCACAAATCAATGCCTATGTGGAAGAGTACAATTCTTCCGTTCTTTTCGACAATACGGCGAATCCGAAAATCATTCACAAATCAAAATTGGTTTTGGGAGTGGAAAAAATTCCCTTTGTCGGAATGTTTCCTTTTCTGGAAAAACTGGCAGTTGAGATGGAAGGAGGTTCCGGAAGCTTAGGAATCGAAAGTGAACCGAAGATCTTTGAAAAGAACCGCGTGAAGTTTTCCTCCGCTGTTTGCTACGAATCCGTTTACGGAGCTTTCCTGGCCAAACAAGCAAAAAAGGGTTCGCAATTTATCGCCATTATTACCAACGACGGCTGGTGGAAAGATACTCCGGGCTACAAGCAGCATTTTGAGTTTGCACGTTTAAGAGCCATCGAAAACAACAAGTACGTGGTTCGCTCTGCGAATACCGGAAAATCAGGAGTTATTTCGAATCGCGGAGATATTTTAAAGGAAACCGGCTGGTGGGTCAAAACGCAATTCAATTATACCATTCAATTGAATTCGAAACAAACTCTTTATCAGGTTTTGGGCGATTTTATCGGATACTTTGCAATGGTTGGTTTGGGGATGTTCCTCGTTTTGAGAGTTCTGAAAATCTTTTCACGTAAAAAGGTCGCTTAAATCACTCAAAACGCAAGACGCCGTATTTGTCCCGCTTGTTCGATGCAGCAAAAATGACCTGCCGTGATTTGTAATTGACACTCGACAATTTCAGACAGACAAAAGCCCCGATTGCATCGTAGGGAGAAAACAAATTGCGTTGTGTATCTCCGTTCGTCAGATTGAGCTGAACTCTTGCCAGACAATAATCCTTGTATCTCAGGGAATTGGAAAAAGAAATCCTGCTTCCTTTATAAGCACCGAGCATGTCGTAATTCTGCGCATTGTCGTTGAAGAAAATGACGAGATTTCCCTCGCTGACATAACTGATCAAAGACGAATATTGTCCGAAATCATTGATCGATTCCTGTTTTTTATTGATCTTTTTGAACCAGCTGAATTCTCCGGAAGCACTGATCGAATAAACGATGCAATCATTGTAATTGTAGTAATTCGTCACCTGACTCATTCCTCTCGAATCTGTCGAATTGACTTCATAAATGTAATATTGCTCGGCCAAAACAGTAAACGAACCATCCGGAAGAAGCACGATATTCCTGAAAGCATAATTCAACAGTTCTCCGTCAATGTTCTGATAACTGTAGATATCATCGGAATTTGCATTTTCCTGTTCCAGAATTTCCTTGGGAAACTCCATAAAATTGGGTGTAGCCAACTGTTTCAGGGAAAAAGAAAAGGAAGCGTGAAAAACTCCTTTTGCACCTTTGGATTCTTCATCGCCCCAGGTTCCGGTAATAATGGCGGAAGAATCGTTCGAATGAATTGCAAAATTGTACACTTTCCGCTGATCCAGATCCAATTCATACATTCTCAGCGAATCTCCGGCACTCATGTGAATCAAAACCGATTTATCCACCAATCCGAAATCCTTCCAGAAGCTGTAATACGCTTTGGAAAAGATGGAAACTCCGAGAAAGTAATCTCCTTTATTGGTCAAATGCCTTGCTTCCACGGCTGAAAGTTTCGAATCATACGGAATTTCATATTCTCCCTCACGAACAGTCAGCAGTTTATCATCCAGAATATTGTATCCGAAGCGGTCATAGGTTTCTTTCTTAGCCGGAATCAGGTAATCCACAACCAGGTAATTGCTTTTGGGTGAAACTTTCGTGGTAACCAGTACATTTCTGCTCCAGCCTTTCGGCACAACATACGACGCAACAACCAACGCTTTTCCCAAAGGATCTGCATCGTCATCGTATTCCTGCAAATAAAGTGTCACCGAAGCACCGATTTTATCTGAAAAAAGCCCGAAAAGCCGGTTCGAAAACATAAACATGTCTTCCAGAGTCACCATTTTCTCTTCTATTCTCGGCTCAATGCGTTTTGAAATGACTTCCTTTCCAAATTCGAAACGGGAAATCTTTGCTGCCGGCATCAACGAGGAATTCGTATAATGAAAAGTAAAAAAGACTCCGTTATCTTTGGGTAAAACAGCAATTGTATTGGGTCTGGAAAGATTCTCAGGGCCCCAATCAATTTGCGGCGGTAACTGCCCGAAAAGGAAATTACTCAGGAATAGAAAAAAAGTAATTTGAAGAAACCGCAAAGCTTTTTTTCTGTAATATACTAAAAGATTTCTTACACCAACTTCACTCCCGTATAATTTGCAGGAGTAATTTCTTTCATGCGATTCTTCAACGAAACCTCGATATCTAAGGTATCGATAAAATCGTGAACCGTCTGTTGTGTAACCTTCTCATTTTTACGCGTCAAGCCTTTCAAAGCTTCATATGGTTTAGGGAAACCGATGCTGCGAAGAATGGTTTGAATTGCCTCTGCGACAACCGCCCAGTTTGCTTCTAAATCGTCCTGAATCGCCTGTTCGTTCAACAACAATTTGTTCAATCCCACAATCGTTGCTTTAAAAGCAATCAATGAATGAGCCAAAGGCATTCCAACTGCTCTTAAAACAGTTGAATCCGTTAAATCGCGCTGCAATCTGGAAACCGGCAATTTCGCTGCAAGATGCTCATACAAGGCATTTGCAATTCCGATATTTCCTTCCGAGTTTTCGAAATCAATCGGATTTACTTTATGTGGCATTGCCGAAGAACCAACTTCTCCTTCTTTCAGTTTTTGCTTGAAATAATCCATGGAAATATACGTCCACATATCGCGGTCCAAATCCAGAATGATTGTATTGATTCGTTTCAGGCAGTCAAAAAGATTTGCCAGTTGGTCGTAATTTTCAATTTGTGTTGTCAGCTGACTTCTTGTAAGTCCCAATTGCTCGTTTACGAACTTGTTAGAAAAAGCAACCCAATCCGTTTCAGGAAAAGCAACAAAATGTGCATTGAAATTTCCGGTTGCGCCACCGAATTTTGCAGCGTAAGGAATGGTTTTCAAAATTTCAAGCTGTGTTTCCAAACGATATACAAAAACGGCAACTTCTTTCCCCAAAACTGTTGGAGAAGCCGGCTGACCATGCGTTCTTGCAAGCAAAGAAATTCCTGACCAATCGTTTGAATAACCTTTCAAAACGCGGATCAATTCTTCCAAAGCAGGAATGTATACTTCCACAACTGCTTCTTTCAAACTCAAGGGAATAGCCGTGTTATTGATATCCTGAGAAGTCAATCCGAAATGAATGAACTCGAGGTAATTTTCCAGATCCAGATTCTGCATCTTTTCTTTCAGGAAATATTCCACAGCCTTCACATCGTGATTGGTTGTTTTTTCAATGTGTTTGATCGCCAGGGCGTCTTCTTCCGAAAAAGCGGTTACGATTGCTCTCAATGCAGGGAAAACCGAAACAGGAACTGACTTCAATGGCCCGATTCCAGCTTCAACCAAAGCGATAAAGTACTCAACCTCTACATGAACTCTGTATTTGATCAATCCGAATTCGGAAAAATAAGGAGCCAGTTCGCTAACTTTTGAGCGGTAACGTCCGTCAACCGGACTAATTGCAGTTAGAGATGTAAGAGACATTGAATTACTCATAGTTCATTTTTTGAAGATGCAAAGATAGTTCTTAATTAATTACGAATTACGAATGCTGAATGTCGAATTGTTGGTTCCCGGCCGTCCGGATAGATTTCACGGGAAGAATTCCAATTCCAGTCAATTTAAGTGCGAAGCGTATCGGGAACATTAAAAGACTTCATAATCCGACTTTCAAATAATCCAATTCCCATCTTTGAGAACCATCCTCTATAAAAAAGCTTATCCGGACTTCATGTGTAGATCACATATGGATACTCCCACCTTCAAGTATAGATACCGTATGAAAATGGCATATACTTAACATGTAATCGCAGGTATTCGTATGACATATAATATAAGCATTTTTTTTGACACCACCCTTCCAGGGTTATAAACCCTGGAACAGATTTTAAGCTCTGAAAAATCCAAAGAATTGAAGTTTGGAACTCATAATTCTCAATCCGAAAATTCGGATTTCGTAATCCGGCATTCGTAATTATATTAAATTTGGAATATGCGATTCATCAAAAACCTTTTTATTGGTTATCGAGCATATATCAAAGCATTCCGGCTGATTATAGATTACAAACTGTATTTCTACATTATTTTCCCGGCCATTTTAATGTTGGGAATTTATCAGGTCGGATTTATGATTCATCTTCATGAGCCCAAGGCAACAGCCACCAGCATGAACGGAATCATTTGGTATATGATCAAATTGATGGCTGAAATTCTGATTGCGACTACTTTGATGCGTTTTGCAAAATACCTCGTTGTGATATTGCTGTCTCCCATGTTTTCAAAAATCTCGGAAAAGGTCGAGTTCATTCTCACCGGAAACCGGTACCGTTTCAGCTTCAGTCAATTAGTCAGCGATGTCAAGCGCGGATTCCGGATCGGGATCAGAAACATGATGTGGGAAGTTTTCTTCTTCACCATCGTATTTTTAATCGGTGTAATCGGCTGGGGAGATTTTGCCCTTAGTCCGGTGCGGCATATTTTGTTTTTTATCAGTTTCTACTACTACGGTTTTTCATTCATGGATTACATTCACGAGCGCCGGAAAATGGGTCTTCAGGAAAGTATTCAGCTGGCAAGAGAAAACCGTGGAATTGCCCTTTCTATCGGATCGATCTATTCTGTGCTGATTTGGAATTTCATTGATCTGAGTACACTTTTCGACTGGTCTTCATTTGGTGCCGATCCATGGCAGTTTATGCTCACTTTCCTCACCAATCTGGGACTTTGGATCTGTGCTTCTTTCGCCCCGATCTGGGCCATCGTTGCAGCAACCATCGCCATGCATGACCTTCTGGATCTAAAATCCCTTGCAAAAGACGAGTTCGCCGAAAATGTCATGAACTAATAAAAACCAATTCGCAATTCTCCAGCCAAAACTTTTCAATTTTCCCCTGATAAATACCAAATCAATAACATCAGTTATCATTGGCTGAACGAATTTTGATTTTTTTATATTACTTTGTCTGCAAATTATAGAACGACTTCATATGAAAATCCTATTCGGAACCTTGTTATTACTACTTTGCACTGCTAAATCCTTTGCTTTTACTACAGCATCGAAGGATAGTGTCACAGGAATCATTGACAAATCTGCAGCCTTGATTAAAATAGATCAGGGAAAACAATTAGTAGGAGAAAATAAAATTCGTGAAGCATTATTGGTCTTCCGTGAAGCTGCGATTAAAGATCCGAATACCTGGAAAGCATCTTTCTGGATTTCTTTCTGTCACTACCGTTTGAAAAACTTCGGTTATGCAAAACAATACGGTTTGGAAGCAATCAGAAAAGGGCCGGACGATGTAGATGCGGAAATTTACGACATTCTTGGAGTAGCTTGCCACAACTTAAACGAATTGGATTCTGCAGATCAATATTTTCAGCTTGCTTTAACGCATTTATCTAAAGCTCGTTCAAGAGAATTGAATGTGCAGGGAAAATTGGCTTCCGTTCAATATGCAAAACAAGAAGCAGCAACTCCAAACCTGCGACTTTCCCTGATGGGAGATATCAACTCCGGATACAATGATTATTCTCCTGTTTTAACTGCAGACGGAAAACGCGTGTATTTCACTTCCAGAAGAGCGAACACAACAGGCGGAATGATGAATCCGGATGATCAGGAATATTTTGAAGACGTTTACACAGGTGTTTGGAATCAAACGATGCGCCGCTTCGATAGTATTTCGAACAACGTTGATCGAATCAACGGACCTGGCTTCGAATCAATGAGCTGGTTGTCGAAAGACGGATTGAAAGCAATCGTTATTTTGAACAACACGGCAACCAATGCCAAAAAAATCACCGGAAGCTCCGATATCTGCGAAGTCGAATTCACTAAAAAAGGAAAATGGAATGTTCCGAAAGTAATCGACAATAAAACGATCAACACCAGTTTTATGGAAGGATACGCAACCCTGACAGCAGACGGAAATACCATGTATTTTGTGTCCGACAGAAAAGGAGACAAGCGTTCAACAGATATTTACGTGGTACAGAGAAGCGGAAAAACATGGGGAGAAGCACGAATCTTAAGCGATAGTGTGAACACTACCATGCGTGAAACAACTCCTTATATTACACCGGACGGAAGATTCCTGTTCTTCAGCTCTGAAGGACATTTGGGAATGGGCGGACTGGATGTGTATGTTTCTGAAAATACCGGTTCAGGATGGACAAAAGCAAAAAACCTCGGAGCTGCCGTAAATACCGTTAACGACGATTCGCATTTTGTGATTTACAAAGATTTAGGAAAAGCTTTTGTCAGCGGTTTGACGATCAGCGACAAGAAAAGTAGTATTGATATTTTCGAAATTGATTTGAGTAAACTGGTTCTTCCGGTAAAACTTTAACTTTCTTTTGAACGAAATGAACAGATAAACGTACCTAACCGGGTACGTTTTTTTTTTAGATAGAGAACATGAAAAAAGTAACATTTATTTTATTCCTTCTTCCACTATTCGGCTGGAGCCAAAAGGAAACAAAATCGGAAGCTTCCATCAAGAAAGTCACCGTTTTTAAACAGGGTGCTCAGATAGAGCATTCCAAAGATTTGAACCTAAGCCCCGGAAAACAAATCATCATTTTTCAAAAACTGACTGATTTCCTGGATCCGAGTTCGATTCAGTTAAAGTGCTCGGATCAGGCAACGATTCTGAGCGTTCGCACCCGAAAGAATTTTGACGATAAATCAATTGCGGAAGCAGAACTGACTGAAAAAAATGACCGGAAAAAAGTGCTTGAAAAACAAGAACGTAGCTTGCGTGACGAATACAAAGTATTGCTTCTGGACGAGCAGCTTCTGTTAAAGAACAACAGTTTGAGCAGTCAGCAGCAGGCCATGAAAATTTCGGAACTGAAAGAAGCATCGACCTTCTTCCACGCAAAACTTTCAGAAATCAACACACGCAAATCCCAACTGGATTCAGAAATTGAAGGCGTTGTTCGAAAAATCAATACGATAGAACAGGAAATCAACACCCGAAAAGGTTTGCCGGTTGTAAACTACACGGAAATCGAAGTGGAACTCAATGTGGAAAAAGCAGGAAATGTGGATTTCACTTTTACATACATTACGCATAAAGCTTCCTGGAAACCTTATTACGACATGAGAAGCAACGGAGTGGGCGCGCCTGTTTTACTGGAAGCAAAAGGCCTGGTAACTCAAAGCACCGGAATCGAATGGAAAAATGTGCAGCTGATTCTGTCAACAAATGATCCATACGACAATACACAGGAACCGATTATTTACCCTTGGGAAGTCAACTATTACACACCGGCTCCTAGAAAACAAGTAGTGGCACGTTCTGTTCCGGAATACAACTTCGACGGAGAAATGATTCACGGAGAAATTACGGATGCAGCTTCAGGTGAACCGCTTGCATTTGCAAAAATTACCATGGTCAACAATCCTTTAAATGTTTTCACAACCGATGCAACGGGTCATTTTTCATTTTTAGTACCGCGCGGAGAACGCAGTTACACCGTTTCTTACTTAGGATATCATGCTCAATATGTAACGATCAACGCACCTTATGTTAAAACACAGCTTTATCCGGAAGCTATTGCCATGGAAAGACTGGATAATTCGTACACCGCTGCAGGAAACTCAGCAGGTTTCGCCACAGTGGATGATGTCACAGTAAGCGACTCTTATTATAGTGCAGACCAGTTGGAAAGTGTCGTTATTCAACAAAAAAACACACGTAACAAATCAAAAAGAGAAGAGAAATCATATGCTTTTGCTGATACGGAAATTACAGCCGGAACATACAGTGTTTCAATTGCCAGTCAGGTTGAAAAAGATCTTCGCATGGAATTCCAGATCGAAACACCGTTTACCGTTCCTTCGGATGACGCCGATCATCGCGTAGCAATTGCAACATATCAAATGAAAGCCGACTACGAATACCACACAGTTCCGAAATTGGATGAATCGGTTTACCTGGTTGCACAAATTTCAGGCTGGGAAAAATTAAATCTGCTTAACGGTGAATCCAATCTATACTTTGACGGAACGTATATCGGGAAAAGCTTCATTGATGTGAATTCTGCAAAAGATACCTTGAGTTTCTCTTTAGGAAAAGACAAAAAGATTGTTGTAGAAAGAAAACGCAGCGAGGAAATGAGTAAGACACGTTTGCTTGGAAGTCGTTACAAATACGAAGTAACCTGGGATTTCACAATCCGAAACAACGGAGGTGCTTCCATTCCGATCATCATCAAAGACCACTTCCCTATTTCCGTAAACGACGATATCAAGGTAAAACGCGGAACATTTACAGGAGCAATTTTAGATGAAAAAACCGGAATTCTGACCTGGAGATTTACAACGGTCAAAGGAGAAACAAAACAATTCAAGTTTGATTATCAGGTAGACTACGGAAAAAGTCAACCGGTTTATCTGGAGTGATCTTTATAAAACTTCAAAAGCATCCGTCAGTGACGGATGCTTTTACCTGATTATGAAGAAAAATTACTATTGCTTCACTAACTGTATCTTCTCAACCTTCATCAATAGAAACCAAAAAAAGATTTGGTAATCTGAGCTATTGTCAAAATACAGAAAAGTGGCAATAAAAAACTATTGCTGTAACGTAAATAAACTCTTTGAACTTATTAGTAGTAAGTGTGTCTCATAGTTTCAGCTTGACGAAAATAAAAAACAAAATTTTAAAATTCAAACTTAGTCTACTATATAAATGGAATAAATGACAAGTGGTTAATATTCAGTCTGAACGGCTAATTATTCATTCAAAACACGTAAATGTTCCCAGAAATCAGGATAGCTCTTCGCCACCGCTTCCGCATTTTCAACCATTGTTTCCCCATTTGCAAAGCTTCCGGCAATTGCCAAAGACATTGCAATCCTGTGGTCGTGATGCGAAGACACAAGCGCTCCTTGCAGGCTTCCCGTTCCATGAATCCGCATTTCATCGTCATCCAGATCAATCTTCAATCCCATTTTTCCGAATTCGGATTGAAGCGTTAACCCCCGATTGCTTTCTTTATGTTCTAACCTTCGCACTCCTTTGATGGTCGAGATTCCCCGGCATTTTGAAGCTAAAACTACCAAAGCAGGAAACAAATCCGGACAATTTTCCGCGTCGAACTCAAAAGGTTGTATGTTTTCGCCATCAATCAAAATGGACTGATTTTCAATCTGAATTTTGCATCCTGCATGCATCAAAGCATTCAACATCGCCTTGTCGGCCTGCAAACTTCCCATATTTAAACCTGAAACAGAAACCGCATGACCAACCGCCGACGCAGCCAGCCAATAACTGGCCGAACTCCAATCTCCTTCAATAGCATAATCCGTGGCTTGATAAGACTGATTTCCCGCAATGCGAAACACATTTTCCCGGCTTTCAATTTCGATCCCAAACTTGTGAAGTGTTTTGAGCGTCATTTGAATATACGGGCCCGATTTCATGTTTGAAACCGTTAACGAACTCGCCTGTTCACTTCTCGGAAGCGCCATGAGCAAACCGGAAATAAACTGAGAACTCAAAGCTCCGTCCACCGTCAGATTGCGTCCCTGAAGAGGTCCGCAAACTTCAATAGGTAAAAATCCGTTTGTTGTACTTACTTCACATCCGAATTCAGGAAGTACCTCATCGAAAAAATCCATGGGACGTTTCAACAAACTACCGCTGCCGTTCAAAACCACTTTCTGATCAAAACCTGCACTCACACAAGTCAGCAAACGCAATCCCAAACCGGATTCTCCGGTGGAAAGATTCAACGGCTGTGAAATGTTTTTTATTCCCGTAATTTCAGCAACAGCAGGTGAAATAAAATTCACTTTCGCGCCTAAAGTACCAACAGAATGGAGCATTGCCTTTTCATCATCACTGCTTCCCAAACCGCTCAAACGCGATTTTCCATCAGCCAGAGCCGCACACAAAATTGCACGCTGCGAATCGCTTTTTGATGCCGGAATCTGAATGTTTCCGGAAAGAACTCCCGGTTGAATATGTTGCTTCATCACTCCCCTTTTTCTGAAGAATTGTTCATCACCCGAACCTGATGACGAATCGATTCCTGATGAATGGCATCCATTACCTGGCGTACGAAACGGTCACTTAAATTGTATTCGAAAGCCCTTCCCAAACGCGCAGAGATCAATTTTCTCCAATGTTCAGGCTGTAGAATTGTAATATTGTGTTCTTTTTTAAACTTTCCCAAATCTTCACTCAGCTGCATCCGTGCGGTCAGAATATCAAACAAACGATCATCCAGATCACCGATTTTTTCGCGGATAATGGAAATGTGCTCTGTGTTCAGTTTTTCGGAATGCTGTGACCTCAAAACCAAACTATCCAGTAAAATCCCCAGATTCTTTGGTGTTAATTGCTGCGCCGCGTCAGACCATGCCAAATCAGGATTCCGGTGCGTTTCGATGATCAATCCATCAAAATTCAAATCCATTGCTTTTTGTGAAACTTCCAGCAACAAATCCCGGTTTCCGGTAATATGACTCGGATCGTTGATAATCGGCAAATCCGGCAAGCGTTCATGCAATGCGATCGGAATTTCCCAATTCGGTACGTTTCTGTATTTCGCATGTTTGTACACCGAAAAACCACGATGAATTGCTCCCAATTCCGTGATTCCCGATTTTTCAAGCCGTTCAAAAGCACCAATCCACAATTCCAGATCCGGATTGACAGGATTTTTCACCAAAACAGGAATTTTCACTCCTTTCAAAGCATCCGCAATTTCCTGCACCGCAAAAGGATTCACCGTTGTGCGCGCACCGATCCACAACACGTCCACTCCGGCTTTCAAAGCCTGCTCCACATGTTTGGTATTGGCTACTTCAGTGGTTGTGGGAACTCCCAATTCTTTCCCGGCATTGATCAGCCAGCTCAAACCGATTTCCCCAACTCCTTCAAAAGAATCCGGGCGCGTACGCGGCTTCCAGATTCCTGCCCGCAACATATCGATATGACACGATTCTTTGATTTGAAGAGCAGTCTCCATGACTTGTTCTTCCGTTTCCGCACTGCAAGGTCCCGCTATGATAATCGGTCTTTTTCCGCCTTTTTGGATGATGCTATTCATGATAGAACCAAATTACTTTTTTTAATTCATATTAAACAAAAAATCCCGCTCCAAAACGAAGCGGGATTGACAACTATTAACAGTTGAGCTTCGAAATTAGCTTATTCCGATGCACCAAATAAAATTCAAAATCTGTGTTGTATTTTTCATGTTCTACGCTCAAAAGTAGTGTTATTTATTTAACTAAAATAGAAATTAAAAATAATTATTTCACAATTTTTCTTGGAAGTATCATTTGTACTCGTATCTTTGCTGTATGATTTTTCAACAAACAATGAAATTTTGGTGGTGTCTGTATCCTAAAAAGGTGGCGGACGCATAATTCATTATATCTATTTTTTTGAACGGCTTGTCACTTTTGGCAAGCCGTTTTTTTATTCCCAAAAATCTCATTTTATGCATCTTTACACACAACAATACTCTTTTAACGCTGACAATTACACTTCTGTCGGGCTTTATTTATCCTTCAAAAACCGTTTTCGATCGCCTTGTTTATTGGAGAGCAACGATTACAACGACCGAACTTCCAGCAAGTCTTTCATCGGTTTGAATCCACTGATCGATATTCAGGTTTTTCAATCAGAGATTCGCATTCAGGAAGCTGATTCGGTTCGTTTGATTCCGATTGAAAATCCTTCGGAAATCACCCAAGAGATTCAGTCTTTACTCAACACCTATTCATTCGAAAATGATTTTGAGAACAACGGATTTCTGAGTTATTTCAGTTTTGAGTTTGCTCATTTCGAAGAAAATATTCCCACTCCCAAGTCTCAGCTACAACTTCCTTTAGCCCGGTTCACCCTTTTTCAATACCTCATCGTTTTAGATCATTTTCACGATCAGGGAAGTATTTTGTTCAACGCCTTTGAGCCAAGCTTGAAAAACGAATCGGAATTTCAGGAATTGCTTCGTTTCAATAAAGCTTCCGATTTGCCTTTTGAACTTGTGAATGAGGAAAAAACAGATGTTTCAGAAGCTGATTTCCTGCAATTGGTTCAACACGCCAAAGCGCACATTTATCGGGGTGATGTATTTCAACTTGTTGTTTCAAGACCTTTTGAGCAGGCATTTTTTGGAGATGATTTCCAGGTTTACAGACATTTAAGACGACTCAATCCTTCTCCTTATCTTTTCTATCTCGACATGGAATCTTACCGTTTGTTCGGCTCTTCTCCGGAAACACAAATTCAACTGAAGAACGGAATTGCGGAGATTCATCCCATTGCCGGAACGGTTCGAAAAACAGGAGATTCCGATCTGGACAAACAGTTGGTTCAGCAATTGATCGGAGACGAAAAGGAGAATGCGGAACACACCATGTTGGTGGATTTGGCACGAAACGATTTGAGTAAATTCTGCAGCTCGGTTAAAATCGGGTCGTACAAAGAAGTTCAGCATTTCTCGCATGTGATTCATCTGGTTTCGAAAGTCACTGCCCAAACGGAAGAAGCTGCACTTTCCTTGTTTAACGGAACCTTTCCCGCCGGAACACTTTCCGGAACGCCCAAACCAAAAGCCCTGGAATTGCTCAATCACTATGAAAAAACCGAACGCGGGTTTTATGGCGGAGCACTGGGATTCATTCATACCAATGGAAACATGAACCTGGCCATCATTATCCGCAGCGCTTTGAGCAGTAACAATACACTGAGATACCAGGCCGGAGCAGGAATTGTATTGGATTCCGTTCCTGAAAATGAACTGGAAGAAGTAACCAACAAACTCGGCGCAATCCGGAAAGCCATTCACTGCGCCTCAAAACCAAATTCATTATGAAAATTGCAGTCATCGACAACTTCGATTCCTTTGTTTTTAACCTGATTCGCTATATCAGGGAAGAACAGCACGAGGTTTTTGTTCAGCGAAACAATCAACTGGATTTCGAAATACTGGAATCCGCCGACGCCATTTTACTTTCTCCCGGTCCGGGAATTCCCGAAGAAGCGGGTGGTTTGTTGGAAGTCATCGAACGGTTTCACGGAAAAAAACCGATTCTGGGGGTTTGTTTGGGTCATCAGGCAATTGCGGTACATTTCGGAGATTCGCTGATTCCTTGTCCGGAACCCATTCACGGAAAATCTTCTCTGATAAGTATTACAACTGCATCCGGGATTTTCGAAAATCTTCCGCCAAAAATAGAAGCAGGAAGGTACCACAGCTGGCAAACTCAAATCTCATCTTCCAGCGAATTGGAAGTTACAGCCCGGACGGAAGATTCGGTTGTGATGGCGCTTCAGCATAAAACAGCTCCCACGGTAGGAGTACAATTTCACCCGGAATCAATTCTGACTCCATTGGGACGAAAAATAATTCAAAACTGGTTAAACACATACATATGAATTACCTTAAAAAATTAATCGATAACGGAACTCTAAGCCGCGAAGAAGCATATTCATGCATGATTCAAATCGGGAGAAACGAAATTTCCGACGCACAAGTTGTTGCCATTACAACCACAATCCAAATGCGCGGTTTGCAACTCCCGGAACTGGAAGGATTTCAGGAAGCTTTACTCGAATTGGCTAAACCGCTGCATCTCGAAACAGAACAAAGTATTGATTGCTGCGGAACCGGCGGTGATGGAAAAAACACGTTCAATATTTCCACGTTAACGTCTTTTATTCTCGCATCCATGGGACACAAAGTTGTGAAACATGGAAATTACGGTGTCAGTTCCTTATGCGGTTCTTCTACCGTTTTGGAATACCTGGGTTATGAATTTTCGGCAGATCCCAAAGAATTACAGCGTCAGCTTGATCAAAACAACATCTGTTTTCTGCATGCTCCCTTGTTTCATCCGGCCTTGCTCAGAGTAGCTCCTTTGCGGCAATCCATGGGAATTGCAACTTTGTTCAACGGGCTCGGGCCTTTGGTGAATCCGCATCCTTCCACGCATCAATTAACCGGAACGTATTCCCTCGAACTCGCAAAGCAATACCAACATGTTCTGAAATCAAAACGCACAAACTTCACGGTTCTCCACGGGCTTTCCGGATACGATGAACTTACATTTATCGGAGGAACACGCGTTTTCAAGGCCAACAGCGACCAGTTGATTCAAAACTCCCCGAATCAATTCGAAATCAAACAGGAAGAAATTTCTGGCGGAGATTCCGTTTCTGAATCTGCCAGAATCTTCACTGCCATTCTGCGGGGAGAAGGAACAGAAAGTCAGAATACCGTGCTTGCAGGGAATGTAGCTCTTGCCCTGCAAACTTTTGATCCGGAACTGGATTTTGAACAAGCTTTTAGCAAAGGATACGAACAAATCCGAAGCGGAAAGTCATTTTACACTTTTAAAAACGTCTGTTTATGACACACATTTTAGACCAGATCGTTGCGAACAAACGGAATGAAATTCAGCAATTGAAGCAATCGATCACTTGTTCAGATTACGTTCAAAGTCCGCTTTTTAACCGAACAGTGATCTCGCTTAGAAAAAAGATCCTGGATCAATTCGGGATTGTTGCGGAGATCAAACGGAAATCTCCCGGTGCAGGTGAAATTCGTCCGGATTTGAATCTCGTTTCGCAGCTTGAAATTTACGAACAGCAAGGCGCTTCCGGCATTTCTGTTTTAACCGACCACCGCTATTTTGGCGGTTCAATTGAGGATTTAAAGCAAATTCGCACCAGGACAAATCTGCCCATTTTGAGAAAAGAATTCATCGTGGATGAATACCAGCTTTTCGAGAGTAAAGCCTCCGGTGCCGATTCTGTTCTGCTGATTGCTTCGATTCTGGAGAAAGAGCAAGCGCATCAATTGACCATCGTTGCCAAAAGTTTGGGACTCGAGGTATTGTTTGAAATTCATTCGTTTGAAGAATTGAACAAGCTCAACGACGAAATTGATATTCTGCTCATCAACAATCGAAATCTGAAGACGCAGGAAACACAGGTGGAACATTCATTCGAACTGGCTTCTTATTTACCGGAACACCTGGTGAAGATTTCTGCCTCCGGAATCACCAGTTCAGATCAGTTAGACCAATTGCAAAACCTCGGATTCAACGGAGCATTGATCGGTGAAAGCCTGTTGAAAGGAAACTTCAGATTCGGGTTAACTTCCAACTCATTTGTTTTATGAAACTGAAAATTTGCGGCTGCAGCTCTGAACAGTTTTACCCCGGTTTGTTCGACCTGAATGAAGTCGATTACTTCGGATTTATTTTTTACTCCGGATCTCCCAGATATGTTGTTCACACTCCTGAAGTTTCCGGAGAAAAAGTCGGTGTTTTTGTCAATTCTGATTCAGAATTCATCCATCAGAAAATACAAGAAGAAGCGCTGAATGTGATTCAATTTCACGGAAACGAATCTGCGAAGGAAATCCGGAAAATCAACACTGATGTAACGAAATGGAAAGCTTTAGGCATACAAAACGTGAGTGACTTTGAGGCCTGCAAAGCATATGCAGGAATTGTAGATGCATTCCTGTTTGACACGAAAAGTCCTCAATTTGGCGGAAGCGGAAAATCTTTTGATTGGGAAATTCTGGATGAATACACAGGAGAAACACCTTTCTTTTTAAGCGGCGGCATTTCCATCGGACATGTGGAACGCATAAAGAAAATACAACATCCCAAATTGATCGGCATTGATCTGAACAGCCGTTTTGAAATTGCTCCGAAACAAAAGAACGTTCCCTTAATCGAATCATTCATTAAACAATTGAAACATGAAAACATCTGAATTTATTCTTCCGGACGAACTCGGATTCTACGGCGAATTCGGAGGTGCTTACATTCCTGAATTGCTCCGTCCTGCCGTTGAAGAATTAAACACTTCCTTCCGGAATTACTGTTTTACAGAAGCATTCAGAACGGATTATCTTGACTTACTGAAAAATTATGTCGGAAGGCCGACTCCGTTGTATTTCGCCAGAAATTATTCTGAAAAGTACGGAGCGAAAATTTATTTCAAACGGGAAGATTTGTGTCACACCGGAGCTCATAAAATCAACAATACGATCGGTCAGATTTTGCTTGCCAAACACATGGGTAAAACGGAAATTATTGCAGAAACCGGAGCCGGACAGCACGGTGTAGCAACTGCAACCGTTTGCGCGCTGATGGGTCTGAATTGCATTGTCTACATGGGCGAAAAAGACATGGAGCGCCAGGCTCCGAATGTGCAGCGAATGCTTATGCTGGGAGCTGAAGTCCGGCCTGCAACTTGCGGCAGCAAAACCTTGAAAGACGCTACCAATGAAGCCATTCGCCATTGGATCAACTTTCCCGATTCCTATTATTTGATCGGCTCTGTGGTTGGTCCTCATCCCTACCCGGAAATGGTAGCTTACTTTCAATCGATCATTTCAGAAGAAATCCGGAATCAACTGCAGGAAACCGGAGCAGCATCTCCCCAAAAAGTCATTGCATGTGTGGGTGGAGGAAGCAATGCAGCCGGGGCTTTTTATCATTTTTATTCCGATCGGGAAGTCGAATTAATAGCTGTGGAAGCTGCCGGAGAAGGAATTCATTCCGGGAAAAGTGCGGCAACTTCCGTTCTTGGTTCTCCGGGCGTACTGCATGGAAGTTTGACCTTATTGATGCAAGATTCCTTTGGTCAGGTTACGGAACCTCACAGCATTTCAGCCGGTTTGGATTATCCCGGAATCGGTCCTTTGCACGCACATTCCATTGCTACAGGAAGAACCAGATCTTTTTCCATCACAGACGCAGAAGCTCTGGAAGCAGCTTTGGAATGCAGCAGATTGGAAGGAATTATTCCCGCGCTTGAAAGTGCTCATGCACTGGCAGTTCTTAAAAAACTATCCTTCAAACCAGAAGAAATCATTGTTGTAAACCTTTCCGGAAGAGGCGACAAAGACATTAACACGTATCAAAACGCATTTCAAAACTTATGAATCCATTCAAAAAAACAGGGAAATCAGTCAGTATTTTTATCACAGCCGGTTATCCCGAAAAAGAGAGTTTGACCGGTCAAATTTTATTCTTACAGAAACAGGGAATCGACTTTCTGGAAATCGGCATTCCTTTTTCCGACCCCATGGCCGACGGGCCGGTTATTCAGGAAACGAGTGCTGTTGCGCTGAAAAACGGTATGAACTTAGACCGCGTGTTTGAACAGCTTTCGGAGATAAAAGAACACATCACAATCCCATTGGTAATTATGAGCTACCTGAATCCGATTCTTCAATTCGGGGTAGATCTTTTTCTCGAAAAGTGCGAATCGGCGGGAATTTCCGGACTGATCATCCCGGATCTTTCATTTGAATTGGTTCAGAAAAAATACCGGCATTCTTTTGGCTCAGGCAAAATTCCCCTGATCTATTTGATTACTCCTTCTACTTCGGATACGAGAATTACTCAAATTGTGGAGGCAAGTTCCAATTCATTTGTTTACCTGGTCGGACAAAATAAAATCACGGGTTCTTCCTATTCCTTATCAGAACATGCGAATCGTTATTCGGAACTCAAAGAGCTCTGCGATGAAGTTCCTTTGTTTTTAGGCTTTGGGATCTCAAGTTCCGAACAAAAGAAAGCAGCTTTCGGATTTGCAGACGGAGTTATTGTCGGAACAGCCTATCTACGAGCAATTTCAGAAGAAAACGACAAAGAGTTCATCGAAAAACTCCTGAGTTAACAACTCCTTAACGATTGAAGCGTTAATTTTGCGGGTATGAAAGCGGATACAAAATCGTACGACTCAACCAAAACCGCCTATCCGATTCTTTTTGCAATTGCTTTCGGGCATTTACTGAACGATTTGATCCAGGGAGTTTTGCAACCCTTGTTCCCCATGATCAAGGAAACTCAGAATCTGGATTACGGACAAATTGGTTTCATCATGTTCGCATTTCAAATTACTTCTTCGCTTTTTCAACCGATTGTAGGTTCCATTACAGACAAATATCCGCAACCTTATTCCTTTAGCTTCGGAATGCTCTTTGCCATCGTCGGGATTATTGTTTTATCGTATTCTGAGAATTTCACCATGACGCTGACCGCAGCTTGCTGCATCGGTTTGGCATCATCGGTGTTTCATCCGGAAGCTTCCCGTGTAGCTTATTCAGCTTCAGGAGGAAGAAGAAGTCTTGCTCAGGCTATTTTTCAATTAGGCGGAAACGGTGGGACAGCTCTCGGACCGGTTTTGGTAGCTTTGTGTGTGATTCCCTTCGGGCAAAAATACACCTTGCTGTTTGTCATTGCCGGAGTAGCCGGATTTGCGATTCTGTTGTTCGTCAGCCGCTGGTACAAAGGATATTTGCAGGAACACCTGAAAAACACCAAAGCCCGGGTTGTAAGCCATCAGCTTTCCAAGCAGCGAATCTACATGTCGGTTGTTATTCTCCTGGTATTGCTTTTTTCCAAATACTTCTATACTGCCAGCATTTCAAGTTACCTGATTTTTTATGCTGAAGAGCGTTTTAATCTGGCAGGAACCCAAGGACAGCTGTTATTGGCAGTTTATCTTTTTGCAATCACACTTGGTACCGTCATCGGAGGATTGGCAGGTGACAAGTATGGCCGCAGAAACATCATTTGGTTTTCAATTCTTGGCGCAGCTCCGTTTACTTTACTTCTTCCCTACATGAACCTCACAGGAACCATTGTTTGTCTGGCTTTTGCAGGTTTTATACTCGCTTCCGCGTTTCCTTCCATTCTCGTGTATGCGCAGGAATTACTTCCGGGAAGAATCGGAATGATTTCGGGAATGTTTTATGGTTTCGCTTTCGGAATGGGTGGAATCGGTGCTGCTTTCCTGGGAGATTTGATTGATAAACGCGGGATTATTGAAGTCTATCACATTTGTTCCTTCTTACCGTTGATCGGTATTATTGCAGTATTTCTGCCTTCATTCCGCGTGAAGAAAACGTGATTTTCAGGGAATCTTTATTTTAAAAATTGCATCATTGCCGATTTGCCTAATCGTCCCGATAGCTATCGGGATTACGAATTGACATATTGGAAAAATGGCAAAATGAAAAAAGGAAGAGTAATCAATTCTTTTTGGAAGCAGGAGCCTGATAAAACTCTTTCAAATAATCTGGTTCAAAATAGGCCACATCTTCAAATTCCTGTTTCAAAAACTTCTGGTAAGCGAGTGAAACCTGACCGGATGCAGACGGTTCCAGATCCAGATCAAACGTAATCTGACGGTTTACCCACAATTCCTGCATCTTCGCAGCTCCGTCGCCAAAACAAACAAGGGGTTCAAAATCAGCGTAGGAATTTTCGTCCAGTACATCAGCACTAACCGGTTTCAAGATTTCCGCTTGCGCATTGGTGATGAATGAAAACACTTCCATTCTCCGCGCGTCGATCATCGGGCAAAGATTGTGAGCCGGATAGTTCATTTTTCCGATCGCAGCCATGGATTCCAACGTATTTATCGCGATTAATGGAATTCCCAATGCATAGCAAAGTCCTTTTGCAGTCGACACTCCGATTCGCAAACCGGTATAAGAACCCGGGCCGGCAGAAACAGAAACAGCCGACAACATTCCGGAAGTAATTCCCTGCAAATCAAAAACCTTTTGAATGAGAATAGTCAGCTGTTCGCCATGAGCATATCCGTCGTCCTTTAATTCCTGAAGCTGCTTCAGCTCTCCGTCAACCGACAAAGCTACCGAACACACTTTTGTCGCAGTTTCTATGTGTAAAATTGTTGTCATTTTTTCTTTGAAAAATCCTTCTGGTTTTCAGCAGCAGATCAGTTTGATTGAACCGTGTGAATTATTGCAGCACTTCCAGTTTAAATCCGATTCCGTGAATATTTGCAATGGAAATCTTGTCGTCCATTGAGAAGTATTTCCGAAGTTTTGTAATAAAAACATCCATACTTCTTCCTGCAAAATAATCGTCTTGTCCCCAAACGGCAGTTAGAATATTCTCTCTGGGAACAACCGCATTTTTAAACTTGCACAGAATTTTCAAGACCATGGCCTCCTTTTTTGTAAGTGTCTTTTCAAATTCAGGATGTTTCAGCGTGAAGTTTTCGGTGTCAAACACATAACTTCCGATCTCTACGACTTTTTGTTCCGGCTCATCCTGAATGTTGACACGTTTCAGAAGTGCTTTTACGCGAACTGAAAGCTCGTCAAACGAAAAAGGTTTGGTCAGATAATCATCTCCTCCGGCATTGAATCCTGCAATCTTGTCCTCCGTCATTGCCTTTGCCGTCAGGAAGAGAATCGGAATATGCTGATTCATTGTTCTGATTTCCCTTGCCAGCGTAAATCCGTCTTTCTTAGGCATCATGACATCAAAGATACAGAGATGAAATTCACCTTCGGAAAAGCGCATATGCCCGTCCATTCCATTCGTACATAAAACAACTTGATATCCTTCTGATTTTAATTGGTCGGAAATGACAAATCCCAGGTTTGCGTCGTCTTCAACCAATAATATTTTAGCCTTTGGTTTCATTCTGAAATGATTGTTTCCGTGAAGATAATAAAGAAATGGTTTGGTGCATTCCGGACCGGGAAATAGATTGGAAATAGCCTAAAAAAGATAAGAGCTCAAGACGGGCGTCTCAAGCTCTTATCACACTAATCAACCTAACCTACTACTACTTCAGCAAAGATAAGTCATAATAGCATTGCTTTTGCAGTTTTCAGACAAAGAAACACAAAAGGACAAATAAAGGATTTAAAGAATGGATTAAACGAATGTATTAGGTGAACGTTAAATAATTCACTGACGAGTCAATTATATCTAAAATTGAACAGATTAATCGGCAAACACACCCGATTAAATATTTCCATGGTAAATACTTTGGCAATTTAAGATTCCAAGAAAGGAGGTTTTTTTGTTTGAAAAAAAATGCATTTTTTGATGTTGAATGGATGAAATGATAGATGAACGGAATTTTGAATGAAATTATTCGAAAGATCCGTTACAAGCCTCGTTTTCAACTACCTCGTTTTAGTTTCAGGAATATATTATCAGATTCTAAAGCCTACTCGAAATACTTTCTTAACTTTGAAAGTATCTCAGAACTAATAAGAATGGATAAAATTTTAATAGTTGATGATGAAGAAGATATTCGCGAAATTCTCGGATATAATCTAAAGAAAGAAGGGTTTCAGGTTTTTTTGGCTGAAAACGGACAAACAGGAATTAGTCTTTGCAAAGAAGAAAAACCGGATTTGGTGATTCTGGATGTGATGATGCCCGGAATGGACGGAATTGAAGTATGCGAACAAATCAGAAATACGGCCGGGTTGGAAAATGTTTTAATCTGCTTTCTTACAGCGCGTAATGAAGATTACAGTCAGATTGCAGGCTTGGATGCCGGTGCCGACGACTATATTTCAAAACCAATCAAACCACGTGTGCTTGTGAGCAGGGTTCATGCCCTTCTTCGCAGAAAAGAAATGGCGCAGGCTAAACCTTCCGGAACTGCAGATTTGGTCATTAACCGCGAAAAGTATCTGGTGATCAAAAACGGCGAAACCTTGCATTTACCCAAAAAGGAATTCGAATTGTTGGCTTTACTCGCTTCACGACCTGAAGTTGTTTTTGAACGTGATGTGATTCTGGAACGGGTTTGGGGAACCGATATCGTGGTTGGAGACCGGACGATTGACGTTCATGTGAGAAAACTGAGAGAAAAAATCGGTGATGATTACATCCAAACCGTTAAAGGAATAGGATATAAATTTAAAGGATAAAAAGTAAGGGCGAAGAATTCTTCGCCCTTACTTTTTATATACCAAATTCGATCTGGAAAATTGCACCGAATCTGCCCGTAGTCAATTTATCTCTCAGATCAGACGTCAGCTGATAAAGTAGATTTCCCTGCACTTTCACACGATGTCCGTAAATGTATTTCGTAACACCCAATTGAAATTCCTGGTTCTTTTTTAAGTTCACACCTGAAAATGTCGGGTTGTTATACACAGAAGAAAAAGGGGTAATCTCCGCGTATCGGATCGCTATTTCCCAATTGGATTTGAAGAGGTAGCTGAATTGCTGCATGAAACCATTTCCTGCAAAAACGGCCTGAACTCCTGTCGAATCGCTTGTAAACGTAATTGGATTGGTACAGTTTCGCTGCATAAATTCAGTATACATCGCAAAACCTTTGTACTTGAACAACAAATCCAGTGAAAGGGTCGACATGTCGGTTTTTTTGAACAGATCACGTCCCAACTGACCGCCGGCACGAACTGCGTCATCGTTAAAATTATAAGATGCTCCCAAAGACAATTTCGGTTTTTGCTCGCATTCCAAATCACCTTCCTGATAATCATTCTTATTGGTAAAAGCTCCAAAAGGCAAAACCTCTACTCTTCCCGTATAACACAATCCGCTGTTGGAACTCACACTGTTTCTTCCTTCTCCGGAAGTTAATGCTCCCTGAACTGCAAAATAATCATGCTTGTAGGAAGCAAAAAAACCGAAATCACGATCAAAATTAAACGTTGCGTTGACAATAGACCGGTCTGCAAACTGCTGATCTCCTGATGAAATCACACGCTGTCTGTTTCCAGGAAGCTTTGTTTGTCCGAAACTGAATTTCAAATGCTTGGTCGGTTCATAATTAACTACCGCATCCCGCACAATATTCACACTGGTATTCACTTGCGACATTTGTGTCATATCCCAATCCATATCACCTCTTGAGAAAGCCAATTGAAGCTTATAAGTCAACTTGGGACTAAACACAAATCCTTCCATTTTCAAACGAACACGGCGAACACGAAATTCATAGCTTTCTGCAGACAAATCTTTTTCACTTCGCGTGAGCATGGCAGCTCTGTTCTGCATCCGGAACTGAAAACGCATGGAAAACAAGGAGTCCTTGCCGATAAACTCGATTCCTCTTTGAGGTTTTGTCAGAATAGACAAATCAATTTTCTTTTGAGAGAAAATGCTGTTGCTAACCAATAAAACGCTTAAAAGTAAAATTTGCTTCATGTTGGATTTTTTTGATTTAGACCTATTTCTTTTGAAAAAAATGTTTCATCACTTTACCAAAAGTAACCTGTGTATAATCTTTTCTTCTGTCGGGAGCATTCATATAAAGGAATTGATGCATTACTCCCATTTGAATCGAAGCTGTTCTGAATTTACATCCAGGTCCTGCAAAGAAACGATTTTGATTGAAGAACGGAGCTTTACGTGTGTACATTGCTTCATCCGAAATAGTTGCAAGGAATGTGTTTTTCGGTATCCTTGTATTCCATAGCTCTATTCCGAAACGCGCATCACCTGCCTGTTTCTGAACCTTTGAAAGGAATTGAAATATCGGAAACCTCAAAACAACAATTTGCTTCATTTATTTTTTTTCGGCAAAACTATATGCTTCACACCAATTTAATACACCACAAACAATAGTTTAATTGTTTGATAATATTTTTAATATTCTGTTAACATTGGAGCTGTTTCTTGCCGTTTTCAGGATCTCATTAAAGGTCATATTTGATGCAAATTTGCCGCCAAAAGAGGTTTACTTAACATTGAGTTAACATTGGAAAAACTCTAAACACCTCAAACACTGTTATTTTGATTGAAATCCACCGATATTGATCGTTCCGGCCGTCAACTTTACCATTTCGTTAACATTTACATTCAGCGAATCATCCTCTGCAAACTCAAAGTACATTTGCACCATCAAATATTAAGATTAATAAAAATGGGAATTTTAAAGTTTTTCTTACCTAAAGACAAAGTATTTTACTCTTTATTTGAAGAAGCATCTCAAAATTTAGAAGCAATTGCTGGAAAATTGGTTCTTTGTGTAAATGAATCAGATTACAACAAGAGAGCGACTATCATCAAGGAGATGGAAGATTTAGAGCATCAGAATGATGATTTAACGCACAAGATTTTTGTTGAATTAGGAAGAAATTTCATTACTCCTTTTGATCGTGAAGATATTCACTCGTTAGCTACATCTTTGGATGATATTGCAGATCATATTTATGCATCTGCAAAGAAGATCAACTTCTACAAAGTTATTCCGAATGATGATCAGGGAATTTTGAAAATGGCCGATGCCATTCACGACGCTGTTTTAGCTGTAAATGCTGCCGTAAAAGAGCTTCGTAATTTGAAAAACACGCAAAAAATCGTTGAGTGTGTCATCAAAATCAATTACGTTGAAAATCAAGCGGATGATATTTTCGATTTAAGTATTGAAAAATTGTTTGATTCGGATGTAGATGCTAAAAGTCTGATCAAAAAACGTGAAATCTACCAAATCATGGAGGTTGCAACAGATAAGTGTGAAGATGCAGGAAATGTAATCGAATCCATTGTTGTAAAATACGCTTAATACTAATTGGAAAACCAATAAAGATATGTTTTCATTATTAATCGCCATCATCATTCTTGCGTTATTGTTTGATTTGGTGAATGGTTTCCATGATGCGGCAAACTCCATCGCTACAGTTGTTTCCACCAAAGTACTGACCCCGTTTCAAGCCGTAGTTTGGGCTGCCTTATTCAACGTTGTTGCCTTCTGGGTATTCGATATGAGTGTTGGAAATACGGTAGCAAAAACGGTAGATAACAGCGCCATTGATTTGTACGTAATCCTTTCAGGTCTTATTGCAGCAATGATTTGGAACTTACTGACCTGGTGGTTGGGAATTCCTTCTTCCTCTTCTCACACCCTGATCGGTGGTTTTGCAGGAGCAGCAGTAGCCCACGCCGGATTTGATGTAATCGCCTCAGCTGAGATCATTAAAGTAACTTGTTTCATCTTTTTAGCTCCTTTCATCGGTGGTATCATTGCCTTTGTAATTGCGCTGATCACGGTGAGCAGGAATTTTGCCAAAAAGATGATTTCCATCCTGATCCTTTCTACCATCACTTATTTCATTATGCACTACATGGTGGAATACCTGGATGTAAAACCGGTGATGATGTGGATCGTTATGGGAATGATCATCTGTTTCATCCTGACTTATACCTGGTATCAGCTCGTTCACGGAAAACGTCAAACGGCGTTGAAGGAATCCAATATGTACAAAAAATTGCAGTTGCTTTCTTCTGCGGCCTTCTCTTTAGGTCACGGTGGTGCGGATTCGCAAAAAGTAATGGGAATTATTTGTGCGGCATTGATGGTATTTGCTAATTCACAACGTAACGATCAGGGACAGATTACAGGAGATATTCCTAAAATGTTCCAGATTTCGGAAGTATTCCAAATTGAGTTTAACGATAAATATGGTCGAAAAGAAAAATTCAAACCGGAATACACCCACAATATCGATTCACTAAAGATTGAAAAAGAAGATCATATTTTGATCTACACGAAAGGTGACGATATCTACGATGCGAAAACCCATGAGGTTATTTTCAAAGGGAAACAGTTAAACAAAGACTACCTGGAAGCAGCTATTTTTGATAAATATGTCAAGAAAAATGGTGAAATCCGTAAAGGACATAAAATCAAAGCAAAGGTAAACTCCGAAACAATGCCGGGTTGGATTGCTTTCTCATGTTACCTGATGATTGGTTTGGGAACCATGATGGGAGGATGGAAAATTGTGAAGACAATGGGTACAAAAATCACGAAAGTGACTCCTTTGGAAGGTGTTTGTGCTGAAACCGCAGGAGCTTTAACCTTGTTTACCGTTTCTAACTTAGGAATTCCGGTTTCTACCACTCATACCATTACAGGTTCCATTATCGGAGTTGGAGCTACCAAACGACTAAGTGCTGTTCGCTGGGGAGTTACCATCAACTTGTTATGGGCATGGATTTTGACTATTCCGGTTTCAGGATTGTTAGCTGCAGGAATTTACTATCTTTCATTGCTATTCCATTAAACTAATTAATTTACGAAATGAAACTCTCATCGGATGCGGTGAGAGTTTTTTTTTGTAACCAATTAATTGAAAGCTCATTAATAGACCCAAACTTATCCTTATGAGAATAGCTATCCTATCTGTTTTTCTAATTGCAATCAGCATCTTTTTTTCATTCTCCAAACCGAAATACTCCATTCCGAATTTAGGACGAATGAAAAAAACACTCAAACAGGTTTGCGTTTACGTTCCTCCCGGAAAAACAGTAGTCGATAGTAACACCGTTGTTTGTGCCGGGTTCTTCATGTCAAAAACCGAAATTTGCAATTCTCAATACACCGAATACCTCCTGTACTTGAAAAAGAGAGGAAAAATGAATGAATACAACGCAGCACTTCCTGATACAGCGAAGTGGCACAATTGGGGAGGATACAACTTTAAAAACACAAAATACACCGATTATTATTTCAATCATCCGGCATACAGGGATTATCCGGTAGTGAATATTACACGTGAACAAGCAGAACATTTCTGTGAATGGCTGACTGAGCGATGGAGAAACTACAGTGGAAATGAAACAGTCCTTTTTCGTCTGCCGACAAGAGCAGAATTTCTTCGCGCTGCGAATGGAAGCAGTTTGGACAGACCTTACGCCTGGAGCTCTCCTTATTTAAGAAACGAGAAAGGAGAATTTCAAGGCAACTTCTTAACCATTGGAGCCGGCGTTATTTCAAGAGATACACTATCAGGAAAACTGATTGTGATGAGTACTCCATATGATCTTTTAGGGAATGGCGGAAGTTATGCAGACATTACTGCACCCGTTCAGTCCTACTGGCCAAACGAATTCGGGATTTATCATTTAAACGGAAATGTTGCAGAAATGGTAGAAGAAAAGGACTTAGCTGTTGGCGGAGACTGGACTTCACCCGGGTATGATATCCGGAACCAAAGCACCAAAAAGTTTACGGAAGCAAATCCAACAGTTGGTTTCAGAATGGTGATGACCTTTGTTGAAAGTGAAAATGTAACTGGAAAAATGAAAAGAAAACTGCGCTGACACTTATTTCTATCGAAAGCTTTGCTTTCTCTTGTTTTCAATTTGAGCTATATTTGTGAAAACACCATAAAAATGACACTCAAAGAAACCATTTCAGCAGTTGAAACGTTCCATAATGCTTTCAACATTCCGAATAATTACGAACCGACAGCTCAGTTATCAGAAGCAGATATTACACTTCGCTATAACCTGATGAAGGAGGAAAACGAAGAATACCTGGAAGCTGCAAAAAATGGTGATCTGGTAGAAATTGCGGATGCTTTGGGTGATCAATTGTACATTTTATGCGGAACAATCTTAAAACACGGACTTCAGGATAAAATTGCAGAGGTATTTGCCGAGATTCAGCGCTCAAACATGAGTAAACTCGACGCAGACGGAAATCCGATTTACAGAGAAGACGGAAAAGTTCTGAAATCAGAATTGTATTTCAAACCAAATATCCAATCGGTTCTTGAGAAATAACATGCGCCGTTTCAATATCCGGATCTATGGCGTTTGCATCAACGAACGAAATGAAGTATTGCTTTCAGATGAATCCTACCGGGGTTTAAATTTTACAAAATTTCCCGGTGGAGGACTGGAATTCGGAGAAGGAACCATTGATTGCCTGAAACGTGAATTTCAGGAAGAATTCGGTTTGGAAATCGAAGTGGACAGCTTGTTTTATCTCACCGACTTTTTTCAGGTTTCTGCATTTTCTGAAAACGATCAGGTGATTTCGATTTATTATTTGATCCGGGCAGATTTGCATTCATTAGATCAATTAACTAAAAATCAGACAAGCGTCGAAAAACTTCATTGGGTCAATCTTTCTGAACTCAACAAAGAATCCGTGACTTTACCAATTGATCAAATTGTAGCGCAGAAATTAATTGACAATGGAGGACGCTAAAATTGAAACGACTTTTCAATCGTTATCCTTCGGAAGCACAAAATATTTCTCCTTCAATCGATCGTAATCAACGGCATAATAAACCTTCAATAAAGCTGTGTAATAATTGTAAGGTTTATGCTGAAGCAAGGTTTTCTGTGGTTTGTAAACGCTTTTATTTTCAAAAACTCCGTTTGCATCCCGTTTGTAGGTTCGCATCAGGGAATCATTTTTCAAAATACTGGAATCTTTCAGCTCAAGCGGATAAGCCGTCGGCGGAATTAAGATCGGAACAGATGTGTGCATAAAATTGGATTCATCCCGGTAGCGCGGCATTCGGAAATCACCGATCAGTTTAGCCAGTTCTCCCTGCACATTGTTCGAAAAGGAATGATTGAATTTAATGATTCTTCCGCCCATCATACTTAAAACTCCTTCCTTCACACTTTCTTTGAAACTGAAATTTTCCCTGTCGAACAACAAGGTCTGCGCGTTACTTTTCCAAAAAGTTGAATCGTTGTATGAAACAGGCATTTTCGGAACCATATCTTCGGGATTGTGAATCAAAAAGCTGAAACCGGGATCTACAAATCGTCTTTGATATTCCTGTGCAAAGGCTTTGTTTCCAATCATCGGATTGGCAAAAGCATACACTTTGAAGGTGTTTTTCGGATTCAATTTATTTTTTGGCAAAAACTGCAGATATGCTCTCGTCATTTGGGCCAAAGCGCCACCCTGTGAATGTCCGGTGATGTAAATAGTGTAAATTCCCTTTTTATTCAGGTTTTGAATTTGCTGCAATACATCTTCCGCATAATAGGACAAAGCCAGAATGTATCCGGCATGAATCGCTGCATCGGCATTTTCAGCACAGGTATAAAGAAAAGCCGTTTCACCTTTGTAAATAGTATCTTTTGCCGGAACCAAAGAGGAATACACATTCTCCAGCCAGCTCGATTTCTTGTCGGTAGAGCCTCTGAAATGAATCACTGCTTTTGTTCCGGATTGGTGAACATACACCTGAAATTTATTGTCCATTCCAACTTCCGGAGATGTGTAAATTCTGGAATAATCGGGTGGAATGATCGCCTCATCGGATTCATACAAATCCAAATAGGTAAAAGAATTGCAAATTTGAATCAAATCGCGGGCTTCTTTTGCATCAAATCCAGCTGTGTGCTGAGCCGATACATTCATAGAAACGCTTGTTAAAAGCAACAGCAGCAGTCTGTTCATACTTATCTTGATTGGAGATTCTACTCTGATAAAGCAAAAATCGTTCCCCGGTTACATCTTCAATCGCAATCCGACATCAACCGGATTAATCGAGCAGCTTTTTATTCTCTTTATGCCGGGTCGCATCTCTTCCCGTTTTCTTAGCCATATTTTTCTCCAAAGCTTCCTCCAGATCAACTCCTGTTTGGTTCGCAAGACAGATCAATACAAACAAAACATCTGCCAGTTCATCTCCCAAATCTTTGCCTTTGTCGCTTTCCTTTTCGCTTTGCTCGCCGTATCTGCGCGCAATGATCCGTGCAACTTCGCCCACTTCTTCCGTCAGCATGGCCATGTTTGTCAACTCATTGAAATAACGAACTCCCACTTCTTTGATCCACTGATCTACTTTTTTCTGTGCTTCTGAAATTTCCATTATTCTCTGTTTTTTGAATCTATTGTAATCGTAACCGGACCGTCGTTAATCAAAGCCACTTTCATGTCGGCTCCGAAAATCCCTGCTTCCACTTTCTTCCCCAACTGCACAGCAGCTTTTTGAATAAACGATTCGTACAAAGGAATGGCTTGCTCGGGGCGTGCTGCTGCAATAAAACTTGGTCTGTTTCCTTTTTTTGTTGAGGCGTGAAGAGTAAACTGACTTACGACCAGTAATCCGCCGTCGATATCCTGAAGGGAACAATTCATTTTTCCGTCTTCATCTGAAAAAATTCGCATTTGGATCAGCTTCTGAACCAGCCAATCACTGTCTTCTTCCGAATCAGCTTGTTCAATTCCCAGCAGGACGAGAAGTCCCTGATTAATTGCTCCGGTGATTTTATTTTCCACAGTGACACTTGCCTGGGAAACCCGTTGTATGACTAGTCGCATGGCTTAAAGATACGGATTATGTCAATTTTACTGACCCAATATTGGGAAATTGGGAAATTTCTTTTTTGAAAGCTCATTATTCCAGCCCCCGCTTATTCCTGCGGTGAACGTCTTCATCATCACCGGTCATCAGCTGCAAATAAGTGAAATACCGGCTTTCATAAATTTCTCCGCTTTTCACCGCTTCTTTCACTGCACAAGCGGGTTCGTTCAGATGCTGGCAATTGTGAAACCTGCATGCGCCAATCAGTTCACGCATTTCAGGGAAGTAGTGCGAAATCACCTCTTTTTCCAGATCCACAATTCCAAAAGCTCTGATTCCGGGTGTATCGATGATGAAACCTCCGGATTGCAACGGATGCATTTCCGCAAAAGTAGTGGTGTGCTGACCTTGATGGTGAGCCGATGATATTTCTCCGACACGCAAATCCAATTCCGGGTCCAATGCGTTTACCAAGGTACTTTTCCCCGTTCCGGAATGTCCGGCAATCATCACTTGCTTGTCTTTGATTTCTTCTCTCAAAAATTGCACATCCGAATCATTCGTTGCCGAAATAGCATGACAAGGATAACCAATCGATTCGTACATGAACATAATTGCTTTCAGATCCATCAAGGCTTCGTCATCCAGTAAATCGACCTTGTTAAAAATAAGGCTTGTCGGAATCCGAAACGATTCTGCTGCAACCAGAAAGCGGTCGATGAAAACGAAATGTGTTTCCGGAAATTTCAGCGTCACCATTAAATAAGCCCGATCGATATTTGCCGCCAGAATGTGCATTTGCTTGCTGAGATTCGTACTCTTCCGGACGATGTAATTTTCCCGGATTTCGTAATCCACGATCACGCGTTTTCCTTCCTCGTCAATTTTCGGATCCAGAATCACGATGTCGCCAACAGCAATCGGATTGGTTGTTTTCAATCCTTCCAGACGCAATCTTCCACGAATCCGGCATTCCACAACTTCTCCATTCGGCATCAAAACCTGATACCATTTCCCCGTTGATTTCAAAACTCTTCCGCGAAGATCACTCATGAGTGTAAAATTACGGAAAGCAATCAAAAACAATCGTCAAACCATCATTTATATCTCATTTTGATCTGTGCTTTCCCAAAACCAACGTTATTCCGATCTCATTCGTTATCTTCGTAGCCAAAGTTTTTAGTATGTCGATTGAAGTAAAGAACCTTTCCAAATATTACGGTGAACAAGCAGCTGTGAACGATATTACTTTTTCCGTCGGAAAAGGTGAAATCATCGGTTTCTTAGGACCAAATGGTGCGGGAAAATCGACGACGATGAAAATGATTACCGGATTTATTCCTGCTACGGAAGGAAGCATCAGCGTGTGCGGCATTCCCGTTTCCGTTGATTCAACCGAAACCAGAAAACGAATCGGTTATCTTCCCGAAAACAATCCTTTGTATCTGGACATGTATGTGAAAGAATACCTGGAATTTGTAGGGAAGATTTACAAGGTGAAAAACATCAGGGAACGGGTAAAAGAAATGATCCAGTTGGTTGGTCTGGAAGTTGAGCAGAACAAAAAAATCGGGATGCTTTCCAAAGGTTATCGTCAACGTGTTGGTTTGGCTCAGGCCATCATTCACAATCCGGACGTATTGATTCTGGATGAACCGACTTCGGGTCTGGATCCGAACCAATTGGTTGAAATCCGCGAATTGATCAGACGAATCGGGAAAGAAAAAACGGTGATGCTGTCTACTCACATCTTACCGGAAGTAGAAGCAATTTGCGACCGCGTAATTATCATCCGTAAAGGAAAACTGGTTGCCGACAATTTAGCTTCGAACCTGCAAATGGCTACGGATACACAAGTTGTTTACGCCGAATTTGATGGAACGATTGCCAAAAACTTACTTCAAAAAATTCCAGGAGTTTCGAAAATCGAACGTGTTTCCGATTCCAAATACCTCATCGAAAGTCAATCTGTGGATGATTTGCGTAAAACAGTTGCACAATTTGCTCAACAGCACAATTTGCTTGTCCTGACTTTACGTACGGAAGAAAAATCATTGGAAGAAGTCTTCAAAACGCTTACAAAATAAG
Source organism: Glaciecola amylolytica (assembly GCA_003856375.1). Lineage (GTDB taxonomy): Bacteria > Bacteroidota > Bacteroidia > Flavobacteriales_D > Crocinitomicaceae > Fluviicola > Fluviicola amylolyticus. Next base: position 3,254,120 of record CP034120.1, read on the forward strand.
TGTTCATACCATACTGAAAAGGCTCAACAAAACGTTGAGCCTTTTTCATATTCTGTCGTTTCTATGATTCTTTATTCGGAGCCAGATAGCTGTAGACCGCGCCGGCAATAATTGCTCCGGCAATCGGTGCCACCCAAAACAACCAGAGTTGTTCAAATGCCCATCCTTGTACGAAAATCGCCTGACTGGTACTTCTTGCCGGATTCACGGAAGTGTTTGTCACCGGAATACTGATTAAATGAATCAGGGTTAATCCCAAACCGATAGCAATACCTGCAAAACCCGGAGAAGCATTTTTATGCGTTACTCCAAGAATAATGATCAGGAACATAAAGGTCATGACTACTTCTGTGATCAAAGCCGATTGCATACTGAAGCCTCCGGGAGAATGATCTCCATATCCGTTGGCAGCAAAACCGCCCAGTTCAAATCCCGGCTTTCCGCTTGCAATCAGATACAAAATTCCTGCCCCGGCAATTCCCCCCAAAACCTGCGAGATAATATACGGAAGCACATCTTTCGCTTCAAATCTTCCGCCAACCCATAAACCGATCGTAACAGCCGGATTCAGGTGACATCCGGAAATATGTCCGATTGCGTAAGCCATCGTTAAAACAGTCAATCCGAAAGCGATGGAAACACCAACAAATCCGATTCCTAATTCGGGAAATCCTGCAGCAAGAACAGCGCTTCCGCAACCTCCCAGTACCAACCAAAAGGTTCCGATAAATTCAGCCAATAGCTTCTTCATAAATAGTGAGTTTATAAGTTAAAAACATCTCGCTCTCTGCGATAAGTCAGATTAAATATAAACTTTTTGTTGAAAAAACCAACTAATCGGGTTGTGTAACGGGCTTATCTCCAAGTATTTTTTTGGCAAGAGAATGCATCACATAAATCAGCGGCGTCAGACCCACAGCGATAACCAGCTTGGTTGCATATCCCGTAATTCCGAAAAACAAAAAATCCTGAAAGGAGATTTTTCCCGGAATCAGAAATCCGATCATCAAAACGGTATACGAATCGACCAACTGTGAAACAACCGTTGACCCGGTACTTCTCAGCCAAATCATTTTTCCTTTGGTCAGCTTGTTAAACAGCGCAAACAGTTGAACATCCAGAAGCTGTGATAAGATAAATGCTGTAATACTTCCGGCCATAATGGGCAAAGAGCCGGAGAATATTTTCCGGAATTCAGGATCCGAAACAGGAGAATTGGATGCTGTCGGTAATTCAACAGCTACAAAAACGATCAAAAAGCAAAATGCGATCAGAATCACCGTAATCCAGCTCAATCTTCTGACGGCCTGCTTTCCGAAATATTCATTCATCACATCCGTCAGCAAGAAAACAACCGGCCAGGGAACAATTCCGGCAATAATCGGGTACAATCCGATATCGACGATTTTGCAGGAAATCAATTCCGCCACAATAGCGCTGGTGATGAAGATTCCGGCCATCACCATGAAGGCAATTTCTTTTCGGGTTTGAAGCATGCCCTAAATTAAGGAAAACTTTTTCAAAGAAATCCTCATCGGGCAGAAAACAAAAAGCGTTTGCCACAAACTTTCATGTCAGGACTCAATTGCTTGAATCGGTAACAAAGGTCTTTGTGACAAACGCTTCTCTACGCTCCGATTTACTTCAGCAATTTCACTTGTTTGAATACTCCTTCAGTTGTTTGGATCCGGATCAGGTAGATTCCGTCCGAACAGGTGCTCAAATCAATTGTTTTACCGGAAGTGCTTGATAAAACCTGTCCGTTCATATTGATCAGGCTCATGGTAGCTGCTTCTTCCGACAACAAGGTAAATTCCTGATTTTTGAAAAGGTATTCATCAGGATTCAGGTTTTCCTGTACTCCTGCGGTGCTTCCACCTGCAATCGTGATGGTGTAATCTTCCGTTTCTCCCCAATCTGCATCCGTTCCGTTAAACTGGCAAGGCATTACAGGATGAGTATTTCCTGACATGGTGTAATCATCGTCTTCGTAAACTTTGATTCGCATACGGGTAGCTCCACTTACTGCATTGGCAGGAATGGTAACCGAATAGGTTGTATTTCCTGTAGGAGCGGGAACATCATTAGGCCAGGGTGTGTCTCCGAGTTTTTCTCCGGCATCGTCAAAATCATGATCACCATTGAAATCAATCCAGGCAGCCAGTCCATGAAGAGATACACTCAGATCGTGTGTAATCTTCAGAGTCAATGTTTGTCCTTTGTTCACAGTCACAACAGGCAAATTGTTGTAAAACACATAATGTGGAGCTGCATACTGAGTTGAACCTGAATTATTGTCCAGCGTTCCGAATTGAACACGCTCCACAGCATGCTCTACAGTCATAAAATCATCTGAGAACTGCGCCGCACAATACGGAGACGGATTAGTTGTTTGTGCTTGTGCAAATCCTGCAACAAACAAGGAGAGATACATGTAGTTTTTCATTATAATTTGTTTTCCTGGTAAACTGCGGCCGTTCTGGCTCCGTTGCCTTCCCGATCATCTACAAAGCCCGTCATAATTGCAGTCCTACATCAATTGGTAGCTTTTCAAGTCTTTCGATCATTTTAGAGGCAACCCTCCAAATTTGATGATAATTACCAATTCCTTTTTTGAAGCGCTTTGATTCAAAAGCAAAAGCCCTATTTTTGCACCAACAATAAAATAAGTACATGAAAAAGAATGTCATTGAAGAATTAAGATGGAGAGGAATGATACAAGATATCATGCCCGGTTTGGAAGAACAACTGCTTAAGGAAATGACTTCTGGTTATGTGGGTTTCGACCCAACAGCAGATTCTCTTCACGTTGGAAACCTTTTACCGATCATGTTATTGAAACACTTCCAGTTAGCCGGCCACAAGCCTTATGCTTTGGTTGGAGGAGCAACAGGAATGGTTGGGGATCCTACCGGTAAATCTGCAGAGCGAAATTTGTTGGATGAAAAGACATTAAACCACAATATTGCCTGTGTTCAGAAGCAACTCCGCCAGTTTTTGGAGTTTGAAGAAGGAGAAAACAAGGCTGAATTGGTCAATAATTTTGACTGGATGAGGCATTTTTCGTTCCTTGAATTCATCCGCGATGTAGGAAAACACATTACCGTGAACTACATGAGCGCGAAAGATTCCGTGAAAAAACGTGTGGAAACAGGAATTTCGTTTACAGAATTCTCATACCAGCTGATTCAGGGTTACGATTTCCTGCATTTGTACAAAAACAATCAGGTGAAAGTTCAGTTCGGAGGTTCTGACCAATGGGGAAATATCACAACCGGAACAGAATTGGTTCGGAAAATTGCCGGTGGAGAAGCCTATGCTTTTACTTGTCCTTTGCTTACAAAAGCTGACGGAGGTAAATTCGGAAAAACGGAATCAGGAACGGTTTGGCTGGATTCTGAAAAAACAAGTCCTTATGCTTTCTACCAATTTTGGTTAAATGCTTCGGATGAAGATGCTGCAAAATTGATTCGTTTCTATACCTTGAAATCAAAAGAGGAAATTGAAGCAATCGAAAAAGAACACAACGAAGCTCCTCATTTACGGACCTTGCAAAAAGCAATTGCTGAAGAAGTAACCGAACGTGTACACGGAAAAGATGCTTTGGAGATGGCTGTCGCTGCATCGAATATTTTGTTTGGAAAATCTACTTCGGAAGATTTGAAAAAACTGTCGAATGATACCTTTTTGAGCATCTTTGATGGTGTGCCGATGGCAACGGTGAAACGTGCTGAGTTGAACGAAGGAATTAGTATTGTTGACCTATTAGCTGCTAAAACAGGGTTCTTACCATCAAATGGTGAAGCAAAACGCGAATTAAAAGCAAATGCTATTTCCCTGAACAAAGACAAAGTAGCAGAAGGAACATTGGTTGGTCCGGGTGATCTGATCAACGACAAATTCATCCTTTTAGGAAAAGGAAAGAAGAACAATTACATTGTAATTATAGAATAACGATAAACAAATAGGGGCGGAAAATTTTCCACCCCTATTTGTTTTTTATCTTGGTCTGCTCCCCAAAGTCTTTTGAAAGAACTCTTCTGTTTTTTCCGAGCTTTTTAAAATCCGGTCAAACATTGCATCGGTCCTTTCTCTATTCTTTTCAAGGATTTCAAAATTGTGTTCTGCATTTTTTGCCTTGAATTCTTTTTCATCTTCCAGATTACTCTGAATCGTCTCGTAATGCTTTTCATAGTATTTCTCCAAACGCAACAACTCATTCCGATCCGTATAGAACGTTCGCAAATCTGTTGAGATCAGCGACAAAATCTGAACGTTCAATGAATTCAAGTATTTGTTCATATCCGTGTACTTGTAGTTCGGATTTTTCTTCGAGTAACTCTTCAATCCCGTAAGACCTCTTTTGATCACTTTTTCAAGGACTTTATACTCTTTCAGTATCTCGGCCGGATACAGCAATGAATCATACGTTTCTTTGTGAAAACGGAACAATTCTTTCAGATCACCAGCAATTTTGGAATCGTATGCAATAACCGTATCGCTGTAATAAACAGGTGCTGAATTGAGGATATATAAGTTTCTGAAACTTGTTTCGTAAGCCCCTTTCAGTGATTGGAAACGCTTTTCATATGTTTTATCGTCGTGTGCCAAACGATCCCATCCCTGACGCAGGGAATCGATTTTCAGCAGTGAATGAAACAAACTATCCTTCCATTTTGCATAACCCGCCGGAACCAAAGTAGAATCAAAGTTGCTTTGAGTGGCGTATGCTGTTGACTCCAGCAGCAGTTTCTGCTTTTTCTCTTCGATCATGGTTACATTCTTCGAGATCTTCGCTTTTTCTTTCTCCAGCAGAGTCACATTTTTCTTTTGCTCAGACAATACTTTCTTCACCATCGAATTTGCTTCTTTATCCGTTGTTTTGAAGATCTTTGTTTCGCTCGATATGATCCGTTTGCTGATTGCATAAGACGTTTTATTGATCTTCTTCGCTGCTTTGCTGTAAACCGCAACACTGTCGTTGATGTCTCTCAGATCCGGAAATTGCTCGTGCAAATCTCCTTTTTCAATAATCTCAAAAGAGCTTCTGAATTTATCGTTCAAATGCAAACCGAGGTAGTTGAAATGGTGAACTGTCATGGAACTGTAATTTGCAGGATTGAACTTTAATCCGTCCTTCGCTACTTTAATCCATTTGTCATTCAACTTCAAAGAGCTGTATTCCGAAACATATTCTTCGAAAGCTACAGAATGTCCTTTTTTACGCTCCAGAATCGTATCCCAGTTTTTGGTTTTCCGCGTAAAATCTTCCATCGAAACAGGGTACGACCGAAGCTGAAATTCGGGCTGAGAAGGTAAATGTGACTGCACAAATTCATCCGGATCCATCATGAAGTTTTCCAATGACGGGTAGCGCACAAACCCGATGTCCGATTTGTAATCACCGCGTTGTTCTTCCGCTTTTTCTGCCTTCTTTTTGTCTTTCTTATCCCACTTGAATTGCTTGACTTTTTTCCGCTTCTCTTTTTTGATTTTAGCCAGTTTTCCGGCTCTTTTGAGCATCAGTTTTTCCTTCTTGACCAGATCTTCCTTATACTTTGGGATTCTGCCGATGTATCCTGCATCCCAGGTCGGGTCGCACAAATACCATTTCCGGTTTACTTTGAAAGCCACCCATTCGTGATCCGAACTGGCAATCAGGGGAATGGAATCCGACAGAAACTGAGCCGTGTAACCTTCTACGGTAGTTGCTTCAATTCCTGCGTTTTTCAGTAATTCAACCGTCAAAGCGCTGTATCCCTGACAAACCGTGCTTTTGGCTTTTAAAACTGCTCCTGCAGATTTGTATTCCAAAGGTTTTCCGCTTTCTATTGCTTTGTAATTGTAGGAAATATTGTGCGTAACCCATTGATAGATGTGAGCCGCTTTGGTGCTGTCATCTGTTAGGCCCTTCGTAAGAAAAGCACTCAATGTTTTAAGATCTTTCTGAGCTTCTTTAGGCGTTTTCAGAAATTCAATTTTTTCCTGAGCCAACAGGATTTTTCCCCCGAGAAGGAAAAAGATAAGGCAGTAAGGTTTCATTTTCAAAGATTTGAATTTTTCTTCGGTGCAAAGTTATGCTTTTATTAGAACAATTCTCACTTTGATTTTTTTCTAAGGATCGGAATCGAAACATTCACCTTCGTTCCCATCGAATTTCCTTTTTCATCCAATACTGTTTCAATGGTGAAGTGAAATTCTGCCTGGTATTTTTCCCTGAACAGATTCAATCTTTCGGATATAATCTGAGTTCCGTAAGATTTATGATCCTGCACCGTCTCTTTTTTCCCTGCTCCATAGCCCAAACCATTATCGACGATTTCTACATGCAGCACGTCATTCGAAACACTTTCGAGATTTAATTTCAGTTTTCCGCCGTCACGCAGTTCTTTAAAGCCGTGAAGAATAGCATTTTCAACAAACGGCTGAATCAGCATCGGAGGAATGGATCTTTGTTGATCTGCATGCGACAAGGAGACGTTTACTTCGAAATCAAACCTGTTTTTGAAGCGCATCTGTTCCAATTCAATGTATTTTTTGAGCACATCAATTTCCTTTTCAATACTGATTTCACTTTCCCTCGAATTAATCAGGGTCATGCGGATCAGCTGAGACAGTTTCAACAAATACCTTTCTGCCAGATCGTTTTCATTAAAAATTAAAAAGCTTTGAATGGAGTTTAATGAATTGAAGATAAAATGAGGATTCATTTGCGCCAAAAGGGCTTTCTGCTCCAGCAATTTAATTTCCGCCTGCATGGCATTCCGATGCTGAATAACTTTGATCCGGTTTCTGAAGAACAAAAAACTAATCGTCAAAATAACCAATACGATCAATGCCGTAAACCACCACGTAGAATAAAACGGCGGAAGAATGGAAAAATTGGTCAGGACATACGGTTTACTCCAGCTTCCGTATTCATTCCGGTATTGTATCTCCAATCGATACGCTTCAAAAGCCGGGTTGATCATGATTAGTTCACCATTGAATCCAACTGACCAGGGATCCGTTTTCCGGAAGCGATACCTGTATGGCTGCCTGTGCTGCGATTTGTAATTGGTTGTTTGCAGCAGAAAGCGGATGATCCGGTGTGACGCGTTAAACTCCATTCCGTTTTTGAAATTCACAACCTGTTTCCCGTTGGCAAAAACGGATTGAATCCGGATCTGTTTTTCGTGTGACGTTTTTGCCCACTTATATGAAGACGGAATCAGAGTTATTCCCTCTCGTGTTCCAATATAAACGCCGTCATTATTCCGAAAAACGGCACTTACTTCAGCAGAAGATAATCCGTTCAGCTCCGTCAGGTTAAAAATCTGAATTTTGTGATTTTCAAGATGAACAATTTTCGAAATTCCCTTATTCGAAGCCACATAAATATTTCCTTTTTTGTCAATATAAATAGCATTCAACTGGTTCGACAGCAAACCGTCTTTCAGTTGGATTTTCCCGATCACGTTCCCATTTTTGAGCAAAATTAGTCCTTTCCCTCTTGTTGCTGCAATTAAACCCCAGTTTTTGTGGTACTTCAAATCGGTTATCCGAACCCGGTCAAGATCGCCCGGAAGTTTACACTTTTCAACTCTTCCTTTGCTCATCCGGAACAGTCCTATCAGGGAACCGGCATACAATTCTCCGTCTTCATCAAAGGCCAGAGATTTAAAATGATGTGCAGAATATTTGTTCCTGTCATAGATTTGATCCATGCTCAACAACCGCTCATAAACCTTCCCTTTTTTATGAACCATATAAGGGATGATGTAAGCTGCGAAAAAATTATCGTTTTTATCAATGGCCCAGCCTTGAAACTGAGGTATTTCAAAGCCCCATTTCTTTACTGCAGCCGATTTATTGAGATAAAGCTGTTTATTCGTCGATATCACAAGCTTGTTATCCCAAATTCCCATCACGTTTTTGGCACCAACTACACCTAATAGTTTTTCTCCGGTTTTCAGGTTGAAATATCCAAAAGCAGATGAATAATAAACATTGTTTCCAACTCCGTTAATATCATGGATCGCGCCTTTACTTTCCTTCTCTTCCGGAGTCCAGTTAATGATATCCAGACACGGCGTATAATAAATTCCCTTGTCCAGAGTCGAGAACCAATACCCGCCTTCCGAATCTTTTGCTACGGAAGTTACTTTCTGATCTTTCTGATAAATCCCATCCGGTTTGTTAAGATCTGCCTGCTCCGGGTTCTTAAACCGGTACGCACCCGTTAAAGTGGTAACCCAAAGCTCACCATCCACATCATACATTCCGGTATAATCAGCAAATTCGGCCTTTTTGGATGGATTCCGAATATCATACACCCATTTATCCAGACATAAAAACTGATGCCCGTTTAATTCAAGAATGTCGAAGTATCCAACTATAGAGTAATAAGTAAAATAAAACGGTTTTCCGTTTTCCGGAATGAGCCGGATTCTTTGCCGTTTGAGTCCATCCGGATTCTTCACACCTCTATACAACCATTCGTCTTTGATTTCCAGTAATTCCTTAATCGCTCCCAATTTATAGCGATATAACTTTCCGTTTCGGTCTATTCGTCCAAGCTGGTAAACACCCGAGTAATAAACGTTATCGTGCTTGTCAACCATAAAAGATTTTCGGGCGTTGAAATCTCCATGATTCAGTTTACTCAACAAATGGTTGTATTTGTACGGAAGTATTTTTCTTTTCTGCGGATCATAATATGCCAGGCTTCCATTGTACAAATAGAACCACACACGCCCGATTTCATCTTCATAGATTTTAAAAACCACTTCATCCGGCAATCCATTCGATTTGTTGTACAAATGCGATCTGAATCCGTCATATTTGACAACTCCGTGATCCGTACAAAACCACATATAGCCCTGACGGTCCTGATGAACAAAATAGGTTTCAGAACTCGGCAAACCATCCTTCACTGAAATATTCATATAGGATGGCTCCCATTCCTTCTTCTGAGAAAAGGAAAAATGAACTGAAACAAGAAAGACTATCATTAAAATGATCTTATTCCCAAGATTCGAATGCATTCTGACTATGTTAATTACGTTTCATTTTAATTTCTGACGAATATCGACATAAATACTCTTTTTCCCGGTGGTACAAACACGTAATCTTTAAATCACCGGAATGATCATTTTCACAATGGTTCCTTCCGCTTCACCATTTGCACCCATGATTGTTTCAATATGATATTCAAATTCCCCTCCGTATTTCTGTTTGAACAGGTTCAATCTTTCAGAGGTGATGGTAGTTCCGTATGATTTATGTTCTTTCATGTTTTTCTCAATGGTATTGTGATATCCCAAACCATTATCTATGATTTCCACGAACAGGAATTGATCTTTAATTTTTGAGAATTGAACGGTTATGATTCCGCCTTCCTTCAAATTTTTGAAACCATGAATAATCGAATTTTCCACAAAAGGCTGAATCAGCATCGGAGGAATACATTTTCGGGTTTCTGAACCTGAAAGCAGATTTTTGAACTCAAAAACAAACCGGTTTTTGTATCTCATCTGTTCCAATTCCAGATACTTTTCAAGCACTTCGATCTCTTTCTCAATACTGGTTTCGCTTTCCCGTGAGTTGTTCAGAGTCATCCGAATGAGTTGAGACAATTTCAACAAGTAGCGTTCCGCCAGATCATTTTCACGATACATCAGGAAACTTTGAATGGAATTCAATGCATTAAAAATAAAATGCGGATTCATCTGTGCCAGCAATGCTTTCTGTTCCAGTTTCTCAATCTGACGCTTGTAATCTCTTTGGCGGTTCAATTGAATGCTTCTTCTTCTGATCAACAGGAAAGCCCCGGAAAAGCTCATCAAAACCAGCAGCACGTAAAACCAAATGGTTTCAATAAAGCGCTTTTGTTTGTGGATATCCAGAATTCCATAAGGCTTCTGCCAAATTCCGTTGTCGCTCATGTAAGATAATTCCAATTGGTAATCTCCGGAAGACAGATCGTAAAAATCGATATTCCCCGAATTCCCATAAGTCCATTTGTCGTTGTCGGATAAGCGGTATTTGTACTTCTGATTCCCGAAGCTTTTGTAATTCGTGCTTTTCAATTCGATGTGGATCATCTTCGAATTACTTTTTAATATGAGATTTCCTTGAGTTAATTTCGTGGAAACACCATCTACGCTCACGTCTTTAACAGTAACTTGTTTTTTAAGCCGGTTAATCAAAAAAGTGAGATCCAGCGGAAGTTTGGAAATTCCTTTCTTTGTTGCCAGGTAAACCTCGTCCCGGGTCAGAAACAGGTTGTTTACTTCATTTGAGTTCAATCCGTTTACACCCAATACATTTTGAATCCGGACACATTTTTCGTTCAAAAAGGTCAGTTTTGAGATTCCGTTATTAGAAGTAAGCCAGCAAACTTTTCCGGTGCGTTGTATCCTGATTTTGTTGATCTGATCGCTTATCAATCCCTTTTCGCTGGTGATGTGGTGCGTAATCCGGTTATTCCGGAATACAATGATTCCGTTTCCTCTCGTACCGACGATTAAACCCAATTCTTTGGAATAGCGAACATGAGAAACGCGGTTATTTCTCAAAATTTCCGGGAACATGGAATTGTCCCAATGACCATTTTTCAGACAGAACAAGCCTTTTGCATTTCCGGCAAAAATTTCTCCTTTGTCAGAAGAACAAACTGTTTCAAAATAATGGTGTAAATTTTTATCGTATTTTTTGGCTGAAAAGTAATCGTAAAGCGTGTCGATCTTACCATTCCTGTGAATTCTCGCTACCCGGGAATAACAGATCAATGCGCTGGTATCTGCTTCGTTAAAACAGTCATAATAATTAAAAACCAGCCAGTTTTTACCCTTCACCGTAAAGGCCCTTTTGTTCTTCGAGATCAGGAGAATATCCGAAAAAATGGAAATGGCATTCCGCGACATTCCGTTTGTTAAAAACATCGGAGTATTGCCTCTCAGTCGAAAAACACCTAAGTGATTGGAATAAATGACCTCATTTTTCGAATCTACAACAACATGTGTTGCATCCAATTCCTCCCGGTTGTCATAGATCGAAACATTTTTCACCACCATGTTGGGAACGTAAACCACTCCTTTATCCAGAGTTGAAAACCACATTCCCCTTTCCTGATCCTTCAACACGGAAGAAACTCTGTATCCTTTCAAATACGGTGTTCTCGGAGCTTTTGTAAAACCGTGTTTGGGAATATCTTTCAATTTGTAAACGCCGTTAATCGTTGTAATCCACAAATCATTACCAATCGGGAAATATCCTGTTGTTCCCGGAATCCGGATCACATCATCCGGAAATCTCAGGTCAAAAAAGCAATCCTGCATTCTGGCTATTTCAACTCCTTTGACTTTTTTCAATTCCGACAACGAGTTCGGCATATAAGTCTTAAAAACGACATTGCTGACAACTTTTTTCACAAAACGGCCATCCTTTCGGATATTCATGATGTAGGAATTCGGATAAATCAGCTGTGTTTTCTGCATATTGAACGTAGACAGATAGGTTCCGTTTACCAGATCAAATGTGCAGTAATCATTTTTGTAAAAAAACACACGGGATTTCCCTTTTGAATCGATTTTCAGGATTCCGGTGTTTCCCGAGCCGAAATAGACATTCTCCTGTTTATCCACTGAAAAGGTCTTATACGCATACAAATTGTTTCCGATATGGTTGGAGATCACCTGATTGTATTTGTATGCTACAATTTTATTGTTCTCAAAATAACTCAGCAAACCGCCGTAGCTAATAAACCAGATTCTCCCCTTGTAATCTTCGTAAATCCAGAAAATCACATTATCTGCAAGTCCGTTTTTTGTGGTAAACACCTGCAAATGAAACCCGTCATAGCGAACAACTCCGCGGTCGGTACAAAACCAAATATATCCCTGCCGGTCCTGATGTACAAAATACGTTTCCGAACTTGGCAGTCCTTCTTTGATGGAAAAAACTTTGCTTGAGGGTTCCCAATCAATTCCCTGAGAAAAGACTGCGGTTTCAAAAAAAATCAACACCAGCAACGAAATAATCAGCTTGCTCTTCATCCTTACAAACTCCTGTTTGTTCTTAAAAACTCGTTTTCCGGATAAGCGACATCTACTAAAAACAATCCTTTTGCCGGAACGGAAAGTTTTGCCTCTCCGCGATCCTTCATCCCGATAATTTCCTGTAGCTGATCTTCCGTTAATTTTCCGTATCCGACTTCCAGAAGCGTTCCCACAACGGCTCTCACCATATTCCTGAGAAAGCGGTCTGCCTGAATTTCAAAAAACCAGGTTTGATCTTCTTTTTGAATCCATGCAGCTTTGGATACGGTACAAATATTCGTTTTCACATCCGTGTGAAGCTTCGAAAAAGAGGTGAAATCCTGTTTTCCGAGCAATCGTTCTGCAGCACGGTTCATGGCTGAAAAATCGCATTCCTGCGTCAAATGACAGCTGTCTAACAAAAATGGATTTTTTTCCCGATGCACAAAGTAATGATACGTTCTCGAAAGCGCAGAAAAACGGGCATGAAATGTTTCATTGACCTTTTGAGCAGAAAACACGGAAATATCTTCCGGCAGCATTTTATTCAGCTTATAAACCAACTGATTGCAATCCAATTCTTTGAACGCATCGAAATGCAATACATAATAAGATGCATGAACTCCGGTATCAGTTCTTCCACAACCGATCACCGAAACAGGGTTGTTCCCTGATAGTTGAGAAAGCCTGCGTTCCACTTCTTCCTGAACGGAAGATGCATTCGGCTGAATTTGCCAACCATGATAATCCGTTCCGCGATAAGCGAGTTCTAAAGCATATCGAAATGTCATAAAGCAAAGTTAAACAATCCTTTGGCTTAAAGGCTGAAACTTCTTCGGAAGTGAGTGCTGGAAAAGCTTTTGTTATTCAATCCCGATTCCAGTCAAAACGGGGGAATTATTCTTAACATTAAAATAATCTACCCCTTATTAATTAATTATTTCGTAACGCAGCAGTAATTATTAAGGAAACTTACAAGGATACTTTTGCTTCAAACAATAACACAAGGAGCAAAATGCAAGTAAGTAAGGGACAAACCATACTTTTAGTGGACGATGAGAAAGATATTCTGGAATTTCTACAGTATAATCTTGAGCGCGAGGGGTACAAAGTATTTGTTGCCAATGACGGGCTCGAAGGAGTCGAAATGGCACAAAAAGTTTCTCCTGATCTGATTCTGATGGATGTCATGATGCCCCGGATGGATGGAATTGAAGCTTGTCAGACTATCCGCCAGGATTTACAGTTAAATTCTCCTTTAATCGCCTTTTTAACCTCCAGAGCAGAAGATTATTCTCAGGTTGCAGGTTTTGAGGCAGGTGCAGATGATTACATTACAAAACCGATCCGGCCGCGTTTACTGGTTTCCAAAGTGGAAGCTTTACTCAGAAGAGCAGGCCGCATGAACGGAGGTGAATCAGAGATCAAAACTTCTTCGATTACCGTGAACCGCGAAAAGTTTCTGGTATTCATGAATGACGAGGAAATTCAACTGCCGAAAAAAGAATTCGAATTGATCGAATTACTGGCATCAAGACCCGGAAAAGTATTTACCAGAGAACAAATCCTGACAACCGTTTGGGGTGACGAAACAATCGTCGGAGAGCGAACGATTGATGTTCATATCAGAAAACTAAGAGAGAAACTAGGAGAATCGTATATTCGTACCATTAAAGGTGTTGGTTATACATTTTCTGAAAAGTGAAAAAATTAAATCCGTTTACCATTGTTCTTGTAGGAAGTGCAATTGTTGCAGCTTGCTTGACAGCGATTCTGTTCATTGTCAATTTCGTTTCCCCTATTTCGGTCGGAGCATTTATTTCAATCGTCCTTTTCGGATCGATCGTTACATTCACCACTTTCTTCTTCCTATTCCGGGAATTCATTTACGATCGTTTGCGCATTCTCTACCGTTCGATCAGAAAAGGGAAACTTGCTCCGCATGAGAAGTTCTACATCAATATGTCGAAAGATATTATTGGCCATGCGGAATCCGATTCAAAAAAGTGGACAGAGCAGCGAAACTCAGAAATTACCCAGCTTCAGGAACAGGATAAGTTTCGACGTGAATTTATCGGAAATCTGGCGCACGAATTAAAAACTCCGGTGTTCTCTATTCAGGGCTATGTACTGACTTTGCTTGAAGGAGGTTTGGAAGACGAAAAAGTCAACCGCATGTTTTTGGAAAGAGCTTCCAAAGCCATTGATCGCATGACCAATATCCTGAATGATCTGGATGAATTGACCAAACTGGAAGTGAACGATCTGAAAATGGATTTGCGTCCGTTTGACTTGAAGGAAATTGCCAAAGAGGTTTTAGACAGCCTCGAATTGAAAGCCCAGGAAAAACACATCAAGCTTCGATTTGCCAAAGATTATCACAAAGAAATCATGGTTCTGGCCGACAGAGGTAAAATTGCGCAGGTTTTAACCAATCTGGTTAGCAATTCAATTTCATATGGAAATGAAAACGGAGAAACTCAGATTCGTTTTTTCGAAGTAGACGACCTTGTTTCGGTAGAAATTTCAGATAACGGACCGGGAATAGAACCACATGAATTGCCGCGCTTGTTTGAACGTTTTTACCGGGTTGAAAAAAGCAGAAACCGCAACGAAGGCGGCTCCGGACTTGGTTTATCCATCGTGAAACACATTCTGGACTCTCACAACCAAACCATTTCGGTTCGAAGTACAATTGGTGTTGGAAGTACCTTTACGTTCTCACTCGACAAATTTGACGGAACTTCTTCCACGTTGGTTACTTCCAGAGGAATTACGATTAAGTAATTGAAAAGTAAATCAGCCCCATTAATCGCTTACAAAGAGTTTTCTCCTTGTCAATTTTACATTTTCAATTCATGAATTTCTGCCAGATATTCCTGTTCCAATTGTCCGGGAGTCGGGATCAGAACAGCTTTTTTATTGAGAAACTGTAAATCCATCAAGGTCGAATACCCGTTTCGGGAAACGATGATCTCTGCGGAAGCAATTTCCTGATCGGCAAGTAGCCAGTCATTGATCAATCGAACATTTTCAGGGATTTCCGCATATGCTTTCGAAGCAATCAGTATGAGATTTTCATTTCCATATTTCTCAATGATCCAGTGAAACAATTGTTCAGAATATGGCTCAGGGCCACTTACAATCCCCACGATTTTATTCGGAACAACAGAAATCTCCTGTTCCTCAAAACGCGAGTAAAACCCGATATAAACCGATTTCTCATTCGATTCACTCAGGATTCCACCCAATCGTTTGTCCGGATCGTCCATGATCCACACTCCGTCGAATTGATTCATCCATTTGCGGTGAATCCGCTGGGCAAACCAACCGGCCTTCGGAGGTAATGAAACCTGATGTGTGATGAAGAAAGAAGCAGCTTTACCCGATCGAAAACCGTAACAATGATCTGATAGAACAATTGAAATGCGGTATTCTTCCACCAGTTTTTCCGCTTGAATCCGTTCTTGTCTGATATGCGTAAAAAAACGAAACGCATTTCGCCGCATTTCAGAAGTGAAGTTTCCATCTCCCGTAAAACGAAAGCGGAATCCTTCCGTAAGGATATAATCCGCAGCGATCTCATACGACTCAAAAAGAGCTTTTTGAACAGGCGTACAGTAAACAAATAACTGATTTCCCTGTCGAAGTAATTGCTGTAATAATGAAATAGATCTGGCCACATGTCCGCTTCCCCAATCGAGGCATGCAAATAGAATGCGTTCTTGAGACAATTCAGCCGGAACCTTCATTTTTACTCCTTTCGTTTCATATTAATCGGTGCCGCTTTTGAAAGCACATACGGGAATGTTTCTTCCACAAAAGAACTTGGATCGAGACCAAACTCATTCTTCTCAGACAAACTTCTTCCTTTAATGAAGAAATACGAATTCATGATCACTTTATGGAACCATGGAAGTTCGTTATCATTCGACAAAAACTTGCGGATTACGATGAATTTAAAATCTCCGATATGATCACTGTGATGGTATTCACAAGCATATCTTGAACGGATTTCAATTTCGTTGTTCTGTACCAGTTCTTCTACGACCTGCTTAAACATCGTATCCAGTTTCGGTTGAATTCTGAAACCAAGTCTGAAATCAATCCGGATCAGATCGTTTTCATCGTGTTTCGTCACCTTGTATTCCTTTGTATAAGGCTCATCGGTTGTTTCCACATGCACAAACCAATAACGTTCAGCTCGTTTTGGCTGCTGTTCCAAAATGGAATAAAACACTTTTGATTCCACTTCATCTACGCGTTCAGCACTTGTCAGATATACAAGGTGCGTTGCATACGTCGGAATCTGATCATCGATGGAAAGTTTCTGCAAAATAGGCAAGTAGCTTTTAACCTTGACAAAATCCACAATGCTGTTCCGAATAATCTTGCTTTTGAAAATGATATACATTAACGAAATGATCGCAAATGCAATGATAATGGTGATATAACCACCGTGCGGGAATTTATCTATTTGTGCGATCAGGAAACAGCCTTCGATAATGAAGAACAGTCCGGTTAACGTAAAGCGGACTACCGGATTCCAATGGCGTTTGATCATATAGAACATCAGCAAAATAGACGTCGAAATCATCGCCAACACGATCGAAAGTCCGTAGGCGGCTTCCATGTTTTCCGACTCCTTGAATCCATAAACAACCGCAATACATCCGATCATCAGGAACCAGTTAATCGAAGGAATATACAACTGTCCTTTGATCTCAGAAGGGAAATTCACCTTCACACGTGGCCAGAGATTCAATCGGATTGCTTCATTAATCAAAGTAAACGATCCGGAGATCAAAGCCTGAGAAGCAACAACAGCTGCAACGGTCGCAATAATAATCGCCGGGATTAAGAACCAATCCGGCACAACCATGTAGAAAGGATTGCTGCCTTTCGGAAGCGCTGCTCCGTCTCTTGATAACAACATCGCTCCCTGACCAAGGTAGTTCACCAAAAGCATTGTTTTCACGAAAATCCAGCTCACACGGATGTTTTCACGTCCGCAATGTCCCAAATCGGAATACA
Source organism: Glaciecola amylolytica (assembly GCA_003856375.1). Lineage (GTDB taxonomy): Bacteria > Bacteroidota > Bacteroidia > Flavobacteriales_D > Crocinitomicaceae > Fluviicola > Fluviicola amylolyticus. The sequence goes on from CP034120.1 coordinate 3,271,174, forward strand.
AAGCCTCAGCTCCTGTTGTACATAAGAATACCGCTCCCAACAACCAGAAACCTTCACCATCTGTGTAATTGAAAAGCAGGTCAATCGCATAATACGGATTTAATGCTTTTATGACCGTCCAGTCATATTTGAATATCGCGTACATTCCTAAAGAACCCAACATCAGGAACCAAAGCACCATGACCGGACCAAAGGCCCTTCCGATAAACTTTGTTCCGAATTGCTGAATGACAAAAATCCCTACGATGATCGCAATAATGATCGGAATCGTATCCAGCTTCGGATTAAATATTTTCAATCCTTCTATGGCAGACGAAACCGAAATGGGCGGTGTAATAATCCCGTCAGCCAACAAAGCAGCTCCACCGATCATTGCCGGAATGACCAGCCAGCGCCTTTGCCGCCTTACTAAAGTATAGAGTGAGAAAATTCCACCCTCGCCCTTGTTATCTGCGCGCAGGGTAATAATTACATACTTGATGGTCGTTTGCAGTGTCAATGTCCAAAAAACGCACGATAATCCACCCAGGATGAGTTGCGGCGTTAGTTCTCTGTTTCCAGCAATTGCTTTTAGTACATAGAGTGGTGAGGTCCCGATATCTCCGAAAATAATTCCGACCGTAATAATCAATCCCGCGAAAGAGAGCGCGTGATGATGGCTTTTTGACATAACACGTATAAATTAAAGTGTAAATGTACATATTGCCCTGATTACTTGTTACGATTTGACAAAATTTCAACAAAATACTTTGGAACGGAATCGTTACTTTTGCAGCGATTTATGGGAAAGAATAAACTAAGACGCTTTGCTGAGATGAAATTGTGGGACAATGTATTTGAGCCTACTTTGGAATTGAACCCGCAAGAAGCGTTTCCTTTGAAAGGAAAATGGCATCAGGATTATTTTAAGAACTCCAACCCGATCGTACTGGAACTCGGTTGCGGGAAAGGAGAATATGCAGTCGGACTGGCAAAACATTATCCGAATAAAAATTTCATCGGAGTGGACATTAAAGGTTCCCGCATGTTTATCGGAGCGAAAGAAGCTCTTGACGGAGACTTGCACAATGTGGCTTTTCTCAGAACCAAAATCGATTTCATTGATGCTTATTTTGAAGCAAATGAAGTGGACGAAATCTGGCTGACCTTTTCTGATCCGCAACCCATCAAACCGAGAAAACGACTGACTTCAGAGCAATTTATTGCGCGCTACAGACGCATCTTGAAACCCGGAGGATTGATTCACCTGAAAACAGATTCGGATGTTTTGTTCGAATCAACGGAAGAGCAGATCAAGGAACACCAATACGAAGTGGTTGAATTGACCTGGGATTTGTATCAGTCGCTTCCGGAAGATCTCGATCCGACAATCCGTGATATTCTACACATCAAAACGCATTACGAACAGCTTTTCACAGCCAAAGGATCAGTGATTAAGTATTGTTCTTTCAAGATTAGTTAAAACAAGTCGGGGCGAAAAATTTTTCGCCCCGACTTGTTTATTATTCTATTTATAATTCTTCTAAGCGACTTTCAATCTCGCAACTTTGCTTTTAGAGAATTGTGCTTTTGCATATTCGAGATCCACTCGGAACTCTTTTTCATCTTTTGAGGGAAGCTCATACATCGCATCAATCAGAATTGCTTCACAGATCGAACGCAATCCGCGGGCACCCAATTTGAATTCAATGGCCTTCTCTACGATAAAGTCCAGAACTTCCGCATCAAACTTCAAACGAATTCCATCAATTTCGAATAATCGAATATATTGCTTGATAATTGCGTTTTTAGGCTCTGTAATGATTCTTTTCAGGCTTTTCGCATCCAATGGCTCCAGGTAAGTCAATACCGGGAAACGACCGATTAATTCCGGAATCAATCCGTAAGATTTTACGTCAGTCGGTGTGATGTATTTCAGGAAATTATCTTCGTCTACTTTTTCAGTAACCTGAGAACCGAACCCGATTGTTTGTCTGTTCACACGATTTGCAATGATGCGTTCGATTCCGTCAAAAGCACCTCCACAAACGAAGAGAATATTTTTCGTATCGATCGAAATCATTTTTTGCTCCGGATGTTTTCTTCCTCCCTGCGGCGGAACATTCACCGTTGAACCTTCCAACAATTTCAACAAAGCCTGCTGTACTCCTTCTCCGGAAACGTCACGCGTAATGGATGGATTATCGCTTTTTCTCGCAATTTTATCGATCTCATCAATGAATACGATTCCGTGCTGAGCAGCCTGAACATTGTAATCTGCAGCTTGTAATAAGCGTGAAAGAATGCTTTCCACATCTTCCCCGACATAACCTGCTTCGGTCAAAACCGTTGCATCAGCAATACAGAAGGGAACATTCAGCATTTTAGCAATTGTTTTTGCCAGTAAGGTTTTTCCCGTTCCGGTTCTTCCAACCAAAATCACATTTGATTTTTCAATCTCAACGTCTTCAATTTTGGTTTGGTGCAATCGTTTATAGTGGTTGTAAACAGCTACTGACAAGGTTTTTTTCGCATCGTCCTGACCAATCACATATTCATCCAAACGCTCTTTGATATCTGCTGGTTTCAGCACATTCACAGGAGCCGTTTCAGAAGAAATTTTCGTGGTTTGATCTTCTTCAATGATTGCTTTCGCCTGTGTGATACAATGATCACATATATGACCGGACAATCCGGCAATTAATAAACCAACTTGGCTTCGCGGTCTTCCGCAAAACGAGCAAGAAGTTTCTTTTTTTGACATATTCTACTTTTTATCGACAAAAAAGTCATCCCAATTATGTAATCGAGATGACTTAGATAATATTGTGCAAAGTTAGACTATTTTGGGTTGCGAAGCAATACCTCGTCTACCATTCCGTATTCCTTAGCTTCAGCAGCTGTCATCCAGTAATCACGATCTGAATCTGCCCATACTTTTTCATACGATTGCTTTGAATGTGTTGCGATAATATCGTAAAGCTCTTTTTTCAATTTTTGAATTTCACGAGCAGTGATTTCGATATCGGATGCTTGTCCCTGAGCTCCTCCAAGCGGTTGGTGAATCATTACACGCGCATGCTTCAATGCGGAACGTTTTCCTTCTGCTCCTGCACACATCAAAACAGCTCCCATAGAAGCAGCCATTCCCGTACAGATCGTTGCTACATCAGGCTTGATGTATTGCATCGTATCATAAATTCCCAAACCTGCATAAACAGATCCTCCCGGAGAATTCAAATAAATTTGAATATCCTTTTTCGCGTCAGCTGATTCCAAAAACAGCAATTGAGCATTGATAATGTTTGCAACCTGATCATTAATTCCTGTTCCAAGGAAAATGATGCGGTCCATCATCAAACGCGAAAACACGTCCATTTGTGTCATATTTAAATGACGTTCTTCAATAATATATGGTGTTAATGAAGATTCGATGTAGCTTTCCAGGTGCATGCTTGAAATTCCTACATGCTTCGTTGCGTACTTATTAAATTCGTTTTTATCGAACATGATTGATAGATTTTTTACAAGTATTAAAATTAATAGGATTCAGAAGAACTGATTCTTTTTTTGACAGAAATTAACGAGAATAATTACAACATCCAAAAGTTCAAAACTTATTGATGTTTAAACTCGATTTCATAGCTTGTGTGTTTCCGGAGGTTGATCACGCTTTCGTCATCAAAAATCAGGTACTGACCTTTGATTCCGGCTAATTTTCCGCGCACAACCGGAGTTTTGTCGAAGCCTGCACTTTTCACCTTCAGGGGATATTTTTCCACCGGATAGTTCAATTCGATAATCGTATCGTCCATGCTGACGAAATCACGCAAATCAAACGGAAGCATATCTTCCACACGACCTTTTTCATCCAACAAATCGATGTCTTCCCTGATCTCGTTTTTAAGCATTCGCTGCCAGTTGGTTTTGTCCGTCATCACCGTTTTCAAAGCAACTTCAATTAGTCCGGCTTGATAGCGATTCGCGGTTTCGGCTAAAACAATTGCCTGTGCTGCTCCCTGATCAATCCATCTGGTCACTTTTTGTTCCAGGCGCGTCACTCCTACTTTCACAGAATCTGAAGCCGCCAAATAAACAACATGTGGTTGATTGTGGTGTTTTTCTTCCCATTCCACATCTCTTCCTTCTCCCAAATGCGCTCTGCACAATTCCGGGTTGATGATACATGGAGCTGCTTGCGGTGCAGACTGAAAACATTTGAAACAAAATCCCTGTCCAAATGAGTTTTTGGTTTGCTTTCCACAGTTCGAACAAATAATTCTTCCCGTCCAGCTCAATTCGATTTCATGTCCGATCAGGTCATTCATCAAAATCTGAGCTTCGCGATCCAAAACCAATTGATATTGAACCGGATTATCAAATGAAACCCGCATTTTATCTAATAATCCTTTCATACGTTATCGTGTATACTTTCTAATTCTTCTGTTGCCTCCAGCCACAATTCCGAGTAATAATCCAATTTGGATTTTGCCTCTTCGAAAGCTTTCAAAACCGGAGTTGTTTTCGTTGAATCCGAAAAATCCATTGTTGCCAGTTCGTCTTCCAGCTTTTTCACTTCATTTTCCAGTTCCTGAATGCGCTCTTCGTGCTGTCTGACTTTATTCTGAAGCTGATTTTTCTTTCGTTTCAGTTCTTTTCGCTCTTCATTGGATTGAGATTTTGCGCTTGTCTCCGGGATTTCCACAGCAACCACAGCTTTACTTTCAGCTGCTTTTCCTGATGCCGGTGCGGCTTCTGTTTTCAATTTCCTCTGAAGGTATTCATACACTCCAAAATGGTGAATTTTCAATGTCTGGTTCTCGATATCCCAAATTCGGTTCGTCAATCCATCCAAAAATTCCCTGTCGTGAGATACGATCAAAAATGTTCCTTCGTATTGCAGCAAGGCTTTTTTAAGTACCTGTTTGCTCTGAATATCCAAATGGTTGGTCGGCTCATCGAGGATCAACACATTCGACGGACTCAACAACAATTGACACAAAGCCAACCGGGTTCTTTCTCCTCCCGACAAAACACCTACTTTCTTGTCGATATCTTCTCCGGAAAACAAAAATGCTCCCAAAATGGATCTCAAGTCTTTGCGCACATCACCGGATGCCACTAAATCAACCGTTTCGTATACCGACAGGTTTTTATTCAAGCGCTCAGCCTGATCCTGCGCAAAATAGGTAATCTTTACATTGTGACCGTATTCTACTCTTCCTTCGAAATCAATTTCTTTCGTCAGGCATTTGAACAAGGTCGATTTCCCGACACCGTTTGGTCCCAAAAGTGCAATTTTCTCGCCTCTTCCAACAGTGATCGAAATATCTTTGAATAAGGTTTTGTTTCCATAACTCTTACCCAAGTGTTCCATTTCCAAAACCCATTTCCCAGGCTGAACATTCAAGGGAAAGAAAATATTCATTTTCGCCACCATATCGCTTTCTACTTCGATACGTTCGGTTCGATCCAGTTTTTTGATCAATGACTGCGCAAAAGCAGCTTTATTTTTCTTAGCCCTGAATTTATCAATGAGCTCCTGAGTTTGTTTGATTTCCTTATCCTGTTGTTTTTTCGCATCAACCAAACGATCCAGTTCTTCGGCTCTTAATTCCTTATACTTTGAATACGGATATGGGAAATCCAGAATTTTTCCGAAAGAAATTTCCCAGGTTCTGTTGGTCACGTTATCCAGAAAAAGACGGTCGTGGGAAATAACAATCACAGCTCCGTCAAACTTGGTCAGATAATTTTCCAGCCATTGAATCGAAACGATATCCAAATGGTTGGTCGGCTCATCCAGCAACAACAAATTCGGGCGGTTAACCAATATTTTAGCTAATTCGGCCCTCATTTTCCATCCTCCGGAAAAAGATTCCAACGGTTTCTCAAAATCATCTTTGTGGAAACCCAATCCATCCAGAACGGAAGCTATTTTCTCTTCCCATTGAAATCCTTCGTGGATATTGAACAGGTCATTTGCAGCGTTCAGCTCGTTCAGCAATTCGAGATAAGATTCGGAGTCGTAATCTTCCCGCGTCGTGATTTGTTGATTGACATCCTCAATTTTCGTTCTCAAATCGTTCAATTGTCCGTTTGAGAAAAATAGATATTCAAATACCGTTTGTTTGGTATCGATAACAATATCCTGCGTTAAAAATCCGACTTCCAGACCTCTCTGACGGTGAATTTGTCCGTCTGTCGCCTTCTCTGTTTGTGCAATCAAGCGCAGCAAGGTGGATTTCCCTGCCCCGTTTTTACCAACCAAACCAATTCTATCTCCCTGATTGACCTGAGCGGAACAATCTTCAAATAAATACCCTTGTGGGAAATGCACTCCCAACTTTTCCAAAACAAGCATGTGCAAAGGTAGTGTTTGAAAAGTGAAATTGTGATTAGTAGCGCCTCCAAATTCCTTGATTTTTAACAATTCTATTATTGCATGAAATCATGTTTTAAACTAACTTAAGTAAGAAACAACAGAAAATGGGCTTAATTAAACCAAACAACTATTCCAAAAGTGAAATGAAATTTGATGCTGTCAGCAAGGCAGTCAGTCACCCGGCTCGCTCAAGAATAATAGACTTATTGGTAGATTACGCTTTTGTTCGAAACATCGATTTATCGGAATACCTCAATTTAAGTCCGGCAATGGTTACTAAACATCTTGATTATCTGAAACGTGCAGAAGTTATTTATTGTGAGTATCAAATCCATTATGACATCTTAAGGCTAAATCAAGAAACCTTGGATTATTATTTCACTGAGGTTGAGAAATGGAAGGAAGGGAGAAGACGATTGAAATAGCCAATTTCCCACAGATTCAACTATTTTAACAATATTACCATATTGTAAAAAAGGGACAGAGAATATTGGAATCTTAAATTTAGAAAATCAGCAAAATCTTGAAAAATTAAAACGAACCAGATAATCCTACCTGACTCGTTTTATTTAAAAATAATTACACTACAAATGAAATCATCTCTTTTCGAATGATCTTATCCGGCCCGAAATACTCCAATCTAAAGGTTACGATTGTGCCGGATTTGGATTGTTTCAAAAGTCTTTTCGCTTCTTCTGAGATCTGACTTCCTTTTCCTTTTTCAGGTCTTGGTGCAGCATTGGTGCTGAGTTCCCAATTCATGATGGTAAAAGTTGCATCTAAAGGACTGTTCTTGTATCGCGCAAACAATCTCGATTCTCCTGGAGGAATTTTTCCTCCCGCTTCCACTGCTCCGAAAAAGAATTCAGGATCGGGAAGAATCATTACACGGAATGGAAAAGTTCCTAATTTTACCCGCTTCTTCGTCACGGAATTCACTCCATAGATATCGATAGAAGCAGTCTTTCCACTGGTTGTAACTCTGGCAATTTGCTGATTTCCGGATTTTGTGAGATTCACACCATTTCCGATTAAAACAGTCTGATCATAACCGGAAGCCACTCCTTCGATCTTGTTTTCATAGCCTTTATACAATACATTCAATTGCGGAAGCGAGACAGTTCCCTGCGGTCGCATAATTTTAACGGTATGCATCCATTTTTCTGTTTTCATCATACCAACTTTATTTTTAATCGAAACTGTTCCGCTCAGAACCATTTCATTTCCGGATCCGGCTTTCGCTTTGATAACTCCTTTTCCTCCGGTTCCTAAAAAGGAAGATCCATCATAAGTAATTGTGGGCTGGTTATCTGAATCAAATGCGGCCATCATCACATTCAATTCCACATCATCGCCCGTATTTGCAACTGCAGGTCCGTAAGCCAAGCCAACAATGCTGTTGAAGGAAAATTCTCCCACCGTCACTTTGGTTTTCAAATGTGCCAGGGCTAAAGCACGCGCCGAAAGAACATCCTGCTGCAAGGAGGAAAGAGAAGCCAATGCAGCAACCAGTGGAGCGTGATCAAAGGTTTGACCGATCCAATGCACTCCTTCTATATCATTCTGATTCACACGTTCAGGCTTGGTCAAATCCATGTAAAGAGTTGAAAGAATTGCCTCATCATCCCGCAAATTTGCTTTCGAGGACTTCAGCATTTGGTTTACTTTCTTTTTCAGGTCAGAATTATCCTTAAAATCATTGATTGCTTTCGGGTTGATTGAAAACGATTTATTGCCGTCTTTATACGTTCCAACTACCTGAACCAGTTTTGAACGAAATTCATTGTAATCATTCCAGATTTTCTTTCCCTTTCCGGTTGGTTCTTTGATATCATCTCCAACAATTACATACATCGGAACATCATACTGATCTTTCGCATCCACAGCCATCAGATTCATCCGGATCGGTGTGCAGCGTTTTCCTTTTTCCCACAGAATTGTTTTTTTATCATCAGGTTTGTATTCATCCACATTTTCTCCCGACTCTCTCAGAATTTGCAGTTTTACCTGATCTATTTCCTGGATCAGTTTTGCTGTCATAACATCTACCTTCTTCATTTGAGACAGGATTCTTTTCAATTTCAGAAGTTTTTCCTTGTTCTCCTTTGCATTCGTAATTGCAATTTCACCGGAAATATCTGAGATCAATTCATTTCCCCTGTCTACCTGAGTGATATTCGATTTTTGAGTGTTTTCCTCAATTGCCACAAATGCATCCAGAATTGTTTTCGATACATTTAATGCCAGAAGCGCGGTCAGTACTAAATACATCATCCCAATCATCTTCTGTCTCGGAGTTTCTTTTCCGCCTGCCATGATTTAAATTTTTAAGGTTATACCTATCGAATGTCATTCTTTCAAATAGTAACAGATCGCCCCAATAAAATTCAACAACAGAATCGTAATCGTCAGAGATTTATTTTTAATGAGTCATTACCTATCATTGTATCCTAAACGTTATTTTGCCATATTGCAATATTGCAACCAATTACCCGGGTACACATATTTTTACTCATGTTTTAACTGAACCCCAAACGACATAAAAAACAAAAACCCAGGAGCTAAATCCCGGGTTTCTTAAAAGTCCATACGTAATCAAAAATTCCACACATCCTGCTCAAAGGTTCGAATCCCTTCAATGATATCGGCTGATTCCAACAAAGCATCTACTCCTGTTCTATAGCTGTCGATGGAGCGGTCAAAAACATTGCTTTCCTTGTAAACAGTGCTGGAGAATCTTCGTTTCCAGAATAAGTCGTCAAAACTCATCCATTGTGCATCGTTTTTGTCGTTATACACGTAATAATTTGTCAGCAGATAGCGGAAATGTGGGAAATAGATCCAGAATTTCGTTTCCAGTCCGGAAATCATTGTTTTTCCGTCGGGAGATGTTTCTTCTTTATAAACAACCGGAGCAATTCCCATAATTCTCACATCCATTACGGATCGCTCCTTATCGAAAAACCAGTCTTCTTTCAATAAATACTTCACAATGTGCTCCGAATCGATCCAGGTTGTATCGCGCGGCGGATAAACAAATTGTGACACTCCATTAATAACAGCAATCGAGTCATCACCATAAATCGTTGAATATGGTCCTTCTGGTTCTGGTCCCAATTTCCCCAGATAATAGAAAACATCATTTCTGAACAAGGAATCGTTGCAATAATTTCCTCCCGGTTTCGGAGCAATCGGATATTTGAATTGATCACCATCGAGTACTGTGTACTGATATGGATTGTAAGGTGAGAAAATTTTCAATTCACCGTTCATGATGTGATGGCGCATAATCGTCCAAAGCGACCAGCAATTCGTGTTTCTGACGTATTGTCCCGATGGTGTGTGATAATCGAACGGGTAATACAAGGAATGATTGATCTTTTCTCTCAGATCAATTTCCCGCCAGACGCGTTTGCTCCAAACAACATCGGCCTCCCTCACATTTTCGTAGGGAATTGTTTTTTTTGTGAGGATGTTTTCCTTCACGTAGGGATAATCCAAAACAGGAGTTAAGGAAAGAAAATCGTTTGACTCACATTGAGCCAAAAGGGCATCAGTACCGCCCAGAATCAAGATTAAGGATAAAAGTTTCATGGCTTGGGTTTTTCAAATAGCGCAAAACCCGCTTGTTGGTTACAATTGTAAACCAACCAGTTATAAACAAGAATCCCGTCTCAGCTAAGCCAAGACGGGATTCCATATTTTATGATTCAATTAGAAGTTCCAAACATCGTGTTCGAAGGTTCTGATTTCTTCAGTAATCTTCTCAGATTCCATCAGTGCGTCTACACCTGTTTTGTAACTATCAATCTCACGATCGAATACGTTACTCTCACGGTAGATCGTACTTGTAAAGCGACGTTGCCAGAACAAGTCATCAAAACTTTGCCATTGTGCATCATTCTTTTCGTTATATACAAAGTAATTAGCTAAGATATAACGGCAATGAGGGAAGTACAACCAAAATTTCTCTTCCATTCCGGTAATCGTTTTTCCTCCTGTCGGAGAAGTTTCCTCCTTATAAACAACCGGAGCGATTCCTAAAATACGCACATCCAATACAGATCTTTCTTTGTCGAAGAACCAGTCTTCTTTCAAACGATACTGTACGATTTGTTCTGAATCAATCCACATAGTATCCGCTGGCGGGTACTTAAATGTAATTGTTCCATCAGGAAGTGTAATTTCAATCGGATCACCGTACTCGTTTGTCAACGGAACGTCACTTTGTGGACCAAGTTTGCCTAAATAATAGAATACTTTGTCACGGAATAAAGAATCTGTATAATAATTCTTACCCGCTTCCGGTACAACAGGATACTTGAACTGGTCACCATCTAACATATCATACTGATATGGGTTGTATGGCGAGAACACTTTCAAATCTCCATTAACGACATGGTGACGTAAGATTGTCCATAGAGACCAACGGCTTGTATTTCTTACATACTGTCCGGATGGCGTGTGGTAATCAAACGGTAAATAAATCGGATGATTCATTTTCTCACGCATGTCAATCATTCGCCAAACACGATGACTCCAGACTACATCAGCTTCACGAACAAACTCATACGGAATCATTCGTTTTGTAGGAATGTGCTCTGTGATATACACCCCGTCAACGACATCCGCCTGAGGGACATTCACTGGCCCACCATTGATTTCCTGTGCATTCGTTAAAAACGAACCAGCAAACAAGGTACTTAATAGAACTAAACGTTTCATGATTGACACTCTATTACTTATTATTCATTAAATGGTGAATACACCACTTTTCTTACGTAGGATTCCATCCGGCCCTTTAACTTGCGTCATAAAGCTGATTGTAGATCCTGGTTTTGATTGTTTCAGCAAGCTGATTCCATCCGCATTCAAGGTATTACCAGATCCTTTAGCAGGACGAGGTGCACCAGCAACATTCAATTCCCAGGTTTGAACTGAGAATTCAGCTTTAAGCGGGCTATCAGAGTAACGTGCGAACAAACGAGTTTCTGCTTTAGAAGCTTTACCACCATCTTCAGTAGCTCCGAAGAACAATGATGGAGGAGGAAGGTTCATTACTCGGAAAGTAAATGTTCCTAAAGAAACTGTTTTGTTTGTTACAGAGTTTTTACCAGAGATTGAAATCGTAGCTGTTCTTCCGGCACCGCTTACACGACCGATATAACCATTACCAGATTTCGTTAAAGATACTCCGTTACCGTTAAGGATTGTCTGATCGTAACCAGAAGCAACACCTTCTACGATATTGTTATATCCTTTGTAAAGTACATTCAATTCAGGAAGAGAAACTGTTCCTTGTGGCTTCATAATTTTGATTGTATGAGTCCAGTTTTCAGTTTTCTTAACTCCGGATTTGTTTTTGATCGATACAGTACCGTTCAATACCATTTCCGCTCCACCTGAAACTTTCGCTTTCAACGTTCCCTGACCACCTTCAACAGTAATTGCTCCAGGACCAGTTACTTCTGGTTGATTGTCAGAGTCAAATGCAGCCATCATCACTTTCAACTCAACTTCATCACCTGTGTTAGCAATGGATGGACCATAAGCTAAACCAACGATTTTGTTGAATGAGTATTCTCCTGTTGAAACTTTAGACTTCAAGTGAGCCAAAGCCAATGCTCTTGCAGACAAGATGTCTTGTTGCATGGATGACAAAGATGCCAACGCTGCTACCAACGGAGAGTGATCAAATGTAGCACCTATCCAGTGTACTCCGTCCACATCGTGAACTTTCATACGCTCTGGTTTTGTCAGGTTTACATAGATATCTTGCAATACCTGATCATCATCACGGTGATTCACATTGCTTTTTTGGATCATCTGTTGAACAGCTTTTACCAAATCAGCATTTGTTTTAAACGTATTAACAGCTGTTGGGTTAATTACGAAGTTCTTTCCTCCGTCATTGTAAGTACCAACTGTTTTTACAAGGTCAGCACGGTATTGGTTGAAATCTGCCCACAGTTTCTTTCCGGAACCTGTTGGTGTTTTGATGTCTTCACCGATAATTTCGTGCATTGGGATATCGTATTGATCTTTTGCCTGAACAGCAGCTAAGTGCATACGAATCGGTTTACAAAAACCTTCTTTTTCCCATAGGATGTGCTCTTCGCTGTCTTTCTTGTAATCTTTGATCTCCTCACCGGATTTCTCCAAGATATCCAACTTGATTTTGTCGATACTCTTCAAGATAACATCAGATAACTTGTTCACATCATCCATTTGCTTCAGGATCTTTTGAAGCTTATCGCGCTTCGCCTGATTTTCAGCATTCTTTGGTGTAGTGCTTAATTCTTCGTCTACTGCAGACTTGAATCCGTCACCACGTTCCATTTGGGCAACATTTGCCTTTTGTATATTTTCTTCAATTGCGACAAAAGCGTCAAGAATTTGTGTTGATACGTTCAACGCCAGTAGCGCCGTCAATACCAAGTACATCATCCCGATCATTTTCTGTCTTGGGGTTTCTTTTCCACCTGCCATGACTTCTTAATTTTATTGGTTTACTTGTTAGTAATATTCAATCTTAAATAAAGTTTCTATCGATTATTAATCTCTAGAAATTGTCATAGCTTTCAGCATGTTACCGTAAACTGCATTCAAATCAGTTAAGTTCTTAGACAACATTGCCATATTCTCTTTGTAACGTCTTGTATCTTCAGCTGAATCAGATAAGTTCTTCATCATTTCAGTTACCTGACCCTGGAATTTCTCAGTTGCTTCCAAGTGTGCAGAAGAACCTTTCAATTGTAATTCGTATACGTTATTCAAAGCAGCCAGGTTTTTAGACACTTTTTGCATTTGCTCACCGAATGATTCACCTTCCTGAGTATTCGAAGTCATTCCTGAAATAGATACAGATGCTCTTTCATATGCTTCAGACAAAGAAGAAACTTTATCAGATGCTGCTTGTAATGAAGAAACATAAGAGTCAGTTGCCGCTGCTGCAGATGTTACTCCTTTCAATTGAGCTGCATTTTCACCCAACTGACGCATCCCGTCTCCTAAACGCTCCAATAATTGTCCGTCAATTTTAGCTTCTTCCAACATTTTGTCCAAGTGCTCAGTAATTCCGGATCCACCAGAATTTCTTCCTCCTCTTCCTCCTGCTGCTGGTAAAGCATCATGATCTAAATCATCACTGTGCGCAAAAGCTAACTCCGGGTAAACAAGTTCCCAGTTTGGATCTTCATGAATCGGTTCAAATGCCGAGAAAATGAAGATGATAGCCTCCGTTCCAAGTCCAACGATCAACATCGGTCCTGAAAATGGCCAGTGCATAATTTTAAATAAGGCTCCAACGATTACGACTGCCGCACCGAAACCGTATAATTTCGCCATAAACTTTTTCCATCCTTTACTTCCTGGTTTCATAGTTTTCTTTGTTTTTTAGGTTTAACCAAATTTATTGTTTTGTAAATTGTTTGTTGTATTCTTAGCGAAGTTGGATATCGCTTCGAATTTCTTCGCCACCTTCTTTTGAGAAGTCTCGTCCACCACGTCCTAAGTGTGTTGCCACATTTCGGAATCCGACGTACGATTTAGCCGTATCTTGATACTCGTAAGTACGAGTTGAAGTTTGCAAATAGTAACCTACATCTTTCCAGGAACCTCCGCGGATAACTTTACGTTTCATTGCCGGCGGATCCCAGTCCATTGCATCATATCTGTATTCAGTGTTCAAATCATGAGAGAACTCATACATTGCTTCATCGTAAGCTGTTTCACACCATTCTGAAACATTTCCTGCCATACAGTAAAGACCCCAACCATTCGGGTTGTAAGAATATGCTTTTACCGTGTGGAAACCACCGTCTTCGAAGTAACGACCTCTCATTGGCTTAAAGTTTCCAAGGAAACATCCGCTTTGATTACGAATGTAAGGACCTCCCCATGGATAAGGTGAGTTGTTCAAATCACCACGAGCAGCTCTTTCCCATTCAGCTTCAGTTGGCAAACGGAAATCATTTACAAATAAATCTCCCATTGCAACCAACCAGTTGTTCAATAATTGAGTTCTCCAAACAGAGAAAGCTTTTGCCTGAACCCATGTAATACCGATAACAGGATAGTTATCGTAAGCAGGATGCCAGAAATACATGTTAGTCATCGGATCATGGAAAGCATACGTAAAGTCACGTACCCATACCAATGTATCCGGATAAACGTTGATTTCTTCATCGATGATGAAACGCTGACGGTTTTCATGTCCACGAATGGCGTTGTTCTGTCCTTTTTTGTTGAAGTATCCTAAATCTTTATCCAAACCTTGAGGCTCTTCAGTAAAAGGATGTGGAGGTGTATTCAAGTCACGGTGTTCCGGACTGATTTCATTTCCTTCTTTATCCACACCGTTGTTTACGATGTCAATACGTCCTCTTCTTGCTGCTTCTCTTAAATCGATCCAGTAATACTTGTAATTCAACTTACGAGTATCAAATTCACGACGTCTGTAAAAACGCTCAGGCTGCGGATAGTACATATCTGCAAGCAAAGGCATCAATTCAGGATCATTATAATCAAAACGGCGATCCCAGTTCAATGAAAACTGCGCACGATTGACATCGCGATCTGATGGTTCAAATTCAACCATTTCCAAAGCACCTTCATCGAAGTACATATCTGAATAGTTGATGTAACGGGACGCATCCTCGTCATCTTCCAATCCTGAATAAATTCTTTCACGAGCCATTGAGTCACGAACCCAATCCACGAACTGGCGGTACTCATTATTCGTAATTTCAGTTTGGTCTATGTAAAACGCCTGAACGGAAACCGTTTTTGCACGTGTTTGGTGCAAGAAAGGAACATCCTGGTCGTTTTCTCCCATGATGTAAGATCCTGATGGAACATAAACCATCCCGAGAGGAATCTCGGGTTGATACACTCTACGACCTAATGAACCCGTCAAGTGGCCACTACGTGAGCTACAAGAGGCAATAAAGGCCCCAATTAAACCGATAAACAACAGTTTTTTCATTCTAGTTCAATTTTACAGTTCCGGATTTTATCGTTAACATTCTACAGGATCAATTTTGCGATATAACGGAATCGAATAAAAAATGGTTACAAAGATTCTTAATTTTTTTTTGATTTTACAACCATCTTGGATTTTTTGCTTTCGTTATTGGTATAATTGGAATATAACAAAACTTAAGCGCAATCTCGTGAGTACCATTCGAAATCTTTGATAATCTTCCGATTGTGATGTCATATGAGTAACCAACCCACATAAACATACGTGATTTTTGATTTTTAATATCAAACGGTCTGAACCCTAATAAAACGGAAACCGCATCACTATTTCTGAAAGCCAGACCTCCATAAAGGAATCCTTTGAAAATATATCGTGCGTTGATGTTTGCTGAATACTTCTTCAAGTCAGTTTCCATCATTGCCTGAACGTCAATATTTCCCGGTCCGATATTTTCAAATGTGTAACCACCCATCACGTAGTAATGTCTCGCTAAATCGTAAGGAACAGTACCCGTACCTGAAGTATTCACAACTGAACTCGTTAAATTCAATGTAGATGCCTGCAAATGCGTGGATGACAATCCTGCGTACCAATTCTGAGCACGGTAATAAATACCAAAGTTCACATCAAACGTAATTGCGCTACTCGCACCAGGGAAAGTAGGGTCAATTTGAGTTTGAGGACCAACCCATGTTGGATTCATACCAAAGTTTACCATTCCGACACCCAAACCAAGTCCCAATCTTCCGTTTCCTAACTGAAGGTGGTGGGAATAGTTCAACATTACGTTGTTTTGTCTGTTAAACCCGATTGCATCGTGTGTAAAGTTCAATCCAAAACCACCGGTCCACTTTCCAAAGCTTTCCATGTTTGCCTCGGCATTGAATACCACAGAATTCGGTGCTCCATTTACTTTATCCCACTGGTTGCGGTAAATTAAATTACCACACAATCCTTCCTCGATACCAGTAGCGCCCGGGTTAATGGCGAACTTATTGTAAATAAAATGTGTTAATGCGATATCTTGTTGAGCAGCAGCTCCAAAAGAACATAACACAAACGCTGATAAAATTCGTAACGTTTTATTCATATTTATGGGTCCTATTATGGTTTTAACGTGCTTGACTATTTAACAAATTTTAGCCAATTGGCGACTAAAATAAGTATTTTTTAGAACAAACAAAATTTTTTAGTGCAATCAATTCATCTTTTCCACAATGAAATGTTGAAGAGATAAATATTTAACATAACTTCTTAATACGCAACAAGGAATAAAAGGTTACCCTAACTTCTGATAAGTTTTCCACCAAAGGTTCGGAATATCACCGTTCAAAGCATTGCTATACTGGATTTTATCGCATGGAACCATGTGGTGTCTTTCGTACTTAACTCCTTCTTTAGGAGGGTATGGAACCTCCATCCACCAACGTTCGGAACGGTTGCTTCGATAAAAAACAAGGTCGTGATTTATTTCATCCAAAAAGACGGTAAACTTGGTATAATCCTTTTTCGTTCCGATTGGAAAGTCTCCTACACGTTGAGAATATCCGTCCATAAAATACCAAATGATCTGACCGATTTCGGCATGAGCGCTTTCGGCAATATCTCCCGGAAGTAAATTAAACAAGCCTACAGAAGTCAATTTATCGGAGATTCCGGCATATTTAGCAATCTGACAAACATCCTGATTGTCGAACCCGTTTGGTTGAGAGAAGTATTTTCCTTTAAAATCTGACGCTTTGATCGATTGCAGGTCAATACTCAACAAATCGGTGTTTCGCAGCAAGGGTTCCGCTATTCTGAAATCCCCTTTAAACTCTCCCAGACGGACAGCATCAAAAAACAACTTCTCAAACAAATCGATTTCCGAAGATTTGACCAAAGGTGTTTGATATCCGATTACCGAAAGATTGAATAAATAACAAGGTCTGTGCATTAAAAGCTTGCTCACATAGGCATCTTTTCCTATCGGAAGCTCCGGATCTCCCAGATCCAGTTTTGCATCAATATTCAGAACATTGATCAGCTGCTCCAACTCCTCATAGCCCTGATACATGGCGTAAGTCAAATCCTGCGTACCGCCCAAAACAACCGGAACAACCGATTTTTTGACCAATTCCGCAACAACTTGCCTCAAAGCAAAATAAGTATCTTCCACCCTTTCGCCGGGCATCAGATTTCCGAAATCATAGATTTTAAAGTTCCAGTTGCTTCCCGGAAAACAGGCATTCAGATAAGACCGGAAACGGTCGTCTGTTTCGCCATGAAGGCTTGATTCTCCATTTCTGAACTCAGGAACATATATCAACGCAATTCCCGGACGATCAATCTCCGGAAATCCCGACGAATCATCATTCCGCACAATAAATTCTCCCAACGATTCTGAAACCGGGCTTTCTAGTGTACTGATTGGACTGAAATAAATAGAGATATCCTTCATTCTGGCATGACTTTCCGACAAAAATACATGATTGAAGGATGCTTATCCGGAAATTCGCAACGAAGAATAAAGACTCGAAAGTTAATAACTTAGAGAAAGTGAAAAGTGAGAAGGTAAAAGTAAAAAATGGTTCTCGCTTTTTTCACTTCTCACTTTTCATTTTATTTCTTCTTCGCAGTTGTCTTTTTCGCAGGGGCTTTCTTTGCCGGAGCTTTTTTCGCTGCTGCTCCTCTGCCTCCCGGTTTTTTCTTAGGTGCATTCGCAGGATCGTTTGCAATTGCCAGACACTCTTCCAATGTCAGCGTTGCTGCTTCTGTTCCTTTCGGCAGTTTGAAATTGTCTTTTCCGATTTTCAGGTATGCTCCGTAACGCCCGTTCAACAACTGAACATCTTCACGTCCCGGAAAATCTTTGATCAATCTGTTAGCTTCCACTTCGCGTTTTTCCTGAATCAATTCAATCGCACGTTCCAGTGTTACAGTCATCGGATCGTCTTCTTTCTTCAGAGAAACAAATAGTTTTCCTAACTGAACATACGGTCCGAAACGACCAACATTCGCTTTCACATCCTGACCTTCAAATTCTCCGACTGAGCGTGGCAATTTGAACAATTCAAGCGCTTCCTCCAGCGTAATGGTATGAATCGATTGATTTCCAAGAAGGGATGCAAAACGCGGTTTGTCTCCATCTTCTTTTTCATCTCCGATTTGGATCATTGGCCCAAAACGACCGATTCGTGCAATGACTTTTTTATTGGAAACCGGATCAATTCCCAACTCACGCTCACCTGTAGCGCGATCGGAATGTTCCAAAGTATCTTCTACATTGTGGTGGAACGGCTTGTAAAATGAACTCAACATTTCTGTCCACTCCATTTTTCCGCGTGCAATTTCATCGAATTGTTCTTCCACTTCTGCCGTGAAATGATAATCCATGATTCCACCGAAATGATCCACCAGGAAATCCGTTACAACCATTCCGATATCTGTCGGGAACAACTTGTTTTTTTCTTTTCCGGTAATTTCCTTTTTGATCTGCTTATCGATTGCAGAACCTTTCAATTCCAACACCTGATAAGCTCTTTCTTCCCCTTCGCGTTCTTGTTTCTCAACATAACCACGCTTTTGGATCGTTGAAATCGTTGGTGCATACGTTGAAGGTCTTCCGATTCCCAGTTCTTCCAGTTTCTTCACCAAAGATGCTTCTACGTATCGTGCTGCCGGTCTGGTGAATCGCTCTGTTGCACGAATAAAATCGCGGTTCAATGATTCTCCGACCTGAACTGCAGGCAACAATCCTTCCGCTTCGCTGTCTTCTTCTTCATCCAGGTTTGTTTCCAGATAAACTTTCAGGAATCCGTCAAATTTGATCACCTCTCCTTTTGCCTGGAACACTTCCGCCAATTTGGAATCTCCGATCGAGATCGTAGTTCTTTCCAATTCAGCATGGCTCATCTGAGAAGCAATTGAACGTTTCCAGATCAAATCATACAAACGCACTTCATCACGTTCTCCGCTTGACAAAGCATGCATTGCAAAATTTGTCGGGCGGATCGCTTCGTGAGCTTCCTGTGCATTCGAACTTTTGTTGGTATATTTTGCCGGATGCGAGTATTCTTTTCCGTAAGCTGAAAAGATCTCATTTTTCGCTCCTTCCATAGCCGTTTCCGATAAATTCACGGAATCGGTACGCATATAGGTGATATGTCCTGCTTCGTATAATTTTTGGGCAACCTGCATGGTTCTTGAAACCGAAAAACCAAGTTTCAAAGATGCTTCCTGCTGGAGGGTTGATGTGGTAAACGGAGAAGCCGGGGTTTTCTTTGCCGGTTTCTGCTGAACGTCCAACACTTTGAAATCAACATTCGAACAGTTTTCCAAAAACGAATTGACTTCGGTATCCGTTCCGAAATGTTTTGAAACTTCTGCCTTGATGCGTTCTTTTCCTTTCAAAAACTCTCCTGTAACGCGGAAATAGCTTTCGGCCTGAAATTGCTGAATCTCTTTTTCACGCTCTACAATCAAACGCACAGCAACCGATTGCACACGTCCTGCAGACAAACTTGGTCTTACTTTTTTCCATAAAACCGGAGAAAGTTCGAAACCAACCAGACGATCCAAAACACGTCTTGCCTGCTGTGCATCAACCAATGGTTTGTTAATCTGACGCGGATTTTCAATCGCTTTTAAAATCGCTCCTTTGGTGATTTCGTTGAAAGTGATTCGTTTCGTGTCTTTTTTGGCCAAGCCTAAAGTCTCGTACAAGTGCCACGAAATTGCTTCTCCCTCCCGGTCCTCATCGGTAGCGAGCCAAACCACTTCTGATTCCTTTGCCAATTTCTTCAATTCCGCAACCAGTGCTTTCTTGTCCGAGCTGACCTCGTATTCCGGGGCGAAATTGTTTTCGATGTCTATGGCCAATCCTTTCGACGCCAAATCGCGCACATGTCCAAAACTTGATTTTACAGTAAAGTCTTTTCCTAAATATCCTTCAATGGTTTTTGCCTTTGCAGGTGACTCAACTATTACTAAATTCTTGCTCATGCTAACTAATTTTTGCGGATCGAAACGATTCGAATCGGTGCAAATATAAATGGATTTAAAAACAAAAAACAAACGATTCAGAATTGAAAAGAATTGAATTCCCTATTTAAACTATAGTTTAGATTTTTTTTAGATCCAATATTTCATTCAAAAAAACAGCTTTCTTTCTAAAAAATTAACAAGGATAAGGCCATGACATTTTGACATGTCTGTCATAAAAACTATTTTTGCACTCTTAAAATTCAAGCATGCTAGAGAATCACGGTTTAAATAAAGTAATAGACGAGAGCAGACAGGGAGAAGCTATCATTTTAGAAGGTGGAACCGGCTCCAAAAAACTTTACGTGGAAAGTTACGGTTGTCAAATGAATTTCAGTGATAGTGAAGTCGTCGCGTCCATTATGACGAAAGAAGGCTATACAACCACTCGAAACATCGACGAAGCAGATGTTGTTCTGATCAATACCTGTTCCATCCGGGAGAATGCTGAAACACGCGTTCGCAATCGTTTGACGGAATTCAAAAAGCGCAAAGCGGATCAGCCCAACTTAGTGGTTGGAATTTTAGGCTGTATGGCTGAACGTTTGAAACAAGCCTTGCTGGAAGAAGAACAATTGGTTGATTTAGTAGCCGGACCGGATGCTTACCGAGATCTTCCAAACTTAATAGACGAAGTCGGAACAGGTCAGCGTGCGGTAAACGTATTGCTTTCCCGTGAAGAAACATATGCAGATATTTCCCCTGTGAGAATGGATCAGGGCGGAGTAAGTGCTTTTGTAACCATTACCCGCGGCTGCGACAACATGTGTTCGTTCTGTGTGGTTCCGTTTACAAGAGGACGTGAGCGTTCCAGAGATCCGAGAACCATCGTTCAGGAATGTAAAGATTTGTTCGCAAACGGATACCGTGAAGTCACTTTATTGGGACAAAACGTAGATAGTTACCGCTGGAACATGAGCAGCAAAGGAGTGATTAAAGATGAATCCATTCCGACAACAAACTTTGCGCAATTGATGGAGATGGTCGCTTTGATCAATCCGGATTTACGCATTCGTTTCTCTACTTCCCATCCGAAAGACATGACGGATGACGTATTGGAAGTGATGGCGAAATATGAAAACATTTGTCCGTACATCCACTTACCGGTTCAATCCGGGAATTCAAATGTATTGGAGCGCATGAACAGAGGCTATTCCCGCGAATGGTATCTGGATCGTATTGCAGCAATCAAACGCATTATTCCTGATTGTGCTATTTCAACAGATATTATTACCGGTTTTTGCGGTGAAACAGACGAAGAACACAATGAAACTGTTTCCCTGATGAAAGACGTTGCTTATGATTTCGCTTACATGTTCAAGTATTCGGAAAGACCAAAAACATTGGCAGAGCGTAAATTTACAGACGATATTCCGGAAGATGTAAAAGGCCGTCGATTAGAGGAAATCATCGCCTTGCAATTGGAAAATTCTGCTGCTTCTCACAAAAGACAAGTCGGAAAGATTGCCAAAGTATTGGTTGAAGGGCCTTCAAAACGTTCACAGGAACATTTCTGCGGAAGAGACGGAAGAAACTCGATGGTGGTTTTCCCGAAAGGAAATGCAAAGAAAGGTGATTATGTGATGGTAAAAATCACGGATTGCACTTCTGCGACTTTGATCGGTGAATTGGTTACTCACGCAAATTAATCCGGTTTTATGAGCACTATGTCACTTCAACAAATCAAACAGCGATTCGGGATTATCGGAAATGCTCCACAACTCAATCGTGCGTTGGAAGTTGCTATGCAAGTGGCACCAACAGATATTTCCGTTTTGGTAACGGGAGAAAGCGGAACGGGGAAAGAAATTATTCCTCAGGTGATTCACCAGTTAAGCACCCGCAAACACAACGAATACATTGCTGTAAACTGTGGAGCGATTCCGGAAGGAACAATTGATTCCGAATTATTCGGTCACGAAAAAGGTTCCTTTACCGGAGCAACCGGAAGCAGACAAGGATATTTTGAAGTTGCAGACGGCGGAACGATTTTTCTGGATGAAGTAGCCGAATTGCCGATGCAGACACAGGTTCGCTTGCTGCGCGTATTGGAAACCGGCGAATTTATCCGTGTAGGTTCTTCGAAAGTAATTAAGACCAACGTTCGCGTGGTTGCTGCAACCAATGAAAACATGCACCGGGCGATTCAATCCGGGAAATTCCGCGAGGATTTGTTGTACAGATTGAGTACCGTTCCTATTCCATTACCTCCGTTACGTCAGCGACAAGAAGATATTTATTTGCTGTTCCGTAAATTCGCGAGTGATTTTGCGGAGAAATACCGTATGCCGGCAGTAAAACTAACTCCGGATGCCGTTGAATTGCTGAATGCCTATCATTGGCCGGGAAATATCCGCCAACTGAAAAACCTGGTGGAACAAATTTCGGTTATTGAACAGGAACGCGATATTGACGGGCCACGTCTTCAATCTTATTTACCGCAGGCTGAAGAGTTTTTCCCTGCTGTTGTAGGAGTTCAGGAAACAAAAATCGACGAACGCGAATTGATGTACAAGTTTCTCTTCGACATGAAGAACGACTTGAATGAATTGAAAAAACTGGTTGTTGAATTGTTGAATCATCAGGGAGATTTCAATCTTTCCAATGATCAGGCTGCAGTTGTCAACCGGTTGTATCACGATATTAACCCGGGAGAACAACGCATCCTTCCTCCTACTCCGATCAAAACGGAAACGGTGAAACCAGCTATTTACGAGGAACCGGATACGGAAGATTATGAACTTCACGAAGAGGTTCAGGAATCCTTGTCATTGGAAGACCGTGAAAGAGAGTTGATTCAAAAAGCCCTGGACAAACATCGCGGAAGAAGAAAGTACGCTGCGGAAGAATTGGGAATTTCGGAACGAACTTTGTATCGCAAGATCAAAGAATACGATATTCAGGGATGAAAAAACACATAGCATTTATATTTCTCATCGCATTTGGTCTTTGCAGCTGCTGGCCGAAAGCATTTTTAAATCCGATAGACAATTCCATGCCGGAAGAATGGAAACGGTTCTACATTACTCCTTTGGAATTAACGGCAGCAACCGCTCCGTCTAATTATCCGGCAAACTTATCTGAAGCCATGCGCAGCGGAATTCAAAACAATACCCGTTTGAAACTTGCGTCAACACTGGACGAAGCACAGATAAAAATCAGCGGAATCATTTCCGGATACAACACCTCTCCTATTGCCATTCAGCAAGGAGATTTAGCGGCGAAGAACCGTTTAACAGTTTCAGTTAATTTCACTATCATTACACCAACCAAAGGTTTGGAGAAAATGGAATTTACCAGTTCACGCTTTGCCGATTATGAATCCAATGAGCAATTGGTAGACGTTGAAACGCGTCTTTTGGAAGCCATTAACCAACAAGTAGTGCAGGATGTTGTCAACAAACTCTTATCCAACTGGTAATGCTGAATGCGGAACAAATAGCTGAATTTATTACCCGCCCGGAGCTCATACGTTCCGAGGATGTGGAAATTCTTCGCGAATTGTCGGAGAAACACCCCTATTCTTCCGTTTATGCTTTGCTGTATTTACAAGGAGTTTCCCGATTTCAATCCATTCAGTTAGATGAAGTGCTTCCAAAGCAAGCTTATAAATTATCCGACAGAACGCGTTTGTTCCATCTATTGCACAGCGCATTTGAAGGAGAAGCGTTGATCGAAGTTCCGGCAATTACCGTTCCTGAAACAGAGGAAGAGGAAGCATCGCTTCCGAAGACTGAGGTTTCATCTGACAAAGATGAACAACCGAAGGAAGAAGCATCGCTTCCGAAGACTGAGGTTTCATCTGACAAAGACGAACAACAGAAGGAGGAAGTATCAATTCAGGAACCAATCGAAGCAAGTTCAACGACCGAACCTGAAACCCTTTCGGTAATTTCAGAAGAGGATGTGGTTTTGAAAGCAGAAACTGATCCGGTGCCTGTAGAAAAAATTGTTTCTCAGGAAGAAAGTCCATCAGTGGATGAATTGAAGACCGAAAGTTCATCTGACAATGATGAAACAGCGAAGGAGGAAAAAGACATTTTCGATTTTGAGATCGTCGCTCAGACACTTTCACAGGATTACCTGACAACCGCCAATCAGCAAGAAGAGGAAGAAGAGCCATACATTGAACCTCATTCTCATGAGGAAGAGGAACAACTGAAAGCAGAGCCGAAAATAGAGGAGGAAAAAGAAGATCTTCAAACAGAATCTTCGAATAACCCGGCACAAAAACGTTCTTTCACCGGCTGGTTAAAATCCGGTCAGCACGAACCTGCCACTGAACGCGTTGAAGTAAAAACAGAATCTAAAATAAACTCGAAAGAGATTATCGATAAATTCATCGAAACCAGTCCCAGCATGCCAAAACCGAAGGCCGAATTCTATTCTCCGTCGAAGAAAGCAAAAGAAAGTCTGGACGATGAGCGAATTCCGGTTTCGGAAACTTTAGCAAAAATTTATGCAGCTCAGGGAAATTTTCCAAAAGCAATTCATGTTTATCATCAATTAAGTTTGGCGTTTCCAGAAAAAAAGAGTTTATTTGCACTCCAAATTGAAGAATTAAAGAAAAAAATTACCTCATAAAATGATAGCATTAATTTCAATTTTACTAGTATTAGCAAGCATTTTACTAATCGTTGTTGTATTCGTTCAGAACCCTAAAGGAGGAGGTTTGTCTTCTGATTTCGGTGCTGCACAACAACTTGGTGGTGTACAACGTACAAATGATTTTATCGAAAAAGCAACCTGGGTTTTAGCAGGATTTATTTTGGTAGGAAGTATTTTGATGACAAGTATTATGAAACCTGAGAAGCCAAAAGTTCAACAAGGTAAAGAACAACCGGGTGGACAACAAGGTGCAGGCGGACCTCAGGGAGGAACTGCTCCGGGACAACAAGGTGGTACACCTCAATAAGCATCCAGAAAATCATTATAGAATGTCAGTATGTCACAACATACTGACATTTTTTGTTTCTATCACTTCACAAAAACGCAAAATTGACACAATCCGTACATTGGCACAATCTTGGTCTGTTTGCACTGTCGAATTTTATCTAAAATAGAATAACAATATGTCAACAACATTTAAACCTTTAGCAGATCGAGTGCTTATTGAAGCAGCACCTGCAGAGCAAGTAACAGCAAGTGGAATTATCATTCCTGATACAGCGAAGGAAAAACCGTTAAAAGGAACAGTTATCGCAGTTGGACCTGGAAAAAAAGACGAACCAATGCAAGTAAAAGTAAACGACACTGTTATTTACGGTCAATATTCCGGTACCGAAATCAAAATTGACGGGAAAGATTACCTGATCATGAAAGAAGGTGACATTTACGGAATTATCGGATAAGAGAAAGTGAAAATTTCGAAGTTCAAAGGTTGAAAAATTTCAATTTGAACATTTGAACAAAAACATCCTGAGCTTGTCGAAGGATGAACATTCAAAGAATTTAAATCATTAAGAAATAAGAAATGGCAAAGCAAATTTATTTTGATGTTGAAGCTCGTGAGAAGCTGAAAAAAGGAGTTGATTCATTAGCAAATGCGGTGAAAGTAACCCTTGGACCAAAAGGAAGAAACGTTGTGATCGGGAAAAAATTCGGAGCTCCTCAAGTAACAAAAGATGGTGTTTCCGTAGCCAAAGAAATCGAATTAGCTGACCCGGTTGAAAACATGGGGGCACAAATGGTGAAAGAAGTTGCTTCTAAAACTGCAGACATCGCAGGAGACGGAACAACGACTGCAACTGTTTTGGCGCAGGCAATCATCACGGCAGGTTTGAAAAACGTAGCTGCAGGTGCAAATCCAATGGATTTGAAGCGTGGAATCGACAAAGCGGTTCTTTCCGTAGTGGCAGATTTGAAAAAAATCTCCAAAGAAGTTGGTTCTGACAATGATAAAATCAAGCAAATTGCAACCATTTCCGCAAACAATGACGAGACAATCGGTTCATTGATTGCTCAGGCAATGAAAGTAGTTGGAAACGATGGTGTGATCACTGTTGAAGAAGCTAAAGGAACTGAAACGGAAGTAAAAACAGTAGAAGGAATGCAATTCGACCGCGGATACCTTTCTCCTTACTTCGTTACCAATACAGACAAAATGATTGCTGAAATGGAGCATCCGTTGATTTTGATCTACGATAAGAAGATCAGCAACATGAAGGAATTGCTTCCTATTTTGGAACCGGTTGTTCAAAACGGAAAATCATTATTGATCATCGCTGAGGATGTTGACGGTGAAGCGTTAACAACATTGGTTGTGAACCGTTTGCGTGGAAGTTTGAAAATCGTAGCTGTAAAGGCTCCGGGATTCGGAGACCGCAGAAAAGCTATGTTGGAAGACATCGCAATTTTGACAGGTGGACAAGTGATCACGGAAGAGCGCGGTTTGACATTGGAAAATGCAACTCTGGATATGCTTGGAACTGCTGAGAAAGTAGAGATCGACAAAGACAATACAACGATCATCAACGGAGCAGGACAAAAAGAAGATATTCAGGCTCGTATCGGGCAAATCAAAGCACAAATGGAATCTACGACTTCAGATTATGACCGTGAAAAATTACAGGAGCGTTTGGCTAAATTGGCCGGAGGTGTTGCTGTTCTTTACATCGGTGCGCCAACTGAGGTTGAAATGAAAGAGAAGAAAGACCGTGTGGACGATGCTTTAGCTGCAACAAGAGCTGCTGTAGAAGAGGGAATTGTTCCTGGTGGAGGTGTTGCATTGATTCGCGCAATGGATGCATTAGAAACATTGACAGGAATTAATGACGATGAAACTACCGGAATTGCAATCGTAAAACGTGCTATTGAAGAGCCATTGCGTCAGATCATTGCCAATGCAGGTGGTGAAGGTGCTGTAGTTGTTCAGAAGATCCGTGAAGGAAAAGACGACTTCGGATACAACGCACGCACGGAACAATACCAGAATCTATACGAAGCTGGAGTTGTCGATCCGACTAAAGTAACGCGTATTGCAATCGAAAACGCTGCATCAATCGCAGCTATGTTATTGACCACAGAATGTGTGATCGCTGACGAGCCGGAAACAGATGCTCCGCATATGCACGGCGGAATGCCAGGTGGAATGCCGGGAATGATGTAATATTCTAAATACTAAACAAAGTCGGGGCGAAAAATTTTTCGCCCCGACTTTGTTTTATCCAAGCAGCCCTTATTTTCTTACTTTTGCCAAAAATCATTAACTATGACACTTAAATATTTTTTATTAGTTCTTTTAACCTCTTTCGGAATCTCTAACTTGTTTTCCCAGGAAACAGAATCAACACCAGAAGAAAGAGGCTTTCGATTCTATAATTCAATAGAAGATTACCTAGATGGTAAATATATTGATGGATACCTGATTATTGGAAGTCCTTTAGGTGGATCTTCTTCACTTAAATTAAAATATCTGGATCAGTCCGGTAGCGAAGTTGAAAAAAAAGTAGCGGATTTACCCGGAAAAATTTTCACATTCGGAGGAGCTCTATATAGAATCGTTGGTAAAACAGTTTATATCGTTTTGTCCCAAGGCAAATTAAACTATTATGCAGATTACTTATATAATAATATTCAATATTATTCTGAAGGCTGGGATGGAGAGATGAAGAAATTCAGCAATGGTTGGTTTGAAAAAACGTTGTCAGAACATAGCTTATTGGAATCCTACAAAGCCGACAAGCCTAAAATGGAAAGAGGAATACAACCTAACGAGCGTTTTAATGATCTAGTATCGTGGAATGTAAAGTATTTTAATTTACTGAACGAAAAATTGAAATAAATCGTCTGATATAAAAACAAGTCGGGGTGAAAAATTTTTCACCCCGACTTGTTTTATCCAAATGCATTAAATTTGTATCAATTACAGTTTCCCTGACCATTGCGTCAGCGGAAGCTTTCCGATCCTCCTTCCCCCTGCGTAAAGTCGGGGATAGACAGGAACGACAATATATAGAAGAGCAGTCATCCACAAGATGTACTGCTCTTCACTTATAAGGAAATGCTTCCCGTTTTCAAAAACAGTTCTTTGATCTTTTCGACATGTCCCGTTTCAACGATCTGATTCAAGGTTTCCAGATGTACATAAAAAACGGCATTCCCCACTTTCCGGAAACGGATCACTCTGGTGTGCGGCGACTTCGGATCGATCGCTCCGGGCAAATCTGACAAATCTTTGATTTCCATCTCCGACAATTGCTTCATACAAGGCAGACACATCATTTCGGAATCACTCATCACATAATGCTTGAGCAAATCCCACTTCAGTTCCGTGTTGGCAACGATTTCCAGTTCCGATCGCTCATTCAGTACAAAAATAGCCGGGTTTCCGGGCACGGACGTACAGTATTGCTTCTCCCCTTTCTGGTTTTTGTAAATCCGTAGATTGGGAGTTTGAGGTTTCGCCAATTTTAAATCCTGAACAGGAAAATTCAGAACGGTTTCTTTGATATCGTAGTCCGAATCCAGTTCAAAAACGCGTGCATTGAAGGCATAGGTATTACTTCCGGTTAATTTCGTCCAGGTCAGCATCCAGCCATCATTTACCATGCTGAAACTAACCGAACTCGCCGCCGGATTTGATTCAACAACAGTAGTATAAACTTTCTTTTGGGAGAAATCCTTCAGGTTCACCGACCAAACATCCAGATTTGATTTGCAATAATCTACGCTTTTGTAGTCACTCAGCGTCAAGGGTGGAGCATTCCGGTCTTTGAAGGATGTTTTGCTCAAACAAAATAAAAGCTCTTGTTTCTTATTGATCCCGATACATTTAAAATCATACAAATCCAGAACTTCTTTTTTCTTCCCGTAAGAAGCGTCAAAAACATCGATCAGTAAGTATTCATAGGAAACGGAATAATTCGTCAAATCCAGAATACTCAATCTCAGATACGTGTTGATTCCTTTCGGTTTGTATTGATTCGGATGCGTATTGGCAGAAATGGCATAATACGTCTGATAAATAATGACCTTATTCTTGATTTCGGTGATAATTCCCGCATCTACGTGATTCGCATTATTGGAATACTGATCCCAGACACTTTTAACCACCCGTGCCTGTTTTTCCAGCTGAATGGCTTTGTATTCGTTTTTCCGATCCGGAAAATACTTCTCGATATGAAGGTAGTCGTCCGCAAAAGTATACCGCGTATTCGTTTGCATATCAAATGTCGTGAAGCTGCTCGTTTTCTGCTCCGGATCAGCTTTTTCCTCAATCACTTCCTGAGTAAGATCGCGGTTCAGAATTCCTTTCGAATCAAACTTAAAGCGGTAATTCCCCTCCGACAATTGAAAAGAACCGTCTTCAAAAAGATATGTACCAATCTGGTGAGGCAACTTGTTTTTGAAGTATTCGGAGTTCTGAACCCAGGAATTCGATTGTCCGAACAAAAAACAGGAAAAAAGCAGAAAAACAAGTGAACTTAGAAGGCGCATTAATAGAATTTATGTGTCGTTTAATCAAATATAACATTTCTCTGAATCACCGCAGGGAATAGTTAGTACCTTTGCAAAAATTTTGCCATGGCAGACATTACAGTAACAATCATTGACAGAGAGGGAGTAACTCACGAATTATCAGCGCCTACAGACATGAATATGAACATCATGGAACTTTGCAGGGCGTATGAACTTCCGGTAAAAGGTGAATGCGGCGGGATGGCAATGTGCGCAACGTGTCAGTGCTACCTGGAATCCGATACTCCTCTGGAGGAACAAAGCGATGCAGAACTGGATATGCTGGATCAGGCATTTTACGTGAAATCAAACAGCCGTTTGGGATGTCAGATTCCTATTTCGGAAGAAATTGACGGAATTGTCTTAAGATTGGCGCCGGAGGCAGAGTAATTCCTTCCACGCGTTAAGTAATTGGACTGATCCTCCTCCCAAGGGGAAATTCGAAATATGTACCCTTTTGAGAAGATAAAAGTTCAGGAGAAAACCAATTCGTAATTACAACGTAAAAGTCAATCCTGTTCCGAAGCTGAAAACCCCCAATTGTCTTCGCAGATTTACCTTGGACCAAACTTCTCTTCCTGAGAACCAGTATTCAGATTCATCCATTCGTCTGAATTTCTTCTTTCCGAATTGAAATGCGTATTGGTATCTGAAACCTACATGAAACAAAACTCTTTTGGTGATCGGGTAATTCATACGGAATCCAAACATAAATACCATTCCTCTGAATTCTTCGGCACGTGAGTCCAATAGGCGTTCTTTCACCGATGAAACCAATACA
This sequence comes from Glaciecola amylolytica, assembly GCA_003856375.1. Classification (GTDB taxonomy): domain Bacteria; phylum Bacteroidota; class Bacteroidia; order Flavobacteriales_D; family Crocinitomicaceae; genus Fluviicola; species Fluviicola amylolyticus. The sequence goes on from CP034120.1 coordinate 3,301,783, forward strand.
CTTTCGTCCGGATTGGCAAGCTCTATTGCCAGATCCCTGTTCGGAAGCTGAATCAGGGAATAACCGATTCCGATTTCACTCGCAAATCCACAGGGAATGTTACTGTTGTTCAAAGCAACCGTTGCTCTCGGCATAAAAACAGTTTCACGGATCGGAAGATAGGCTACTTTCCCATCCAGATACTCTGCAATCATTGTTCCACCGGTGTCTTTGTAATTTCGTGTCAATTCATCAACTGATTGCAGATTCACCCGGTAAAAACGCTGCGAAAACTCCAAGCCGAAACCGACTGATTCCGTTACGGCAACATTCAAGCTGGCTCTGTAGGCCACATCCAGTAAATTATATGAACTGTGCAGAGCTCCTTTCCTTGACACATATCCTTTGCGCTCTCCGAAGATGTTTTGCAGCAAAGGAATCTGTCCCTGTCCGTCAATTTCCAGAAAAACCCGCTTGCCGTAATAACCGACTTCCTGAGCCTGTGAAAACAAAGCAGCAAACAAACAGCAAAAAACAAGGGCTTTTCTAATAGTCATTTTTCGCTTGTTTTAACTGGTGAAACATTCCGTACAATCTGGAACCGATAAAATGCTTTGTAGAAGGCTCATTGGCATAATATGACCGGTTGAGAACAAGTTCTCCGGTTTTCAGATCCAATACGTAAAACTGCCAATCGGAATAATGTCCGGAAAGAATTTCTATTGGAAAATAAACCAAACCAACCGGAAGTAAAACAGTGAAAAGCAACACGTTTCCGAAATACAAATCCGGAGCATAAGCATGTTGATATTCCAAAAACACGAGTTTGTCTGCACCGTACAGTTTTTGAATCCGGTTCAAATCCGGCAGATCCAGAACAAAATAATCGCTTTCATGATCTTTGATTGCCCGGGTTAAGCTTCGCTGCAGGAATGCATAATTATTCCAGTCTTCCGCATTCAGCGTATCCAGTCTTTGCAAACTCAAGGTTTCCACATGAATATTCAGATCTGAAGCATTGTCCCTTACTTCCTTCATCATCAAATCCCGCGTTTTAAATGTTTTGTAAACATTTATCTCGGAAGATCGGGTAGTTTCGAAAATAGCAGGTTGAAACAACAGCATGGAATCCATTGTGAGATGCATTTCGTCATCGTACTTCAAATATTCCAGATCCAGCTGTTCGCTGTCGGTCATCAGATTAAACTCATCATTTCTTTTTTCGAGCAGTGTACTCTTCTTCGCATATTGCTTGAATTTCATCAGGAAATTAGTGTCCCGGATAATATCCGCAATTCCGTACATATAGAATTTGGTCGAATCAATTTCAAACCCATCCGTCATTCCTTTGGATTGATTCTCAATCACAGCATACTTGTCCAATTCATCAGTCGGAAGTTTTTCTCCTGAATTCGCAGCCTTCTTTTTTTCATTCAGGTAAACGAGCGTTTCAGCATAGTTTCTGTTTGAAAATTTATCCAGATCAAAATCTTCGCTCTTAACCAGCAGCTGAATCGCTGTTTCAAGGCTCTTCCGTGCAATTAAGTTCGTGGTGTCTTTTTGGTAAGCATCGTAAATCACCCGTAATCCTACAGCAAGTTTTCCATTCTTCGGAAGCACATTGACAAACTGGTTCAGAATCGATATCTGCCCTTCGTAATAGCGTACTTTCTTTCTGGGAAGACTTCCATAATAACTTGGTTTTCTTTTCTGAGCAACCGATTTCATCACGTCCAGCCACGCCTGTGATTTGCAATTTGCCAAAAACGCCGAGCCGGGATATCTTTTTTCTAAAATGTAGATCGCGTACAAAGCTTCTACCGGTTCTTCATCGTATACTTTATTCAGAACATATTCAAAGCGGGCAACATCTCTGATGTAGAAAAAACAAGAACTGTCTTCATACAGCATATTCTTGTCCCAATCCTTGAATTTGGAAACCTGCTCCGTTACCTGCTCTTTTCTTTTAGCCAGATTCGGGTGCGACATCAGGTAGTCATTGTACTTAAACTTTGCTGAAATCTCGGTTCTTTTGAAGTCAAAGTACATTTCAGGAATGTACATTTCTGTGGTATTGAAATACGTTTTATCGAATTTCATTTCTTCAAAAGGAAGATAGGAATAAAGCAGTACATCAAATGTTTTATTGATTTCCGCAGGTTTGTATCCTGCATCATGAACCATCTTGACAGCCAATCGGTCTGCTTCCAGTTCATTTTCCCGTGAATAATTGCTTAAAAAACGGGCTCTTTCATTGTATGAATAAAATTTCTCCTTGGTAGCGTATTCATAAAGCTCCAATACGTGATGTTCCTCAAAATGGATGATTTCATGAGAAAGAACAAAAGCCAATTGTGCTTCGGTCGTCAGCTGGGCAATTAATCCGGTTGTGACGAAAACGATTCCCTGTCTGGTTGAAAAAGCATTTGCATCGGTGGAATTGTAGACATAAAACCGCAATTTTCCTTCCAGATCTTCATTTCCGGCAATGAGTTTATCACCCAGTTTCTGTAAATACCGGCTAATGGTATCGCCGAAAGTCACATTTCCGGAATACAGAATTTCATCAATGGAATAATTGATCTGTTCTACAAAAAATTGTTTTTTCCTCGGAGTCAGCGATTTCAGATCTGTTCGGTGATCCTCTTTAATCTTGTTCAGAGTGGAATTTGAAAAGTCCTTTGGAACCGGACCTTTATTGCATAAGGGTTGGTAGTGATTAAAATCTTCCTGCGCCATCAGATTGGAAAAAGCACCAATCAATGAGCACACAAAAGCTATTAAACATTTCCCTACCATTTAATATTTTCAGGGAGTAAGCAAACCGGAATCGGTTCCATTTTGTGTTTATTCGCACGATTCAATTTGCGGTAGATTGTCAGCACTTCTTTTTGTCTTTCGTTTAACGTTTCTTCGTTTCCGTTGAATCCCATCGCCCATTCCAGCTCCGGATAGGTTGCGCCCATCTGATCTTCATCCGAACGGCCGTCTTCCCACAAACCATCTGTTGGTTTTGCTACCAAAATGGATTCCACGATATTCAGAGAACCTGCCAATTCAAACACTTCTGTTTTCGTCAGGTCTGCAATCGGACTTAAATCCACTCCGCCATCACCGTATTTTGTAAAGAATCCCACTCCGAAATCTTCAATTTTGTTTCCTGTTCCGGCTACCAGCAAGCTGTGCGTTTGTCCGAGAGCATATAAGGTTGTCATTCTCAATCTGGCTCTTGAATTTGCCATTGCCAAATGATTTTCTACCGTACTTGCAGGAAAAGTTCTCTCCAATTGCTGAAACGCATCTGTTAAGTCAATGGTTTGTGCCTCGACATTGGAAAAATTCGTTTGTAACCACTCAATATGCTCGGTAGCTCTTGTAAATTCTGCTTTCGTTTGACGAATCGGCATATTGAGCACCAATACTTTCATTCCTGTTTTTGCACACAACGTAGATGTCACAGCACTGTCCACTCCACCGGAGATTCCGACAATAAACCCGTTTACACCCGCATTCAATGCATATTGTTTCAACCAATTTGAGATATAGTCGATTACTTGTAATTCCTTTTCCATAAATCTTGTTAGTAAAAATAACAAAAAATCCCGTCTTGACTAAGCCAGGACGGGATTTCTAATGAAGTATAAATCTGTTCTCTTAGAATAGAATCCCTATTTTCAAAGTGAATTGAGTTTGTGTTGTTTTCAAACCGAAATAATCGTTACCTCCTCCTGATCTGTTGAAAAGCGTTTTGTTCTTTCCGCTTCCTTCAATATTGATCGGAGTCAAACCGTAGTAGAATCCAAGTTCAGCGAACAACAACGTGTTTCCTGTGAAGTTCCATTGAGCTCCACCAGCCAAACCTAAAGATGCACGGATAAAACTCACATCATTTCCATAAGCTGTTTTCATTCCGGTCATTTCCGTTGCTGTTGAAGGGAATAATCCAGCTTCAATTGCATCAATACTTGTTCCGTTTGCTCCGTTTCCGAAGATCATTCCCTGATCATCTTTTGAAGATTTGATCAAGAAACTTGTACGTGCTCCAAACTTTCCGTAGTAACGGAAATCACCGATTGCGTTTGTTCTGAAGATCAACATCGTTGGCAAAGTAGCGTAGATGCTTTTGTATTTTCTTCCTGTCAAACGGAAAACCTGATCTGTATTCGGATCTTTTACATCTTCTTCCTGAATGATATTGTTATCGTTATAGTAGTAATAAGAATTACCGTTTATTGCTGTCATTGCAATTTTGTACGACTCGAAGTCGAACTCTAACCCGGTCATAAACCCGATGTTCTCACTGAAGTTGAAATTGATATTCAAACCAAAAGAGTTTTGAACTCCAGCTCCATCTTTTTCGATCCGTTTTGTTCCGGGTTTTGTGAAATTCAATCCTAGTTGGTAGGCAATTCCCATGTTTACTTTTTTATCAGATCCTTCTGATTGTCCAAAAACGGCTGCAGAAAAAGTTACTGCCAAACATGTTACTATTAATCTTTTCATAAGTTATCTTAAAAGTGAATCAAATATAGTTTCTTTCAATGAGACTAGAATGATTATTTTTGACCAATATGAAATTTACGCAAAAAATTAGTTCGTTTACACGTTTCATGTGTGTTTTAATTCTGTTATCGGTGGTTTCCTGCTCAAACCCACTGGATGTGGACATTTCTTCAAGCAATTACCAGTTATCCGGCGTTCAATTAGACAGTATTCTGAAAAATACTCCGAAGCAGCAGTTGAATTCTGAGATTGAAAAACTGGCACAACAATTCCCGGAAATTATCGACTATCAGTTTTACTATTGTTTCAAAACGGGGCTTCCAAAAGACAGTACTTTTGCCATGAATTGGGCAGAATTTACACAAAACAGTTATTACAAAAGATTGTCGAAACGCATCGATGAAAAGTTCGCGGCAAAACTCCCGGAGTCGAGACGGATTATCGAAGACGGATTTAAGCGGCTTCAGGTGCATTTACCGAAGAGCAAACTTCCGAAATCCATCCTTTTCATGAACTCTTATTTTGCTTCGAGCATGTATTGCACGGAAAATGAGATCGGAGTTGGTTTGGAACGCTATTTAGGAGCAAAAACAGATGTCATCAAGGAATTGCCGGGCGATGTTTTCTACGAATGGATCAAAGAAGCCATGGAACCCGAATACCTGGAACGCGATGCTGTTTGCGCGTGGATTCTGACGCACATTTGTGAGCCCGGAAAAGATTTCAATAACATTCAGGCAATGGTTCAGTGGGGAAAAATCCTCTATCTGACCAAAGCGGCTCTACCTGAACAGGAAGAACACATTCTGCTGCGCTACAATGCCAGGGATTACGAATGGGCACTGAGAAATGAACGCGATTTCTGGGAATATCTCGTAAAACAGAACATGTTATTTATGAAAAGCGAAACCGATCAGGCGGCATTTCTACAGGAAGCTCCTTTCACTGCCGGGCTGCCTCAAAAAGGGCCGGATCGCCTGGGTCAATTTTTAGGTTACCGTATTGTTTGTAGCTTCATGGAACAATATGATGTAACTTTGCAGGAACTAATAAACAAACCGTACAACGAAATTTTAACAGAATACCAAATTAACGATTGAGAAAATGGAAGAAGAAGTAGTAACAAAACGATCAGCAATTTCAGTAAAAATAGGCCTTAATGCAAATAATCTTCCACTTGAAATGCATTGGAGCGCTGAAGACGGCGGAATCGAAAACGCTCCTGCCAAAGCACTGATGATGTCGCTTTGGAACCCGGATGACAAAAACACCATGAAGATTGATTTGTGGACGAAAGATATGTCGGTAGAAGAAATGAAACAGTTTTTTCATCAAACACTCCTGACAATGGCTGATACTTTTGAGAAGGCAACAGGAGAAAACCTGATTGCGGAAGATTTAAGGGATTATTGCTACCACTTTGCAGAAAAGATGGAGATTATGCCTGAGAAATAATTTTAGATTTTAAGACTTCAGGACATTAAGCCTTTAGGACTTTACATTCTTAAACAAAAAAAAGACTTTGGAATCTCCAAAGTCTTTTTTTTGACTCATATTTCAAGTCCTGACATCTTAATATCTTAAAATCCTAAAGTCCTTATTTAACCAAAGTCATCTCATCCACCAGGTGCTTCGCGCCGCAGTAAACGTCCATCACCCACATCACGTAGCGGATATCAACCACAATGTTTCTGCAGCGGTTCGGATCGAAATAGAAGTCACTCATCGTACTTTCCCAGCTTCTGTCGAAGTTCAATCCCATCAAATTTCCGTTCGCATCCAAAACCGGTGAACCTGAGTTTCCTCCGGTCGTGTGATTTGATCCTGTGAAACACACCCACAATTCTCCGTTCTGAGAGTAAGGTCCGTAGTTTTTCGATTTATACAAATCAATCATTTTCGGGTCCAGATCAAAGTCCGGATTTCCGGTGTTGTATTTATCGACCATTCCTTTCAACGTGGTATGCTCTGTGTAAGCCATTCCGTCTACCGGAGCTGATCCTTCCAGCAAACCGTATGTTACACGCAAAGTTGAATTTGCATCAGGCCAATGTTTTGCATCCGGGAACATTTTCAATTTTCCTTCTACATAATCTTTCAGCAAGGCATCCATTTCAATATTGTAATCGTTTGCACCGGAAGCAACCTCATCACGCATCAATGTGAAACATTCAGCAAAAAGCTTATATCCCGGATCTTTCTTCAAGGTAGAAAGCGATTTCTCACTGAATTTATTCAGGAATGCCAGATATTTCTCCTTGTTCACGAAAATGGATTTGGAATAAATGTCGGAAGCCAGTTTCTGGTTGCTCAACGAACCGATCACAAAACGCTTGTCAAGATAAGTTCTGAATGCCGGAGTCAAGGCCTCGAAAATTCCTTTGTCTACATTCACATCGTAGTTCTTGAAGAATCCGTCCGCGCCTTTAATGATTGTCTGGATTTTTGCATCCAACTCGTTACTTGCTTTGTATTTCGCGTAATTTCTTTCCAGGTCTTCCATTGTGCGTGCCAATCGGAAAAATTCCGGTCCGACAAACAAGTATTCCACCATCAAGGTGTAAGTAAACTCGTAGTGTCCCTTTTGTTCCACCAACTGATTCATCCGGTCAACCAAAGGACCATAATGATTCCAGCCATCCTGTGATTTTGCTCTTTCAACGTATTCATCTTCAAATTTCTTTTTCAATGAAACGGCATCCAATTGCTTCAATCCGTCAATCTGACCGATGTATTTTTTCCATGCATTTGCGATACGTGCCTGTTTCGCCATGTATTGGATCCGCGTTAAATCCGATTTGGTCATTGCTTCATTGATCACAGCCAAACTTTTCGTACGCATATCGATTTCCATCGGTCGTTGTTTCTCGATGTAATATTTCAAATTTCCGGATGTTAAATGCTGCTCTGTTTGACCCGGAAAACCGTAAACCATCGTGAAATCTCCTACTTTACGGTCGTTGAAAGCAATTTTCAAATGCTGAATCGGTGAATACGGAACATTTTCCTCGTTGTAAGCTGCCGGCTTGTTGTCTTTTCCTGCGTAAACACGAAACACGGAAAAATCTCCGGTATGTCTCGGCCAAACCCAGTTATCCGTGTCGCCACCAAACTTTCCGATCGAACTTGGAGGAGCTCCAACCAAACGCACATCCGTAAACACTTCTTTTACCATCAGGTAAAAACTGTTCCCATAGTCAAAAGCCTGAACATCTGCCTGGAAATGTGTATTTCTGGTCGCATCTTCGATCAGTTTTTTCATATTTCGTTTCAAAATCTCACCGATTTTATTTCCGTCTTCCACTCCCTGGATTCCGAACATCATTGCTTCGGTTACATCTTCAATGCGGACGATTCTGGTAGCCGTCAAACCTGCATTTGCAAGTTCATCCTTGAAACTTTTTGCCCAAAAACCGTTTTTCAGGTAATCGTGTTCGGTAGATGAATGTCTCTGAACAGCATCCAATCCACAGTGGTGATTCGTTAACAGCAATCCTTTATCGGAAACCAATTCTGCAGTACAACCTCCTCCGAAATGCATAATTGCATCTTTTAACGAAGATTTATTTACCGAATAGATATCCGCTGCACTTAGTTTCATTCCCTTAGCTTTCATATCCGACTCAAAAGCCTGAAGCAAAGATGGAATAAGCATCCCTTCTTCTGCGCGAAGAAAGAATCCCACAAACACCATAAAACCTAGCAAACAATTTTTCATAGTTACAATTTTGCCCAAATATACCAATACCCTGCCAAAACAAGTTGGAAACCTGAGTTTGATTGTAAATTCGGCTTCAGAACGCTGATAAATGGCGTTATTCGACTGATCATCCTGAAAAAATAGCGGGTTATTTTAAAGGATTATCAGGAAGAAGAGCACTGTTTATCAGTGAAAATCGTAAATTGCTTTACATCAAAAAGTATATATCCATCGTTGGTTTTATTCGTGTTAGTGGACTAACACTTACAAAACCGCCTCGTCTATATCACTTTTTAATGCAATCTGAATGCCCAATTTAAATTAAACTCAGGTTGTAAGATTCAACCCTTTTTCGCATTTTTGCTTTGTGGAATTTATCAGTTTAATCTTTCGACTGGGAGTCATTTTGGCAATCTTCAGTTTTATTTGGGGAATTTTAAAATTCGGCTTTGTCTTACTTCGCGGAGGAGTGCCCCTTTCTTACCCTTTGGGACTTGCGCTCAAAACGATCCAGTATTTGCTGATTGCAGATGTTGCAATCCTTTTTTGCACGAATAATCCGGATGGAAATCTTTCTACTGCAATTACCACCGGACTAATCCTCTTCATGTATTTTATCGGGAAAGTTCAGAATATGCAGTTGAAAAATGTCATGATGATTCAAATTCAGGGAAGAACACTTTCTGAAACTCAGAAACCCAAAATGAGCCTTGAATTCGGAATTGTAGCATTGGCGATGGCAGTATTCGGTTTTTTACTTTGGAAGCCTGAATTTGCCGAAAACAATATTTCCAGCTGGTTCTATTCAAACATCATCGATATTGAGGACACTCCGATCTTCGGGTTCATTTTCAAAATCGTCGGATTCTTTTTCACCATCACAATGCTGATGCGCATGATTAACGCCCTGAGCATGATTTTCTCCGGAAAAGCTTTCGGGAAGGGTTCCGACAATGATAATCGCCCGGAAAACAGAAGAAACGATCAGAATCAATCGAATCGTTTTGATGATTACGAAGAAGTTGATTAGGAGATCTCTCTGATTAATTTCAGAATCTGTGGAATCAAAAATTCATTTCCGCTGTTGTCCACAACATAGTTGGTTAATTTTCTTTTTTCTTCCTCAGACATTTGCGCTTTGAATCGGGAAAGCACTTGTTCGTCACTTAAGTGATCACGCTCTTTTACGCGTTTCATCCGGACATCCTCTGGCGCACTCACCAAAAACACAGCATCAAAAGAACGGTAATTTCCTGTTTCAAACAACAGAGCTGATTCCTGGAAAACAAGCGGAGAATTTTGTCTTTCGACCCACTCTTTAAAATCTTTTCTGACTGCAGGATGCACCAGATTGTTCATTGCAGTTCTTTTGGATTCATCTTTGAAAATCTGCGTGGCGATATACGCTCTGTTCAGTTGCTGATTGACATATGCCTCTTCTCCGAACATCGTTTTCAATCCTTTCACAATAGAAGCATCTTCATGCATAAGTTCCTTTGCACGCTGATCCGATGAATAAACCGGATAGCCCATCTCGTGTAAGATTTTTGCTACAACCGATTTCCCGGATCCAATTCCTCCCGTAATTCCTACCGTTTTCTTTTGCATAAAAAAATCCCCCGTCAGTTGGACGAGGGAGCACTTTTAAATTTCTTCTACTTCAATAATATTGAAAGGCAGCCCGATGATTGCCTGGTAATCCTGACCGGCTTCTTCCATATCTTCATCGTCCTCTTCAAAAAACCAGTTCACGGTTACATTTGTTTTAGAACCGGAAATAGCTTCCAGTTTCTTAAACAAGTCCAGAATACACTTGGAAGAAGAGGTATTAAAATATTCCAATTTCACATCAACAGATGTTTCGGCAATCGGATTTTTTCCGTAAGAATCAATCCAATCATTCAATGGTTTGTAAAATTCCACTGAGTTTTCAGGAATAGAACGGCCTTTCAACTCAAGTTTTCCGGTAGCGGCATCAAAATGGATCGAAGGTGTTTTCGCTGATCCTTCTAGGTGTAAATTTTCCATATTCTTACTTAATCAATTTTTATATTCAAACAGAAAAAACTATTCACATCATTAATAGGTAAAATCTGATACTCCAGTTTATTTCCTGATTTTCTTGCAATATCAATCATTCCAAGACCTGCTGTTCCCTTATCAGATAAGGTTCCGTTACTCAGCACATCCTGATAATACTTTTTCAACTCGTCTTTATCCATTCCATTGATCTTTTCCAGACGCGCTTCCAAATCCAGTGCGCTTTCGTTATCAATGTAATTTCCTGTTCGAATAACGAAATGATCGTCCTTCTTTGCGATCATGAACAAAGCTGATTTCGCCTCAATCCGTGTCATGTTTCTGTCATTGTCGTCACTTGAATCTATGTGATGATACAAATTTTGCAAACATTCTACAAGTACATTGAAAACCTTTTTTTTCAGCTTTGGAGATTCATCCATGTAATCCATTTTAGATTCCATGATTGAAAGAACGGAAGACAACAGGTCTGACGTAACCACCCCCTTAAATGACAACAAGATATTCTCTCGCTCCATTGTTTGGTATAGTTCGTAGATGTCGTTCTTTATCATTCTTAGTTTTCGAAGTGGAACAAATATAATAATCCTATCGAACCAATTCCGCTATTCGCCGAAAAAAATGAGCAAATGGTAGGTTTTTTTATGAGATTTCATCAACTGAGTACTTCGACAACTTTGGGCTTTAAAATCCTCATTGTTCTTCCGGGTTTTGTTCTTTTGCAACAATGATGCATTTACAAGAATGTAAAGAAGGAATTCTCGATCTGATTTGTTTCTGTAAGTACTCATGAAAGGGTAATTTCCCATGTATGGCACATTTCGCCCTATTGGTTGTTTATCTTACTTTTTTCATTGCCAAAAAAGTAAGCAAAAAGGCCAGGCCTGTACTCGAAAGCTTGAAAAGCTACGCTTCATTTCGCTATTTCACCCCAACTCGTATACGTTGTTACCGAATTTTGTCTTACAAAATCCGACAACTGAACTCAAACAGGGGTTCAATCACGCTACTTTCAGCTTGTTTTCTGCACTTTCAGCATAATGGCCATTTTAGAACTACTTTCTTAAAGATCATTCTTCTTTCAAACCAGAAAAACAACAGGTTATATTGTTTAACAGGAAATCTCCCTTGAAAGATTCGATCAGAAGATGGATTCTTTTTGTAAGAATCTTGATTTCAGTACTTTTAAATGACTCTAGAATTAATTCCTGAAATCAATAATCGGCGGCGTTTTGGAAGTTGTCGGGTTGATATACAAAGCTTCTTCGCTTACCATTTCCACTTCAATGGCTGCAAACTTCGGATCCGATTCAATGATGTGTTTGATTCCTTGTTCAATACGCTGAATCATTTTTTCTTTCTCTGGCAGCGATCCCTGTGATTTCACCAGCAAAAAACGCAATTCGGTGAGTAAATCTGTTTTGAGGGATAATTGGATCTGGAAACAATCGACATCCTGTAATAAGGATTCGAAATCGTGCAAAAAATAAGCGCTTTCATGAAGAGAGAAAGACTTTTGCTCGCGTTCTTTCAGCAGCAAGACCATTCTTCCGTTTTCCTCAACCAACTTACCCACATCTCCCATGCGATAGCGAAACAAAGGAAAACGTTTTCGGATCAGGTTAGTCACCACCATTTCGCCATATCCTTCCGAATCGGGATTGAAAATTTCGATTACCACTTCTTTCAGAAAATGAAACGCTCTCGGGTTTTGAGAATAATGCGCCCAGCCCCAGATTCCCGTTTCGGTTGAACCATACATGGAATAAATAGCTTTGGGTTGAAATACCTGCAAAAGAATTTCCCGTTGCGACGGAAGCAAAAATTCTCCTCCAAACAAAATAGTATCAAAAACACAGGTTATTCCCTCTTTTTGGAGGAACTTGGCAAACAAAACCAATTTGGAAGGTGTTCCCATGAGCATATTCGCCTGAAATTCGATACTCGTTGCAGCCATGGTTTCATAAGTAGCATTTGCACTCAAAGCCAAGGTCGTTGCTGAACATCTGTCCAGAATATCATCCAAAATGGAAGCCGTACGATACATTTCGCCGTAGCTGAAGATATTCAACGCAATCGTGCGTGAAGAAATGATTCCGCTTGCAACCAGTTCGTTTGCCAATAATTGACGTTGCGCCAGATTTTCCTGAATATCTACCGGAAATACCAAAGGCTTTTGTGTCGACCCACCTGAACGCACGAGGTAAACTCCTTTTTCTTCGTCCTGTAATTTGAATCTGGCGGCCAATGTTTCTCGCAGCACCTGCTTGTCCATTACCGGCGCCGATGAAAAATCGTCTATATCATCGTAATAACCATTCCACAAAACGGATGCTTTGACGTGTTGAAAATGTTCTTTTAAACCTGTTACACTCATCTTTATACTGTTTTAACGCGGGTTTTGCTCAAAAAGAAGTAATACAACTGACGCGGAAACAATCCGGCGTAACTGACAATGAAGCGGATTTTCTGCTTCCGGGAACTCAAATTTCCGAACGAATGCGCAATCCAACGTGCCCCCACTACTCCCATGAGTAATTTATCATAGTGGTCCGTGCTGTTTTTGTAGCGAACCAAAACCGGAGGAAGCGTTAACTCTTTGCAGCTATGGTATTTTTTCCGGGATAAGCTTCCGTCCACTTCCCGCACATGCAAGTGATTTCCCATCAGCATCCCGACTTTTGAATCCGGATTACTCAACACAACTTTCAATACTCTGTACCAAAAATCAATTCCTTCATAAAAACGCGCCTTTTCATCAAACTGAATGCTTTCCATCCACTTTCGTTTGGCAATAACATTGCTTCCCACTCCCATCACAAAATGACGTGAAGTAACGGTTCTCAGCGGATGTTTCATGAGGTAAGCATCTGTTCCCACTTCCTGCAAATCGGGAACTATTCTCCTGAAATCCGGATAACGAATGCCGCTTGGAAACAATTGAATTCCGAGTACCACGAAATCCATTTCCTGAACTTCCATCAATTGCGCAGCTCTTTGAATGAGTTCCGGAGCATACACATCATCGGCATCAATAAAGCTGATGATGTCTCCACTTGTTTTGGAAAAACCCAAATTGCGGGCATAACTCACACCGCGGTTTTCTTCCGATGCCACTATTTCGACACGTACATTCTTGAAACGCTCAGGAACTTCCTGCAAAAAACGGGTTGCCAGTTCCAAACTTCCGTCCGTACTTTTATCATCTACAAGGATGAGTTCATATGGCAATACCGTTTGATCAACAATTGATTGCAATGTTTCACAAACATAAGGCGCTTTGTTGTGCAAGGGAATGACAATGGAAAATTTCATCTTATCCGTTTTTTTCAACTGCACAGGGCAAAAACACTCCGCGTCCCTCATACATATTGATTACTTTTTCGGTCGATCCGCGAAAGATTCCGGGGCCATAACACTGTGCGTCTTTGCACAAAAGCAATCCTACGACGTTGATTTGTTGTTTTTTGTGTTCGTAGAAAAAATCAAAAAACTCCTGGTCAATATATTCCTGTACCATGTAATGTTGCCATTCTTCAGTAACGACACGGTTCCACTCTTCCGACGTGCAGTCATTTTTGACATACATCCCGATTCCTCTTCCTCCGCTGTTGTTTTTCAAGACCCAGTTTTCTGTCGAATCGATAATTTCTGCCCGTTTCTCTTCGGTGTCTACAATGAAAGACGAAATCAGAAAGGGCTTTAGAAAATCATAATCTGCCTCAGAAAGGTAATCGCGCATGATTTCCTCGTTGCACAATACCGCCAAAACGCGCTTGTCGTGAATCAAAATCAAGGAACGCACATCATTGATACATCTTTCCGATGCAATCAGACCTTTCAGCACAGAAGCATCAATCCGTTTCAATTCTTCGCGATCCATTTCGAGAATAAACTGTTGCGCCAGTCGTTCTCCAACAAACAAGAAACCCGCTTCCGTATGTAAATCAGCAGAGGTAATGGATTCGGCCAAAATATTGCGATTTTTCAATTCGTGAAACAGGTAATTGACTTCAGTTCCCTTTTCCAGATCATGAATCCAAAACAACGGTTCTGCCGGATCAAGAGTTTGCACGTAATCATCCAGAAAACCGTTCAAACCCGCAACCGGAGACCAATTGTCGTGAACTGCCGGAATCAGTTTTGTCACAATCTCATTGGCATAATAACTGAACATCCAGCCATTGAACGGGTAACGGCAGCCGATTTCACAGATTTTCTTTTGTCCTGTGGCATCAATGACAAAATCGGGACGATACATCCCGACTTTGTACGGATAGTCATGTGCCTGTTCTAAAATCGCTTCCAGTCCGGAATCCAATTGATAAATGTCGCGAATGCGCTGATCTGAAAAATAATGCTGAACGATCTGAATGAATGCCCGATTCAGAATTTCAGTCAAGTGCTGAGATTCCTGTAAATCGCTTTCCTTTACCAAAACCGGTAAATTGGAAATGCTGTAGGGCAATTCTCCCAAAAATTGCTGCAGCTGAAAATTTATCTGAGCCTGGTCCATTCCTTTCGTGGAAAGCCCGATTCCCCGCTGCTGCAATTCGGTTTGTTCCGCTTCGTTCATCCTCATTGCAACATTGCTCCTGACTGTACCAATTGATGATTCAGCGTACTCATCACTTCTGCTTTCAAAGTCAGGTATATCGTGATGATTTCCTGCAAATCGTAATCTTCAATAGACAAACCGGTTGCTTTCGCAAAAGAATGAACCGCATCTACCGCATGGAAGAAGTGATTCTTTTCAGTTGGTCCGCAATGCACGGCAATCCACGCCAAAGAAAGATTGATATCCTGCTCCGACAAATCGCTGTTTGCTTTCAACCAGTTTTCAAAGAGCGGCAAAATAAATTCCACTTCTCCGTGTGTATAAATTTCGTGCACCAAAGTGGTCAATAAACCAATCATAATGTCCTTATTGCGCAAGGAGTTTTTGTCTTTCCACGCTTTGAATTCTTTGGCTTCCACGCACAAATAACGATGCGACAACCAACTGTCATCTCCGCTGATATTTGTCGCCATGCGGTAAAACAAAACGGAATGCAAAATCTGACCAACTACCGCCAAATCTTCGTCCACAATGCGATTCAAGCTGGCAACCGCTTTGAATAAATCGTGCTCGCTCTGCACCGGCTGATTTTCGTGTACCAACATCGTCATGCGGTTGCTCAGTCCCGCAACGGTTACTGCACTGTTGTTCGTTTGACTCCAACTGTGAAAAAATGATCTCAGGGTTTCCGGATCTTGTTTGGCAGCAGTTAAGGCACGAAACGTGTCTTCAATGATTGAAAATTTTTCTTCCTGTAATGGGAAGTACGCTAAGAGTTGTTGTTTAATGTGTGACTCATTCATGTCTGAGATCACCGGCATTACAATTGAACTTAATTTGTTCATACTAGAGGTTTTAGTGAATAGTAAAATATCTGAGCCTTGGTCCACAACACCAGAAAAATAAATAACCATTGGAACAATCCGAACGAAGCAACTTATTAAGCAAGCGGTGGTTATACGACAAGAACTCGTGAAACAAAAATAGACTAATTCTGATACCATGCAATACCGCGAAATAAAACTTCGCCCAGTAATAACGGGCTTTTCCGAAGGAATTTGAAACAATCTTCAACCTGTTTGACAAAAAAGAGTTACTTTTGCAACAATGATGCATTTAGAAGAGCAAAAGGAGTGGTTTTCGACCTGGTTTAATTCACCTTACTACCATCTATTGTATGATGAAAGAGACGATCAGGAAGCAAATGAATTTCTGAATAACCTGGTTTCAGCATTGAAGCCTGAGCAGGGATCCAGTGTTCTGGATCTGGCTTGTGGAGCCGGAAGACATTCCAGAGCTTTGGCGGCTCACGGTTTGAAGGTTTCGGGCTGTGATCTTTCGCCCAACAGCATTGAAGAAGCTAAAAGAAATTCGGATTCCGACTTGACTTTTTTCGTACACGACATGCGCGAACCTCTTCAGGAGCAATATCAATACGTTTTCAATTTGTTTACCAGTTTCGGATATTTCGACGACACGCGTCAAAATGCTCTGGTATTGAAAAGTGTTCACGATGCGTTGACCGATCCGGCAATGCTGGTGATCGATTTCATGAATACGCACAAGGTTATTCGTGACTTACGCTTCCGGCAAGAGATCAAAAAACACGGAATCCTGTTTCACATCAAAAAAGAAGTGAGCAACGGACGAATTGTGAAAACAATTGCATTTGAAGATCAGGGAACTTCCTATTTCTTTCAGGAAAAAGTACAGGCACTTTACCTCTCTGATTTCGAAGAATTACTGACCGAAGCAAATTTCGACATTGTGCGCTTTGCCGGAAACTATCAATTGGACGCTTTCGACAGTGAAACATCTGATCGTCTGATCCTAATTTGTAAAAAGAAATGAGTGAATTAATCGTAACTATCTTCTTTCTATTGTTATCCGTGGTTTTGGGCGGTGTACTGGTAGTTTTCCTCGAAAAGAAGAATCAAGCAGCTTTTATTAAATTATCTCTTGCTTTCAGCGGAGGATTCCTGCTTGCAATCGCATTTATTCATTTCCTGCCGGAATTATATGCAGATCAGCACACTTCCATTGGTGTTTGGGTATTGGTCGGTTTTCTGGTTCAACTTTTCCTGGAGTATTTTTCGGGCGGAATCGAGCACGGGCACATTCATGCACATGCAAACAAAAAGATTCCTTACGGTTTATTGATTTCCTTAAGCATTCATTCTTTTATTGAGGGAATTCCTTTGGCAAATCACCAGATAGACGTTCACAATCACGAACACCTGATTGGTCACCACCACAACTCTTTGCTGCTTGGAATTATCTTGCACCAATTACCGGTTGCCATTGCTTTGATGACGCTTTTGAGACAATCTCTGATCAAATCATCAACTTCCTGGATTCTCCTGATCGTTTTCGGAATGATGACCCCTTTGGGGTTGATCTTCGGGTCTGTGATTCCGATGGATTCAGCTATTCCGTTCATGGATATTTTACTGGCAATTGTTGTGGGGATGTTTCTGCATATTTCGACGACCATTATTTTTGAAACGAACGAAAATCACCGCTTCAACCTGGCAAAATTGACAGCCATTCTATTGGGAGTTGGTTTAAGTGTCAGTTTGATCTAGTTCAAAAAAGGTTTAAAGAGTTTAAAGGATTCAATTTGAACATATAATTCTTAATTTTACTCAAAAATCAACTCATGAAGATAATCTTTTCCATTTTACTGATTGTTTGCGCAGCTACGCTTTTTACGTTCAACTCTTTAGAATCAACACTTTTAGAAAGCGGTTTTTCGTGGACGATGTCGAAAATGATTCCTTACCTGATTCTTGGTTTCGGAGGAGTTCTTCTGGCTTACTCCTTCGCGAAAGGATTTAAGTTGAAACCAAAAGTGGCGAAGATTATTATTGTGGTGTTCCTGTTGGCTTTTCCGTTTGTGATTGGTTTTGTACTTCATCCGATCTATCAGGGAGATTTCAGTTCTGAGGGAACGGAACTTGCTAAAGACAAAATAACAGTAACAATTGATCCGAAATACGACTTATTGGTGATCACGATTCCGGGATGTCCATTTTGTTTGGAATCCATTGCTCATTTGAAATTGATCAAGAAACACAACCCGGATTTGAACATCCTTTTTTCTGTGTGTTCTCCGAATAAGAGCGATCTGGATTTATACAAAGGATTAATTGCCGGTGATTTTGACATTGCTTTGGCTAAAAATGTAGACGATTATGTTGCATTGGCAGAAGGACATTTCCCGACTTTCGTTCAATTCAAAAAAGGCACTCCAAGTTACAAATGGTCGAATGATCAGTTTGGTGTAGGAGCAATCGATAAGCTGCTTGGAGAATTGAAATAATCTCTCTGAGATGAAAGCACTACTCACATTCACTTTTCTGTTTTTTATTCTGTCTTTAGGATATGCACAAACCTGTAAGGTAAAAACCGGAAATTCTGATTTTCTGAAACAGAATTTTGAGGACGAAATAAATACTTTTTTGTCTCTGGAATTTTCCATTAACGGAGTTCATCTTAAAACGACTGACAGCACCCAAAAGGTTATCCCATTGAATCTGAATGGATTTGACACGCTCAGGTATTCATTCATATGGAATAATCAGAGGATTGAAGAAATCAGTCTTTGCAAATTCAAACCGAATGAAACCTATACCATTTCGCCGTGTACGTGCTGTGGAATTTTTCTAATGACCCCGAAAAGTCGTGCGGAAAGAGGGTTTGTGAAGTTTGTCAACCGTTCAAAACAGCTGTATCTGGGAAGTGCTTCGGAATTAGATTTCGATTCAATTCCTCCAAAATCAAGTACCGATTTTCTCTTTTCAGCCATTTCGATGAATTGCGGATTCAGACCTTCCCAAATTACGGTTGTTGATCCGGAATACCTCAATTACCAATTGGAGGATGAAAATCGTTCCAAATTATTAGACGCAAAAGAACTGAAAGCAAAACGAATGGAACTGGTCCGCTGCGACATTTCATTTTTGTTCCTGCACGGTGAAAAACTGCTTGTTACGATCGGAAGAAATGCTTATCAAGTCAAATTGGAGCTTGAGTAAGATTTATTTTAACAACAGATCTTTCCTGATAAAACGCGTCAAGTAGCATATTAAATCCTAATTTCATCTAACTATTGAGTTGAGTTTTCCAGTATGTTTTTTATCGTCGGCTTCAGCATTGCATGTTTTCTCTTACTTCTTTTCGTTCTCAAAAAAGGAAAAGAACTTCATGATTACCTGCTTGCCTCCTGGCTGGCATTGATCGCGTTGCATTTATTTCTGCATTATTTTCATTACCGCGGAATGGATCTGGAATATCCGTCATTGCTCGGTATCATTCTTCCTTTACCGATATTGCATGGCGTCTTTCTCTACTTTTACACCCTTGCACTGACTGAAAACCGGATTCCACGCTTCCCTGTAATTCTGCTGCACCTCATCCCGTTTTTTATGTTGGTTGCATTAGCCATTCCCTTTTATCAATTATCAGGTGCAGAAAAGATAGCGGTCTTCAAAAACGAAGGAAAAGGATTCGAATGGTATGCTGTTGTGCAATTATCCTTTATTCTTCTGACGGGAATTTTCTACTCAGCAGCAACCCTTTTGAAGATTCACAGACATCGGAAATCGATTCAGGATTATTTGTCGAATACCGATAAACGCATGCTTCGATGGCTGGAATATTTAACAATCGGATTGGGCGTTATCTGGCTGCTTGCTTTGTTTTTCGACGACAATATTATTTTCGGAGGAGTCACCGTATTCGTTTTATTCATTGGTTTCTTCGGAATCAATCAGATTTCTATTTTCCTCCCGGCTGCCAACAGGAATCAATCGGAATCGGTTTCTACCCCGGAAGAGAAGAAGGAAAAGTACGCCAAATCAGGGCTCGACCAGATTCAGGTTTCAATCATTATGAAGCAGCTGGAATCCTTCATGACCGATGAAAAACCTTTCAAGGATAGTGAATTGACACTGAACGAGCTGGCAAAAAGAATGAATCTGAACCCGAATCAGCTTTCTCAGGTCATCAACTCCGAAACCGGAAAAACATTCTACCACTACATCAATACTTACCGGATCAATGAATTTCTGCATTTGTTAGCTCTCCCTGAAAACAAGAAATTCACTTTTCTGGCTCTCGCCTATGATTGCGGATTCAATTCCAAAACAACTTTCAACAAGTATTTTAAACTGCATACGGGCAAAACTCCATCCGAATATTTGTCTCCTGTTTAGTTTGACACTTTAAATCCAACAGCACACAGAAAGCTGTTTCACAAGGGTTTAATCGTTCGCGCACTCCTTTTTCTTGCACTTCCCTATAAGGGCGAACGCCCGTTTCGGGTTCATGCGCTTGTTTTGCCTCAAAAAAACATGAACAGATTTATTCTCATTGTCACTCTCTTCAACTTGTTTTGGGTTTCTTCCTGCAAAAAAGTTGACATGTCGAAGCCGGGAGCTTTGGTACCACTAACCGTTGATCAGGACGCTTCACTCCCTTCTCTTTCCGTTAACGGAACGCTGCTCCATGTAGAAACACATGGAAATCCCTCAGATCCATTATTGATTCTGATACACGGCGGGCCGGGCGGAGATTACCGTTCCTTACTGAATGCAAAAGATTTGGTTCACGATGGTTTTTATGTCATTTTTTACGATCAGCGCGGAACCGGACTTTCCAAACGGGAAGATAAAAGTCAATACGAAAACAAAGATGCCGTGCAGCTTTATATTGACGATCTGAATGCATTGATCGATCATTTTCAGCAAACACCTTCACAGAAAGTATTTTTGATGGGGCATTCCTGGGGAGCAATGCTGGCAACGGCTTATGTGAATCAGCACCCGGAAAGAATCAGCGGAGTTGTGCTCGCTGAACCGGGAGGTTTTACCTGGACACAAACCAACGATTACCTGAGTCGCTCCAATAAAATAAAGTTCTTTTCAGAAGCATTGAATGATGCCGTTTTTCCGGAACAAGTGATTGCAGGACGAAGCGAGCAGGAAATTCTGGATTACAAAGCCAGCTTTTTTACCACCTTCGAAAATGCACCGGGAAACACGATCGGAAATCCGGGATCTTATCCTTTTTGGCGAAACGGAGCAGTTGTTTTTGAAAAGCTGATCGAGAATGCAGAGAAATACGATTTCAATTTCACAGCTAATCTCCATTCATTTTCTACAAAAGTGCTTTTTCTCTACAGCGAACGAAACAAGGCTTACGGCGCAGAATGGGCTGCTGCGGTTTCTTCGCCTTATCCGAATGTTCAACTAGAAATGGTTAAAGACTGCGGACATGAAATGCTCTATTTCGGCTGGGCCGATCTTTATCCAAAAGCAGCTACTTACTTAAATGCATTAAAATGAAAACAAGCATCTTTTTTCTTTTTTCGCTTTGTATCATTGCGAAAATAACTGCTCAGGAAGTCAATTGGCGCTCTCTGAACGAACAATCCAACCATTTAGTTTCAGCTCATTTTGGTGCCGATTTCAGCTCTTATTATGGCATTTCTTACGGATACTCCATCAAAAACAAGTACAAACCCGTTTTTATCGGCACGGAATTCACAGCTCCTTTTGGGAAAATCATTCTGGACGACTGGCGATGGAACTTAAATCTTCAAACGGAACTTTGGCATAACGACCATTTTTCCCTTGGAACCAAACTTTCATTTATTACACGCCGATACGCTTCTCCGATGGCGACTTTCTACAATACAGCATCAGCACTGTCGGTTCATTTCGGTTATGTGAAACCCAAAGTCGGCGTGGTGCTTTTGGCAGCTTACGACAAAACATTTGCGACGCATATCCAACATCGATTAATGAAGGAATATTATCCTCAAATCCGTGACGGTTGGTACGGAGCTTCCGGAGGAACTTTCAAATTCGGAGTTCGCGGGCATTGGACCTATAAATCGTGGAGTACTTTCCTGACTGTCGGAAAAGCTTATGCGCAAAATTTCAAGGACAATCCGACCTTTCCATTTTTCGCGGAATTATCGGTTCAAAAACGATTTGGGAAATAACATTTAGAGGGAAAGTGAGAAGTTAAAAGTTCAACGAATTACTTTATCGAAATTTTTGACTTTTCACTTTTTACTTCTAATAAGATCTTCCAAACAATCTATAAAGCGCGGATGATCATTGGAACTCGGAACCAATTGCACTTTTTCACCACCGTGTTCTTCGAAGATTTCCTGATACTCTCCACCAATCTCAATCAGGGTTTCCAAACAATCCGCTACAAAAGCCGGACTAAATGCCAGAACGCGTTTTTTGCCTTCTTCCCCCCATTGCTCAATCACTTTATCGGAAAAAGGTTGAATCCACTTTTCATCCAAACGCGATTGGAAACTCACTGTGTACTGATCTTCCGTCAAGCCCAATTTAGCAGCGATCAAACGAGTGGTTTCGTAACTGGTAGCTTTGTAACAGAACTTGTTTTCATCCGTCATTCCTTTTTCGCAATCATGGTCAGAACACAATCCATTTTCGTATACCTTATCGACTTGTCTTTCCGGTAAACCGTGATACGAGAACATGATCTTATCGTAGGAAGCAATATCAAATTCCTTTGCTCTTTCCACAATGGAATCAATATAACCTTCGTGATTATAGAATTGTGAAACGATCTTGATTTCCGGAATCACCCACCATTTTTGGATGATTTCCATCGCTTTGTCAACTGCCGATCCCGTTGAAGCACTTGCATATTGCGGGAACAATGGTAAAATGATGATCTGGTCGTAGTTTGCTTTACGCATGCGTTCCAAAACAGAATCCATAGAAGGATTTTGATAGCGCATCGCCATTTCAATCGTGATATCTTCTGTTTCAAATCTGCTTTGAAGTAAACTCTTCACAGATTCTGTGTAGGTCAAAAGCGGTGATTTACCTTTTCCAAGCTCCCAAAGTTCTTTGTAAATCTTAGCTGATTTCGGGGTTCTGAAGGGAACAATAATTCCACGAACCAGGAGCAAACGGGAAAAGAAAGGAATGTCGATTACTCGCGGGTCCATCAGAAATTCTTTCAAATAACGTCGAACATCGCTGTTTTTAGGACTATCAGGAGTTCCCAACTGAATCAATAACACACCTGTTTTCTTACTCATCTCTCTCGTTTAAAGGCACTGCAAAAGTACGCAAAAGAGCGAAAAGAAAACTGATGTAGGTCATACTTTGCAAAGACAATTTGCGTTCAGAAGGTGAATTCTGGTCTCCCCTTTTGGAGGGGGATTAAGGGGGAGGAAAGTTTCTTCAATAAAAAAGGGCAAGTTTCCTTGCCCTCTTCTCCATTAATCGGATTATATTAAATATGTAATGCTCTGTTATCCGTTGCAGCCAATGCCGCTTCTTTGATTGCTTCAGAGAATGTCGGGTGAGCATGGCAAACGCGTGAAATATCTTCAGCAGATGCACGGAATTCCATTGCAGTAACTGCTTCCATGATCATATCCGCAGCACGTGCAGCAATCATGTGAACTCCCAATACTTCATCCGTTTTTGCATCAGCCAATACTTTTACAAATCCGGCAACATCCATCGAAGCTCTTGCTCTTCCCAAAGCTTTCATCGGGAAAGAACCTGCTTTGTATTCAACTCCTGCAGCTTTCAATTCTTCTTCTGTTTTTCCAACGGAAGCAATTTCAGGCCAGGTATAAACAACTCCCGGAATCAGGTTGTAATTGATATGCGGTTTTTGTCCTGCCAATTGCTCAGCAACAACCACTCCTTCTTCCTCTGCTTTGTGTGCCAACATTGCTCCGCGAATCACATCTCCGATTGCGTAAATGTTCTGAACAGCTGTTTGCAAATGATCATTCACATCGATCTGACCGCGGTTGTTAACTGCAAGTCCTGCATTTTCCAAGCCCAATCCATCGGTGTATGGTTTACGACCAACAGCAACAAGGCAGTAGTCAGCTTCCAAGGTAACTTCTTCATTCTTTTTGTTCAAAGCAGTCAATTTCACACCTTTTCCGGTGTTTTCAACTTTCTGAACTTTATGCTCCAAATGGAATTTGAATCCTTCTTTTTTCAGGATTTTAGTCAACTCTTTTCCTAGAGAAAGATCCATTGTAGGAAGGATATTCGGCGCGAATTCAACTACTTCAACTTCCGAACCCAAACGTGCATAAACGGAACCTAATTCCAATCCGATTACACCACCCCCGATAACGATCATTCTTTTCGGAATTTCCGTCATTTTCAAAGCTTCTGTTGAAGTAATGATGCGTTTTTTATCCGGTTCCATTCCCGGGAAGAAGTTCGGTTTTGAACCTGTAGCGATAATGGTATTCTTAGCCGTAATCGTTGTTTTATTTCCTTCCGTATCGGTAATTGCAATGGTCGTTTTGTCAACAAATGACCCCACTCCCTGATAAACAGTCACCTTGTTTTTATCCATCAGGAATTTAACACCGTTGCATGTCTGAGTAACTACATCATCCTTACGGGCAATCATTTGCGTGATATCTGCCTCTACGTTTTCTACTTTAATTCCGTGAGTTGCGAAATTGTGTTTTGCATTGAAAAAGTGTTCCGACGAATCCAACAACGCTTTTGAAGGGATACATCCCACGTTCAAACATGTTCCTCCAAGTGTCGGGTATTTTTCGATCAAAGCAGTATTCAATCCTAATTGTGCACAGCGAAGAGCGGCCACATATCCACCTGGACCAGAACCGATTATCGCAACATCAAACGTACTCATAGTTTCAATTTCTAAAATGTGCGTTAAAGGTACGTATTAATTGAAAATGGAGAATTGAAAAGTGAAAAGAATGTACTAAAAAGAAATTCGTATAAGAATGTGAGAATGGTGCTTTTTTGTTCCGAAATTAAAAGATGTAAGCTACACCAGTGGTGACGTTTCCACCCGAAAAAATATCCCCGCCAAAGAATTCGAACTCAAATCCGGTGAAGGCATTCAGCCCGAGATTCAACGCCCAGTGTTCGGCAAATTTATAATCTATGGACAACGAAATGTGCGCGCCAAAATAACTCAGTTCCCTATAACTTCTATTTTCCCAGCCCTGCACCGTAGTTACTCCATTTTCAGTAACCGTTGACTTTTCCCGGAAAGAATAAAAATGGGAAAATCGGGGTCCCACACCAATGTACATCGATATGCGTTCCTTATTTAAAATCCGGAATTCAGGTCTGAAAAGAATACTTACTCCGTTTACTTTACTTTCACTGATACTGTATCTATCTTCTGAAGTATATTCCCGTTGATAGTAGTCGTAAATGAATCCGCCCCCATAAACCATTCGTAAAACTCCGTTTCGGGTAGAGTGTTTTACATTTAATCCTATATCCAGACCATACCTGGATTTTACTTTTCCCGTACCGGATGTATAATCTCTTAAACCTGCATTTGCAAAAGCTCCGAATTGAGGACTTCTTCCATATTGAGCAAAACCCATAAAAGGAATAAATAGTACGGTTGCAATAAGTGTTTTCATAATTTCAATTTTCCAATGCCAAAACTACCTGACAGGAAGAAGTTCGGAAAACGGAAAAATGCGTTTGTAAAAACCGTGTTGCGAAAAGTCGTACAATACAGAATGAGAGGGAAAATGAGAATGAGAGGAAACATTGCTCCTTTAATGATAAAAACAGGATAATTGAACCCCAAAGAATTTAAGAATACAAAGTAGGTTACAATGAAATGAATTTTATAAACCCAATAGCTGAGAAAAAGAGAGATTTAATTCCTCATTCTCCTCTCTCATTCTCATTCTGATTTTTTATAAGTCGAAAATATGCTTTTCAGCATGGTAGGAAGAACGCACCAAAGGACCGCTTTCAACGAAGCGGAAGCCCATTTCCAATCCTAGTTTTTCGTATTTCTGGAAACGCTCCGGTTCTACGAATTCCACAATCGGAAGGTGTTTTGGAGTTGGTTGCAGGTATTGTCCCAAAGTCAGGATGTCTACTCCTACAGCTCTCAAATCTTCCATGGTTTCGATTACTTCCTCATCCGTTTCACCCAAACCAAGCATTACTCCGGATTTGGTTCTCATTCCTCCTTTTTTCAAGCGGAACAATACTTCGAGACTTCTGTCGTATTTTGCCTGAATGCGCACTTGTTTGGTCAAGCGGCGAACTGTTTCCAGGTTATGCGAAACGATTTCAGGAGCTACATCAATAATCTGTTGCAGATTTTCCCATTTTCCTGCGAAATCGGGAATTAAGGTTTCCATGGTTGTTCCCGGACTTTGATGACGCACGGCACGCACGGTCTGAACCCAGATTCCTGCTCCGCCATCTTTCAGATCATCGCGATCCACGGAAGTAATTACGGCATGTTTGATTCCCATCGTTTTGATGGAATGAGCCACTTTACCCGGTTCAAATTCATCGATTGCTTCCGGTTTTCCGGTTTGAACAGCACAGAAACCACATGAACGCGTACAAATATTTCCAAGGATCATGAATGTTGCAGTTCCTTCCCCCCAACATTCTCCCATATTCGGACAACTTCCGCTTTCACAAATTGTGTGAAGCTTATGTTCGTCAACCAAAGCGCGTACCTTTTTGTAATTTTCCCCGATCGGCAGCTTTACGCGCAACCAATTGGGTTTTTTAATACGAACTTTGTTTTCTGCTGTTGTTATTTCTTCTGACATAGTCGTGCCTTTCCGCTTTTCAAAAATAGATTCTCCATCCCGATAACTAACAGGCCGCAAAATTCCGTACCTTTAGCCTCGCTAATTTTGATTTTACAAAAGTACGAAGAAGCATTCACAATTAAGAAGTGAAAATTGAAAAGTTAAAAGTCTTTTAAGGAATATTTTGAACTTTTCAAACGGCTCTGAGTAAGTCTTAATAAAATCATTTTTCAAAAACAGAAAAGACATGGCAACATCAACAGTAAAATACTTGGGAGATCTGAGAACAGAATGCACTCATCTTCAATCAGGAACGGTTATTTATACGGACGCTCCGACAGACAATCACGGGAAAGGCGAAAAATTCTCTCCTACGGATTTGGTTGCAACGGCTTACGCTTCCTGTATGATCAGTCTGATCGGAATTTACTGTAACGAACACGGCCACCGTTATGAAAATGGTTCGGCTACCGTAACCAAAATCATGGCTGCAAGCCCACGAAGAATCGGGAAATTGGTCATTGATATTGACATCAGCAACAATGGCTGGGACGAACAAACGATTGAAAAAGTGAAGCGTGTTGCTTTGACTTGTCCGGTTGCAAAATCAGTTAGCGAAGATATCGAACTTGAAATCACATTCAATGTATAATAAGAGAAACGACCGCGACGACAAAGGCGGATTCAACAAAGAGAACCGTGGTTTTGACCGCAAACCGAAAGAAGATCCTTCCGACATTATTTACGGAATCCGGGTAGTGATCGAAGCGATCAAAAACGAGGTGGAAATCAATAAAATCCTCATTCAAAAAGGAATCGACAAGGATTTATTTGAAGAACTGAGAACCGTTTTAACCGGAAAAGACTACCAATTGCAGTTCGTTCCGATTGAAAAACTGAATAAACTGACCGCAAATAATCATCAGGGAGTCATCGCATTTACTTCTCCTGTTGAATACAAAAACATCGAAGAATTGTGCGACCAATGGCTTTCCGAAGGGAAAGAACCATGTATTCTGGTATTGGATCGGATTACAGACGTTCGAAATTTCGGTGGAATTGCACGTACAGCAGCTTGTATGGGTGTTGATGCGATTTTGGTTCCATCCAAAGGAAGTGCCTTGGTTTCTGCCGATGCAATCAAGACTTCAGCCGGAGCACTGCACAGCATTCCTGTTTGTAAAACAGATTTGCTTAAAAACAGTTTGTTCTATTTGCAGCAAAGCGGATTTCAAATTGTTTCGTGTACGGAAAAGTCGAAAATTACAGCAGAAAACTATTCATTTTTCGGGCCAACAGCCATTATTTTGGGATCTGAAGAAGACGGAATTTCGCACGATTTATTGAAAATGTCGGATGCACGTTTGAGCATTCCGATGGCGGGAGATATTTCTTCTCTAAACGTTGGAGTTGCAACCGGAATGATCCTGTACGAACGCTTGAGACAAGTGAAAGCTGCTGCTAAATAGACTTTTAGGACTAAAAGACTTTAGAACACATAAAAAAAGCCTTCTGAATTTCAGAAGGCTTTTTATTTTTAAGATGTCAGGACATCTTAATATCCTAAAATCCGGTTTTACAAATTCGCTCCTCCGGAAACTTCAATGCGCTGACCATTGATCCAACGGGATTCATCCGTACAAAGGAACGCAACCACATCTCCGATATCATCCGGTAAACCTGCTCTTCCTAAAGCAGTCGTATTGGCAACCATTTGATTGTACTGCTCATTATCCCGAACTGCTCCTCCTCCAAAATCTGTTTCAATCGCTCCCGGAGCAACACAATTCACACGGATTTGACGCGATCCAAGTTCTTTTGCAAGGTATCTGGACAATTGTTCTACGGCTGCTTTCAAAGATCCGTAAACAGAATATCCGGGTGCCGTGAAGCGCGCCAATCCACTTGAGATATTCACGATTCCTCCGCCATCATTGAGATTTGGCAAAAGCAATTGAGTCAGGAAATACGGTGCTTTTAAATGAATATCCGTCAAGGTGTCAAAAACCGACATTTCGGTTGCTCCAAGCGGAGTGTGTAAACCGATTCCAGCATTGTTGATCAGGAAATCAATTTTTTCGGTGTTGAATTTGGTTTTGATCGCGCTTTTCAATTCACCGACGAATACTTCAAACGTATCTGCTTTGGTCACATCCAATTGAAGCGCCAATGCTTCTACTCCTTTCGATTCAACTTCCGCGACCACTTTATCTGCTTCCGTTTTGTTTGTGTGATAGGTAATCACAACATGGATTCCTTTGTCTGCTAATTTGTTTGCCATGCTTCTTCCCAAACCACGGCTTCCTCCTGTAATAAGTGCTAATTTGCTTGTTTTCATGTGATTTAATTTGATGAAACAAAGGTAGCACGCAAATTCTCCGGATGTTTGCAAAGAGCAATCCAACAATTGCAAAATTCAAACATGACTTGTTGAATTGAAGATTATCTAGGATCTGAATGAATTCGGAGTCAGGGAGGTTTGTTTTTTAAAGAAATTGGAAAAATGCGCCACTTCTTCGAAGCCCAGGCAATAGGCAATTTCTGAAACCGTCCAGTTTGTTTGTTTCAATAAGATTTTCGCTTCCTGCGTGATCCGGTTTCCAATCACTTCGGTCGTTGTTCTGCCTGCATTCTCTTTCAGCACTTTATTCAAATGATTGACATGAACCGACAAGCGATCCGCGTAATCTTTTGCAGTTCTCAAACCAATTCTTTGCTGATTGGATTCTATCGGAAACTGGCGCTCCAGCAACTCTACAAATAAGGAACTCACTCTTTCGGAAGCAGAATGTTTCGGATACAAGACGGAAGCCGGTTGAAACTTTTGTCCTAAATGAACGATCTCCATGATGTAATTGCGGATCAGGTCGTATTTAAATGCATAATCCGAAGCCAGTTCTTTTTTCATTTTTGAGAAAACCGTTCGGATATACTGAAATTCATTCTCCGACAGTTCAAAAACAGGAACATTTCCCGGACTGAAAATCGGTAACTCATCCAAAATAAATCCGGTATTCGCTCTGGTAATGAAATCGGAACTAAACACACAGAACACCGCGTTGTGATCCTCATCTTCAGAAGTGTAATTATAAGGAACTTTCGGCGTAGCGAAAAGCAACGCATATTTTTCAATGTCAATCACTTTATCGGCATATTCAGCGGTGCTTCTTCCTTCTATCAAACTGATTTTGTAATACAACCGGCGGTTATAAGGCATTTTACCTTTTTTTCCATCGTTCTGTGCAAGCAGCTCTCTGGTGTCAAAGACATTGAATTGTCCCAACTCCTTACTGATTCCTTCCGGAACCAAGGATGAACCATTGATATTGCAGATGGATTGATAAAACTCTTCCAGACTGAGAAACTCCATGACGACTGAATTGCAAAAATCAAATATACGACAATTGAAAATGTAAAATTAAGAATTGAAAAGAAGAGATCTGTTAAGGCAGATTCATTTAATTAAGCATCCATACAAACCTTTTCAATTTTCACTTTCTCCATTTTCAATTATTATGAATCATCAACTCACGAATATCTCTCACCGGAGCACTTCCGTAGCTCAGGAATTTTTCATGAAATGCTTTTAACCTGAATGCTTTTCCTTCCTTCTTCATCAGTTCTTCCCGCAAGCTGCAAATTTCCGTGAAACCTGTAAAATAACTACACAGCTGAACCTGACTCAAAGTGGCTCTTTTCCATTTCCCTTCTGCCTCAGCATCTTGCTGATACGCTTCATTCACCAATAAATTCAATGCTTGTTCTTTGCTGAAATTCAGGTTGTGAACCGAATAATCCAAAATGGTATTGCAGGTTGTTCTCAAGTTCCATTTGTAGTACATCAACCACATTTCAGGACTGGAGATCTCTGAACCTGCCGGAGCGCCGTATCCGTTTTCCAGCATCATCAACTCAGTGTAAACCGCCCAACCTTCTATCATGGCTCCGTTTCCAAAAATGGATTTAATGATACTGGGAGAATTATTGCTGTAAACCAATTGGGTGTAATGACCCGGAACTGCTTCGTGAATATTCAAGATTTGCAAGACGTAATCATTATACTCCCGCAAGTAGCTTTCTGATTGTTCCGGCGGCCAACCGTTCATACTTCCCACATTGTAATAGGTATTTCCTCCTTTGTCGTAAGGTCCGGGAGCGGAAATAGAAGCGCCCGCAACTCCGGCCATGTAATCTGGTTCCCGGCGAACAACCAAAGGCTTTTTAGGATCTAAATAAATCAGGTTTTTAGTCTTTACGAATTCCTCCAATTCCGGAATTTGTTTTTCGATCTCTTTCTGGAAGTTTTCGGGTTGTGTATGCTGCAATGAAATCTGGTTAATCAATTGTTTTACCAGTTCATATTCGTTACCCGGCATTGGTTTTTCCCCCATATGCTTATCCCAGATCTGCTTTGAAATCCGAACCATCTTCTGATGCAACTCCTTTTTGTGAGCAAGCGCACTTTGATAAATTTCCTTCGCGGAATTATTTGACTGAATATCAAATTCAAATTTTTTGGCATACAATTCACTTCCCAACCGGAAACTTCGCGGATGCGGATTTGGCATTTTTTCCAGCCAGGCCGCATATTCTTCAATGGCTTTTTGAGCAGCTTCACTTCTTTGAATCAATGCAGCTTTTTCCGCTTCACTCAATTTGCTTTTCTCCAGACTCGCAGGTAAATCGGAAGTAAACACAGACAATCCGCCTCTGTTTTGTTCAATCGCTAATTGCGTATGTTCTTTGGTCGGATTTTTAATATTTTCTCTTGCAGCTCTGTAGTAAGCCGGAACATTTTTCAGTCGGATGGAGAAATTTTTCAGACGTTCATCCAAAGGAGCGTAATCGTTTGCCAGCATTTCGGCAAAACTCCCGCAAACATTGTAAGAAGAAGGATTCCATTCCCGTGATTTCAACGAAGTTTGTTCCCATGCCGCACCATCCAAATGGTTTTTAATCAACTTCCAGTCAATTTGATTGGATTCTGAAAGTTCTTCGGGTTTAAACTGATTGAGCTGATCCTGTTCTTTTTGAATAAACTGAAGTTCTTTTTCCTGCCGTTCTTTATTTGGAACCACCAAAACAGAATCGTATTTGTGATACCCGATTCCACTGGCCCAGGACGGGTTCATTTCCCACAAACGAAGTACGAAAGCTTCTTTGTATTTATCAAATTCCGCATCTGCATTGACGCTCTTTTCCTGACAAGCAGCCAGAAAAGCTAAAACTGTAAAGAAGAACCACTTTTTCATCCTGATTTTTTGAGGACAAGGTAATGATTTTTAAATACCTCCCGTTTAGGAACGCAGATTTCACCCCCTTATGTTCTTTGGATACCCTATTTTGGCAAAGGATGAATAAAGGAAAATTATCAAGGGAATTTCACTTGAAAATAGCCCTTGACAATTGATTATTCCTGATTCTATTTCTTATGCATTAGCTTCAACCGTTCCTTTGCTTGCCATGCGATAGGTATGAGACGAAAAGATGTGTCTGCGGGCAAAACGTTCGGGAGTGGCAGATTGAGTTAATTTCTTGTATACGTTATTGGGAACACCAAAATATTCGAAGACTTGTCCGTTCAGGAAAGTGACTTTCAAAGTCAAACCTTTGTAATGAAAATCAGCAATCATGGATGTATTGATCGTTTCCTGATATTCTTCCAGGTTTTGCTCTAAGGTTTCCGGTGCAATACTCACCAAAAAGTGATATGCATCAATAATCTCCAGACTTCGTTGTTCCGCTTCTGCTTTTAAGGGATTGTCTTCCTGAAATTTATCGGGATGCCATTCTTTTACCAGTTTGCGGTAAGTTGTTTTTAATTGAGTCAAGCTGATTTCCTCCTCCACCTGAAAGAGTTTTTTGTACGATGCAATGCGCTTCATGTGTCTTTTATTGATTTGCAAGACTATAGGACTTCAGGATTGTAGGACTGAAATTCCCCGTCTACTTTTTTAAATTGTTTTCAAGATTCTTTTAGGTCAAACCCGAATTCCTTTGTCACACCTTCCTTTAGAAATGGAATTAAAAACCGTTCAGATCAAGCCCGTCTGTTTCTTCAAACGGAACCTGTTTTCCCATTTTCTTCTGGATAATTTTAAAATGATGTTCGTCTTCCGGAGTTACAAAAGTGAGTGCTTCACCGGTCGATTCCGCTCTTCCTGTTCTTCCGATACGATGAACATAATCTTTCGGTGAGCGCGGCAATTCGTAGTTGATTACAAAAGGCAGAAATTCGATATCAATTCCGCGGGAAATCAAATCTGTGGCAACCAGAACCTTCAAATGTCCGGCCTTGAAATTTCGAAGCACTTTATTTCGCGCATCCTGACTTTTCTTGCTGTGAATGGCTTGTGCATCGATGTTGTTCTTGCGCAATTTTTCAACGACCTGATCCGCTTTAAATGTTGAACTTGTAAAAATCAACACTTGTTTCATTTTGCGGGAACGAATCAAATAACGCAGTAAAGGTCCTTTTCGGGCATCGGAAACCCGATATGCCGTTTGCTGAATCAACTCAACCGAATCTTCTTCCGTTTCAATCTTCAACACCAACGGATCGTGCAGTAGAATCTGCTTCACTTCCGAAACTTTGTCGTTCAGGGTTGCTGAAAACAGCAAATTCTGACGTTTCTTCGGCAACCAGCCAATGATTCGCTGCATTTCTTCCTGAAAACCTAAATTCAGCAATTTATCTGCTTCATCCAGAACAACTGATTGGACAGCACTCAAGTGAACCGCATTTGATTCTGCCAACTCAATCAAACGTCCCGGAGTTGCAATCAAAACAGAAACTCCCATCATTGCTTTCATTTGCGGATTGATGGAAACTCCTCCGTAAACGGCTTTTATTTTTAATGGATTCGGAAACGAACGTGCAAATACTTTGAATACTTCTTCTACCTGAATAGCTAATTCACGGGTCGGAACCAGGATCAGCGACTGAATATGTCTGTTCTTTGCTTCTTTCGCAGTTGAAAGCTGTGTCAGAATCGGCAAAACATAACTGGCTGTTTTTCCGGAACCGGTCGGAGCAATCCCCAGAACGTCTTTACCTGTCAGAATTGCCGGAACAGCCAAATCCTGAATGGGAGTCGGCTTCTCGTAGTTCATTTCGGTTAAAGCTTGAAGTAAAAAAGGCGATAAGCCGAAAGAAGAAAATGACATCCGATTTTATTTAAGGGTGCAAAGATAGGGAATTTAGATGTTAAGATTCTAAGACTTCAGGATTTTAGGACTTTAAGTCTTAGGTATTTTAAGATATTGGAAGTGTAACCTTTTGGAGAAATCTTCATTTTGATAGTACTTTTGAAAACTATGACTCTAAAACTGATCAATTCTTTTCTGTTTATTTTGTTTGTTCACACATCATTTGGACAGAATCCAAAAAGCAAAACGAGCATCGAACTTTCGATTCCGCACACCCGGGAGCTAGCTTTTATCAATCAATGTTCAGACAGAAACAAAGCTTATGTGATTATCCGTAATAATACGGACAGTATTCAATATTTTTACGAAAGCTGGAATTCGTATGGATACTACAATATCAGTTTTGAAATCAGGTACAAAGATTCTATTTATCAGGTTGTTCGACCGACAAAACTCTGGTATAGAAATTTCCCTTCTTATCATACCGTTCAAGCTCATGAATCCTTAGTTTTCCCATTCCTGATCGTTGATACAGCTTGTACCAATATTTTACATCGTGATTTTGTTTTTGCAGATGGCTGGATTGGATTTCCTCAGATCTCAGACACGGTAGAAATCCGGGCTGTTTATCAATTGTGTGATCCGGGAGAAATTACTGTCGAAGAAACAATCAAACGATTGAACTACAAAAAGGATGATTACATTGACCACCTGGATGGAGACATCGAATCTACTCCTGTTTTTAAACTATCTGAGCATAAAACATTACCGGATCCGAATCCCATTATTATCTTTCACGAGCCGCTGGTTTCGGAATGGCAGAAAGTTATTTTATAATAGACATAAAATGTCTTAACACCTCAATTCCCAACGATCGGTAACAAATTTACAACCGAAGGAATTTCAGATAATTCGCGGATTCGCGGAACATTGCGTTCTTTCTTAAACTTCACTTCCGGGTCGAAATGAATCGCTGTCCATCCGGCATTCAAGGCACCAATAATATCCGCTTTGAAATCATCGCCGATCATAATGGCGTGTTCGGTGCTGCATTCCGTAATGCGCTGTGCTTCCCGGAAAATCTCACGATGCGGCTTTGTTACGCCAATCTCTTCCGAACACAAAACCATGTCGAAATACTTGCTGATTCCACTTCTCGACAACTTAATATGCTGCACTTCCTTGAAACCGTTGGTGATGATATGCAAACGATAATCTTCCCCTTTCAATTCGTCCAGCATTTGAACCGCTCCCGGAAAAAGCGCTGTTTGCTGCGGAGAAAGTTCGATGTAACCGTCGCTCATTTTTTTCGCCAGATCATTGTCGTGAATTCCGTGATGCTCCAGAGCTTTTTTGAATCGGTTGTCACGCAATTCTTCTTTCGTGAGTTTTCCGTTTCCGTACTGGTTCCACAAATCGGCATTGATCCGGATATACGTGTGATGAAAATGCATGAAATGATCGATGGAATCTCCCAGTTTCAAATCATCATACAAATACTGAAGGGCAAAACGCGAGTTGGTTTCAAAATCCCAAAGGGTTCTGTCCAAATCAAAAAATAACTGACGTACTTTCATTTAAAAAATAATGTATGCTATCCCGGTTGTAATAGCCCCGTTCATACAAATCCCGATCAAAATCAGCGGAAAAGTACGTTTGTCTTTCCCATAGAACTTCGCAGTAACGATTGATCCGACAGGAACCGATAAAAACAAAGGAGCATAAAATGCAATTCCGTAAATTCCGAAACGGTGTTTCAGTTTCACAATCAACTTATTGAATCGGGTGAATTTTCGTTTGATCTTCAGTTGCGTTCCATTTGTAATGGATTTATGCAATTCGGCCTGTCTTTTTTTGTGGGCACGAATCATGAAATACTCACTGGAGAAATAAAAGATAAATGCGGCCAAAAATGCTCCGGCAACGCAAGAAAGATAGGTTTCAAAGTAATTCAATTTCATTGCAGGCCCGCCAAACGGAGCAAACATGAATTTGATCATCGATAAACCAAAAAGTGTAAAATAGAAATGCCACTGCATATAATTATCTCCTTAACATTTTACTCCATAAGCCAAATCTCCTGCATCGCCCAATCCGGGAACAATGTAAGATTGAGCGGTTAACTCTTTATCAATTGCTCCAACCCAAATACTGATCGTATCGGGAAGGTGCTTTCTAACGAACTCAATAGCTTCGGGAGCAGCAATTGCAGCAACGATGTGTATTTTAGCCGGTTTCCCTTGTTTCAACAAGGCTTTGTACACCATGACCATCGAACTTCCGGTAGCAAGCATCGGATCTGAGATAATCAACGTTTTTCCGTCAATTGAAGGAGAAGCCAGGTATTCTACATGAATATCAAAATCTTCTGCCGTCGTATGCTTCCGGTAAGCTGAAACAAAAGCGCTTTCGGCACGATCGAAATAATTCAGTAAACCCTGATGCATCGGTAAACCAGCCCGCAAAATCGTTGCCAAAACCGGCTGCTGCTTCAAACGCGGAACTTCTGCTTCTCCCAAAGGAGTTGTCACCAAATCCATTTCATATTCCAAATGTTTGCTCACTTCATAAGCCAAAACCTCTGCAACACGTTCCAAATTGCGTCTGAAACGCATGGGATCCGTTTGTATCGTACAATCTCTTAACTCACCCAAAAAGGTGTTAAAAATGGAGGTGGACTGACCTAAATTGTAAATCATAGTCTTAGAATATTGGAGGTAACTTTCTTGCCTCTGTATAAAGGCTTTTGCTTATCTACAAAGAAAATGAATAAAAGCAAACAAAGGAAATAAAAATGCGTTTTGTTAATGAATTTTAGCAGTTAAAAATAAGTCCTAAACCAATCCTTAGATGTAATTTTGCAACATGGCCAAACAAAGCAAAATTGATTTTAGAATTTTCAGACGCTTATTAAAGTTTGCAAAACCTTATTCAGGGCTTCTCATCTTGGCTTTTGTGTGCACCGTTTTACTTTCCGTAATCGGTCCTTTACGCCCGATGATTATCGGAGATATGGTCCAAAAATATGTCGTTGACAAAGCAACCCGCGATCAGCAGTTATTTCTGAAATGGACACTTATCGTGGCCGGAATTCTTCTTTTTGAAGCGCTTCTTCAGTTTTTGACCTCGTATTTCTCGAATTTGATGGCTCAATCAGTGATTCGCGATATCCGTGTGAAAGTGTTTAATCATTTATCTACGTTCAGAATGAAGTTTTTCGACCGTTCGCCGGTTGGAGGCTTGGTAACTCGTGTGGTATCGGACATTGAAGCTATTTCGGAAGTTTTCTCTTCCGGATTGATTGATATTCTGGGAGATTTGTTGATGCTGGTCGTTGTTTTGATCCTGATGTTTACCAGCAACTGGGAACTCTCCTTGCTTGCATTGATTCCTATTCCGATCCTGATTTTTGCAACCCGTGTTTTTGCGAAAGCCATGCGAAGAAGTTTTCAGCAGGAAGGAACTGCGGTTCACCGTTTGAACTCTTTTGTACAGGAACGTCTTACCGGAATGAATATCGTTCAGATTTTCGGACGGGAGAAAATGGAATACGCCGCATTTCAGGAAGCGAATAAAACCCATCGTCAGGCACACGTAAATGCTGTCTGGGCTTTCTCTATTTTCTTCCCGGTTGTCGAATTCCTGAGTTCCCTGTCGATGTCTTTGCTGATCGTTTGGGCCGCTTTTTCGCTCACAGGGCAAAGTGCTACGGACGTTAAACTCTTCGGAACGGTATTCAGTTTCACCCTTTGGATTCAAATGTTGTTCCGCCCGATCCGCATGCTGGCAGATAAATTCAACATTCTTCAACGCGGGATCGTGCGTGCCGACAAGGTTTTTGAACTTCTGGATACGGACGAACACGTTCAGGAATCTGGAAATATCACTCAATGTGATTTCGAACAGCCTCTGAAATTCGAACACGTATATTTTACTTACAAGGACGATCAACCGGATACGGAGGAAAAAGACTGGGTTCTGAAAGATATTAATCTGACCATTCAGCCTAAGGAAACAGTGGCATTTGTTGGTGCAACAGGAGCCGGGAAAACTTCCATTGTGAACTTATTGAGCCGTTTCTACGAATATCAGAAAGGAACGATTCACATCGGAGAGGTTGAACTGCGCGAAATTCACATGGATACGCTACGCAAAAATATTGCAATCGTACTTCAGGATGTTTTCCTGTTTTCTGACACGATTCACAACAACATTACGCTGGGGAATGAGGAAATTACCCGTGAAGAAGTCATTGCCGCTGCAAAAGCCGTAGGCGCAGACAGCTTTATCGAAAAACTGCCGAACGGATACGATTATCAGGTCGGAGAACGCGGAGGAGTGCTTTCTGTCGGACAACGACAATTACTCGCATTCATCCGTGCATATGTCTACAATCCGCATATTCTGATTCTGGACGAAGCAACTTCCAGCGTCGACAATGAATCGGAAATCATGATTCAACGGGCAACTGAACAACTCACCAAAGGAAGAACTTCCATTGTTATCGCACACCGACTATCTACTATACAAGCAGCAAACAAAATCATTGTTTTAGACAAGGGTGAAATCCAGGAAATGGGTTCACACGAGGAATTATTACGCAAAGGTGGAATGTACAAAAAACTACATTCCATGCAATTTTCAAAGAAATGACAAACGAATTAGGACTAAAAATAGGTGGTGTTCCGGAACATTTTAATTTGCCATGGAGATTGGCAATTGAAGAGGGAAAATTTCAGGAAATCGGACTAAACCTTCATTGGTCGGACATGAGCGGTGGAACAGGACAAATGATTCGCGGACTGGAAACAAGTTCTATTGATATCGCTGTTTTGCTTACAGAAGGAATTACCAAATCCATTCTTCAGGGATTGGATGCTAAGATATTGGAAGTATACGTTGTTTCTCCTTTAAGCTGGGGAATTCACGTACCAAATAAAGGAGAAATCAAAAAACCGGAAGACGTCGAGAATCAAACTTTCGCGATTTCGCGCTACGGATCGGGCTCTCATTTGATGGCTTACGTCATGGCTGATCAATACGACTGGAGTCTTGAAAATCTGAAATTCAATGTGATCGGAGACGTTTACGGCGGATTGTGGGCTCTTGAGAACAATGAAGCGCAAGCATTTTTGTGGGAGAAATACACGACGTTTCCGTTCGTTGAACAAGGAAAATGTGATTATGTAGGCGATGTGGTAACACCATGGCCTTGTTTTGTAATTGCCGTGCGTTCTGAAATTGCTGAAAAGCATGGAGATTTACTGAAGAAAATGTGTGAGGTTGTCAACCAAAAGGCATTGGAAGTCAAAAACAACCCGGATTCGGCAAAAATGATTTCCTGGCGCTACAATCTGCCTTTGGAGCAGGTAAAACTCTGGTTGTCCGAAACGGATTGGAATTACAAAGGAACAGATTATCCGCTTGCCTTTGAAAAGACAACGCATTATTTGAAAAAACTGAATTTACTTTCGGAAGAAGAGGCTGAAGGCTGGAAAAGCAAGTTGTTTGTTTAATCCTCTATCCTTATGATGTTGCCCCAAAAGGGGACAATACATTTTTCAATCAGATTTAACGATCTTCACATAAACCTGACTTTCAGGGTGTAAAATTCTCCGGAGAGCCTATTCCCACTGAGTTAATAGTATATTTCTATTTGTCATTCAGAAGCCTGTTTTACTCTAAAACATAAATTTCACCTGAAGTTTGCATGAATTGCTGATTCAATTCCGTATCCGGCTAAAAATTGTGTTTTATTCCATTTCACACTGAAAACTTTCCCCTCGAAAAAAGTTTAGAAGCCCCTCGTTTCAATCCGCATACCGATCCTACTCTACCACTCACCGATTTCATGTTTCCAGTCAGGAATTGTCAAACTAATTTTGGTTCGCAAACAATTGTTAAAAGATCGGGTTCTTTTGGTTCGGTATTTTCAGAACTAAAAAAACTAGTTACATTTGCAGACTAAAAATCCTGATAATGAAACATCAGGACTTAAAGAAAAGAAACATGACAAACATTCAATTGACTCAGGAACAAAAAGAACTCATCGAAAGAATGGGTGTTTTCTATGAGCAACATGGAATTCCGCCAATGGAAGGTCGCATTATGTCTCTTCTCATAGTTTGCGATGAGCCGGAACTAACTTTCTACCAGATTCGCGAGCTGTTGGGAATTAGTAAAAGCACTACCAGTTCTGCATTGAATACTCTTTTGCTTACGCAACGGGTGATTTACAGAACAAAACCGGGAGACAGAAAACGCTATTTCGCAAGTAACATTTTGCAATGGCAGGAAAGTTTCACGGATAATTTTCAGAAGTTTTTCGATGTCATCAAGATTATGAAGGAGGCTTTGAATCAACGCACGTCAAAAACACCCGAATTCAACCAGAAAATGGCCGAATTCATTGAATTTACAGAATACCTGAGCATTGAGTTTCCACGACTTTATCTGGAATGGTGCAATCGGAATACACAAAACAACAAAAACAACTAGTATGAAGGAAAGAACACAACATTTTCGTCTGCGCTTACTGATGCTGCTCGCCCTTTTGGCCGGAAGCATGAGCTTTGCCAGGGCGCAACAAACTCCGATGACTTTGCAGCAATGTGTGCAGTATGGTCTGACTAAAAACTCGGGAGTTTTGAAATCAAAACTGGAGATCGATCGCACGAATGAGAAGCGAAATGAGACCCGTGCAGATTATTTGCCTCAGGTAAACGGTTCTGTTCAGATCACGGACAATCTCAAACTGCAAACATCGATCCTTCCGGGAGAATTGATCGGGCAGCCGGGAACTCAGGTTCCTGTTCAATTCGGTACAAAATACAACACCAGTGCCGGAATTGATGCGAAGCAAGTGATCTACGACCAATCGTTGATTTACTCTATGAAACTGACGGCGCAAAGTTCGAAGGTTTCGGAAATCAACGCACGAAAAACAGAAGAGCAGCTGATCTATGATATTGCAAGTGCTTATTATGCAGCTCAGGTTTCCTTCACTCAAAAGGAATTGGTGGAATCAAACCTGTTACAAGTAGATTCATTGCTTAAGATTACTCAAATTCAATTTGATAATGATGCTGCAAAACAATTGGATCTGGACAAATTGACGGTGAACCAGACCAATCTTCAAACAGAATTGGCTACCAGCACTTCCAATTATGAAAAGCAATTGATGCTGTTGAAATATTATATGGGAATGCCGCTTGATGCTGCAATTGAAGTACCGACTATTGATATGAATCAACAATCGGCAACGATGATCAACACCGAAACATTGAACAACACGGATCTGGAACTTGTTCAGGCGCAACGTGATATTTATTCAATGACTCTACAGCAAATCAGAGCGGGTTATATTCCTTCGCTTTCATTGAGCTTCCACTCTTCGGTTCAAAATCAGCAGAATACCCTGCGCATGTTCGAAAAAGGTGCGAGATGGTTTCCGAACTCGTATGTAGGATTGAATTTGAACATTCCGATTTTCGACGGACTATCTAAAAATTCGAGAGTAAAGCAGACGAAGATTCAGATGGAACAATCTCTTCTGGAAGAGCAATACCTTGCTGAAAACCTGAAGATGCAGCGAACAAATGCAAACAACACTTTAAAAACAAATCAGGCGGCGTTGACAAGTCAGCAGCGCAACATTGAATTGGCACAAAAAGTATACACCATCACACAAGCGCAATTTGTGGGTGGAATCGCAACCATGACTGACATTGTCAATGCAGAAACCTCTTTAAGAGATGCGCAGACCAATTACCTGCGCGCATTGATTCAAGTAAAATTAGGTGAGCTTGATCTTATCAAAGCAACCGGAAATATTCGATCATTAAACTAAAACAACACATGGAAAATCAAGAACAAAAGAAAAAGAAAGGCGCATTCAGACGAATCATTTTACCGATATTGATTGGAGTCGTTCTTCTCTTTGTTGTCATCAGCAAATTAGGCAGCAACAAAGAAAAAATGGACGCAAATGCATCCATTACAGATAAGAAAATGACCATTTTCCCTGTAACAATTGCACAACCAACCATGGAAACTGTTTCTCAAGACTTTGAATTGAACGGAAATTTCATTCCGGATCATCAGTTGAGTTTTGTTTCTGAAGCTGCCGGCCGTGTGAGAACTTTAAGCATTGAAAACGGCGATTATGTGACGGAAGGAAAAGTAATTGCAACATTGGATAATGATCAGATCCGCATTGATCTGGCATTGGCAAAAACAACCCTTGAAAAAGCAAAATCAGACCTTGAGAAATACGAACGCATGGTAACAAGCGGAGCTGTGAATAAGCAGCAAGTTGAAGAAATGCGCATGACCATGAATACTGCCGATGCAAAGGTGAAAACATTGCAGCACAGTTTGAAACTAACAACAATTGTTTCTCCGATTTCAGGAGTAGTATCCAATGTTTCCATTGAAAAAGGAAGTTATTTATCACCCGGAACAGCTATTGCAGACATCGTTGACATCAAATCATTGAAAATGAGCGTGAAATTGCTGGATGTACAGGTAGTTCGTGTAAAAACCGGCCAATCAGTGAATATCGTTCCGGATTTATACGCACATTCTACGATTCCGGGAAAAGTTGTTTCAGTTGCTCCTCAAGCAGATGGGTCAAAGAAATTTGATACTGAAATCCGTTTTACAAACCCGGCGAAAACGCCGCTTAAATCCGGAATGACAGGAAAAGTGAAGTTTACATTCGGCGGAACCAAAGAAGCATTAACGATTCCGATCAAGTGTCTGGTTGGAAGTATCAAAGATCCGAAAGTATTTGTAATCCGTGATGG
Source organism: Glaciecola amylolytica (assembly GCA_003856375.1). Lineage (GTDB taxonomy): Bacteria > Bacteroidota > Bacteroidia > Flavobacteriales_D > Crocinitomicaceae > Fluviicola > Fluviicola amylolyticus. The sequence goes on from CP034120.1 coordinate 3,344,118, forward strand.
AGAAGCGAAACTGACGAAAATTGAAATTGGTTCGGTGGACGATGATAAACTGGAAATCGTATCCGGTTTAACACAAGGAATGCAAGTGGTGAGAACAGGGCAGTTGAACATTGACAACGGCTCAAAAGTTAAGATCATCAAGTAATCATTTCGCTGCGGCGAACAATAATCAGAACAATATGTCTATTACAGAATTAGCCATAAAAAGACCCTCGTTAATCGTGGTGATCTTTGCGGTCCTGGGCTTCCTCGGAATCCTCAGCTATTCCAAATTGAACTACGAATTGATGCCGAAATTCTCCATTCCAGTGGTAACTGTTACAACAGCTTATCCCGGAGCTTCTCCTTCAGAAGTTGAGAATTCGGTAACAAAGAAAATAGAGGACGCCCTTTCAGGTGTGGAAAACCTGGACCAAATTCAATCAACATCTATGGAAGGAATTTCTTCCATTGTATTGATGTTGAAAAACGATGCTGATCCGGATAAAGCACTTCAGGAAGCACAGCGAAAAATTAACGCCATGCTTTCCACTTTGCCCGAAGAGATTTTATCTCCTTCCTTAGGAAAATTCTCTTTCGATGAAGCTCCGATCATGAACGTTGGTGTAACCGCCAATATGCCTCCAACCGAGTTGTATTCATTGATCAAAGACGAGATTTCTCCGTCGCTTGCAAAAATGGACGGAATGGCGCAAGTAACCATGGTTGGTGGTGAAGAGCGTGAAATTAAAGTTCAGGTAGACCGCGAAGCATGTGAAAACTATGGAATTTCGATTCTTCAGATTACAAATGCCATTCGCAGTGCCAACCTGGAATTGCCTACCGGTAAAGTAAAAAGCGACGACAGTCAGGCGCTTGTTCGTTTGCGCGGAAAATACAAAGACCTGACGGAACTGAATAATCTCGTGATTCTAAATGATCCCAAAACAGGTTCACCGGTAAGATTGAACGAAGTAGCAACTGTTACGGATGCTTCTAAGGAAATCAAGACTTACAACCGAATCAACGGAACAAACTCTTTGGGTTTATTGATTCAGAAACAAACCGATGCGAACGCGGTTGAGTTAAGTAAAAAAGTGAAAGAAGAATTCAAAAACCTGGAGAAGCAATATACAAAACAGGGAATGAAATTCGAAATTGCTTCCGATTCATCCGACTTTACACTTGCGGCAGCTGATGCGGTTGTAACCGATCTTGGTTTGGCGATCTTCATCGTGGCTTTGGTCATGCTTTTATTCCTGCACAGCGTCCGGAATGCATTCATCATCATGATTTCGATTCCGGCCTCATTGATCTCTGTTTTCATTGCCATGTATTTACTCGGGTTTACGATGAACCTTATGACTTTGCTTGCAATCTCGCTCGTGGTCGGAATTTTGGTCGATGACTCGATTGTAGTCCTTGAAAACATCTACCGTCACCTTGAAATGGGGAAAGATCGCAAGAAAGCGGCATTAGAAGGACGAAATGAAATCGGATTTACAGCGATGGGGATTACGTTGGTAGACGTTGTGGTATTCCTTCCGCTGACAATGGTCGGCGGTTTGATCTCGAACCTGCTTTCACAGTTTTCACTGGTAATCGTTATTTCGACCTTGATGTCCTTGTTTGTATCCTTTACCCTGACTCCATTATTGGCTTCCCGTTTTGCAAAAGAAACCAAGTTGACCAATAAGACTTTCGGTGGAAGAATTGTCATGACTTTCGAGCGCATTCTGAAAAACATCACCACCGCTTATGGTCGTATGTTGACAGTCGCATTGCGCAGAAAACGTTACATCATTATAGCAGCAGCTGTCGGAATCATTGCTATTCCGGTCATGCTCGGACCTTATATCGGTGGAGAATTTGTGAGTCAGGGTGACCGCGGAGAATTCGTAATCTCTCTGGAATTGCCGCAAGACGCAACCATTCAACAGACCAATGCAACGGTTCAACGCGTAGAAGATTATTTGTTCAACGATCCGCAGGTAATCAACGTATTTACAAGTGTCGGTACAGCAAGCGGAAACATGGGATCGTCCAGTAATGCCAATAACAAGGCCCAGCTGACCGTGAAGATCATTGACAAAGAGAAACGCGATAAATCTGCAGCGATCATTGCTCAGTTGATGAAACAAGATTTGGAAGACATGCTTCCGGATGTAAAAGTGAACTCAGCAGCAGTTGGTATCATGGGTGGAGCAGATGATGCACCAATCCAGATTGCGGTAACCGGAAACGACATGGATTCCAATTACGTGGCTGCTTCCAAAGTGATGGAGAAACTAAAATCCATCAAAGGAACTGCTGAAGTAAAAGTATCCGTTGAAACCGGAAACCCGGAGATTACGGTGAATATCGACCGCGATAAAATGGCGGAACTGGGATTAACCATGAGTACCGTTGGTTCTACTTTGCAAATGTCATTCAACGGAGATGATAATTCCAAGTACACAGAAGGTGGAAAGGATTACGATATCCTGGTAAACTACGATGATTTCGACCGAAAAAACACACAGGATGTGAAAGAAGTTTACTTCATCAATGACAAAGGAGAAGAAATCAAGTTGAGTCAGTTTGCGAAAATCGGTAAGGCAAGCGGCCCATCGAAATTAGAGCGCAAAAACCGGATTCCTTCCATTACAGTTACTTCACAGGTACTTGGAACATCCAGTCAGCAGGTAACTGACGAATTTGCTAAAATCATGGAAAAAGACCCGCTTCCAAGCAATACGGTTTACAGTTTTGAAGGAGATGCGAAAAACATGGCGGAAGCATTCGGGAACTTATTTTTAGCGATTCTTGCTTCTATCCTCTTCGTTTATCTGATCATGGTTGCATTGTACGATTCGTATGTTTATCCGTTCGTTGTCTTGTTCTCCATTCCGCTGGCGATCATCGGAGCCTTGCTTGCACTTGCATTGGCAATGGAACCAATCAGTATCTTCTCGATGCTGGGTATGATCATGCTGATCGGATTGGTAGCGAAGAATGCGATTTTGATTGTCGATTTTGCGAACCAGAAGAAGGCTGACGGACACAATACGGTGGAAGCATTGATTATTGCAGGTCAGGCGCGTTTACGTCCGATTTTGATGACGACGCTTGCAATGGTTTTCGGGATGATGCCGATTGCCTTTGCTCACGGAGCGGGAGCTGAATGGAAAGCAGGATTAGCCTGGGTATTGATCGGTGGTTTGACCAGCTCGATGTTGCTGACGCTGATCATTGTTCCATGTGTTTATCTGATCTTCGATATTTTCAAACGCGAAATTTCAAACAAAAAGGCGAAAGCCTTACTTAAAGAAGTTGATGTGGTTGCACTAGGGCACGAGTACGATCACAATTAACAAACCAATAACCAAAGGAAACGCCTTCGTCAGTGACGGAGGCGTTTTTTGTTTGAATGCTCAATATCCATGTGAGTCGAATTTCAATGAATTCCTTTTACCAGGATTTTGAATCCCGTTGGGCCTTCTTTTGTCGTTTCTGATTTCTTTTAACACTTTTTCTGGCTTCTTTGGACTGACGTGCCCAAAAAGCTTTTTTGGCTTTTTTCGCTTCTTTCTTCGCAGCTTTTCCTTCCTGCTTGCGGCGTTTGGCAATTGTTTTCTCTGCTTTCGCCACCGATCCGTCTTGTGCATAGGTCGATTCAACTGATCCTCCACCAAAAATAAACAGTCCGCACAATAGAAACAGTTGTAAAATCGTTCTTAACTTCATAATTTTATCATTCCAATAAAGTCAAGTGAAAATACGAATCTTTTTATTGATTTTAATTCTTGCAGGTGTTTCTTGTAAAAAAAACAGAACACACCCTGTTCCGAGTATTGCTTTCGACTTTGCGATTGACCTTACGCTTCCAAGTTATCAGGAACTAAACAGCGTGGGCGGTTGGGCTTATGTTTCCGGAGGAATTAAAGGAATCATCGTTTACCGTCAGTCGACAGAGGTTTTTGTAGCTTGGGAACGCATGTCTCCGGAAGATCCGGACAATGTTTGTGCAACAGGGCTTACTCCTGATTCGACTAACTTTCTGCAATTGTATGATCCTTGTTCCAGCGCCCGGTTTTCGATGTATGATGGTTCTCCGATCGCTAATTCCAGTTGGGGTTTAAGAAAATATCAGGCCTTGTGGAACGGAAGTAATTTACTGCGGATTTACAATTAGAATTCAGTATTTATCCGTTGCATAACCGTTAAAAACGGTTAGAGCCCCAGTATCAGTGAGTTTCAGGTAAATCATCAAATTTCAGAACGAACCCCTCCCTATTAAAAAAGACGAATAGACATGTGTCTGTTTTCCCAGTAACAGCAAGGGATACAGCGATAAAATCGAGGCCTGGAGTTATGCTTCCTGCATTCTCTCACATTTATCCGTTGCATAACCGTTAAAAACGGTTAGAACCCCAGTATCAGTGAGTTTTAGCGAAAATCCTGATTTCTCAGACAAATCCTATTATTTCTTCGTTTCCGTTTTCCAGATTTCGACATAGGAGTTCGAGTTTCGCGGATTGATTCCATGTAAGAATTTATCTACAAATCCCGGCTGAATCTGAGCCTCCAGATGCATCTCCGGATAAATCAGTTTGAAGGTATCGATACGCTGTTCCAAGGATTTTTCACCGAAGAAGAAAATGTAATCCTTCGGTTCAGCAGTGTAGAAACTCGCCGGATTAATGGTATCCATACTCCAGCGTTCCGTTACTTTGTAATCCCACTTCCCGGAATAGAAGAAAGGCATCATTTCTGGGTTTGTTTCTCCCGTCGCTTCAATCAAAATCCGCTCTCCTCCATGAACTTTTCCATGCAACGCATACATCGTGTTCACACGGGATTTTTTGGATGGCATGACCGTAACGATACAAAACAACGGAATGTTCAGAATCCAGAATGCAACCCAGGAGACTTTCCAGAACCCGTTCCAGAATTTGCGTTTTCTCAGTTGTTCTATTCCCAGAAATGCGAGTATTAATACCAAGGGAAAAATCGTCAGGATAAATCGTTCCTGTCTGTTGGGGAAGATCGTATGGAAAAGTAAGAATACAAAAGTGGGAATAAACAAAATCAGGTATTTCCTAGCCGATCTGAAGTATGCGATCAAGGCCAGGATTCCAAGTGGGAACAATAACAAGCCGAAAAGCACATAAAAATACATGAAGTAGTTTTTGTTACTCATGTATCGCGTTCCTTCATTCATATTGTAAACCACATAACCTTTGAATTCTGCAAACGGATAGCCCCAGATAAAATAATCGACGACTCCCTGAGTCAGCAGGAACATCACAAGAGAACCGGCAGTCATGAGAATCAATTTTCGCCACTCCATCTTAATCAGATAGTAAATTCCGAGTCCCACGGCGTAGATCGCGATTTGATAACGGAATGAAATTGCCACACCGATTAGTAATCCGGTGAAGAACAAAGCCCATTTCCGGTTTTCCTGTAAGCTTAACCAAACTGCCCACATCAGGAACGGAATACTTACAACTTCCACTAAGTTTCTGACAGATAAGAACGGCATTGCCCATAACAAAGCCAAAACCCATCCGACATAACTTGCAGTCTTTTTGTTGGAAAGCTTTTCTGTAATGAGGTATCCGAATCGAATCACGAGCAGTGAAAACCCTGCATGAATCATGCGGTTGATCAACATCAGCAATTTCGGATCTGAAATTCCGATTGCTTTCATGAATGAAAAATAGAGGTAATTCAACCCTACATAAGTGAAGCTGTGTCCTTCCGGAGCCGCTCCTGCAGGTTTGTTCCACGGAAGCCAGTGATTGTAATCAAATCCGTCTGCCCAGGAACCCGCAGCTTCAATCACCAGAAAGTGGTCGTCATGCATCGCATAACCTTCGGAAAAAATTGCGGCAATCAAGCGGACAATCAATCCAAAAAATAAAATTGTCTTTAATGAAGACCAATCAAGGGTTTTAATTCTTTCAGAAAGTTGCATGGAAACAAAATTAGTGAATCTGTCAGATTAAGCAATAGAAGTCAGTCCACTTCTTCAAGTTCAGTGCAAGGCACGTCCAAGGGGATTAATCCCCTTGGAACGCGCGTGCGTAGGACGATGAAACAAAAAAGGAACCTCTATTGAGATTCCTTTCTTCAGTAAATTTTACTATTTCTTAATATCTGTATGCATCCGATTTGAACGGACCTTCAACAGTTACTCCGATATAAGCTGCTTGTTCTTGTGTCAATGTTTCCAATTCAACACCAATTTTAGCCAAATGCAAACGAGCTACTTTCTCATCCAAATGTTTCGGTAACACGTATACATCGTTCTCATAGTTTTTGTGGTTTTCCCACAACTCCAATTGAGCCAATGTTTGGTTTGTAAATGAATTTGACATTACGAATGAAGGGTGACCAGTTGCACAACCCAAGTTCACCAAACGACCTTCAGCAAGGATAATCACATCGTTTCCTTTTACATTGTAAATGTCTACTTGTGGCTTCACTGTTGATTTTGTAGAACCGTAGTTTGCGTTCAACCAAGCCATATCGATTTCGTTATCGAAGTGACCGATGTTACAAACGATCGCTTTGTCTTTCATGTTTTCGAAATGACGACCAACGATGATGTCTTTGTTTCCTGTTGTAGTAACGATGATATCAGCATTACCAACAACTGAATCCAGTTTTCTTACTTCGTATCCGTCCATTGCTGCTTGCAACGCACAAATCGGGTCGATCTCAGTAACAATTACACGAGCTCCGGCACCACTCAAAGAAGCAGCAGATCCTTTACCAACGTCTCCGTAACCACAAACGATCGCTACTTTTCCAGCCATCATTACGTCAGTTGCACGACGAATTGAATCTACCAAAGACTCCTTACATCCGTATTTGTTATCGAATTTTGATTTTGTTACTGAATCATTTACGTTGATTGCAGGCATTACCAAAGTTCCGTTTTTCTTACGCTCATGCAAACGGTGAACTCCTGTTGTAGTTTCTTCTGACAATCCACGGATATCAGCTGTCAACTCAGGGAAACGATCAAACACCATGTTTGTCAAATCACCTCCGTCATCCAAAATCATGTTCAAAGGCTGACCACCTTCAAATGCGAATAACGTTTGCTCAATACACCAGTCAAATTCCTCTTCATTCATACCTTTCCATGCATAAACAGGAATTCCAGCAGCAGCAATTGCAGCAGCAGCGTGATCTTGTGTAGAGAAAATGTTACAAGAAGACCAAGTAACCTCTGCCCCTAATTCAACCAAGGTTTCAATCAAAACCGCAGTTTGAATCGTCATATGCAAACATCCTGCGATACGAGCACCTTTCAACGGTTTTTTCGCACCGTATTCTGCACGCAATGACATTAATCCCGGCATCTCTGCTTCAGCCAAAACGATCTCTTTACGACCCCATTCTGCAAGCGAAATGTCCTTTACTTTGTAAGCTAATTTTTCTGTTGTATTACTCATAAATGATTTATTGCTCTTATTTTAAGACTGCAAAGATAAGCGATAGGTTTGTGATTTAAAAATGTAAAAATTGAAAATGAATAATTGAGAATTTAAAAATTCTTAAACATTCTTGTACAGATGCCTCTTTTCAATTTTACATTCTCCATTTTCAATTATTCTTAGGGCTTCCTATCAAATACAAAACACCCGCCGGACCTGATTTTTGCCTGCCGACTTTCCAATCGAAGGATTCGTTTCCTTTTACGCGTGAAATCAACTCATTCATTTCCGGAATGGTATATGTTCTCAGCGCAGATAAAATTCCGTCCAGCATCACAAACAACGGAACCAGCGGAATTAAATAAGTAAACACAATCCGGCCGATTGAAAACGGTTTGATAAACGGTGTCATCAGCAACACATTGATTGGTGAAAAAATCATCGCCAAAACGCTTTTCACGTCGCGTTCCTGTGATTCGAAAATAGCAATCGGACTTTTGGAATCAACCGCATTCTGAAGAATCTGAACGGCATCAGTTTCACTGAAATGATGCAGCGACAGAAACTGAGTTCGGACACCTTTTAAATGAGCAGGAACTTTCCGGGCGTCTACAGATTCTTTATGAAACTGAAAACTTTGATCTTGCCGGCCCACATATTCGAATGCTTTCAGATTTGGGTAAAAATCCGTCAGGACAATCTTCAGGTCGGGATGCTTTTCTCTCAATCGTTTCGACAAATTGAACAATCCACCACCACCACCGGATGCCAGATCGATGATGGTTTGTTCTCCGTTTTTCTCAATAACTTCCGACAAAAGCGGTGTAATTCCTTTGTAAATATCAAAGCGGTTGGAAATAAACTGCAAAAAGTCAGTCAGATAATTTCTTAGAAAACCCGGAAACCAGGTCTGATCTTCAAATTCAAATAATTGCTTTCGTTTCATAAACCATTTTTTACTATCTTTAGGTCAAAGGTACTAAAATTATTTGAATTAGGTCAAGATTACTAAAAATGAAAACACGCGATAAAATATTACAAACAGCCTTGAACTTATTCAATAAACATGGAGTTCCGAATGTAACACTGCGCAGGATTGCAGCAGAAATGTTCATTAGCCAGGGAAATCTGAATTATCATTTTAAGCATCGGGAAGACATCATTGAAGCACTTTATTTTCAATTGTTTGAGACATTTGAAACGGAAAAAGCCAAATTGGATACGGAAAAAATGGATTTTCAGTTTGTGTTGGATTCCACCAAAGCCGGAATGGAAGCTCTTTTCAAGTATCGCTTTCTGATGATTGATTTCAACCAAAACATGCGTGAAAATCCCAAATTACATGAGCATTTCAAACAATTGGAAGAAGTACGCAGAACAACTTACCTCTATTCCTTCGATTTAGCGATTAAAGCCGGAATTATGAGGGCTCCCGCTTTTGAAAAGGAATATGACGGCTTGAATGAACGCATCCGTGTCTTCAGTGATTTCTGGATTGCCTCAGCGGAGGTTTACAATGAACCGCCCGAACACACGGTTGAGAAATACCACAATTTATTGGTCGAAATGTTCTTTCCGTATTTTACCAGAGAAGCTCAAAGAGAATTTTTGTTGAAGAGGTTGTAGATCGGAATCATCAACTTTCTTTGGGACCTCATGCATCGCATCCCAAACAAAAAAATCCCTCCATCTACAGACAAAGGGATTTCCAACAATAAAAACAGAGTCTAAGGAAACTCGTGTTTAACAATACATTACAAATTAGCCAAAGCTTCTTTTACCAGTTCGGAAACGCGTTTTCCGTCAGCTTTTCCAGCCAACTGACCGTTTACCGGCCCCATTACCTTACCCATGTCCTGAGGTCCGCCCGCTCCGACTTCAGCAATTTTAGCTGCAATCACCTGGCGCACTTCATCGTCAGACATCATTTTTGGCAAATAGTTCTCTAAAACTTTAGCTTGAAACAATTCTTCTTCTGCCAAATCGTTTCTTCCTTGTTCAACATAAATCTGGTACGTTTCCATACGCTGCTTGTGAAGTTTCAAAACGATTTTATTCGCTGCCTCTTCAGTCAGTTCGCCGGAACTACCGGATGTTGCTTCAAGTAATAATTTACTTTTAATATCACGCAAAACTGCCAGGCGTTCTTTTTCCTTTGCAAGCATTGCGTTTTTTATATCCTGATTGATTCTTTCTGTGAAATTCATTTTTGAGGATTTTAAGATTTTAGGACTTTCAGACATCAGGACTAATAAGTCTTAACATCCTAAAATCCTGTTGTCTTAATGTCTGATTAATCTACGTTATCGTGTAAAAAAGAGTTATTTGTTTTAATTCCGTCATCTGAAAGACCGAAACGGCTCACGTTGGATTCTTCGCTTTTCACGACCTGATCCAAATGAATGTTTCTTCTTACAAATGCAGGCTCATCTTCCAACTCTTTCAAGCCTTCCGCTTTCTTCAACTTGTTGTTGTAGTTTTTGATTCGCTCCATGCGCTCCATATTTCGGCGCTGCAACTCTTCTGCGCTAACAGGCGCTTTCTGAACTACATTTTCCAACTCCGCTTTCGCTTCTGATTCGTCTTCCAGGAAGTAACGCTTCGGCTCTTCTTTTTCTTCAACGGAAGGAGAAGGAGTTGACGTAGGGCTTGTCATCGGTTTTGCTTCCGATTTCATTTCCCAATCAAATTCAATCGTTCCTGAGTTCGTTGACGGCTTCACTTCTTCTTCTACTCTGCTCTCCGGCTTCAAAAAAGGCTCTTCTTCCTTTTTCTCAGGGATTACCTGATGCGTAGGCGAAGTTAAAGGTGTTTTGATCTCGTTTTTCGGCTCATCTTCCAAAACAGAAACTGTTTTTTCAGGAGCCTTTTCAAAACCCGTGAAAGGTGTTGAATGGAAACCCGTAGCAACCAAAGTCACACTTAATTTATCTCCTAAGCTCGGATCATAACCATGTCCCCAGATAACATCCGCAGTTGAACCTGCTTCATCCTGAATGTAATCCGTGATTTCACCGATTTCATCCATTGTTACCTCGATATCACCGTAAGTGATGTTCAACAAGATGTATTTCGCGCCTTCGATATTGTTATCATTCAACAACGGAGAGTTCAATGCAGCCTGAACAGCAGAAATAGCACGTCCCTCACCTTCACCGACAGACGATCCCATAATTGCCACACCGGAATTACGCATCACCGTGTTCACGTCGTTGAAGTCAACGTTGATTGCTCCTGTAGTTGTAATCACATCCGCAATTCCTTTTGCCGCAGTTGCCAATACGTTATCAGCCATCGCAAATGCTTGTGCCAAAGACATATTTCCTCCCACTTCACGCAAACGCTCGTTATTGATCACCAATAAAGTGTCAACACATTGGCGCATCACGTCCAATCCTTCTTCTGCCTGTTGGCGGCGACGGCGACCTTCAAAAGCGAAAGGAACCGTTACGATACCAACAGTTAATATATTTAGTTCTTTCGCAACCTGAGCAATTACAGGAGCAGCACCGGTTCCGGTTCCACCTCCCATTCCTGCGGTTACGAAAACCATTTTTGTTCCATTTGAAAGAAGTGCACGAATGTCCTCGATATTCTCAACGGCAGCATTTCTACCAATTTCAGGAATTGCACCCGCACCACGTCCTTCAGTCAGACTAGGTCCCAACTGAATTTTATAAGGCACCGGAGAAATATCCAAAGCCTGACGGTCTGTATTACAAACGATGAAATCAACACCCTTGATTTCTTGATCGAACATGTGGTTTACAGCATTACTTCCACCACCACCAACACCAATCACTTTGATAATTGATGTTGTTCCTTTTGGCAAATCGAATTCCATATGCTTTCTTTTATTGTTGTTGTTATTGTTGTCTATTCTTATTATTCTTTACTCCTCCTCGGCAAAGAAATTCTTGCTCTTCGTTAACAAAGTATCGAAGAAACTTCCTCTTGTTTTTGTTGAATGTCCTTTCACCTGACCTGTAGTTGCTTCTACTTGTTTCTGAGGAACATCGTTTTCAAATCCTTTCATCACCAAACCGATCCCTGTTGCGTACATCGGTGATGTAATCGCATCAATCGTATTGGAAGACGCCAGATGCTCTGTCGGAAGCCCGATTCGCGTAGTCATTCCGGTCATGTATTCGAACAATTGCGTAATGTGCTTCAATTGAGATCCACCACCGGTAACCACAATTCCTGCAATCATTCGTTTCTCGTATCCTGAGTTCACGATTTCGTAATGAACGTGCTCAATGATCTCTTCCATACGAGCCTGAATAATGCTTGCCAAATTACGAAGCGTGATCTCTTTCGGATCTCTGCCGCGCAATCCCGGAATACAAACTACTTCTGTTTCCAAACTTTCAGAAGCCAATGCCGACCCGAACTTCACCTTTAATGCTTCCGCATGACGGCGCAAGATCGTACAGCCTTCTTTGATATCATCCGTAATGACATTTCCTCCGAAAGGAATTACAGCCGTATGACGGATTACCCCTTCATGGAAAATCGCAACATCTGTAGTTCCACCACCGATATCAACCAAAACCACTCCGGCTTCTTTTTCTTCTTCATTCAATACCGCATCAGCAGAAGCAATCGGTTCCAGAATAATATCCTTCACCTGCAATCCTGATTTATCGACACAAACCTTGATATTTTTCGCAGCATTGATCTGTCCGGTAATGATATGGAAATTTGCTTCCAAACGCACTCCCATCATACCGATCGGATCGATAATTCCCTGCTCGTTATCAACGATGTATTCCTGTGGCAACACGTGGATAATTTCTTCTCCCGGAGGCATTACCAATTTGTACATATCATCAATCAAAGCGTTGATATCTGCCTGAGAAATCTCTACTTCCGGATTATTTCGCGTATAAATTCCGCGGTGCTGCAAGCTCTTAATATGCTGTCCTGCAATCCCCACGTTCACCACACGGATAATCAAATCCGCATCCACGCGATCCTGAGCTTCTTCAACAGCAGACTTGATCGATTGAACAGTTTTCTCAATATTGGACACGATTCCTCTGGAGACTCCCAAAGACTCGCTTTTTCCCATGGAAATAATTTCAATTTTCCCATGTTCATTTTTCGTACCAACTAAACATGCAATTTTAGTCGTTCCAATATCCAATCCAACTACAATCTTTTTTCCCGCTGACATAAACTCTTCTTTTTCTTCAACTTACATCCCGATAACTACCGGAACTAAATTCGACCGTTTTAACAATCCGTAATGTAGAAATTAATCCAACCAATTTCTGTCTTTATCGAACTAAAACCATCACATATCGACATTTTGGTTTTTTCCCAAGATACGGTATGTACAAACTTAAATTTTATTTTGTCGTCTTTCCCGTGAATTTAGAATACTTATTAAACGGGTATTGTTAATAAAGATACGCTTTGTTTTCAGTTAAAATCTTCCTTTTCCTCAACAAAACCGACCCTTCTCAACTATTTCATTAATTGCCAAAGTATTTACATAACGGAAATAAAAAATTTACTTATTTTTAATCACTACACTTTGAACCTTTGTTACCATGCCGAAGCAACTCTACTGCGTTTTTTTGCTTTTACTCCTTTTTAAGCAATCCTTTGCTCAGAAACCAACTGTTCAAAAGCTCGAAGATTTAAAATTCAGGATCAAGCAAGCAACTTATTATGACAGCTCAACTGTTTTCTCCCTCGGAAAGCAATGTATTCAACTGGCCAAAGCGCTGAAAAAGGAAAATGAAATCGGGTATGTTTACCAGTATTACGGCAGTTTCAACTACTATGCCGGCGATCAGAAAGAAGCAAAAAAGTATTACCATAAAAGTATTGCCATAGGAGAAAAAACAAGTGATTTCAAACTCATCAATTCCACCAAAATCAGACTCAATTTTCTGATTCTCGATCAGGATGTTTTAAAAGCCGAAGATGGTTTCAAAGCACTTCTGAAAGACGCTATTAAAGGAAATTACATCGAAAGTCAGCTGGAAATATACAACGGTCTCGGAATTATGTATGAAATGCGTTTGATGGACGACAAAGCCATTGAAAGCTACCTGAAAGGGCTCCGAATCGCTGAAAAACATCATAAAAAATTTGCAACCGGCTACCTGCTCAACAACCTGGCGTTGCTCAAAATGAAATCCAAAAAGTATCAGGAAGCAAGGAAAGATCTGGAGCGCGCATTGATCCTGGCAACAGAAACCAATGAATCGCGGCTGCAATTCAATGTTCTGAACAATCTTGGTCTCGTGACCCGGCAAACCGGTGACTTCAAAGGATCCATCAGTCACTACAAACAAACGGTTCAGAAAGCAAAAAAGATCGGTTTCCCTTCCGGAATTACAGTAGCCTACATCAATCTGGCTTCGTCTTATCTGGATGACAAACAATTGGTGGAAGCCTCCAAAAGCAGCGACTCTGCTTTGGCAGCTATTATCACCGTTCGTGAACCGCTTCATCTGATCAAAGCCTACATCATGAGAGGATTGGTTTCGGCGGAACAAAAGAATTTCGCTGAAGCCGAAAGGTGCATCGATTCCATTCAGTCTTTCCTGACTTTTTTCAATGATCCGAACTGCCGCAAAGACCTGATTTCGCTGCAATCCAAACTGGCTTATGTTCAGGGAAACTACAAGCTGGCCTACGATCTGGAACGGAAATACAGCGAACTTTCCGACAGCATCCGGGAAGTTTCCAATGAAAATGAACAAACCCGCTTGCAAACCATTTATGGCAAGGAACGCATGGAGAATGAACTGACCGATCTGAACCAGCGAAATAAAATTCTGCACACAGAAAACAAGCTTAAATCGGCCAATTACCGGTTTATTTTTCTGGTGATTCTATCGCTTTTCATGCTGGTTCTTGCAATCATTTACATCAGCAATGTGCGCAGATCAAGAAGGATCAAATCCAATTTTTCGCAAAAATTAATTGAACAAATCGATGAAGAGCGTTCCCGGATTTCTAAAGATCTGCATGACGACATCGGTCAAAGTCTGGCAGTAGTCAAATCAAAATTAAACCTGTTCGCTACAGGGAAAATTTCTCAAATCAACGGATTGGATCAGGAAATCGGCGATATTCTGGAACAAACCCGTGTCTTAAGTCATCAGCTTCATCCGGCAGCTTTGGAAAAAATAGGCCTGGAAAGAGCCCTTCATTCCATTATCGAAAAAACACAATCCGGAACGGATATCGTCTGCAGTCTTGAATTTGACATTGACGGAAAGCCAATCAATACGGAAACCAGTTCTCAAATTTACCGCATCATTCAGGAATGCATTTCGAATACCATCAAACACGCACACGCCAGCGCATTAAAAGTTCTGATTGAGCGAAAAAACGGCGAGCTGATTATTCAATACAGAGACAATGGAGTGGGCATTTCTGATTCACAGAACAAACATGGTCTGGGACTTTTAACTATCCGCGAACGCACTGCTATTATCGGCGGGCATTTGGACTTAAAAACAGGAAACAAAAAAGGTATTTCATTAACTATCAGTATTTAAATGAAAGTAATTTTAGCAGATGATCATCCGATTTTCAGAAGTGGCTTGACTTTTCTTCTCGAATCTTCCTTTGACCACGTTGAAATCCAGGCTTATGAAAACGGCTTGCAAGTCCTTGAAAACATTCCGGTTTTTAATCCGGATATTGTTTTGTTGGATATTGACATGCCGATTAAAAACGGACTTGAAACCTGTTCTGCCATTCAGCAGCAGCATCCGGGTCTGGCAGTCATTATTCTTTCGATCCACAAAACGACCGATATCGTGAAACTTGCTTTTTACAACGGCGCCAAAGGATATCTGATCAAGGACAACACGTCGGAAGAAATCGTTGAATGCATCAATTGGGTCTTAGACGGAAAAACATACCTTCCTTTGGTTCTAAGGGATCAACACAACAAAAGACAGATCGATCCTTTAATGGAACTCATCACCGACGAAATCAAATCATTGACTCCAACGGAACTGAAGGTTTTGAAATTGGTCAGTAAAAAATACTCCAGTAAAGAAATTGCAGACCTGTTATTCGTCTCCCCAAAATCGGTCGAAAACTACCGTTCCCGCATTTGCAAAAAATTGAATCTGGATGCCCGGAACAACAGTCTATTGCTTTGGGTAATGGAAAACAAGTTTTTGCTGGATTCCGATCAGCTGCTGTAAAGCAAAAAAAATCAAAAGGGTTTAATTAAAAAGTTGAAGGTTATTTAAAGAAATGACTTGTCCGGGAATTTGGTTGACGATTTCTCAGAATAACGGTATTTAGACACTACTCATTTACATCAAGACAGGATGTAAATCCCCACAGATAAATACTCGCCTGCCGGACTCGCTGGTTAAATTGTGGCGACTGGTAAGCGCCACCAACATCTGTGCATCTGTGGAAAATCACCCGCATTCTCTTACAAAACCTAAGGAAAATACATTTAAACAAAAACATCCTGAACCTGTCGAAGCATGGACGTATCACAAAAAAGAGATCACATTCTCATGCAATCTCTTCATCACCGCGGCATAGTTGTGTGCGCCAATCTTAAACTAAGTAGTAGTAGTGAATCGGGTTATAAATCATTCATCTTCCAGTAGCATAACACGTTCAGAGGTTCCGTCTTCGTAAATCAAAATCACCAAACCTTTTTGATCTTCGGAGATCCTCTGACCTAATAAATTTGTTCTGCCGACAATCTTTTTGAATTTCATTCTGTTATCAATAGAAACAACATCATCCAGCACAGTCACTTGCCCATTAAAATCCTTTTGTACTAATCTGTAATAGTTAATCGCTTTCTCAAATTCAGTATCGTAAACCTGATAATAGTTTTCTTCCGAAGTAGTTCCATTTCCATTGACCTCGGCTACTTTTTCCCAATTAACCAAATCAACGGAGCGTTCTAAACGGAATGACTGATTATCTCTTTCCGATTGGGTCACCCAAAAGAGTCTGTTTTCCCTTTCGTTATCCTTTTTCCCGTCAAACATGGAAACTTCAACCGGCAAAGGACTAAAACAAGCGATCTGGCAATTGCTCATAAAACTCGAAATTCCGTTACACGTTCCTCCAACCGGAGTAATTTGAAGCGCATAAGAGGTTGGTCCTGCAGCCAAAGGTGGGTTGTAAGATGACATCGGAGCCTGATAAATATCTGCCTGAATGTTCACATTATCCACCAAAGCCGGTTGAGTTGAAGAACAAGCCGCAGCGTTGTTATTCACCCATCTGAAACCGATGTAAAGTGTTGTATTGTTATAAGTCGCCGGCAATGAAATGGTTGCCGTTTGAGCCGCAGTTTGATTGTAATAAGGTCCTCCGACACTTGTCCAGGTGGTTCCGTTGGTTGAAACAACCGCTTCCAGATAATCATTTGCATTTGCCGAAGCACCAATGCAGGCAAATCCACCGGAAGTTTCACCTTTTGCCTTCCAATTGAATGAGAATACAATATTCGAAGCATTCGTCGTGGAAATCGGGCCGTACTTCGCTATTTGATTCGCATCATCCGTATTATTATAAGCATTGTAGGTCGTTCCGTTATGAATCTCTAAAAACTTGCCTGCTATTGCTCCAACTGCTCCTGTGCTTCCAATTGCCCAATTATTTACAGACCCGACAACTGTTTGCTGCGACCAGCCGCCTGAACCAGCTCCCAATGTTGTTGAAGTTGTGAGTGCATTGAAATTCTCGCTGTACAAACTTTGATTAATGATCGCCGATTTTGTTTCCTGGAATACCTGCGTACCACCGGATGTGGATGTCGGACAAGGTGTTTGCGAACCATTATACGAATACCAGGTAAATGTAAATTGCGTCGCTCCGGCCATATTCGGCGGACTCACCATATTGATAGCCGACAAATCACAAAGAGAAGTGTTTTCGGAAGGAATTGCGCCGTAATCAGCCAAGGTAACTGACATCATATCGCTATAAGAACAACCCGTAGCACTTGTAGCCGTGTAGTAATAATTCGTTGTTCCGGTCGGATTAACGGTTGTTGTAGGAGTCGTTGCAACCTGCGCACCTGTCGGTGAACCCACGTTCCAGCTAAAAGTTGTTCCGTTGGTATTTGTTCCGCTCAAATTGATCGGAGAACCTGAAGCACAAGCTAACTGATCAACTCCTGCACCCGACAAAATCGGATCAATGGTCAGTTTGATATAATCCGATCCCGTACAATATCCGCTTGGAGATGTCACATTCACCTGATAGTAAATCGTGGTTGTTCCGGGAGGAGCAGCGCTGTAATTTGCTGCAGTTGCACCTCCGATATTACTCCAGTTACTTGGAGTACCAAAAAATCCGGTAGTCGTTGTAGATTGCCACTGATAATTTCCGCCGCCGGTTGCCACCAAATTCGTGCTTGATCCCTGACAAACGGTTCTATCAGCTCCCAGATTAGGGGCAGGAGTTACTTCCGGAGTAACAACAACCTGATCCTGTGCAGAACAAGATCCGTTAATTGCCGTTACCGTATACGTTACCGCCGAAGACGGATTTACCGTAATGGATGCACCCGTTTGATTGGTACTCCACAGATAAGTCGTTCCATTTCCGGTAGCCGTTAAAGTCACATCCGAATAAGTATAACCGATTCCCAAAAATCCCGGAGTCCGGCAATTCGAAATATCAGGCCCCGCATTAACGACCGGGACAGCCAGAGTATTTATCGGGTAAACCTGATTTAACGGATTACCGCACATATCATTCATATTACTAACCGTCATGGAGTAATTGCCCGGTGGCATTGACGGAGAAACTCCGATAACCACACTGTTTGTTTTTCCGTTCACACAATTTGTTGTGATCAGTGAAACGGTATATCCCGGAATTACAAAATCAGAAGCCTGCAAGGTATTACAATCAATGTATTCTGAAAAAGTAACTGTAAATGAAGTCGAAGCTGCGCAATTCGCGCTATATGCATTTGTAATGGTAGGAACTGTATTGTCTACAATATTTACCGTAGAAGCGATGTTATGGAAATTCAATGTGAAACCGGCATTGTTTCCGCCGTAATAATTGATACACAGGGCATAAATTTTGGTTGTCTGAACAGCTACCAATGAATTATTTGTTGTTCCGGAAGCATCCTGAGAATTGCTGGATCCGGCCGCATTTAACCCTGTTGCTCCTTGTGTTGCCGAGTAATTACAGGACAATTGCGTTTTGTTCGCACAACCATTCGTGATATCCCATAACACAAAGTCATAATCCGTAGATCCTGTCGGATTGATCATGAAATCCAGGTTTCCGTTTGTCTGCGGGGAAAAGGAATACCAAACCGATCCACCATTTCCTGTTCCGGAATAACAACTTCCGTTATCATCGTTTACATTTCCAGTGTTTTCGTATTGATTTGCTGAAGTATTTACGGTAAGATTACTACATAACGGAATTGCCCCAACACAATCACTTTCAGGCATCGTTGCTTTCTCTATCCCCGATAATTCGGCTAATACTCCTCCAGCTGTAGTAGGCTCAACAGCTCCGGCAAATCCCGGACGGGTTCCAACAGAAGATTTCGGATCATAGACAATTGTGAAGCCTTTTCCGTAAAAATCCATCGGTTTGTAGGTTCCGTCATAAAAACCCAGTAATTCGAGAGTGTCACTTCCTTTGTAGATACGCAACTCGCTCCCGCTGGGAATATCAATCGCCGTAAAAAAAGCGTGAATATAACCAGCAGGAGCTTTGATAGTTGCTTGCAAATATTCATTTGGCATCTCTCCATTTTCACCTCCTTGATCAAAGAAGCGTCCACTACCAAGTTGAACGGTTTGCAGATGGTTTAACGTAATATCCTGTTGTGCTACAGAACTAAAATGCACAACGATCAATAAAAGTAGTAGTAGTAGATTATTACGTTTCATCTTATGCTCGTATAAATCTTTAAGTTTCAATTTACAGGACAAATCTAGACGTACAAAAGCATATAATTAAGAGGGCTAGCCCCTCAAAAATGAGTTACTAAAATTTAGTATTAGGAAAATTCAACAAAGGGGATTTAGAAGTGTTTAGAAAACAACACTTACAGGGTGTCACGAAGATAGGTGCACACCACCTGGTTACGATATTTGAGGTTAATCGTCTTGTATTTGTTCCATCCAACATAAGGCAATCCGTTGGTATAAAAAACAATCAATTTTTTCAATTTTTCAGTCACATCTCTTTCAGACGGTGCAGAACCCAAAATGATTCGTTGTGCACCGACACGCGGAACGAGGATAAAATCCCCCCATCTGTCCCGATAAATCTGGCTGATTTGTGCTGTTAAAAACGGATTCTCATGAATCACTTTTGAAATCCGGAAAATCTCATCCAGACTGCGTTCATTTTTCAGTTTGGGATTTGCTTCAATGTCACTGACCATCAGCGTATCGGATTTATCTTTGATGTTTCCGGTAAAAACCAAAATTCTTGCAGTGAAATTCGGAGAAGGATCCATTGTTGCTCCTTTCGAATCTACGTAAAAGCTTTCTCCGTATTGATTAAATATTCGCGCATAGGGCTGTCTCACTTTCAAACGGATTCCCCAGTTTCCTCCCAACTGTTTGTAAACATTCACCTCTTCCACTTCGTGCATCTTGCGAATATTCTCTTCGATAGCGGTCGTGTTCAGGTTTTTCATTATTTGATTGGGATAATAGAGATTCAACCTTTTCAAACGAACGAGCAATTCATCTTCCGTCAAAAAGGCATTTTCATCCACCACTGAAATAGAAACATTTGGTTCCAGCACCAATGCCTCATCCTGACTCTTACCTGCCATAATGAGTATCGCGATGACTGCAACAGCAAACAAAGCCCAAGCCGCTATTTTCAGTTTTCCTTTCAACTTATTTTTTTTCCAATATCTTTTTCAATTCCGGTACAATGCGGTCAATATCACCTGCACCAATCGTTAATACAACTCCATCATGAACCGAAGCTGCAAACTCCAATACTTCCTGCGGAGTTTTCAAACTGGCCTTTTCGCCTATTTTGCGCACCAATTCATCGCTTGTAACTCCCGGAATCGGTTCTTCTCTTGCAGGATAGATCGGCATAATGATCGCTTCATCCAATTTCGACAATTCAGCTACAAATCCGGGTTCAAAATCGCGCGTACGTGAAAACAAATGCGGTTGAAAAATCCCGACTACTTTTTTATCCGGATACAGCAAACGGATCGACGACACCAAAGAAGCAATCTCTGTCGGGTGATGCGCATAATCATCGATGTAAATCAATTTCTCCGTGCGAACCTGATATTCAAAGCGGCGTTTAACTCCTTTAAAATCTTTCAAGCCATTGCGAATTTCCGTTTCGGATAACCCCAACTCCTTACACATGGCTGTTACCGCCAAAGCATTTTCCGCATTGTGAATTCCGGGCAAGCCCAAAATCACTTCTTTCCATACTTCATTTCCGAAGTGAATATCCATAAGGAATTTTCCGGCTTCATAATGCAGATTTGTTCCGCTGACCTGCGCTTCCGGAGCATTGATTCCATAAGAGATTCCTTTAAATCCGCTTTGCTTTAAAGGTAAATTGTATTTGTAAACAACCAGATTTCCATCTTTGTGTTTATCTGCATATTCCTGAAAACCTTCCCGGAAAGATTCTTCCGTTCCGTAAATATCCAGGTGATCCGGATCCATTGCCGTAATAATGCTTGCAAATGGTTTCAGACGTAAAAAAGAGCGGTCGAATTCATCTGCTTCAATCACCGAGTAATCTGCTTCCGGTTCAACCAGAACATTTGAATTGAAGTTGGAAGAAATTCCGCCAAGAAACGCCGAGCATTTCAAATGTGACTGACTCAACACATAAGCCAGCATGGTTGAAGTGGTTGTTTTACCATGCGTTCCGGCAACTCCCAAGCCTTTACTTGTTTGCGTAATCAATCCCAAAACCTCACTTCGTTTTAAGACGTAATGTTTTTGCTGAACATAAACCAATTCCCCCATTGTTTTGGGAATAGCGGGAGTGTAAACAACCAACGTCGATTCCGTTTCCTGATATGCAGCCGGAATATTCGCACCCAAATCTTCGAAATGAACCGCGATTCCTTCTTTCTGCAATTCATCTGTCAATGGTGAAGGAGTTTTATCATATCCGGCCACATCAAAGCCTTTCGCCTTGAAATAACGCGCCAGAGCTGACATTCCGATTCCGCCAATGCCAATGAAATAAAACCGTTTTATGTTGTTCAAATCCATTTTTCAAACTTCCCCCTTTGGAGGGGGACTGAGGGGGAGGATTTATCAAATCACCTTGACAAAAATTCTTCCCGCCGGTTATCTTAATTATTCTACTTATCAGTTTTCAGGGTTGGATTAATATACAACTTTCCTCCCCCTTTATTCCCCTGCAAAAGGGGAAAACACATCGCGTCCCTACGCCAATGTTTCAATCACATCCACAATATCTTTCGTTGCACTTGGCTTTGCCATTCGCTTGATGGCAACCCGCAACTCATTCATCCGGTCTTGATCCTGCAGCAAAACAATCGCTTCTGAAATCAACTGTTCTTTTGCCACTGCATCTTTAATCAAAACTGCCGCACTGTTTTTCACCAAAGCCATTGCATTTTTGGTCTGATGATCTTCCGAAACATTCGGAGAAGGCACCAGAATGGTCGGCTTTCCAACAATACACAATTCCGAAATAGACAAGGCTCCTGCTCTCGATACGATCACATCCGCCAAGCCATAAGCAGCATCCATTCTCGAAATAAAATCCGTTACATGCACATTCTTCACTCCGGAAGAAGCCAATTCCATTTTCATAGCTTCCAGATAATATTTTCCGCACTGCCACAAAACCTGTACTCCGGCAGCTTCCAATTGATTCAAACCATAAAGCACTCCTTCGTTCATCGTTCGTGCACCCAAACTTCCTCCCATCACGAAAATGGTTGGCTTTGCAGGATCCAGCATCGGGAAAGCTACGAAGGATTCTTCTTTGCTGATCGTCATTTGATTTAACTCTTCACGAACCGGATTTCCCGTTAGGCGAATGGTGGAAGGAGGAAATACACTTTCCAAACCTTCGTATGCCGTACAAACTGCTTTTACTTTTTTAGCGAGTAAACGATTCGTTTTTCCCGGATATGAATTCTGCTCCTGAATCAGGGTTGGAATTCCCAAACGCTGAGCCATTTTCAAAGTCGGTCCGCTGGCGTAACCTCCTACTCCGATTACGACTTCCGGTTTAAACTCTTTCAAAATGCGTTTTGCCATTGAAAGACTCTTCAATAATTTGAACGGAAGCAGCAAATTTTTCAGGGTCAATTTTCGCTGCAAACCAACGATTGGTAAACCAACAATTTTGTAACCTGCAGCCGGAACTTTTTCCATTTCCATTTTACCTTCCGCGCCTACAAACAGAATTTCTGCCTGCGGGTTGCGTTTTTTGATCTCATTTGCAATGGCCAGTGCAGGAAAGATATGTCCACCTGTTCCACCTCCTGAGATCACTATTTTCTTCAATTCTTTCATGCAAAAACACTTTCAGATTCTACAGAACTTTTTTCTTCTTGTTTCTGAGCAACACCTTGTACAATTCCGATTCCGATACAAGCCATAATCATGGCAGATCCTCCCATTGCCAAAAATGGCATGTTTTGTCCCGTAACCGGGAAGATTCCCGTACAGACCATCATGTTTACGGCGGCCTGAGAGAGCAGCAGAATTCCGATTCCCAGACAAACGTAGGTTTCAAACAGCTGATCCGACCGCAATGCGATCCGCATGATCCGGTAAAGCAGAATCAAATAGAACAAAACCAGAATAACTGCTGAGAACGAACCGAATTCTTCTACAAAGGATGCGTAAAAGAAATCGGCGTAAGCTTCCGGAATAAATTCTTTCACTTTCCCCTTTCCGATTCCCTGACCAAGGAAGCCTCCCAGATAAATTGCCTGTTCGGCATTATTGGCCTGTAAGTTTCCTGCCTGATCAATGTCGCCGCTATTTTCATACCGATTCGAGATCCTGTTCATCCAGGTATCATAACGCGGTAAAATATTCAAATCCGGCAATGCTTTGTGCAAACCTATGGCCATCACAAACAACAAAACTCCGGCAAAAATGACCGAAAAGAGTTTCGAGAAAGGCACTCGTCCCAGAAAGAGCAAGGTGAAGCTGATCATGAACAAAATGGCTGCCGTGGAAAAGTTATCTTTAACAATCAACCCACAAATAATAACTATCGGCGCCATAATCGGCAAAAAGCCTTTTTTCCAATCGTTCATCTCATCTTTCTTCTTCACCAGCATTCGCGAGACATAGATCAGCAAAGCCAGCTTGGCAAAATCGGACGACTGAAAGGTCAGTCCCACAAACGGAATCTTCACCCAACGACCTGCTTCATTTACTTTCGTTCCGAAAAACAAGGTAAAGATCAACAAGCCTATTGCTCCGTAATAAATGATTTTGGACATCCTGGAAATGTACATCGGATCGCGTTTGTGAACCCAATACATTGCCAGAACAGCCAGTAATATATAGATGAAATGTTTAAACAAATACTTGAATGGCGTTCCGCCTTCGATCTTCACCAAAATCGGAACGAAACTGTATACAGAAACCAATGAAAAGCCAAGCAAGATGAGCGTAATCACCCAAATCACCAGATCTCCCTTAAAGTGCTTTCTTAGAAACTGTACCATTTTTTATTGATGCAGCTTGACAAAATTCTCGAAGATTTCCATCTTGGTTTTCCATTCATTTCCCTGAACGGTAAACAATAAAATATGTCTTGCCTGTTTATTCTTTTTTAAAAATTCAAGCGCATCTTCCAACGATTCAGTTCCCGTTACCAAAGGCATCAGGGAAATAATATCCGAAGGAATTGAAAGCTGCGGATTGTCGAACTGAGCACACCATTGAATGGAGCGCAAGGTCTCAGGATCCACCTGAGCCATTTCCTGAATGATCAATTCATTTGACAACCAAAAAACCGGGAATGGAAATGTTGAAATCGTTGCAGAAAGTTCTACAATAGCAGGTTTGTACCACGTGAATACATCCATGCCCCACAATTTACCCAAAGGTCTGAGGGACATTTTCTCAGCGGCCTCAAGCGATTCTTTCCGCGCCTGAAGCAATTGAGCTTGCTGATCAACTTTTTTAATTTCCATGACTAGAATCTAAAGTGAACGTACGGCCTCTTTAAATTGATTTCCTCTGTCTTCGTAATTCTCAAACAGGTCAAAACTTGCACATGCAGGAGACAACAATACCGTTTCGTCTTTTTTAGCCAGTCGGTAACCGTAAGCAACAGCTTCCATTGCAGAACCTGCTTCTACGATCGTTTCCACGTGACCTGTAAAAGTATCGATGATTTTTTGGTTGTCTTTTCCAAGGCAGATAATTGCTTTTACCTTTTCTTTTACCAAATCCAACAACTCGGAGTAGTCATTTCCTTTATCCACACCACCAACAATCCAAACTGTCGGCTGCTCCATGCTTTCCAATGCAAACCACGTTGAGTTTACATTCGTAGCTTTGGAATCGTTGATAAATTCAATTCCGCACACCTTGGCAACAAATTCCAGGCGGTGCTCTACATTTACGAAGTCGGACAGACTCTCGCGCACGATTTCCTTGCGAATGTCAAGGATTCTTCCCGTTAGCCCTGAAGCTAAGGAATTCTGGGTATTGTGCTTACCCTTCAATGCTAGATCATGTATAGACATAGTGAATTGATTGTTAAAGTTTATGATGAGTTGTTTGTTTGCTACATATCCTCCTTCTTCAAAAACCTGAGTCAGTGAAAAAGGAAGTTTTTTTGCCGGAACGGAGCGTTTCTCCATTTCAGCCATGATTGTCTGATCATCCGCATTGTAGATGAAATAATCATCCGCAGTTTGGTTGTTCAGGATGCGGAACTTCGAGTTGACATACAATTGCATGTTGTACTCGTAGCGATCCAAATGATCCGGAGTGATGTTTGTCAGGATTGCAATTTCAGCTTTGAAATCCTCCATATCATCCAATTGGAAAGAGCTCAATTCCAATACATAGATCTCGTTATCTTCCAGCGCCACCTGTTTTGCAAAGCTGTATCCGACATTTCCTGCCAATCCCACATTCAATCCTGCTTTTTTCAGCATGTGGTGAATCAGCATTGTAGTGGTCGTTTTTCCGTTACTTCCGGTAATGCACACTTTCTTCGCCGTAGTGAAATATCCTGCGAATTCGATCTCTGAAATCACTTTGATTCCTTTTTCACGAATGGCTTTCATTACAGGAGCTTTTTCAGGAATTCCCGGCGATTTGATCACTAAATCTGCTTCCAGAATGCGCTCCATGCTGTGTTTTCCTTCTTCCCATTCCAGCTCATACTGATCCAGTTCAGCCTGAAACGAATCTTTGATGCTTCCAAAGTCAGAAACAAACACTTTTGCTTCCTTCACTTTCGCAAGAATCGCAGCACCGACACCACTTTCGCCAGCGCCCAAAACAACCACTATTTTGTTTTGAATGTTCATTAACGCAGTTTCAGAGTTACAATGGATACAACAGCCAGAAGAATGGCAACAATCCAGAAGCGGGAAACAATCTTCGCTTCATGCAGTCCTTTTTTCTGGTAATGGTGATGGAGCGGAGCCATTCTAAAAATCCGGCGCCCTTCCCCGAATCGTTTTTTCGTGTATTTGAAATAACCCACCTGCATGATCACCGATAAATTCTCCACCAGGAAGATTCCGCACAAAACCGGGATCAATAATTCCTTACGGATAGAAATCGCGAACACCGCAATGATTCCACCCAAAGCCAAACTTCCGGTATCTCCCATGAACACCTGCGCCGGATAACTGTTATACCACAAGAATCCGATACACGCCCCCACAAAAGCCGCGATGAAAATCACGAGTTCTTCCGCATACGGAACATACATCACATTCAGGTAATCTGCGAAATGAACGTTGGAAGTCACGTACGCTAAAACTGCGAGTGCAATTCCGGCTATGGCACTTGTTCCCGTGGCCAGACCATCGAGTCCGTCGGTCATATTTGCTCCGTTCGAAACGGCTATCACGACAATGATCACAAAGGGAATAAACAAAGCCCAGCCATAGGACTTATCAATATCCCCGATCAACCAGTTGTAATTGAATTCGTTGTTTTTCACAAACGGAATCGTCGTCGTCATATCACGGGTCACAATCCACTTGGAAGGAATTGTATCCACCACATCTTTTGAATGCTGATGTGTTACGAAAGATTCTCCTGCCTGCAACTTATAATTTGCCGCCACACGCTTGTGAACCTGAACATCCGGGTGAAAATACAGGATTGATCCTACGATGATTCCCACACCGATCTGACCAACAACCTTGAATTTCCCTTTCAGACCTTCTTTATTCTTTTTGAAAACTTTGATGTAATCATCTATAAATCCGATCGCTCCCAACCAAACTGTTGCCACCAACATGGTAAATACATACACGTTGTGCAGTTTTGCAAATAAAAGAGTCGGGATTAAAATCGCGGAAAGAATGATCAGCCCTCCCATTGTCGGAGTACCTGATTTTTCAATTTGTCCGGCCAAACCTAAGTCGCGGACAGTTTCTCCAATCTGCTGACGACGCAGCAAATTGATCAGGCGTTTCCCGAAAATGATGGACACAATCAAAGAAGTAATCAATGCCATCGCTGCACGGAAAGAGATGTAATGAAACACCCCGGCTCCCGGAAAATCTAATTGCTCTAAATAATTGAATAAATAAGTAAGCATATCCTTGATTATTAAATTTTATGTTATCTGCGCTGCCGCTTGATTTGTATCAAAAGCTTCGCTTTTTCTTATTTTTTGAGTTTAGTGAAGTAATTCTTTACAACATCGAAATCATCGAAGGGATGTTTCACTCCATTGATTTCCTGATATTTTTCGTGTCCTTTTCCTGCAATCAGGATAATATCTTTTGGCTGCGCCAATGACACAGCCGTTTTAATGGCCTGATCCCTATCCAAAATGGAAAGGACCTTCATTGTTTGGTGTGCTCCGACCCCGGCTTCCATTTGCTTTAAAATTTCTGCAGGATCTTCTGTTCGAGGGTTGTCTGAAGTCAAAATGACCTTGTTGCTTAATTCGCAAGCAATTCGTGCCATTTCGGGTCTTTTGAGTGCATCACGATCGCCGCCGCAACCCACCACCGTGATTACCTGCTCGTTTCGAGTACGAATATTTTCAATCGTTTTTAATACATTTTCCAAAGCATCCGGTGTGTGGGCATAATCCACAATTGCCGTAATGTCCGATTCACTTTTGGTGAACTGAAAACGTCCGTCAACGGATTCCAATCTGCTTAAAACCGTCAGAACTTCCGTTGAATCGGAACCAAGTAATTGACTGATTCCGTAGACAGTTGCAATGTTGTATGCATTGAAATCGCCGATCAAACGCGTCCAAAGTTCAATTCCATTGACTGTCAAAAGCAAGCCGTTGAAGCTGTTCTCCAATACCTTCACTTTGAAATCGGAATGTGTTTTCAATCCGAAAGTGGAGATCTTTGCTTTGGTATTCTGAACCATTACCATTCCGTTCTTATCATCCGCATTTACCAGAGCAAAAGCTTCTTTCGACAAACCATCAAAAAATGCTTTTTTAGCTTCGATGTATGCTTTGAACGTTCCGTGATAATCCAAATGATCGTGCGTAATATTTGTGAATGCCGCCCCTTTGAAAACCAATCCTGCAATCCGGTTTTGAACCACCGAATGAGAACTCACCTCCATGAAACAATACGAACAGCCCTGAATCACCATGTCAGCCAATAACGCATTCAAAGCAATCGGATCGGGAGTTGTATGCGTGGAAGGAATCGTTTCTTTTCCGATCAGATTCACCACCGTTGAAATCAATCCCACTTTGTAGCCTAATCCGGTATACAAATCGTGTAAAAGTGTTGTCGTGGTTGTTTTTCCGTTCGTCCCGGTAACTCCCACCAACTGCAAAGACTGCGAAGGATAATCGTAAAAAGCATGTGCCAGTTCTCCCAAAGCTTTCGAAGTATCCGGAACAAGCAAGACTGTTACGTTCGACGGAACTTCCACATTCTTTTCAAGTACCAAAGTCGTACATCCTTGCGCCAGTACCTGAGGAATGAAATCGTGTGCATCTACTTTCGTTCCTTTCACAGCAATGAAAAGCGTTCCTGCAAGAGCCTTGCGGGAATCTGAAACAAGCGCAGAAACAGTTACTTCAGCCGGACCAATCCACTGAGTTACTTTCGTTGCTTTTGCTATTTCATGTAAGGTTTTCATTCCAATATCAATTCCATTAATCCTCCTGCGACTACTGGTGAGCCAGCAGGAATTGTTTGTTTTACTACTTTTCCGTTTCCACGGATATACACATGCATTCCCAATCGTTCGATGAGATAAACCGCATCTTTTGCAGTCAAGCCCACTACGCTCGGAACAGTTGTTGATGAAATTTTTCGGGGAACAATCGAAATATTCGAACCGGATGAACGAACGTGCGACCATTCGCTGTAAGCATCCAATTGGTACGGCAAATGCAGACGTTTCAAAACTGTCATCAAATCCGTAATGTTCCCGTCTTTGATCACCGGAGCATCTGCCACCCTTTTTTTCTCCTCATTAATCGCCTTGTGATAATTCAATGAGTTCGAATAAACTTTGTTTGCAATCGCAGAGAACACCGTTCCCGAAACCGTTGCTCCGTAAATATCTTTGGAAGGTGCCGCAACTACTACAATACAAGAGTAAAGCGGTTCGTCTGCCGGGAAGTAACCAACGAAAGAAGCCTGGTAAGTTTTGTTCCCTTCTTCTCCGTAGCGCCCGTCAGCATTCTGAACTACCGCCGTTCCCGTTTTCCCCGCAATGTCAAAAAGAGCCGATTTCAAAGCACTTCCCGTTCCGCGTTTCACAACTCCTTTCAAACATTCCTGCAAAGCGCGCAAGGTTTTATCGGAGCAAATCTTCGGACGAAGAACAATCGGTTTGTACGTCTTCACTATTCGCTGTCCTCTGCGGATGTGTTCCACAAACTGAGGACGAACCAAAGTCCCGTTATTCGCTACCGCATTGTAAAAAGCCAAAGTCTGCAAAGGCGTTTGCTGCACCTCATAACCGATCGCCATCCACGGAAGAGAAATTCCCGACCACTGCTTGGTTCCCGGCGCGTACAAAGTTGGTTTCGGCTCACCCTGAAGATCAATCCCCAGTGAATCTCCAATTCCGAATGAACGCAAACGATCAATAAACAATTGAGGTTCTTTCCGGTATGCATTGTGAATAACACGCGCAATCACGTTCGAAGAAAGCTCGAATGCCCTGCGAATCGTAATCTTTCCGTAACCGTACGGATTCGAATCTTTTAATTTCAGGTCATAGAATTGGTACTCACCAACGGCATTCACCGTATCATCCAAACTAATCTTTTGGTCTTCCAAAGCAGCCATCAAAACAGCCAACTTGAAAGTCGACCCCGGAACTTCCTTCGTTCCGATCGCGTGATTGTACAACTCGTAATAATCACCATCCGAAGCCAATTGCAAGTTTGAAACCGCACGAACAAAACCTGTTTTCACATCCATTACGATCACACAACCGCTTTTCGCACCCTGATTTTTCAACTGCCGGTACAACTCGGAATGTGCAACTTCCTGGATTTCCATATCGAGAGAAGTGATCAAATCCGCCCCTTCGATTGGTTCGCGGATCATTTTCCCGGTTCTTTTCCAGCCGGAAGAAATTTTTTGTTCCACTTCTTCACCAGGTTCCCCGGCAAGCACTTCGTTAAATGCACCTTCAATTCCAACCCGTAATTCTTTGGAGTTTTCATTGTGCTGATAATAACCAAGCGTCCGCTTTAAGATTTCACCGTGAGGTCGTTTACGCAAAATAGTTTCATCCGTATCGATCAAACCTCCTTTGTTTCTTCCCAAATTGAAAATCGGCAATTCTCTTAAACGATGTCTTTGCTCATTGGTCGCTTTCAGCTTGATCGTGATATAACGTCTTCCTCTTGCCCTTCCCTTCCGGATGTAATTTTCAAAATCACGGGAAGAAGTTTCCGGGAATAAGCGACTCAATCCACGACTCAAATCACTGATTTCCTTATCGAATGTTTCCTGATCCACAACTGTTGGATCCATGTGTATGTCAAAGAACGACACCGATGTAATCAACGGTGTATAATTTCTGTCAAGTACTTCTCCGCGTCTCGGGTAACGTTTTACCGCACGGGTTGGTATTTTTTCTTTGGTTGCCGCGAACAACGAAGCACTTCCCTCAGACTGGATGATTACCGTTTTCACAATCACCACAATCAAAGCGATGAAGAAACCTATGTAAACCAGGTAAGCCCGCCACATTAAGTCCTTTTTATCACTCATTATCTGCTCGCTTTAGTCGTATTACTTTCGCCGGATTTACCGTTTCCTTCAATCCTCTTTTCTCCAATGCCTGAACCAAGCGATAGCGGGAAGTCGATTCTTCCAAACGCGCTTTGTTCTCTATATATTCAGCTGTTTGCGCATCTACATCAGCCTGCAGATCCGTAATATCTTTCTGCAATTGCTTGCCGTAATATCCTTTTGCCACCATCAACATCAGCAGTAAGAGGATGAAAAAGATGAACGTCAGGTTGTTCAATACAAAATCCCTTGTCAGAATTTCCCCGTTTAACACCTGGATCAGCAAATTCTGGCGGCGGGGTTTTGCAGCCGTTGCTGCTTTCACTTTCGCCTTAGGATTTGAACTGTTCTCAACTTTCGGTTTCGCTGAAGCGTTCTTCACCGATTCTTTTCTTGTTGCCTTTTCCTTCTTTACTACTTTCTCCTCCGGGATTTCCGTGGAGTATTTTTCGCGAGATGATTTCCCCCGTACAGCATCCATTGGATTTTCAGCCCGTTCTCTGTACTCATTTTCCATCGCTCATCTTTTTAGCCACACGCAGCTTCGCGCTTCGTGCACGCGAATTCTGTTGAATCTCTTCTTCTGTTGGTAAAATCGGCTTGCGATTCACCTCTTCAAAAGGCTTCAATACTTTCCCGAAAAAGTCTTTCTCAATCGAACCATCCAGATTTCCGCGTTTCATCAGGTTTTTTACCAAACGATCCTCCAGAGAATGATACGACATCACCACCAAACGTCCGTCCGGCTTCAGCACTTCTGCCGTTTGAAGCAGAAACTTCTCCAACACATCCATTTCCTGATTCACTTCGATACGAAGCGCCTGAAATACCTGTGCAAAGAATTTATGATCTTTAAACTTCGGAGCAACCGGCATCAAAGCCCCCATCAACTCACCGGTTGTTTTGATTTTTGATTTATTGCGTGCCTTCACCAATTCAACAGCCGTCTTAAACGGGTGATCCAATTCGCCGTATTTCCGGAAAATTGCAGCCAACTGTTCTTCATCGTAAGTCTGAACAATTTTTGCAGCCGTGAAATCTCCCGACTGATTCATACGCATATCCAAAGCCTCGTTGGAACGAATGGAAAATCCTCTTTTCGCATCATCAAACTGATGAGACGAAACACCCAGATCCGCCAGAATTCCATCAACAGCAGGAATACCAAGAACACGTAAATGATTTCTGAGAAAAGCAAAGTTGGCAGCCACAAAATGGAAATTCGGAGCTTCCCATGCATTTGCACGAGCATCCGGATCCTGATCAAACACGATCAGCTGGCCTTTTGGAGAAAGTTTTTCGAAAATTGCACGCGAGTGACCGCCACCGCCAAAGGTAACATCTACGTAAATCCCATCCGGATTAATCGCCAATCCATCAAGACACTCCTGTAACATGACAGGCACGTGGTATGCAGCATCGTTATTCGTCATCATTCCCCAAATCACCCATTACTTCATCTGCCAAATCAGCAAAATCAGCCATGTTTCCATCAATCAGTTGGAAATACTTGTCCTTGTCCCAGATCTCAATTCGATCGTTGTATGCGATCAGCATCACATCCTTATCCAAACCAACACGCTCCATATGCATCACCGGAATCAATGCGCGACCCGCATTGTCCAGAGCAATTTGTTTTGCCCCCTGATGAAACAAGCGGTAAAACATTCGGTTTTGTGGTTTGAACAAGTTCAGTTTCGACAATTTTGCCGACAACTTTTCCCACTCATTCATCGGGTAAAGCGTCAAACAGTCTTCAAAACCTTTGTTCAACATGAATTGTTCCTGAGCTTCCGGAGAAAGTTGCTTGCGTAGCCCTGCAGGGAAGAGGAATCGTCCTTTTCCATCCAGTTTTACTTCAAATTCTCCTACAAGTCCAGCCATAGCTATTAATAATGGGTAAAATTAGGGAGAATCACCCACTTTTTACCACCAAATTACACTTTGTTGATAACTTCTAACGTAAACAACAATCATAAGGTTACAACATTTTATTCAAAAGGTTTGATTTTGTTGATTTTTTAGATTTTTGAACCATGGTGGTAAAAAGTGGTAACAAATGAATAATTGTGGAAAAATTGTTTTTGAGAGATGAAATGATGCAGAAACAAAAAAGAGTCCAAACATTAAATCAAACATCTGAAAAACAAATGATTAAATTCAATTAATTGCCATTCAAACAATTCTTTAACATGAAGATCGAAAAAAGCAGAACGGTCTATAAATGACAAAAAGAACTGAAACAATTTCATCACATATTTCATGATCTTAATGAATGACAATTACAAAATGATTCGGGTTAAAAAGCACTTTCATTTTAGCGGATATTTCTCAAAGGAAAACACGAATGCGAAGGCTCTGTTTTTACGGATCTGAAAACAAAAAAACGTCCATTATTCCCCCGCTGATTTATGAGAAATAAAAATCTTTCATCTCATCATGTGATAAATTGAACTATTTATCAAGTATTTAGTTGTAAAATCAACTAATTTCGGAAAACCACATATGCATTTTCAGTATTTATACGGTTGTATAATCCTTATGAAGGTTCTACTTTTGTAATAACACTATTCACTATATGAGTCAGAATTGAAAGCTGAATCGGACAGACTGTTGGTCAAGGATCAGGCAAAGCCGAAAGGATATCAGATGACTTAAAAATACGGAATACGACTGGGAAACTTGTTTATTTCCTGCAAAGGCGGTAACTTTCCCAGTCGATTCACTAGACTGCTTAATAAGAAACATAAAGATATTGAGCCGAGGGTGTTCCTGAAAAATCATCCAATACGTCTCGCAAAGCACTCTTACGCAAGAGTTAGTTAGGTTAAGTTGTAGTAGAAAAGCCCTTTGAATTAATGTTCAAAGGGCTTTTTCCATTGTATTGTTTCCAACGATCAATCAGGTTCCATTTAAGAATACAGACCAGAAATCGGGCAAGCTTGCCTGAAGATCTATGAAATTTCCTGATATCGGTTGTTTAAACTTCAAACTGTATGCGTGCAGGAAAAGCTCGTGAATGCCCAGTTTCTCCTGAAAATAATGATTGTGATGCCGATTTCCGTATTTCGGATCATTGATAATGGGATGGGAAATCTTGTTTGCATGAATCCGCAATTGATGCATTCTTCCGGTAACCGGAATCATTTCCACCAAACTGTAGCGCTGTTTTTCATAAGGAGGAATAACATAATTCCGCTCGAACTGCTCCAAACAGTTGAAAATCGTTTTTGCTTCCTTGTAATTTCCCCGATCATTTTTTACCGGCGAATCAATGATTCCTTCCGCAGCTACAAAACCTCTTAACAAAGCCAGGTATTTCTTTTCGATTTCGTTCTTGTCAAACAAACTTTGAAATTCCGCAACCCATTTCGACTCTTTTGCGAATAGCAGCAACCCGGAAGTTTTACGATCCAGACGATGAACCGGACTTGCATTCTCCCAACCCTGAGCACGAATCAGATCCGTCAAAGATGTTTCTTCGATATTTCTTGCGTAATAGGAATGATGCACGATCAGATTCCCCGGCTTATTCACCACCAGACACTGTTCATCTTCAAATAATACGCTTATTGTTTCCTGACTCAATTTCCCGGTTTAAAAAAACAAAGTTAGCAGAATAAAAAAGTGTGAAAGATCATCAATCCTCCGCAGCTGAAATTACGTGTGCGTAATTATTCTGTTATTACCTCAATTGATCCCGATTTGGACAAAACAAACTTAGAACAAGCTCAAAAAGCATTCAGCACGTCACTTGCCGTATTTTGAATCAGGGTTCGAACAAAAATATTCTCGTACCTTTGCAACAAAAAAAAGCACATGGTTATCAAGGAAGCAAAATTCATCATCAGTAATACGGACATCAATTTATGCCCGAAAGACGGGAAACCTGAATACGCATTCATTGGTCGTTCGAACGTGGGAAAATCTTCCTTGATTAACATGTTGGTTGACAAAAAGGATTTGGCAAAAACTTCCGGAAGACCTGGAAAAACGCAATTAATCAATCACTT
The DNA here is from genome assembly GCA_003856375.1 of Glaciecola amylolytica. GTDB lineage: Bacteria > Bacteroidota > Bacteroidia > Flavobacteriales_D > Crocinitomicaceae > Fluviicola > Fluviicola amylolyticus. The sequence goes on from CP034120.1 coordinate 3,378,938, forward strand.
TTTGATCAACGAAGAATGGTATTTGGTGGATTTACCGGGATACGGTTATGCAAAAGCTTCCAAGTCGAGCAGACATCAGTGGGAAAAATTCATTTCCGAGTATTTGACTACTCGTGAAACACTGATCAATACCTTCGTTTTAATTGACTCACGTTTGGAACCTCAGAAAATTGACTTGGAGTTTATGACCTGGTGTGCTGAAAAACAACTTCCTTTCTCGATGGTTTTCACTAAAATTGATAAGCTTTCCAGCTCTGCATTGCAGAAAAACCTGGCAGCTTATAAAAAGGAAATGTTAAAGTATTGGGAGGCGCTTCCTCCGGTATTCACGACTTCTGCCGAGTCTAAATTCGGTCGGGAAAAAATCCTGAATTACATCGAGCAGATTAATTTTGATTTGGCAAACAGCAAGTAATCATTCAGAAAGGTAAAAATTGCGAATTCACTTTACAGTTTAGCTTTTGCATTTCAAAGATCCATACGACCTTTAATCGTCACATCAATGGTATCTTCCAGTTTGGTGAATGTGAAATCGGGAAAATCACTCAGCAACTTATCGTTGGAAAATTTGGAATTGCTTTGAGAACTTCGGGCACTTTCTTTTGTGATCGTTGGGCGTTTTCCGGTAAACCGGCCTGAAATTCCCGACAAACGCCAGGCAAGCCCTGTTAAAAATGGTCCGGCTAAAACAGATGGTGCTTTGACATTCAGCTTCTCACAAATCCGGTCGAACAATTCCTTGAAAGTAAGATTCGAACCCGTAACCAGATAGCGTTCTCCTGTTTTCTCCGTTTCGATAAGCCGCACAATTAAAGCTGAAACATCCCGGACATCTACAAAAGCATTTGACCCTTTGGTATAAAACTTCAATCCTTTGTGAAGCGTTCTGAAAATCTTCAGGGAGCTTTCTTCCCAGGAACCCGGACCAAACATCACACTCGGATTTACGATCGAAACAGGCAATCCTTCTTCGTTTGCTCTCCAAACCTCCTTTTCAGCACTGAATTTGGAAAGTGAATAACCGCTCACCTCATCATTCGGGTTCCATGCATTGGATTCGCGTTTCAGTCCGTCTGTAAACCTTGAATCACTTCCCACAGCCGCCGTGGAAGAAACATGTACGAATTGATTTACCCCGGAACTCAGGGCAAAATTGACCATATTAGCTGTCCCCTGGCGATTCACTTTAAAAAGCGTATTGAAATCCCGCCGGTGAAACGAAACCAAAGCCGCGCAATGCACTACTTTCGAAATTCCGATCAAGGCATCTTCCACATCTGAAAGATCCAGCACATCTCCCTGAAACCAACTTAATTTTGCTTCCAGAAAAGTCGCTTTTTCCGGGTAATAGAATTTCAACAGGCGGTAAACCACTTCTTTCCGGGATTCTTCACGATACATCGCACGAACTTCATATCCTCTGAGAAGCAAGTCGACCACAACATGTGATCCAAGAAGTCCGGTTGCACCTGTGACTAAAATCATCCTTACAAAGGTAATCAGTAATCTTACGCGCGAAATAAATGGCAAAGAATATTCATCAGGACGTTTGTTCAGAAAGAATGAATATTTAACGATTCTGAGTAAACAAACGATTTTTCTAATCAGGGACTTTGTTCGTACCTTTGTTTTATGAAAAGGAAAAATTTACTACAGCTCCTTTCAGTTATTTTTATTCTTGCGTTTGTAAGTTCTTGCCAATCGGAGTATGAACGCCAGATAGGACATGCTAGAAAGTTAGTCAAAAAAGAAAGGATTTTATTGAATCAGATGGGAGAAATGGAAACCATTTCCCACAATTATAAAGCGTTGGAATCCATTCAAAAAGAGCTTTCCTTCCGGGCTCATCTTTCCGGAAACGAAGAGCTATTCAACGAGCAGGTTAAAAACTACAGAACCAATTATGAACTAAGAGCAACAAGGGAACAGCACCTCATTTCCAAGTTTCCTTAACCGATTTCCAATTCATTTAAAGGATCCCAAAAAACTTCTTTCCAGTTTACAATCCGGTCATCTACCACTTCTACTCCATCCATTTTCAAGAGTTCCTCCATATGAGTCGGAGTTTGGAAATGCATCTTACCAGTCAGCATCCCGTTTCTGTTTACGACTCTTTGCGCCGGAACACCTTCCTGACTATGGGCTGCATTCATTGCCCATCCCACCATCCGGCTTCCGCTTTTCGTACCCAAATATGCTGCAATTGCTCCATAAGAAGTGGCTCTTCCTCTTGGAATTAAACGGACAACCTGATATACACGGTCGAAAAAATCTGCGTTTGCTTCTGAAAGTTTGATTGGTTTTACCATGCTTTAAAAGTAGAAATTTGTTCAAAGAGTTGAAAAGGTTCAACGGTTTTAAACCAGAATTCATTAAACGATGTTTTTCTTTAACCTGAAGAATCGTCCTATGAACTCTTCAAGATTCTGAATACTATCATTTTAAGATCGAAGGCAAATTCGAATTGCACAAAGAGATAATCCTTACCGTCAATTCTCCATTCTCAATTTTCAATTCTTTTGTAACGTTTCCCGATTAGTCCAATTATAAGGTTAAATCCAAGAACCCATGAAAACCTTCGTTTTGTTAAGTGGACTTTTCCTTATTTCCACTTCGTTAAATGCACAATTGGCAGATCCTCCGGAAGAAAATGTTCTACCGAGTTGGGATCTCAAAGTGTATCCGAATCCGACCAGTGACTTGCTTATCGTTTCTTCTTCTGTTGATATCAAAGACATTACCCTGATTGATCTGAACGGTCAGGTGATTAAAAACCGGGCTATGCCGAATTGGTGTTTTTCACTTCACGACTTGCCTGCAGGATGGATTTTTGTCTACGTTGAAAGCGCAGACGGAAGAATCGAAAAGAAAAACGTTTATAAAAATTAAACCGAATCCCGCACATGCGGGATTTCTTTTTTCCAATCTCTTACATTTGTAAGAAAAATCTGATGAGAATCATTCTTACGATCGTTCTGTTACTCATTTCAAATTCATTCATGACGTATGCCTGGTACGGGCATCTGAAAGATCATTCAAGCGAAAAGAAAACAGGAATCTGGGTATTTGCCGCAACAATATTAATGAGTTGGGGAATTGCCTTTTTCGAATACATTTTCATGGTTCCCGCCAATAAGATCGGCTATCAGGGAAATGGAGGGCCGTTCTCATTGATTCAGCTGAAAATCATTCAGGAAGTATCATCCATTGTGATTTTCATGATCTTTTCCCTTCTGTTCTTCAAAGACGAAGTCTTCAAATGGAATCATGCAGTTGCCTTTTTATTGATTTTGATTGCGGTTTATCTGGTATTCAAAAAGTAGGCACGCGATGCATTGAGAATTAATCACAATTCACACTCACTTCTATTTTTCTACCACAGATAATTAGAGGTGCTAGCCTACCGGACTCACTTAAATGGCGGCTGGTAAGAGCCATAAAAAATCTGTGCATCTGTGGGAAATTATCATTTGAATCTTTGGACAAAAGTAGCCGGGCAATTTACTTCGATACAATTTTCAAAAAAGTCTGCCACATGATTTTGATATCCTGGCTTAATGTCGGATTGGCGATGTATTTTTTATTCAATTCAATTTTGGCCGGCATGATCTCATGGATATAGGTTTCACGCGGGTTTTCCGATTTACCAAGCAGTTCATTCTCTTTGAAATACTCCAAAGAAGCATAATCTGTAATTCCGGGTTTTACGGAAAGAATCTTTCGCTGATCTTCCGTGTAAAGACTTACATATTCCTGAACTTCCGGTCTGGGACCTACAATACTCATTTCTCCGACCAGTACATTTAAAAACTGTGGAAACTCATCCAGTTTTGATTTGCGGATAAAATATCCGACGCGTGTGATTCTCGGATCCCTCATTCCAACGGTCAGTTTTCCCAATTTGTCGGCATTGACGCGCATGGTGCGAAACTTCCACAATTTAAACGGAACACCATTCTTCCCGATTCGTTCCTGCCTGTAAAATGCACCGCCTCTGCTTTCCAAAACGATTGCAAGAGCGATTAAGATTCCAAAAGGAAGGAACACCGACAAAATGATGAATGAAACAAGGATATCGAACAAGCGTTTCATTATCCCATGATCTGTTTTACGGCCGTTTTCACAGCGTGAAGTACTATTTGAATCTGTTCGTCCGTTAAATCAAAATAAACAGGCAGAGTGATCTCATTTGAGTATTTATCCCAAGCCTCCGGATAATCCGACATCTTGTAGCCTAATTTTTTATATGCCGTCAATATCGGCAAAGGCTGGAAATGAACATTTACTGATACATCCTGATCGAAAATTGCCTGCATAATTGCATCTCTCTGTTCTTCTGATGCTCCGGCAATTCTCAATTGATACAAATGATAGCATGTTTCCCGCTTCTCATCTTTCATTTTCGGCAGAATGGCCCAGGATTCATTTTTCAATCCTTCGTTATATGCCAGGCAAATGGTTTTTCTGCGATCCAGGTTTTCATGAAAGCGATCCAGTTCCACCAAACCGATTGCCGCCTGAAGATCCGTCATATTGCATTTGAATCCCGGTTCGGCAACATCGTAGCGCCAATTTCCTTTTTGTGCTTTGGCCAGTGCATCTTTGCTTTGACCATGAAGAATCTTAATACATAATTCTTTGTAGATTTCCTCGTGATCGAAATCATCCGGCAAGTTGATGGTCATCGTTCCACCTTCTGCCGTTGTGAGGTTTTTCACCGCATGGAATGAAAAAGCGCTTACGTCAGCCAAACTTCCCGAGCGTTTTCCGGCATAAGTAGCACCAAAAGAATGCGCCGCGTCTGCAGCAACCAAAATCCGGCCTAATTTTTTCTGATATTCCGAATTTGCCTGAAACAATTTCTTGATTTCAGGGTCGTTTACGATTTCATAGATTCCGTCATAATCGCATGGAAAACCAGCGATATCGACAGGCATAATTGCTTTTGTACGCGGAGTAATTGCCGCACGGATTGCTTCAACCGAAATATTGAAATCATCCGGATTAATGTCCACCATAACCGGTTTTGCTCCGGTGTGAATCACCACATTTGCGGATGCGCAATACGTAATTGCCGGAATGATCACCTCATCTCCAGCTCCGATTCCCCACCAACGCAATAACAGTTCCATTCCCGCAGTCCAGGAACTAACAGCAACAGTACATTTGTTTCCGCAATATTCGGTCAGCTGTTTTTCAAACAACTTTGTTCTTGGGCCGGTTGTGATCCAACCGGAAGTTAAAGCACTTGTTACTTCATCAATTACTCGTTGATCGATGCGGGGTGGTGAAAACGGAATCATATTAAAATTTATTAAAATTTGTCTTTCTGATCAAAAGCAATTTCTGCTCTCATTTGGATGCGAAATTACTGAATATTCTACTAGCGCGACATTTTTTTGTACTTATCGCCCGGCTTTCTGCCGGCTATCAGGAAGGTCGCAATTCCTTTCAGATATCCCCAACCATAGCTGATATGCAGAATCGGGAAAATCACAAAAATCCGGTTAAACTCATTGACACTTTCTGCAATCCGGGAGGTTACCAAAAGTCCTAAAAGGACATAAATTCCCAGGAAAGACAATCCACAAAGCCAAAGCATCGGATGAATCAAAAATAAAAACTGAACCAGAATCAGGTACAAGACAAACAATGGTGGAACCAATTGTCTGAGCGTTGTAACAGCTTTGTGTTTCTTATTGACATATACTTTCCAGTATCCATATTGCATGAATTGCTTCCACAATTGACCGATACTTCCGCGCACATAGTACTTCAGGGAAATGGATGCATTGTACCAGATTTTTCCTCCGGCCTTCGTCACCCGAAAATTAAAATCGTCATCCTGATTGCGGATCAGTTCTTCGTCAAAATATCCGATTTTTTCAAAAACCCATGCCGGATACATCGGAGTTCCGACCGTATCGACAAATCCGGATTCAGTGAGTGTCCGGAAATTTCCCAATCCCATTCCGAAGGATGTTCCCATTGCTTTGGCAATCAGTTTTCCTTCTGCGTTGAGAAAAACGTTGTTTACTGCTCCGCCGACACACCAGATTTCCGGATTCTTTTGCAGCGTTTCTGCTGCATCTTTCAAATAATTGGGTGAAACAACCTGACGCGCTCCGATAATCTGATAGAAATCCGCATTTTTCGTAGCATGAATTCCCAAATTAAAGGCATAAGGCGTGAGCTGTTTTTCATTCGGAACGATTTTCAGTTCCTGATACCTTGCTTGAAGGGCTTGCAACAATTCAAGTGTTCCGTCGTTGCTTTTTCCATCAACTACATTGACGAAAAGTTCACAATTTTCGGGTAAATCGGATGCATAAATAGCCTGAATACATTCTTCTATGTTTCTGACTTCATTTCTGCACGGAATAACAACTGCGATTTTCATTTTTTCTCAAACGGTTTTGCAGGATTTCCGGCCACAATACTTCCCTTATCCACATTTTTCACTACCACGCTTCCCAATCCTACCAAAGAATTGTCGGCAATCTGTAGTTTTTGTCTGATAGACGAAGATGGAGAAATCCATACGTTCTCTCCAATTTCCACACTTCCGGCAACCATCGCATTTGCAATGATCAAACTGTTTTTTCCGATTTTAACTCCGTGAGCGATATGAACCAGGTTATCAACCTTTACATTTTCTTCCAGCAAAGTGGAACCCAAAACCGCCCGGTCAATGCATACATTATTTCCGATCTCAACGCGGTTTCGAAGAACTACATTTCCGATATGCGGCATTAATTCGTATTCGTTCTCTTCATTCATTTCGTAGCCGAAACCAACTCCACCGATCGTATTGTTTGAACCCAGTGTGCAATCGTCTCCGATTTCCGTCTGTGCGTTAATCACCGTATTTGCTCCGATTGTGACCTGATTTCCAAGCACACAATTTTTATCAATAAACACATTGGCTCCGATATTCACGGTATTCGGATCAAATTTCACCGACGGATCAATGACCGCAGTCGGATGAACAAATCCAAAGGTCTTTTTGTCTGCAAAAAATTCCTGAAGCACCTTTAAAAATGCACTTCGGGGCTTTTCTACCGGAATCAGATTGAGTTGTGACAGCTGGTCTTTCATTTCAGTATAGACCGCTGTGCTCACAATCACGTTTCCAGCTTTCAACCCGTTCAGGTTTTCTTTGTTTTTGTCTGAACACCAACCCAGCGATGACGCACCAAAATCCGCATCGTCAATCGAGCGAATCTGAGCAATCTGCTGATCATTACCTGAGCTTTCCGAATCGGACAGCAAGAAGCTTCTAATTTCTTCTAAACGAATCATATCAATCAATTATCCAGCGAACAATGTTAAATGCTTCGGCATATTTTGTTCCGATCTGAACTCCTCTTGTTCTTGCAACAGATCTCAGGAAGTCTTCATCAGAATAGGGTCTGTGAGCCTGAGACTGGTATTCGTTCAAGGCATTCACCTTTGTTTGAACATGATTTTCAGTCAAATGAATGAAACTGGAAGTGGAGAAAGACAAATTATTCCATGGAAGTTCATACGACATAATGGACGAAAATTTGAACGCTCTCAAACCTTCCGTAGCAATAGTTGCATGATCCTGATGTACATCCTGCAAATCCGGCATGAAGATCAATTCCGGTTTGATTTCCGAACGAAGCTTGATCAAGTCATCCAAAATATCCTGACGGCGATATCCAAACGTGCGCACATCGTAGTCAAACAAAATCAGGTTTTCGGGTTTAATTCCAAGAACCTTCGTAGCCGCTTTCACTTCCGTGATCAAAATATCTGACGGGAATTGAGGAAGTACCGATTGCTGGCAAGCAGAAAAAGCCGCATAATAAACATCATGCCCTTCTTCAATAAATTTCGCTATCGATCCACCACATCCGAACTCACCGTCATCTGTGTGAGGCGCCAAAACAAGTACTCTTTTTTTATTTTTCATTCTATTCAATCGTGTTTATATATTGCGTGTTGTGAAGCACTCATCATGAAATTAGCTAAATAATACAGAAATTCATGAATCTGCGACAACCCTTTCAATCAAATCTTTAATCTTCGTTGTGGATGTTCCATCTCCGAAGTGGTTCTTTCTTTCGGTTTCGGGTAAAAATGAGACTATTGCTTCCAGAATCACATCTTTTGAAGCTCCTGCAAGTGTATTCCATCCATCTTCGACTGTCTCAACCCATTCCGTTTCCTCTCTCAATGTAACGCATGGAATTCCCAAAAAGAAAGCTTCTTTTTGCACTCCGCCACTATCCGTTACAATTTTCTTTGCCGCATCCTCTAATCGAACCATATCCAGATACCCGAGCGGTTCAATAATCCGGACGTTTTCAGATGCTTTTATTCCGTAATCCGACATGTATTTCAATGTCCGGGGATGAAGCGGTAAAATAATTTGTTCGCCCGACTCATTCAAAGCCTGAAAAATCGCTTTCAAACGATCCGCATTATTTGTGTTTTCCGCCCGATGAATCGTACAAAGGATAAATCCCTTTTCCTGAATGTTCAATGTATCCAGAATAGCACTTTTTTCTCTGGCAATGTCAGCAAAACGTAAAATTCCGTCATACATTACATCACCAACCAAATAAACTTCTTCCGTAATTCCTTCTTTTTTCAGATTCTCAACTGCTGTTTGTGTCGGTGCGAACAACAGGCTTGACAAATGATCCGTTAAGATGCGGTTTTGTTCTTCCGGCATGGATTTATTAAAACTCCTCAATCCGGCTTCAACATGAATGACCGGAATCAGCATTTTTGACGCCGCTAAAGCTCCTGCCAATGTCGAGTTGGTATCTCCATAAACCAATACAAAATCCGGTTTTTCGATTTCAAGTACTTTTTCGATTTCGATCAGCATTTCACCAGTCATGGCTCCGTGAGAACCCGAACCTATATTCAAATGATAATCCGGTTTGGGAATCTTCAATTCCTCAAAAAACACATCCGACATATTCGGGTCGTAATGCTGGCCCGTGTGAACCAAAACCTCATCAAAGCTCTCTTTCAAAACGACAGACAAAGCTGCTGCTTTAATAAATTGCGGACGAGCTCCCAGAATTGTGACTATTTTGTGTTTCCCCATTTTCAGTCTTTATTTTCGTCTACCCTTCCTGAAGAACTTTGAATGAACGTCAGTAAGACCGGAATCCAGAACGAGTAAAAAACTACTCCTGATTGACGTTGCAGCATGGATTCAAACAACATGTTGAAAGCCAAGCCACAGATCAGAAGCAAAAGCAAAAAGTTGCGGTGTTTGATTGCAGTATGGATACATGAACCGATCAATCCCAATAAGATCAACAAACCGAAGACCCCGATTTCAAGCGTAGTCTGTAAATACTGATTGTGTGGATTGAGATCATTTGCAACCAATTGATGGAAACCGTAATGATCCAATCTTCCAAAAAGGTATTCATCTACATTTCCTGTACCTACTCCAAACGGATGCTCCAGAATCAGTTCGGTTGATATCGTCCACATGACCAATCGTTTTTGATTTCCCGGAATTGCAGGATCATCTACCCGTTTATTCAAAAATGCATGAGGATCTGAAATATATTCTGAAATAGCTCCTTTTGTTACCCGTACATCGTCTTCAATCCCGGGAAGTTTACTTAGAATTACAAAAAGCAGAACCGGCCCAAGGAACAAAACGGAAAGTGCGACCCATTTCCCCAATTTCCTGTAAAGGAGATAAACAAGCAGTCCTACCAATAGAATTCCCAAAAACAAGATTCCCGCCAAACTCAAACAGAAAAAATAAAATACCGATGCAAACAAGGTATACGGAATAATTACAAACAAGGAAAAGCCTTTCCATTTTTTCCGATAACCATACCATGCCGAAGCAGTTGCAAAAAGCAAAAATCCGGAGAAATAACTCGGGTGATGAATCGGAGAAATATAGCTGGATGAAAAACAATACAACAGCCACTGATGCCGCTCATAGCAATTACAAGCACTCAAAATTCCGATTCCCGCTACCACCAATGTTCCTGCCAACAATCCGACAACAGGCCATTGGAGCTTCATCTCAAATTTCGGCTTGATCGATAATAACAAAGGAATGATCAGTAAAGACAACTTGTATTCGGCATATTTCAGTCCGTTTGTCAATTCATGGGCAAAAAAGATTCCGATCAGATAAGCTACATAAAGCAGCATCATGAACATTCCGGGTCTATTCAATTTCCAGCTTACTTCTTTTTTGATATATCCTGCAATAACCAAAACAAGAAGCAGTATGACCATCGGGGCTGCCAACTTTGGAAAAACCAATGTCCCAAACGAAAACATTCCGAGATATATGGAAAAAATGTGTCCGAAGCTGACTTGTTTCATGTTACGAATTTAGGAAATAATTAATTGTTGTTTCGGATGACAATTGATTCCTATGAACAAAATAAGCATGTGAAAAATGCGTTGTATCGAGGAATCATTACTAAAACTGGTTTTATATTGTTTAATTTTACTCTCTAAATCCTTCACTTTAGTTCGAATGCTATCCATATATCATTCATGCAACAAAAATGAATCACCTGAAAATCAAAAAAACACTTATGTATCGATTTTTAATCTTTCTCCTCTTTTTTCAAATTCCAACAGCACAAAGTCAACGAATTTTTTCGGCATCCGGAGTTTTAGTTTCATTTCTGGATCTGAAATCCGAGTATCAAACGCAAACAATCAACGATTATTCCAAGGGAATGATTCAATCATCTATCTCTCTTGGGTTCGAAACCAAATCGTGGCATCGCATTTCATTAACCGTATCAGCAGCCAATTTTAATAGTGGAGGAAGAAGAACCTCTCCAGATCCTACTTATTTTTCCAGTTATGAGAAGATGATCTTCAATAATTCATGTCTCGGAATAAGTGGAAATTACTATATCATTGACAAAAAGACTCAACTTTATATTGGGATCGGCCCACGGGTTGACTATATCAGATCAGAACGTGAAATCTTCCACAAATTAATCGGAGATTCCTATCAAAAAGAGGATTTGCGCACTTTTCAATTCGGTATATCCGGAAGTATCGGAGTCAACTTTCAGTTAGAAAATTTTTATTGGGGTTTTAAATCCAATTATTACTACCGGCATGGATACCTCTTTCAGGGACAATCCTTCGGTTCCAATTTAAACGGAGTAAGCAGCTTTATAAAAAGTAGGACTATCCGGGACAATGTGTTCGATCTTCAAGCGGTTTTCGGATATCAATTCAGAAAAAACAAATCGGACAAGAACTCATTGAGATAAATTATCTGTCTAAAAACATTATAACTTTCTAAGTAACAGAACATGCCTCGTTTTTTAACCTTCATCTTTATTTCTTTCACGTTAGTTGCCAGTAGTCAAAGAATCTTCACTGCAAACGGCGTTTTGCTCTCATTTCTGGATTGGGAGTCTAATTATCAAATATCTAAAACGACAAGTTATCGCGGCGCTCTCGTTCAACCTTCTGTTTCCCTTGGATTTGAAACAAAAATATGGAAGCGTTTTTCATTAACTGTTTCTGCAGCCAATTTTAGAAGTGGTGGTAAGAATCCATACAATCCCTATTATTCCAACGGTAATGGAAGGATAACCTTCAACAACACTTCAGCCGGAGTCGTTGCAAACTATTATGCTGTCAATAAGAATACTCAATTCTATATTGGTCTTGGTCCAAGAATAGATTATGTAAAACCCGGAAGTGAACTATCTTCTGCTCCCAACATGTATCAAAAAAAAGATTTCAATCAAGTTAAAGTCGGTCTGACCGGAAATATCGGAACAAACTACCAATTCAATGATTTCTATTTCGGGATCAGACTCAATTACTATTACCGGTTTGGTTACCTTTTCCGATCCCAAACAACAAATGGAGATCAATTTTGGGGGAATACCCTCTCTATCAGAGATAATCTTTTCGATCTGCAACTTGTTTTCGGATATCAATTCGGGAAGAAGAAAAAAGCAGAATAATTTCTTTCTTCTGCATCCAAAAAACAATTGCATTCATCTTCGGAATGCTTATTTTTCTAAAAATTTAATCCACCTCAAATGAAAGTTGTAAAATTTATTCTGACCTGTGCAGCAACCGCTGTCGTCACTATTTCTCAGACACAAACCATTCCCGCATCCAGAAAGGTAGACTGGAGTAACGCCGGTTATGGTGGCGTAATCCCCACAACCTATGCCACAACCATTAACATTACTTCGCATGGTGCAAATGGTTCGGATCTTCTTCCTGATGATGCGGCACTAACTTCTGCTCTCGCAGCAGCTAATCCTGCATTCCTCACTATGATTTATTTTCCAAAGGGGAATTACATCTTTAATCAACAGATTACCATTTCACAAAACAATATTGTGCTCAAAGGTGCTGGTCCCAGTTATACCAAATTCACTTTTAATAACACTACCAGAAGTTGTATTTCAATTCAAGGCTCTGAAATGGGTAATGAGGTTCCAATTATTTCAGGAACAGCAAAAGGTACTACTGTATTGGGATTAGATCCCGCAGTAGCTACGACAATTGGACAGGGAGATTATATTGAACTAAAAAGAGATATGATTCCGAGTGAACAATGCTCACCCCCTGGAGCAGCTTCAAATTATTCGAGCTGTTTGCAGGCAACAGCTGATCATGCCTATGGACAAGTAGTAAAAGTAATTTCCAAAGTGGGTAATGTTATAACCATTGAAGACGGATTATCGATGGACCATGCTTTAAGTACCTTTCGGGCAAAAAAACTCCTCATGGTTCAAAATGTTGGGATCCAGGATTTGACTCTATTTGAACATGTTGTCAGCAACGACAAAACCGATTATAAATTATATGTAGATAGAGCTGCACGTATTTGGGTCTCCGGTGTCGAATCCAATTTTGCTTATGCACATCATTTTGGGGTTGAAAGATCTTCACGTGTTGAAATCAGAGGATGTTATATTCATCGTTCGTCAAACTATGAAGGGAGTGCCGGGTATTCAATTTACATAGGGATGCGCAGTACAAATTGCCTGGCAGAGGATAATATTCTAACCCAGCATCGCCATTCTGTTGTACTTTCAGGAAGTCCGAATCGAAATGTTATCGGCTACAATTATTCTACAGAATCAGAATATACAAATTCTCCCTCCGAATTCGTTCTTCATGGTTATTATCCGCATGCCAACTTATTCGAAGGCAACGTAGCAGGAGCAATGGACATTGATGAATGGTGGGGATGGAATGGGCCTTTTAATACCATGTTTCGAAATAAATTCGCCAATTGGAGCATCTTAAATGCACCATCTATAAATATTGTTGGTAATACTGCTGTTTCAAATCCCTACCCAAATCCTCCCGGCTTGCTTGCAGCTAATAACAGTATAATCTCTGTTGAACCTGTCTTTTCTCATTATTATTCAGCAAAACCTGATTTCCTTGGCAACAAATATACCTGGCCGCCAATCGGGGCTAAAACATCTGCCGGCAGCCCTGCGCTGACTCATTCCAATCCGGCAGTAGAGCGTTATAACAACGGCGGTCAATTCACGATAAACCGTCGTGATCCTATTGCCGGGTACTCGATTGCAAATACCGGTTTATATTCTGTATTTAATAGTGGGACTGTAGCGAGAACTTACCGTAATCCAGGAGAATTATCAATTGGTGGAGAAGGATATTACGCTAATTCAGATCCGGAATGGATTGCAGGACCGATTGCAACGGTAATACTGCCTACCGGACAAGAAGAAATTTTGTCTGCTTACAATTACGATCACCCCGGAACAAAGTATGCTAACGTTTATATTTCATCCGGGAAAAATCCCAATGCCCAGTCTTTGGTTTTCACGATGCCGAACTGTGTCATCACTGCACTTACTACTGGTGATTTTAATGGAGACGGAGTGGATGAAATCGTCATCGGTTTCCTGCAAAATGGGATGCCAAGGTTGTATAAATCGGATACACCAACCAATCTTACACAAACATTGCTTTACTCTAACGGAAATATTTATTGGACCATTAGCGACCTTTGCACAGGTGATTTTGATGGAAACGGCAAGGATGAACTAATTATCGGATTGAACTCTACTGGTGTTGATACACAAATCTATAAGAGTGTAAATGCTGATGGTTTGGGAACAGCCATCTATACGAGCACAGGAGGTTACTGGAGGATCGGTGCTCTTGCAGCAATTGATTCAGACGGAGACGGCAGCGACGAACTGATAGAAGGATTCAATTGTTCGGACGGAACTGCCATTTACAGAAGCATTGGAGCTACCAGTACTTCAGGAAATATCTTTCCGTTGCTTAGTAATTATCACGTCAGTGCAATGGCTGTTGGTGACATGGATAATGATGGCGATGAAGAATTAGTAACCGGGTTCAATTCATATGGGTATTCTACCCAGAGAGTAGGTATTTTTAAAAGTGAAACAGTAGGCAAAATTGATGATGTTTCCATCTACTTTAAGATAGATCTTGGAATGCGACTTAGTTCACTTGTAATAGAAAAAATACATCCTACGGCTCCCGGAGGCAAACCACTAGGAATACAAGAGAATACTACTAACTATTCTACCCAGGAATTGCTCATCTCACCTAATCCGGCATCGCGTTTTCTAAACATTGCGATCACCGGATCACAAGAAGGTACTCAACGTATTGAAATGTACAATTCACTGGGTGCGCTGATCCTGACCGGTGAACTTCAAAATGGAACAGGTGTTCTTAACTTCTCAGAAGTGAATCCGGGTGTTTATTTCATTCGTGTAGATACAGATAATGGAACTCTTCAGGAAAAAGTAATTATTCAATAATGTAGAAAAGAGTCCGGACTTAAGCATTGCGGCTGAAACCAAAAACAATTAAACTAACAGATGAGAGCCTTCCTATATTCTTATGGGAAGGCTTTTCACCAAAAGATCGAATTCGAAAAGAAGCAGGTTCATTTTTAGAATCTGGTGTTTTGATCAAAAATTCTTTTCAATTCCTTCTGGTCCGGATAGCTGATCAGAACTGCCCTGTGTTTTCCGTGAAACACAAACATACTTCCCGCGGCAACTGCGGATGCTCCTGCCTGATTAATTGCTTGATCGAAATCATCTATTGTTGATGCTCCTCCGCAGGCAATCACGGGAATCCCGACAGATGCGCTGATTTCTGAAATCAATTCCAGATCATAGCCTTTCATTGTTCCATCGCGATCTACCGATTGGATCATGATTTCACCTACTCCGATTTTTTCCAGTTCCTGAGCAAAGACCATCGGATTCTTTTTTGTGTTTGTTTTTCCGTTATGCGAATGCAATTCATACTTTCCAAAGAAATTCTTTTTGACATCCAGAGAAGCCACAATTGTTGAGCTTCCGAATTCATGAACAGCTTCTTTTACTACGTGCAGATCCTGATACAAGAGCGAATTGATGATTACTTTTTCAATCCCGATCTTTAAAACGGAGCGAATATCTTCCAGTGTTTTGATTCCACCTCCATAAGCCAAAGGCATAAAGCATTCTTCGGCAATTTCTTTTAAGAATTCATACGGAATAGGCTGTGATTCAGAAGAAGCCGAAATATTCAGAAAAATCAATTCGTCTACTTCCTTTTCATTAAAAATCCTTACCGCATTTAAGGGATCGCCGACATATTTCGGTTCTTTGAATTGAAGGGTTTTAACCAATCCTTCATTTTGAAGCAGCAAAACAGGAATGACTCTCGGAATTGCCATTAGAAATGAGTGATAAAATTGGACAATAATTTCATTCCGTATTTGTGGCTTTTTTCCGGGTGAAACTGAACTCCGAGCATCTTTTCCTTCTGCAAAGCAGAATCAAACTCGTGAATATAATGGCTCGTTAAAATCACTTCATCCCGGTTATTGCATTTGACATAGTAGGAATGCCCGAAATAAAACTTCGGTTCTTCATACATTTCGTTCAGCAAAAGACTGTCTTTTTTTCCGGAAACATATTCCCAACCCATATGCGGAACCGGAAATTTCTTCTCTGTTTCCGAAGGTTCAAAACGAATCGTTTCTGCATCTATCCACCCCAATCCAGCAAGTGTTCCTTCTTCACTTTTCCGGGTAAATAGCTGCATTCCTAAACAAATGCCCAAAACAGGTGTTTTTTCTGTCAAAACCTTTTGATTCAGCAGTGGAATCAACCCTCTTTCCTCGAGATTTTTCATTCCCTGATCAAAGGCTCCGACTCCCGGAAGGATCAATTTTTCAGCTGTTAAAATTACCTGATGGTCTGAAGAAATGACTGAATCGGTCCCGATTTTTCGAAGCATGTTTTTGATAGAGCCCGGATTTCCCAAACCGTAATCGACGATAACAACCATTCAATTCACTTATAAATCAAGGTGAAAAATTACAAATTAAAATGCCTTCTTTTTCATAAGGTACTTTCATCCGTGCGTTTAATCATCCGGATAGCCACTCCGATTACGAAGACATAGAAGATGAAACGCGCAATACTGAATCCCCACAAAGCGGATTCCATGCTTTTTGAATAGGAATGACCGATGAAAAAACCGGCTAAAATGACCACTAAATGAAGTACATCATAATACAGCAGCACCTGCTGTTTTTGTAAACGGATAAAAATGAATGACAAAGAAGAAGAAACAAACCACGCAGCTAACCAAAGCACCATGATTCGGGCTATCGGCATTAATTCCACCCATTGTTTTCCCAAAATACCGGCAACAAATGAACCCGGAATCAGATACACGATGACAATCGGAATTAAAGCTATCAAGGCCAGATTTTTGGCAAAACGGATATACATGTGAAGCAAGTGTTCCTTGCTTTTGGTTTCCGCCAGTTTGGAATAAAACACCTGGGAAAACGAAATGGCTACAACTCCGAAACCTGCAGATAAGTAGGTCATTGAAACTCCCATCATTCCCACTGTTTGTTCTCCGAAATAAATCAAAAACAACTGAAGGTAAACCACGTTGATCAGGTTCCCTAAAAACACACTCGGTGTCGTGAAAAACAGAAATTTCTTGTTCTCCCGGACAGTTTCACGACTCGTTTTGTTGTCCAGCAATCTCAAAGCTTTACTATCCCGTTTTACAAATGTCCGTACGTAATACAAAACTGCTCCGATAAATCCGGAAAGTCTTCCGATAATCAAACCGAAAACTCCGAGGTGCAACATCCCGGACACTAATTTCACGGATTCTGAAGTTCCGGTTTGAACCAGTTTTGCAAATGAAATGACCTTAAATCTTTTCTTCCGGTTAAACCAATAGGAAAACAAATCGGTCATGGAAAAGAAAATGATGTAGATCGGCAGCAGGAACAGGTAGTCGCTTAAACGTGGTTCTTCGAGATAATCCGCAATAAAACCTCTGAAGACCAACACCAAAACACTGCTGATTACCGTCACAATCAACACAATTTTCAATGCTCCGAAAAACAGATTGATTGCATTTTTTTCCCGGTTTTGCAAAACAATTCCGTACTCCAGTTTACCGGAAGCAACGGACGAAAAAAGTTCGGAAAACGAAATGAAAACGGCCAGCAAGCCAAAATCTGCCGGAGAATAATAATAGCGCTGTAAAATGGGTAAAATAAAAAAGGGGATTAACTGCGAAAGAAGTGAACCGCTGAAAAGTACCAGTATGTTTCTTATAAAATCCGATTCCTTAATTCGCTGAATCATGTTTCCTTTTCTTTCTTGGATTACCCTACGAATTTAACCAAATTGGGCAGATGACAGCGTGAACAAAAACGGATGTTCTTTTCTTTTACTTTCTCAAACTCTTAATTAAAGAGCTTCATAAAGTGTAAAAAGCTTCTTTTTTTCGATCTCCCAGTTGTATTTTTCAAGGATAGCAAGCCGTCCGTTTTGTCCCATTTTCTTCGCTTCTTCCGGTTGGCTCAACAAAGATTCAATAGCCGAAGCAATCAATTCGGGCTGTGTAGGATCGACACAAACACCACACTTATTCTCCCCAACAATTTCTTCCCACAAAGGGAAGTTTGAGCAGATTACAGGAATTCCCGCACTCATATACTCAAACATCTTGATTGGTAAGGATTCCATATGATTGGGCGTTGGTAAAAGCGTCACCATTCCGATCTTTGATCGCTGAAAGATTGACAAAAGCTCTTTTCGACCTACATACCCATAAAACTCAACCCGATTCCAGGCTTCTTTCGCTTTGATTTGTTCTTCCAATTCTGCATTTGAAAAATTTCCTGCCAGATTCAGTCTGAAATCAGGAAGTAAAACCAAAGCATCCATCAATTCCTGAATTCCTCGCACAACAGAAATTCCTCCTACGTAGCAAATTTCGTTCTGCTTATCATCCCAACTGCTTGGCTCCATTAATTCGGTCAACAGAGGATAATTACAGACATCTATCGTTTTGGGATGAACCTGAATAAAACGCTTACGGATATGTGGTGTAGAAACAACTACTGCACTCAGTCTTTTAGCTACATAATTTTCATATTTCTCAAAACAAACAGAGATCAGTTTCCGGAAGACTTTAGGAATCCAGAATTTTGCCATGATCTGACGCGGAACATCTTCATGTGCATCGTAAACGACCTTTTTCCCCCGGCGTTTTAATTTCAATCCAAAACGCAGCAATTCCGGATCGTGAAAATGATAAATATCCGCCTCAACTGCTTTTGCAGCCTTGTAAACTTCTTTTGTGGTGAAAAGCATCCGGCTGATTCGACCTCTTGCTTTGGAACCTGCATGGATAAACTTCACATCTCCCGATAATGTATCCGACTGATAAGCGGAAACCAAAAACACCTCATAACCTGCTTCAGCAAGTGAAGTGCACTCTTTGTGAAAAATTCGAATATCATCCGGTTTGTGAGCCGAAGTAAAATGACAGACTTTTGGTTTATTCATTGAATTCTCTTAACAAGTTCCTTTTAAGCAATACGGACATTAAACAGCAACTCCCACTTTGCCAGATTGTAAATCCTCCAACGCATCCGTTTATCCAGTTGATTCAAATCGATCTGGTTCAAATTTGCAATGGTATTCAAAATAACTGATTCGTGAATCACCTTCTCCATTTCAACAGCATGCTGTTCCAACCACAAATTTTCCGGAGCATTGAATCCTAATTTATTCTTACGCCAAACTATTTCTTTTGGCAATAATCCCGACATCCCTTTTCGCAAAACATATTTTGTCCAGCCATCTTGAATTTTGGCTTCGTTTTCCATATTCAAAGCAAATTCAACAACCCGATAATCGATAAACGGAAGTCTGGCTTCAACGGAATGTTTCATCGAATTTTTATCCTCGTAACGCAACAAATGAGGCAATTGACTTCGTGTCAATTCCATCTTTTGCATTTTTCGGACATCCGAATAGCTTTCAGATATTTTCTTCAATGCTTCGGATTTAAAGTTCGCCAAATATTCCGGGCGAATAAAACCTGCCCGACGTTTTACCCGGCTTAAACGGCTTTTGTAATTCCCGAAATATAACATGTATTTAATGACTTCCAACATGCTCAATCGTGAGTTCTTTTTGGAATTCAACAATGCTTTCAATCGTTTGGACCAGGGTAAACTGCGGATAAGTGCAGGATAGTAGCGCTCGTAACCCAAAAGTGTTTCATCGCCGCCTTGCCCATCCAGCATCACAATACAATTATTTTTTCGGGCTTCTTTAAACACAAAATACTGCATAAACACCGAAGGACTTCCGAATGGCTCTTCCTGCGTGTAAATGACTTCATCCATGTTACTTTCGAAATCGCGATATCCCGGGACAACGGTCTTTAGATTCAAATTCAGATGACTTGAAACCAAAGTCGCAAATGCGCTTTCATCAGTAGCTGTTTCTTCTGATTTTGCATGAATGGCGTAAAATTGTTCCTGATAATTGTAATTTTTGCTTGCCAATGCCGCAACCGTACTGGAATCAAGTCCTCCGCTTAAACAGGTTCCGACCCGAACATCCGAACGCATACGCAGCTTGACACTTTCCTCCAGAAGAGAAATATAGTCTGTAATCGAATCACTGCTTTTGTTTTCCTTTTCCTGATCTGGTAAGGAATAGAATGCTTCGATCTGATAAGTGTTTTTTGCTAAATCAAAGGTTAGATTGTGTCCCGGAGTCAATTTCACGATTCCCTTGAAAAAAGTTTCATCCGAAGCTTCTTCTATTCCGGTAATAATAAAATCCAATGCCACAGGCAGGTTCACTATCGGCTGTTCGTCTATTAATTGCTTAATCTCAGATCCGAAACGAAATTCCTCTTCGGAAATTGTATAATAAAACGGTTTGATTCCGAATCTGTCGCGGCTGCAGAACAAACTGTTCTTCACTTTGTCCAAAATAGCGAAAGACCACATTCCGTTGAAACGCGTCACACAGTCTTTTCCCCAAAGATCGTATGCAGCCAAAATAACTTCCGTATCTGATTCTGACTTAAACGCATACCCTTCTTTTAATAAAACTTCCCGAATTTCAATGTAGTTGTATACTTCTCCATTGAAAATAATGGTGTATTTCTCTTCCCAGTGCATGGGCTGTTTTCCCAATTCAGAAAGATCCAGAATGGCTAATCTGCGGTGTCCGAGTGCAACATTCTGATAACAGTAAATTCCTTCTCCATCCGGACCCCGGTGTTCAATAATGTCATTCATTCTGCGGATTTCCCGTTCAGAATCTATCATTGTTTTTCTGGCTACAATTCCACTAATTCCACACATTTGAATCAAGCATTAGATTTTGAAACGATCGTTTGATATACATGCATCAACTGGTTTATTACCACCTCATTGGAAAACCGATCTATTGCATGTTTCCGGATAACGTCTCTATTATAATCAGATTTATTTTGAATCATTTGAATCATTGCTGAAGCTAAATCAGAAGTATTCTGTTCGCAAAGAATTCCGACCTCAGGTGAAGTCACAATTGATTCCGGTCCGAAACATTTTGTTGACACAACCGGTTTTCCACAGCTCAAAGCTTCAATAAGGACAACTCCAAAAGTTTCCACTCTGCTGGAGAGCACAAAAGCGTCCATTTGCTGCATTTCCTTCACGATTTCAGTTCGAGGTAATACACCTAAAAAATCTACCTGTTTATCAATTTTCAATGCTCCGGCATATTCCTTTGTACTCTGCTCATTTGGGCCTGTTCCTGCAAGTCTTAAACGACATTTCGGATGAGTTTCCAGAACTTTGGCGAAAGCTTCCAAAAGCATCGGTTGATTTTTTTCTACAACAAAGGCAGCCGCATTGAAAAAGGTAAATTCAGAGTTCTCCTTTAGATCCGGAGCAATCTGAAAGATATTTGTATCCACCACATTCGGAATGTATTGAAACTCTCTTCCGTAGCGTTTTGTCATGATCTGAGCAAAGGGAACACTTACCGCAATTGCCACATCTGCGTGTTCAAAAACGGATTTTGCAAAAGGTTCCAAACCAGGAGCAACAATATCATCGATAAACTGAGTGGAATGTTCAGTTACCACATAAGGAATGCCGAATTTCTTTTTGGCGTCTATGGCTTGTAAGCCTGATTGAAATCCATGAAGATGAATCAAATCCGGTTTTCCGAATTCCCGGATATATGCTTCGATCAGTTTCATGGCTTCCTTACGCGATTTGAGCATGCGGTAACGGTGAACCTTCGGAAGGTTTAAAAAAGTATAAACGATCGTCCGAACATCATTTCTGAGCGTTTTCTTTGCTCCGAATGACCAAAGTCTTTTTTTCAAAACCGCCTTGATCGATACCGGTACAGTAGCAATAACCGCGACCTGATTCTCTTTGTTTCGAGCCAGAGATTCTGCCTGATCACGAAAAAAAATGCCCTGATTCAGAGAATATTCTGTTGGATAACCGGAAGCAAGTATAAGAATGTGCATCTAAGCTTGTTTTGATTTCTTAATAAAATAGATCGCAATAAATATCGCAAACAAATAATACACTGACTGGCTGATTGAGAAGCCCCAAAGCGCACTTGTCAATGAAGGATTAATGAATTTCGCTGTGAAAAAACCTATGACTACCAACAACAAATGTACACAATCGAATAACAACATTTCTTTTTGGCGACCCAAACGGATATAAATAAACGACAAGGAAGAGGACACAAACCAAATACTCAACCAAACAGCCATAATTCGCGCCACAACCATCAATTGATTCCATTCTTCTCCCAAAAGGTAAACGACCATTTTGGTTGGAATCAGGTAAATGACCGCTAAAGGAACCAAAGCCATCAGAGCCAATTGTCCGGCAAATTTCTTATACACCTGAAGTAAATGATTCGAATCTGCAATTTCGGATACTTTAGAAAAGAAAACCTGGGAAAAGGAGATGGAAATAACTCCGAAACCTGCCGATAAATAAGCCATCGAGACTCCTAACAAACCCGCAACATCTTTTCCAAAGTAACTGATAAACAAATTCAGATAAGTTAAGTTGATCAGACTGTTGACAAATACCCCTGGAGTTGTAAAAAAGACGTATTGTTTATTGGCCTTCACCAATTCATTGCTTGTTTTATTCCGAATCAACCGGAGTGCTTTAAAATCCCTTTTCAAAAATCTCCATATCAAATAACAGGCGGAAAAGAAGAAGCCCAGCAATCTTCCCAATAACAGTCCCACATAATTTGCTCCCAGGTAGCCTAAAGCAAGTTTTACTGTTTCGGCAAAGGAAGTTTGCACAACCTTCGATGAAGAAATGGTTTTGAATTTCTGCTTACGATTAAACCAATAAGTCAGAATATCGTTCATTCCGACCAAAAAAACGTACAAGGGAAGCAAAAACAGGTAATTTGCCAATTTGGGCTCATTATAGTATCTGCTCAATTCATTCTTGAACAGCAGCACAATAATCAATGACAACAAGGTCATCATCCCGGTAATTTTGAATGCTGCAAATGCTACATTGATCGCATTTCTAATAGTTCTTTGAACTACAATGGCAAATTCCATTTTTAAGCAGGCAATTCCGGAAAAGACTTCACACATGGAAATAAACACTGCCAGAATTCCGAAATCTGCAGGTTTATAAAAATACTTTTGAAGAATGGGAAGTAACAGGAAGGGAAGGATTTGTGAAATGACCGATCCTGTTAACAGAATGAATACATTTTGCGCAAACGGCGACTTTTTAATGTTTATTTTCATTAAGATCTTTCCTTGACTCCATTAATTCATTTGCGAATACTAACACCAATACTACCAAAAACCAATTGATCGGGAGCGACAAAAATGTTGAATTTGCATTTCCCATAAAAACCAGTGTTATAAGCAACCACAAAGCTAAAAAATGTTTCTCATCCCACAATCCTCTTTTCAAGGCACAAAACAAAACATATATGATCCAGATAAAGACCGACATCAACATCCCGAAAATGATGACACCATACTGCGACAATATTTCAATGATAAAATTATGCGCACCAACAACACCATTGTCAGGATATTTATTCAATTTCAGCACATTACTTGCCTGAAACCCACCAGCTCCCAAGCCCATGTAATGGGATTTTTTCAGATAATCTAAACCATTCAGCAACAGGTTTTTACGGACAGAGTTACTGTTCAGTTTATTTTTCAATCTTGCCTCATCAAGATTTTCATTTTCTTTCGAATAAAGGAATGTTTCTACGCTCCCTCCTTTCAGCAATAATTCTCCGGTTTCTGCATCAGTAGAAATAATACCTAAATCGGTCTTCACCAAACCTTTCGTATCAGAAGCAGGCTCAGTGAGAATAATTTCTTTGTATCCTGAAAAAGGGTATTTATACGGATTCCACGGCAACAGTACAATCACGAATAGTCCAATACAAGAAATCAGGGCAATCATGTAATACTTTTCAAATTGATGTGCTGCCAAATAAACAGTAATTAAACCCGCAAACATCAAAAACAACAAAGCTATTAATAAGGTATTGTCTCCCATGAACAGAATGTCACGCAGCTGCGGATCAATCCGTTTCAATTTCAGTTTCACACTGTCATTGTTAAGCAGTTTCAGGTATGCATTATGTTCTATTGCAAATACTCTGTCTGTTTTCAAGGCAGTATCGGTTTCTTTTAAAGTCGCTTTGCTCAGAAGAAGGATTTTTCCGTCTTTATTTATCCGCGCATCCAATTTCTCACATACGGCAGAATAAACCGGTCCGGGATTTTCATATTCATGAAATTGAAAATCGGAATTTGCTTGTAAGAACTGAACTTCTGAATAAATTACAAAGGAGTTGAAGGCTACGATCAGCAAAATCACTATTCGTTGTTTTCTACTGAATGCTAAAGGGATTTTTGATCGGATGTTTTTAAAAAGGAGTAGGAAAAGTGTCATTACAAGCAACAGAAACATGCATAAAATTCCTAAACGGGATTCTGTCAAAAGCAAGAAGTCCAGTGCAACCAAGATCATTGAGCAATGCAACAAGGTATTTTTGTTTTGGAGCAGAAGATATCCCGAAAACACAATCGATATACAGAAGTAAATTCCTAAAATGTTTTGATTGATGAATGTGAAAATAGGAATGAAATTGGTTTTGTGAAAAGCCCCTAATTCAGCCAGTTTCTGAAGGTATTCTCCTTCAAAATGTTGTTGAGTAAACATTTCAAACAACAAAAACCCGATAACAGCAATAAAACTGATGATCCAAATCCTTTCCAGGGATGATTTAAATGTGCTTTCAAAGCGTGAGAACGAAAGGAAAACCACATAGGTGGCCAGGCCGACTCCCAAATAGAAGAGCTCCTTTATTCCATACATCACTAACGGAGTCCAAAGCAGTGAAACCGCTCCATAAAGCACCCAAAGCAAAAAAACATAGAACACATACTTTGAAAAGCGATTGGTATAACAAACCAGTTGTTTCGTCGCCAATAAGTAAATTCCGGTTAATGTCAGAACAAAACGATAAGCAGAAAACTCAACACCTCCGATATGACAGATAACCATGTGGCTTCCTCCTATCAAAGTAAAAATCAATAAAAAAATAAATGCGAAATTTAATTTAGAGGTGTGTTTAATCATACAATTTTAAATGGGTATTCTTTTTAAAAGTAATCTATACAGCTACAACGCACTTTTTCAGAAATCGTTGGATTACTTTTCTTTTTTTTTCATTCTTTTTTGCAAAAGTATGCATTTTAGGTTGGTTGAAGGGCGTTTTCCAATCAATCAAATCAGCAGCTTCCTCAATGAAATGACACTACTGACACATGAAAAATTGGTTTCTCCTTATAATTCAGGTTGTAAAACATGACGAAGGTATTCCTGAATACCTTCTTCGAATGTATATACGGGTTTATAGTCTAAATATTGTTCTATTTTGGCAGTTGATGCCAAAGAATCTTTAATATCTCCTTTTCTAGGAGGACCATAAGTGATTGTATTTTGAGGTGTTTCCCCCAAAGATCTCAAACCTTCTTCAAGACCATGAATGACATTATTTAAGGTCAGACTGCGGCCACAAGCCACATTGTAGACCTGACCAAATGCCTCCTTATTTTCTGAGATCAATGACAGCAGGTTTGCATGAATCGCGTTACGTACGTAAGTGAAATCGCGCGATTGCTCTCCGTCTCCGTTGACAACAATTTCTCCTCCCTGAAGCATCTTATCCAAAAATTTCGGGATTGCAGCTGCATAAACTCCGTTGGGATTCTGATACGGACCGAATACGTTGAAATAACGCAATCCGATGGTTTCCATGTCGTGCAATTGGTGATACACACGGCCATACTCCTCATTCAACTGCTTGGTGGCAGCGTAAGGTGAAAGGACATTTCCTTCCTGCCCTTCATGTTTCGGAGAAGTAATTGAATCTCCGTATACGGAAGACGAACTGGCATAAACGAAGCGTTTCACATTCGCAGTTTTCGCTTCGTGCAGGATCGTGAGAAATCCTGTTGCATTCACCCGATGCGTGTTCAGAGGAAACTCAATAGACCGGGGCACAGAACCCAAAGCAGCCTGATTCGAGATTGCATCTACTTCCTGCAACAATTCGCGGTAATCTTCCGGATTGCAGATGTCTCCTTTTACGAAACGGAATTTGTCGTATTGAGACAATCTGTCGATGTTTGACTGAAGTCCCGTTTCCAAATTATCCAAAACAATAACAGAGGCACCTATTTTTAATAGAGCCTCTGTCAAATTTGAACCTATAAATCCGGCACCGCCGGTTACCAATATGGTTTTATTTTTTAATCGATCAGATATGAGCTGAACTTCCGTCATACTTATTTTGCGTAATTAACAGAACGTTTTTCACGGATCACGGTCACTTTCACCTGTCCCGGATAAGTCATCTCGGTTTGAATTTTCTGAGAGATCGCAAACGATAATTCATCTGCACGCAAATCCGTTACTTTTTCACTTTCAACCAAAACGCGTAATTCACGTCCTGCCTGAATAGCGTATGCTGAATTCACACCGTCATAAGACAACGCAAGGTTCTCCAGGTCTTTGATTCGTTTGATGTACGATTCCACCACTTCACGGCGTGCTCCCGGTCGTGCTCCAGAAATGGAGTCACAGATCTGAACAATCGGTGAAATCAGTGTTGTCATTTCAATTTCATCATGGTGAGCTCCGATCGCATTCAATACATCTGGTTTTTCACCAAATTTCTCTGCGATTTTCATTCCCAGGATAGCATGCGGCAATTCTGGTTCTTCGTCCGGAACTTTACCGATATCGTGCAATAATCCGGCGCGTTTCGCAACCTTCACATTCAATCCTAATTCGGCAGCCATAATTGCACAAAGATTGGCTACTTCGCGGCTATGCTGCAACAAGTTTTGTCCGTAAGACGAACGGTATTTCATACGTCCGACCATACGAATCAATTCAGGATGCAATCCGTGAATTCCCAAGTCGATACACGTTCTTCTTCCGGTTTCAGCGATTTCTTCTTCCAACGATTTTTTCGTTTTGGAAACGACTTCTTCGATTCGCGCAGGGTGAATACGACCATCCGAAACCAATTGATGCAATGCCAATCGTGCAATTTCTCTTCTGACAGGGTCGAAACAAGAAAGGATAATTGCTTCAGGAGTATCGTCTACAATGATTTCAACTCCGGTTGCAGCTTCAAGTGCGCGGATATTTCGTCCTTCACGCCCAATGATTCTTCCTTTTACTTCATCTGAATCGATGTTAAACACAGAAACTGCGTTTTCAACCGCCTGCTCTGAAGCCACACGTTGAATCGTTTGAATCACGATTCGTTTTGCTTCGCGATTCGCATTCAATTTCGCTTCCTCCGTAATTTCCTTGATGTGTGCCATTGCAGAAGTTCTCGCTTCGTCTTTCAACGACTCCATCAACAGGTTCTTCGCATCTTCGATCGACATTCCCGTAATCTTCGTTAGCTCAGCAACACGTTTCTGGTGCATTTTATCTAACTCCTGATGACGAATTTCATTGGCTTCAACTTTACTTGCCAATTCTGCCTGTAAACGATCCGTATCTTTTTCTTTTCTGGAAACTTCTTCGATTTTCTGAGTCAGTGATTTTTCTTTGCTTTTCACTCTGTCTTCATTCGACTGCATACGTCTTTCACGTTCTTTCACGTTTTCCTCATGCTCTTCTTTCAATTTCAGGAAGCGTTCCTTTGCTTGAAGAATCTTATCTTTTTTCATCGCTTCTCCTTCCAGATCAGCTTCTCTCAAGATTTGTTCTTTTCGTTTCTTAAGCATCGTATTCTGGATAATGAAAGTAGCGACACCACCTCCTATTAACCCGATCAATGCTCCAATAATTACATTTACCATAGTTTCTTAAATAAAAAAATCCCACTGCTTACGAGGATGTTACGTAAACAAGTGAGAAACAATTCTGCGTGATAGCTCAATCAATTCAATGCATCCAGGTCATCCGAAAGCGCTTTCAAAGCTGCTGTGGCTTCCGAATAATCAGCCGGAGGAGCAGGTGCATTTGCTGCAGGTGCTTTTCCTCCTCGTGTAGACAATTGCAGAGCGGTCATTGCCAGCAAGTCTTGCATATCACGAACAGCAAAGTTATCTTGTAGTTGTTTGATTGCTTTATTGATATCTTCAGCAGCACGTTGTACTTTTTCAACTTCCGATTCCTGGACAGTTAAAGGGTACGTGCGGCCTGCAACCACTACTTTTAAAGATACTTTACTCATTCGCTATTTTTAATTGTTGAATGCAGAAATCAATCTCTTTCACAAGTACGTCGATCTCAACTCCATTGGTCGAAACAGGCGGTACTTGAACTTGTTCACGCGCTTGGCTTAATTCTGTTTTCAGATTTTGGAGTTCATCCTCCATCACCTTTTTCTGATTTTGAACCTCAGAAACCTCAGCATTAAGACGATTAATTTCATCTGTCATAGAACGAACGCGCTCTCTTTCAGCAACCAGCGACTGGTGTAACTGACGAGATTTCGCGCCAATCTGTTCAATTAAAGATTTCAACTCAGACGTCATCCAATAAGCGTTTGTACAAAAATAACAGGTAAAACCAATTCTACAACAATTTTATGGGAAGTTGTGAACACTTTTTTGGTGAGACCTCCAAAATTGGTTCGGCCTTGAGCATTTTAAACGGATCAATTCCAGTAAAATAAGTATTAAGCAGATACTGCCAGGTATTTTCTTGCTTCTAAAACTTAGATTGGTTATTCTGTTCAGCACCTTTTTTAAACCACTACTGATTTGACTAAGCCTGAGCGTTCTTTTCCCGATTCTGAAGATAAGCGGTAAACAAGCAAAAAAGCAGCACATAGAATACGATCCCGCTTTGCCGTTGAAATATGGATTCAAAAAGACAATTGAATGCTAAACTAAAGGTCAGCCAAAACAATAGCCCAAAACGATATTTCTTAGCCATTTTAAAATAACACACGAAGATGGCACAGAAAATAAGGAGTCCAATAATTCCTAACTCAATGGCAACCTGCAAAAACTGATTGTGCGGATTATATTTCAAATCAGCGTAATCGCCCAGGTTTTTATCCCTTAATCTCTTCCCTAACTTATCATCGAAATTGGCTGTTCCGGATCCCATCGGATGTTCCAGAAACTCCTGCGTTGAAACAGTCCACATTAATAATCTTGTTTGGTTTCCGGATGGTTTGGTTCTTACTTTTTCAAAAATGGAATTTGGATTTTGAATATATGCTTTCGCATCATTTAAAGTCTCATCAACTTCTATCTGAACATGGATATTTGCATAATAAGCTCCTATCGGGATCAGCGGCAAGAATATTAATACAACAAAAAACCAAACTTTCGAAAGTTTCCGATAAAAGTATCGGATGAATATCACACCGATCAGTATCAAAAAGAACAGCAGTGAAGCAAAGGAAAAACAAAACAATAAATTGATACACGTCAGCAAGAAATATCCTCCAAGTGTCCAGGAATTGAAAAATTTCCAGTTTTTCTTCGTTCCTTCTCTCACCATCAGGAATGCAATAGTAATAAATGCTGCAAAATAAGTTGGATGGTGGATATATGAATAATTAGAACTTCCGAAACTGTTATTGAAATCATCGGTCAATTGATAAACCTGAATCCCATGAATGACTGATAAAATTGTTAACACGATTGTTCCCAGTACCAGACCCAGTGTAATTATCCGTAAGTCTATCCGGCGCTGAAACCGAAAAGAAAACAATACCGGAAAGATGACCAATACCATTTTTCGCTCCAGATAACCTAATGCATCATGGAGATGATCCGTAAAAAACACCCCTGCTGCATATGCCAGATAAAGTAAAACGAAAATCAGCAAAGCCGGTGAAAAGACAAATTTCATCTGCTTTCGGACAATCTGAACAACAGTAAAAAGGATCAATAGAATAACGAAAAGACTAATTGATTTCGGAGCAAAGCAAAAACATGCCAAAGCACTCGCTAACAAATATTCGTACCAATTTTCCGCACTACTTTTTAAATTCATTAGATTACCTGTTCAAATTAGGGGTGATTATCAGAAAGAAAGTTAATGCCTTTTTAGTAATTCAGCATACTTCTCTTCTACCACTTTCATGTTGTTTGACCAAATTCCTTTTTCTTCAAAAATCTGCCGATTAACCGGTGTGGCATTTTTTTGAAATTCTTCATGGTTCAGGTACACTTTCCTGATTTTATCTGCTAAATCTTCTGCATCATTTGTTTTTACAAGAAATCCATTAAAACCATCCTTAACCCATGGAAGATTGGCTGGCAGATCGGTTACAATGCAAAACACATCGCATCCGATTGCTTCATTTAAGGAATTACTACTTCCATCAGAAAGAGACACTGAAACATAGACATGAGAATCTCTCAAAACCTGCGCAATATCTGTTTGATTCATCCTGCCTTTGAAAAAGACTATTTCATTTAGTCCCAAATCGGCAGTTAAAATCTCCAGTTCTTCTTTTAAACTACCCAAACCAAAAAGGTTTACGTGCAGATTTGGTATTTCGTCTTTCACCCGTTTAACAGCATGCAGAAGATGTGGAATATTGTATACTTCTTCGAAATTTCGAGTGCTCGTAATTACAAATTTATCAGCAGAAAGATTTTTACCTGTTGAATTAAAAATACTTGGATCAACACCAAAAGGAAGGACTGATAATTTAGACATTTCCACTCCAATATCTCTTGCAGATTCACGCATTTGCTCAGACATCACAATGATCCATTTTGCTTTTTTAAATGCAAATCGCAGTGCTTTTTGGTAAGTGAACGATTTCTTTCCACTCAGCAACAAATCGGAACCCAAAGCACTTACAACATATCTTTTATGACCTGCCAATGCTCCGATAACACCATAACTGGTTGCATAAAGCGAATGAAAAATATCCGGATTAATTTTTTTTACTAATTTTCTTACTTTCCAAAAGCGGGTGATCAAATGCCAATTACCGCCAGTAACTTTAATTTTGCCCCCATCAACAACGTGAATATGGATATTCGGAATAGTAGTATGAGAAAACGTAATCAAATGCACTTCGTATCCTAATGAATAAAAATATTCGCACCACCTGATGGTATGAATACTTTCACCATCTGCAAAAAAACAAATCCTCATAAATTCATTTGTGAATACACGTTGTTCTAATTTGATTATTTGTCAAAATTTTGCTTGACAGGACTAAATTAATTATTAATTGGCTATCTGGAAACAATTTGACGATTCAATCCGTTGCTTTGCCAATTAAAGTCTCAGATCTTTAACCTGTTATTTTTGCTTATCGGGATCCAACCTGATTTCATTTCAGGTTATTCCTTGCGGAGGATTTACGACACGAGGCACCGTATAGATATAAGCCTTCAATTTCAAATAATAGGTTTTATTAAAAGGAGAAAGAATTCCTAAGATGATAATCTTTGAAAAAACGTGTGCGAGACTAATAGAAATAATCGCAAATGTTTCCGGCTTTGAATGGTGTTTTTTGAAAAACTTAACCTTGTTATATACCTGATTCGAAATGGAAATATTGTAATTTTTCCTGGCACTTTGTCCAATATGATGAATCAGCTTCGTTTCAGGAAAATAAAGGCATTTGAACTGATTGTGATTTGCTCTCCAGCAAAACTCCACATCTTCAATCCAAAACATGGTTTCATCCAGTGTTCCGATTTTATCAAGAAGTTCCTTTCTGAAAAACAGGGCTGCTCCGGAAAAGGTTTCACCTTCAAAAATTTCATTGAAATTTTTATCGCGGTAGTTTTTCTTTTTCAGGAAAGGTCTGAGATAAAATGATTCGCAAAATACGGAAGTAATTGTCGGATATCTCCAGGCACTTTGCTGCCAGCTTCTATCTGAATTCATTAATCCGGGAGCTAAAAGCCACGCATCTGAATGCTTATCAAGATAATCTCTCATGAGTCCGATCGCGTTGTCCTCAAACTCCGTATCCGGGTTCAACATAAAAATGTATTCACCTGTTGCAAGTTCAAAACCTTGATTATTCCCTTTTGGAAAACCTGCATTAAAATCATTCTCAAGTAAAATAACCTGCGGAAATTCACTTTTTATTGCATTACAGGAATCATCTGCCGAATGATTATCCACAACAATTACTTCCAGATTTTCTGAAGGGTTATACTTATAAAGTGTTCGAAGACTTGTAAGAATTAAGTCTTTCACGTTATAATTAACTATGACTACCGAAACCTTCTTTATTGACATTCTCTTTTTGTTTCAATTTGAATACAAATAGTCCAAGTAAAAACCAATACAAGTAACTAAACAAATAAAAATCTAATGCATTACTGGTAACATTGACCAAACCGGTAACCACAAAAATGATAAAAACAGCACTCACAATATCGCTCGTATTTCTCCGGATCGCCCGGATCATGCTGATGAAGAACGTAAGTGCCAATCCCAGATACATTATTAATGCGGGAATTCCTGTTTCGATCATTAATTTGAAGTACCAGCCATCCGTTGAAGCGAAAGAAACACCGGGTGTACCGGGTGGAAATAATTGGACTGCCGTATGTCCGGCTTTACCAAGTCCTAAGCCCATCGGATTGTGTTTTGCCGAATGAATTACTTCAGTCCATAACCCTACCCGGGTATTAGACTTCTCAAGACTTGCCGTTTGTTTCGATGAGAGGAAAAACCATTCCAGTATTTCTGAAAACTTGGGTACAAACAGATAGAAAAGAGTTAACTCTAAAAGTAAAATTCCCAAAATAATGAGTTTAAACTTTCGATTTTTTCCAACAAGCAGAAGTAATAATATAAAAGCAATAACAGAAGCAATCATCGGTCCTCTTGAAACACTAAAAAAAACAGCGTTTACAGTGATCAATGAAAAAAGCAAGGCAACATTATTTCCTGTTTTCAAATAGCGGTAAGTCCAATAACAAAAAGCACTAAGCATAAGCATTGCAAATACTACAGGAGTCCACAGGATGGAAGTCATCCGAACAAAATTGATTGCGGATGTCACAATAGGTTCGTCCGTAGACAACTTATGGAAATACACATGGACTTCCGGGAAGAAGAAATAAATCAGGAATCCGATAACTGCAACGAAAACCAGCACTTTGAAAAACCCATGAAAAACCCTTTCCAAATCCACTTTCTTATCCCAATAATAGGAGCAGACAAAGTAGGCCAACATGGGTAAATAGGTTAGTCGAAAACCATATATACTTGCTTTTAAATCATGTGCATTGTAAAATCCTATCAGGATATTGAACAGAAAATAAATCAGTACCAACTTATCCAATAAATGCGTTTTCCGGTTCTGATCCTTTACTGTAGCGAAAAGAAACCAAGCCAGAATAACTGCAAACAAAATTTCAGGTATTAGTCCGACTAACAAACTGATTCCTGTTACATGTCCTGAGCCTAGAAGAAGAAGTCTTATCGTTGGAAAAAAAACCAGCACACTCAAAAAAATGCTAATCTGATTTGATTTAAGATAATTATAAATGTTCATTTCTTTTATTAACTGCGAATAGATAATGTGGAATCATAGAATTTAGAAATTCGAATAATCCAGATAATAAGCACGAATATAAGTAAAACTTGCAAGGTTGAAACCGATAAGAGGATCAACCCTAAATTCCATTTGAGAGAGGAACCAAGAATGAAAACAAGAAAAATAGAAGTGCTGCTTACGATAGAAAACCCCAATAAGATGTGATGTCTGTTGAATATCAGCGGTATCTGAGAAAGCGGTGCCCGAATGAAATCAATGCAAACCCAAGCGGCTAAGTATCGAGAATAGATTCCCGATCCCTGCCATTCTTTCCCATATACAAATGAGAACAATTGCGGGCCGGCTAATACCAAAATGATGAAAACAGGAGCAATCACCAAACAGCTCATTTTGATCGTTCTTCTGACAAGAGGAATCAGTTTTTCCTTTCGATGAATTAATGAATTTGCCTCCTGATAAAAAACCTGGGCTATTGCTGTTCCAATAAATCCCATCGGTAGAAACAAGATACGAATTGCCAACGAAAAAACACCTACATAGTAATCACCGAACAGGAATGCAATGATATAAATCAATCCGTTAATTTGCAGCGCATCAAGTAAGGCCTGGAAAGTGTTTATCAATGGAAAACGGGCATATTTTTTTCCAACGAACAACATTCTGTTAATGGTAATTCCTTTCCTAATTAACCGAAAATCTGCTTTTATTTGATAAATCGCAACAATTAATGATACTAATCCGGACCCCAGATAAGCAAGCAAAACCCCATTCACCGGAAAACGAGTTAAACTAGTGAAAATCGAAAATATATTATTTAAAAGTGATTGTGAGATCCTGAATGTGGCTATTTCCCGGTATCTTTTTCTTCGGTTATTCCACGCAATGAGTGATTGACTTACACCCACGATAAAGACAAATACAGGCAGCAAATAATACCATACACCCAATTTGCCACCCCAGCCAACCAACGATAACAGGAATAAAACTCCGTAGAAGGCAATCGCAAAACCCAGATTTACAAGAATAGAAAGCCCTAATAAGTTAATGGCATCTACATTTCGTTTCGGAACTAATAGTGCTACATCGTATTTGCCTCCGGAAATCAAAGCAATTACACCATAAATGGAACTTACCAATGCGAAAAAGCCCCACTCCTCCTGCGTAAACAATCTTTGAACAATTGGCGAAAATGCAATTGTTAAAAGCTGAGCTATCGCAGTACCTGTAATTAATTTCAGAATATTCTTAACGAATTCAGACCGATTTTTGAGATTCAGCTTGCTCCCCAATTTATTCTGATTAATTACTTAATTTATGCCTGATTATTTGTTCCGCTAAAATTCATCGGAGGAAACGGAGGAGTATCTGTGTCATTAATGACTCCGTTCATTTGCTCATACTTTTGAATATTTTCAGCCAAAGCACGCATCAAACGTTTTGCATTTTGCGGCGACATAATCACGCGGGAGCGCACTTTTGCCTTAGGCATTCCGGGCATCATCTGAACAAAATCCGCTACAAATTCAGCCTGAGAATGTGTTATGATTGCCAAATTGGAATAAACTCCTTCCGCCAATTCCTCATTCAGCTCAATATTAATTTGATTTTCGTTGTTTTCCATAGGACGAAAATACTAAAAGCTTTCCTTAATTCCAGATAACTATCGCTAATTTTGTGCTATGAACGAAAAACAGAATTCTCAATCCATGCTAACGATTGTCATGGTTTGCAGCATGATAATTTGGGGAATCAGTTGGTCGTCCAATAAGGTCCTGACATCCTTTGGTACTCCGGTCGATTTAGGTGTTTTTCGATATGGTTTTGTAGTAGTCAGTTTGCTGCTGCTTCTCATTCCTTTAAAAACAAAACTCATTATTTCCAGAAATGGAATTCCTTTTCTGTTGATTGCAGGAGTTCTGATGGCTACCTATAATTATACTTTTTTGGCCGGGCTTAAGAACGGAAGTCCCGGAGCAGGAGGAATTTTAGTTACCACTTTAAATCCGGTAATGGCTTATGGTCTTGGAATGCTCATTGACTGGAAGAAACCAACTAAAAATGAATTCATCGGTTTGTTTTTTGGAATCATTGCCGGTCTGACACTCTTAAAAGTTTGGGGAAATGAAGACATTTTTGCCAAACCTGAAAATCTCTATTTTCTCCTGAGCGCTTTCATTTGGTCTGTTATGAGCAAATTTACATCGAAATCTGCGAAATATGGCTCCCCCTTCGCTTTCACCTGGTGGATGTATCTTGTGACTCTGGCTTGTCTCATTCCTTTCTGCAGCTTTACAGAAATCGGCAAAATGATTCAAACAACTGATATCCATTTTTGGGGGAATGTTCTTTTTTCAAGTGTCATTACCGTTACATTGGCAACGACCACTTACTTTTTTGCCACTTCTAAGATCGGTGCCGAAAAAGCAAGCAGTTTTATCTTCATCGTTCCTTTCAGTGCAGCAGTGTTTTCCTTTTCCATTCTTGGAGAAAACCTGGAAATTCATACCATCATCGGAGGACTTCTCGGGATCGGAGCTGTTTATATGATTAACAAAAAGTAACGTTGTTGTACTGAATTCATTATAGCACTAGAACTAAGTCTTTTTTTTCTCTATTTTAGCCATTCGAAAACTACAAAACATGAAACAACTAACATTCTTGTTCCTTCTACTATCCGCAGTTTCTGTGGGATGTAAAAAGAAAGGTTGTACTGATCCTTCAGCAACCAATTACAATTCAAAAGCAACTTCAGATGATGGAAGCTGTACGTATCCGGATCCAGTTGAAACCGGGCCGTATCTGATCATCAAACTGCATTTTGATTCCGTACAGCCGCGTCTGGACAATTTCGGGAACCCTGCAACCATTCCTTCCAATCACGGTGCTCAATCTCCGGCATTTTACGGAATGAGCGCACACTACATTGAATTTGCTCAAAGTATGTATACGCAACTAGGTGGCGGTGAGATTTTGTATCATGGTGCTGAAACAACTGCCGGTGGTTCCAATGCTGTGAACTTTAACAAGGCAATCATCAAAGGTGATAATGAAGTATTCATGAAGATTCCGTTGAAAAATATCTCTCCGGATACTTATGAATGGGTTCGTATGTCGCTGACTTACCAGAATTATTCCTTGAATTACCGATACAATGGTGTTGACTATAATGGAAGATTGGCTTCTTTCGTAGGATTTAACACATACATCACGAATTACAAAGTGTGGAACCAAACGGTCAATATCAACGCGAATAAACTTCAGGGATACTGGGCATTTGAAAATTTAGGAATTGTTGTTCAGGGGCAGGCTCCGTCAACTACGGTTCCGAATCCATTGTTTGCAACCTCGCCGGTTCCTGCAGGATCTTGCGTCGTTACGGGAAGCTTTGACACTCCGTTTACCATTACAGGAAATGAAACTCAGGATATCACTTGTACGATGTCTTTATCTACAAACAAGAGCTTTGAGTGGTATGATGTAAATGGTGATAACAAGTATGAACCATTACTTCCAAACGGAAATACAAACGATTATCCGACGGATATGGGATTGAGAGGTTTGAAACCGATCATCACACAATAAGATATCTTACTGATTTATAAAGGAGTGGAGTAATTCACTCCTTTTTTGTTTTACATTTCTTCGAAAAGCAAAGTACTGTGGCATGGAACTTGCAAAATCGAGGGAAAGAAAACAAGTAAATCCAAACCCGAATAACCCAATAAAAAACTCCCCGGTCACTGAGCTTAGTCGAAGTGCCGGGGAGTTTCATTTTTACGTCGCTTATATTTTCTGGAATCGAAGTACTTTTTCGTTTTGATTCAGGGAAAGGAAATAAACCCCGTTTTTTAATTCTTCAATCGAGATTCCGGAATGCGTATTGGTTAAAGGAATTCTTTTCACCAACGCTCCCTGAATGTCGTAAATACTAACTTCCCGAATGGAAGACAAATCTTCTCCTGATAATGTAATTGACTCAGCAGCTGGGTTCGGAAACAACTCAACCTGAAGCAAGTCATTTTCATTCATTCCCAAATCACACATATACGTCCAGGGGGTTTCCTGTCCCGGTTCTGTTTGCTCTCCGTCTTCACGATAACAGATCTGTTCTTCAGCAGATTCAAAGCCATTTACATTCAACAATCCTCTGTATAAATTCAAACTAAAGGAAATATTCGGTTGCGGTAAAGCTTCCAAACTATAGGTCTTACTATATGTTCCATTCGCTTCGAGAATACTATCTACCTGCGTAATCTGAAAGGTATCACAATTCGTGCAAATCCCTTGCATATCTACATAGCTTCTGAAGGTATTCAACAAAACAGAAGAATCTGTTAATATCGTACCGACAGGTAAAAAAGGACTAATGGTGATTTCTTTCTCTACATTATTCGCATTGATAAAAAATCGTCGTTGATTCGGGATATCTTCACGGATTCCTCCAACATAAGCACCATATTGAAAAATCCGCGCATAATTTTGTATGCCAATGGTTGTGTCTCCCGACCAGATTGTTTTATGAAATGATTCCACATTTTCACTTCCATTCCAATGTTGATGGCGATATACATATTGCGTGTAATTTCCATGCAATGGCTGGTAGACAACTGTTTGAGCATTTGCCAGGCTCCCCAACTGAAGGCCCAACAAAAAAAGTAGTGTTTTTTTCATCTTCTTTGATTTAAGGTGTTTCTTCAATGATACTAAAAAGAATAATGGTTGGAATAAAAAAAATCCCTCCTGGTCGAGCCAAGAGGGATTCTATATTCAGAACATTAAATCTTAAGAAATTGCATCCATTTCCTCCTTGTTTGCAACAAGTACTTTTTGGAAGCGGCGTACACCTGTACCAGCCGGGATCAAGTGACCAACAATTACGTTCTCTTTCAAACCTAATAAATGATCTTCTTTTCCTGAGATTGCAGCTTCATTCAATACTTTCGTTGTTTCCTGGAAGGAAGCAGCTGAGATGAATGATTGTGTCTGCAATGAAGCACGTGTAATACCTTGTAGCAATGGTGTTGAAGTTGCAGGAACTGCATCACGAGACTCAACCAATTGTTTGTCGGCACGTTTCAACTGTGAGTTTTCATCACGTAGTTTACGAGCTGTAACAATTTGTCCGGCCTTCAATGTTGTAGAATCTCCGGCATCAACAACCACTTTCATTCCGTAGATAGAATCATTCTCTTCCATGAAATCTGCTTTGTGAACAGATTGTCCTTCCAAGAAACGAGTATCTCCTGCATCAACGATCTCCACTTTCAACATCATCTGACGAACGATTACTTCGAAATGCTTATCGTTGATTTTTACCCCTTGCAGACGGTAAACCTCCTGGATTTCATTTACGATGTACTCTTGTACTTTCGTCGGACCCTGAATGTTCAGGATATCGTTTGGTGTAATTGCACCATCAGATAACGGTTGTCCTGCGCGGGTGAAATCATTCTCTTGTACAAGGATATGCTTGGAAAGCGGAACCAAATACTTGCGAACGTCACCTACTTTAGAAGTTACCTGAATTTCACGGTTACCACGTTTAATTTTTCCAAATTCAACGATACCATCAATTTCAGAAACCACTGCAGGGTTAGAAGGGTTACGTGCTTCGAATAATTCCGTTACACGAGGAAGACCTCCGGTGATATCCCCTGTTTTACCAGCAACACGAGGAATCTTAACAAGAATCACACCTTCTTCTACTTTGTCGCCTTCACCTACGGAAATATGGGAATCAACCGGAATGTTGTATTCACGCAATACTTCTTTCGTTTTAGCATCAA
This sequence comes from Glaciecola amylolytica, assembly GCA_003856375.1. GTDB lineage: Bacteria > Bacteroidota > Bacteroidia > Flavobacteriales_D > Crocinitomicaceae > Fluviicola > Fluviicola amylolyticus. The sequence continues at coordinate 3,418,119 of CP034120.1, forward strand.
TGATATGAATTGCAGGGTTTTTCTTCTTATCGCGAGATTCAATGATTACTTTTTCAGTAAATCCTGTTTGCTCATCGACTTCCTCACGGTAAGTAATTCCTTCAATAATATTTTCGAAAACCACTTTACCTGAAACCTCCGAAATGATTACCGCGTTATACGGGTCCCACTTACAGATAATATCTCCTTTTTTCACTGAAATGTTATTCTCAAGAATCATTTCAGCACCGTAAGGGATGTTTGATGTCATTAAAGTAACACCAGTCTTAGGATCTGTGATTTTCAATTCAGCTGAACGCCCAACAACGATTGTTTTTGTTTCACCATCTGAACCTTTACGTGTAATTGTACGTAATTCATCAATTTCCAATCTACCGGCAGCTTTTGCTTTCAAGTCAGACTCATCAGCAATGTTCGATGCAGTACCCCCAACGTGGAATGTACGAAGTGTTAACTGTGTACCCGGCTCACCAATTGACTGAGCAGCTACAACTCCAACAGCATCTCCATCCTGTGCAGGGCGGTGAGTTGCAAGGTTACGTCCGTAACACTTGGAACAAACTCCTCGACGCATCTCACAAGTCAATACCGAACGGATCTCAACTTCTTCGATACCTGCTTTTTCGATTTCTTCTGCAACTGTTTCAGAAATCAATTCCCCTGCTGCAACAATCAATTGTTCCGTTTCAGGGTGGAAGATATCATGAACTGAAGTACGTCCTAAAATACGGTCAACCAAAGGCTCAACGATTTCGTCGTTTTTCTTCAATGCAGTAGCAACTAATCCTCTCAATGTTCCACAATCAACGATATTGATAACAACATCCTGTGCAACGTCCACCAAACGACGAGTCAAGTAACCCGCATCCGCCGTTTTCAATGCCGTATCGGCCAAACCTTTACGCGCACCGTGAGTAGAGATAAAGTACTCCAAAATCGAAAGACCTTCTTTAAAGTTGGAAAGAATCGGGTTTTCGATAATTTCCTGTGCAGAAGCTCCTGATTTTTGCGGTTTCGCCATCAATCCACGCATACCGGACAACTGACGAATCTGCTCTTTCGAACCACGGGCTCCGGAGTCAAACATCATATAGATGGAGTTGAATCCTTGATCGTCATTCTTCAATTGATCCATCAACGTATTCGTCAAACGGGAATTGGTATGCGTCCAAATATCAATAATCTGGTTGTAACGTTCGTTATTCGTGATAAGACCCATGTTATAGTTGGCCATTACCTCTTTCACTTCCGTTTCTGCTTTCGCAACCAAAATTTCTTTTTCTTTCGGGATAATGATATGATCCAGGTTGAACGATAGTCCACCACGGAATGCCATACCGTATCCTAATTCTTTGATATCATCAAGGAACTTAGCAGTTTTAGCCGTTCCACATACTTTCAATACGTGTCCGATAATATCACGAAGAGCTTTTTTCGTCAATACATCATTGATGAAACCAACTTCTCTTGGAACTACTTCATTAAACAATACGCGACCACAAGTGGTATCGATCATCATTAAAGTAGGCACTCCTTCTTTGTTCAAATCGTATGATTTTACTTTAATCGGAGCATGCAAATCCAATTTACCTTCGTTATTTGCAATAATTACTTCTTCCGGAGAATAGAAAATACTTCCTTCACCTTTTACTTTGTGTTCAGGGGTACTTGTACGCATCTTTGTGATGTAGTAAAGACCCAAGACCATATCCTGAGAAGGTACCGCAATCGGTGCTCCATTCGCAGGGTTCAAAATGTTGTGAGAAGCAAGCATCAACAATTGCGCTTCCAAAATTGCAGCGTTACCTAATGGTAAGTGAACCGCCATCTGGTCACCATCGAAATCGGCGTTGAATGCCGTTGTTACCAATGGGTGCAAACGAATTGCTTTTCCTTCAATCAATTTCGGCTGGAATGCCTGAATACCTAAACGGTGAAGCGTAGGAGCACGGTTTAATAATACCGGGTGTCCTTTCAATACGTTCTCCAAGATATCCCAAACTACAGGCTCTTTACGGTCAACGATTTTCTTTGCAGATTTAACCGTTTTCACGATACCACGTTCGATCATCTTGCGGATGATAAACGGTTTGTAAAGCTCAGCAGCCATGTCTTTCGGCAAACCACACTCGTGCAATTTCAAATCCGGTCCAACAACAATTACGGAACGTGCAGAATAATCAACACGTTTTCCTAATAAGTTTTGACGGAAACGTCCTTGCTTACCTTTCAATGAATCAGAAAGGGATTTCAACGGACGGTTTGATTCTGTTTTAACAGCAGAAGCTTTACGGGAGTTGTCGAACAATGAGTCAACAGCTTCCTGCAACATACGCTTCTCGTTACGCAAGATTACTTCCGGAGCTTTGATTTCGATCAAACGCTTCAAACGGTTGTTACGGATAATTACACGACGGTAAAGGTCGTTCAAATCCGATGTTGCGAAACGTCCACCATCCAATGGAACTAACGGACGCAATTCTGGTGGAATAACCGGAACCACTTTCACGATCATCCACTCAGGGCGGTTTTCGATACGTGTTTGAGATTCACGCATTGCTTCAACCACTTGCAAACGCTTCAATGCTTCGTGCTTACGTTGTACTGAAGTTTCTGTATTTGCCTGATGACGCAATCTGTAAGACAAGTCTTCCAGGTTCAATTTGCGCAACAAGTCATACAAAGCCTCAGCACCCATCTTAGCGATGAATTTGTTCGGATCTGTATCTTCCAAATATTGGTTCTCTCTTGGCAAAGTATCCAGGATATCCAGGTACTCTTCTTCTGTCAGGAAATCTTTTTCAGTAAGTGTAGATCCATCTAAATTATTCGCAATACCAGCTTGAATAACTACGTAACGCTCATAATAGATAATCTGATCCAATTTCTTGGTTGGCAATCCTAACAAATAACCGATTTTGTTCGGCAATGAACGGAAATACCAGATGTGTGCTACAGGAACTACCAATGAGATATGTCCCATACGCTCACGACGTACTTTTTTCTCTGTTACTTCAACACCACAACGGTCACAAACGATTCCTTTATATCGGATACGCTTGTACTTACCACAATGACATTCGTAATCTTTTACCGGTCCGAAGATACGTTCACAGAACAATCCATCTCTTTCCGGTTTGTATGTACGATAGTTAATGGTCTCAGGCTTGAGCACTTCTCCGCTTGACTGATCACGGATCACCTCAGGAGAAGCCAACGAGATCGTAATCTTATTGAAGCTACTTTGTTTTTTCGGTGTTTCTTTTCTGTAAGCCATGTTATAACTTTCTTTAATTCAATTTGACAATTTGTTTTCGAATACGATCTTGATCTTAGTCCATTGATACATTCAATCCAAGACCTCTCAATTCATGCAACAATACGTTGAATGATTCAGGAATTCCCGGCTCCGGAATGTTATCACCTTTAACGATAGCTTCGTATGCTTTCGCACGACCCATTACGTCATCGGATTTAACTGTCAAGATCTCTTGAAGGATATTCGCAGCACCAAATGCTTCCAATGCCCAAACCTCCATCTCACCAAAACGCTGACCTCCGAACTGAGCTTTACCACCCAATGGTTGTTGTGTAATCAATGAGTATGGTCCGATTGAACGAGCATGCATTTTATCATCAACCATGTGAGATAATTTCAACATGTAAATGATACCAACGGTTGCCGGCTGATGGAAACGATCTCCCGTTCCTCCATCGTACAAGAATGTCTTACCTGAACGCGGAACACCTGCTTTGTCTGTCCATTCATTAATTTCTTCCGGTTTTGCACCGTCGAAAATCGGAGTAGCGAATTTCACACCCAATTTTTCTCCGGCCCAACCAAGAACTGTTTCGTAAATCTGACCCAAGTTCATACGAGAAGGTACCCCTAGTGGATTCAATACGATATCTACCGGTGTTCCATCCTCCAGGAACGGCATGTCTTCAGCACGAACGATGTTTGCAACAATACCTTTGTTACCGTGACGACCAGCCATCTTATCACCCACTTTCAACTTACGTTTCTGAGCAACATATACTTTCGCCATTTTAACGATACCTGCAGGTAGTTCATCACCAACTGAAATATGGAATTTCTTACGTTTGTAAATTCCAAGTAAGTCATTTGCCTTAATCGTAAAGTTGTGCAACAAACGACTAATCAATGCATTTACATGAGAATCAGCAGTCCAGTTTGTCGGGTTCACGATTGTATAATCGATCATCAACAAGTTCTTATGTGTGAACTTCGTTCCTTTCTTAATGATCTCTTCCTTGAAATTGTTAAATACACCAGCTGATTTATTCTCACCTAAAACGGTCATCAATTTATCAGCTAATTTTTCTTTCAATTCAGCGTAATCTTTGTCGTATTCTGTATCCAGAACTTCCAATACCGGCTTGTCCTGAGCTTTTGACTTACGATCTTTGATTGCACGAGAGAACAATTTTTTCTCAATAACAACACCGCGAAGAGATGGACCTGCTTTCAATGAAGCATCTTTCACATCACCTGCTTTATCACCGAAGATTGCACGCAATAACTTCTCTTCCGGAGAAGGATCCGTTTCACCTTTCGGAGTAATTTTACCGATCAGGATGTCACCTTCTTTGATCTCAGCACCAATGCGGATCAATCCGTTTTCATCCAAATCTTTTGTTGCTTCTTCAGAAACGTTTGGAATATCAGAAGTTAATTCTTCCATTCCACGTTTTGTATCACGAACCTCTAATGAGTATTCGTCAATATGAATCGATGTAAAGATATCGTCACGAACAACACGCTCAGAAATTACAATCGCATCCTCAAAGTTATATCCTTTCCAAGGCATGAAGGCAACTTTCAGGTTTTGACCCAATGCCAACTCTCCTCCTTGTGTAGCATACCCTTCGCAAAGAACCTGTCCTTTCTCAATTCGGTCCCCTTTACGAACAATCGGCTTCAAGTTGATTGTTGTACTTTGGTTTGTTTTCTGGAATTTTGTCAATGAGTAACGAGTTACTTCACTATCAAAGCTTACCAATTTGTCGTCTGCAGACCAATCGTAACGAATCACGATTTCATTTGCATCAACATATTCTACCGTTCCCGGACCTTCAGCATTGATTAACACACGGGAATCGCGTGCTACCAATTGCTCAATTCCGGTACCAACTACCGGAGATTGTGGTTTCAATAACGGAACTGCCTGACGCTGCATGTTTGATCCCATCAATGCACGGTTGGCATCATCATGCTCCAGGAATGGAATAGAAGATGCTGCAATCGAAGCAATCTGGTTAGCACCTACGTCCATCAAATGCAAATCTGTTGGCTGAACAACCGGGAAGTCACCTTCGTAACGTGCTTTCACAACATTTGAAAGGAAATTCCCTTTTTCATCCACGATCGCATTTGCCTGAGCAATCATTTTTTCATCTTCTTCTTCAGCTGATAAATATACCGGCTCAGAGAAAATATCTACTTTACCATTCACTACTGAACGGTATGGAGTTTCGATGAATCCTAGTTTGTTTACTTTCGCGAATACACACAAAGAAGAAATCAAACCAATGTTCGGTCCTTCCGGTGTTTCAATCGTACACAAACGACCGTAGTGCGTATAGTGAACGTCACGTACCTCGAAACCTGCTCTTTCACGGGAAAGTCCACCTGGCCCTAGTGCAGACAAACGACGCTTGTGAGTTACCTCTGAAAGCGGGTTGGTCTGATCCATAAATTGAGACAACTGGTTGGTTCCGAAGAACGAGTTGATTACTGAAGAAAGTGTCTTCGCGTTGATCAAGTCGATCGGAGTAAAGACTTCGTTATCACGAACGTTCATACGCTCACGAATAGTACGAGCCATACGAGCCAAACCAACTCCGAACTGAGCATACAACTGCTCACCTACCGTACGTACACGACGATTGGACAAGTGATCGATATCATCCACATCTGCTTTTGAGTTAATCAACTCAATCAGATATTTAATGATACAAAGAATATCGTTTTTAGTCAATACACGAGACTCTTCCGAGTTATCGATGTTCAACTTCTTGTTCATTCTATAACGACCTACTTCACCTAAGTCATAACGTGCATCGGAGAAGAATAATTTCTCGAATACTCCTTTTGCCGTTTCATAATCTGGTGGTTCTGCGTTACGCAACTGACGGTAAATATGCTCTACCGCTTCTTTCTCAGAGTTTGATGTATCTTTCTGAAGCGTGTTGTAGATAATTGTATAATCAGCTGTATTTGCATCCTCTTTGTGGAAAATAACTGTTTTCACTCCAGCGTCGATTACTAAATCTACGTGGTGATCCTCCAATACTGTTTCACGGTCAAGGATTACTTCGTTACGTTCGATAGATACTACTTCTCCTGTATCTTCGTCTCCAAAGTCCTCAATCCAAGACTTCAATACACGAGCTGCTAGTCTTCTACCAACGCATTTTTTCAAATTGGCTTTGTTAGCTTTCACTTCATCAGCCAATCCGAATATTTCTAGAATATCTTTATCTGTTTCATATCCGATCGCACGGAACAATGTCGTAACAGGCAACTTTTTCTTACGGTCGATGTAAGCATACATTACGCTGTTGATATCCGTTGCGAATTCGATCCAAGATCCTTTAAAAGGAATCACACGAGCAGAGTACAATTTTGTACCATTCGCGTGACGGCTTTGACCGAAGAATACCCCTGGTGAACGGTGTAACTGAGAAACAATAACACGTTCTGCACCATTGATTACGAAAGAACCTTTTGGTGTCATGTACGGAATTGTACCTAAGTATACATCCTGCACGATTGTTTCGAAATCCTCATGCTCAGGGTCTGTACAATATAATTTTAGTTTAGCTTTTAGCGGAACGCTATAAGTCAAACCTCTTTCGATACACTCATCAATAGTGTAACGGGGTGGGTCGATGAAATAATCAAGGAACTCCAACACGAATTGATTTCGTGTATCAGTAATTGGGAAATTCTCCGCAAATACCTTGAACAATCCTTCACTTTCACGATTCTCAGGAGTCGTTTCTAATTGAAAAAACTCTTGGAAGGATTTAAGCTGAATATCCAAAAAATCTGGATAAGCGAACTGATTTTTGCTAGAAGCAAAATTAATTCTCGTTGATGTATTGCTTGTTGTTGCCAAGGCGAAATAAATTTAATTGAGAAAAGGACTTTAAATTGGCTATACGCCGGAAAACAGGAATAGGCATCCCGACAGAATCGTCGGGACACCTTTCCTGAAATTTTTTGTAACTAATTACTTGATCTCTACTTCAGCACCAGCTTCTTCAAGAGCTGTTTTCAAAGCATTAGCCTCGTCTTTGGATACAGCCTCTTTCAAAGTTGTAGGAGCTCCATCAACTAAGTCTTTAGACTCTTTCAATCCATTACCAGTTAATTCTTTAACCAACTTAACTACAGCAAGTTTGTTAGCACCACCTGATTTCAAGATTACATCGAATTCAGTTTTTTCAGCAGCAGCTTCTCCAGCTCCAGCACCACCACCAGCAACCATTACAGGTGCAGCAGCAGCAGGCTCGATACCATACTCGTCTTTCAAAATAGTTGCTAACTCGTTAACTTCTTTTACTGTAAGGTTAACCAATGTTTCTGCGATTTGTTTTAAATCAGCCATTTTTATAAATTTTAAAAAAGGTTCTTAAATAATTTTTTACTTATGCTCGTTCTTCGAGCGTTTTAAGGATTCCAGCAATCTTTTGACCACCACCTGTAAGACCGGAAATAACATTTTTCGCCGGGCTTTGTAGCAATCCGATGATGTCACCGATTAACTCCTCACGAGACTTGATTGCTTCAAGCGCATCCAATTGGTTGTCACCAATGAAGATTGCTTCTTCAATGTAAGCTCCTTTAAGAAATGGTTTGTCGTTTTTCTTGCGGAAATCTTTAATCAATTTTGCAGGAGCATTTCCTACTTCAGCGAACATGATAGAAGTCGGACCACTCAACACGGATGCTAAGTTATCGTAGTTTCTACCTTCAACCTTAGCCATTGCTTTTGCCAACAATGTATTCTTAACTACACGTAGTTCGATACCTTGTTGAAAACAACGACGGCGCAATTGGTTAATTGTTTCTACTGAAAGAGCTGCTGTATCTGCAAGATAGAAGATGTTTGCTTTCGATAAATCTTGAGCAAGATCTTCAATGTACTGTGCTTTTTGATCTTTATTCATACTTCAAGATTTTAAGCTACAACAGATTTAGCATCAATTTGGATACTTGGAGACATTGTAGAGCTGATGTAGATACTTTTAATGTAAGTACCTTTTGCAGCAGATGGTTTCAATTTGATTAATTGTTGGATCAACTCACTTGCATTGTCACGAATTTTAGCTCCTTCGAAGCTAGCTTTCCCAACAGATGTGTGAATGTTACCAAATTTGTCAACTTTGAAATCAATTTTACCTGCTTTCACTTCTTCAACAGCTTTACCAACTTCCATTGTTACAGTACCGGTTTTTGGGTTCGGCATTAAACCGCGAGGCCCCAGGATACGTCCTAATGCACCTACTTTACCCATCACTGAAGGCATTGTAATAATTACGTCGATGTCTGTCCAACCACCTTTGATTTTGTCAATGAATTCATCTAATCCAACGAATTCTGCACCAGCTGCTTTTGCTTCTGCTTCCTTGTCCGGAGTACAAAGTACTAATACTCGTACGTCCTTACCAGTTCCATGAGGCAATGCAACAGTACCACGAACCATTTGGTTCGCTTTACGTGGATCTACACCTAAGCGTACAGAAATGTCTACTGATGCGTCGAACTTAGTAGTTGTAATGTTCTTCACTAAATCACACGCTTCTACCAAGGTGTAAGTTTTAGTCAAATCATACTTTGCTAAAACTTCTTTTCTTTTTTTAGAAATTCTTCCCATGATACTAGCGATTATTTAGTTGCCGGAGCTTCACCTCCTTTAACAGTTACACCCATACTACGTGCCGTACCAGCTATCATAGTCATAGCTGAATCAACAGTAAAACAATTCATATCCGGCATTTTATCTTCCGCGATAGTACGAACCTGATCCCAAGTCATTGTACCAACTTTGCTCTTATTAGGCTCAGAAGAACCTTTTTTAAGCTTAACGGTGTCGATAATTTGCACAGCTGCTGGAGGAGTTTTGATGACGAAATCAAATGATTTGTCACTGTAAACAGTAATCACACATGGTAATACCTTTCCTGGCTTATCTTGCGTACGAGCATTATACTGCTTGCAAAATTCCATAATGTTAACCCCTTTTGCACCAAGTGCGGGACCAACTGGAGGAGCTGGATTGGCTTGACCACCTTTGATCTGTAATTTGATCAATGCTGCTACTTCTTTAGCCATTGTTATTTAAATTATGCAGTCGTAACGTGGGCGTTAAAGGGAAGCTTTAATCAATAATCCCACTGCTGCGGTTAATACATGTTATTATCCTTCTTTTTCAACTTGCATGTAGCTAAGCTCAAGAAGGTTTTTACGACCGAAGATTTTAACCATTACTTTCAATTTCTTCTTCTCTTCATTGATCTCGTCAATGACTCCGGAGAAATTGTTGAATGGTCCGTCGATCACCTTAACGGATTCTCCGATAACGAATGGGATTTTCACTTCCTCTTCTGTTTCGGACAATTCGTCTACTTTACCTAAAATTCTATTTACTTCAGACAAACGCATTGGCTGCGGGTCTCCACCCTTTTCAGCTCCAAGGAATCCGATTACATTCGGAATTCCTTTAATCACGTGAGGAACCTCACCGATCAAAGCTGCTTCAATCAATACATATCCTGGTAAATATGCTTTTTCCTTTGAGATTTTCTTTCCGTTACGGATTTGAAATACTTTCTCAGTTGGAATCAATACTTGAGATACATAATCATCCAGTTTCAAACGAGAAATTTCAAGATCCAGGTATTCCTTCACTTTCTTTTCTTTCCCGCTCACTGCACGCACTACGTACCAACGCTTTTTAATATCTCCCATTTTTCTAATTAAAAGAAAGAATAGATAAACCCGATCACTCCCTTCCATGCAGAAGTAGGAGTTCCGGTGATTCCAAAAACAGTATCCATTGCGAACACCAACAATGCAAAAATTACAGACGCAACTACCACAATCAGTGCATTGCTCTGCAATTCTTTCCACGTCGGCCACGTAACATTCTGAGTCATCTCAGTAATTGTTTCGCTAAAATAATTTCTAAACTTTGACATGGTCAATTTATTTTATTTGCACGGGCGGTAGGATTCGAACCCACGACCAATGGTTTTGGAGACCACTACTCTACCAGCTGAGCTACGCCCGTGTAAAAAGGGGAGTTGGAACTCCCCTCTTTTTTTAATATGTTATCGCGAATTAAGCGATGATTTCAGTAACCTGACCAGCACCTACTGTACGTCCACCCTCACGGATAGCGAAACGTAGACCTTTGTCCATTGCTACAGGTACGATCAACTTAACATTGATTGTTACGTTATCACCCGGCATAACCATTTCACGTCCGTCTGTCAAGAAAATCTCTCCAGTTACGTCAGTTGTACGGAAGTAGAACTGAGGACGGTATTTGTTATGGAATGGAGTGTGACGTCCACCTTCTTCTTTTTTCAATACGTAGATTTCAGCTTTGAAGTCAGCATGAGGCTTAACAGATCCTGGCTTACAAATAACCATACCACGCTTAATTTGAGATTTCTCAATACCACGTAATAAAAGACCTACGTTATCACCAGCTTCTCCACGATCCAAGATCTTACGGAACATCTCAACCCCAGTTACAGTAGAAGTCAATTTCTCTTCACCCATTCCTAAGATTTCAACTGGATCTCCAGAGTTAATAACTCCTGTTTCGATACGTCCTGTTGCTACTGTACCACGACCTGTAATCGTAAATACATCTTCAACCGGCATCAAGAAAGGCTTATCAACATCACGAGGAGGTAGTTCAATGTAGCTGTCAACAGCGTCCATCAACTCATCAACTTTAGCAACCCACTCCGGCTCACCGTTCAATGCACCTAGTGCAGAACCTTGAATAACCGGTGCATTGTCACCATCGTAATCATAGAAAGACAACAATTCACGAACTTCCATTTCAACTAGCTCTAACAACTCAGCGTCGTCAACCATATCCACTTTATTCATGAATACAACCAAACGAGGAACTCCAACTTGTTTTCCTAACAAGATGTGCTCACGAGTTTGAGGCATCGGTCCGTCAGTTGCAGCAACAACCAAAATAGCACCGTCCATCTGAGCAGCACCAGTAACCATGTTCTTTACGTAATCCGCGTGACCTGGACAGTCAACGTGTGCGTAGTGACGGTTAGCAGTTTCATACTCAATATGCGAAGTGTTAATAGTAATACCACGCTCTTTTTCTTCTGGAGCATTGTCAATAGACGAGAAATCACGTACCGCAGCCAAACCTTTAGCAGCAAGTACACTTGAGATAGCAGCAGTCAACGTAGTCTTACCGTGGTCAACGTGACCAATAGTACCGATGTTAACGTGCGGTTTGGAACGATTAAAATTTTCCTTAGCCATTTGTTTTTATTTGTTACGTAGTTAATAAACCTTTTTCTTACAATACAAAATTTCACCCATAAACCTAATGAGTGAATCCCTGCAGAGCCAATGACGAGATTTGAACTCGTGGCCTCTTCCTTACCAAGGAAGCGCTCTACCCCTGAGCTACACCGGCCTATTCTTGTAAATCGTAATTTGAGCGGGAGACGAGATTCGAACTCGCGACCCTCAGCTTGGAAGGCTGACGCTCTACCAACTGAGCTACTCCCGCTTATAATTATTTTTCCTTGGTGTGGGAGTGGCTGGACTCGAACCAGCGATACCGTGAGGTGACAGATTTACAGTCTGCTGCAATAGCCACTATGCGACACTCCCAATCCTTTAATGTGAGCCGGTGGAGGGATTCGAACCCCCGACCTGCTGATTACAAATCAGCTGCTCTAGCCAACTGAGCTACACCGGCATTAAAGTTTTGGTTATTTTTACGATTTTAAAGAACGATTCTTAAAGTGTTTTTCCCGTTTGGGTTTGCAAATGTAGTAAAGAAATAAACAACTGCAAGGGTTTTGACGAAAAAAAATTAAAAAAAATTAGGCGGCCTTTTGGACCGCCTATCTAAATAATTCATTTCCAATTACTAATTCGCTAATTTGCCTTTATATTTTTTTACCTGTGTTCGCAAGGCATCGACGCACAAATCTGCCGCTTCTTCAAAAGACTTGCATTGTTTTTTAGCAAACAATTCCTTTCCGGGCATTAATATTTTCACTTCGGCTATCTTATTCTCTTTGTCAGAATTCTTATCCAATCTTAAAAAAACTTCCCCTACAATAATGTGATCAAAAAAAACCTGAAGTTTTTCGACTTTCTCATTAATGAAATTAATCAATTTTTGATCTGCTTTGAAATGGATAGAATGCACTTTAACGTCCATGACTTTTACTTTTTGCGCCCACGTGGATGGGCATGTGAATAAATCGAGTTTATTTGCGCGAACGAATTATGCGTATAAACCTGGGTTGCCGATAAATTAGCATGCCCCAAAAGTTCTTTCAAAGTTTCCAGTCCTGCACCGTTGTTTAACATGTGAGTCGCAAACGTATGTCGCATGACGTGGGGGCTTTTCTTTTGCGAATTCGTTACACTTCCAAGATATGTATTAATTTTCCGATAAACAAACTTTGAATATAATTTTCTACCATCTTTATTTACAAATAACATTATTTGGCTATCTGGTCCCTCCGGCTTTATCTGTTGGTATGACCGGATAATCTCAAACAAGGCTTTTCCTATCGGAATAATCCGCTCCTTGTTTCTCTTCCCCAAAACCTTGATACTATCGCCGCTTACATCTTTATTTTTCAATCCGATCAATTCACTCAAACGAATTCCGGTCTGGTAAAATAATTCGAACATCAAACGATCTCTGATTCCTTCAAAGTTGGCCGAAAACAATTGCTCGATTCGTGCAGCATCTATTTCAGATTCTTTCACAAACTGCGGAAGTCGCTTTTCTACTTTTGGCCCGCGGATCCGCAGCATCGGATTTTGCTCGATCTTCCCTTCTGCTTTCAACCATTTAAAAAAGGAGCGCAAACAGGAAATCTTTCTGGAAACCGTTCGGTTACTTTGTCCGTTTTCCAGTAAATCAACCATCCATGCTCTGACCAACTGGAAATTCACTTCCGGGAGCTGCTTATCGTTCGTTAGTTCGGCAAAAGTCAAAAACTGCGACAAATCCTTTTCATAAGCCAGCAACGTATGCTGAGAATACCGCTTCTCGGTTTCTAAATAAATCTGAAATTGTGCTGCGGCATGCATAAAAGTACTTTATAAGTATTCAAACGGGGAAGATCCTAAAATGTTGCAGAATTCGACCCCAACAAAAAAAGATGCACCAAGATGCATCTTTTCATTTATTTCCTATGACATGGATTATTCCTTGATTTGTCCTTTCAGCCAGGCTTCCAATTTACCCTTAGCTTCCATATCCACCAATTCATCCATTTTCTTGTCTTTCTTTAATTTTCCGGTTTTGTAAACCTTGATCATACTTTGCAATCCCGCAAGGTTACACTGAAGCGCATCTGTGGCATATTCGTTTTGCAAGGAATAACGCGTCCATCCGGACATGAAGATGATCAAAAGTTCACTGTTCTTCTTTGTATATTCCATTACATATGGCTGCAATGACAATGTTACTGTAGGTGAGTTCGTCATCCACCCAACCAGCAAACCATATTGAAATTTGTGCATTTCTTCATTTTCATCGATCGGGGTATCTTCCAGCCAATTGACAGAAGCGATAACATTCGGTTCGCTGGCTACAAATTCTTCTTTCGTTTCAGGAATTTTACTCAGTAGTTTTGCCTCCTGAGCCGTAGATGAAATGGTGAAGCTGATGAAGAGGCTGATTAATGTGATTTTTAACAGGTGCATGATATTATTTTAGTTGGTTTCAGCTACAATAATACAAAAGAAATTCATTGCACAAAAAAAAGCCCCGACCATAAATGTCGGAGCTTCAATTTCATTAATGCTGAACTTCTGATTAAATCTCTTGAGATTTCATTTTTTGAGCATAAGCAGCACGAATGTTCGCCTGACGATCAACCACAGATGGTTTTACGAATTCTTTGCGGCGACGCAATTCTTTCATGACATTCGTTTTGTCATATTTTTTCTTGTACTTCTTAAGCGCTCTTTCGATGTTCTCGCCTTCTTTAACTGGAATGATTAACATATTCTATTTAAATTCTATTGTTAGCTTTTTAATACCCATCCGCTGATAGGGAGCGCAAAGATATAAATCTTTTTTCTAAAACATTACTTCTTTTAAAAAATAATTGTTGAAAACTTGCAATTTATATCGTATTCCGCTTGAGCTCACGCTCAAACCTTGTCAAAACAGTGCTTCGACTACTTTAAAAGTTCTCTTGAAATAACCAATTTCTGGATTTCAGAAGTTCCTTCACCAATGGTCATCAATTTCGCATCACGCAAGAATTTCTCAGCCGGATATTCTTTTGTAAACCCGTAACCACCCATAATCTGAACCGCTTCATTTCCACATTTCACAGAGACTTCAGAAGCAAAATATTTTGCAAATGCACCTTGTGTTGTCATTTTCTTGCCACGGTTTTTGTAATCCGCTGCCTGGAATGTCAACAATTCAGCTGCTTCAACTTCTGTTGCCATATCAGCCAGTTTAAATCCGATTGCCTGGAACTTTCCGATCGGCTGACCGAATTGCTCACGCTCTTTCGCATATTTAACTGATGCTTCGTACGCTCCACGAGCAATTCCACAAGAAAGTGCTGCAATAGAAATACGACCTCCGTCCAAAATGTGCATTGCTTGTTTGAAACCTTGTCCTACTTCACCAATCACTTGTGATTCGTGTAAACGAACATTGTCAAAAATCAATTCTGCAGTTTCAGAAGCACGAACACCTAATTTATCTTTGATTTTTACAGCAGAAAACCCTGGTGTACCTTTTTCAATGATAAATGCCGTAATTCCGTTTGAATCCAATAATTCTCCTGTACGAACCAAAACAACCGCCACATCACCGGAAAGACCGTGTGTAATCCAGTTTTTCGCTCCGTTGATTACCCAATGATCTCCGTCTTTAACAGCAGTACATTTCATACGCATTGCATCAGAACCAGTATTTGGTTCAGTCAAGCCCCACGCTCCGATAAATTCTCCTGAAGTTAATTTCGGTAAATATTTTTTCTTTTGTTCTTCTGTTCCGTGGTAGTAAATATGACCTGTGCAAAGGGAATTGTGTGCCGCAACACTCAAACCAATACCTCCGCATACTTTACCTAATTCCATCAATGCAGTTGCATATTCCAGATATGAGAAACCGCTTCCTCCGTATTCTTCCGGGATGTAGATTCCTAATAAACCCAACTCTCCCATTTGCTTCATGACGTCTACAGGGAAATACTCATCAGCATCCCATTGATTCATGTTCGGGCGGATTTCTCTTTCCGCAAAATCACGCACCATTTGCGTGATCATTTTTTGATTTTCGTTTAATTCAAAATTCATGATTAACAGTTTTTTGGGGGTGTCCGTTAATTTATTTTCGATAAATAATTTTTAATAGGTCACTAAATTAGTAATATTATTAGAGTAGTTTTTCAATTTTTCGTTACCATTTAGAAAATTTAACCCAACTAAAAAGTTAAACCCGGCAACTTCTCCTCCACATTTCTGGATCAATTCAGCAGCAGCAGAAGCAGAACCTCCGGTAGCCAGTAAATCATCGTGAATCAATACTCTTTCTCCTTTTTGAACGGCATCTACGTGCATTTCAATTGTAGCTGATCCATATTCCAGATCATACGAATGACTGATTTTGTGGTAAGGAAGTTTTCCTGCCTTGCGAATCAAAACGAAAGGAATTCCCAATTCCATTGCCAAAGGATAACCGAATAAAAAACCACGACTCTCAATTCCGGCAATTTTATCCAGTTTCTGATCTTTGTACATGGTTGCCAAATGCTGTACGATTTCTTTTGATAAATCCGCATCCAACATAATCGGAGTGATGTCTTTAAAAACAATTCCCGGTTTTGGAAAATCAATTACATCTCTGATTACTCCTTTTATTTTTTCTTCTATCATTCTTCAACTTTCAAGTAAAATTTCAGCTTCTCAAACAGTTCTTCTGTCATGAGCACCGACTTTTTGATATCGCGGAGCTCTTTGTAAAATCCGTTTTGAGAGCGCAATTTTACGAGAGAATTTGCCAAATTCCAAGAAATATATGGATGATGTGATAATTCCTTTGCACTTGCGGTGTTGATATTGAGCTTCCGGATATTCTCCGGATCAATCTGAATGTACTTTTCCCAGACCGTGATTTTTTCCGGAGTTGCCTGCCAAACTTCACTCAACTGGCCGGTGGAATAGAATCCTCCCAGCTCGTCTCTCAGCCGGATAATCTGTTTGGCATCAAAGAATGAAATTTCTCCGGCTTTCAGCACCTCATCCAAATCAGCTCTGTTGATATCGATGTGAACCAGCTTTTGTTCCAGTTTGTATTCTGTCTGCTTGTCAAAGTTTTTCGGTCTTTCAGGATAAACAGTAGAATCTTTGATCAGCGAATAAAACTCATCCGAAATCACAAAAATGCGTTTCAATTCTTCATTGGAATAGATTTTTCGGCTGGTGAATTTCAACACGATTGCGCTTTGCTTTTCTGAAAGCCCCAAAGCCATCCATTGCTCTAATGTATACTCATTGGGATTGAATTTCGACAAAGGTTTGGAATATGCTTTCTTCTTCCAGGTGTTCCGATAGCTGAATCCTGTTTGACGATTCAATTTTCCGGTCACTTCCTTTTCAACGGTTGTCCATTGTTCCAGTTTCACTTCAGGCTTCGGGCGGAAATACTGAATCAGATCCGGAAGAATGAAAATGAGAACGAGCAAAATCGTGAAAATGATAATGCCTCTTTTAGTAGATTTTGAATAGTGATAGTGTGTCATTTTGTTTCAGTTAGTGGTAGTAGGCGAGATCTTCTATCAGAAGTGGGATTGTTTCCCGGAGATCTTTTGGATGATAATCGAGTAGTTGTTCGGCTTTCGAAAGATCAAATCCGGTTTTCGGAGGTCTTTTGGCTGCCTGATTCAAGGTTTTGGAAGAAATCGTTTCGATCACAGAGCTTGTTTCAATATTCAAGGCTTTTCCCACTTCCTCTACAATTGTATCGACCGAACGTGTCACCGGTCCGGAAAGGTGAAAAATTCCTTTTTGTGATCTCAGAACAATTTCCACACACCCGTAAGCCAGATCATCTGCCCAGGTTGGCGCACGGAACTGATCATTCACCAGTTTCATTTTTTCTCCTTTCGGAAGTGCTTCCAAAGCCCACAGAATCATATTGGATCGGGACAAGCCGAATCCGGTTCCGTAAACGATAATCGTTCTGGCAATCGACCAGTTTTGATTGTTCTTATCTTCTAACAAAAGCTTTTCTGCTTCTACTTTCGACTGTGCATAAACGCTCAGCGGATTTACCTCATCTTCCTCAGAATAATTTCCCTTTTCACCGTCAAAAACGAAATCTGTCGACAACAACTCAAAATGAGCTCCAATAATTTTTGAAACTTCGTAAAGTGCTTTTGTTGCCAGCACATTCACCAAACGACATTCTTCGGGGTTCAACTCACAATAATCAACATTCGTCAGAGCTGCAGTATGAATAATTGCCGTAGGATTCTCCTTTACAACCAGTCGGATAATTGCTTCAAAAGCAGTTAAATCAATATCGATGTAATGATCTTCCGGACAATCCGGATTTCTGTTTGGTCCTTTGGAAGTTGCAACGAAGGGAATTCCTTGTTTGATACATCGTTTGACAATTTTCTGTCCCAACAAACCGTTTGAACCCGTTATCAGAATCTTCATAATGCTGCAATTACAACTCCCAGATAGAGCGTTTTTTAGATTTAAATTGAAAATAGTGTTTGTGTTCCAGAATCCAGGCCATGATTAAATAAGGAATCAATGGCGACCCCAGTCCGATGCAGGTTGCATAAATAAAGCCAAGGCGCACTTTGTTGGTTTGAATTCCAAGCTTAGTTGCCCACCATGCACACACTCCGAAGGAACGCATCTCAAAGAAAAAAGCAATTTTTTGTAAAGTCCTTTTCATTCTCAATTTCTGACTCGAAATTACGCATTTCTTTTAGAAGTTAAAAGGGAGAGGTCAAAAGTGAAAAATTGAATGAATAAGACCAAACTACTTTTACCTTCTCACTTTTCAATTTTACATTTTCAATTATCCTTTAAAATCCGGTTTCCGATCCGGCAATTCAGACACGCTTTTTTTGCACAGAATTCATTCGTCATTTCAATCAAACCTTGTGATTCAAGTGCATTCTTTGCCACAATTCCCTTGTTTTTCCACATCCGGATTTTCTCATTCCGCTCTGCGGGAAGCAAATCCAGAATTTCCAAAGCCCGGTTCCGGTACGAATCATCACTCAAACAATCGGTGAGCCACCACAAAAAAGGAACAACGCTGTTAATGATAATGGTATTTGCGGTAGCAATACTCATTCCCGATTCCGATTTCTTTTCCTTCCCGAAATCGAAGTGATTCGTCCAGTATTCATCTGCCGGCTTCAATAAGTTTTCCTGTAAAATCTGCAACAAATCTTTTGCGGGGAGATACCACAGCGCTGAAGTCCAATCCATCTCATGAACAAAAGCCGCGAACTGAGCGAGTCTTTGCGTGGGGAAACCACCCGGTCTGCAGCCTTTGAATTTCCACGAAACGCGGTTTCTGGCTTCCAGTTTCAATTTATACTTCTGAAAATCCCATTCTCTTTTCAGTTCTTCCTGATAGGAAACTGTAGGCGATTCCTCCAGAAAACCACCAACACCAAAAGTGATTGCCACTTTTTGTTTCCGGGAAGCCTTGATGAATTTCTCGAAAGGAATTCCAACGGCCAATTCCTGAAATGGCAACTGATTGACTTTCATTCCGAAAGCTTTTGAAACGGAATGAAACAACACTTCCTTGAAAGACATTTTCCGTTCCCGGTAAAGTTCATCCAATTCTTTCACCTTTCGGGTCATTCGCTGAAAAACGGTATGCTCCATCTGATTCCAGATAATGGGCTGAGGAATCTGTTCCAAAAATGATTCACACAAAAGAAGACCCGAACCTTTTTGAACATATTTCAGGAACCAATCGTAGTGTTTCCAATCAATCATCTGCTTCAATTCAACAGTCGGGATGGGAATTCCTTCTATGAAAATTAACCGATCGTGTTCATACACCACATGCAGAATCACATTCGAATAAGCCGGATCGTGCTGATGCCCGTGTAAATTCCAATCGGAGGATTTCACGTGCATCTCAATATTTCCGGAATGCTTTATCTGGTCGATCGCGATCTGTCCGTTGAAAAAATCCGGACCGGAGTCCGCATTGTAATATCCGACATGAAGAATTTCGATTTTTTCTCCATCAACGGTTTGCAATTGATGCAAGGGAAGCCGTTTGTTTTTCCAAAGAAAATGTAAGTAGTACTCATTCATTTCTTAATTATTTGAAACCGCACTGGCGCTTGTTTTTAATCAAAAGCAGTGCTTTTCTTATTTAATTTAAGAAAAAAGTTCCGTTCATAAAAGAGCAAATCCGGAATATTTCAGCAAAGTCATCCAACCTTTTAATGTTAAATTAAGTTTAATAAAATATTAAATTTGTATCGAGACCAAACAATCTACTTTTGGAATGAACCTGTATCAATCCCTTTATCGAAAAACCGTCCCATATACCATTTCTCTGTTTCTGGTCTTTTCTCTGTTGCGGGTTTTTCAGATCAGTTGCGAACCGGAAGAAATTTTCGGAGTACCTGTGAAAGCCGTTCATCATATCAAAGGTTTACTGATGGATTTGCTATTGAGTTTACTGGTTTCTTTTGCGGGAAGTATTTTCAGCATCTTCATTTGGCTCATTTTCAGAAAAATCAATCTGGTTTTCCTGCATATTCTTTCCATTGTGAGCATTCTCTCCAATTTCATGCTCATTTTTTATTTCGTTAAGACCAAACAGCTTTTAGGCACTGTTTTCTATCAGCTCAGTTTTTCGGAATTGATCACCTCTGCCAACCTGGAATCGAACACCGGTTTCTTTTCCATTGCTTTTCCCCTGTTTCTGATCTGCTGCTATTTCGTACTTCCCCGTTTCATCCGGAAAGTAAAACCTCTGAGATTTGGTTCAGTGCTTTTTGGCGTGCTTATTTTATCCGCTTTGGCAGCCTATCCCTGGAAAAACATCAGTTCCCGGGATTACGTCGGCGATATGTTCATCAACAACAAATTGCTGGCGTTTTTGGATGTCACCGAAAAGCATTTCTTTGCTGACAATGACCTGAAACAGATCAATACTTCGGTCTTCAGGCAACTGGATGATTCTTTCTTCCCCGATCCGAAAACGCGAAACAATGAGTATCCTTTGATCCACGAGCTGGAGACTACAAGTGAATTCGGAAAACACATCAAGCAATCTCCCAAGGGTCCGCCCAACGTGGTCATTATCATTGTAGAATCGTTATCGTCCTTTTTAGTAGGGAAGAACAGTGAAAATCCGTGTCATTTCATGCCCTTTCTGGATTCTCTCAGCCAAAAAAGCCTCTATTTTCCGAATTTCATTTCAACTTGCGAGCGGACTCACAATGTGCTCCCCGCAGCTTTGGTTTCAGCTCCGAATCCTCCCGAAAAACAGTTCATGCAAAGAGAGGAATATCCGCGTCACTGGTCTTTGATTTCCCTGCTTCCCGATTATCATTCCAGATTCTATTGCGGTGTTGATCTGGCGTTTTGTAATATGCATGATTTTATGAGTTACAATCAGACTGATTACATTGTTGAATCCTGGGAATCCCGCTTCTCAAAAACCCGCGACGGAGTTCACAGCATTTGGGGTTATGCCGATGATCAACTGTTTCAAAAGTCTTTCGTTGACGATCAAAAAAACAAAAGCAGGAAACCGAAATTGGATGTCTTCCTGACCATCAGCAATCACGAACCTTATTGTTTTCCACGGAAAAGTCAGTATCTCTCCATTTTAAAGGACAAACTGAATCATTCAAAAGCGACTAAAAAGCAGCGGGAAGAAATTCTCCAGCTCTCAGAAGTTTATGCCAGCTACCTGTTTTCGGATGAAGCACTCAAAAACTATTTCCGGAATGCGGCAAAAAAGGCAGATTTTGACAATACCATTTTCTTCATTTTCGGAGATCACGGCAATCCGCTATTTCCGCGAAATGAAATTCAAAAATATCAGACTCCGCTCCTTATTTATTCGCCTCTTCTGAAAAAACCGGGAAAATTCAACGCATTGATTTCACACAATGATCTCACACCCACGATTCTGAATTACCTCCGGGTTCATTATCCTCAACTAAACATTCCGAAACAAGTTCCGTTTTTTGGAAAAGAAATCGCTTTTGAAAAGTCGTTTACGAGCAACAGAACGCTTCCTTTGATCAGTTTGGACAGTGAGACCAGACATCTGGTTTATAACGATCATTTTCAATACGAAGGTCAGCTTTTTAAGATCGGAAAGCATTTGAAACTGACACGTTCCGACGATCAGCAGACGAATGAAAAATTGACCCGTCAACTGACTGTTTTCAAAAAAATGGCCCGGTATTATCATGATTATGATAAAATCCTTCCCGAAGAGCTTTATAAAGAATATGCCCGGAAAGGAGAAAAAATAACATTGAAACATGTGTATTTAAAGAAACTCGAGAAAAACGGAATTCATGAACTCTTCACAGACATCGGCCCCAAAATACGTATTGACAAAGGATGGAAACGCATTGAGCTCGAGTTGAATTGCGAAATCTTCCTCCGGAATGAAGCAGAACTGCGCCAGTTTGCAAGGCTTTCGAATATTATTGAACGAAGAAAGCCCAAAACCCTTGTCAGATGGCGAAAAAACGACCCGAAATTACAAGAAGTACTGCGCAACAATCAATGGAATAAAGTTTCCTACTCGCTCTTCATTGATGTAAGAAAATACAGCAAAAAGGCCGATGAGTATGAACTTATTTACTACCTGATCAACGATGAAATGAAAAAGCTCAAATGCCGAAAAGCCAGTTTGGAA
Organism: Glaciecola amylolytica; assembly: GCA_003856375.1. Lineage (GTDB taxonomy): Bacteria > Bacteroidota > Bacteroidia > Flavobacteriales_D > Crocinitomicaceae > Fluviicola > Fluviicola amylolyticus. The sequence goes on from CP034120.1 coordinate 3,440,309, forward strand.
ATAACAGCCTGGAAATGATGAAAAGGTTTAAAACGATAAAAGGTCCAAAGAGATAAAACCCTTTGAACCTTTTTAAAATCCTAAACAAAAAATCCCCTTGCTGTTTCCAGGAAGGGGAAATGGCTTATTTTCGAATAACCTTTTTCACAGCAATTACATGCCCTTCTTTATCTTTAAGTTGAATCAAATACAGACCATTTGTAAGTAACGATAAATCAAATTGACATTCCTGCGAATGGATCAACGGAGAGCAAAATTGTCGTTGTCCGGAAAGGTCAAATACTTCTATCGAGTAAGGAAGATCCAAATCCTGAGTTTGAAGTGTGATACTTCCATCAAATGGATTCGGATACATGTGTATAGAACCCAGATTATTAATCTCATTTAGTCCCGTTGTTGAAACAGGAATTGTATCAAATGTATGGATGACGGTGTTCGTAATCACAGCAGGATTAAAATCAAAATAGATATTTGCTGTATTTTCAACAACCGTTCCCAAAGGCAAACCAGGTATTACGTCAATTGAGTAGAGCACGAACCCATGGCTCCCGGCTTCATTTACATTACTATCGGGAAGCATAATGTTTTCAAAGATAAAACTTGCTTCTCCACCAAGCGTTCTTTCCACATGGTAAGGATGACTGCCCGCAATCGGGCGTAAACTTGTCCAATCTAAGTTATTATTGAGCTGATCTCTAATAATCACTGTACGCGCTGTATCATTACCTGTATTTTGGAAACGAATGAGGTACTCAATCTTTTCAGGTGCGGGCCAAATGTATCCTTGAATCCCTTCTCCGGCCGGCCAGGCCGCCTTATCGTTTGGATCGTAAGCACATGTCACAACCTGTTCCAGTGTATCGACAGTTGTAAAAACGATTGTTCCCATTGTATCAGAAGAAACTGTTGCGGTACTTACCAGTGAATTCCCCATACTGTTAAAATCAGGCATGATCACTTCCAGTTTAATCTGCATAGTTTCGAAATAGTCAAGGCTGTCGTAAGACCAATATACGTGTTGACCAACAATCGAATCGGGAGTGATATTTGCAGAGACATAGGTCAAACTATCATCCAGCATAATATCCACAATCCCGGAAGGATAAGTCGTACCAATATTCTCCAGATCGAACCAGTAATTTACATGTTCATTGCAACGAGGAAAGCCGCCAATCAAGGCAATCTCGAGCGTGTCAACCAATGAATCCGGGTAAAATCCGAAGTTTAAATCGTTGACACTTGTGAAATTTGGACCTATCGTTACATTGTAACTATTGGGCGTGGTCGTATTCCAAAACAACAAAGAATCAGCTGTGATCTGGTAATTTCCCATCAAGCCATTGAATAGCATAAAATAGCGGCCATCAGGATACGAATAAGTATACGCCGCAGCAGGATTACATTGAATAGACAATTGCGGAATGGCAATTTCAGAAGTTTCATACGATGCATTCTGGTTTTCATCTACAAACAGGCGTCCTTTAACCTGCATGCTGGAAATATTGTAATTTTCGTAGATCCTGATTGAATTAAAAGACCAATTAATTTCCAAAATATCAACGTCTCCATCATTATCAGCATCTCCACAAAACAATTTGCTTACACCTAAAGGTTGGTCACTTATATCTTGTCTGGGCCCAAATGTGGAACCTCCTATGTTTTCATACCACGAAATCACATCACCCAAACCTACTGCCAGAATATCGTAATCTCCATCCAGATCGAAATCTTCTGACCAGACATCAAATGCTGTCTCAGTGGTAGTTGAAATCACGTGTTCACTTCCAAAAGTTCCGGATCCCAGATTTTCATAACAGGAAATCTTATCATCATCTCTGGATGCAACCAGAAGTTCCATATCACCATCACCATCCAGATCTGCTGCGTAAATCCCATTAGGCTTTATATTATTGATAGGAATCGTTACAGCAGCAGCGAAACTATTCCCCAGATTTTTACACCACTTGACAGCGTTATCCAATTCAGACGCAAAAAGAACATCCTTTTTTCCATCGTTGTCAAGATCTGAGGTGAAGATCGCTTCACAATGTTGTGCTGTTCCAAGAGTCATTTGTGCCGAGAATGTATTATTTCCAGTATTCCGATACCATGCGGCCTCATCAGTCGATCCAGCAAGAAGATCTAATTTTCCATCACCATTGAAATCCTCAGCAGCCAAATCAGTGATATTCTGTTGAGTAGTTGTGATATATACAGGCGAAGCAAAAGCTCCATTCCCCAGATTTTGATAATAGAAAATCGGAGATATTCCGTAAATAAGATCCGGTAATCCATCATTACTAAAATCTGCCATCAGAATCTTTCCAACACCAACCGTACTTCCGGCATAAGTTGGTACAGGTAATACCTGATAAACCGCACCATAGGTAGAATCTCCCAGGTTTTCTAACCAATATGCAATTGATCCGTTCTCGGCCAGAATATCCATATCACCGTCCACATCAACATCAACAAGACTTCCACGATTCGGAGCTCCATAAATAGAAAGAGGAATATCTGCACCAAAATGGCTGGTTCCATCATTGTAATTCAATAAAACCTGATAATGATTATTCAAATTCAGAATATCGTTGTCTCCATCATTATCCATATCATCTGCAATAACTTTAGTGGCACCATTACCATCAGTGATATAGGAATCAAAAGAGAATCCTGAGCCTGAAGTGTATTTAAACACTCCAAGTCTGGAAGACATGATTGGCAATGTATAATAATTAAAAACCACTTCCATCTGTTGATCGCCATTCAAATCTTTTACACACATATCAGTCACTCCCCAAATACTGGTAGATACAAACAAAACCGGACCAAATGTTCCGGTTCCCTGATTCAGATAACAACGTACATCCGATCCATTGGCGCTAATAACATCGGTATCTCCATCTCCATCAATGTCCCCATAATCGACCACAAGCGGCTGCGTTTGACCGGTATAAATAACTTGTTGCGTACTAAAACTTCCATCCCCATTGTTTTTGTACCATGCAACTAAATTGTTAAAGTCAGAACAAAAAAGAAGATCGCTAAATGAATCGCCATCCAGATCAGCAAAACGAAAATCTTTCAAAGAATTCACACCTGAAACAATGATTGTCCCGGTCGAGAAACTTCCTCCGGTATTTTCATACAAATAAACATTCCACGGGTTATATGTAGTGAGAAGCAAATCAGTATCACCATCATTATCAATGTCATTCGAAGTAAAACCTATACTAGCCTGATTGGTGATTTCAGTTCCTGAACTAAATGTTCCATTTCCCAGATTGGTAAATTGAACCAAGGTATAGAAGCTTGCCGCAAATACATCTAAATCGCCATCCTGATCGTAATCGACCAGTTCAATAGAATGCGCATTTATCGTGCTTCCAATAATTTCTTGTTGAGCATATTGTCCGTTTCCTAAGTTTCTAAACCAACCGATTTGATCATCTTCCGAATGAAAAACAACCATGTCTTTCCAACCATTATTATCCAGATCTCCTGTCTTCAGGTCAGTTGGCTCAGAAGTGGAACGGATGTATTCTGTACCCGGTGAAAATTGGGCACATAGCACATTACTGACTAATAAGCAGCTTAACAATAAAAATTGCGATAATTTTATCATGACTTAGGTGTAAAGTATTTGTTGATTTCGACGCTAAAGGTAAAAAAATATCCTTTACTTATACTCAGGAAATAATTCTGTTAATCCTTCTTCACTTGCGGCGCAAATACCTCTTTCAGTGATCAATGCACTTACCAAACGAGCCGGCGTCACATCAAAACCGTAGTTGCTTGCTTCCGTTGTTTCCGGGCAAATCAATACTTCGTCCAATTGGCCTGAAACTTTGCTTTTCCCTACGACATAACGCACTTCATCCTGATTGCGCTGTTCGATCGGAATTTCCTTCAATCCGTCACGGATTGTCATATCCAAGGTTGTTGAAGGTAAAGCCACATAAAACGGAATCTGGTTATCGTGTGCCGCCAAGGCTTTCAAATACGTTCCGATCTTATTCGCAACATCTCCGTTTCGGGTTGTTCGGTCCGTTCCCACAATACACATATCCACCATTCCGTGCTGCATCAAATGCCCGCCCTGGTTATCCACGATCAAGGTATGCGGAACTCCGTGTCTTGTCAATTCGTAACATGTCAGATTCGCACCTTGTAAACGCGGACGTGTTTCATCTACCCACACATGCACCTTGATTCCTTTTTGCAAAGCCTGATAGATCGGTGATGTGATTGTTCCCCACTCGATACAGCCCAGCATTCCGGCATTACAATGCGTAAGGATATTGACAACTTCTCCGTTTTTCTTTTTGGAAATTTCCTCAATAAGCGGTAAGCCGTGAACTCCGATCATGCGGCACGTTTCAACATCGTCCTCTACGATTTGTGCTGCTTCTTTCCAGGCAGTTTCAACCATATTATCAGTTGTTTCCAATGCTTTTTTCATCCGGTCCAAAGCCCAGAACAAATTCACCGCTGTTGGTCTTGAAGCACGCAAATCAGCAAAAGCCTGATTCATGTCTGCTCCTTCCCTTGCAGCAAGATAAATTCCGTAAGCAGCTGTAGCTCCGATCAGCGGCGCTCCGCGAACCACCATGTCTTTGATCGCGCGTTCTGCATCCTTGTAAGAAACCAGCTTTTCAACTACCCATTCGTGTGGTAATTTTCGCTGATCAATCACTTCTACATACTTGTCTTCTGTTGTCCAAATCGTTCTAAATGCACTCATAAACCAAATTTCTGGTGCAAAATTAATCGATTTGAAAGAAATTATATGACGCGGACGTTAATTTATAAGTCTACGGAACAATCCCGATCCTTCTAATGCGAAACAACCAGTCTTTTCACAAAAGCTCCGCCAGCATTGGAAATATGAACCAAATACACTCCATTTGGCCAGGAAGAACAATCGATTTCTCCTTCCATACTTCGTTCAAAATGGACGACTTTTCCATTCAAATCCACAATTGAAACGGAATGATCTGCTCCTGTAAGTGAGAAAGAGTTGTTTGCCGGATTGGGAGTGAGTTTCACATTACTCAGGTCATTCTCTCCTACCGAAAGTTCTGATTCATCGATAAACGTGACCGAAACACAATTCTTATTGTTTGCCAATACCGGATCTGAAATAGGACTTGCGGCGTTCACCGGTTTCCCATAGATACATAAATTGCCAGTTTCTCCATTAAATCCGGATGAAAAACCAATGTGGTGAGTAGCTACGAAACTTTGCCCCTGAGAATATGGAATTCCTGTGTAAATAGCAGGATCTCCGCCACCCAGCGTCAAAGTGAACGTATCGATATAAATGTCAACATAAATAATGATGTAATAATAGACGGAATCCGCTGCTTCTAAGGTTTCGGTTCCCACATTTACCACTTCGCCGGTGAATTCAATAGGTCCTTCCGTGACCAGTAAATCACCATTGGAATGTGAGCTGATCGTCAGTTCCAAATCAACGGAACGTTGTGCATGTGAGAAAAAGCAAAGTAATAAAATGCTTAGTGAAAGTAGTGTTCTTTTCATAGTGATGTAGTTTAAATGTTGTTCCTCGACTATTCGACGAACGAAACTAAACTACTGAAAATCAAAACCAATTTCCCTGCGAAGTTGTGTATTGTATAAGAGATTGATTCTTCTGTATTTATTCGAAAGTAATCTCTTCAAACGAATGTGCAAACGCGTTCCAAACTTGCGCTGTTCCGGGTCTGACCAATTGAAGGGTCTGAAAACCTTTGGAATCGGCAGCCTGCAATTCTTCAACGATATCGCTTAAAAACAGAATTTCTGCCGGATTCAAATTCAGAATTCCTGCAATTGTTGCATAGGTTTCCGCGTCCCGTTTCCCCCCGGTATTCGTGTCGAAATAGTTGGAAAAATAAGGAGTCAGATCTCCGGAAACACTATAACCGAAAATGAGTTTTTGAGCAGGTACGGAACCGGATGAGAAAACTCCCAGATTGATTCCATCCTCTTTCCATTTTTTCAAACAAGCAGCTACTTCCGGATAAACGTGTCCTTTCAAAGTTCCGTCCTGATACCCTTTCTCCCACAAAATTCCCTGCAAGGTTTTCAACGGAGTAATTTTCCGGTCTTCAACGCTCCATCGGTACAGTTTCTCAATGATTTCATTATCCGTCGAAAGAGTTTCTCCGTCTTCTGTTTTCGCAAGCTGAACCGTTTGTTCAAAAGCTTCCTTCACGATCGGATTTTCCTTCAATTCGAGCAAAGAGTTGATATTATTACGGAAATAGGGAAATAATTCTTCTGCTACAAAAGAGATGGAAGAAGTTGTTCCTTCAATGTCTGTGAGAATGTATTGAGGTTGTTTTATTGTCATTTTTCGTCAATGTCTATAAGGGAATTCGTAATATTACGAATTGACAAAATGGCAAATTCGCAAATGATCGAATTTACTTTTTTGCAATTTTAAAGTCTGAAAATCGTTTTTCCAGTTCAGATCCCGTATACTCCGGAATCCACCCGCTCATATCAATAAAAATACGAATCGCTTTTACGAAAGGATTATGCTCTCCTGCATCGAACCAATGTTTTGTTCCTTCAGGAACCGAAATCAAATCTCCTTTTTCACACAGTAAGTTAAACACAGGTTCTGTCTCCAGATTAAACCAAAAAAGTCCTTCTCCATCCACAAAAAAGCGAATTTCATCTTCCGAATGCGTATGCTCTGACAAAAATTTAGCACGAATAGCTTCGTAATTTTCCGTCAGGTGATTGATCGTAATTACATCGGCAGTTTGATAACCTCCGGCTTCCATAAACGGATTCAAATCTTTTGCATAAGCTTCTAAAATTTGTGCCGGTGTTGCATCATCCTGAAAAGCAACCGGTGCTTCCCACTGATCAAAGAAAATCCCGCGGTCGTTCATAAATTGTCTGATTTCACCCGCGTCGTGAATGGTTTTATTCAAATCAGGAATAGATAATATTGCCATGTGTTTACGTTGAAGAATAAAATGGAAACTGTGTTCTCCGCAAAATTAAGATACTTTTTTCAAACATCCCGATTTAAAATAAACTATTCTACTGATCTTGTAGACTAGTAATTCCCATCTCCGGATTCAAATTCCGCGCATATCCGATCACGGCTTATTTCCGGAAACAAATGCGGAATTCGGCATCAGCGCTTTATTTGTTTCAGTAAATACACGGATAAATCCTTAAAAAAGGATAAATAATTTCCGATCCCTGTTCAGAATTTCTTTTCTTTGGTAATTCCAATTATAATACAAAGAGTTATGAAAGTATTCAACAAATCTATTCTGATGTGCACTCTTGCCGTTGGAATGCTGGCAGTGTCCTCTTGTAAACCAATTTACAAATGTGGTGATCCTATTCCTGAGAAAAAGACAGGTGGAAAGCGACTTCAGGCCGTTGTAACGGAACGTGATTCATTGTGTGGTTCTCTTGCAAACCAAAAATCAGTGAATGAGCAGCTTACAGCTGAAAACAATACTCTTCGTGACAGACTCTCCGGAGAGCAAGACATCAATCAAAACAAGTCGGCACAGTTGAGTCAAAAAGAGTTGGAACTTCAAAACAAGAATAAAGATCTTCAGAACAAAGACAAAGACCTTCAGGAAAAAGAGCGTATGCTTCGCGAAATGCAGGCCATCATTGCGCGACAGGACGAACTGACGAAAAAACTGAATCAAACTTTGCGCGATGCATTGGTAGGTTTTAACTCAGACGAGCTTACCATGGAGATCCGCGACGGAAAAGTATACGTTTCCATGTCAGATAAATTGTTGTTCAAATCCGGGTCTACAACCGTTGAACCAAAAGGAGTTGATGCATTGAAAGTATTGGCAGATGTATTGAATAAAAATCCGGATATCCAGATTTTGGTCGAAGGTCACACGGATAATGTTCCGATCAAAACTGCGGTGTTCAAAGACAATTGGGATTTAAGTGTTGCACGTGCAACATCTATCACCCGAATGCTGAATGAGAAATATGCTGTTGCTGCAACACGTATGACAGCTTCGGGCCGCGGTGAATATTTTCCGAAAGCACCCAATGATACCGCAGAAGGAAAAGCGAAAAACCGACGAACTGAGATCATTCTTTCACCGAAATTGGATGAAATCATGAATTTGTTGAATAGCTCGGGGAAGTAAAACAAGACTAATAGGACAAGACCTAAAGAGTCAAGACTTATTAAATTATCAATTTGTCTTGACTCTTTTGTCTTTTATTCTTGCCTCTAATACATAGTCTTTAAATTTCCTTCACTTCTTCCTTCCCATCCGCATGCAATGCAAAACGAGGTCTGGAGCGATCGTGAACCTGATCATAACGTTTCCACGGCCAGCCGCCGAATTGGGTTTGATGATAATCGTCGAAAGCCTGTTTGATCTCTTCTTTCGTATTCATTACAAAAGGGCCGTACTGCATCACTTGTTCTCCGATCGGTTTTCCCTGTAACACAAAAATGCTGACAGCTGTGTCGCTTGATTTCAGTTCTGTTTCCACTGAAGGATCCAGAAAAAATCCCGAGTACGAATCGAATTGTTGCTCATTGATATTCAATTGATCTCCCTCATAGAAAAACACACTCCGGTTGATGTCTGTTGAGGTTTTCGGCAAGACAATTTTCGAATGTGGTTCCATTTTGATATTGACAATCAGAACTTCATTTTCTGCAGGAAAAGCCCAGGAATCGGGTGGCGGTGTTCCTGCCTGTTTTCCATTCCAGTTCCCGGCAATCAATTCAACCAACACTTTATCGTTATCGAATTTCAGATTCGGAATGCTTTCGCGCCACAGCATTTTGAAATGCGGTTCAACCATTTTATCCTTTTTCGGCAAATTGAGCCACACCTGAAACAATTCCAAGGGATTTTCTTCGGTCTGAGATAAAAGCGGAAACATTTCGGAATGCTGCACTCCTTTTCCTGCTGTCATCCATTGCACATCTCCGTTTCCGTAACGGCCGGCTGCTCCCAGAGAATCGGCATGATCCACCATTCCCTTGCGCACAACGGTAATTGTCTCAAATCCACGGTGCGGATGCCCCGGAAATCCCGGAACTTTCTTCCCGTGATACATTCTGAAACCATCTTTGATGATAAAATCATCGCCCATGTGCCGACCTTTGAAATGTTCTGTATTCGGCCCCATCTGCTCCGTTCCCAAAGGAAACTGATCTTCGTGATGTACACAAAACAAGAACGGGTCCTGTGTTTCCCACTGGAAACCAAGCGGAAAATGTTGTTTAATCGGATTCATATCTTTTTCTTTCGTTTGTTCGGATTCTTCTTTGCCGGATACCAGCCAGGGCAATGCAAAAACCGCAGCGGATGCCGCTGATAAGCGCTGCACAAAATTTCTTCTCGTGAAATCTTTACTCATAATTCAATTTATTTACCCGGGTACTAATTTAGTTTATTGTTTTCAAAAATGCAATTATTTCGAAGGGTCAATTTCGGTTTCTTTTCCGTAAAAATGATATCTTCATGACATGAAAAAAGTGATTATTTACGCTCTTTTACCTGTTCTTGTTGCTTGCAATCAAAGCAGTCCGAACAACAAAAAAAGCACTGATCAAGTTGCCGGAAAGACAGAAAAACCGGCTAAAACGCTTGCTGAACCGGAACAAAAAACGGAGAAAAAGACTTTTGTACTCTCAACTTATGACAATCCGGAGCAGAAAGGGCAGATTGAGGATCATGTGAATGCACTTCAAAGACTCAGCGATGTGGGAGTTTTTAATCAAATCCACCAAAAAGCGCTGCTTTCTCTTCCTTCCGAACAGCAAAATCATTTTAAATTGAACCCTCAATACTTTGTTTTGTGTTCAGATAAAGGTGATTTGTTTCACAATGGAAAAACCGATTACGCTTTTGTGGTTTACGACGGAAAAAACAAGCGCTTTTCCATTTTAGTCTACAACAAACTGAAAAACAAATACGCAGAATTGTACCGGAATCTGAAGGTGGAAAACGGTTTGGAAGATGCCGATTGCGGTTATGGTCAGTTTGGAACTCATGATTATATTCTGGCTGATGAGTTGATCTATCAGGAAAATTACCTGATCAAAAATCCGGAAAGTTATCTGGAATACCCGACTTGTAAGATCGGCAATATGAAACAGGACTCTGATCTGATTCTGAAAGAAGGCTGCTTCTCCAAAAAAATCGATAAATCGAAGCTTCCGGTTGTGCTTTCCATTGCAACCAGCAGCGTTTATAACAATTGGGAATGCCTGCAATATGAGCCGGAAACCAATTCATTCTGCATCATTTACGGACAGGCATTTGCGGATTAACCGAAACACGTTCAGATTAAAATGAAGAACTACAATAACAAAAAATTCAGACCTGTCAGCAACACGGAAAACGGTGAAACATCGGAAGAAACATTCTTTCATTACTTCCAAAACGGAAATATTCTCACCTGTACTTATTCGGGCGGACAGATTGTTCACGGACACTTAATCGGATTGGTAGACGAAAGCGGAAACATCGACATGCGTTATCATCAGATCAACAATCAAGGCAAGTTGATGACGGGAATTTGTCAATCTACACCTGAAATCTTAAAGGACGGAAGAATCAGATTACACGAAACCTGGCAATGGACTTCCGGAGATGGCTCTAAAGGTTCTTCGGTATTGGAAGAAGTGAAATCCGAATAAAAAACATTATCTATGATCCTATCAAAGGATACAATCATAAGTCAAATCAATCTCTAGTTTGCAGAGAATAATAATTCATCTGAAAAAATCTCCGGAGTCTCTTCCTTTGACAGTTAATTTACTCCTTCACCAACTTTCGTGTTACGACAGAAGACTCCGATTTAATCACTGCGTAATAAACTCCTGAAGGATATTGACTCAAATCAACCGTATTTGCATGCTCAAATTGCGTGATTTGTTCTCCATCTACAGAAAACACTTCGATGGAAAAAAGTTCGTTTTCTGAATCAGAAGAAACATAAAACAAACCACTTCCGGGATTCGGACTCACTTGAATACTTGAATCAAGGTTCAACTCTTCAATTCCAGCCGTATTGGTCGCCAAACGAAGGATTGTTCCGTTTAATCCGCAGGTATATCCGACGTTGTTACTTGGAAAACAAACTCCTAATTGACGGGAAGATGAAGTCGTTACAGCAGTCCACAAAGCACCCTGATTGGACGTTTTATAAATGGTGCTCGTATTTCCGGTCATACTTCCTCCCACCACGTAGCCAACACTGTAATCGTAGAAGCCGAATGCATTCAGGTAAGTACCCGAAAAATCGTCCGGAACCCAGCTACCACCGGAATTAGTCGTACGCAAAATCACTGATTCGTTGGTCCCGCTGATTCCTCCGCTTACAACACCGTTTATATCATCGATGAAATACACATCCGTCAGATTGTAGTTATTTGCACTGCTGGTCAGGAAATTCCAGGCTTGTCCACCGTTGAATGATTTTAAAATTGTCCCTGCCTCTCCGACGGCATAACCAACAGTACTGGAAACGAAATAACACTTATACAAATTCAAAGAAATTCCAGTGCTGATTACTGCCCATGAGTTTCCGGAATTGGTTGACTTTAAAATGGTACCGTTGCTTCCGGTAATATAAACATCCTGACCGTTAGCAAAAATCCCTAGTAAATCATTTGTCGTACCGGAATTCACCACAGACCAGCTGCTTCCGGAGTTGGTTGTTTTGAGTATGGTACCCAATTTTCCAACTGCGATAAATGAAGATGGCCCCACAAAAGTAACATCCGATAAATCCACGATAGTACCCGAAGTTGAAGCCGCCCAGTTTAAACCGGAATTCGCGGTTTTACGAATCACTCCCGAATTACCAACCACAATTCCTGTTGAAACAGTTGAAAAGCTGATCGCATTCAATTGAGTTGTAACTCCGCTGTTCTGAGGCAAAAAACTCTGTGCAAACAAGCCATTACAAGCAAAAAAAACAAGCAATAATGTGAAGGAAATCCTCATGATTTATTGTAAGGGTTAAATTTATGATTCAAATGTACAAATAACAGCCTTATTTTTGGCAGTGTCAAATCACGAAACTTCTCTATGAAATACGTTTTCCTTTTTCTCCTACTCGGGCTAATTTCCTGCACGGCTCCTACTAAAAAACCGATCAGTGAAACCCCGAAGGCTATTCATATGGAAAGCCGTCAACAGGAAAATGAAAACCAGACTGATACGCAGTCAAAAACTGTGGAAGACCCTCATAAAATTGCCGAGCGATTTAAACCCGAAAATGCGGTCATCGTTCATTCAGTCATTCAAACTTCATTGTGGGGTAAGGAAAACAGTGTGATTGTTTTTTATGAAAGCCGCTATACCGAAGAGGGACAATACCCGCACGAATACCAATACATCGACGCTTATCTGCTAATCCCGAATGAGAAAAACGACTACAAAAAAGTACTGATTTCCCGATTCGAAGACGACAATGTGGATACGGAGATTCAGTCCGTGTTTTTTGCAAATGCTGATTCCGATTCCAAAAAAGAGCTCATTATTCTAAGCACATGCTTCCATCGTCTGGAATATTTATACGACGGGACAGAATACACGACTTCCGTGTTTGATGATTTCGATACAGCAAAGCCACCTAAAAAAATGACTTATCTGTCAAAAGTAAGTGCTCAGCTGGATGGAGGATTCGAGGGCTTTCTGGAAGATAATCCGGACTCCAAAGCACAGTTTAAAACTGCAGCTGAGATCAAAAAGGAATTGAAAAAGCTTGGTTATTAAATGCTATTTTGAAAACTTCCAATCCACTTCAAACAGGTATTCTGCTGTTTCCAAATGGCGTTTTGCCTCACTTAGGTTTCTTCCCCAGGCATAGGTTCCGTGTTGGCGCATAATGAATGCAGGAACTGTCAGTCGATTTTTCTCTTCATCCAAAACAGCTGAAAAAGCCGGCATATCCTGCGTATTGTCAAAAATCGGAACCTGAACACTTGTTTCGTGTGTCTTGATTCCTTCAAATCCCTTCAACACTTCATAACCGCTCAACTCTACGGAAGTTTGGTTTTTCATGGATTGCAATACCGAATACACCGAATGGCTGTGAACGATGCACATTGTTTCAGGAAATAATGCGTACAATTTGCAATGAATCAGCGTTTCTGCCGAAGGGCGAACTCCTTCAAATGCGGGCAGTGCTAAACCTTGCATTGTTACTTCCATGAAGTCGTCCGGAGAAAAAACCGATTTATCGATTCCGGATTTTGAGACGAAGATCACTTCCGGATTTTCCGGTAATCTGAATGAATAATTTGTAGACGTAGCCGGTGACCATCCTTTTTGGTGATAAGCTCTGATCACTTGTGCCAGTTGCGTTTTCAAATCTTCCATTCTAATCGTTTTTTACTTGTTTGAGTTGTTCGCGCAATTCCTTCGAGGTCATGGTACTTCCATCATGACTCCAACCGGGCGGTTTGGTGATATACAACCATTTATTCTTAAGTCCTTTCGCTTTCTTCACATCTTTGTAGATCGATACCCATTCATGAAAAATGACGTTTGCGGGGTTTTGACTGACCTCTTTCTCATACAAACCGAATTCGATCGGAAGGTCATTAATTTCTTTTTGAAATGTCCCGAAAAGTTTATCCCAGATAATGAGAATCATTCCCATGTTTTTGTCCAGATATTCCACATTGGATGCATGGTGAACGCGGTGATGTGATGGTGTCACCAGGAACGTTTCCAAAAAACCCAATTTCCCGACAGCCTTGGTATGAACCAAAATTCCATACGTTTGGGTAATCGAATACATGATGAAAATATCGAAGGGTTCAAAACCCAGAAATACCAACGGAATGAACCAGATAAAACGATAAACGGGTTGAAAAACAGAAGATCTGAACCCGGTAGTCAGATTGTATTTATTGGATGAATGATGCGTAACGTGAATTGCCCAGAAGAAGCGCACCATGTGATCAATCCGGTGAATCCAATAAAAAATAAAATCTTCGGCCAAAAAGAGCAAGCCCCAATAATACCAGGAACTCAGATCCCAATTCACCAATCGATAATCAAAGAACAACATTAATACGAAGAGCGTAATTCCGCGCATCAGGACATCGATCCCCATGTTTGCAATCATCAGATACAGATTCTGGATCGTATCTCCAACAGAATACAGCTTTCGGTTATGCCAATTACTCAGAATAATTTCACCCAAAATCAGCACCACATAAATGGGTGTACTGATAAAAATGATGAGTTTTTCCACATAATCAACCATCGGTTTAATCTTTTAGTCTTAAACAAACTGCTTTTCCTGTAAAATGATTTCCATCTGTTTTTGAAGACTTTGTGCCTCTTCTCTGGCCTTAGCTGCAAAATCCAAACCACCCGAAGCATAAATAATCGAGCGGGAAGCATTTACCAGCAAACCACAATCAGCATTCCATCCGTATTGAGCAACATCTTCCAAACTTCCTCCCTGCGCTCCAACTCCGGGAACTAAAAAGAAATGATTCGGAACAATTTTGCGTACTTCCGCAATTCCTTCGGCGCGTGTAGCTCCTACAACATACATCAGGTTGTTTTCAGAACCCCATTTCGCACTTTTCTTAAGTACTTTTTTATACAATTCTTCTCCGGAAGCATCGGTTGTAAACTGAAAATCCAAGGCTCCTTTGTTGGATGTCAATGCAAGAAGAATCACCCATTTATTTGGAAATTCCTGAAACGGAGTCACTGAATCTTCTCCCATGTACGGAGCTACCGTTACGGCATCACAGTTCAGGTATTCAAAAAAAGTTTTTGCGTAATAAGTCGATGTATTTCCGATATCGCCGCGTTTTGCATCAGCAATTGTTAAGCAGTGATCCGGAATATAATCGATTGTTTTTTTCAAAGATTCCCATCCTTTCGGTCCCAAAGCTTCGTAGAAAGCAATATTCGGTTTGTATGCCACACACAAATCCTTCGTTGCATCGATAATGGCTTTGTTGAACTCAAAGATCGGGTCTTCACTTTGCAACAAATGAGTTGGAATTTTATCCATGTCAGTATCCAAACCAACACATAAAAACGATTTTTTTGTTCGAATTTGCTGAATCAATTCCTGTCTAGTCATCCGTTTGTTTTAAGATTGCAAAGATAAGTAAATACAACTAAAAACAAATTTTGATGCTATTCAACTATCACCGTTCTCGAATCAAAAGTACGTGCTGAAAAATACCCCATGCATCCGCCGCTCATATTCGAAACCGGATTTGCCGGTGTGGCACTGCTCGAAGAATTTAATGATAATTGATTGAAATAGCTGTAAACCGGTTTATCAATACAGAAAAAATCTACCCGAACGGTATCCTGCACTTCAACATCTGATACAAACAATGGCTCGATCACCAGATTTCCATCCGTGAACTGATCATTCTGAATGTAAATACTTTTATCTCTTTCGTTGTTTCTGTACACATGAAACTGGAAGAAATTCTGAACTCCTCCTTCGTCAAAATGAGCCGGAACAACTGAAATCAAAGTATCTGCACCAAAAGGATAGAAATCGACATACAAATCAGCAAGCGGCTGAAAGTTCGGCATCGTACTGCTTCCGGAATAAGTAATTCCGTCAACAACCACAGATAATGTATAGGTTCTGCCTTCAACTCCCGGATAAGAAGTCAGCTCGTACCATCCGTTTCCAACTGACGTGAAATTGGCAGCATTTCCCAAATTGTCTACAACCGTTACAACGGCATTGTCGACAGTTGGCGGAGCCACGCTCTCATCAAAATTTTGCGTTTTGGTAACCCGAACACGTTGAACCGTATCGCCTCGGAGAATAATCCCTTCTACTACGACTTTCTGGTCCGTGTCGTTTAAATCTACATCAATTACTTTCTGACAACTTGAAATTCCAAGCAGAAAAAGAAGAGATACTAAAGTTGTTATCGCGAATTTCATTTTTGTTGTATTTAATTTGTTCAATCCACTTCCGGGGATCATTTATCGAAAGCGCTTCTTTTCATGACCGCGCTAACGCTTGTCTTTTATCGCCAGCTATTGCTGGCTCTTATTTGAATTTAAAGTTATAAGTAATCGCAGGAACGATTCTAAACAAGGTAGTTTGAACAGCTTCTGTTTTTGACGGATCATCTTTATTTTCTCTGAATGTGATTGAATAGGCGTTTTCACGTGCGTATGCATTGTAGATGGAGAAATTCCAGCTGCTTTCAAACTTCTTCGTGTTTTTTCGAAGCCACGTTACACCGATATCCAAACGGTGATAGTTCGGCATACGGTATCCGTTTCGTTCCGTGTAGATAAAATACGTTTGCCCGTCGATCTGGTATTTTCCTGAAGGGAAAGTTACTGCGTTACCCGTGTAGAAAACGAATAGTGCAGATACAGACCATTTCGGTGTGATTTCATAGATTCCGACAACGGATAAATCGTGTGTGCGGTCTTGTTTTGCCAAATACCATTTCCCGTCGTTGATACCATCAATTTTTCGTTCTGTACGCGATAAGGTATATCCGATCCAACCGGTAAACTTCCCGGATTTTTTCTTCAGCATGATTTCCAAACCGTAAGCTCTTCCGATACCTGAAAGCAATTCTCCTTCCAAGCGTTCATTTGCCTGCTCATTCGCTCCGTTCTTATAGTCCAGCTGATTCTGCATCCACTTGTAATAAAGTTCTGTGCTCAACTCCAGTTTGTTATCGAAGAAGTTTTTAAACCATCCCAAAGCCAACTGATCTGAAATCTCCGGCTTGATATTCAAACTGGAAGATAACCAAACGTCTGTCGGTGATCCGGAAGTTGAATTGGAAACCTGGTGAATATTCTGAGTGTTTCGGGCATAAGCAGCTTTGATGGATTGACCTTTCAGATACTGCCAGCTGAATGAAACACGCGGTTCCACATAAAAATAGGATTTCAGCAATTTGTTCTTTGAATACGTATTCGTCGTTGCAACACTTCCATCCGGATTGTAGGTATACATTTCTTCACCATTCGCAAGAGCGATCAGGTTCGATCCTCTCAACCCGTAACTCAAGATGAATTTTTCACTCAGATTGTAATCATTGCTGATATAAACCGCATTTTCAATCGAATTGGTCGGTTTGATTCTTTTCACATTGATTCCCGATTCAGCACTTGCGTCAATTTGCCCGGGAGTAATCCCATGGTTAATCACGTTCAATCCGATTTTCACTTTATTGCGGTTGTTCGGGAACCACTGGAATTCCTGTTTCACATTGAAATCCTGAATCTGAGAAGTGATATCGAATTTCACATCTCCACCGGAAATCGAAATTTTGTAATCGTATTTACTGTAAATGAAAGAGGTATTTGAAAACCATTTGTCGTTGATAATGTGATTCCAGCGAATGGTTCCGGTTGTATTTCCCCAGTTAATTCCGAAAACGTCACCCAATCCCAATTTATCCCGTCCGAAGTATCCGGATAAAAACAAACGGTCTTTCTTCCCGATTCGGTAATTCACTTTTGCATTCAGGTCGTAAAAAAACAACTTGTTGTCCTTAAACTTATCCGATAATTTCAGGAATAAATCTGCGTAGGTTCTTCTTCCCGAAACCAGAAAGGATGCTTTGTCTTTCGCAATCGGTCCTTCCACAAGCAGTTTTGAAGAAATCAATCCGATTCCGCCGCCTACATTGTAGCGCTTTTGATTTCCGTCATTCATTTTGATATCCAAAACAGAAGACAAACGTCCACCGTAGTTCGCCGGTTGATTTCCTTTGAAAAGCATCGCATCCTTGATCGCATCCGAATTAAACGTAGAGAAGAATCCCAATAAGTGACTTGCGTTATAAACCGGCGCTTCGTCCAATAGAATCAGGTTTTGATCTGCTCCACCTCCGCGAACATAAAACCCGGAACTTCCTTCTCCCGCGTTTTTCACTCCGGGAATCAGCTGCATGGTTTTTATCAGATCTTTTTCTCCGAAAATAACGGGGATTTTTGAAATTTCTTTCGGGTCGATTTTTTCAACTCCCATCAACGGATCTCTGACATTTCCATCAGGCCGCTCGGTAGAAACAACCACCTCTTCCAGTTCGGTTTCTCCTCCTTCGGTTTTTAACTGAAAATCAATTGCCTGAGAACTTGTCAGATCCACTTCTTTTTCGATCATTAAATAACCTGTTGCGGATACTTGAAAAGTATATTTTCCGGCCGGCAAGGTCAAAGAATAGAAACCATATTCATTTGTAACGGTTCCCAATTTCTGGTCCTTCACACGAATAATTGCTCCGATAATTTCTTCTCCTTTCGACTCATCTTTGATGGTTCCGCTCAAAGTCGCATTGGTCTGACCAAAGGAAATTGCAGTGATTAGAACAACTAAAATGGATAATCCTAATTTCATATTGTTGAGTTGAGGTGTAAAAGTCGCATTTATCAATCAATTATGATTAAAAAAATGGTGAATGGTTGTCATTATTCGGTTAAAGGTGATGATCAAAAAAAAACGCACTGTTAACAGTACGTTTTTTTAAAGTCAAAGGGATTAAAACATTCAAAGAGTTAAACATTGAACTTTTGAGCTTTTAAACTAGTTCAATTCGCCTTTCATTTTTTCAGCATTTTCTGCCAGCTTCAAGGCATCGATCATTTCCTGAATATCGCCGTTCATAAACGCACTTAAATTGTAGATCGTTTTATTAATCCGGTGATCCGTAATTCGTCCTTGCGGATAATTATAGGTTCTGATTTTTGCAGAGCGGTCACCTGTAGAAACCAATGTTTTACGATGTGCTGCGCGTTCCTGATGCACGCGATCCAACTCGGCCTGGTACAAACGCGAACGCAAAACCGAAATTGCCTGCGCCAGGTTTTTATGCTGCGAACGACCATCCTGACATTCAACCACCGTTCCCGTTGGAATGTGTGTTAAACGAATCGCCGATTCTGTTTTGTTAATGTGCTGTCCACCCGCTCCGGAAGCTCTGAAGGTATCCTTGCGGACATCGTTCATATCCAGTTCGAAATCCACTTCTTCTGCTTCCGGCAAAACCGCTACTGTGATGGCAGAAGTGTGAACACGTCCCTGAGATTCTGTTTCAGGCACACGTTGCACGCGGTGAACACCTGATTCGAACTTCAGCATTCCGTAAATTCCGGCTCCGGTGATGCTCATGGAAACTTCTTTATATCCTTTTGCAGAACCTTCGGAAGAGTTCACAATTTCATAAGACCAGCCCACTTCCTTAAAGTACATGGTGTACATCCGGAAAATATCTTCCACGAAAATACATGCTTCGTCACCTCCGGTTCCGGCACGCAATTCGATGATTGCATTCTTATCATCTTCCGGGTCTTTCGGAATCAGAAGAACTTTGATTTCTTCTTCGATCTCCGGTCTTTTTTGCTCCAGTTCGTTGATCTCCATCTTTGCCATTTCCCTCATTTCAGGGTCGGTTTCGCTTTCAAGCAATTCTCTTGAGCTTTTCAGATTATCCAGAACGTTCTTATATGCTTTATAGGCATTATCAACCTCTTCCAGATCCCGATATTCCTTATTCAATTTCACATAGCGATCCATGTCGGAAATAATCTCCGGGTCGGTAATCATTTTACCAACTTCTACAAATCGAAAGTGAATCGCTTCCAGTTTACTTAATAAATCTTGCATTTGATTTTATGTAGTCTTTAATTCGTAAAGGATTATCTGTTATGAATTATAAACAAACTCTCCTACTTCAGAGCGAACAGTTACCTGTTTCCCTTCCATTTTTTCAACCCGTCCGATAATTTGAGCATCAATCCCAAAAGACTTGCTGATTTCAATAATTTGCTGTGCTTCGCTTTCCGGCAGGTAAACTTCCATGCGATGCCCCATATTGAATACTTTGTACATTTCTTTCCAATCGGTTCCGGATTCTTCCTGAATCATTTTAAACAAAGGAGGAATCGGAAACAGGTTATCCTTGATCACATGCACATCGTCCACGAAATGAAGCACTTTTGTCTGTGCTCCTCCCGAACAATGAACCATTCCATGAATGGAAGAACGGCATTTATCCAAAATCGCTTTAATAACCGGAGCATATGTTCTGGTTGGAGAAAGCACCAATTTTCCTGCATCTACAGGAACGCCTTCCACAGAATCCGTTAAGTTTTTTGATCCGGAATAAACCAGATCAGCCGGAACAGCCGCATCAAAACTTTCAGGATACTTTGCAGCCAGTGTTTTATTAAACACGTCGTGTCGGGCAGAAGTCAATCCGTTCGACCCCATTCCGCCGTTATATGAATCTTCGTAAGTTGCCTGACCGAATGACGCCAATCCGACAATCACATCTCCGCCTTGAATCGTATGATTCGAAATCACTTCCGAGCGCTTCATACGGCAAACTACTGTAGAATCCACAATGATTGTACGCACCAGGTCTCCTACATCTGCAGTTTCGCCTCCCGTAGAATAAATTCCGATTCCCTGACCACGAAGTGTTTCAAGCAATTCTTCCGTTCCGTTGATAATCGCGGCAATGACTTCTCCGGTAATCAGGTTTTTGTTTCTCCCGATTGTGGATGAAAGCAAAATATTCTCTGTTGCACCAACACACAGCAGATCATCAATATTCATAATGAGTGCATCTTGTGCAATTCCTTTCCAAACGGAAACGTCTCCCGTTTCTTTCCAATACATATAAGCCAATGAAGACTTTGTTCCCGCTCCGTCGGCATGCATCACAATACAGTAATCTTCATCGCCGGTCAGATAATCAGGAACTATCTTACAAAACGCTTTCGGAAACAAGCCTTTGTCGACTTTTTTTATCGCATTATGCACTTCTTCCTTTCCAGCGGAAACACCTCGTAAATTATATCGAACGTCTGACATATGTAAATTTGAAAGCGCAAAGTTACAAAATTCAATTGAGAGCAATGCGCACAAAAAAAGCCTTCGTATGAACGAAGGCTTTTTATATTATTTTCAGAAGCAGTGCTTCTTCTTATTTGAGCATTACTTTGCTTTTGGAAGCGGCTTAAAGATTACGTAATCCGGATTAGCAGTTGGAGCTGTACTTGCGTCAAACTCTAAAGTAACCACTTTTCCTTCTGTACGTCTGTTGAACTGTTGAAGTTGTTCAAACAATTTCTTGTTTGTTTTCTTGAACTGGTTCATATAAGCTTCTTTCAAGATAATCACCTGAGTTCCCGGTTTCATAACTCCGTCAACCAACGGTTCATTTTCCAGGTAAACACCACCATTCAAGTAAACTGTTCTTGGCTCACGCTCACCTTTTCCAACTGGAATAATTCTTCGTGGGTCAATTCCTTTTTCCTCAACCAAGAACTTGTAACAAGCCTTCGCGCGGTTTTCAGAAAGAACCTGGTTGTAAGCATCATTTCCTCGTGGATCGGTATGTGAACTCAATTCAAGAACCAATCCCGGATTATCAATCAACAAGTCATAAACGAATAACAAGGAATCCTTTGAGTTAATTGTAGAGTCAACTAACAAATCCCATTTTGCCAAAGGATAACGAACTTCCGGAAGACGGATTGGTTTTTTGATCGGGAATAATCCCATATCCAATACGAAATCCTGATTGTAAATCAAATCTTTTGTAGAGATCGAAGCTCCGTTTTTGTTTTCGTAATATCCTTCTTTCGAAATAGCGATTTTGTAATCTGAATTCTCTTGAATGTAACGATCTCCGTTTGGTTTCTTATCCCAGAATACAGATCCGTCTTTTGCAGTCAAACCTTCCCATTTTTCGTTCGGGTTAGATCCTGTAACGACTACTTTCACTCCTTCGATCTTCGTTTGACGTGTTTTATCCGTCAAGTCAAATACGTTTACTTTCAAAGAGAAAATGTTCGGAGGAAGTTCATACATCCATAAATCCGGGCTGAATTGCTCTCCAACGTTTCCTTTACGTTCTGATGTGAAATAACCTTTGCGGTCATCTACTTCAACCATTGCATAATCATTGAATTCAGAGTTAATCGGAGAACCATAGTTTGTTGGTTTTTCCCATTGGTTTTTATCTGCTACTTTTTCAGCGCGGAACATATCCAAACCTCCCATTCCAGGAAGACCGTCAGAAGCATAAATCAAATCTCCGTTCTTAGCAAAGCTTGGGAACAATTCGTTTCCTGCTGTGTTCACTTCCGGCCCCATGTTTACAGGAGTTGTCCATGAATCAGATTTCTTGTCGTAAGTTGTATACCACAAATCGTGTCCTCCCTGACCTCCCGGTAAATCGGAAGCAAAAATCAGGTATTTTCCGTCATCAGTAACACATGGATGTCCAACAGACAAGGTATCATTTGATTTCAAAGAAAGTTTTTTAGGACGTTCCCATCCTTTACCTCCTAATTCAGACATATAGATATCACAACCTAAGTTTTTCTTTTTCGTACTTGGACAACGTGTAAAGAACATTGTTTTACCACGTGCGTCAATACACAAAGTACCTTCACTGTCTTCTGTGTTAATACTGTCACCAACAATTGGCTTCGGCTCTAACCAGTTTCCTTTTTTATCAATTTCCGAAACGAAAATGTCCATGTATTTCTGACAAGTCAACGGATCTTTTGCTTTCCCTGCTATTCCTTCACGATCACTGGATGTACCAAATGCGATTTTTGTATCCTTTTTGTCAACAAACATTGGAGCCATCTCAAAACCTTCCTTATTCAATGCTTTCACATTTGAAACGGTGTGGCGCGTTCTGTTTTCTTTGAACTCCTCGTACATTTTACAAGATGTAATTCCGACATCCGCTCTGGGATCATCCGGAACCAATGCTTTATACGCCGTATAGTTGTCCTGAGCCTTTTTCAAGTCTCCCATTTGACGAAGCATGTCTGCATTATACAACAAAACAAGTGGTTCTTTTTGCTGAAACTTCAATAAAATGGCTTTTTCATACCACTCATTAGCTCTTTTGAAATTTTCAACGTTTCTATAGCATTCTGCAGTTTTGAACGCCATGTCTCCTTTCATTGTAAGGCCTGATTTAGACTTACGTTTGATTTTGGAATAGGCTAACTCACATTTTGATGCTGCTTCGCAGTAGTTTCCACTTCTAAACTGAGTATTTGCATCTTTAATTTGCTTCACCTGTCCGAAAGACAGATTGGAAACAATTAAAAGTCCAGATAAAATAAGCGTTTTAACATTCATAGCAAGGTGCAATCTTTTTATATAAACACAGAGATATTTGACAAACTATTTGGCTTAAAGGTATAGTTGTTCAGTATCATGATTGCCGAAATTAAATTAAAATTTTGAATACGCACTATTTATCCGAGAAAAAAAAACGTCAAAACCTGTTTTTGTGATAAATTATTCAGCGACGTATCTCTCCCACTTTTGCAGTAAAACCTGAAAGCCACTGGGTAATTCAGAATCAAACTGGACCCATTCACGGGTCTTTGGATGTTGGAATCCTAACGATTTAGCGTGGAGTGCCTGACCAGGAATCAGATCAAAGCAATTGTTTATGAATTGCTTATATTTATCATGCGTAGTTCCTTTCACAATGCGGTCTCCGCCATATTCCAGATCGTGAAACAAGGGATGCCCCTTCCATTTCAGATGAGTTCTGATCTGGTGTGTTCGTCCGGTTTCCAGTTTACATTCGATCAGAGTTACCAAACCGAAACGTTTTAAAACTTTTACGTGAGTTACCGCATGTTTCCCATGATCTCCTTCCGGAAAAACGGTCATCACTTTCCGGTTATTGAGTGATCGCCCCAGGTTTCCTTCAATGCGCATATCTTCTTCCACATCTCCCCAAACCAAAGCGTGATACCTTCTTTCGGTTGTCCGGTCGTAAAATTGCTTAGCCAGATTCGTCAGTGCATCTTCTGTTTTAGCCACAACCATGATTCCGGTAGTGTGTTTATCCAGACGATGAACCAAACCCGGACGACCGTAATAATCGGATTTCCGTTCCGGTAAATTATCAAAATGATAAACCAATGCATTGACCAAAGTTCCCGTGTAATTCCCATATCCGGGATGCACCACCATATCTGCCGGTTTGTTTATGACAATCAATTCATTGTCTTCATACACAACATCAAGTGGAATATCCTGAGGAATCAGTTCGATTTCACGAACCGGATAAGGCAAAACGATCGCTACCTCATCTTTGGGTTTTACTTTATAGTTTGACTTAACAGGATTCCCGTTAACGACAACACTCCCGTTTTTTGCAGCGGATTGAACCTTATTACGTGAAGTATTCGGAAGCCGGTCTATCAGATATTTATCAATCCGAACCGACTCCTGTCCCGGATCAACATTAAAGCGATAATGCTCAAAAAGCTCCTCTTCTTCTTCTTGTTCAACATCCTGAGCATTGTCATTCATCTTTTATCGGATAATTTTTTTAATTGCTTGTGAATTATTCAATTTCAAAAAGTAGATCCCACTTGGAGAGTTACTTAAATCGAATTGCGGGTTTTCCGGGGAAACATCCAAAATGATTCTTCCCTGAGCGTCTACTAAAACAGCTCCCGGAAATGCTTCTTCAGATCTCCAGTCGATTCGCACCATTCCTTCTGTCGGATTTGGGAAAACGCCCCATAAGATTTCTTTTGTTTGTTCTTCAACAGATAAATTGAAATTATCTCCGGTTTGGAAAAGCGGACGCATCATCGGAACACCCGGAAGTGTAGAATTTGACCAGGTATTTCCTCCGTTCAACGAATAGAATACTTTATCGGAATGTACATTGTTTTTATCGAAACCAATATTCAAAGGATCTGCATCAATCTGTCTCGTCCCGACATAAAATGCTCCTGAAGACAAGGGTAATCTTGTGTCCTTTAAGATGTAATCCGTATAAATTCCACGTCCGTCTTCATAAATCGGAGTTCTAGGGAAGAAAAACTGATCTTCATACAAAACCGCTCCCGGTTCACCGTTGTCATCTCCCCAAACGGTCAACAAGAACAATTTATTGGACAAATCTTTCACCGTAGGAACGAAGCAAATCCGAACTCCAAGCAGCGTATCTGCTTTATATGGTTGAAATTTCATTGCCAATCTTGCCTGTACCTGAGAAACTCCATATGCGGATTCTGCCGAACCATCATCATACGCATAGACGTTTTCAAAGACTTGTTTTGTGTAGGAAGAATCGTTCAATGGCAGGTTCGGGAATGGTGATCCGGCATTTCCGATGATATCAAATGTTTTTGTTGTTGCTGAAGGTGTCGTAGAAAACGTATATGCCCCGGTGAAATCATGTACACTTTCAACAACCGTTCTTGGTGCATAGTTGATTCCGTCAGACAAAACCGCCCCGATCAAAGTAAAAGAACCTTCCATTGCTCCGTTGAAATTCACTTTTACGGCTCCGTTCATGTTGTTTTCAGGAATATTGGAACCGTTTCTCACAGTCACTTTCACATTCGGATTCATGTGAGTCGGGTCATGTACCCAATGTTCCCAGGGAACTTCCGTATATGTATCAACCAAAGACCCGATCTTATAAACAAAAGCAAAGTCTTTAAATAAAGTATCCTGGTATCCGCTTCCGCTTCTCAGATGCACATAATCCAAATGGAATTCGTCGAGCATTCCGGAAAGTCCACCGTAATTTTTAAACCGGAATTTGAATCCGTCAGTGAGGTAATTCGCATTCGTGATTTTCAGGTGAGCAATTTTAAAATCACTTAAAGGTCCTCCGTTTGTAGACCACACACGGTTCCATTGGTTTGCACTTTTATTGAAAAATTCAAGAACCAGGGAATCCTGCGCCTCCGGCTCATCTCCAAAACCTCTTTTCTGCACCAAAAAACTCAGATAAATAGAGTCATTCGGAGCATAAGAAGACAAATCAACCACTTTGGAAGTCAGATAATCTGCGTATCCGGTTAATGTTGTTCCGATCGCATACGGATATCCTGATTCATCCAGCCCGTCAAACGTTGCAACTCCAAGTGTCCAGGGATCTACCGCACTGGTATAATTGTGGTAGACAAATTTATCTGTCCAGTATTTTGTAGGATCAGCTTCGTGAGCGAAAAAAACAATGATGGAATCCTGTTTCATATCCGGATTAGTCATTGCAACAGTGTCCGGTTCTGTTCCCGCATCCAAATCTTCATAAATATTGTATGGCGGGTAAAATTGGATCGTGGAATAAACTACCGGGTAATTCTGGAAATTTGCTTGTTTGACCGAAATTAAGGGTAAATCAGTTTGTACT
The DNA here is from genome assembly GCA_003856375.1 of Glaciecola amylolytica. Lineage (GTDB taxonomy): Bacteria > Bacteroidota > Bacteroidia > Flavobacteriales_D > Crocinitomicaceae > Fluviicola > Fluviicola amylolyticus. The sequence continues at coordinate 3,466,491 of CP034120.1, forward strand.
GTTGTTCCTCCGGAAGTGGTATATTTCTTTGTCGGATTACTTGAGAACACTTTATCATTCGTCAAAGGAACATTTGCCAAATCAGTCAGATAATAATATTTCTGTTCCGTTACGCCCGGTTCTCCGGGTTGTGAGTTCATTTCCGAAAACTTGGAATGAGAAAACTCATCCAGAATCGGCAATGATAAGGTATCAAAAGAATAAATAAAAGTGCTGTCAATCGTTGTGGTGCTTTTCAAGCTTAAGGGCTTTGGTTTTGCATCACCTCTTTTCATTGCTCCAATCGGACTAAGCACTTCCTGTCCGAATGAACAAAAAGCGACAACAAATACGAAAACGGGTACTAAAGTAAATTTCATCTAATTTTAAAATTACCTACCTTTTTTCAGCTGAAACAGTAATTGTTGTACCCGGCGAAACGGTCACTCCTTCCAAATATTCAGGGCTTTGAGAATAAATAACAGCAGTGGTCGTATCAGCAGCATTTGTACATCCATCACATGCTCCAACTAAAACGTGTAGCGATATTCCACTTAAACGTGCTTTAGCCTCAGATATTGTTAGACCATTTAAATCAATTAATGCAACTGGCTGAGAAGCGTTGTTTTGACCAACAACCAAGGTAATCAAGCTTCCGATAGGGATTTTTGTTCCTTCTTTGATTTCTCTTCCGTTATAAAGCTGTCTCAATACCGCTCCGTTCGACTCACTGGTCGGAACATAATTTTTGCGGTACTTCAAGCCTCTGTTTTTCAAGACACTTTCTGCCATGCGCTCCGATTTATCAATCAAACTCGGCATTTCAACCAAACGCGATTTCTTGGAAACCTGCACCCGGATAATCCGGCCTGATTTCACATAAACCATTGATTTGGATGTTGGAAGCGGATCTTGTGAAACAATCGTTCCAACCGGCAATTCAGGTTTATACACTGAATCCAGTATTTCAATTTTCAAATCCAGTTCTTCCAGTTTGGATTGTGCGCTTGCAGTTTTAAGTCCAACTACATTCGGAACATCTATTTTCTCCCCGTGATTGGTATACTGATCCAAATAGATCACCACAATTGTAATCACCAGGAAATATGTCAGCACGATGAAGAGCGTGTGCTTCAAAAAGTGTTTACTCCAAACAAATGCCTTAAGCTTTTGAAAAAACTTCATAAATCGATTGTAAGTTGCAACAAATATAGAAAGAATGTTTCTGCAAGGATGCAACGACAGGTGAAGCTTTTAACAATCTATTCTGAAAACTTTTCTCCGAAGAACAATTGAAGGTTTAATTATCCGCTAATTTTGTAAAAAATACAAGGTATGAAGCGAGTTGGTTTATTTTGTGGCGGATATTCTTCCGAGTTTGAAATCTCATTAAAAAGTGCCCAAACCATTATAGATAATTTTCCTCTTGGTTACGAAGTCGTACCGATTCATGTGTTTGAAGACGGATGGTTTGTTCCGCAAGATTCTGAAAAATTCCCGTTCTCGATTGAACACATGAGTTATCAAACTGCCGATAAAGCATGTAAAATTGACATCGGTCTTATTTACATCCACGGAAATCCCGGTGAGAATGGAAAGATCCAGGCTTTATTGGATATGAAAGGAATTCCTTACGTTAATTCCAACGCACTTGCTTCGGAGTTGAGTTTTGACAAATGGTATTGCAATCAGTTTCTTTCCCGTTTCGGGATTCCGGTTGCAAAATCACTTTTCCTGAAATCGCGTACCGCATTTACCGAAAGCGAAATTCTGGAGCAGTTGGGACTGCCTTGTTTTGTAAAACCTTCCGATTCCGGATCCAGTTTCGGGATCAGTAAAGTTTCCAAAGCTGAAGATCTTTCGGCAGCATTGGACAAAGCTTTTGAAGAAGGTGACACCATCGTCATCGAAGCATTCTTAAAAGGCACGGAAGTAACTTGCGGAATCTATCGCTCTCCTTCCGGTATCATTCCACTTCCTTTGACGGAAATTGTTACCGATAACGACTTTTTTGACTACGAAGCCAAATATTTGGGGCAGTCTCAGGAAATCACTCCTGCAAGAATCTCCGAATCAATCAGAGATTTGGTTTGGGAGCAATCCAAAGAAATTTACAGTCTGCTTCAATTGAGATCCATTGCCCGAATCGACTTCATGATTGTAGACGGAGTTCCTCACGTAATTGAAGTAAACACCACTCCGGGATTCTCTACCGCGAGTTTAGTTCCTCAAATGTTGGGAGTTTACGGAAAATCAATTCGTGATTTCTGGACAGAGATTTTTGAAGTGGAATTGAAATAAAAAAGTTTTTTCGAGCGGGTTTTTAGTTTAGATCTTTAAATGAATGACTTGTACGAGAATTTAATTAATACATTATTGTTTCCCGCAGATCTCGCGAATTACGCAGATATTAAATAAGGTCATAATCTGTACTCACCTTTGGTGAGTCTGCGTTAATACCTAAATGAAAAGCGGAAAAATCTGTGTGGGTTGATTTATTATGAAGGTTGGATTGATAAGCTTGTTTTTCAAGGTGTAGAAAGCACTAAAATTGCATTCGATTCCCTTCCAAAACCCTTGCTGCAACTGGCCAGTACGCAATATCGCGAATTTGCAACCAAAAAGAGGAATCCTAACAACTTTGAAGGTCAGCCCCTTGCATTGAATCAAAATAGAAAATGATCTTGTTCTTCAGGGCATCAATTGTAATAAAAACGCATTGACTTTTCCTTCTGAAACCCTTACTATGACTAGCCAATACGCAATATCGCGAATTTGTAACCGGAAAGAGGAAATTCTATAAAACTGAAAAAGGGTACAATCCAAATAGTACCCTTTTCCAAACCTAAAACCCAATTTACCAAACCAATCAGAGAGATTTCTGATTTATACTTGACACCCATATGATGTCACGAATTTTAAAAGGTTGGAAAAAAAGAAAAATATTTTTATTCTACACAATGACAAGGAGGATCAAAATACCATTTGACCTGCGGCATCGACTGTTCCCACTTCTGCTGAAAGCGAGGCCCAAGCATAATTGATCTCATATCTACAGCCTCTAATTTCTTCAAATTCAAAAGTTCTTCCGGCAATATATTAATCGGATTATCCCAAATATCCAGAACTTTTAAATCTGCCAAATATCCGATACAGGCAGGAAGCGAACTGATTTTATTTCTTGCCGCATGAAACCGCTGCAATTTCGGAAGCTGACAGATAACAATCGGTGCGGCATCAATGCTGTTTTTTGTAACATCCAATGTTTTCAACTGTTTGAAGACTCCCATTTCCAAAGGAAGTTCCTTCAGTTTGTTTTTGGAAATATTCAAATATTTCAGGTTCTTAAATGAATACAGGTTCTCCGGAATTTTCTCCCACTTTAATTTAGATGCATCAATCGCAAGAATCGTATCAGGATTGGCTTTCTGGACTTCCTCCCATCGATAAATTTTTAATGTATCCTGCGCATACAGGAAATTACAAGTGTACAGAAAGGTAATTACGAGCAGTAACTTCATCTAGTTGAATTTGATTCTTTAAATCTTCTATGTTCTCAAAACGCTTTTCATCACGAATATGTTGCATCACTTCTATTTTCATTCGCTGTCCATAGATTTCTTCATTGAAATCAAACAAATGAATTTCGATGGTTACTTGTCCGTTATTCGCAACCGTCGGTCTTGTACCAACATTCATAACTCCATGAATCAACTTTCCTCCGAGATACGCTTTTGCGGCATAAACTCCATTTTTCGGAACAATTTTTTCAGAATTTCCCAGGTCAATGTTTGCAGTTGGGAAGCCAATTGTACGACCGATCTGCTGTCCTTTCACTACTGTTCCTTCCAATACAAAAGGAGTTCCCAGTAAAGATGCGGCATAAGCTACATTTCCTTCCAGAATAGCATTTCGAATTTTTGTTGAACTGATCGTTGTTTCTTCCACGGAAATTGCCGGAAGCTGATAAACATCAAAATGATACAATTCTCCCAACTCCTGTAATTCCTGAAATGATCCTTCCCGGTTTTTCCCGAAATGATGATCATGTCCGATGTGCATTTCACTGATTCCGATCTGGTTTACGAGTACATCACGAACAAATTCCATAGCGGAAAGCCGCGAAAACTCTTTTGTAAACGGAAAAAGAATTACCGTATCAAGTCCTAGTTTTTCCAGCTTTTCCAGTTTTTCTTCAACCGTATCGACCAATTTAACGGAATGACTTTCGGGATAAAGTACTTTTCTCGGGTGCGGATCGAAGGTAAACAACACTGATTCCTTTCGCTCATTTTTAGCCTTTTCAACCAACGAACGAATAATTTCCTGATGCCCCAAATGAACACCATCATAGGTTCCCAAAGTAAGGATTGGGCTATTAAACTTAATTTCAGGACTCAATTGCCGAACGATACGCATAGTGCAAATGTAGTTAAACAAAAAAAGACTGCAATTGCTGCAGTCCTTTTTACTTAAATATTCATTTACTCAGCGGATCAACTGAACATTTCCTTGTCCTTTCAATACTGTTCCGTTGATTCCTTCAATTTCATACTGAAAGAAATAAACACCATCTGATGCCGGATTCCCGTTTACTGTTCCATCCCAAAAGCCCTGAACATCATCGTATTCATGCATCCGGTCGCCCCAGCGGTTAACAATCGTAACTTTCACAGCTGTCACATAATTGGCTGAAATAAAAAACCGATCATTGTTGCTATCCCCGTTCGGAGTAAAAACATTCGGAATCAGAAGAACCGGATCTTCAAAAGGAAGCACAGTGATCAAAACCGTGTCCGTATCTGTACACGAGCCATTGATGGCTGTTAACACGACCTGATATTCTCCCGGATTATCGTAAGAAACCTGTTGTCCCGAATTATTCTGTGAGTTATACTCCAGACCGTTTCCGAAATTCCAATGATAGGAATCGGCACCTGTGGAATTGTTCTCAAAATTAACCGTCAATGTCGGATTTCCGGAATTTATATCTGATGAAAGATTCGAAACAGGATACGGAACTACAAGAACTGTCACCTGATCGGTATTCTGGCAGCCATTTGCGTCCGTTCCTACAACCGAATACGTTTGTGTAGTTGACGGAGTAAAAGCAACTCCATTACTCACTCCATTGCTCCAAACATAGGTTTGTGCTCCCGAACCGGATAAGGTAATCGAAGTTCCCTGACAAAGGGATTGATCTGCTCCGGCATTTACATCGGGAAGCGGGTTCACCGTCACAACAACCTGATCAGTTGCCTGACAACCATTCACGGAAGTTCCGGTAACAGTATAGGTTTGCGTCGTATTCGGAACAAATGAAATACCATTACTGACACCATTATTCCATGAGTACGTTTGGGCTCCGATAGCTACCAAAGTAAGTGAAGTTCCCTGACAAACAGCTTGGTCAGCTCCTGCATTCACAACAGGAACAGGATTCACCGTTACAAGTACCTGATCGGTATTCTGACAGCCATTCGCATCTGTTCCGGTACACGTATAAATGGCGGTCGCACCCGGTGTAAACGGAACATTGTTCGTTCCACCGTTATCCCACAAATAAGTTTGAGCTCCCGAACCGGATAAAGTCACATTTACCCCCGCACAAATCGTTTGGGGCAAACCTGCTTCTACTACCGGCAAAGGATTCACCGTCACAACAACCTGATCTGTTGACTGACAGCCATTCGCGTCCGTTCCGGTAACAGTATAGGTTTGTGTAGAACCCGGAACAAACGAAACACCATTGTTTATACCATTATTCCAGGTGTACGTTTGCGCTCCGGAACCGGATAAGGTCACAGATCCTCCCTGACAAAGAGACTGGTCAGTTCCCGCATCAATGGTCGGCAGAGGATTTACTGTCACAACAACTTGAGCTGTATTCTGACAGCCGTTTGCATCTGTTCCGGTAACGGTATAGGTTTGTGTGGAAACAGGTGTAAACGAAACACCATTATTTACAGAATTATTCCAACCGTAAGTCTGAGCTCCGGAACCGGAAAGCGTAATTGCCGCTCCCGCACAAATCGACTGATTGCTTCCTGCTCCTACATTTGGAAGCGCAGTAACTACCACCGTCGTCACAGAAGTACAGGTAGAACCGTTATCCGTAACAGTTACTTCAAAATCGTATGTTCCCGGAGTTGTCGGGATCGGAACTGATGTAGGATTTTGAAGATTGGAAGTAAATCCATTCGGTCCTGTCCAGGAATAAGTTGCATTCGCAATGGTCGTTGCAAACAGATCAACCGTCGTTACTCCTTCACAAACCGGTCCGTTGTTGGTTGCTGTAACCGTGCATCCGCAAGGATTTACCACAATCGTAGCTGTAGCCGTTGTTGACGATGGGCACAATGGATTTCCGGTTGCCGAATTCACCGTGTAAGTATAAGTTCCCGGTGTCGACGGAGGTGTTGCGGTAACTGTAGAACCCGTTGTTCCGCTTAAATTCGGTGAAGCATTCCAGGTAAAAGTTCCATTACCTCCGGTTGCTGTAAGGTTCACCGATTCTCCCACACAAATGGAAGAGTTCGCAGGATTTACATCAACCGGTATCGCTACTCCTGAATTTGCAGCAAAAGTATAATCACACACATCCCCGGCAAAACCGTCGATCATAATGTAATAAGTATTTCCGGGCGTTAATCCGGAAGCAGAAACGGATTGTGAGCTTGCAGAAGGAGCCAATTGGCTGCAATAGTAAGATGTTACGGTTCCTGAGCAGTTATTCGCAGAGAAAATCATGATCTGAATTCCATCCCCGTAAGCGGAATTAAAAACCCAGGCATCAAATGAAATTGTTGAAGACGAAGCCACAAAGGTCAGAAAAGAATTATTCTCAATCGAACCACAGAATTCTCCCGTCAGTCCGCAATCAAATAATCCTAAAAACCCGCAAGACTGGCTCCAGGTATCGATCGTATAAGAAGATGAAGTATTTCCACAATATCCGTTTAATTCACAGATTGGTGTGGCAGCTGCACAAGTATTTCCTGCAGGTGGATTCGACCCGCATGGTGGCTGGGAATAGCCGACTGAACACAAAGTCACAGTCAGCAGAAGCAATAAATGTTTCATTTCTGCTGATTTTTGCGGTTTTTGATGTACGCCAAAATTGCCTTGTTCGTGTCAGTGGGTTCTACCCGTGCTTTGTAGGTAAAATGTTCGTGAAGTTTATTAAACTCCGTTACAGAACATTGATCAATCAGTTCGTAAACAACATTTAGTGCTTGAGTTTTTGATTGCTCGTAAACGTACAAGTAATCAATACGTGTTTGATTTGCCTGTTTATTCGTTTGTTCCTGAGAAAATACAGAAAAAGAAACGGCAAGCAAAAACAATTGTAGGGTAACAATTCTTTTCATAGTAGTAGTAAGTAAATAGTTCAGTTTAGAAGTGCCTAGCAGGCATCCCGCTAAGCACTTGTAAAACAAAGTAGTAACAATTCAAAAATAGGGATAAATCGTTAAAATCAACTAATTACTTAAATTCCTTAACAGAAAAGAAACCAACTGTTTGAATCGTAACACGCGGTTACTTGATCAACTGGATGTTTCCTTGTCCTGTTTGAGTCGTACCATCCAATCCGGTTGCTGTGAAATTATAGAAGTAAACTCCGTCATCTGCCAGGTTTCCGTTAAGTCTTCCATCCCAGAAACCATTTAAGCCAGAGATAGTTGCCATTTTATTTCCCCATCGGTTGACAATCGTAACCTCTACAGAAACTGCATTCTCCAGACGAATGAAGAAAATATCATTTTGTCCGTCTCCATTCGGAGTAAAGATATTTGGCATGACAATTTTCATTGGAGGGAAAGGAATCACAATGACTTCCAGATGAGCCGTATCCTCACAAACTCCATTACTTGCTGTCAAAACAACAGTATATGTACCCGGTGTCTGATAAGTAGAGCTTGGTGTTGCCGAAATATTAGTCGTGTGGTAGTTCAAGCCATTTCCAAACATAAAGTCGTATGAATTTGCGTTCAAACTGGAATTGTTAAACTCAACCTCCAAACCAGGATATCCTGAAAGCGGAGAATCACTGTCGATCACAGCCGTCGGAACCAAAATAACCGTTATAACCACTGTATCAGTATTCTGACAACCGGCAGTTGATGTTCCGGTAACGATGTAAGTGTTCGTTCCAAGCGATGGAGTAAAATTCGTGTTGTTCGGAATAGAATTAGACCACACATAGGTCGCAGCACCCGAACCACTCAAAGCGATCTGTGTTCCTTCACAAATAGTTTGATCAGCTCCTGCATTGACAGAAGGAATCAAATTGACCGTTACGAGAACCTGATCCGTTCCTTGACAACCGTTTGCTGCTGTTCCTGTAACAGTGTATGTCGTCGTCGAACCCGGAGTAAATGAAACTCCGTTCGTGATTCCATTATTCCAAGAATATGTTTGCGCTCCCGAAGCAGTTAATGTTACTGATCCACCCTGACAAACAGCCTGATCAGCACCTCCGTTCACCGTTGGTGACGGATTGATCGTAACCGTAACCTGATCGGTATTCTGACAACCGTTCGCATCTATTCCGGTCACGGTATAAGTTTGCGTGGAAGTTGGGGCAAATGGCTGACCATTTACGACACCATTATTCCAGGTATAGGTTTGTGCTCCTGAACCGGATAAAACCACATTGATTCCTGAACAAACAGCTTGCGGTGCTCCTGCATCCACATTCGGAAGCTGATTTACCGTTACAACTACCTGATCCGTTCCCTCACATCCGTAAGCATCTACTGCATCAAGCGTGTATGTTTGAGTTGTTGTAGGATTGAAAGCAACTCCATTCGTTACTCCGTTATTCCAGGTATACGTTTGTGCTCCTGAACCGGAAAGCGTTACAGCCTGACCGATACAAATCGTTTGATCTGGTCCGCCATTCACAGGAATCGTTGTATTGACAGTTACAAGAACATCGTCCGTATCCTGACAACCATTTGCGGCTGTTCCAGTAACAGTATATGTTGCAGTTGCTCCCGGAGTGAATGGAACACCATTCGTTACTCCGTTGTTCCAGGTATACGTTTGTGCTCCTGAACCGGAAAGGGTCACAGGCTGACCTGAACAAACTGTTTGGTCCGGCCCTGCGCTTACTACCGGGTAAATTACATTCACACTTGTCGAAGCAGAAGATGTACACGTTGCACTTCCGTAAGATGTCGTTGCCGTCATTGTGAAATTGGTAACTCCGGCCGGTAATCCGTTTGCAGAAGCATTAGCTGAAGTACTGTTTGTAATTCCTGAAGCCGGGCTTGAAGTCCACAACAAAGTAGTCGTTGCCGTAATGGTGATCGGAGTTGTTAATGTTGGTGCTACCGGTACCTGAAAAATAGAAGCCGAAGCTGCAGTACAGGAGTTATCATTAATGGCAGAATTGATCGCTCCTGAACCATAAGAAATAGATGTAGGTGAACCACAAATAGACGTTAAGTTTGAAAACGTAATCTGAGCATTGGTCAAAGAACCGACATCCGCACCGATACAGTCGTAAATCTGAACAGCCCAACCTCCTGCAGCCGCATTACATCCAATCAAACTTGACCAGTTAATCGGAGTATTGCCGGGTCCGTAAGTACTGTAAGTTCCTCCCAAAGAAGCAGGAGCAGGACTGCAAACATTGATGTTTCCGCTTGGAGCAGTTGTAAAACAAAGATTGTTCACACCGTCAGCGCTGTTACAGGTAGGACCTTGCCCGATTACTCCCGGATTCGGAAGCAACAGGATCGTAGGTGAACCGCAAGCAGGCGGACCAACCAAATAAAAAGCCAAATCCGAAACAAACGTATGATTCGCAGAAAAACAAACCTGAATTTGCGTATTCACATTAATCAATGATTGCGGCGGCGGCGGATTGTAATAAGAAAATGATCCGGTTGTATTTGTTGTAGAAGACAAAGATGCATTGTTACAGTTGGACAAACCGCTTGAAGCAGTAACCTCTGTATTTAAATTCCACACCCATGCTGTAAAACAATCAGTAATGGCATTCGAAGCATCCCGGATTTCTACACGGTATCCGTCACTAGCCAGATTCGAGATCGTTGAAGTGCTTACTCCTGCCTGAGTGGATAAAGCCTGCCAGGAAGAAGTTCCCTGATCGTGGTAATACCAGTTAAAGGTAAATGGCCCTGTTCCACTTGTCGGAGTAGCCGTTAAGCTTCCTTGTTGAGCTCCAAGTGTTGTTCCACACCAAATATAAATAGGGTCATTCGGAGCACCATTTGTATACGATGTCACAGAAGATCCTGAATTTCCGTTTGGAACCAACTGGGCATGACCGTACATTGAACTTGCGAATGCAAGAAGGGCAAATAACTTTTTCATAATTAATTGGATCCTTTAAGTTCGTTGATTCGTTGGGTAATACGGGCTTGCTCGTTGAGATAATACTCACGCTCGGATGGAGCTGCCTCATTCAGTTTGATCGACACATGAGACAAAGCCTCGATGCATTCCGGAAGATTCCAGTCCTGAATTGTTCGAACACGAACGGGTTCAATGGTTTTTGATTCCGGTGTTTTTTCAACTCCCTGCGCTTGATGTACAATCACACCATTAGGCAACTGAGTGGTATTTGACTGTGAATGGCATAGTGTATGTGAAGCACAAACAAATAAGCCAAGAAATATTGGTTTTCTCATTTTAGTAGTAGAATAACAAATTAAGGTTTCAGAAATGCTTTTTAGTTAAACGGGATACGCTTACAGAAAGTTGCACCCGATCAACGATTTTTTTCGTTGACTTATCAAGTTTTCAGCATTTTAAATTAAAATAACACTCATACTCAATTATCTTCCAATTTTTATTGCACCAATACCATAAATGTGGTATTTTTGTCAACGAAATATAGCTTTATTTAAAATTAATCTAAATAAAGAATCAACATACTTGTCATGATTACAGTAACAGAACAAGCTAAAAAACAAGCAATCCGATTAATGGAGGACGAAGGGAAAGCCGGTTATTTCATTCGGGTTGGAGTTGAAGGAGGAGGTTGCTCCGGTTTGATGTATCAGCTCACATTTGACAATCAGGAAAGTTCAGAGGATAAAAGTTTTGAAGATAACGGGATTAAAGTTGTTGTCGATAAAAAAAGCTTCCTGTATCTGGTTGGGACTATTTTGGATTTTTCCGGAGGTCTGAACGGGAAAGGATTTGTTTTTTCAAACCCGAACGCCGGAAGAACTTGCGGCTGCGGTGAATCTTTCTCTTTATAAATATTACAAACTTTAGATGGGTTATACAGAAAACGACTTAGCGAAAGATTTAGAAAATTCGGAATACAAATTCGGATTTACAACTGATATCGAATCGGACAGAGCTCCGCTTGGATTGAACGAAGGTATTATTCGTTTTATTTCTGCTAAGAAAAATGAACCGGAATGGCTTTTAGAGTACCGTTTGAAGTGCTATCAAATCTGGTCGGAAATGACGGAACCTTCCTGGGCTCACATTTCATATCCGAAACCCGATTTTCAGGCAATTTCATATTATGCTGCTCCAAAGCAAACCAAAAAGTATGAAAGCTGGGATGACGTAGATCCTGAAATGAAAGAAACCATGGCTAAATTGGGGATTTCATTGGAAGAGCAGCAGCGCTTAACAGGTGTTGCCGTAGATTTTGTAATGGATTCCGTATCCGTTGCAACCAGCTTTAAATCGAAACTAAAGGAATTGGGAATTATTTTCTGTTCCTTCTCTGAGGCTGTTCAGGAATATCCTGAATTGGTTCAGAAATACATGGGTTCTGTTGTTCCTTCAACAGACAATTTCTATGCAGCTTTAAATTCAGCCGTGTTTACGGACGGATCTTTTTGCTATATTCCGAAAGGAGTTCGCTGCCCGATGGAATTGTCGACCTATTTCCGAATCAACGAAGCAAATACCGGACAATTTGAACGCACATTGGTGATTGCCGATGAAGGTTCTTATGTTTCCTACCTGGAAGGTTGTACTGCTCCTCAGCGCGACGAGAATCAATTGCACGCAGCTGTTGTTGAATTGGTTGCCTTGAAAGATGCAGAAATTAAATATTCGACCGTTCAGAACTGGTATCCGGGAGATAAGAACGGACACGGAGGTGTATTTAACTTTGTTACGAAACGCGGATTGTGTGAAACAAACGCAAAAATTTCGTGGACACAGGTTGAAACAGGATCTGCAGTGACCTGGAAATATCCTTCCTGCATTTTAAAAGGAGATAACTCGATCGGGGAATTTTATTCAGTAGCAGTAACGAATAACTACCAACAGGCTGATACGGGAACCAAAATGATTCACCTCGGAAAGAATACAAAAAGTACGATTATTTCCAAGGGAATTTCTGCCGGTAAATCCCATAACTCATACCGTGGATTGGTTCAGATTCATAAGAATGCTCACAACGCCCGCAACTTCTCTCAATGTGATTCATTGTTGATGACGGATGAGTGTGGAGCACATACGTTCCCTTACATCGAATGTAAGAACCCAAGTGCGAAAATTGAGCATGAGGCTACAACTTCGAAAATCGGTGAAGATCAGATCTTCTACTGTTTGCAAAGAGGAATTTCCGAAGAAAAAGCAATCAGTTTGATCGTTAACGGATACTGCAAGGAAGTTTTGAATCAGCTTCCGATGGAATTTGCTGTAGAGGCACAAAAATTATTGACCATCAGTTTAGAAGGGTCGGTAGGATAAAAAATTAGAAAAGGACAAATTCGCGATTCGTCGCAATTTAGATAGAAGTATGTTGAAAATTGAAAATTTACACGCGTCGATTGACGGAAAAGAAATCCTGAAAGGACTTAACTTAGAAGTAAAAGCTGGTGAAGTTCATGCAATCATGGGGCCAAACGGTGCAGGGAAAAGTACCTTGGCTAGTGTTTTGGCAGGACGTGAAGAATATGAAGTTACTGAAGGATCAGTGGATTTTGACGGAGCGGATCTGTTGGAAATGGCAACGGAAGACCGCGCAAGAGAAGGTTTGTTTTTGGCATTTCAGTATCCGGTTGAAATTCCGGGTGTATCAAACGTTAACTTCCTTCGTACGGCATTGAACGAAATTCGTGAGTACCGTGGTGAAGCAGCTATTTCCGCAAAGGAATTTATGGCTTTGGTGAAAGAGAAATCTGCTATCGTGGAATTGGATCCTAAATTGGCTTCCCGTTCTGTAAACGAAGGTTTTTCCGGAGGTGAGAAAAAGCGTAATGAGATTTTCCAAATGGCGATGCTGGACCCGAAATTGTCTATTTTGGACGAAACGGATTCAGGATTGGATATTGATGCACTTCGCATTGTTGCAAATGGAGTAAACACATTGAAATCAGACAAGAATGCTACGGTTGTGATTACTCACTACCAGCGTTTGTTGGATTACATCGTTCCTGATTTCGTTCACGTTTTATACGATGGAAAAATCGTAAAATCAGGGCCGAAAGAATTAGCTCTTGAATTGGAAGAAAAAGGTTACGATTGGATTAAAGCAGAATTTGCTCATTAATAACTTTATTCAGATGCAAATTATTGAAAAAGAATCGGCAGCAAGCGTAAACTGGCAATTAAACGGATCCTTTGTTTTGAATCCGGAATTGCGCCAGAAAGCTCTTGAAGTCTTAGATCAAACTCCGTTTCCGACAACCAAAACAGAAGCCTGGAAATATACGCGTGTTGCAAAGATTAAAAACAGCACCTTATCCGTTCAGGAAAATCCGCTTACAGTAAACGGAAACTTCGGCTTAGAAGAGAATTCTATTCAGTACGTTTTTGTAAACGGTCATTTCTCCGCAGAACTTTCTTCGAAAAGCTATCCGGAAGGTTTGAAAATCGAAGCACTTTCTCACATGGAAGCAACAGAAGCAGCTGTTTTAGGTACTGCTGTTCCTTTGGACGGAGAAGTTTTTTCAGCGATCAATACGGCATATGCAACAGACGGATTATATGTTCATGTTTCTGCTAAAATGCAGATCGAGCCGACTATTGAAATCATTCAGATCAATACAAACAAAAATATTCTTTCGAATCTGCGCCACGTTTTAGTAGCGGAAGCATTTGCCGAAGTTCGTTTTGTTCAGCGTTCGATCTCTGTTGATGGTTCTGAAAACTTCACGAATGTGATTTCAGAAATCCGTGTGGGGAAAAACGCAAAATTGATCATCGATAAGCTTCAGGAAGAAGACGCATCTTGTTTTCAGATTTCTACCGAGTTGGTGAGCCAGGAACAAGATTCGAATTTTACGATTAACACCGTTACCTTAAACGGTACATTGGTACGTAATAATCTAACCATTGAGGTAGATGGACAAAATTGTGAAACGCATTTGAACGGAGCATATATTTTGAACGGAAATCAGCATGTTGACAATCATACGATCGTAGATCACAAAGTTGCGAATTGCGAATCCAATGAATTGTACAAAGGTGTAATCGACGGAAAAGCAACAGCAGTATTCAACGGAAAAGTATTTGTACGCAAAGATGCACAGAAGATCAATGCATTCCAGTCGAACGCAAATGTCTTGTTGAGTGACGATGCAACCATCAACAGCAAACCGGAATTGGAAATTTATGCTGATGACGTGAAATGTTCTCACGGTTCAACAACCGGCCAGTTAGACGAAGAAGCGGTTTTCTATCTGCGTGCAAGAGGATTGAGCGAAGCAAGTGCCCGCCAGTTGATGGTTGGAGCTTTTGTTGAAGATGTATTGCAGAAAATTGAAAATGAATCTGTAACGAATCGCATTCATTTCATTTTAAAAGAACGATTCAATTGGGTTATTGAATAATCCGATTCTTAATAAAATTCCCTTAAAATTCAAAAATCCATCTGTCAGCTGACGGATGGATTTTTTATTTCCTGTTGTTTGTTTTAAATCGAAAGCGATGCTTTCTCCTAATCCGGTTTTTTAGCACTCGAATGAACGGTTGTTACTTGCTCCGGTTTATTTGAAATCGGTTGATTTTCCTTCACAACAGGCTCAACCTGAATGACCGGTTTGGACATTCTTCCCATTGAATTCACAACAATCGTATCTGCCACATGTTCCTGTGGAGCTTTTTCTTCCGTCGAAACAGGAGTAATCGTTGCTTTTCTTTCGCCGGAAACCTGTTGAGAAAAAGCCGTGGTGGACAAAATACTCAATCCACTGATTAAAAGAAGTTGTTTCATGATCCGCAAATTAATTTAACACCATAATTGTCATCTCTCCCGGATTGGTATCCAAAGCAGCATTCCCTCCGATATTTACACTTGACGTTCCTGTACTTCGCGCAGTTCTCAATTCAATGGTATGAGCGCCTGCCGGCAAAGTAATCATGGTATTAATCGCACAGGTGCTGAAACTGTTCGTCCCCGTTCCGTTCACTACGGAAAATCGGTTCCATCCTCCATTTGGAAGGAAATTTCCGTCTACATAAACAATCATATCGATATTTGAATATGCTCCGGTAGTTGTAACCGTATTCAATGCCCCGATTGTTGCCCAGATAATCACAGTTGAAGAAGCCGCCAGGTTAATTGTCTGCGTCATTCCCGGCTGTAACGTTGCAACATTTGATGTTACCGCAGCTCTTCCCCCTGTACCATAAACATGATATTTATCAATGATTCCCGGAGGGCCTTGCGGACCTGTTGGCCCCGCTGCTCCCGCCGTTCCAGGTGTTCCGGCCGGACCTGCTGCACCTGCAGGGCCTTGAGATCCTGCTGGTCCTTGTGGACCGGTTGCACCAGTTGGACCTGCAACACCTTGCGGTCCTGCCGGACCCTGAGGACCAGTTGCTCCTGCGCTGCACAAGTTTTGCCATGCCAGGGAAGTGCTTTCATAAAAGAAGAAGCAATTCACATCGATGTCATAAACCATTAATCCTTCCGTTGGAGCGGCTATTGCATTTCGCTGTGCGGTAGTCATTCGTGGCACTAAAACTCCCTGAGTGGTAGATTGCATTTCCAAAACGGCATTCGGATTCGGAGTCGCAGTACCGATCCCTACATTGTTTTGTGCATAAGCTGCATTCAATCCGAAGATTAGAGCGAAAGCAGCAATTAAGTTCTGTTTTTGTCGCATAGTACTTTTTGATTAGTTGCGGATAACCGTCACGTTACCCTGATAGTTGTATTCTTTTGTAGCAGAGGTTGCCTTCAATTTATAAAAGTAAACACCTTCGTTTACCGGCTGCCCGTTTGTTTTTCCATCCCAGACAACTGTAGGGTCGCTGGATACGAAAACTGTATTTCCCCATCGGTTGACAATCACCAGATCATACGTTTTGATTCCGGAAGTTTTGATGAGGAAGAAGTCGTTTGTACCGTCGTTATTCGGTGTAATAATGTTTGGAACGGTGATATCATGGAAAATTTCAATCATTTGTGTCGCACCTCCCACACAACCGTGATTATTGGTAACAACCAATGTTACCTGAAAAGAATCGCCGCCGTCTTCATACACATGAACCGGATTCTGGCTTGAAGAACCCTCTCCGTCACCAAAAGACCAATTCCATGAAACAGCCCCGTTTGACTCATCCGTAAAACTGTAATTCGATCCTTCTTCCGTATATGTAAATTGTGCTAAAGGCGATGGATTTACCGTCGGGGTGCAATTTCCGGGCTGGGAAGAACATCCGTTTGCTCCCATATCAATAACCGTAACCTGCCCCGTTCCTGTTGTCCAGTCAACGGTTACATTCGAAGTTCCCTGACCGGAAGTAATTGTTCCGCTTGAAGGAAAAGTCCACTGAAAATTTCCGGAACCTCCAACAACCGTAAACACGTTATTCAGCGTGTTTTCACAAATCGTAGGGCAATTCAATGTCGGCGGACCCGGTCTGACCGTAGATAAAATATAAGGGTGTCCCGGGTTTGGAAAATTCCATCCGGCTACTGCTCTGGTTGTAAATCCTCCATTGATATTTGAAGTTGTAGCTCCCATATCATTCCAATTTGAGCTGACAGTTCTCCAATGCGCCATTCCTGTCCAATCTCCATCGTCTGCGATAACATAAAACATACGAACATCTGTTGGAGCCGTGCCGATCAAGCGTTCAATCGAATGATAGTAAGCCGGATTCAATGCGCACATATTCCCATCCGTTTGGGTTCTGTCAAAAGCATCTGTGTTCGCATCGTAATTATTGAAACGCACCGTGTATTCTGCCCCCAGATTTGATTGAGGAGTTAATTCAATCGGGCGAAAACGCAGCGTTCCCGTACTTGATCCTGTTGGGAACATATAGGTACTTGCAAAGTTTGTTATTCTGGAAAGCGTTCCCGGTTCCAGACTGCTCACAAAGCCTTCTGCCCCAAAAGTGTTCGAATAAGTTATCGCAGCAACAGCCGGATTCTTCACAAAAAACGTGTTTGTTTGTGTTTCCAGTTCTCTGGAATTCAGTTGAAGCGTTCCGGATGTAGCCGTAGTTGCATCAACACCCTGTAACGTTTTTTTCCGGTCATTGCCCGTTCCCGTTCCGGTGAGAATCAAATCATTGAAAACAGTAGCAACTCCGTTCGTGGAAGTAATAAACTGCTGAGTATTTCCAAACAGCGTAACTTCGGAAGTTCCTCCGTTAAAAATCCCGTCATTGATCCAATCCTGCTCTACAAAATAGGTTCCGTTTCCACTGACCGTAGAATTTGCTCCTATTTTGAATGTACCGGGGATTGGAAATGAAGAAATTTTGGTAGTCACCAGAGATCCGTCATTTGTGAGGTTTGTCACCTGATTCAGTTCAACACCGCCGTTTACGTAAACAACCGCTCCTGAGGAAATCGAAATTAAGGCTCCGTTTGAGTAAAACATCTGCCCGTAAGAATAAAATGAGCATAATGATGCCAGTAGTACACCAATTAGTAGTTTCATGGGGGTTTCAATTAATGTTAAGCAAATATAAATTAACCAACTAATAACCAAACGTTATAATTTAAAAAATAGTTGCTTATACCCTTGATTTTATTAGGATTACGTGAATCATTAAACAGCTTTGTGAAATTAAATTCAGATTAAGTTCATAATCAAAGGATCGGGTTAAATAATCCTTAGTATAGGAGCAATTGCTTCACATCTATTACTTTTGTACTATGGAAGAACGTTTAGACAAATTGTTGGTTGACCGCGGTCTGGTAACTTCAAGAACCAGAGGGGAAGAACTCATTAAAAACGGCGACGTTTTGGTCAATGGAATTTCCATTGAAAAACCCGGAAAGAAAGTTTCTCTGGACGCCAAAATTTTGTTGCTAAACGAAGAGTTAACCTGGGTATCTCGCGGAGCATTGAAATTGTTAAAAGCAATTGAGCACTTTGAAATTCCGATAGCAGGGAAATCGTTTATTGACCTCGGGGCTTCAACAGGCGGATTTACGGAAGTTCTTCTCAGCAAAGAGGCTGCTCACGTGTATTGCGTGGATGTCGGGCACGGACAGCTTCACGAACGAATCCGAAGCAACCCGCTTATCACGAATATTGAGAAAACACACGTCCGGGAATTAACCTCTTCCCACGTTCCGAATCCAGTGGATGGAATTGTGATTGATGTTTCGTTTATCTCATTGGAAAAAGTACTTCCGTTCACCAGTAGTTTTGTTGAATCGGATGGTATTTTGGTTGCGCTCATCAAACCTCAGTTTGAATTGGAAAAGAAATTCCTGAACAAACATGGCGTCGTGAAAAGCGCTTCGGTTTACCCGGATATTTTGAAACGAATTGAAAAGGCTGTCATCGACTCGAACTTTGAAGTCGTCGGAATTATCGATTCTCCGATTATCGGCGGAGACGGAAACAAAGAGTTTTTGTTATTCGCCCGCAAAAAATAAGCATTAAAAAATCCCGTCTCGGTTGAACCAGGACGGGATTTTTTTATTGAATCAGACTTCAAGCTATTCTTTAATAATCAGAACAGACAAATTTCCTTTGATCAGATCTGCCGCTGCACTTCCGATGTTTAACGGCGCAGTACCCTCAGCATATTTTGCGCGTAATTGAATGGTATGTGATCCGGCAGTCATATTGAACACGCTCGACAAACTCCACTGAGAAATAATTTGTCCCAGTGAAGCAGAGTTTGCAGCAGGAACTCTTCGTTGTAAAGTTGAAGCAACGCCATCAACAAAAATCGCAAAGTCGGCTACTCCGTGGTTTACTCCTGCATTCGCATTTTGAAATCCACCATCACTTGAGATATATACTTTTGCATTTGCCGGAACTGTAATCGTTTGTGTCAATCCCGGAACCAGGGTATAAGTCGTCGAAGCGGTAGTTAGTTGCAATTGGCTGGTGGTATAAACCGTTCCGGCAAATTGTCCGGTTGTTCCCGCAGGACCTTGAGCACCCGCTGCTCCGGCCGGTCCCTGTGGACCAGTTGCACCAGCAGTACCATTCGCACCTGCCGGGCCTTGTGCTCCAGCTACTCCCTGAGGGCCTGTTGCTCCCGCTGGTCCTGCCGGACCTTGTGGCCCGGGAACTCCTGCACCACCTCCGGCGCAAAGATTCTGCCATGCAGCTGCAGTACTTTCATAAAAGAAAAAGCAATTCACATCTGTATCATAAACCAACAAACCTTCAGTTGGGGTTGTAATCGCATTTCTTTGTGCAGTTGTCAATCTGGGAACCAAAACTCCCTGAGTCGTTGACTGCATGTCCAGAATGGCATTTGGATTAGGTGTATTTGTACCAATTCCCACATTGTTTTGAGCATTTCCATTCAAACTCAATACGATCGTAAAAGAAGCTAGCAAGGCTTTCGTGTGTGTTTTCATTTTTAGTTGATTATTTTCTTATGACTGTTATATTTCCTTGATAGTGGTATTCCTTCGTATTGGAAGATGCTTTCAGCTTATAGAAATAAACTCCTTCTTCCACCAGTTTTCCGTTGGTTTTTCCATCCCAGATAACATTCGGGCTGTTGGAACTGAAAATTAGGTTTCCCCAACGGTTAAAAATCTGCAATCCATAATCTTTTACTCCAATTGCTTTGATGTAAAAGACGTCGTTTATACCATCATTATCAGGTGTAAAAATGTTAGGCACGACGATTTCCGAGAATAACTCAACAATTTGTGAAGCCTGACCAACACAGCCGTTTGCATTGGTCACTTCCAGAGTTACAAGATAATTGTCCTCGATTCCGGAATAAGTATGTGACGGAGCCTGCGCTGATGAACCGAAACCATCTCCAAAACTCCAGGTCCAGGAAATCGCACCGGACGTATGATCCGTAAATTGATAGCTCGTGCCATTTTCAGTATACGAGAAATCAACTGCTGCATTCGGAATAATATTCGGAGTACAGATTGCCGGCAGTGAACTGCAACCATTCGCATCAACCGCCACTACTGAAACCTGCCCCGATCCGGATTGCCAGTTTGCTTCAGCAACAGCTGTTCCCTGCCCCGACACCAATGTTGCGTTGGAAGGAAAAGTCCATTGATAATTTGTGGTCGTTCCAGTAAGAGTAAATACATTCTCCACAGAGTTTTCACACACATCCGGACAATTCAATTGAGGAATTTCCGGACGCAAACGCGAAAGAATATACGGATGCCCCGGAACAACAAAGTTCCATGCCGCTTTGGTTCTCGTATCAAAACCGCCGGAAACAGCAGCACTTGTGACACCCATATCTGTCCATTCGGAAGCAGGATTCTGCCACTGAGCCATTGCCGGCCAATTACCATCTGATGCAGAAATATAAAACAAGCGCAAATCTGTAGGAACTGAACCAACAACACGTTCTATCGAATGATAATAGTCGGGATTCAGAGAGCAAGTTATGTCATCAGTTTCCGAACGGTCAAAATTATCGACAGATGCATCCACATTATTCAAACGAGCCGTATACTGAGAAGCCGCATTCGTTGAAGGAGTGAGTTCTACAGGCCTGAAACGCAAAGTTCCGGCACTGGATCCGGTAGGAAATAAATAAGCCGCAGCCTGATTCGTAAGTCGTGAAAAAGTTCCCGGAGCCAAACTACTCACAAATCCTTCTGCTCCGAAGGTATTCAAATAAGTAACAGCTGTTGTAGACGGATTCAGAACAAAAAATGAGTTCGTTTGAGTTTCCAGTTCGCGGTCATTCAGGTTCAGGATTCCGGTTGCTCCTGTTGAAGCATTCACTCCGTTCAGGGTTTTCTTCCGGTTATTACCCGTTCCGGTACCTGTAAGAATCAGGTTATTAAAACTGGTCGCAATTGCATTGAGCGAAGTAATGAATTGCTGCGTATTTCCGTATAAAGTAACTGTTGAAGTTCCCGAGTTAAATGTTCCGTTATTGACCCAATCCTGTTCAATCAAATAAACTCCGTTTCCATTGACCTGAGATACCGTCCCGATGATAAAATTTCCGGGAACAGAAAGTGTCGAATTTTTGGTGACAGTCAGAACGCCATTGTTTGACAAACTGGTTGTCTGGGTCAAATCAACTCCTCCATTCACGTGTACGACAGATCCGGGTGATAACGAAACAGAAGCTCCATTCGAAAAAAGAGTTTGGGCGTAGGAAATAGAATATATTACTGAGACCGTCAGTAATAGCAGGTTTGTAGTAAGCTTCATGGTTCATTGATGTGCGCAACAAATAACGCTACAAAAGCCTTAAAAAACAAACGAATCCGGATTAAAAAACATTTTTTTATAACCGTCAAACGCTAAGTTTCTAAGGATAAAACCCTTAATGATTTTGATTTTTCCGGAAGCCGTCAGATTTCTATTTGCGAAACGGATTCTGATCAGGAATTTTTGTTGTTTTTATCCGTTGCTTAACCGTTAAAAACCTTTAGAGGTCTGCTATCAGTGAGTTTGAAGTAAAACTCTGAATTTTCCGTCAGTTCCAAACAAAAAAAGAGCCCGTCAATGACGAGCCCTTTTAATCAAGCCAGTTCTACCTTGCCTCGACTATTTCGTTATCGTTTGAGTTGTAGTAATTTTTCAAACTCCTTTGGAGAAGCTGACAACGAAATAAATATCTTTCCTGGTAACTAGATGCACCGTTTTTTCAAAGGTTGGAATTAAAATGAATATTTTATTTGAAGTTTTACCCCCTGAATATCGCTGAAGTCCGCATTACCACTTTTAAGCTTTGATACAAATTGATATTGCATCCCAATTCCAAGAGCAGTTTTATTTTTAAACGGCGCTAAATGATAGTCGATTCCGGCAGTTGCTCCGATCTGGAACTTATTGGAATTGTATACATTGGTGATCGTTGAACGATTCGCTTCATAGCCGCTCAACAGGCGATTCAGTGAAACTCCCGCATAAACTGTAGCGCCTCTATACGTGTATCCAACCGAAGACATCAGAAAAATGGTATTCAATCGCTGATCCAAACTGGTATAGCGTCCATTGATATAACTTCCGTTTGATTGTGCGTATTGACTAAATCCTAAATCCTGGGTCAAACGAACATTTCCGAGGTAATAATGATATTGGAAATCCGCTGCTATCCCCATGGAAGGAAGAGAACTCGAGAATGCACTTCGGTTCTTTTCATTGATGAATGAGAACTGTCCGCCAAACTGAAGGCTGAACCGTGGTTTGAACGGAGATTTCAAAGGAATGAACGTGAAATCACCAATCGAGCCGTATTCGTCTCTTGTTTCAAAAGCTATTTCCTTTGTTCCCAATTCATCCAGTTGTGCCAGATCGTTGAAGGTGTTTGACGTATTTTCAGTCAATATATTATTATTGTTATTCGTACTGTTTTGAACCGTTCCGTTCGTTATCACATGTTTCGGATCCTGTTGAAGTCCGTCATTTTTAAGTGCCAGATTTCGTTGCTGTTCGGCATTTTGTACGTTTGGATTTTCAAACAATTCCTTGTTCTGACGGTTGCGATTAGCCAATTGATTCTCTTTGGTAATGACGTTTTCAGCTAAAACAGCTTCCTTATCTCCTGCTCCTGCAGTTTCAACAGAATTGTCTGCCAAATCGGTTTCTTTTTCCGGATTGGAAATCGTTTTCAAACCACTTATACCGGCAATCGACTCCTGACGGGTATCAGAACTTGTAAAGTAGTCTGTATAGAATGAAAGAAACACAAAGAAAACAGAAGCCGCCGCCATTTTCATCCACGGAATTCTGGTTGTAACCGGATAATTCAATGTGGTATTTAATCTGTTCCAAACACGCTCTCTGGAAAGTTGCTCTTCCAGTTTTGTCCATCCGTCACCGGAAGTATTCGGAGACCAATTGTCATAAGAATCTGCTAAGGTTTTATCAGCAGGACTTCCGTTTAACTCCAACGTTTCATCCAAACGGTCCCAAACGGCAGAAACAGCCAAATCCGCCTCCAAATCTTCCCATAAATCAGAAGACGGTGTTCCCGCATCCCAATTCTGGTAGGATTTATGAAGAGATTTAAACTCTTTATGTGAATTTGTTTGGTCCATTTTAAGAAACGAGTTTTTGTTTTAATACCGAGCGTGCGTAATTTAATTGGGATTTGGAGGTTCCGACCGAAATCTCCAGTTCTTCCGCAATTTCAGAATGCGACCAGCCTTCCAGGGCATACAATTTCAATACCAATCCGGCTTTTGTCGGCAACAAGTTGATTTCTTCCAGCACTTTCGCAAAAGGGATTCCTGTTTCCAGATCCGCTTCGTCCTGATCCATTACCGGAATTTCTGCCAATTGTGTAAAGTTCTTTCTTTTTCTCAGGGTTTGTAAACAGCAATTCACCGTCACTCTTCTCAGCCAGCCTTCAAAAGACCCCGTGAAAGTGTATGAACCAATGTTTTTATAGATATGCATGTATGCATCATGCAGCATATCTTCCGCATCCTGAGTATCCGAGCCGTATAACTTGCAAACCTTGAATAAATCCTTGGAGAAAAGACGATACAATCTTTCCTGTGCAGATCGTTCCCAATTTGCACAGCCATCGATAATATCTTTATACTCGGCAGACATTACTCAACGGTTAAGATCAAAGCTTTCGGTAATTGTTCGGTGATTTTACTGAACAATTGATTATTGTTACCACTAGCACTATTTATCAATAGAGTCGGAACACCATTTTCCATGACGAAATTGGGTTGACTCCATAAAGAACTCGGAACATTTTCAAACAATTTCTTGGCATCGAAACCAATGAACACTTTGTAATTTTTCTTTCTTTCCAGAGAGAACGGATTCTGAATCTTAAAACTCAACGCTTCGTAATTGCTCCATTCAATAATCATCGGAACGGGTTCTGTTCCTTTATAAAAAGTACCTTCCAGTCGGATGCACGGATGATTTGAATTATCAATCAGTGTCGAAATATCAAATTCGATATAGTCTCCCATCGGAATGTCCAAAGCAATTCCCAAATCCGTTTCACCGGAAAATTCGATCTTATCTCCGCTGAGGTTTTGTGTAATTTTTACGTCAGAGCCCTTCACCCGTTTTCCTGAAACGGTAAACTGGGTGGAGTAGAAATATCCTTTATTAACAACGGCATTTCCCTGACTGGATGTTGTAGAATGAAACTTCCAGTTCAAACTCAAATAAGCGGGTTGTTTCAGTTTCCACCTCTCACAACCGCCGGATCCCATCAGAATCACTATCAATAGTAGGTATAAACCTCTCATTTGCAATTTATTTAAAACTAAGATACGACTAAAATAAAAAGGTTGGAAATTAAACTTATTTAGAACTAATACAAATAGCATTTAGTTATCTTTGTACCATGGAAAATGCAGCAACAAGAAAATTCAACGTGCGTGAGATTCGACAGGATTTCCCGGCTCTGCGTCAACAAGTTTACGGAAAGAATCTCATTTACTTTGATAACGGAGCAACTTCTCAAAAACCGCAAATGGTCTTGGATGCCATTAACCAATATTATAGTCTGGACAATGCAAACATTCATCGCGGAGTTCACCACCTGAGCCAGAAAGCAACTTCTGAATACGAAGATGCCCGTGAAACGGTTCGCCGTTTTATCAATGCTCCGAAAAAGGAAGAAATTATCTTCACAAAAGGTACAACCGACGGAATTAATCTGGTTGCTTCTTCTTTCGGCGAGTTATTGCAGGCAGGTGATGAGATCATTATTTCGGCGATGGAACACCACTCCAATATTGTTCCGTGGCAAATGCTCGCTGAACGCAAAAAACTGGTTCTAAAGGTGATTCCTATGAACAAAAGAGGTGAATTGCTTTTGGAGGAATACCAAAACATGCTTTCTTCCAAAACAAAACTGGTTGCGATTACACATATTTCAAACAGTTTGGGAACAATCAATCCTTTGGATCAGATTATTCCTGCGGCGCATGCTGCAGGCGCAAAAGTTTTAATCGACGGAGCGCAAAGTATTCAGCATACCAAAGTGGACGTTCAGGCAATGAATTGCGATTTCTTCGTTTTCTCCGGACACAAGGTTTTCGGACCAACTGGAATCGGAGTTTTGTACGGAAAAGAAGCTATTCTGGACGACATGCCTCCTTATCAGGGAGGTGGAGATATGATTTCCAAAGTTACTTTTGAACGCACCACTTACAACGAATTACCGTTCAAGTTTGAAGCCGGAACACCTCATATTGCAGGAGGAATCTGCTTGGGTACGGCATTGAACTATCTGAATCAATTTGATTCGAAAGAACTGGAAGAATACGAACGTGATTTGACGGAATACGCTCAGGAAATGCTGGAAACTTTCGAGAACATTACCTTGATCGGAACTGCGAAAAACAAAACTTCGGTGGTTTCTTTCCACGTACCCGGAATTCATCCTTTTGATATCGGAACACTCTTGGATAAGCAGGGAATCGCAGTTCGAACAGGACATCACTGCACACAGCCTTTGATGGATTTTTATCAAATCCCGGGAACGGTGAGAGCATCATTTGCATTTTACAACACACGAGAAGAAATAGACCAATTTATAGCAGCAGTAGAGAAAAGTATTTCCATGCTGGCATAGGAGAACAACATGAGTATTGAAGAAAAGCAACAAGAGATCATTGATGATTTTGCCATTTACGATGACTGGATGGAAAAATACGAGTACATCATTGAACTTGGAAAAGATCTGCCTTTGATTGATCCGTCCAGGAAAACGGACGACCGTTTGATCGAAGGATGTCAGAGCAGAGTTTGGCTCGATGCAGCAATCGACGAAAACAAACTTCGTTTAACGGCCGACTCGGATGCAATTATTACCAAAGGAATTATTGGCTTGCTGATCCGGGTTTATGATAACGAAAGTCCGGAAGATATCGTGAAAAGTAATCTTCATTTCATTTCCGAAATCGGGCTTCAGGAACATCTTTCACCAACGCGGGCAAATGGTTTGGCAAGCATGGTGAAGAAAATTAAATTAATGGCATTGTCCGCATTAGCAAAGTAAAATGGAACATCTGGAAGACAAAATTGTCACAATTTTAAAAACCATTTTCGACCCGGAAATTCCCGTAGATATTTACGAACTCGGGTTAATTTACGAAGTACGCATTTCGAAGGAAGGTGTTGTTGAAATCGATATGACATTGACTTCTCCGAACTGTCCGGTGGCGGAATCTCTGCCGAAAGACGTAAAAGAAAAAGTAGAAAGCATCGAAGAAGTTTCGGAAGCACATGTAAACATTGTTTTTGACCCTCCGTGGGACAAGGATATGATGAGCGAAGAAGCAAAACTGGAATTGGGATTTTTATAACAAGTGAAAATAGAGAATTGTAAAATTGACAAGAAACTGCATTAACATTTGTTTCTTGCTTTTTCTTCTTTTCAATGACCCATTTTAAATTTTCAATTCTTTTAGCTTCTTTTAAAACAAGACAACTAAATTTATTGCGCGAATCTGAGCAACTGATCGGATTCATTTAATTAATCGAAACAAATTGTTATGACAAGAAGAGTTGTAATTACCGGATTGGGAGCCCTTACGCCAATCGGAAATAACGTTCCCGATTTTTGGAACAACATGAAAGCTGGTAAAAGCGGTGCTGCACCCATTACCAAATTTGACACTACAAAATTTAAAACTTCTTTTGCCTGCGAAATAAAAGGCTATAATCCTGCCGATCATTTTGATGTAAAGGAAATCCGAAAGTACGATCCTTTCTCCCAATATGCTTTGGTTGCAGTGAGAGAAGCAGTTGCAGATGCTGGAATTAATTTCGAAAATCTGAACAGAGATCGTATCGGAGTGATTTGGGGATCCGGAAACGGAGGAATCCAGACTTTCCAGGATCAAATGAAGGAATATTGTGCCGGAGACGGTACTCCGCGTTTTACACCTTTCTTTATTCCCCGCATTTTGGTGGATATTGCTTCCGGGATTATTTCCATGGAATATGGTCTGCGCGGAATCAATTACTGTGCTGTTTCGGCGTGCGCTACTTCCAACACGGCCATGATTGATGCTTTTAACTACATCAAATGGGGAAAAGCAAACATGATTATCTCCGGTGGTTCTGAAGCTGCAATTAATGAAGCAGCAATGGGCGGATTCTCTTCTGCACAAGCATTATCCAAACGCAATGATTCCCCTGAAACAGCTTCCCGTCCGTTCGATGTAACGCGTGATGGCTTTGTTATGGGTGAAGGAGCTGCAGCAGTGATTCTGGAAGAATACGAACACGCGGTGGCTCGTGGCGCTAAAATCTACGCAGAAGTAGTTGGAGGTGGAATGGCGGCAGATGCTTATCACTTAACGGGAACTCACCCGGAAGGAGACGGAGCTGTTTTAGGAATGGAAGAAGCGCTTCGCGATGCGGAAATCACTCCGGACCAAATCGATTACATCAATATGCACGCAACTTCTACAGCACAGGGAGACAACAGTGAGTTGATCGCTTTGAGACGTGTATTCGGTGAAAGACAATCCTTAAGTGTTTCGGGAACGAAATCGATGACCGGACATTTACTCGGAGCTGCAGGAGCTGTTGAAGCCATTTCCTGTATTCTGGCGATTCAGGATTCAATCGTTCCTCCAACGATCAATACAACGGAGATCGAGCCGGATTTCAAGGATTTGTTTGATTTTCCTTTGCAAAAAGGGAAAGAGAAAGAAATTACGTATGCCATGAGCAATACCTTCGGTTTCGGAGGACATATTGCAACGGTGATTTTCAAGAAATTTCAATAGAACAAAAAAACAATTCGGGGCGAAAAATTTTTCGCCCCGAATTGTTTTATATCTTATCAATCCAATCGATAACCTGCTGGCAAAAAAACTGTAATTCCTCGGAATCACGTTTCATTGGATGTGTTGTATTCAACGTGTGTCCTGCTTGCGGAATCGGGAGGAATGCATTCTTCAGATTGTTCTTATAAACCCACGAAAAAATCGTTCTTCCATGTTCGAAAGGAACGGCTTCGTCATCCACAGCATGCGCTACAAAACAGGGAATAGTCAATTCTTCAACGATTGGCTGCATATTCCACGCAGTATCACTGGCTAAAGTTTCTTCTAAAAACTCAGGACCCTGCGGCAATTCTTGTTTGGTTCGCATATTCGGCCTGAAGTAAACTCCGTTTTTCTTCCATTCCTCCATAATTTCGGGAGTCCGGGTATTGAGTGTCCGCAAGGAATTCAACAAAATAATTCCTGAAAGCGCGATTCCGTTCTTTTGAATTTGCCGGCTTGCAAATGCTGCGGAAAAACCTCCCATACTGTGACCAAAAAGAAACAAGTGTTTCGGCGGGGAAATCCATTCTCCCGACATCATTTTTTGAGCCATGAAGGATAAATCTTCTACTTCCAGCCGTCTGCTGTTGGCTTTGTAGCTTTCCAGATCATCGAAGTAGTCTCCGTCGTCAGAGATTCCGCAATGCGTGTAGTTGAACGCCACAGAAGAAATTCCGCTTGCTGCAAGAGAATCCTGAATAGTCGGGAACATCCCGAAATGATAAAAACCATTGTGACCGCAAGCCATCAAAACCCAGGGACTGCTGTTTCCGCAATCCACTAATTTTCCACGGATCATTCCGTTGGGACTTTCTAACTGAAAAAGTTTCGTCTGCATGTTTTATGAGTTGACTTGTTCCCTTATTTGTCCGTAAAAAGTAAACACCTTTTAGCACATTCACAACTTCAGGTGCGAATCCTCCGGAAATTTCATGTTTTCAGGAATCAGAACATCCCGAAATAACAGACACCGTTTCGCCAGAAAACAGCCGGGAACGGGATTTTGATCGTATTCAATGGTTTCAGCACTTTTCTCAACCACGGTTTCTTAATCGGAAGCTGCGACCAATCGATATCCAGTGAAATGGCGTATTCCTGCTTTGCAAAGTACGATCTGCCCGAATTCACATCCGTGTAGGAATTTAAGTATCCGTGCAATTTTGCATCAATGCTGTAGCCAAATCCGATCTGAATCCACTTCGGAAAGGAAGATTCCTTGAAGAATGTTCCGGGTGCAACACACAGCCAATAGCTTTGGGCATTGTAATCCTTGAGAAGTCTTTCCGGAAAATTCGAACCCAATGTATTCGGACGAATTTTGGCGTAAGGAGATGATTTATAACCGAATTTCAGTTGAAAACGCTGCTCATCCCAGCCCAATTGCTGACCGACAAATAATACCGATCCGAGGGTGTTTGCAGTCAAATCAGCGACGGAAAACCCCCATTCGCTGCTGAATCCGTCCAATACTTCTACCGACAACTGATATGTCCAGGCAATTCCTCCAGAGAGCCAAACCGCCTTTTTTCGCGGCATTCTTGCCCAACGCCAGGCTGCGTATTCGGCCATGGAAAGCTGATATGCCGTGTAAGCGTGCCCCAATTTATCCATGTACATCCATTCTTTGGAATCGTCGAAGGTGTGAAACCCGGATTTCGGATAATCCTGATACCAAACAGCTGAAAGCAATGCAATACTTCCTCCTCCGAGCGCTACATTCGTTCCGGCAACCCAATAAGATCGTTTATTCCAGGAGGAATCCTGTTGAGCAGAGGAATTGAAAATCACAAAAAAAAGACAGAAGAGAAGTACTTTCACGCCTGAAAAATACAACTTTCTGTCTTTAAATTTTGTTCTGACGAACAACAAATCAGATTTTATCGTGCCAACGCAACTTCAAAAGTGATATCCACCAAATCCCCGATCTTGGAATCGGACGTCATGTTGTGTTTCGTTCTGTCTATTGCCGATTTACCAACAAATACAAGGATCTCACTTCCGTCTTTATTCACTTTGGAAACAAAACGCAGGTTTACGGTCACTTCCACTTTCGCCCCTACAAATTCCAGATCTCCTGTAATTCTGTAATCCTCGCCTACTTTTTCAATCTTTTTGGAAGTGTACGTGATTTTCGGATATTTTTCAGATTGGATGAATTCATCACTTAAAACCGATTCATCTCGAATATCATTGAATGTCGTTAGACTTCCGCTTTTCATTTCAACCTGCAAATTTCTGATCACTCCCGCTTTGTCCAATTGAACTTCTGTTGTGAATTCCTTGATAGCTCCGGCGGTTCTGCTGGCAGGAGGCCCTACTTCAAATTCCAGTTTTGAATTGGCAGCAACACTTTTCCATGCTCCCGCATCTCCATCAGTCAATGCAATTGCAGGAATATCCATCACATCTTTTTTCTTCGCCGTTTGATTTTCAGGCTCATTTCCATTATCCAACAGGGTTTCTACTTTCAACTTTTCCGGTTGGAACAGTGAATCTACCGGGTTGGTGAATCCGATCAGGATCAAAGGCAATAACATGCCCTGAAAAGGTTTGCCCGGTTCCGGTTGTTCTATCAAAGCCAAAGCCAGAGAAGATCCGATAATTGCTCCTAACAAAGTTGGCGTGCCTCCGAAGTTTTCATTGATAAAGCCGAAACTTACCAAAACTCCTAAAATCAGAACGGGAATAAATAAACTTATAAAGACATTTTTGATTGATTTACAAGCCCACAATGAACCTAAACCTGCCAGAATTCCCATCCACAGATTGCCTTTCAACAAAGAGTCGGAAATTCCTTCCAATGAATTCAGGGAGAAGAAAATCCACGCTACGGCAAAAAGTAAGATACTTAATTGCAAACCACTGTTTGACCGAAGTGCCAGATTCGACGCAAAATAACCGGTTGCCAATAAAATCACTCCGAAAGTGGATACGAAAAACGAAGCGGCAAACACAAAGATTCCCAAATAAACCAATGAAACCGCCGAATTGAATTCCGTTCCGTTTGCCCCGAACCAACGAACTGCAAAATAGTCCTTGATCTTAGCCAAAAGCGGAATCAACGATCCGATGATTGCAAACGCTGCAACTTCGAAAGTCCAATCTACTTCAAAACCCTGATACGTTGCCTTTGCTCCGATCGGAATCAAAGCCAGAAATCCGACAAAATAAGATGCCACCATTCTGATTTTCTCCGAAAGCAGGGAAATAAAATATCCCAATCCAATCATTCCGATCAGCGTAAAGCAGATCATACCCAATGAAGGATCGTGTTCGAATCCACTTGTCAAAGCAACGATCAAACAGCAGATCGCGATGCTCAGTGAAGTCTTAAAAAAAAATGCTGATTTTGCTAAAAAGGCGGTTATGATTGCTATTATTCCGACGCCCAGTCCTAGATAATTTTCCATAATTTGTAATTTTTCACAAGTATACAAATAATTTATTTACCGTGGTATATATTTCTTTTGGAATTATTATAGGGAAAATTTAGAATAAAAAAATGAGCTTTCCAAAGATAATTTTAACAATTAGGATCGCCCGAATCTGTTTGTCAGAGAAACAAAGGGTTTTTGACCTTCTCTTCCAGTAAACGATGAAAAAGCGGGTCTTTCAAAGATCTTTCCAGCGTTTCCAAATGTTGAATCCGGTGACAGTCGCTGCCCAAAATGTCAATTAATCCGGCTTTCAGGAGTTTGATTGCCTGATTTTTTATTTCAGGTCCGTAATGTCCGGTAAAAGAGTTTAAATTGACCTGAATCATGCAGCCCCGTTCCTGCAATTGTTTTGCCACTTCAATGGAAGGATGGTAATACAGGTATCTTTCAAAATGCGCCAGAATGGGTTGATATCCGGCAGATTTCAGTTGAAAAACCACCTCTTCTACCCGGGAAGGCTGATTGCGGAATGAAAATTCAAAAAGGATGTGATTTCCATGAAAAGGCAGTAAATCTTTGGTTCGGATCCGTTCAAAAAAAGTTTCGTCAAAATAATATTCAGCTGATGCATCCAACTGAAGTTTCAACCCCAATTCTTCACTCACTTTTCTGACTTCCTGCAATTTTCCGAGGATAATTTCAGTGGTGTTGTCGTATACTCCCGACATGACGTGCGGAGTAAAGATCAGTTTTTGATATCCCAGTTCTTCAAATTTCCGAAGCATGCCGATGGTGTGATCCATAGAAGGAGCTCCGTCATCGATTCCGGGAAGTAAATGACTGTGTATATCGACCTGCAAAATTCCGCCAATATCTGCAGCTTCCTTCTTCCGGCCCTTAAACACATTGAATAAACTCATTTTAGCGCTGATTGTACATGCTTTTGTAATAATCCTGATAAGCACCGGAAGTCACTTCTTTCACCCAATCCTGATTATTCAGATACCATTTCACGGTTTCACGCAATCCTTCTTCAAAAGTAATGCTCGGTTTCCAGCCCAATTCATCAAAGAGTTTTGTGGCATCGATCGCATAGCGCAAATCATGTCCGGCACGATCTTTCACATAGGTGATCAATTCTGCGCTTTCACCTGCTTTTCTTCCGAGCTCCTGATCCATAATTTGACATAATTCATGAATCAGATCGATATTCCGCCACTCATTCCATCCTCCGATATTGTAATTGCAGCCAATCGCTCCTTTGTGAAAAATCACGTCTATTGCCCGAGCGTGGTCTTCCACCCAAAGCCAGTCTCTCACGTTAATCCCTTCACCGTAAACAGGCAGAGGCTTTTTGTTGAGGATATTATTGATCATCAGGGGAATTAATTTTTCCGGATGATGATTGCTTCCGTAATTGTTTGAGCAATTCGATCTTTTGATCGGGAAATCGTATGTGTGATAGTAGGCAGAAACAAAATGATCGGAAGCTGCTTTCGATGCCGAATAAGGACTTCTCGGGTCGTAAGATGTCGTTTCAGTAAAGAAACCTTCCAAGCCAAGTGAACCGAAAACCTCATCGGTGGAAACATGGTAAAAAACATGTCCTTTATTGGTTTTCCAATAAGCACGCGCCTGATTCATCAGATTTACCGTTCCGACTACATTGGTGTGAACAAATTCCATCGGTCCTTCGATCGATCGGTCAACATGAGATTCTGCCGCCAAATGAATGACATCCGTGATCTGATATTTCTCAAACGCCGTTTTCACATCTTGTTCGGAAGTGATATCTCCTTTGACAAAAATGTGATTCTTTGCATCCATCACGTCTTTCAGATTTGCCAGATTCCCCGCATATGTCAGGGCATCAAATGTCACAATCTGATAAGATGGATATTTATTCACCAGCAAGCGAACCAAATGCGAACCAATGAAGCCTGCGCCTCCCGTAACCAGAATATTCATAGAAATGTTGCTCTTTGATGTAAAGTTACATAAAATATGGTGCGGTGTTTCAGGATTCATGCATCCGGAATTCCATCATTTCAAAAAAACAGGTTAAAAAAAGAATGCGGCCCAAAAGCCGCATTCCATTATTGAAGGTACAATAACAAAAGAACTAAAAACTGATGATTATTCATTAACGTAAAACTTCAATAAAGCCTTGCTTTTCTATTTCTTCTCCCGATCCTAAAATGGCTTTTAATCGATAGAAATAAACTCCTTCGGCCATTTCTTTTCCGGACTCATCTTTTCCGTCCCACTGAAAATCAGGTTTGGCAAACGAACAAACCGGATTTCCCCAGCGATTGACAATCGCTATTTCCAGGGATTGAATTCCGGCATAGGAAACCAATGAGAAGTAATCGTTCACATGATCTCCGTTCGGGGTGAAAATATTCGGAACTTCTACGAAACAAGCCAACGACATGTCGACCACAAATGAATCTGTTTCAGAAATACAAGCTCCGTTTTGAGCGAAAACATAATAAGTTGTCGATGTATTTGCATATAAGGTATTCGTTGATCCGCTCAGATTTCCCGGCGTCCATACAAAAGTGCTGTTCGGTACATCGGAACTGACCGTTGCTACAACTGACGTTCCCGGACAAACCTGAAAATCATCCGGAACCGTAATCTGAGGATTTGGCAAAGCAGTCGTTAAAATCGAATCTCTTCCCAAAGGACAGCCGTGATAGGAACCCGTTGCATAAATCCATCCTGCATTCTGATCGTTTACCAGGAAGGTTTGATTTGTACTTCCGGACGGAATCCAGACATAGGTCATTCCCGGCATATTTCCTGAGACGGAAAGCATGGTTGAAGCTCCTTCGCAGAATTCAGAAGTTCCCGAAATGGTTACTTCCAATGCCGGAATCACCAAAACAGGAGTTGCTTTCGTATCCGTGCAGCCATTCGGTGATGTTCCAATGACTGAAAATGTGCTGTTTGAAACTGGAGAAACCAATCTGACCGGTTGCGTATTCCCATCGTTCCAGAGATAATTTGTCCCGTTGACAGACGATGTAACCATCAACTGTACCTGATCACCAAGGCAAATTGTGTCATCTGAAGCCTGCAGTGTCAATACCGGACTTGGTCTTACAATTGCAGCAGTTGACACCATGTTCGAAGTACATCCGAAAGCATTCGTTCCAACCACCGAATAAATCGTTGTGGAACCCGGAGTGACCGAAAGAGTGGAACCCGCTATGTTTCCGGGAGTCCAAACATAAGTCATATTGTTGCTTGTGGAAGAAGCGGTAAAAACGGCCATTTCTCCGGCACAAATAGTATCATTTCCACTGACGGTAATTACCGGCGGCGGTATCAGATTAATTGTGAATGAAACCTGATCAGAACAACCAATTGCTCCGTCATATACATACAAGGTTTGCGAAGAAATAATTGCTGCTCCCGGTAAATATGAAGTACCTGTTCCGTTCGGACCTGTGTAATAGCGCTGATTACCACTTAAGTTCGTTCCCGAAATAACGGGCAATATATAAAACGAACAAGTGGTAATGTCCTGAACCGGATTAAGTGTTGGTGTCTGAATAATCGAAACCTGAATATTTGCTACTGAATCGGCACAACCGGGTGCTCCTCCAATCGTATAATGATAGGCTCCATTGGTATTTGTTCCCGGTGTAAATGTTCCCAGATAACCGTTTGAAAGGGTTGAAGGTCCGGTCCAGATACCGTTGGAAGACAAGATTCCTCCGGTAATTTCTGAATACAAGTTCAGGGAATTGGCAGAAGCACATTCCGTTACTCCGAAGTTGAGTGGGATCGGCTGACATTGAAACAATTTCAAATCGTCAAAGCCCACATCGTTTCCTCCGGTTCCGGCAGTATTTGTACTGATTTCAAAAACAATCGAATTTGTTGGTGCAGTAAATGCGACCATCGTAATATCGTTCCAGGTGCTCCCGTTGATGACGTTTTGAGTCACCAATACATTTCCCCCGTTGTCTTTCACCTGAATGGTCAGATTGTTTGTACTTGTCCAGGTGTCGCGGGTGGAAAATGAAAACCGGTATTGCTGTCCGACGCAAACATCTGTGAATGGCTGCGAATAAAGCAAGCCAACATAACCATCCACAATATTCATATACATTCCGTAGGTTCCTGTGCGGACACAACCTGCATATGTTTGAGGATTATTCTGGTAAGTGGTTCCGGGTAATAAATGAGGAATAACAGTGGTATACTCATAAGACTCATGATAAATCTGCGTCCAGTTGCATTGAGTATATCCTGTAAAATAATTGGAAATAGCTATCAATAAGAGAAGGGAACCCGTTCGTAGTTTCATTGTTTGGAGAAGATTAATGCGTGATGATAAAAAATCAGGCAAGAAGAGTTCCTGCCTGATTTTTCTGGTTTTTATTGAATCACTAATTTAATAGTGCTTGCTTTGCTTTCGTTCTGAACGCGTACGAAGTAAACTCCCGGAGTCCACCCCTGAACAGATAATTCTGTTTGAGCATCCAATTTTTCAATCGTAGAAATCAATGTTCCTGTTGTTGAATAAACTGCTGCAGATGCATCTGTTGTTTCAGGAATTGAAATGATCACTTTATCAGAAGCCGGGTTCGGGTAAACACTCAATCCTTCGATTCCGTTTTCTTCAATTCCGGCTGTACTTGTTACCACGATTGTTTGAATAACCGTTTGTGTTCCACATTCGTTTGTCAACGTTGCCGTAACCATGTATGGACCTGCCACTGTGTAGGTATGACTGATCGTTGAAGGTGCATTTGTCAACGTTGTTCCGTCTCCGAAATTCCATGAATACGAATCAACGTTTTGCGGATTCAATACAGTGAAAGTATAAGTCGGCATGTTGTTTTGAACAAACAACGCGCTGTTTGCAGTAGGAATATTGTTTACTGTTACGTTAACGGAACCGATTCCTGTACATCCGTCAGCATTTGTAACATATACCACATACGGACCTGATTGTGTCACCGTTCTTGTTTGAGTAGTCACTAAAGATCCGCTCCAAACATAAGTAGCACCAGGATTTCCTGCATCCAAAATAACGGACTCACCTTCACAGATTGTTGTGTCATTTCCTAATTGCACGGATGGGTTTACATTCACAATTTCTACCGTTTCGATTTTCTTCGCACAAGCAGCACTTCCGTTGTTACTCATCCAAACATCGTATTCTCCCGGTTGAATTCCTGTAAACGTTACATCATCCCCCCATACAGCAGGAGTTGTACCTTGAGGAACCAAGGCAAACTTGCATAATGAACTTGAAATCTGCCAATCAGAAATTGCCTGACGCATAGCATCTCCACCTGTAGCAGCACTGAAAGCATGTTTCCACGTTGAAGTATTCGCACTCATATAAGCTGCAGGCATTTGAATATTGGAGAAAATACTTACTCCGTCAACAGACAAACTAGCTTTTCCAGCAATATCAATTTTGAAAATTACCTGAGCATCTGTTTTCAATTTCCACGCTGTAGTATTGGTACTGAAATAAAGTGTAGAAGAAGCAACCGGTGTAACTGCTGTAGCACTCACACCACCTGTATTTCCGTAAACCAGGTAAACTCCAACTGCATTCACACCATTTCCTGCAGCATCGAAAACCAATCTTAACTTGGATCCGCTACCATTATGGTTTCCGTTGTTTGCAATATCGTCTGCAAATGAATAAGTGATTCCGTCAGCTCCTCCCGTACCGAAAGCATTGATCGGTTGATCGGCAGTCATTTTAAACTTCATAATAAAGGAGTTATTCGCTCCCAACACAATTGCAGGATCCTGAATAATCGCGGAAGCACCTGCAATACTTGTTGCAGAAGGTGTTATTACCAATCTTCCTCCTGTGATCGCTGCAGTACTTTGTAAAGTCACATTCGTCAAATCAGTTCCGGCATTTGCAAACGGGTTTGCGTAAATGATTGTTTCTGTCGGTTCAAAAATATCCGACAAAGTCACGATTCCTCCCAGGTTGTTGCAATCGTAATCTACAACTGCTACATCCGCTCCGAATCCAACAATGACATTCAAAGGCAATGAATCAACCTGATCCGGACAACTGCTGCTTTTAACCTCATAATAAATCGTATAAACACTGTCTGCTCCCGGAACAAAATTGTAAGTATTCGTAGCGTTCCACGGCTGCAATACAGCTCCTGTACTGCTTAAGAATTGGTATTCCCAGGTTGATCCTCCGTTGATCAAAGCCGGAGTAACTGTAGTTGTAACAGCAACAGGTGATCCCGGTGCACAAATCTGGTTTGGAGTATACGCCGCTGTGCGGGTAACTTTAGACAAAGGAGAAACAAAAGCTGTGGTCGTTGATGTACAACCAAAAGAGTTCGTTCCTGTGATCGTATAAACCGTTGCATTTGCAGGATTAGCCAATACAGTGTCATTGTTCGTTACATTCAATCCCGTAGCCGGAGCCCATGCAAAGGTAGTTGTCGGGCTTACATCTGATACAGTCAGTTGTACGTTATCTCCTGCACAAAAAGCAATTTGTGGAGTATTTACAGTCATAACCGGAACCGCATTCACATTTACCGAAGCCTCTTCGGAAGTATCGCGATCGCTGGTTGCCAAACAAGTTGTAATTGCACGAACATTGACTGTTTGTGTCGGTGAAGTTGAAAAAGTAGCATTCGTTGCAGAAGCGTAATCAGCCCATCCTGAACCATCATTATATTGCCACTGGTATCCGAAACCGGTATTGAATGAGCCACCTGTTAAACTGAAATTAACCGCTTGTCCGGGGCAAATTGTCGAATTGTTTGAAACTGCCGTAAGATGAGCCGGAGCTCCTGAACATCCGGGAGCAGCTGTCCACTCCAATTGTACATTCGGAGCCCACGTACCACGTGATGTAGCCGTTGGTGGTGCTAAAGGATCCGGGTTCGTTGTTGCGTTACCATAATAGATCGTTCTGTTATCGCCTCCAGAGTTCGTATATCTCCAAAAGGAACCTGCTGCAGATCCCGGCTGATTTTCATCCACTCCAATAACGATATTATCTACACCATTCCATTGAAAAGGAGTCGTTAAGGTAATTTCCAACCAGTTTCCTGTTGCCGGAAAAGTGACTGTTCCTGAAAAACAGTTCGTTAGTCCTGCTCCGGGAATCCAATCTGTAGTTGATGTGAAATTCACTTTGTTTGTATGTCCAAGGTATACGGTCCACCCTGTTGTATTTGCAGATCCACCTGAAGCGTAATAATAACGAACTTTCGTAATCGTACCGATCCCATTTCCTCCGGCAGCAATAATATCTGATGCCTTGTAAATACTTTGAGAGTAATGATAGACATTTGCTGCGTTTACCGGAGCATTGTTTGTAGTGGCGGTACCAGTACCAACCGTAACCATTGTTTGAGCAGAAGAAAAGAAAGAAGTCATTGCCAAGGCAAGTCCGAAAGTGTACTTGCCGAAGAGCAGACCTCTACGCATTTTGTTAAAAGTTAGTTGTTTCTTCATAAGTAATTTAAATTTAATTTTCCGCTAACATATGGAAATAGGGTACTTTCTTTCAAAAAAGAAGAAGGACAAAAAGGAGACAATTAACGTTTTGTTATTTTTAAAACATATCAGACCGTTATTGCTAATTATTTGAAACCATTCCACTGATAATCAGCATAAAGTTCATTCCACTTTGAGGCAACTTTTTATTGCATTCAATCGAAACAGAGGTTGATTTCAGCATTAATTGCTTAGTTGATTCTTCTTTTGGGCTTAAAAAATCAGGTAAAAAAAATGCGGACAGAATTAAATCCTGCCCGCATTCCTTTTTCTAGTTGTTATTATTGAATCACTAATTTAATAGTGCTTGTTTTGCTTTCGTTCTGAACGCGTACGAAGTAAACTCCAGGAGTCCACCCCTGAACAGATAATTCTGTTTGAGCATCCAATTTTTCAATCGTAGAAATCAATGTTCCTGTTGTTGAATAAACGGTTGCAGATGCATCTGTTGTTTCAGGAATTGAAATCGTTATTTTATCAGAAGCAGGGTTCGGGTAAACACTCAATCCTTCGATTCCGTTTTCTTCAATTCCAGCCGTACTTGTTACTACGATTGTTTGAATAACCGTTTGCGTTCCACACTCATTTGTCAAAGTTGCCGTAACCATGTATGGTCCTGCTACTGTGTACGTATGACTTGCAGTAGAAGGTGCGTTTGTCAACGTAGATCCGTCTCCGAAATTCC
Source organism: Glaciecola amylolytica (assembly GCA_003856375.1). GTDB lineage: Bacteria > Bacteroidota > Bacteroidia > Flavobacteriales_D > Crocinitomicaceae > Fluviicola > Fluviicola amylolyticus. The sequence goes on from CP034120.1 coordinate 3,506,155, forward strand.
ATGAGTAAGAATCAACGTTTTGCGGATTCAATACAGTGAAAGTATAAGTCGGCATGTTGTTTTGAACATACAATGCGCTGTTTGCAGTAGGAATATTATTCACTGTTACGTTAATAGAACCGATTCCTGTACATCCGTCAGCATTTGTAACATAAACGACATATGGACCAGCTTCTGTAACTGTTCTTGTTTGAGTTGTAAGTTGAGAATTACTCCAAACGTAAGAAGAACCTGTATTTCCTGCATTCAAAGTGATGGATTCACCTTCACAGATCGTTGTGTCATTTCCTAATAACACAAGTGGGTTCAGGTTTTCTACCTCGATTGTTTTGATTTTCTTAGCACAAGAAGTAGTACCGTTACTGCTCATCCAAACATCATATGTACCTGGCTGAACATTTGTAAATGATAATCCTGATTGCCAAGCAGCCGGTGTTTGGTTAGCAGCAACCATCGCAATCTGAGAAATCGGTGCAGTTATAACCACATCTGAAATCGCCTGACGCAATGCATCTCCACCTGTACTTGCACTGAATGCCTGTTTCCAGGTTGTTGTATTTGCATTCATGTAAGCTGCCGGCATTTGAACATTAGAGAAAATTGTCAAACCATCCAATGTTAAACTAGCTTTTCCTAACTCATTAATTGTTAATACTGCCTGAACATCTGTTTTCAATTTCCACGCAGATGTATTGTTGCTGTAATAAAGTGTAGAAGCAGCACCCGGTGTAACTGATGTTGCACTCACACCACCTGTATTTCCGTAAACCAAATAGATACCTGTAATGTTTGCACCATTATCAGCAGCATCAAATACCAATCTCAATTTAGATCCGCTACCATTTTGGTTTCCGTTGTTTGCAACATCATCACCAAATGAATAAGTCAAACCATCAGCTCCGCCTGTATTATACGTATTGATCGGTTGATCAGCAGTCATTTTAAAGCTCAATGTCATTGCATTGTTTGTTCCTGTCTGGAAATTCGGATCAACGATAACAGCAGAAGCACTTGCAATACTTATTGCTGAAGGAGTTATTACCAATCTTCCTCCTGTAATTGCAGCTCCACCAAGTAGAGTCACATTCGTCAAATCAGTTGTAGCATTCGCAAACGGATTGGAATAAACAGGACTTTGTGATACCTGACCAAAATCATTACTCAAAGTAACCGTTCCACCCAGGTTATTACAATCGTAATCTACCACATTTACAGTTGCACCAAAACCAACAATAACAGAAATCAAACTTGAATCGATTGCATCCGGACATGTTGTAGAACGCACATCGTAATAGATTTTGTAAACGCTGTCAGCAGCAGGAACAAAGTTGTAAACACCTGTAGAATTCCAAGGCTGTAATTCAGCACCATTCGCCCCGATGAAACGGTATTCATAAGAACCACCACCAAAAAGAGTTGCTGGCGAAGCAGATGCCGTTACAGTTACCGGAATTCCCGGAGTACAGATTGTAGAAGGAGAATAACTTGCCGTTTTCACTACTTTAGAAACAGGAGAAATCAATACTGTTGTCGTGTCTTTACATCCAACCAAATCTGTACCGATTACAGTGTATGTTGTTGGGTTAACAGGGTTTGCATTCACTGTATCGTTGTTTGTAACGTTCAATCCTGTTGCAGGAGACCATACGTAAGTTGCAGCACCATTTGCAATTACCTGAGCCGGAGTTCCGGAACAATATGCTACGGAGGTAAAGTTTGCAGCTACCGTTGGGGCTGCATTTACAACAATTGAAACATCTTCAGAAGTATCGCGGTCATTCGTTGTCAAACAAGTTGTAATTGCACGAACGTTCACCGTTTGAGTTGGTTGTACGGAATAAGTTGCATTTGTCGCTGACGGATAATCTACCCAGCCAGATCCGGTATTGTATTGCCATTGATATCCCAAACCAGTTACCCATCCTGTAGCAGCACTGCTTAAACTTAGGTTTACAGGTGTTGTGCTATTAGAACAAATAGTTGAAACGGATGACTGTGCCATTGCATGAGCCGGAGTTCCAGCACACGGCTGCTCTATTTCATGAACAAATTGAGCTTGAGGCACATATCCAAATCTACCTGACGCAGTCGGTGGTGATGCAGGATTCGGATTGTTTGAATCATCATAATAATACATTGATCTGTCGGCACCTGTAGCATGTGATCTCCAGTTAATGGTTGAATAACCGGTTGTGTTTTCATCTACTGCAACGACTACATTGCTCACACCATCCCAAATAAATGGAGTTGACAAGGTAATTTCCATCCAGGTATTGGTTCCCGGAGCAGTTAAGTTACCGGAGAAAACCTGCGTCATACTGGTTACAGGAATCCATGAAGACGTAGTCGAAAAGCTAGTCAGGGAAGTTTCACCCATGTATACTGTCCATGAATTTGCATTTGTAAGTGATCCCGTAGCATTGAAAAATCGGATTTTAGTAATGCGGTTTACTTGTCCGGCAACTGCTACAGCAAAATCAGATGCTAAATAAATTTGCTGAGAATAAGTATAACCGTAATAACCATAAATAGGAAGATTTCCGGTCGTAGTTGTTCCTGTAGCTACACTTGTAGTTACAGTTTGTCCAAACGACATAACAGAACTCAATGTGGCAGCAAATGCAATTGCAAGCTTGCCCGATAGAATTCTCTTACGCATTTTGTTAAAAGTAAGTTGTTCTTTCATAAAAAAGATGATAAGTTTAATTTGGAGCTAACTTATGGATAATACGAAGGTTTTACTAAAAGTTTACTAGGACAAAACAGGGACAAAAGGGGGCTTCTGTTAAATACTTAATAGTAAAATAATTAGATTGTTTTTATTTGAAACTAAATCGCTTTAATAAAACGTGTCAGGTCATCCAGCGACTCAATGTTCAGCTTTTTTCTCAGACGCAGATTGGTTTTCCGAACCGAATCAGGAGAGATGGCTAAGGTTCTGGCCATTTCAATATTCGATAAGTTCAACTTAATCAGGGCAGCCAAACGAATTTCTGCCGCAGTGATCTCCGGAAACTTATCATGAAAGAAGTCAAAAAAGCCCGGATTCAGTTTTTCAAATAATCTTTTGAACTCAATCCAATCATTTTCCGTTAACAGCGAAAACGACTGAAGGTTGGTCAACATGGATTCTTTTTCAGAGTCAGATCTTACAAACTGGTTCTTTTCAGCTGTTTCAAGTTGCTCGCTCAGTTCAGAAATAACTTTGTTCTTATCAAAAATGGTCGACAATAAAGCACGCATTTCACGTTCGGTTGCATTCAGTTCGTCTTCCATTTTCAGAGCTCTTAATGTAAGAATCTCTTTATCCTGTTTGCGTTTGCGTTGAATCTGCTTGATAATGATGAAACTGGTTAAGCCTAAAATCAGACAAATCACAAAAAGGCCGAGAATGATCAGGTCGCCCTTCTTCTTCTTCTCCTTGTATGCGATATTCTCCCCTTGTTTCTTTTCAAACTCAATTTGAAATTCGGCATTTTGAATATTCAGAAACTGTCTTTCTTCATCTAAGATCTCTTTGTACGAAATGTACTTCCTGAAATTCAACAAGGCTTTTTTGTCCTCGCCGATTTTCTCGTAATAAACAGTCTTTGTGCGGTACAAAAGCCCCAAAAGCTGTGGACTTTCCTCACCAACCATCAAACTATCGAAGGTTTTCATCTTCAAAGTCGACTGAGCAATCTTACTCTCCATCAAATCCAATTCGATGAGTAAGGCCAACGCATTTAATTCGCTGCTTGTCTGTTTGTTTTTCTTGCTCATGAGAAAATCAAGCTCTATCAACTTTCGTGCTTTCTCATTTTCCTTTTTTGTCAAGGCAATGTATCCCAGATTTCCCGAAAGGATTCCGGTCCAGGCTTCGTTCTTTAATTTTACGGCCTGATTATATGCTTTTTGCAGATAAACCTCAGAAGTCTTATTATCCAGTTTGTCCCGGTAAATCAGACTCAGGGTATTGTAAATTTTGATTTTACTTACTTCCGAAATATTCGGGTGGTTTAAACTGATTTTCAAGTGCTTTTCCGACAGGTCGAACCTCCTGAAAAAATAGTAAACATGACCCAAAGCTTCGTGAAAATGAGATAAATACGGTTTATCAGATGTGTAAACATCTTTTTCTTCCCGCAGCGTAATATACAAGAAATAGTATGCGTCCCGGTAATTCTGGCCTTCATTCAAGCGGCTTCCGATCGAAAAACAAAACTCGGGAAAATCAGGCTCTGCCGCGATCTCGTCATTTTTCGTCAGCTCCTTCAAAAACCTGATCCATTCGGCACGATCCGTAAAATCAGAGCCCTGATAGTTTTCAAAAAGCTTCACATAGGAAAGTCCATTACCACGGTGTTCCGAAATAATTCGATTCACTCCTTTCTCTGCTGTCAACCTGGCTCCAAACAAGGTAGTGCCAAGAATACAGAAGAAGGCCAGCAAGATTAAGTTCCGGTAAGTTTGTTTCAACGCGTAATTTGTTCAGTCTGATTTTTACAAATGTAAGCTATTTCTATTGAGCAAAAAACTTACCTCATCAAATTCACATGTCCGGCAAATTGAAACTTCTCGTCATTATCATCATCCTTGAAACGAATCACCCAGGTGTAAAGTCCGTTTTGAACCATACTTCCGCCATAAGTTCCATCCCAACCAACAGAGATATCTTTGGATTCGAAAATCGTTTCTCCCCAGCGATTGTAAATGTAAAACTCATATGTTGCCGGAGAAAACCCTGCTGTCATAATCGGAAGGAAGATATTGTTATGCTCGTCCCCGTCAGGAGTGAAGGTATTCGGTACGTAGAACAACAACTGATCTTTTACCACTACCACTCTGTAAGTTGTATCCCTACAGCCCTGATCCGAAACAACAATCAGTTCGACATTGTAGTTCCCTACCTGACCGATCGGAAACTGATGAGTCGGATTCACCTCCTGAGAAGTGGAACCATCATCAAAATTCCAGAAATTCTGGTTGTTCAGAATCGATGTGTTTTCAAAATTCGTTGTCGGATCGATGGAAAATACCTGTTGCGGATTAAAGTTGAAACTTGCAATCGGAAGCGGATCAACACAGATCATATCGCTCACCGTTTTGGTAGTCGTACATAGATTATCCGCAGTAATCGTCAGTGTTACGTCAAAACAATCAATCCCGGTATACGTGTGATTCACAATCGAAGGATTCGGCAAAATGGTTCCGTCTCCCAGATTCCATTCCACCACCGAATTCGGATTGGAAGTGCTTTCGTTTAAAAATTCGACATCTAGCGGGAAACATCCTTTTACGACATCAGAAGAAAAGGCAATGATCGGATTTTCCGTGATGCGAACACTTACTTTCACCGTATCGTTAATACACATCGTATCAGCCGGCAGCACATATGCAAAATCATAGTTTCCGTTTGGCAGCAAAGACAAATCCAAAACTCCTGTCGGTGCATCAAACTGATTCGTCGGGAAAGCAGAAGTTTCTGTCCAGAACGGGTTTTTAGTCTGAATCGATCCGTTTGTGTACGGATTCAAATCAACGGTCGAACCGGCAGAATTACACAAATGAAGATTCGTAGGATTTACTCCGACCGGCTGGCTGTTTACTAAAATCTGGAAGTTGCTCGTATCATTCGGACAGAAAGTTCCATGCACTACATATTCCAGTACATTGGAACCAATAGCTCCGCTGACAGTCAATAAACCTCCGGGCGTTAAGCTTGCTCCCAAACCATTGTTTACATCGGCCCAAATTCCGCCTGCAGTTACTCCGCTTGAAAGTAAATTATTCAAATCCACTACTCCGTTGGTTTCACACCAAACTGCAGAACTATCCGATCCGGCGTGCTTCTGAGCTTCGAAAGACACAACAATCGCATCTGTTTTCGCACATTGTGCAGCATTTTTTACCGTTACCTGATAAGTTCCGGCTGTTGTTACGTTCAGCGTCTGGTTTGTTGAGCCGTCGTTCCATAAGTAAGTACCGCCTGCATTCTGAGCATCCAAAAGCAAAGAAGAACCCTCACAAAGCGTAGTATCTGCTCCCAGATTCACTACCGGGAAAGCGCTGTAAGTTACAACTACCGTGTCGTAAGAATAACAGATCGGTTTAAATGTAATATCGTCTAAAAGGAAATCGTTTCCTCCGTTGTTCACGTTTTGATTCAGGATACAGATCTGTGCGGAGGTATTCAGACCTGAATTCCAGGTTTGAAAGAATTGCTGCCACGTACAACCGATAGTCGAAGTTGAAAATACCGTTCCGATTGTGGAATTATTGATCGAAAACTGCAATTGAGCCACATTCGCATTGGTTAATGCATTGGAAATCCACGTTCCGAACTGGTAATCCGTGTTTGCCTGAACCGGAACGTTCTGACACCAAACATTGGTTCCTGCTGTTCCTGAACCATTCACAACCATCATTTGGGTTCCCGGTGCCGGTGTATGATCCTGACAGTTATTGAAATCGTTATGAGCAAGCGACGGATTGGTAGTTACGGCATACGTTCCCTCATTGGTAAGCAAACCGTAAGATCCTCCCGTTCCCATAACATAACCGGTTGTAAAACCTGTATTTCCGGATTCAAAATCACCGTTTACAATTTGGTTGTTCCCCAATTTCCCCACTTTTACGCTGTACGTTCCCGCACTCGTTACAAAGCGCGTCGGCGCAGTTGAATTGTTGTTCCATTTATAGCTGTCGTAAGGCCCGGAAAGCGCTGCGTTGAGCGTAATTGTCTGTCCGGTACACAAGGTTGTATCCGGTCCGAGATTTACGGAAGGAATGTTTCCGATCGAAATCGTAAAGGTTGCATTATCAGCCGGACAAGCCCCAACTGCCGGAACCTGATAAGAGAAGGTATAAACTCCTTGAGCAAGACCGTTTGTATTGAATACGCTTGTTGCGGCATTGAAACTTCCGGATGCAGGAGTGGTAGTTTCGCTCCACGTCCCTGAAGCGGAAGCACCTGCAGATAAAAAGCTGTTCAGAGTAATTGCAGGCCCGGGACCACAATAGTATGCTCCGTTGTCGAATCCTGCGGAAAGCGGTTGTGAAACCGTAACCGTAAATAGTTCCTCATCAGAACAGCCAACTGCGCCTCCGTAAGCATAAAGCGTCTGAGTCGTTGTGATCACTTGTCCTGCATTGTAGCTCGTTCCCGTTCCTCCTGTTCCGGTATAATATTTTTCATTTCCTGCCAGCGTTGTTCCTGTAATAGCCGGCAAAGTGTAAGAGGTACAAGCCTGTACATTCGCTATCGGATTCAAGGAAGGCGTACTTGTCAGTGAAACCGTAATTTGTGCAGTAGAATCGCTGCAACCCGTCGCATTATTGATCGTGTAAGTATACGTTCCGTTTGTGTTTGTTCCCGGCGTGAATGTTCCCTGATATCCGTTCGTTAAAGCCGACGGACCTGTCCAGACTCCTGTTTGCGACATGCTTCCGGGAATTTGTGAAAACAAATTATGTGTTCCTGTACCGGCACAAGCCGTTAAGTTCCCGACCAAAGGAATCGGATTACATTGCGCAAGCACCAGATCATCGAATCCTACGTCATTTCCGGGTCCTCCGGGTGTATTGGTAACGATCTCGAAAGAAATACTGGTCGTAGGCGCAGTAAACGCCGTCATGGTAACATCGTTCCAGGTTGCTCCGCTGATCACATTCTGCGTTAAAATGAGTATTCCGGTTCCATCCTTGATGTTAATTGTCAAATTATTGGCTCCTGTCCAGGCATCGCGGGTTGAAAAAGAAAAACGGTATGATTGCCCCACACACAAGTTGTTGAAGGGTTGATTGTAAATCAAACCGGAAAAATTATCCACGATGTTCAGATACATTCCTCTGGAACCTGTTCGGATACAACCTGCAAACGTTTGTGGAGTATTCTGATAGGTTGTGCCGGGAATAATATGCGGAATGACAGTTGTGTATTCGTATGAATCCGAGAAAATGGTATTCCAATTGCATTGTGAGAACGAAGGAGAGCTCATTCCCAATGCGGCTAAGAAACAAAAGTGGATTGATTTTGAGAGACTTTTGAATATCATTAGTTCTGTATAGTTTAGAATGATAAACTTCAAAAGTAGGTTAAGGTTGCTTGATGTTATTGGGACAAATGCGGGACAAAATGCCTCAAATAAGACAAAATGTTATTTATTAAAAAAAATAGCGGCCTTTTTAACAAAAAAAGCCGCTATTTAATAAAAAAGATTGTTTTTCCGATTTTAGACTTTTACCGGATGTAAAATTCTTGTTACAAACTCCAGTACTCCAAATCTTTAATTTTTCCTTTATAGATTCCTTTAATGTCGACAAAAACTCCCTGTCCGTCTTTCATGATAGACTTAAAATAATTTTCATCCAGGTTCTTATAGTCTTTGTGATTTACTGCTACAATGATCGCGTCGTAGTTTTGTCCGATCTCCACCAAACCAACTCCGTACTCGTGTTCCATTTCTTCAGAAGATGCGTGTGGATCTACCAGATCAACTTTCACCTGAAAGGACTTCAACTCGTTCACCACATCAATCACTTTCGAATTCCGGATATCGGAAACGTCTTCTTTAAAGGTAGCACCCATCACCAACACTTTTGCGTCCTGAATGTGCTTTCCTTGTGCAATGATCTTTTTAGTAGTCTGCTTTCCGATATAGAATCCCATGGAATCATTCACATAACGACCACTGTTGATGATCTTTGCGTGATAACCGGCCTGCTGTGCTTTGTGAGTCAGATAATATGGATCCACACCGATGCAATGTCCTCCTACCAATCCCGGAGAGAATTTCAGGAAATTCCACTTCGTTCCTGCAGCTTCAAGCACATCGTAGGTATTAATTCCCAGTCGGTTGAAGATGATAGACAATTCATTGATCAATGCAATGTTTACGTCGCGCTGTGTGTTTTCGATAATTTTTGCAGCTTCCGCCACTTTGATTGATGCCGCACGGTGTACACCAGCTTCAACAACCAATTCGTATGTTTTTGCAATTTCTTCCAAAGATTCATCACCACATCCCGAAACAACTTTCACTACGTTCTGAAGCGTGTGTTCTTTGTCTCCCGGATTGATTCTTTCCGGAGAATATCCTACTTTGAAATCCTGCATGAATTCCAATCCGGAAAGGTCTTCCAAAACAGGAATACAGTCTTCTTCCGTACAACCGGGATAAACCGTAGATTCAAAAACCACGTAATCTCCTCTTTTCAAAACTTGCCCTACCGTTGTTGAAGCTCCTAACAAAGGTTTCAAATCCGGTAAGTTCGCGTCATCAATCGGAGTTGGAACCGCCACCACAAAAAACTGAACGTCTTTCAGATCGTTGATATCAGCCGTAAAATGAATGTCACAATTATCAAAAGCACTTGCCTCCAATTCATTGCTCGGATCTTTTTTGTTGCGCATCAAATCCACGCGGGACTGATTGATGTCAAAACCAACCACTTTGATTTTCTTAGCGAATTCAAGTGCAATCGGCAATCCGACATATCCCAAACCGATAACGGCCAGTTTAGCCTCTTTTGCTACTAATTTATTGTAAATTGAGTTGCTCATTTCTTACCTTATAAATGCGTTCAATAATTTCTACCACTTTCAATCCTTCCAAAGCATTTGTCGTTGCGGAAGTTCTTCCTTTCAGTGTGTCAATTACGTTTGTAATGACGTAATGATGGTTTGCAGCGGACCCTTTGTATGCTCCGTAATCGTTTCCTGGATTCGTTGGCGCCAATTCAGGCATTTCGTATCCCGGAATGTTGCATACTTCCACTTCGTTCATATATTGTCCCCCGATTTTCACACTTCCGTTTCTACCGATAATGGTCATGGAACTTTCGAGGTTTTTATCTGCAACGGCTGTCGAGTAATTGATACTTCCCATTCCTCCGTTGATAAAATCAAAACTCACAAATCCGGAATCCTCGAAATCCGTGGAATCTTTGTGCGTGAAATCCGCAAATTTCCCTTGAATATTGTCGATATCTCCGAAAAGCCAGTACATAATATCGATGAAATGCGAAAACTGTGTAAACAAGGTTCCTCCATCCAGATCCTTCGTTCCTTTCCAGCCTCCGGCTTTGTAATAACGCTCATCGCGGTTCCAGTAGCAATTCAACTGAACCATGAAGGTATCGCCCAAAACTTTCGTCTCAATCAAGTCCTTGATCCATTCACTTGGCGGTGAATAGCGGTTTTGCATCACACAAAAAACCTGTCTTGACTGCTGAAGCGATTTAAAAATGACTTTTTCACACTGATCTTTGGTCAAACCCATCGGTTTTTCCACTACCACGTGCTTTTTATTTTCCAATCCGCCCAAAGCCTGATCTGCATGCAATCCGTTCGGAGTACATACATTCAATACATCAAATTCCAATCCGGACGCCAACAATTCCTCCAATGTTTTAAAGAAAGGAACCCCAAAATCCACAGCTGCACATTCTTCCATAGAACGCACATCAATCATCGCTACTAATTCAGCTTCAGCATCTCTGCGAATCATTTCCGCATGCCTTTTACCGATGTGACCCGCTCCTAAAACGGCAAACTTTACTTTTTGATTTTCTGGTATCATATTCATTGATGTATGTTGTTATTGATCATCTTTCAGGTCAACAGTTGAGGCGCAAAAGTAATAAAATTTGGTTGTGGCAAATAACCTATAAATGGCTATTCATTGATCTCTTTTTAAAGTACCGTCACACGGCCATCAAGTAATTGATAACGTTCATTGCTTTCAGGGCAAACTGCAGATCCGTTTTCATCAAAGGTTAAGCGGTGTCCGAAAGAGCTCATCCAACCGATTTGACGTGCCGGATTTCCCACTACCAATGCATAAGCCGGTACTTCTTTTGTAACTACTGATCCTGCTCCGATAAACGCATACTGACCGATATCGTTTCCGCAAACAATTGTTGCATTCGCACCGATAGATGCTCCTTTGCGAACGACTGTTTTGGAGTATTGATCTCTTCTGTTGACTGCAGAACGCGGATTCATCACATTGGTAAATACCATGGAAGGTCCTAAAAACACATCGTCTTCACAGATAACACCTGTATAAATGGAAACGTTGTTCTGAATTTTTACGTTGTTTCCCAAAATCACTTCCGGAGAAACCACCACATTCTGTCCGATATTACATCGTTCTCCGATCGTACAATTGGGCATAATATGTGAAAAATGCCAGATTTTTGTTCCTTCTCCGATCGTACATCCCGGATCAACAACAGCAGTTTCGTGTGCAAAATAATTCATTTCTTGAAGTCAAAGGTTAAAAGTGAGAAGTCAAAAAAGTATCATTTAAACTTTTACCTCCTCACTTTTCAATTACTAATTAGCGAACAATGTACTTTTCGAAATCGATGTGATCCGATTGGTACAATTCTTCCTTGGTTAAACTTTTAAAATACGCATAGGTTCTCTTCAAACCTTCTGCACGGTCGATCTGCGGTTCCCACTTCAACAACTGTCTTGCTTTTGAAATCTCCGGCTGACGTTGTTTCGGGTCATCTACAGGCAAATCCTTGTAAATCACTTTTTGAGTGGTTCCTGTCAGTTTAATAATCTCTTCTGCAAACTGGCTGATGGTAATTTCATCCGGGTTTCCGATGTTTACCGGATCCGAACAATCACTGTGCAGCAAGCGTACAATTCCTTCCACCAAATCATCGACGTAGCAAAAAGATCTTGTTTGAGAACCATCGCCGAAAATCGTCAGATCTTCTCCGCGAAGAGCCTGTCCGATAAATGCAGGCAATACACGTCCGTCATTCAAACGCATACGCGGCCCGTAAGTATTGAAGATGCGTACAATCCGGGTTTCAACTCCATGAAACGTATGATACGCCATGGTAATTGCTTCCTGAAAACGCTTTGCTTCGTCGTAAACACCTCTTGGTCCTACCGGATTTACATTTCCCCAATAGTCTTCCGTTTGTGGATGAACTGTCGGGTCGCCATAAATTTCAGAGGTACTTGCAATCAATACACGTGCTCCTTTTACAAGCGCAAGTCCCAGACAATTGTGAATTCCCAAAGATCCTACTTTCAAAGTCTGAATCGGAATTTTCAAATAATCAATCGGGCTTGCCGGTGAAGCAAAATGTAAGATATAATCCAGGTTTCCCGGAACATGAATGAACTTGCACACATCGTGGTTGTAAAACTCAAAGTTCTCCAGATGAAACAAATGTTCAATATTTTTCAGTCGTCCGGTAATCAGATTGTCCATCGCGATAACATGGTAATCATCCTTGATGAACCGATCACATAAGTGTGACCCTAAAAATCCGGCTGCTCCGGTAATCAATATGCGTTTTCTGCCTGTATCCATGTTATTTCAAAACTATTGAACGACCAATTGAATTATAATAGAATCCTTTGCTGTTCATTTCGGAAGTCTCAAACAAGTTTCTTCCGTCAAATATCACTGCATCCTTCATCAGAGATTTTATCTTATTAAAATCAGGATTTCTGAAAACGCCCCATTCCGTGCAAATCAATAATGCATCTGCATCAATCAAGGCATCGTATTCCGTATCTGCGTAAGCAATCTTATCTCCGATCAGGGTTTTCACATTCTCCATCGCTTCCGGATCATATGCCACCACGTTTGCTCCCGCATTCGTCAACGCATCGATCATATATAAGGAAGGAGCTTCACGGATATCATCCGTATCCGGTTTGAATGCCAGACCCCAGATTGCAATTTTCTTTCCTTGTAAATCTCCTCTGAAGAAGTTTTGAATCTTCGGGAAAAGAACGGTCTTCTGCGATTCATTCACAGCCATCACCGACTTCAGAATTTCAAAGGAGAATTGGTTTTCCATTCCGGATTTCACCAATGCGTGTACATCTTTCGGGAAACAAGAACCTCCGTAACCGATTCCGGGAAACAAAAAGCGTTTTCCGATCCGGTCATCCGATCCGATTCCGATCCGTACTTTATCTACATCAGCTCCTACCAATTCACAGAAATTCGCGATTTCGTTCATGAAAGTGATTTTGGTTGCCAGGAATGCATTTGCCGCATATTTTGTCAATTCCGCCGATTTTTCATCCATGAAAAGAATCGGATTTCCCTGACGAACAAACGGTTTGTAAAGCTGTTCCATGATCTTCTCCGCTCTTTCGGAAGAAGTTCCCAAAACAACACGATCCGGCTTCATGAAATCATCTACCGCGAAACCTTCTCTCAGGAATTCCGGGTTCGAAACCACGTCAAATTCCACTTTGGCATGTTTCGCAATGGCAGCATGCACTTTTTCAGCAGTACCAACAGGCACCGTGCTTTTATCTACAATGACTTTATATGAAGTCAGGAGTTTCCCCAATTCATCAGCAACACCAAGAATGTATCTCAAATCGGCAGAACCATCTTCTCCCGGAGGAGTGGGCAAAGCCAGAAAAATAATTTCCGCATCTTTGATTCCTTCTTCCAGGTTTGTGGTAAAGGACAAACGGTTCGCTTTGATATTCCGCTCGAAAAGCACATCCAAATGAGGTTCGTAAATGGGAACTTCCCCATTTCTCATACGTTCTACTTTCTTGCTATCTATATCTACACAAATAACCTGATTTCCGGTTTCCGCAAAACACGTTCCGGTTACCAATCCAACATATCCTGTTCCAACAACAGCAATCTTTTTCATCTTAGTTCGCGTTTACAAAATTTAGAATCTCAGCACAAATATACGCTTGCTGTTCTTCAGTCATTTCAGTATGAATCGGGAAGGAAATCACATTCTTTGTCAATTCCTCCGTAACAGGAAGATCTAAGCCCGTTAAATTAAATGACGCAAACATTCCTTGTTTGTGTGCAGGAATCGGATAATAAATCATCGATGGGATATCTTTCGAAGCCAAATATTCCTGCAAAGCATTCCGGTCTACTCCGTTCAACTGAACAGTATATTGATGGAAAACGTGTTTTGATTTTCCGTCTCTGAAAGGAACGGTAATTTTCTCCGATGCTCCCAAAACGCGGTCATAATAATCCGCAACCTGAATTCTTGCTGCAATGTACGTATCCAATTTCGGCAGTTTCACATTCAAGACTGCTGCCTGAATGGCATCCAATCTGGAATTACATCCAACCACATCGTGTACATATTTTACTTTTTGACCATGGTTTGCAACCATTCTCAATTCTTCGGCAAGTTTATCGTCGTTGGTGTAAATTGCTCCACCATCTCCGTAACAACCCAGATTTTTGGACGGGAAGAAACTCGTACAACCGATCGTTCCGATGGTCCCCAGTTTTTTCACTTCTCCGTTTGCAGTATAATAATCCGACCCGATTGCCTGTGCATTATCTTCAATCACAAAAAGTTTGTGTTTGTTCGCAATTTCCATAATCGCATCCATATCACACCCTTGTCCGTACAAATGAACCGGAACAATCACCTTTGTTTTTGGTGTAATTGCCGCTTCGATTTTCGACGGATCCATACAGAATGTCTTCGGATCAACATCTATAAAAACAGGAGTCAGGCCCAGCAATGCAATTACTTCCGTTGTTGCGATATACGTAAATGAAGGAGTGATTACCTCATCTCCGGGCTTCAATCCCAAAGCCATCATCGCAATCTGAAGTGCATCCGTTCCGTTTGCACATGGAATTACATGCTTTGATCCAAGGTAGCTTTCCAGTGATTTCTGGAATCTCTGAATAACCGGTCCACCGATGTAAACGGATGAATCTAAAACTTCTTGAATTGCGGAATCTATATCAGATTTCATTGCTTGGTACTGCGTAGCCAAGTCGACCATTTGAATTTTTTTCACGAGCGTTATCTATGTCGATTACTAATTGTGTTCTATTACTACAAAATTAATAAAAGCACTGAATTGAAGAACTTCAAATCCGGAACTTCCTAATCAGTCGAAAAGTATCTATTTTTGATACTAAAAGAACGACTTATGAAGAACCATTACTTATCCCTTGCAGCGATCTTTTTATCCGCTGTTTTTAACTCATTTCACGCTCAGGAAGGAGGACTCAAATTTAAAAATCCCTTTGAAAATGCTTCAAAACACACTTCGTTTGGTGCAATGGCTGCAATTCCGGTTGGGAAATTCAGTTCCACGAGCATCGACAACGGCGGATTTGCAAAAACCGGATGGGGTCTTTATTTCGATTCCAAAAGCACGTTGAAAAAAGGTCTGAGCTTTGTCTCTCACTCCACTTATTCCTGGGTTCCGATGGATCAGCAAGCTCTGGAAAAAGCATTTTCAGACAATCTCGGACGCAAAACAGAGATTAACGGCGGAAAACACAGACCATTTATGACAACTTTGGGCGTCGGCTACGATTTTCATTTAGGATCGAAAATAAGTGCAGCCGTAAGCGCGCAGGGAGGTTTCATGTACAATTCTGCAAAAGGTTTCGACATGACGGTCTATGATACGGACAATACAACGGTGCTTTTTTCCGATAATTTCAAATACGATTCCGAATTTTCGTTTGCCTACACTTTCAGCGCTCAGTTGAATTTCAATATTGTCAAAGATGTTGTCTCGTTTCAGGTATATTGCGATTATTCCGGCTCACAGTACAACAGCCCGATTCGTTCCTATCATTTGCCAACGATTAAAACCTCTCAAAGCATTCAATTGGTGAATGTAGGAGGTGGATTTTGTATCAAAACCAAGTAATTCCGGGACTTATCCGGAGATTTGGTGGTTTTTTGAAAATCTCCCGCTGAGGAGGTTAGAGCCTTGATTCTAAATGGCGTGAAATGGCAAAATTGCCAATTCACAATCCTGATAGCTATCGGGACGAATCGATAGCAAAATCAGGGGTTTTCAACAATCATTCTGAAAGTCAGATTGATGCGTGGTTCACGGATTTTTTTGCTTGGCGGAAGTCGGTGCAACCAATGAGTTTGCGTTGTGTCTTTCATCACCAGCAAGCTTCCGTGTTCCAGGATCAGTTCTGCTTTTTCCAGCGTTCGCTTGTGTTTGAAGGTAAATTTTCGTTCCGCTCCAAAACTCATCGAAGCAATGGCTCCGTCTTTTTTGAGGTCGGTTTCTGCGTCGCTGTGCCACGCCATTCCTTCTTCTCCGCTGTGATACAAATTCAACAGACAAGAGTTGAATGTTTCTCCCGTTTCCTTTTCGGCAAGCATTTTCAATTCCTGTAATTCATCTGTCCAAGGCAAAGCATACTTAGTCGTGTTGGAATAGGTATAACTGAATGCTTTTTCGCCATACCAGGCCACTTTTCGTTTGGTCAGGATGCGCTTTCCGAAAATCACTGCTTCATCGTTTTTCCATTCGATGTTCTCCAGCAATCTTTTCAGGTAAAAATCGGCTGTTTCCCGCTCCAGTAATTTGCCGTGGTAATGAACCGTTCCGTCGCAAGGAAGCAAATTCCGGTTCTTATCAATCATTTCTTCGTCTTCAAATAATTTCATGCTCCCACTTTTGGTAAGATTCTCTCATGCAGTGCCCGCAAGGACGATATCCATCACGAAGCGCTTCTTCTTCCGATTCGAAAAAGACCCGGTTTTCCCGTTTCATTCTTTTACCGGAAGCGCAATGCAGACTTCCATAGATTTTCAATTTCCGGTTTCCACCCCAAAGGATCTTTTTGTTCCGGATGTTGCTTCGCAATACACGATCCGAAATTTCTCCGTGTAATACCATCCTTAACTGATTGCATCGTGAAAAATGATTCCGAGCGTAACTCTTTCCCCGGAATGCAATTCGCTCACACCATGCTTCATGATTGTCCGGTAATAACCTTTCGTTCCTTTTTCCGGTTTGAAATTGGTCGTAAAAATCAGCAAATCCCCCTTTTTTGGTTTCAAAACAATGGCTTTCGATTGCGCCCGGGGAACTTGCTGCGTCAAAACAAATTCGCCTCCTGTATAATCAATGTCCGGCTCACTCAGGAACAATACCATCTGAATCGGGAAGTAGACATCTCCGTATAAATCCTGATGCAAAGTGTTAAATCCTCCTTTTCCGTATTTCAGGATGAGAACTGTTGCCAGTTTTTGACCGTTGTCATGGCATTCTTTCAGCAATTCTTCGTGTTGCAAGGGGAAAGTCCTGTCGATATTCAATGCTTTAAACCAGGCGTTTGCGATCGGTGCAAGTTTCGGATAAATCCGGGTTCTGATCTCCTGAATTAATTCCGGCAAAGGATAAGTGAAATACTTGTATTGTCCCAACCCGAAACGGTGACGCTCCATATGGACCGTTTTCCTGTATGCATACGGAGCATTATAAGCAGCTTTCAGTTCCTCGCACTGCGAATTCGAGAATACGTTTGGAATCGTGGCATAGCCATTTTGATGCATTGCTTCCGCAACGGAATTCCAATCCGTGTTTTCTATTTTTTGAATGAAATTTTGCATTGTTTTGTTATTAGTTGATAAGTTGTCAGCAGGTAGTTGTCAGCAAGACCTCAGAATGTAACAAACTATTAATCAACAACAACCACCTTGGTCATTATTGGATTTTTATTAACTTAAAAAGAAAAATGGTCGTCATAAAGTTTGAAGATTTAATTGCCTGACAAAAAGCACAAGACCTAGCAGTGATCGTTTACGCAAATTTTAAAGAGTCAAAAGATTGGGGATTTCGAGATCAGATTTATCGGGCAGTTGTTTCTATTTCCAATAATATAGCAGAGGGTTTTGACAGACAAAGTGCACGAGAATTTGCTCGATTCTTATATTTTTCATTGGGTTCGGCAAGTGAAGTCAAATCAATGTTGTATCTGGCAAAAAAATTAGACTATTTAGATGAAATCACAACTAAACGACTTGTCGATCAAACAACCGAAATTTCGAAAATTATTACCGGATTAATCAAATCGCTAAACGCGAAAAAACAGTAATCAGTAACTGAACACTGTCTACTGACAACTATCTCACTGATCACTATGTTACTGATTACTTTTCGCGCCTTCCCAGCCTATGATTGCCGTTTTTCGCGTTGTTCCCCACATATAACCTCCCAAAACTCCGGATGATTGAATCACGCGGTGACACGGAATCAAAAAGGCAACAGGATTGCTTCCGATAGCGGTCCCAACAGCCCGGGAAGCATTGGGATTTCCAATCTGGCTGGCAACAGAGCCATACGTTGCGAGTTTTCCCATCGGGATCTTCAACAAGCTTTCCCATACCTTTAACTGGAAATCCGTTCCTTTCAAATGCAATTTGATTTCCGACAGCCTGCTCCAATCGTTCTGAAAAATAAACAGGGCATTTTGCTGCAATAAATCCAGCTTTTGCTGAAAAACTGCGTTCGGAAATTTGTTTTTAAGGTCGTTGAGCGCCTGTGCTTCCTCTTGCTGAAATGCCATGTAACAAACACCTTTGGGAGTTGAAGCCACAATCAGCGAACCGAAAGGACTTTCTGCAAAACTGTAATTGATCGTCAGGTTTTTTCCTCCGTTTTTGTACTCTGCCGGTGTCATTCCTTCAATGTTCACAAACAGGTCGTGCAGCCGGCTTGTACTCGAAAGTCCGGTTTCGTATGCTGCATCGAAAAGTGTAGATTGATCTTCCTCTTTCAAGAGCTTTTTGGCGTGTTCCACACTTACATATTGCAGGAATTTCTTCGGACTTGTGCCTGCCCATTCGGTAAAAAGGCGTTGAAAATGTGCAGGACTCAAATGAATCTTTTCCGCAATTTCATCCAAACCCGGTTGTGATTTAAAATGCTGATTGATGTATTCGATCGCCTGAGCTATCCGATCGTAATTTCTGTTTTCTTGCTCTTCCATCTTCATTCGTTTTAGAATACAAATATCCGAACGGCCACTCACTCATAAAATCCGAAATATGCTCAGTTTCGCAATTCGCAATTCGCAATTCTTATTGATAAAGCACCATTGCATTAAACACCTTCTCCATTTGTTCTACCGTGTATTCTGAAGAGCAGTTGAAATTATTGATGATAATGGAAAAACAAATTCGCTTTCCGGCTTTCGTTTCAACATATCCGGAATAGGCTTTGATGCGTTTCATTGTTCCGCTTTTGGCGTGAACCTTACCTTCTCCCGGCTGATTTTTACAAACCGAAGAAAGTGTTCCCGAAACGCCTGCAACCGGAAGTGTTCCGTAGAATGCATCAAATTCTTTCGAGCCGGTCATGAATTTCAGCATCTCGCAAAAATGATTTGCAGAAATGGCATTGCTTCTCGATAAACCGGAACCGTCTGTAATGTATAAGCCGATTGTGTTGATTTTTCCCGACCAATAATTCATCATACGAGCAACGCTGTTATCGATCGAACCGTTTCCGGAAGTTCCGTATCCGATCCAGCAAAGCACTTCTTCGGCAAACAAATTCACCGATTTCATATTCGTCCACCAGGCAATGGAATTCAGGTTTTTTCCTTTATGTACAAAAAACAATTTCATGGCTGTATACCTGCTAGTTGCCGAAACCATTGCCAGATTGCGCGATGCCAGTGGTTTTTCCTTCACATCGATTCCTTTCGATTTCAAAATACGGGTGAATTCCTGTGAGAAAGTCAATTCCGGATCGGGTAAACTTCCTTTTACCGTAAATTTTCCGAGACCAGCCCCCAAAGTTCCTGTTCCGAAGCGATCCATGGAATAAGGCGCTCCGTAGATATATGAATTGTCGCCTGAACCACCTGTGTTAATGTAATTGACGTAATTTAAGCCGCTGACAGTGGGGAACGTTCCCAAAAAGGTTGTTTTCATTCCACTTTTCGAGCCAACCTGAAAGTTGTATCGCAGCATATTGTCGTAAATCGGCAATCCGGAAGCTCCTGCCCCGTAATAATTCCCCATATCGCCCCAGTTCCAGCCGTCGGGCGCACCTTCATAACCAAATTCAGAAGCATCGGAAACCACCGCACCGTTTATTTTTTTAATTCCCAGTTTCATCAAAGTATCCGCCCATTTTTCCAGAAACTCAGCTTCGCGCCCTTCTCCGTTGTAATAGCGGCTTCCAAGCGCCACATCTCCACCTCCGCGAATCCAGAGATTTCCATTTAAAACGCCGTCTTTTGTCAATGTGCCATCCAGATAAATGCGGGTTTGAGGAGTATAATTCTTTCCAAGCAGCTGAAAAGCCGTAGCAGTTGCGAATAATTTGGTTGTCGAAGCGGGAGGTAAAGCCAGATTCGGATTCTTTGATGCTAAAATCTGTCCGTTGGAGCAATCCATCGCCATGAAGCTAACCGACGCATTTGCAAAATAGGCATTGGAAGAAAAAGCGTCAATTGCTGTTTGAATACTATTGGGATTTTGTGCAAAAGCAACACTCTCTGCAAAAAGAGAACTTAATCCCAGAGAAATTACCTGCACTATTAGTTTAAAACGAATCATACTATAAAGTTCCTTATTCTCTGCTTGCAAAAGTTCTGCCAATCGAAAACTTTTGAACAGTTCACTTAGGAAAGTTTCCAATTAACGACATCTAATTATCATTTTACGTAAGCTTTAGTTGGATTATACGTAATTTTGACTGATTTTAAACATCTAGTACAACTGAGAAGTAATGCCAAAAGTGCTCAGAATTATTAACCGGTTCAATATCGGCGGACCAACATACAATGCTACTTTCTTAACGAAATTTATCTCGGAAGATTATGAAACGTTGTTAGTAGGCGGCCTGCCGGAAGCAGATGAGTCGGATTCGCTGCACATTCTGGAGAGTTATGGCGTAAAACCTCTTTTGATTCCGGAAATGAAGCGCCTTCCGAATTTCAAATCGGACCGGGAAGCTTACCGGAAAATCAAACAGATCATTCAGGAATTCGAACCGGATATCGTTCATACACATGCGGCAAAAGCCGGAGCACTTGGAAGAAAAGCAGCAAAAGCATGCGGCGTTCCCGTGATCGTGCATACGTTCCACGGACATGTTTTTCATTCTTATTTCGGACGGGCGAAAACCTTGTTGTATAAGACCATCGAAAGACGTTTGGCAAAAATTTCTACCGGAATTGTAGCCATCAGCCCGATTCAGAAGGAAGAACTGAGTAAAACACACCGCATTTGCAAAGCAGATAAAGTGCGTGTGATCCCACTGGGATTCGACCTGAATAAATTTCAGGAGAACCTTGCCGAAAAGAGAATACAGACAAGAAACACATACAAACTCTCCGAAGAAGAAGTCGCAGTGGCAATTGTCGGGAGATTAGCACCGATTAAAAACCATCAGCTGTTTCTGGACGTACTTGAAGCAGTGGCAAAGAACGGCGTTAAGGCGCGTTATTTTATTGTTGGTGACGGACAGGAAAGAGAAGCGATCGAAAAAAGAGTTGAAAGTCTGAGAGCGGCTTATGGTCTTCAGATTGAATTGACCAGCTGGATAAAAGATATTGCCACGTTTAATGCCGGAATGGATATCATTTGTTTGAGCTCGGATAACGAAGGAACACCCGTTAGTTTGATTGAAGCTCAGGCCAGCGGAGTTCCGGTCATTTCAACGGATGTAGGCGGAGTGAGAGATATTTTAAATGAAGGAGAAACCGGTTACGTGGTTCCGAAAAAAGACCTTGCGGCATTCAGCGAAAAGCTTCAACTTTTAATTGAAAATGAAGAAATTCGCACAAAAATGTCACAAAATGGCTGGAACTTCGTAAGAGATAAATTCCATTACACCACTTTGGTGAAAAATATGGAGAATTATTACGCGGAATTAATTGAAAAGACTGGAAAAAATGCGAAATAAAGGTTTACTATTTTCTCTACTTACGGCTTTGTTCCTGTTACAATCCTGCGGGATTAACAGTAACCTGATGTTCAGAACCCCGAAAGGAGTGAAAGAAGTAAAAGACAGCATTCCTTTGAAACCCGTTTCCGAGTATAAGATTTCCAGAGACGATAAATTCACCTTTATGCTTTACACCAATGAAGGGGAACGCATTGTGAATGAAATGGCAGGAATGAATAAAGATGCCATTGCAAAAGCTGAAATCGAATACGTGGTGAGACCGGACGGAACTGCCGATCTGCCGATTCTCGGTGCAACAAAAGTTTCCGGTTTGACCGTCAAGGAATGTGAAGATACGCTGGCCAAACAATTCGAAGCGAAAAACGGGTATAACAAGCCTTTCGTACAGGTAAAACTGACCAATCAGCGCGTGATTGTATTTCCCGGAAACGGAAGTGCCGCTAAGGTAATCCCGCTCCAAAACACAAATACAACCCTGATGGAAGCCATTGCTCTTGCAGGCGGAATTGCCGACAGGGGAAAAGCAAGCAAAGTCAAGATTATGCGCGTGGTCAACAACGTCAGAACCATGTACGTGGTCGATCTGTCCAGAATTGAAGGGCTTGAGTATGCTGATATGATTATTCAGGCAAACGACTATATTTATATTGAACCGAAGGAACAGGTGGGACAGGAAACGTTAAAAGTGGTAGCTCCTATCGTTTCACTGGTTTCAAGTGCATTGGTTATCATTACCGTATTTTCAACACTGAAGTAACGTGAATAATTCAAATTCAACCATATTTATAAACAAAGATTACAATCCCATTATTGTGAGTGTAATTCTTCGCCGCTATTGGTGGTGGGTATTACTGTTGATTTTGTTTTTCATGAGCATTGCTTTTTTCTATCTGAGATACACCAAGCCTGTTTATGATTCCAGTATGCTGATTCAATTAGCAGAAAAAGATCAGGGAAAAGAGCTTCTTGAAATCGATAATGTCAATAAACGAGTCGATATTTCTACCGAAATTGAATTGCTTCGTTCTCAACTATTGTTCGAAGTGGCTATTGCCAAAATGAATATGAATGTATCCCTGTTTTCCAAGGGAAAAATTCTGACGGAGGAAAAATATCACCAAAGCAGCTTCACGATTTTACCTTACAGTTTAAGTGACAGCGCCCTTTGTGATGTTCCGATCTGGATCGAAACGTCGGGAAATCGCCGGATAAAATTGTCCTATACGCTCAACGATAAAAACTATTCCGTTAAATCAGATGTCAATAAACCCATCAAAACCAAGCATTTTGAAATCGGATTTAAGGTCGAAAACTGGGAGGTTTTAAAACAGGACGACGAGGCAAACGAGTTGTATTTCACCTTCAACAATCAGAAAACGCTGGCATCCCGTTTAATCGCCAATCTGGAAGTAAATCCGGTGGACGCAAACGCCAAAACCATCGAATTAAGATACAACGGAAACAATCCGGAACTGTGTAAAGACATTATACAATCTGTTGCCCAAACATTCTTCAATTATGATGAAGAAGCCAAGCGAAAGAGTGCCGACAACATCCTGAATTTCATTCAAATACAGCTCGATTCCATTTCCGGAGAATTAAAAGATTCTAAAGACAGTCTGACGGATTTCCAGCGAAAAAGTCATCTCAGTGATCCGGAAAATGAGGGTGGAAATCTTTCTCAGGATATCGACAAATACCAGGATTTGTTGTTCGAACTCGACAATGAACTGGCAACTTTGAGAACCGTTAATTCCAAGCTGAGATCAGAACCCAACAGGCTGGATATTTACCGTCTGATTCCTGAAATGCTCGGAAAAAGTTTCGAAATATCTCTTACCAAACAGATCACAGATCTAAACCTGCTTCTCGAAAGAAAAGAAGAACTTTTGACCAACGTAACAGAGAACAATTCGGAATTGAAAAATCTGAATCTGCGGATTCAATCGAAAATCCAATCGATCAGACGAAGTGTGGAAGTTATTCAGGAACGAATTCTGGAGCAAGCCAAGGTGATCAGAGGAAAAATCGGGATTGTAGAAGGTGAATATTTAAAGATGCCGCAGAAAAAGATGGAATACAACCGTCTGAAATCATTGCAGGACTTAAACGAGAAATACTATACTTTACTGACTGAAAAGAAAATAATGTATTCCATCTCGAACGCCGGATATACATCCAACAATCGTGTATTGAATGAAGCTTCCCTGAATTTTACACCGGTAAGCCCGAACAGAAAACTGGTTTATGCAGGGTTTATTTTTATTGGTTTTGTGTCCGGATTTGCATTTCTGTTCTTTAAGTACGTTACGTTCAACGAAATCAATACCATCGACGACCTGAAACATCTTTTACCGGACAAAGTCACTGTTTTAGGGAATATTCCACTGTTGAAAGAAAGTACGGAATACAGTCAGTTGCTGGTGCACAATACGCCCAAATCGATTCTGGCTGAATCCATGCGGAATATCCGGACAAATTTGAGCTTTGTCAATTCGGATGTCCGGGTTATTGCGATTTCCTCATCCATTTCGGGAGAAGGAAAAACCTTTGTAGCCTTGAATCTTGCGGGAATCATCGCCTTATCGGGTAAACGAACGATCGTAATTGACCTGGATCTGCGCAAACCGAAAGTCCATCTGGGCTTGAACGTTCCCAATGAAAAGGGAATCAGTAATCTGATCATTAAACAGGTTACTCTGGAAGAGTGTATCCGCAAATCGGAAATTGAAAACCTCGATTTTATCAGCGCCGGACCGATTCCTCCGAATCCTTCGGAATTGATCTTAAGT
Organism: Glaciecola amylolytica; assembly: GCA_003856375.1. Lineage (GTDB taxonomy): Bacteria > Bacteroidota > Bacteroidia > Flavobacteriales_D > Crocinitomicaceae > Fluviicola > Fluviicola amylolyticus. The sequence continues at coordinate 3,530,614 of CP034120.1, forward strand.
GATTCCTTCCAGGAGATTCTGGAAACACTGAAAGCGACCTACGACATTGTAATCATTGATAATCCGCCGGTTGGTTTGGTTACAGACGGTGTTCAGATTCTGGCAAAAGCAGATGTTCCGATCTACATCTTTAAAGCTCACTACTCGAAGCGTATTTTTGCAGGCAGAGTTCGTGAATTGTTTGAGATGAACCAGATCAGTCATCTGAATATTATCCTGAACGGAACAAAAGCATATAAGGGAAAATATGGTTATGGATATGGTTACGGCTATGGATATGACTATTATGATGAAGAGGATAAGAAGAAGAAAAAAAAGTAATTAGATGAATTTTGAACGTACGGCTATTGCTGATGTTATTTTAATAAAACCTACTTTGTTTGGTGATGATCGCGGATACTTTTTCGAGTCATTTCATCAGCAAAAATTCAATGAATTTGTTGGATCCGAGATTCGGTTCGTTCAGGACAATGAATCCAAATCGTCGAAAGGAGTTCTTCGGGGTCTGCATTTTCAAGCTCCTCCGCATGCACAAGGAAAACTGGTTCGTGTGGTCAAAGGAAGTGTTCTGGATGTGGCTTTGGATATTCGCAAAAACTCCCCGACTTACGGGCAGCATGTATCCTTTGTTCTCAGTGAAGAAAACAAGCTGCAGGCTTATATTCCTGAAGGTTTTGCTCACGGTTTTGCAACCCTGGAAGACAATACCATTTTCCAATACAAATGCACCAACTGGTACAATCCTTCCAGTGAAGGAAGCATCCTTTGGAACGACCCTGCGTTAAACATTCAATGGGACGTAGAAGAACCTATTCTGTCTGCTAAAGACAAATTGGGCGAACTACTGGCAGATTTTAACTCTCCATTCGTATAGGTCTTATGTCGTATGAAATAATTTTAGCTTGCCTTGGGTTCACGATCGTCGGAATTATCATGAGCTATGTTTCCAATGGATTGCTTTTGAGATTTTCTCAGAGTCTTGGAATCCGGAACAAAAATGATGTGACCATCCGGTGGGCAAACGAATCCAAACCTTCTTTGGGAGGAATCGGCTTTTTCGTCGCTTTCTTTTTCGGAACGATTGCCTACTCCATCATTTTCAATACCGAAAATCTTTTTCAGAACAGACAATTCGTTGGACTGCTCACCGCAGGAACAATTTCATTCATCATGGGATTGGCAGATGATGCCTACAATACAAAACCTTTCATGAAATTGTTTGTTCAGATCTTATGCGGAGCCATTCTTGTGATCACCCATAATGTCATTGAAATCACACAGATTCCGTGGATCAATGCTGCGTTAACGATTGTTTGGGTGGTTGGAATCATGAATTCACTGAACATGCTCGACAATATGGACGGAATTACGGGAACCACTTCCCTCTTCATTCTGCTTTCCTGTCTTGCAAGCAACATCATTCTGTTTGGGTGGAATACGAACATCTGGACCTTAACAATGTTGATTCAGATCGGTGCAATTATCGGATTTTTAGTCTACAACATTCATCCTTCCAAATTGTTTATGGGAGACGCCGGAAGTCAGTTTATCGGGCTTTTTGTGGCTTTCTTTTCCATTCATGAATTGTGGAGCATCGGAAATACGGTTCATTTGAACCCGCTCACCGGTGGTGCAATTACGTTGATTGCATTTACTCCGGCAATTTCAGATACGCTCACAGTGGTAATCAACCGCTTGCGGAAAGGGAAATCTCCGATGGTCGGAGGGAAAGACCATACGACACATCATTTGGTTTATGCCGGACTCAATGACAAGCAAGTCTGGATCGTCTTTTTGGGCATCGGACTGATGGCAACTCTCGCTACTATTTTGGCTGTAGTTTTCGCTAAATGGGGCAATCCGTGGATAGCATTTTTCCTGACAGCATATTTTTTTGCAGTATTTTTTGTTTTATACCGTAATACGCTTATTCACAAGAAGTAGATTCCTTAATTTTGTGATGCTCAAATGATGCATTACATGAACAAGATACTTCCATTCATCTTATTGGTTTCTCTTGCTGCCTGCGAGGGCAATAAGCAGCAACCCGCTAAAGCCGAAGGCAAAAAAGAAGCTGTTACTTCAACTGCCGTTGTTTTCCCTGATCTTCCTCAAAGCATGGAATTTGCGGGAATAACCATTAACCTTCAGGACGAAGACCTGCGCGAGCGTCTGGACCGCGAAGTGTTAATGACGGCCTATTACCAAAGTGCCTGGGTCGGATGTTTGAAACGCGCAAACCGGTATTTCCCGGAAATTGAACGGATTTTAAAAGAAGAAGGCATTCCGGATGATTTCAAATACCTGGCAATCATCGAAAGCAACCTGCAACAGGCAATTTCTCCGGTTGGAGCACAAGGTTTCTGGCAATTCATGCCTGCAACTGCCAAATTGTATGATCTGGAAATGAATCCTGAAATCGATGAGCGCCTGAATATTGAAAAAAGCACGCATGCCGCATGCCAATATCTGAAAGATGCGCACGCCACACTCAATGACTGGGTGATGACGACAGCAGCTTACAACCGCGGAGTTGGTGGCGTGCTGGAAGACATGAAATGGCAGGGAACAGAACATTATTTTGACACCTATCAGAACAGCGAAACCGGACGTTACGTTTTTCGCCTTCTGGCAACCAAATTGATCTACGAGAACCCGGAAGCGTACGGTTTTTATCCTTCCAGAATGGAGTTATATGAACCTTTCCACATCCAAAAAATCGTTGTGGAAGAATCCATTCCGAATTTAGCAGATTGGGCAAACGATCAGGGCTTCAACATCAAAATTCTTCGTAAATTAAACCCCTGGTTAAAAACAACGAAACTGACGATCAAAGGCGGGCGAAAGTTTACACTTGTTTTGCCTGCAGCATCTGAAAATCTGAAACCTTACAGCGCTTACAAATAACATTTTAAGATTACACATTCTGACATGAGTCTTGACGAACAAAACAAAAAAATTGACATTTACGGAGCAAGAGAACACAATTTAAAGGATATCCATCTGGAAATTCCCCGCGACAAATTGGTTGTGTTTACAGGGTTAAGCGGAAGCGGAAAATCTTCTTTGGCTTTCGATACCATCTTTGCAGAAGGCCAGCGAAGATACATCGAGACATTCTCATCTTATGCCCGCCAGTTCTTAGGTGGAATGGAACGGCCGGATGTGGACAAAATCAACGGTTTGAGTCCGGTGATTTCCATCGAACAAAAAACAGTTTCACGCAGTCCGCGCTCTACCGTTGGAACAATTACCGAAATCTATGATTTCATGCGCTTGCTTTATGCGCGAATCGGTACTGCTTATTCGTATGAGACGGGCGAACGCATGGTGAAATACTCTGACGACCAGATCACCGATTTGATTATTGAGCAATTCGACGGGAAAAAAGTACTCATTCTTGCTCCCAAAATCAAAGGACGAAAAGGACATTACAGAGAACTCTTCGAACAAATTGCCAAAATGGGCTACTCGAAAGTTCGGATCGACGGAGAAATTCAGGAGATTGAAAAGGGTATGCGTCTGGATCGTTATAAGATTCACGACATCGAGATTGTTGTTGACCGGATTCAGGTGAAATCGGATGACCGCAAACGACTTTACGACGCAATTACCACAGCTATGAAGCATGGAGGTAAAAGCATGATGATTCAGGAATTTGGCAGCAATCACGTCCGTCATTTCTCCCGTTTACTCATGTGTCCGACAAGTGGAATTTCATATCCGGAACCGGAACCGAACTTGTTTTCCTTCAACTCTCCGTATGGAGCTTGTCCTACTTGCGTTGGTTTAGGAGAAATTTCTGAAATTGACCGCGACAAAGTCATTCCGAACCCGAAATTGAGCATCAAAAAAGGCGGTTTGGCTCCGATTGGCGAATACAAGCGAAACTGGTTTTTCGAACGAATCGAAGCTTTCCTGCAACAGGAAGGTTATACTATTAATACTCCGATTTCAGATTTACCGGACGAACTGATCCACGTAATCCTGAACGGAAACGAAGGTTTGGAACAAAATGGCAAGGATGCAAGCATTCAATTCGAAGGACTTGGAAACTTCATGGCAAGACATGCCGAAGAAAGTACAGCCGGAATTCAGCGCTGGGCTCAGAGTTTTATGAATAAAATTACTTGCCCCGAATGCCATGGTGCCCGTTTGAAAAAAGAAGCACTTCATTTTAAAGTGAGTGAAAAAACACTTGGAGAAGTTGCCACTCTGGACATTCAGGAATTGGCTAAATGGCTTGAAAATATTGAAGATTCTTTGAATAACGAACAACAGGTTATCGGAACGGAAATTCTGAAAGAAATCCGTGCACGGGTTCGTTTCATTCTGGAGGTTGGTTTGGAATACCTGACGCTGCATCGTTCGGCGCGCAGTTTATCGGGAGGAGAAGCACAGCGGATTCGTCTGGCTACGCAAATCGGTTCAGAACTGATGAATGTTCTTTACATTCTGGATGAACCGAGTATCGGTTTGCATCAGCGCGACAATACCCGTTTGATCAATTCCCTGAAAAGACTTCGCGATACCGGAAATTCTGTGATTGTGGTGGAACACGACCGCGAAATGATGGAAGCTGCAGATTTTGTGGTGGATATTGGTCCGGGAGCCGGAGTTCACGGAGGAGAAATTGTGAATGCCGCACCATTTGGCCAACTGATTTCAAAGGATTCTATCACAACGAAATACCTGAGAGGGGAACTGGAAATTGAAATTCCGAAAAAACGCAGAAAAGGAAACGGAAAAAAACTGGTTTTAAAAGGAGCAACAGGAAATAATCTGAAAAATGTCGATCTGACCATTCCGTTGGGAACATTGACGTGTGTGACAGGAGTTTCCGGAAGCGGAAAATCTACCTTGATCAATCATACGCTCTACCCGATTCTGAATGCTCACATTTACAACGGTGTGAAAAAACCCATGCCTTACAAGAAAATTGAAGGATTGGAACTGTTGGATAAAGTGATCGAAATCGATCAGAGTCCGATCGGGAGAACACCGCGAAGCAATCCGGCAACTTACACCAATGTTTTCACAGAGATCCGCACTTTGTTTGCTGCACTTCCCGAAGCTCAGATCCGTGGTTACAAAGCCGGAAGATTTTCGTTCAATGTAGCTGGAGGTCGTTGTGACACTTGCGGCGGCGGCGGTTTGAAGGTCATCGAAATGAATTTCCTTCCCGATGTGTACGTTGAATGCGAAACCTGCAACGGAAAACGCTACAACCGGGAAACTCTGGAAGTTCGTTTCAAAGGAAAATCCATCAACGATGTGTTGGAAATGACGATTGAAGATGCGGTTGTTTTCTTTGAAAGCATTCCTAAAATTCACCGCGTTTTGGAAACCCTGAATTCGGTTGGTTTGGGTTATATCAAACTTGGTCAGCCTTCCACAACCGTAAGCGGTGGAGAAGCACAGCGCATCAAACTGGCGGGTGAATTAACGAAGCGCGGGACAGGAAGCACCATTTACATTCTGGACGAGCCTAGTACCGGTTTGCATTTTGAAGATATCCGGATGCTGATTGCTGTTTTGCAGCGTTTGGTGGACGAAGGAAATACCGTTTTGGTCATCGAACACAACCTCGACATTGTCAAAGTAGCAGATCACATCATTGATGTGGGGCCGGAAGGAGGCCGCGGAGGTGGAAATATCGTTTGTACTGGAACTCCGGAGGAAATCATTAAAAAATATACAGATGTTTCGCATACTGCCAAATACCTGAAAATGGAAATGGATCATATGGAGAAACTGAGAAAAGATCTCAAAAAATAAAACTCATTAAAAAAAGCAGGGGGCGAAAAATTTTTCGCCCCCTGCTTTTTATAGCATTTATAATTACTGTATCGGCTGAATTGTTTCCACAGCTTCACATAGTTTTGTCGCCTGCTCAAGAGTCAATGGCGTAACGCGTTTGTCATAGAAACGGTAAAGCTTTCCGTCGATCTCTACATACGATTCGAAATGTGCCATTTCCCGACCCATCATTGTTTCCATGAACAATACCGAATGCGCTTTTGTCGAAACAAGTTTTTTGCTGGGATCTGCGGCAATATCCTCTTTCAATTTCTCGAGTGTCATGTCATATGCCGGCTCTACGGAGATCACAAAATTGGCTCCCGAAATGTAATAGCTGTACGTTTCTTCTACTGCTTTCACGCCTGCCGGAACAATCATTGTAGCGTTGATCTCAATAGCCTCAAGGCTGATACGTTCCTTTCCGGCAGGAACAGCCGTTGTTGAAGTTGTTGTTCCGCTCTGTGCAGAAACAAATGTGGTGCAACCGATCGTTGCAACGATTGCGAGAGCAATTGCTTTGTTCATTATGTGTTGATTTTGGCAGCAAAGATAAGCGTCCTGATTTAACGCAATATCATTCCTACTTAAACTTTAAAGTCTTCCAAACAACACTGATATCTCCTTTACTCGCAAAATCCTCAAACGTTTTATAAGGCGAAAGTTCATTCCCGATGAACGTGATCAACAATCCGTTTTCATTGTCTCCCTGAGGTTCAAGATATAAGGTCTGAATAATGTAATCTCCAGCAAATTCCGAATCTCCTGATTTATTGATTCCTTTTCCTTTAGCGCGAAGCATCAGGTATCTTTCTCCGTCAAAGGTTTGTGGATCGATAGTAGATTCCGACAGTTTAAAAATTTGCTGATATATTCCCTTCATTTGACCAAGCAAGTCGCGTTTCAGTCCGTCACCGAAAATATTCTCTCCCGAAGGTTTATAATAACCTAACGAAATTCCTTCCGTTTGAATCTCGTCACTGTTCAGTTTCACAAACGCATTGTAGTTGTAATTCGTAATGCCCTTTTGTGCCGGATCGGTTTTCAGCGTTTTGGGATATTCCAGACTAAAATTAATCAGCGGAAGCTTCATTTCTTCGCAGAAAGCATCCGTTACTTCAAAAACTTTATTGTTTTTACTGGAATAGCTTGTTTTATCGGAACCACAGCCAGCAATCCCGACCGGGATGAACAGAAGGAGAAAAAGGTATTTCATAATAGCATCAGTTATTCGGCAGCAGTTTCGTTGCTGCTCTGCGAATTTAATAAAAACAAAAAGGCGGACTCCAACAAAAAATCCGCCTTTTGTGTATGTGAAGCCCCTAAATCTTCACAACCAGGAATTCTGTTCTACGGTTTGCAGCATGTTGTGTTTCCGTATATTTCGGTTGTTTTTTCGGACCTTCGCAGGTACAACCATTCAATATTTTCGTTTCTCCGTATCCTTTTCCGGAAATTCTCCACGGATCTTTGATGCGTGATTTGATATATTCCGCCGAAGCATCTGCTCTTTTCTGAGAAAGTTCCAGGTTCTTAGCTGCAGTTCCTCTACAATCCGTATGAGAACCCAATTCAACGACCATCGTCGGGAATTCATTCATAATCGCAACGATTTTATCCAATTCAACGGCTGCATCGGGGCGAATATTGAATTTTGCCAGATCAAAGTAGATTGGTTTCAAATCAATCGCTTTTGCCAGATCCGTTCCGACTTCCATTTTTTCAATTGTCAGATTCAAATCTTTTGAAACGTCATACACTCCCGGAATCGTCAGCTCTTTGTTGTACGTTGTTCCTTTCGGCAAATATCCTTTTTTCTCCATGCGGATATTGTATGAAACACGATCGTTCAGTTTTTTGTCGTAAATCGGGCGTTTGATTACACCATCCTTATTCGTATAGAAAACCTCTTCTTTTCCGGTCATATTATTGATCAGCGTCACTTTCACGCTGTCTATAACCGCACTGGATTTTTTATCCAATACTCTAACCAGCAGCATGAATCCCGGATCTTTTTCCAGAACCAGATCAGCATTCAATACTTCCGGTGAATCATCATTAATCGTAAAACTTCCGGTCGATTCGAAGTAATCTTTTTTCGTCCCGTCAAAATTAAACTTCCCGATTTCAGGTGTTTCGTAAACCACCTCTGCATTTTCATTGGAAGTGAATGTTCCCAGATCCTTTCCTTTTTCATCTTTCAGTTTCACTGCAACACCGCTCAGTTTGTTTCCTTTGTCGTCTTTCACATTGATGGTGATCGTTCTGGCAAAGGAAAAGGGTTTGTCCATCGAAAAGGTGTATAAATCATCGTTTCCTTTTCCACCTGATCTGTTTGATGAAAACATTCCTGATTTGGCATCTTTGTTCATCCAGACTGAGAAATCATCTCCGGAAGAATTGAACGGTGCTCCCACATTTCTGGACTGGCGGATATCATCGTCTTTGTAAAGTCCCACAAACACATCCAATCCTCCATAACCGGCATAACCATCCGAGGAAAAGAAGAAAGCCCCTGATTCGTGAAAGAAAGGAAACATTTCATCTCCCGATGTATTGATCGACGCCATGTTTTCGGGAATAGACCAGTTTCCATCCACCCATTTGGATCGGTAGATATCTACACCACCTTTTCCACCCGGCATATCCGAAGCGAAAAACAGCATTTTTCCATCAGGTGAAAGCGTTGCATGCCCCACACTATAGTCGTTGCTGTTAAACAAAATCGGTTCCGGATCAGACCACGTTTCGCCTTCCAGTTTTGAAACATAGAGTGAGAAATGCCGTGTTCCGTCAATGGCCTTTTCGACGTAATTGTTCCGTGTGATAAAGGCACTTTTTCCGTCAGGAGCAAAACTAACCGGTCCTTCGTGATATTTCTTGTTGACCTTTTTGTTTTTAACCGCCTGAATATTGCTCACGTTATTGTCCGAAGGATTGATATCTGCCTGATAAATATCCAGGAAGGAAAGCCGGTTTCCGAGCCAGGTTCTGTTCACTGCTTCACTTTTTCTTCTGGAAGAAGTAAAAAACAGTTTTCCGTTATGGATTGCAGGCCCAAAATCCTCCTGTTCCGTATTGAACGGAGCATTCTGGACCTTTATCGCAACCCCCTGAGTTGAAAACTTTGCTAATGACTCGTTCAATAATTTGAAGCGATCCATCTCACTATCTTTCGGATTCAATTCGGAATAAATCTTCAATTGAGTTTCCGCATCCGTATATTTTTCGTTTTTCATCAATATGCGGGCATATTCCAAATGGTCGTTCGGAATGCGGTCCATGCGCTTGCAAACAGTTGCATAGCATGATTCTGCCTTCGCATAATCACCGATTTTATCGTAACCCAAAGCCAATTTTCGCAATACTCCCGCATCCTTTTCCTTCACTTTTTCAAGCGTATTAACGGATGCATAATAATCGTACACACTCAATTGATTTGTACCGATAATCTCATTCTTCTCCTGTGCTGATGCCCAACCAATCAGTAAGCATGAAACAGCAAATAGTATTGATCTTTTCATAGTTAGAAGTATCTAGGTGACTTAATTTTTCCATCGTTGTTAAACAGCAGGTCATAGCGCAGCATCAGCTCATGGCTTCCTCCGTTGTACTTACCGGTTCTGACTCCGGTGGACCAGTCGAACGAATATCCGAAGAGCAATTGCGGTGAAATATGAATTCCCAGCAAAGCTCCTACTCCGTCTCCCGTACGATACATTACTCCCAGATCAATCAAATCTCTCAACATGAATGTTCCTGTAAAATCCAATTGGAAAGGTGCATTCTGAACAATTTTTGCCAGGGCCGTCGGTTTGAATTTAACCGAAGGAGAAAGCGTGAACACAGCACCTGCGATAACGTAGTAGTGTCTTCTTTCTTTGGAAACATCTACCGAAGAGTTACTTCCCGTTGCAAAAAGATTGTTTTCCAGAATGGATGGAACGGATGCTCCTACATAGAAAGCAGGCAGCTGGAAATAAATTCCGGCTCCTAAACTCGGAAGCATTTTTCCTCTCATATTGCTCATGAAAGACGCGTCGTTCGGATCAGCTAATGTCAAGGTATTGACATTAGCTGAGAAGCTGTTAAAGCCTCCGTTGATTCCGAAACATAGACGAGCATTGGTAGATAACTTTAATCGGTACGCGAAATCTACATTCAATGAAGTATTATTCGTCGGTCCGATTTTATCATTCATAAAACTCAATCCGAGACCGATATTCTTTTTGGCCACCGGAGTGTGAGCTGTAAATGTCTGTGTTGTTGGTGCTCCTTTAAACCCGACCCATTGGAATCTTCCCAATGCAGTGAAAGTCAAAGCATCCCGGCTTCCCGCATAAGCAGGATTTATCACAAGCGTATTATACATATAGTGCGTATATGCCGCTTCTTGTTGCGCATGTAATTGATTTAATCCTAAAACAATCAATGCTGATAATATGATTCTGTTCTTCATGGTTATCGCGTTATATAGATGTAACCTTTAACTACTTTATCTCCGCCTAATTCAAGAATGTAGAAGTAAGTACCTTCCGGCAATACATCTTTTCCGACAGCGTTTTTGCCCTGCATCGTACCATCCCAATCGTTGGCATAAGGACTTGCTTTGTAAACTTCAGCTCCCCAACGGTTGAACACTTTAAATTTGTGATCAGGGAATTGATCCAGATTCGGAATGATGAGCGTTTCATTGGAATTATCACCATTTGGTGAGAATCCTTCAGGAACAATCACAAGACTTGGATCACCATTATAGCCCGGATCACAAGCTACCGCATTCGGAAGCGGATCACACGGATCAAGCGGATCGGAAGTTCCTGTAGGAACATAAGGTGTTGAAGGATCATCTACTCCGTGAACTTCTTCTCCATCCGTTACACCGTCTCCGTCCGTATCAGGATCATTCGGATTCGTTCCGTTCGTTGCCTCATCAGCATCCGAAACACCGTCACCGTCGCCGTCACAAGCTAAGCTTGTTGCCAACGGATCACATGGATCCAAAGGATTAGACGTTCCCGTAGGAACATATGGTGTTGAAGGATCATCCACCCCGTGAACTTCTTCTCCATCCAATACGCCGTCATTATCTGTATCCGGATCATTCGGATTCGTGCCATTCGTTGCTTCATCGCCATTCGATAATCCGTCGTCGTCACTGTCACAAGATACACTCATGTTATTCGGATCACACGGATCCAAAGGATCGAAGCCGTTAATCACTTCATATCCGTCTGTGTAACCGTCACCATCTGTGTCCGGGTTGTTCGGATCTGTTCCGTTTGTTGCTTCGTCGCCGTTAGACAATCCATCGCCGTCGCTGTCACAAGCAGGGCTTGTATTGATCGGATCACATGGATCCAAAGGATCGGAAGTTCCTGTTGGCGTGTAAGGTGTTGAAGGATCATTTACTCCCGTAACTTCTTCTCCGTCTAAAACACCGTCACCATCTGTGTCCGGATTCGTCGGATCCGTTCCGGCTGTTGCTTCTTCCGCATTGGTTAAGCCGTCGCCGTCGATATCACACACCGCATTGGTCGGATTCGGATCACATGGATTCAACGGATCGGAACCGAAATTAACCTCATCTCCGTCACCGTAACCATCACCGTCCGTATCCGGATTGTTCGGATCTGTTCCCGTATTAGTCACTTCTTCAAAATCCGATAAACCGTCACCATCCGTATCGACATTACAGTCAATTACGCTTACTGCAACTGATGCAGAAGGCTGCGAAGAACAAGTTCCGTTCGAAACCGTTACCGTAAAGTTTCCTGCTACATTCGCCCAGATAGACTGAGTTGTTTCACCATTTGACCACAAATAGGATGCAGCCGGAGAAGAAATCAATTCTACTGAATCTCCGGCACAGAAACTCGCCGGACCTCCTAATGTAATTGTTGGAGTTGCAGGTGTCGGATTCACCGTTACGGATGTCGGAGCACTTGTTGCACTGCAACCACCGTTTGTAATCGTTACCGTATAAGAACCGGATCCGGACACTGTGATTGCCTGTGATGTTGAACCATCAGACCACAAATACGAACTGGCAGCAGAAGACGTTAAAGTCACCGAACCTCCTAAACAGAATGTGATCGGTCCTACCGGCGTAATGGTCGGTGTTGCCGGATTCGGATTCACGGTAATTGTTGTCGGGGCAGAAGTTGCACTGCAACCGCTTGAAGTAACCGTTACGGTATATGATCCGGAAGTGGAAACCGTGATAGACTGTGTTGTTTCTCCGGAAGACCATAAATAAGTTCCACCCGCTGAAGCCGTCAAAGTAACCGATCCGCCGGCACAGAATGTCGTTGGTCCACCCGGTGTGATCGTTGCTGTTGGAGCAGGATTCACCGTGATCGTTGTCGGAGCAGAAGTTGCTATACAGCTTCCTGAACCAACACTCACTGTATATGAACCACTTGTTGAAACCGTGATTGAATTCGTTATTGCACCTGTTGACCAGGTATTTCCTGAAGGAGCTGAAGATGTCAAAACAACCGAACCACCTGAACAAAATGTAGTTGGTCCACCTGGAGTAATCGTCGGTGTTGCAGGTGGCGGATTTACTGAAACGCTTGTTCCTGCACTTGTAGAACTACATGTACCATTTGAAACCGTTACGGTATATGTTCCTGAAGCGGAAACCGTAATGGATTGAGTTATTGCTCCTGTAGACCAGGTATTCCCGGATGCAGCTGAAGATGTCAGCACAACCGAGCCACCGGTACAAAATGTAGTTGGTCCGCCCGGTATAATAACAGGGACACTCGGAGCAGGATTCACCGTCACAGTTGTATTTGATGAAGTAGCCACACAACCTGAACCGTTACCAATTGTTACGGTATAAATTCCACCGGTAGAAACAATGATCGATTGTGTTGTTTCTCCTGTAGACCACAAATAAGTAGTTGCTGCAGAAGATGTCAAAGTTACGGAGCCGCCAGAACAAAATGTAGTCGGTCCTCCGGGAGTTACTATCGGAGTTGCAGGCGCACTTGGTCCGCTCAATGTTTGGGCAAGTGTGTTAGACGAACATCCGGATGCTACTTCTAAATGGATGGTATAAGATCCTGAACCCAGATTCGGAATCGTTGCCGGTAAGGTAATCCCCATTTGGCTGCCGGAGCTCGTTCCTGTCCAGATCAGGTTTCCTGTTCCGGATCCTGTTACCTGAACACTTCCATCAGTTGATGAACAGGTTGTCGGATTGGAAATTGTTCCCAAAGCAATTACCGGACTCGGGTTTATTGCAACATTCGTTGTGCTTGCAGTTGAGCTGCAGCCATTCACAATCGTTGTAACAGAATAAGTTCCCGCATTGACTGCCTGCGCATTCGGAATCACCGGATTTTGGTCCGTACTCGTAAAGCTGTTTGGCCCTGTCCAGGAATAAGTTGCACCTGAAACAGTTGTCGCTGCCAGATTGATAACTGCATTCTGACAAACAGGTGTATTGCTTGAAGCTGTTGCCGCAGTTGGCGTTGGGTTCACAACTACATTTGTTGTACCCGGAGTTATAGACGAACAGCCGCCACTTGTAATTTGCAAGGAATAAGTTCCGGCATTCCCCAAAGTTGCCGATGCAATTGTTGGATTTTGCAAGTTAGAACTAAATCCTCCCGGTCCTGACCAGGAATAAGTACCTGCTATCAACGGAGCTGTTAAGTTGATGGCAGTTCCCTGACAAACCGGGCTATTGCTCGAAACAGTTGGTGCAATCGGTGCAGGATTTACAACCAACGTTGTGCTTCCGGCTGCGGAGCTGCATCCTGAAACTGAAATCGTCACATTATAGGTTCCTGCATTGACAGCCGTAATATTCGTTAGTGTCGGATTCTGCAATGAACTTGTAAATCCATTCGGCCCGGTCCAGGAATAACTTGCACTTGCTACCACAGGCGTACTCAGATTCAATGTTGCACCTTCACATAAAGGACCGTTGTTCATTGCACCCGGAGTTGAAACCGGCGTACTTTGGTTAATCGAAATCTGATCCGATGATGAATGACAGCCGTCTGTATAAATCACCCAGCTATACGTATTCGTTCCGTTATTCAAACCGGAAACCGTTGCATTGGGAGCATTGATATTTGAGAATGTACCTACTCCGGGCGACAGAATCCAATATCCCTGACCAGAAGCCGGGACATTCGCTGCCATCACATAGGACGCAGCACATCCGCTTTGATCATTTCCTGCTGCTGAAGTCGACGGTACTGTATTTTCTCTCCAATCCGGAAGACCGTCATTGTCCGCATCTTGTCTTGGAGCCGTTGTTCCGCCATTATTCGGATCGTATGCATTGTCCAATCCATCGTTATCCGAATCGATATTCACTAAGTTGAAATCTGCCACACAATTGTGATTCGCATCATTTCCTTCCAGCTGATCCGGGAATCCGTCGTTATCAGAGTCCAGATCAATGTAATCCGGATTATCCGTTCCGTCTGTATTCACCGGAACAATCAGAGTTCCACCCGTACTTGCATCGTAAGCATTGTCCAATCCGTCACCATCTGAATCCGATCCGGTTGGAGGAATAAATCCTGCGGATGTCTGATATTCATGCAAATCAAGAATCCCGTCATTGTCAGAATCCTGATCTTTCCAATCCGGTTTACCGTCGTTATCGAAATCCTGTGAAGAAGCGGATGGCGAACAGAATTTAATTTCACCGATCCCGTATCCCTGATTTCCCAATGCCGGATCTAAATTCCCGTAAACAAATCTCACCGAATCCACCAAAACCGGAATCGATATCGAAATAGTTCCGTTCAATTCCGTATTGTCCATTGCAACCAATCCTCTGAATTGGTTCGCACCGTTATACATATTAAAGTTTCCTGAACCGATGGTATAATCTGCCGCTGTGAGCTGATACAACTGCCCGAAGGAATACGCATTTATCGTAAGTGCGTCCTGAAATTGTCCTGCGGCAATATCGACATCCTGAACTTTGAAGGATAAATTACTTACCGGCTGGCTAAATCTCAAAACCTGAACAGAGTTATCTGCGGCAGTTACCACATCCTGCTCCGTATAGATTTCCAAACCGGTAACTGCAGAGTAATTTTCCGAAATATTGAAATTAATCACTCCGGCACCGGCTGTATTTCTTGTCAGCACATTTGCCCAAACACCTCCGATCGTCGGATAGTAAAGTGTCGGATCCGATTGTGCAGTCATTGGCAAGGTAACCGTGGCTGTACAAGGTGTTAATTCTGCATTGTTTGCAACACCGTCGCCATCCCAATCGATATCGCTCACATCCTGAATTCCATCATTGTCTGAATCGCTTGTCGGGATATAATAATATACGCGAATCCGCACGGCATCAATGTAGGAAACAACCGTTGGAAGCAGCAATCCTGCAGCCCGCGATTCAGCTGCAATAGCAACACCGAAACCGTTACTGCTCACATCCATTCCGTTCAGGGTTGTTCCCCAAAGGTCGGCGTTACTTCCGTATGTAGAAGCTGTTTCGGAAGTTGGCCAGTTGACACCTGTATTTGCGTGGTTGGTTCCAGTAATCTGATTGTTCTTCAGAATCCGGATATCTAAATCCCGTGTCCAGTTTGACCCCGTGTTATCGGAACTGAATTTTCTGACTTCAACCTGCACACCACAAATCTGGGCATTTACAGGAACATTCAGATTCAGATTTCGCAAAACCAAAAAGTTAGAACTCCTCACAGTTCCTCCGATTAATAGTGCGGCATTTGAGAGTGTTGCATAACTGTTATTGTCAGTTAGTGCATTTTGCGGATTGTTCCATGAATCCGTTCCACCGGCGGCATTGTTTAAGCTTACTTGAGGATTGATGTAGCCTGTGTTAGATCCCGGGCATTGTGCATGAACTGCAGTAATGAGGAAGGAGCTGAAGAGTAAGGACATAAGAATCCTGCCTCGATTCGAGTAAATAACGGTCATAATCATAGTTTTTAGTTCCCCTACTTACTCGTACCTAAAAACCAAAAAGTCCAATGATGGTTATCTTTAAAAATAGTCGTAATTAAGGTTAACCAACATTATGAAAAAATTTAACAAGTTCCAAATTTTTAACGTTTAAATTTAATCATTCGTCGATGAATATGTAAAATAACCCGATCAATGGCTATATTCAACTGATTGAAAATCAATATTATAACTATTTATCTAGTTATAACTAAAACAGATCAAATTTCTTGTAGGAAAAACCGTTATAGTCCCTTATAAACGTTAAAAGGTTCATAATTATTCAGGAATAACACGTTATTCTTGGTGAAGAACTTTATTTTTACTGAAAACGCGATATACCGCTTAAAAATTTCAAATGAACGCAATACGCAAAGACTGGAACGAAATAAAAACGAACGATAGCTGGGCCATTTTCAAAATCATGTCTGAATTTGTTGAAGGTTATGAGCGCATGGCTCGAATCGGACCGTGCATTTCTATTTTCGGATCGGCTCGAACCAAAGAAGAGAACAAGTATTACCAGCTGAGTGTAGAAATTGCGGAAAAACTGGCAAGAGCCGGTTATGGAATTATTACCGGTGGTGGTCCCGGAATTATGGAAGCCGGAAACCGAGGAGCTCAGCAAGGCGGTGGAAAATCCGTTGGTTTGAATATCGATTTGCCATTCGAACAGTTTCATAATAGATATGTTGACCGCGAAAGCAACCTGAATTTTGATTACTTCTTTGTACGCAAAGTAATTTTCGTGAAGTATTCTCAAGGTTTTGTGGTGATGCCGGGCGGATTTGGAACCATGGATGAACTTTTTGAAGCAATTACTCTGATTCAAACCAAGAAAATTACCAAAAGACCAGTTGTTTTGGTTGGACGTGAATATTGGACCGGTTTGGTGGAATGGGTGCAAAAAGTGATGCTTGAAAAAGAGCACAACATTGCAGCTGACGATATGCGTTTCTTAACGATTGTTGATACGGCGGATGAAGCAGTGAAATATGTGGATGATTTCTACAAAACACACGATTTGAGTCCAAACTTTTAATTGAGTTTTTACTGTAAATAGAATCTCTCCACTTTTTCAATCACCAAAAAGTGGAGCAAAAGGCTTGTCTCATTCCAAGCCATTGGCAAAAAGTATGAAATAATAGAATTGTTTAACTCAAGGATCTGATAATCTTCTGTGCAGCCCCTTGGTTTTTTGCAAAGATCTCACTCAGTTTTTCATTGATCTGAGCACGTTTTCCACTTGCTTCTTCAACTGCTTTTTCAAAACTGTAGCTGTCTTCCACGGTGAATGCTACTCCCTGATCGACAAAGAGTTGTGCTTCCGGAAAACGGGAATATTTCGGGCCGAAAAAGATTGGTATTCCAAAAGCTCCGGGTTCCAGAATGTTGTGCAGTTTTCCGGTAAATCCTCCTCCGATATAAGCCAGATCGGCATATTGATATGCATTGGTCAGCTGACCTATCGTGTCCAGAATCAGAATATCCCTACCCAAATTCTGAAAATTGGTATAGCGTTCCGGATCGTGATCAAATTCTGCTGAAATCTGTTCAACATGTTTTTCAGAAATGTCGTGCGGAGCAATGATGATCTTAAATTTCTGTCTCAACTCGAACAAAGCCGGAATAAGGATTTCTTCATCGATTGTCCAGGAGCTTCCAAGAATCAAAACCGGGCTGTCTTCTACAAAGTTTCGAAGGATTTCATTTTCCTGACTTTTCTCTTTCACGGCGATCATTCTGTCGTAGCGCGTATCTCCCGTCACTGTAACCTGATCAATTCCGATGCTGTTGAGCAAATCTTTCGACCGGATATCCTGTGTATAGAAATGATCGAAAAGGCGAAGTGCTTCGCGGAAAAATCCGCCATACCATTTAAAAAAACGGTGTGTTGGTCTGAACAAGCTGCTGACTCCGTAAATTTTGGCACCGTTTCTTCTGGCACATTTTAAATGATTGTACCAAAATTCATACTTCACAAAGAACACGGATTTCGGATTAAAATGAGCAACGAATTTCTTTGCTTTTCGCTTGGTGTCCAAAGGAAGATAAAGTGCCAAATCTACCTGATGATCGCGTTTATTGTAAAATTCCATTCCCGAAGGACTGAAAAATGTTACCAGTAAAAAGGAATCGGGTTTCGCCTTTTTATAGGCATTCATGACCGGAAGTCCCTGATCGAACTCACCCAATGAAGCGCAATGAAACCAAACCAGTTCCTTGTTTTTTGGAATCCGGTAAGTATCCAGAGGAATTCTTCGTCCCGCGATCCATTTTTTTGCTTTTGGGTGAAACCAGGAAGCGATCCACATAACTGCGAAAAAGCTGCGAATTCCAAATCCGTAGAATAATCTCATTTACTCAAAATAAAAATCTTTCGGCTTTCTTTTATAGATCGGCACAAACCAGCCAACTTTAAATCCGTATTGCAAATCTAATCTTTGCGCTTTAGAAACCGGTACATCCGGCTGGTCAAAAAAGACATCTCTTCGATTATATGTCAAACCTTCCTGAATGTAAAATCCTCCGTAGAAATTAATAAATCCCTGGTTTGCCATGAATGCGTATCCGACAAACTGGTGAAAATTCAATCCGGTTGTATATCTGTCGTATCCTTTACGGTATTTCAATTCCAAAGTCGGGATTACCTGTTCCTGAGTTTCTATTCGAGCTTTGTACTGCACATATCCGACTCCTCCGTGAACATAAATTCCGGAATTTTTATTCGGACTAAAAACCGGAAAAACCTTCCCCACCATGGTGTTTACGTTGAATCCGCGCATGTTGACCACCACCGTTGCAATATCTCCGTTCACATCCGTAATGTTTCCGTAAGAATCGGTCAGATGCGCAAACATATTGGGAATTTTGACTTTGCCTCCGAACATAAAGTTTCCGTCTAATCCGTAAACCCAGTTTTTCGACGTTTTATATCCACCCATTATTCCCACATGGTGAATTGCTCCGAAACGGTCTTTCAAATCTGCTCCGGGAGCATTCATTCCGTAATGTAAAGCAATCCATGGTGTAGCAATTGCGCTGTCACGCACATTTCTCTGACTTATTCCGTAGAAGTTGCAAAGAATTAAAAAGGCAAGTAAAATACAGTTTCTCATGATCTTATAGTCGTTCAAAAATAACGATTTATCGGTGCCGAAATTGCCAAATTATCGGGAAATGGTTGAATTATGTATTAAACGGATTATTTAAATCGGATGGATTTAGCCGGATTGATCCTGCTGATGAGCAACGACGGAATAAACAATGCTAAGAGGCAAACTCCCAAAGTAATGACATTCAACAGTCCGATTTTCCACAAATTAAACTCAATCGGAACGGTATTCAGGTAATACACTTTCGGATCGAGCGGAATGATCTGAAACTGATATTGCAGCCAGCACAAACCTATTCCAATGAGATTTCCCCAAAGCATTCCTTTCAGAATCAACTGTCCGGTGTGAACCAGAAATACTTTCCGAACGAACAGGTTGCTTGCCCCAAGTGCTTTCAGAATTCCGATGAAGTTGGTTCGAACCAAAATCAGTACCAGCAAAGCAGAACCCATGTTCACAATTCCGATAACGAGCATCAGGATTAAAACAATTGCCAGATTCACATCCAGAAAACTCAGCCATACAAACAAATCGCGCTGATTGTCTTTAATACTGCTCACTTTCACCTGCTGCTGGAAATCCGGGTTGAAAAGCACTGCTCTCTTGATCTTATCCTTCTGATTTTCGATATCAGAAAAGTTTTTTACGCTCAATTCATAGGAACTGATGTAGTTCTGGTAAGATCCTTTTCCGGGAAATGATTCTATTTCGACCGTTTTGACTCCGGAACTTAATTCATAATGATATCCGTCCTCATCCAGAAAGTGTTTTTTCAGATTTCCTTCCGAGTCCTGACGGAAAGCACACGCTGCTCCTTTATCTCCGCGCACTTTTATTTCCAGATAGGAAGTATCCGGAATTGCAGTTTCTCCGTCTTTCAGATCCAGACTTCCCGTTGGTTCATCCATGGAAATGTAATAATCCGCAACAATGAGCCGGATAACGGTATCTTTTGTCGGGCAAAGCGGAAACCCCGCATATTGCTCAAATCCTTTTCCCCAATCGTAGCGGTAATTGCCATTTCCTCCCGAAACCTGTGCACGGATAATCAAATCTCCGTAACTGAGTGTATCGTCAACTGTAATTTCCGAGCTGATTCCCCAGTCATTTAACTGCTGAACCTGCGGCAGGTAGCAAAACACCAGTTCTTTATCAAAGTCTTCCAATCCGGTTTCGTAAATTCCTACGATATGAAACTGCCGTTGAATTGGTTTTTGCTTTACGAAATAGGCATTGACCGTATCTCCGAGTTTATAGTGTAAATCGTTTGCGATGCGTCTTGAGATCAATACTTCATTGGATGAAGGATCGTTGAACTTAGGAATCTGACCTTCTTTGAGATAGGATTTAAAAAAAGACCAATCGTATTTTTTATCGACTCCTTTTAGTACCACTCCGAGGATTTCTTTCTGCTCCACATCACCGCGCGATTGCAATAATGCCGGCTTATAAGCAACTGACTGGAAATGTGTTACTCCTTCAATTCGCTGAAGTGCATGCTCCAGTTTTTCGCTCTTCATCATGGGTGCAGATTCCATCAGCGAAATTTCTCCTTGCTTCTGAATGGAGATATGTGAACCAAAACCTATAACTTTACGGCTCACTTCTTGTTGGAATCCTTCAACCACTGCAATTGTGACGATGTTTACAATCATTGCAAGCGAAATACTAAGTACAGCAATTCTCGTAATGGGTTTTGCAGCTTTTTTATTTCCCTGCAACGAGTCATCCGCAACAGTTTGTTTACGTTGAAGTTTTTTAGCTATGAAAAATATATAATTCCAATTATTGCCCATGCGGATACGAAAGTACATAAAGCTTTTGGCGTTGAAAAGTATTATTTTGCTTTTCCTTGCCTCATGTGCCACAAAAAAAAATACCATTCCGGTTGTCACCACTCCTGCTGCTGATAAGGCAAAAGAGTATCAGGTTATTCAACCGATTGATGATGAAATCAAATATGATGCATACGGAATTGAGAAGCTTCCCAATCTGCAATTGGGGAACAGCCGGATGGATTTATATCTGGATTCGTTGAGAGGAAAACGCGTGGCTGTGGTTGCTAATCAGTCTTCTGCATTGGGTGAAAAACATTTGGTCGATACCTTGCTTTCATTGGGAATCCGCATTCAGAAAGTTTTTGCTCCGGAACATGGTTTCAGAGGAACTGCAGATGCCGGCGAAAAGGTTTGGAGCCATCAGGATCCGGTAACAGGATTACCGATCGTTTCGCTTTACGGAAGCAATAAGAAACCCCGTGCAGATCAGTTGTGGGATGTCGATATCGTTTTGTTTGATATTCAGGACGTGGGTGTTCGTTTCTACACCTATATTTCCACTCTTCATTATGTTATGGAAGCCTGCGCAGAAAACAACAAACCGCTGATTGTTCTCGATCGCCCGAATCCGAATGCGCATTATGTGGACGGGCCAATCCTGGAAAAGGATCAGACTTCTTTTATCGGAATGCATCCTGTTCCGATTGTTTATGGGATGACTATCGGTGAATATGCTTTGATGACCAATGGCGAATTTTGGCTGCACAACAATGTGACTTGTCAGATGTATATTGTTCCGTGCAGAAATTATACGCACAAAACGAAATTTGAAATTGCCATTCCTCCTTCTCCGAATCTTCGTACGGATCTGGCGATAAATCTTTATCCGAGCCTTTGTTTTTTCGAAGCAACCACCGTGAGTGTGGGTCGCGGAACGGAACGGCCTTTTGAAATGTACGGCCACCCGAGTTTCAGAAAAACCAATTTCACTTTTATTCCGATGCCAACAACGGGCGCGAAGGATCCTTTGTGGCAAAATCGCACGTGTAACGGTTATGATTTAAGAGCCAGTCAGAACAAACGGATGTATGAGATCAATCTGAGCTGGTTGATCAACGCACGTGATCAGTTGGGTGACAGCATCGATTTTATCAATCAGCGGAACTTTTTTGATCGTCTGGCGGGAAATTCTACGCTTCGTTCGCAGTTGAAATCAGGAATGAGTGCTAAGGAAATCAAAGAAACATGGAAAGTCGGAATTCAGGCATTTTTGAAAACGCGGCAGAAGTATTTGATTTATAGATAAACAGCTGTCATTCTCTTTTTTGCTTCTACAAGCCCTGATTTTACTGGGGGTTCGCAATATTGCGATATGGCAATTTTACGTTGAAAAAAAACAGATTTTCATCCTGTTTCGGGTGTTCGAATCACGAAATGGATACTACCCATCCACCATTGAATCTGATCATTCCCTACTCCATTCTTCGGATCATTCCGATAAAAATACGACTTGTATCTAACCATTTCGGAAGTATTTACGTTTACCTTACTTATTATCACTATTTAGTAATGAAAACCCATTATGCTATGAAACTGAATCTGATTTTTGCATCTGTTTTGCTTCTTCCCTTATTGAGTACCTGCACCAAATTCGGGAAGAATGTCTATGTTGAAGGACGTGTATACAATCCAATTACCGATGAAGGAGTTCCCAATATATCACTCAAAATCTATCGCACCAAAACAAACGTATCTATAGGGAGTCCTCCACCCGCACCAAAGATTTTAAAACAAACCACAACAGATGAAAATGGTTTTTACAAGATGGAAGATCTGGCCAACGCCTTCAAAAAAGTTTACGTCCAATTAAGCGAGGAAGATTATTACTTAATCGGCCCAAACACCCATCCAGTGAAGAAAGGAAAGAAAAATCGGGTAGATTTTGAAATTGTGCCCGCAGGACATTACAAACTCGTGGTTAACAATGTGAATTGTCAGGGCCCCGGAGACACCATCATTATTCGCCAGACAGACCAGTTCGGAGCGCTTCCGGAAATTGATCGGATCATCGCCGGATGCGACAGCGACGGTTATTATCCCTATCTCTTTAAAATGCCCATGGGAACGATTTACACACATTATACCGTAAAACGAAATGGAATTGTAAATACCTACTCTGTGAACTTTGAAGTGCTTCCGGGCCAGGATAACATTCAGACAATTAATTACTGATAATCTCCGGAATTCCATTTTCCATTCGGAGTCTTACTGAAATTAGATAAATCCTTGATTTTTCTAAGGTTTTTTGGCAATTTTATCTACTCTCGAATGGTTATAAAGCCCTAACTTTGGCGTTTGTAATTTTTAAAACTCGTCCCTTGAGAACAAAATTCGTCGTTGTCAGTCTTTTGATTGTCGTATCCCTTGGATTAACAGGTTATTACTTTTGGACAGGATGGTGGTACATCTTAGGCGTACTGCTTATTCCGATCATTATCGGATATGTGGATTTCTTCCAAAAGAAGCATACATTGATGCGCAACTTCCCGATTTTCGGGAGACTTCGCTGGGTGATGGAAGCATTGAGACCAAAAATGTATCAGTACTTTATTGAAAGTGACACGGACGGAATGCCGATTAACCGGATTGACAGAAGTACGGTTTATCAACGGTCTAAAAAAGAAACCGACTCCATGCCTTTCGGAACACAAAACGATGTGTACAAAGAAGGTTACGAATGGATGACGCACAGCATCAAACCAAAAGATTTCGGTTCGATCAACCAGAATCCACGGGTCTTGATCGGAAATAAAGATTGTACCCAACCATACAGCGCAAGTATTATGAATATCAGCGCCATGAGTTTCGGTTCTTTGTCGACAGCGGCTGTTGAAGCACTGAACGCAGGGGCAAAACTGGGCGATTTCGCGCACAATACCGGAGAAGGTGGAATTTCATCTTACCATCTGAAAAACGGCGGTGATCTGATCTGGCAGATTGGTACGGGATATTTCGGTGCACGCGATATGGACGGAGGTTTCAGCATTGAAACATTCCGGAAAAATGCGCATTTACCGCAGGTAAAAATGATCGAAATCAAATTGTCTCAGGGAGCAAAACCGGGACATGGCGGAATTCTTCCTGCGAAGAAAAACACAGAAGAAATTGCCGCTATCCGACACGTAAAACCTTTTACAACCGTATATTCTCCGCCTTATCACTCCGCGTTCAGCACACCAAAAGAACTCGTTCAGTTTGTTCAGTTACTGCGTAAAGAATCAGGAGGGAAACCAGTTGGTTTCAAGCTTTGTATCGGTAAAAAGAGTGAATTCATTGCCATTTGTAAAGCCATGATTGAATTGGATACCTATCCGGATTTCATTACGGTCGACGGTGGTGAAGGAGGAACAGGAGCTGCACCTCAGGAATTCAGCAATTATGTAGGTGCGCCGTTTTTGGATGCACTGGCTTTCGTAGAAAACATGTTAACCGGATTCAATATCCGTCAGCACATCAAAATTATCGGTTCAGGTAAAATCCTTACCGGATTCAGTATTGTTCGTGCTATGGCTTTGGGTGCTGATGCTGTGAACTGCGCCAGAGCAATGATGCTTGCATTGGGTTGTATTCAGGCATTGGAATGTAATACGAACACTTGTCCTACCGGAGTGGCTACTCAAAATCCACAATTGGTGGCAGGATTGAACGTCAATCACAAGAAAGTGCGTGTTGCCAATTTCCACAATGAAACCGTGAAAGCTTATGCCGAACTGATTGGTGCTGCGGGAATGGATCACGGTGATCAGATCACACGAGACTTGATCTACCGACGCGTTTTCCTGTATGAATCAAGAACGTACGAAGAAATATTCCCTAGTCTGGAACCCGGAAGTTTGCTGAAAGGAAAAATTCCTGAAAAGTATGTCGTAGATATCAAAACTGCAGATTCGAATCACTGGTAGAATAATTGCGAATTCCGAGTGCCCGATTACGAATTAAAACAGCCGTAACAAATGCGTGTAATTCGTATCCCGATAGCTATCCTTTTTGCTCCACTTTTTTAGCGCCTTCAAGAACCGTTTCTTTCATCGATTCCATGTAGTCGCTCAATACTTTTTGAAGATCCGGATTCGTAGCTCCTAAGATTTTTGCAGCCAGAATTCCCGCGTTTTTCGCGGCATTGATTGCAACTGTTGCAACCGGAATCCCATTCGGCATCTGAACAATTGAAAGCAAACTGTCCCAGCCATCAATGGAATTGCTGGATTTGATCGGAACTCCGACAACAGGAAGCGGAGTTAAACTCGCTGTCATTCCCGGTAAATGAGCCGCTCCACCCGCTCCGGCAATAATTACCTGAATTCCTCTTTCGGAAGCTGTTTTTGCGTATTCAAACATACGCTCCGGAGTACGATGCGCTGAAACGATGGTTAATTCATACGGTACTCCGAACTGCTTTAAAATGTCAGCTGCGTCTTGCATAATCGGCAGATCTGAAGTACTGCCCATGATAATTCCAACCATTTGTTTCGATTTTGTTTGCAAATCTAACGAATAATCCCCATCGTTGAAAACTATTCCCCGATTGTGAAGTATTTCCACCCGTTTTTATTGAATTTTCTGTTAGTTTTGATCTTCGTCCAACTTAAATTATGAATAAAACGATACTAACACTCGTGTGTGCTTTTTTGATACCATGGAGCACACAACTACTTGCTCAAACTACTTTCATTACTGATAATTTTGAGAATTCCTTTTTCTGGAATACAGTGAGTACCACAGGTCCGAATCAGTGGATTCAAGGCCCGTGTACCAGCAACGGAGGAACAGGTGCGCTTTACATCAGTTCAGGTGGAACAACCAATGACTGTACTCCTACCGGAATTCAGCATTACGGATACGCCAACACTGCTGCAGGAACGGAAACAGCCATTGTTTATCGCGAGGTAAATGCAAGTTGTTTCAATGCAATGACTGTATTGGCAGACATACAGATTGAAGGAGAAAGCGGAATCGACTACCTGGAATTGGTTATCAGCACAAATTCCGGAGCAAGCTGGGTCCCTGTTTCCACTCAATTAGTCGCAAACGCCTCTTATTCTGCATTCAGTCAGCTTCTTCCTGGAGGTTTTGACAACAGTATTTTCTGGATCGGATTCCGGTTCACTTACAACAATTCGAACATCGGAAACAAAGCACCGGCCATAGATAATTTCCGGATTCAGGGAACTTCGACGGATACAGCGCCACCAACGATTACCTGTCCGTCTCCGGCATCGGTTTACTCGGACGAACTTTGTGTGTTTACTTTGCCGAATTACGGTGCTTTGGCAACTGTCAATGATGCTTGCGGAATTGTTTCCGTGATTCAATCTCCGGTAATCGGAAGCACGGTAAGTGCCAACACAACCATCACTCTTCAGGCCGTAGATCCTTCCGGAAATAATGCCAGCTGCAGTTTCACCCTGACGGTTTTAGATACCGTGCCGCCAAAACCAACTTGTCCTTCTTTAGATACGGTTTATGCTTCTGCATCCTGCACCGGAATTGTTCCGAATCTGATTCCTGACGTGACTGTTGTTGTGGAATATTGTACTCCTTTTGCATCACTTGCTTTTAGCCAGAATCCTGCGCCGGGAACTACCCTGAACGCAACACAAAACGTATTTGTAACGGTTACGGATCTTGCTGGAAATGCGGGAGGCTGTTTCACACACGTTCTTTTGTTCGATACCATTTCGCCACAAGTTACTTGTCCGGCAAACCAAACGGTTTCAACCAATAACGGCTGTACTTACGACATGGGAACTTTTACCACACAGGCAACCGTCATCGATAATTGTTCCACCGTATTTTCATTGAATCAAAGTCCTGCCGTAGGAAACAGTCTTCCGGTGGGTCCGAATAACGTAACCATTCAGGCAATTGACGGGGCAGGAAATGCACAGGTTTGTCAGTTCGTATTGACGGTTCAGGATCTGACATTACCCGTGATCAATTGCCCTACCGGAATTACAGCTCCGGTAAACAATCAATGTTTGGCTTTGGTCGGAAATTTAGTTCCGCTTGTTTCCGCAACGGATAACTGCACGGCAAGTAACCTGCTGGTATTCGCTCAAAACAAACCGGCAACCTTATTGTTCTCAGATACCATTACTGTCTTGATGACTGCCATTGATTTAAACGGAAATATCGGAAGCTGTTCTATTTTCATTACGGCAATCGACACCTTAGCTCCGGTTGTAACTTGTTTAAGTGACACCAATTTAACTGTTTCAGGAACCTGTTCGATGACGATTCCGAATTTGAGCGGAACCCATAGTGCGGTTGAGAATTGTGCTCCTTCCAACTTATTGACTATTTCTCAAAATCCGCTTCCGGGAACGGTTGTTACCAACCCTGTCGGAATTGTGATTTCGTATACTGATACTTCCGGAAATGTCGGAACGTGTACCACGCAAGCTATTCCGGTTGAGTCAATCAATCCGACGATCACTTGTCCTCCGGCACAAAGTCTCAACAACGGAGTTTCCTGCTATGCCTTGATTACGGATCTGACTGCTTTGGCAACCGTAACGGACAATTGTTCGGGATACACGCTGACGCAGCAGCCGGCAGCAGGAACGAACCTGATTTCAGGAACACATAACGTACTGATCACAGTGACTGATCTGGCTGGAAACAGCTCTTCCTGTATAACAACTTTCACCATTATCGAAACACAGGCTCCGGCAATTACTTGTCCGGGAAATATTTCTACCTGTAATCCGCTGATCACTTATACGAATCCGGTTGGAACAGATAATTGCTACTTTACGATTTCCCAAACAGATGTTTCCGGTTTTTCTTCCGGTGATATTTTCCCGATTGGAACAACAACACAGACTTATCAGATCGAAGATTCTTCCGGAAATACAAGCTCTTGTTCCTTTACCGTTCAGGTGCTTCAATACCCGGACACTGCTTTTATCCCGAACAGTTTGATCTATCTTTGTGATACGTATACAACCAATATTGCTGCTCAGGCAATTCAATCCGGAACAGGATCATGGAATATGCTGACTGGAGGTGGAACAATTACCAATGCGAATGCGGCTCAAACAACGGTTCAAAACCTTTCTTTGGGAACAAATACCTTCGAATGGGTGGTTACTTCTCCTACTTGCGGATCACGACGCGATACCTTAAGAATTGATGTAAATATGCCTCCTCCTCAGGCAAATCTTCCGGATTCCATGTATGCATGTGCGACCACAAGTTACATCATTCAGGCAAACAGCCCGGGAAGCAATGCTCAGGGAACGTGGTCGAGCAATTCGCCTATTACCATCAACAATATTCACGCTCCGGTTGCAACCATTTTGTCTATTCCGGACGGATATCACACGATTTATTGGACAATCTCTACAAACGGATGTCCAAGTACAGTTGATAGCAGTATTATTTACAGACCGCTTCAGGCAGCTGTCCTTACCAGCGACACGAGTTTGTGTCTGGATCAACTTCCGATTGACCTGCATGGAAGCAATGCCGGAAACGATCAGGCTACTTACTGGATCGAGCTTGCAGGTACGGCAACTTTGACCAATAAATACAATGCAAACACGAAACTTACCGGTGCAGCTCCGGGAGATTTGGTTTTGTTATACAAACTCGTTCATGATTTCTGCGGTTCAACACAGGATACCTTAAGAATTCACCTCGACTTGTGCAGTGAAAGTACTTTCGAAATCCCGACTGTGTTTACACCTAATCACGATGGCGAAAACGACAAATTCATCATTCCGAATCTGTATGAAACCTACCCGGATTGTAAGGTCATAATCATTAACCGCTGGGGATCCAAAGTATTCGAATCTACAGGATATGCAGAAGCCTGGGACGGAACTTTCAAAGGGGAAGACCTTCCGCTTGGAACTTACTTCTATGAGATCGTTTCTCCGAACAACGATTTCAAAACACTTAAAGGTTCAATCAGTATCATTCGTTAATCCCTGTCAATCATGAAAAAAATCATATTTATATCATCTCTTCTGGTTGCTGGATTCACTTTCGGACAACAGGATATTCAATTTACACAAACCGCATCATCTCCGTTTTTAATCAATCCCGCTGCGGGAGGAATGATGAGCGTGGCTGAAGTTACACTTGGAAACCGCCTGCAGTATGCCGGAGTTGACGGAAGACCAATGACCACTTTTGCAGGAATCCAAAGCATGGTTCGTTTCAAAAAGCGCAAATCAAAAGCACTGCTTAGCGAACTGGCTTCGATCGGACAAACATTTTACAGCACACCACAGCGAACCGTCGGTTACAAACAGGTTGCAGGACTAACTTTCGTAAACGATGTGATCGGTCCGTTTACCAGAACGAGCGTGAAAGGAAATATCGGTGTACACATTCCGCTGTCGCAAAAACTAAATGCGGGAGTCGGAATCGGATTGGGTTGGTCCAATTTCGGGATCGATGCTTCGAAAGTCACTCTTGGTTCTGCCAACGATAAAGCTTACACCAATTATCTGGGGATTTCTGCACGGCAAAATTACCTCGATGCGCAAGCCGGATTGGTGGTATACAACGATCGTTTATTGTTCAGCTTAAGCGGAAGTCAGATTTTCAAGAACAAAGTGCGTTTAAGTGACGTGACAACCGAAAGCATGTTCAATCCGCATTTGTTCATTTTGGCAAGCTACCGTTTCGATCTTGGTAAAAAGTACGGATTGGAACCAATTGTTCAAATGCGTTCGGTGAAACACGCTCCTATCAGTTATGATGTGGCCATGCGACTTCACTACATGCGAATGGGCTGGGTGAGTCTTTCTTATAGAAGACAATCCTCCATCGGGGTTGGTTTCGGAATCAATTTACTAGCGCATTTCAACGTTTCCTATTCTTTTGAATTCGGAACCGGTGTTACGGAGAAATTCGGAAATACTTCCCACGAAATCCGTTTGGGCTTCATCTTCGGTCATAAACGAAACATGAATAAGGAGTTTAAGCAGGATGAAAAAATAGATCCGGCACCGGCAGAGGCACAACCAGAAGCGCCCTGATGAATTGAAGAATCGGGAGTCCGGATGTGATAAAAACAGGAAGAATAAATGCTAATTTTCAAGTATTGCTAATTTTGTAAAAAAGTACCCAATTATGCGTCCGTTTTATTTATTGCTAAAAACATCTCTCAATATTTCATTCAGACTTTTTTACAAACGCTTTTTGATACTAAACAGCCATAAAGAGCTTTTCGGAAGTACGATTTATGTTAGTAATCATCCGAATTCCTTTATGGATCCCATTATGATCGGATCGATGAACAGGCCTATTGTTCATTTCATGACCCGCTCCGATGTGTTTGTTTGGTGGCTGAAGCCTATACTTTGGTCTGCTCATATGCTTCCTATTTATCGTCAGCAGGACGGAACGGATACTAAAGGCAAAAACACGGACGTTTTCAAAAAAGTAAATCAATCCCTGAAAATGGGACGCAACATTCTGATCTTCGGAGAAGGATTCACTGACGATACGCCTATCCGTGGCTTGAAACCGGTTAAAAAAGGCCCGGTGCGCATGGGATTCGGTGCTTTGACTGCAATCAACTGGAGCAAGAAAATTTACGTTTCGGGAATCGGAATCAGTTACACGGATCGAAACACAATCGGTTCGGAATTCATTCTCAATAACGGTCCGAAAATCTGTTTGAACGATTACAAAGAGGCTTATCTGGAAAATCCGAGCAAGGTTATTAATGAAGTGACGAAGCGTGTTGAAAAAGACATGCAGAATTGCATCGTTTATGTGGCCAATCCAAAACGTTATTCGTTGTTGGAAAACATCATGCAGATTACCCGAAAAGGATACAACCATCCCAATCACGATGATCATATTCCCTTGATCAAACGTTGGGAATATTCCCGTCAGCTTGCGACATGGATCAATGAACATGTCACGGAAGAAAGCACTGAAATTTTAGCACTTCAGAAGGATCTGGATGCTTATTTCAATCTGGAAAAACGAATGAAAATTCAGGATCGTTTTGTGGCTGCTAAAAAAGAGCCGGAACTCCTGAGCACTTTGAATAACTGGCTTTATCTGATCCTGATGTGGCCTTTTGCAATCGTTGGATTTCTTCACGGTTTCATTCCGTATATCATTTCCAAAAAAGTGACCGAGAAGATCATGAGACGTAAAGTTTTCTGGGGTTCTGTGAAAATGATGATGGCTAAAATAATCGGTTCCGCCTACAATATTCCGATCATTGTTTTGATTACCAAATGGTATCTGCCGCATTGGTCTTTGGGCGTTTTGTACTATTTCATTATTCCGGTTTTGTGGCGTTTGAGCTATGAATACGCACATCAATTCAAGGAAGTTCGCTTGAAACAGAAAATGAAATCTGTGGATCTGAGTAAGTTTGTTGAGAAACGCGAGGAGTTGGAAAAGCGAATTAAGGAATTGGTTCCGGTGGCTTAAGCTTCTGATTTTCGTCTTGAAATCTTCACAAAAAGATGGATAGATATATGTCTGTTTGCCCAGTCACAGCAAGGCCAATACGCAATATCGCGAACATGTAATTTCAGTTCGAATTCAATTAAGATTTTCGGAGCTCAAATATTCCATCTGAAGAAGGATTTCTGTCTTATTTCCGGAAAGGCGATTCCCCGTTTAATAGCACATCTTACCATATTTCTTGGCTGCTCTTTTCGACGATTGGAAAAGTGGAAAGAAATTATTCAATCAGATTTCCTGAAACAGCATTCGGGTTCTCAAACAAGCATTTTCCGTCCCAGATACACCATCAGAATACAAAAGCCGACTGAAATGAGAATATTGAGCACTGCAATGATCCATTGCCCGCGCTCCATCAATTCCATGTTCTCTTTTGCAAAGGTGGAAAAAGTACTGAATCCGCCGCAGACTCCAATGATCCAGAACGCCTGGAAAGATTCAGCATTGGCAGGTTTCATGCGCATCATCAGAACCAGAAATATGCCGACCAAAAAAGAAGCCAGAAGATTCGACGCCAATGTAGCAATCGGGAAAACCTGTTTGGGAAATTTATGAATCAGATGCGTTATTCCAAACCGGATT
Organism: Glaciecola amylolytica; assembly: GCA_003856375.1. Taxonomy (GTDB): domain Bacteria; phylum Bacteroidota; class Bacteroidia; order Flavobacteriales_D; family Crocinitomicaceae; genus Fluviicola; species Fluviicola amylolyticus. The sequence goes on from CP034120.1 coordinate 3,562,352, forward strand.
AATGACCCGATTCCTCCACCCAGAAAAACATAAAGGATATTCATTTGATCTTATCTGCAATAAATCGTTTATAGAACTTCCAAAATACAAAAGCCCAGAGAAGTCCCCAAACAATTCCGCAAATTACATCCGATAAATAATGAACCGTAAGGTAAATTCTACTTAAACCGATCAATCCGACACACAAAATCAGCAGCCATTTCAAGCGCGGATACTGCTTTCCGAGGAAAAGCCAGGTAAGTAATGCTATTGCCGCATTATTCGAAGCGTGTGAAGAGAAAAAACCATATTGTCCGCCCCGATAAACTTCTCCGTTATTCTTCACAAAGAAATGAAGCTGATTTTCGAGGAGCAGATTATGCGACGGCCGGTAGCGCTGAATGGTTTCTTTAAACAGATGAGTTGTTGAACTATCCACCAAACCTACCAATAAAAGCGCCATTCCCAGAAAAACGAGCCCGGTTTTCAGCCCGTAGTTTTTCCAGATAAAAAACAAAATCAACAGATAACAAGGAATCCATGGCGCTGTTTTGGAAACGATCCAAAAGAACTGATCTAAAAACGGTGTGTTCCAGCCATTCACGGCCAGAACAATGCTCCGATCAATGGATTCCAGGTATTCAAACATGATTCAAATGCTTCCAGATCATGTCTTTCAATTCTGTTAGTCCCTGCTGGGCAACAGAAGAGATGAAAACATAAGGTATCTTAGGCAAATCCTTCGCTATAGCTTCTTTCAACTCATCATCCAGCATATCAGACTTGGTGATGGCCAAAAGACGCTCTTTGTGCAACAATTCCGGATTGTATTGTTTCAACTCGTTTAAGAGCAATTTGTACTCTTCGTGAATATCATCCGCATCTGCAGGAATCATGAACAACAAACAGGAATTTCGTTCAATATGGCGCAGGAAACGCAAACCAAGACCTTTTCCTTCGTGAGCTCCTTCAATAATTCCCGGAATATCCGCCATCACAAAAGAACGATAATCGCGGTAGTTTACGATTCCCAGATTGGGTCTCAGGGTTGTAAACGGATAATCTCCGATTTCAGGTTTTGCGGAAGACAAAACAGAAAGCAAGGTACTTTTACCTGCATTCGGTTTTCCAACCAAACCAACATCCGCCAATACCTTCATCTCCAGAACCATCCAGCTTTCAGTTCCCGGTTCTCCCGGTTGTGCAAAGCGCGGAGTCTGATACGTTGAAGATTTGAAGTGGTCGTTTCCTAAACCTCCTCTACCACCCGGAACCAGGATTTTCTCTTCCCCGTCTTCCGTGATTTCAAAAAGCACTTCTCCGGTTTCAGCATCTTTCGCCAATGTTCCCAAAGGCACCTCAATGTATTTATCTTCTCCCTGAGAACCTTTCTGAAGCTGTCCGGAACCATGTTCACCATGACCTGCTTTGATGTGTTTTTGAAACTTCAAATGAAGCAAAGTCCACAATTGTTTGTTTCCACGAAGGTAAACATGGCCACCACGTCCTCCGTCACCTCCATCCGGGCCTCCTTGCGGAATGTACTTTTCACGTCTAAAATGTGCCGAACCACCACCTCCGTTACCGGAAGTACAGTGAATTTTCACATAGTCGACGAAGTTATCTGATGCCATTTTTTATTTCCTTTCGTTTTAAATTAATTGGTCCTAAAAATAGTTCAAGAGTCAAAAAATTCAGAAGCTCAATAACTGAACCTCTTTGAACATTTGGACCATTAAACGCCTCTTAAAAACGGACCTTTATTAGACTTGAAAACCGCACTCTGTTCGAATGCGGTTAACGTCCAAGTTGGTTTTTTTATTAATTATTGTCTATCGCTGCATAGAGTCTGTCCGAAATATCATCGATACTTCCGATTCCGTCTACTGCGATGTATTTTCCTTGTTTTTGGTAGTAATCCTTTACCGGTGCCGTTTCATTCTTGTAAACGTTGATTCGGTTTTGGATCACTTCCGGATTTGCATCATCCGGTCTTCCGCTCACTTCCGCTCTTTTCTTCAAGCGCTCGCGAAGTTCGTCTTCTGCAACTTCCAACCCAACCATCATCGTGATTGTCGTATCTATCGAATTTAAAAAGGCATCCAATGCTTCAGCTTGCGCGTTGGTACGTGGAAACCCGTCGAAAATAAATCCTTTCGCGTTTTCGTGTTTCAACACTTCGCTCTTCAACATATTAATCGTCACCTCATCCGGAACCAGATTCCCTTGATCTATGTAGCTTTTTGCCAGCAATCCCAATTCAGTTTCACCTTTAATGTTTGCGCGGAAAATATCACCGGTCGATAAATGCACCAGATTATATCTTCCGATCAATCTTTCAGATTGCGTTCCTTTCCCTGCTCCAGGAGGGCCAAATAATACGATGTTCAACATACGTTTTTCTTTTAACGGGTTTCACCCTTTAGTTGATAAATGTGTTCGGTATTTCTTCCCAATTCATCGTAATCCAGGCCGTAACCTACTACGAATTTATTTGGAATCGAAAACCCGATATATGTTGGGGTATGTGTTCCTTGAAATGCTTCCGGTTTATGCAACAGCGTCACTATTTCCAAACTTGCAGGTTTTTCAACCGACAACAGTGTAAATAGCTTTTCCATTGTAATTCCGGTGTCAACAATGTCTTCAACGATGATAACATGCTTGTCTTTGATGGAAGTATTCAATCCGATCACTTCATCCACACGTCCGGAAGAATTCATTCCTTTATAACTGCTTACTTTTACAAAGGTAATTTCGCAGGGAGAATGAAATTGTTTCATCAAATCAGCAGCGAACATAAATGCTCCGTTCAACACAGCGATAAACACCACATCTTTTCCTGCATAATCCGTTTCCAGGCGAGCAGCTAAAGAGGCTATCTCTGCTTGAATTTCTTCTTTCCGGATAAATATTTCGAACGTTTTATCGTTTATCTGAAGCACTTTGTCGTCTAATTTTAAGGGCAAAAGTACGATTTTTAAGAGAATTATCGGCTTAAATAGCAAAGAAATAGCGGGAGAAAGAAAAATCGTTGTAGTAAAATCAGTCTGAAAACACCCCAATTCCCTGCAATGCACCTTGAATCCGGCGCATTCATCTGATTTGTTTTCGGGTTGGAGTCATTGACTGAATTGAGAAAAGCAACTATCTTTGCCGCATGAAAAAACAATGGAACGGAAACGCTTATAAAATAGGAATGCTTGGCGGCGGTCAATTGGGCCGCATGTTTATTCAGGAAGCCTTGAATTATGATGTCCACGTACATTGTTTGGATCCCGATCACGATGCTCCGTGCAAACACCTGGCTACTTCGTTCCAACAAGGTTCTTTGCAGGATTTCGACACAGTTGTTGCATTCGGAAGCGATAAAGACGTTGTTACCGTAGAAATTGAGCACGTGAATGTCGAAGCATTAAAAGCACTTGAAGACAAAGGAATCAAAGTATTTCCGCAGCCTTCCGTTTTGGCGATCGTTCAGGATAAAGGCCTGCAAAAAGAGTTCTATCAGAAAAACAATTTACCCACAGCAGACTTCACTTTGGTGAGCGGAAAAGAAGAACTGTTATCCAAAAATATTCCTTTTCCTTACGTTTTAAAGTGGCGAAAAGGCGGCTATGACGGAAAAGGTGTTCAGATTATGAAATCTGCAGCTGATCTGGAAAATTTGGTGGATACACCGTATGTCATCGAACAATTGGTTCCGTTCACCAAGGAGTTATCGGTTATCGTGGCGCGAAACGAGCAGGGAGAAAGTGTGGTTTACCCAACGGTGGAATGCGAATTCAATCCGGTTGCGAACCTGGTAGAGTTTTTATTTTCTCCGGCAGAAATTTCGGAAGAAGTAGAAAAAACATCCCGCGAGATTGCCCTGCATGTGATCGAATCTTTAGACATGGTCGGAATTTTGGCTGTGGAGCTGTTTTTAACGGCAGACAATCAGATTCTGATCAATGAAATTGCGCCGAGACCGCACAACAGCGGACATCACACCATCGAATGCTGTTATACTTCTCAGTTCGAGCAACACTTGCGAAGCATTGTCAACGCACCATTGGGTTCTACCAAACTGATTACACCCGGTGTGATGATCAACCTGCTGGGAGAGCCCGGATATGAAGGGATTGCGAAATATGAAAACCTCGAAAAAGTGATCGCACAGGAAGGTGTAAGTGTTCATCTATATGGAAAACAAAACACCAAACCTTTCCGGAAAATGGGGCACGTTACCATCTACGGTCCGGAGTTGGCAACATTGAAAACTACGGGGAGAATGGTTGCTAAAGAATTAAAAATCAAAGCTTAAATACGTTTATTACTCAGAATTGCTACCTTTGCGCACCATTTGAGAACTTTTGAAACTGTATAAGCTCATTTCTTTAATCTCACTACTTGCGTTGAGTCAAAATCTTGATGCACAGCTTTATACATTCCGGGAATACAATCATCACGACGGCTTAAAAATCACGGCCACACTCAGTACCATTCAGGATGACCTCGGTTATTTGCTGATCGGGACAGACGGAAACGGAATGGTTCGCTTCAATGGTTCTACCTTCGAATCCATTCACCCCAAAAAGGGTTTGGACCGCCCGTATCATGTAACCGGAATTTCTCTGGTCAACGGCGACATTTACTTTTCCACCCTTTATGCCGGTGTTTTGCGTTTTTACAACAACCGCATTCACCCGTTTTATAAAACGAAAGCCGATCTGGACGGTTCTGCTCTGCGCATTGCGAAATGTCAGAACAACCTGTCAATCATCACCAACAATTTCATTCATGTGGTGGATCTGAATGGAAAACTCATTCTGAAACGGCCGTATCTTTCCAAACACATCAAACGGTGCGTGCAGCTTTTGGAAACTCCCTACGGAAACATCCTGATTACGGACAAAGAATCCTACCTGATCAATTCCAAAGAAATCACCAGACTCGGAAACTGGCTGAATGTGCCGGATGTCAATTTCAAAATCGCCTCTTTCTATCAGAAAAAGCTGATTCTGTACGACGAATCGGGTCAAAACAAATACACCTTCTATTTCGCCAATAACGGCACCGTTTTCAGACAAACAAAAGAAGCAACCAACTTTGATTTCCCCACGGAAGCCATCGAAAACACAGCCTCCGGAAACAACCAAATCCTGTTCAACTGTTCAAATAAGAAGATCTATACGATCGAATCGGACAAGCTGAAACAAATCGTTCCGAACTACGAAAACGAACCTGCAACAATCTACCATCTTTTCATTGATAATTCCGGCGATTATTGGATCAATACTTCTCAGGGAATCATCAAAATAAGCATCGAACCATTCACGAAAGTGAAGTTGAATCCCATTTTCGACAATCATTTAATCATTCAGATCTTCCGGACGAAAAGCAATCAGCTTCTTTTAGCCACCGGCGACAATAAAATCCATTACGGTCCGTCTTATCCGTCTTCCTTTAAAACGAAGGAAAGTTTCCGGGCAAACCACATGCTGGAATGTCCTCTGGGAACTCTCATTTGCTCCGAAACCGGAATTTATGAGTTTAAATCGGGTGAAATTGTTCCGTCAACGATTCCGAAACAACGAGGGGAACAGATCAAATTTGCCATTTGGGACGGTGAAAAACTGTGGTTTGCTCCTGCCGGGAAAGGCCTTTTTTACTACGATCCGAAAACCCATACCTCAACAAAATTAAAAACCAAAATCAATGCCGATTATTACTATTGCGGGCAGCGATCCAGTAAGGGAAGATATCTTTATTTCGGTACCAATGAAGGAATCAAACAACTCGATCTGAGCAACCTGGAGTTCCGTCACATGAAGGAATTCGATGATATCGGGGCTTATTCAGGAAACGCAACAAAAGATCTGTACGGAAATCTTTGGTTTACACTCGACAAAGGTATTGCCGGAATTGATAAACATCAGCGCATTCTAAAAATCAAAGATCAAAAATTCCTTCCCTCCTATTTGTTTTACACCCTTTCAGCAGACAAGCTCGGAAATCTGATCGTCGGAACCAATCTCGGAATCCATATTCTGAAATTGAATGAAAAAGGTCAGGTCATTTACCACAAAAACTACAATGAAACGAACGGATTCCTGGGATACGAAACCAATATGCGGGCCGTTTTTCAGGATGAAAACAAAGCGCTTGTAGGAACTGCCGAAGGATTATTCCTGATCAATACGGAAATCCTGAAGAATTATCCCGTTCCCCCGAAACCGATTATCATCAAGGGACGATTGTTTCAAAACGGAATCATCCGCGATGTAGATCAGGGAAAATACCTGACATTCAAAACGATTCTTTCCAAAAACAAAGGGCTCGAATACTATTATAAGATCAGCGGATACCACAAATTCTGGATCAAACTGAACAATCCCGGGGAAATGAAATTGCCCGAGCTTCAGAATGGTTCTTATGTGCTGGAAGTCAAATCAACCTTCGACGGAATCAATTTCTCCGAAGTTTCTTCCTATCCGATCAGCATTCACAACCCGCTTTGGCAGTCAAAATGGTTCATTGTCATCATTATCCTGTTTTTGGGTTTACTCAACATCGGATATCTGGAATGGACGCGGACCGGAATGCGGGTCAATCTCTACGAGATCAGCTACAATTCTCTGGACGCGCGCTTTGTTCCCAAATTACTTTTGTTCGGCTCAATCTCCAATGTATTGATCGGTGTGATCATTCACTTTTTCGTAGATAAAAATCTGGGGAGTCTGACCGTAAATCTGGCATCGAGTGCTGTCTTAATCGGAGTGTATTTCCTTCACAAGGCTTCCGGCAGAAGACGCATGGATTACATCAATGAACTGAGTCTTTATTTATCTCTTCTGATTCTCTTCGTTCAGTTCTTTTACCTGTTGTTTATTACGAATATTCATCCGTATCCGCTAATCGCAATTGCACTTATTTCGAGTGTTCTGCCTTATATGCTGAACAACATCCGGTCGATCATCATTATTTGCCTGCTTGAGATCATTGTTTCTGTTCTGATGCTCATCTGGATCGAAAATCCGGTATACAACAGCGTTTTATTTATTCTGACGATCGGTGTTTCTTCTGCATTGACGATCCTGGTTACCTACTTGAGAAACGACTCACTGGAAAAACTCTTCTTTGTGAGCAATATCCTCAACAAAGGAAACATGATGGCCATTTCGTTCGATCAGAAAGGAACGATCACTTACTGCAGCAAGAACTTATCAAACCTCTTACATATCGATTCCAACATGATCGTCGGGAAGTCACTTTCTACCCTGAATCCAATCGTGGTTTCGGCTGAAATGCGTGAATTTTCGCTGGGAGATGAATTTGCCGACGGAAAGATCTTCCTCGTTCCGATGTACAACAAAAAAGGGGAAGTCGTTTGGATCGAATGGTCCTGCAAGTGTTTTTCAGATTCCGTTCGGGTAATTATGGGACAGGATGTGACGGAGAAACTGACTCTGACAACCAATTATCAATCGCTGGTTGAAAATGCACAGGATATGATTTTCAACACCGATATCGATGGTCATTTTACCTATCTGAATGAAATGAGCAGCCGGATTTTCGGATACAAGAATGAAAATCTGATCGGGAAAGATTCCGTGAGTATTGTTCATCCGGATTATCGGGATACGGTGAAAGATTTTTTCCGGAATCAGATCATCAACCGCATTCAGAATACATACCTCGAGTTTCCGATCCGTACCAAAGAAGGCAGAATTATCTGGCTGGGACAAAATGCATCCATTGTTTTTGAACCCGGATCCAGAAAGCGCATTATCGGATTTACGGCTTTGGCCCGTGACATTACGGAAAAGAGAGCCAATGAATTGCTGATCGAACAGCAAAACAAGGACATTACTTCCAGTATCAATTCCGCGAAACGCATTCAATACAGTTTATTGCCGAAAGCTTCTGAAATCGGGAACCACTTTGAGGATCATTTCCTGATTTTCAAACCCAAAGATATCGTCAGCGGTGATTTTTACTGGACACACCGCGTGGACGATAAACTCATTCTGGTTTTGGCCGATTGTACGGGTCATGGAGTTCCGGGAGCATTTATGACCATTTTGGGGATCAACCTCCTGAATCAAATCGTCATTGAACGAAAAGTGGATGACGCAGCCCAGATTTTAAATGATCTGAACTATGAACTTCACAAACTTTTGAATCACGGAAGAAATACTTTGACTGCCGAAGGAATGGATGCTTTGGTTGCTGTTTTCGAAAAAGACGATATTCAGTTTGCAACCAGCGGAGTTTCGCTCATTCACATTCATCAGGAAGAGTTTTTGCTTTACAGATCGACCAAAAAAGATGCGGATGCCGAAGCGCTTATTTATGAAAACAGGCAGATTTCCCTCATGGATGAAGATCAGCTGTATCTGATCACAGATGGTTTCCAAAAGCAATTCGGATCGATCCGGAACAAAAAATTCTCCTTTAAACGCATCAAGGAATTGCTGGAAAAAATCAAGGTAGAATCCATGCCTTTGCAGAAGAAATACTTTGAAAACGCCTGGTCGAATTGGTCTGAGGGTCACGAACAAACAGATGATATTACGATCATTGGTTTGCGGAAGTATCGTTCGAAAGATTAAAAACCGGAATATCACTTGCCTTAAGAGTGCATACTATTCTGATACTTTTAAAAGTTTAACGGGGTAATTGTTTGCCATTTGGCAAACTGGCATTTTTTAAACACGGAAAAGAGATGTTCCCGGAATCAGGAAATCGTTTTACGAACCAGATAACGCACCGGAAAATAAGCCGACAAAACACTCAGCACAATCACGGTTCCCAGAATAAACAGCACATCTTTCACCTGAAGAATGATCGGGAAAGCTTCATCTCCTGAATTAGGCATTTTCAGCAAACCGTAATGAACCTGCAACAAACAAACCCCAACTCCCAGAATCAAACCGATGATGATTCCTTTCACTGCAATCAGGATTCCTTCAAAGAAGAAAATCTGAAACACAAATCGCTTGGTAGCCCCGAAACGTTCCATCGTTTCGATATTCTCTTTCTTTTCAATGAACAACATATTCAAAGAAGCAACGAGGTTGAAGGCCGCCAAAATGAAAATGAACAGCAAGATCAATACGACAATCTTTTTCTCGCTCTCACTGGTTTTAAAAATCAGTTCATTTTTTTCGGCAGCGGTTTTGATCTGAAACTTGTTACCGAAGCGTTTTTCCAATACCGATTTCACTGCAGGAATATCCTTTTTGGCCACCTGGAAATAAATCGCTGTAATATCTGTGTCGTAATTCAGCTGAACTTCCGCAAAATAAATCGGAACCAGCAAATCAGACATATTAATGTCTTTATTGTAATTCATTCTTCCCACCACTTTGAGCGGGGAAACTTTAAACGGGCTTTTCAGCCTGGCCATCGAAGCATCTCTGAGCGGCGTATAAAGAATCAATTCTTCGTAGCCGTCCAGTTCTGAAATGTAGCCGTCCACTTTATCCAGTAACGACGCACCGATTACTGCGGTTGGTTCGCCGTTTTCTTCCAGATTCGGATATCCGTCTACAATGTGTTTTTCAAGCTGACAGGCATCCACGAATGAAAAATCAACGCCCACCATTCGCGCATTGACCCATTTTTTTCCGTGTTTCACGATCACTGTTTCTTCAATGGCCTTCGACAAGGAAACAACTCCGGGAATCGTGCGCAGTTCATTTAAATTAACGGCGGTGGAATCGAAGGTTTTCCCCTTCAGGGAACGCATGGTAATTGCAGGATCATAATCCGAATACAACTTGGAAACCATTTGTTCGATTCCGTTAAATGCCGACAATATAATCACCAGCGCAGCTGTTATAACTGCAATTCCGGAAACGGAAATCCGTGTAATCCAGCTCACCAGATTACGTTGTTTCCGGGTATATCGAAGATACCTTCTCGCTATGAAAAACGAAACTTTAATCTTTCAATAGTTTATTGATCGTTTCAGCATAATCCAATGAATCGTCAATGTAAAACTGAAGCTCAGGGATTTTATGCATATTTTTCAGGCGTTTCCCGACTTCTCCGCGGATTTTACGTGAATTTTGCTGAATGTTATTCAAAACGTCCTTTTTATCCGGACCTGCAAAAACGGAAAGATAAATGCGTGCCAATGATAAATCGGAAGTTACCCGAACAATCGTAACACTGACCATTGCTCCAAGGCAGATTTCACTTGCATTGCGTTGAAAATAAGTAGCTAATTCTTCTTGAATTACCCCCTCAATTCGGTTTTGTCTAATAGAACTCATACTGCAAAGTTAAGAATTGTAAACTCGTTCATACACAAAGGACAACAAAAACATATCTTTGTAGCACATGAAATCATTAATCGTATTTTATAAATATACCTTTTCCTATAAGGTATTGGCAATATTGACAATCGTTTACAACTTATTGTACGTCATTTTCAACTTGCTTTCTTTGATTCTTTTCATTCCGTTTTTGCAATTGATCTTCAAAGTAAGTGATACTGCTGATCTAACGGAACCTCATTATCACGGCGGTTTTATCAAGTTCTTCACTTACTGCAAGGATTGGTACAACTACACCATGAATGAAATGGTGAAAGACAATCCCAAAGAAGCCTTGCTGTTTGTTTGTGTTTCCGTGATCGCAGCTTTTTTCCTGAAGAATTTGTTTCGCTACGGCGCAATCTGGCATCAATCACAATTGCGTATGGCCGTGGTGAGAGATATGAGAGACAAGCTCTTTTCCAAAGCAATGAAACTTCCGCTGAGTTTTTATACCGAACAGCGAAAAGGAGATTTAATGGCCCGAATCAACAGCGATGTGAGGGAAATTGAACTGGCTGTGATTGCCGTTTTGGAATTGGTTTTCAGAGAACCTTTTGCCATCATCGTTTCGGTGGCTTCGTTGGTGTATATCAGCCCGAAATTGACCTTGATTTCATTTGTGCTCCTGCCGATTTCAGCATTCGTGATCTCCCGAATCGGGAAAAGTTTGAAACGAACAGCCAAAGCAGGACAAGAGCAAACCAGTCTCGTTTTTTCGATTCTCGAAGAATCTATAGGTGGAATTAAAGTCATCAAGGCATTCAACGCGATTCCTTTTGTAGTTGAACGCTTCAGAAAAGTGAATTTGAGACTCCAACAGTTAAATACCGGAACTTTCAGACGCGGTGATTTGTCTCCTTTGCTGAACGAATTCCTGGGCGCAACGGTAATGATCTGTCTTGTTTGGTTTGGAGGAACCATGATTCTGAACGGCGATGATGACATGCTCGGAGGAGCTGAGTTTATTACTTTCATCATTGTGTTTTCGCAATTATTGAGACCCATTCAGGGAATTGCAACAGCCATCGGAAATCTCAACAAAGCGGAACCTTCTCTGGACCGCATCAACGAAATTTTAAATACGGATGAAAGCATTTACGAAGTAGATTCTCCGAAAGGACTTCACGGTCTGAAAAATGAAATCAAACTGGAAGGTGTCAGTTTCAAATACAAAGATGAATGGGTTTTGAAGAACATTCATTTTGAACTGAAACGCGGAAAAACTGTTGCCTTGGTTGGAGAATCCGGAAGCGGGAAGTCAACTATTGCAGATCTTCTTCCACGTTTTTATGACGTGAATGAAGGCGGAATTTACATTGACGGCATCAACATCAAAGAGTACAAACTGGAAGACCTTCACAAAAATATCGGGATCGTTTCACAGGAATCCATTCTTTTCAATGACACCGTTCGAAATAACATTGCTTTCGGAAGAGACGATGTTTCAATGGAAACCATTATTCAGGCGGCCAAAATTGCACATGCGCACAACTTTATCGAGCAGCTTGAAAACGGCTACGATACAGTGATCGGTGAACGCGGAAATAAGCTTTCCGGCGGACAAAAACAGCGTTTAAGTATTGCCCGTGCAGTGTTAAAAGATCCTTCCATTTTGATTCTGGACGAAGCAACTTCTGCTCTCGATACAGAAAGCGAACGAATCGTTCAGGGAGCTTTGGATGATCTGATGAAAGACCGTACATCTTTGATCATTGCCCACCGGATGAGTACAATTATCAACGCAGATGAAATTTTAGTGTTATCAAAAGGACAAATCATCGAACGCGGGAAACATGCGGATTTAATTGCTTTGCAAGGAACGTATGCTAACTTGTGTGCTTTGCAGGGAATTTTCAGTTAAAAACAATATACGGAATGCTGTTGTTCCCGGACGTAATATTGCGGAATTACGTCCGTTAAAATCACTGGAAATCAATCTGTTTTATTGATGTCACGGGATCAATTTGAAAATCCCCTTATCACCGCTGACGTAATATTACGTCCGGATTTGTTTTTGCTTGATTTTACCTTGACCGTCATCGTAAAATTTCCAATCACTGAAATCACAGGAATAAGGCCTGAATTTTTTATGATTTTTTCACGGATAAATCATTGATTCCTACCGTTTAATCAGTATATTTCCACTTTGGTTCGCTTTTTGTAATTGTACAAACAACTATTCCCAAAAATGGGCGTTATTAGAATATGAAGCTAATTTGGACTATACTCTTCTTTTTTCCTTTGTCCGTGATGGGTCAGTTGATTACGTCGCCTCAAAGCGCGGCTTCATTAGTTCAAAATACACTTTTAGGACCGGGGGTTACCGTTTCCAATATTAACTTTTCAGGTTCAGGTGGTGCAATCGGAAGATTCACAGCTAATGGAACCAATTTAGGAATCAACTCCGGGGTGGTAATCACAACCGGAACGATTGCCAATAACGGAAATGGCCCGCAAGGACCAAATAATCAAGCAAACTCAGGTGTCGATAATGGCACTCCCGGATTTGGAGCGCTTTCAAACCTCGTTGGTGGAACAAGTACCCACAATGCTTCCATTCTGGAATTCGACTTTATTCCTTATGCCGACACCGTTCGATTCAGATATGTTTTTGGTTCGGAAGAATATCCGGAATATGTCGGTTCTCAATTCAACGACGTTTTCGCATTCTTCATTTCAGGCCCCGGAATTGGCGGTGCACAAAATATTGCACGTCTTCCGAGCGGAGTTCCTGTTACAATCAACAACGTAAATAACGGAACGTCTTCTCCTGCACCGGGAGTAACGCCAATTGGCGCTGTGAATCCACAATACTTTGTTCCGAATGGAAACGGAAGTCAATCTCCTTACAACGGCTCTTCTGCATATATTCAATACGACGGATTTACCAAAGTACTGGAAGCAGTTTCAAAAGTACAGTGCGGTAAAACATACCATTTGATCATTGCTATTGCAGACGTTGGAGACGGAATTTTTGATTCGGGAATTTTTCTTGAAGCAAACAGTTTAAGCTCAAAAGCTCCGGTTGAAATTAAATATACCATGTCGTCAGATCCGTTCAATGACGGAAAAACCATGGCAGAAGGCTGTGTAAACACAACCGTAACACTTACAAGAACAACGGGTATTTCTCAACCTTTAACCATTCCGATTATTGTTTCAGGAACGGCTACCGAAGGTGTCGATTATACGAACATTCCGAATTCCGTTACTTTCGCTGCGGGACAATCAACAATCAATTTCAATTTCAGTGCTTTCGCAGATGGAATTGCGGAAGGGATTGAAACGATCAATCTGGATTTTCAGACACTCGATGCCTGTGGAAACCTCAGCCCTTTTATGCTCAATCTGCAGATCGGCGATATTCAACCCGTTGAAGTAACGGTCAATTCCGTTGACAAACTTTGTCCGCAAGATGAAGCTGTATTAACAGCGGTTCCAAGCGGCGGTTCAGGACCTTATACTTTCCTTTGGAGTACCGGTGAAACCACTCCGACCATTACGGTAAATCCTGCTGCAACTCAAAATTATACGGTTTCAGTTACAGACGCTTGTTTGCATGAAACTGCCACAGCAATTGCAACTGTTACAGTGCCGGTTTATCAGCCGCTTGTATTGGCTACAACTCCGGATATCACTGAGATCTGTCCGTATGTTCCGAAAGAATTGACCGTACAGGTTACCGGAGGTGCAGGAAACTTTGTTTACTCCTGGTATCTGGCAAACGGAACTGTTCTCGGCACAAACGACACTTTGGATGTCATTCCGAGTACAAGCACCATGTATTATGTTGAAGTAACAGACCAATGTGGTGTTTCTACAATTGACAGTGTGCTGTATACAATCACAAGCCCTCCGCTTTTACTAACAATGTCGCCAAACCAGTTAATCTGTCCGGGAGACACTGTTCCAATCAGTGTGAGTGCAACCGGAGGTTATGGTCAGTATTTTTACAATTGGCTGCACAGCGGTGAAACAACCGCTCAGGTTTTCGTTGCTCCTTATACATCGACTTCTTATACCGTATCTGTATCTGACGAATGTCAAACCTTTACCGTAGAAGGAACAACAACGGTGAATGTCACTGTTCCGGTAGCGGATTTCATAATCTCCAGCGATATCCTGTTCGAGGATCTGCCGATTACGTTCCAGAACCTGACAGTAGGCGGAAACACTTATGAATGGGAATTCGGAGATGGTCAGAGTTCAACATTGGTTCACCCGAATAACACCTACGATGTTCCGGGAACCTATTATGTAACATTGATTGCAACCAACCTGATCGGATGTAAAGACACGGTCGTTAAACCGATTACCATCGAAGAAGAATGGTGGATCTATGTTCCGAACACCTTTACTCCTGATGGTAACCTGTTTAATAATACGTTTAAAGCTTCCATGATCAACATCAAGGCAACTGAAGTTTCAATCTACGACCGCTGGGGACTTGAAGTATTCAATTCAACCAGTATCCGCTGGGAATGGGACGGAACTTACAAGGACCTGATGGTTCCGGACGGAACGTATACGTATAAAATTAAGTACGTGACCAAATCAAATATCGAAGATACGATCATCGGACACGTCAATGTCTTAAAGTGATTTTGTTCTTCCTCCGTCGACCGGAATATTGATTCCATTGATATAACTTGCGTCAGGAGAAGCTAAAAAGACAACAGCAGCAGCAATTTCTTCCGGTTGAGCAATGCGTTTCATTGGCGACTCATCTGCCATTTCTTCAAAGATTGCATCTACGGAATCACCCGTTTTAGTGGATTTATTAGAAGCAATTTCTTGCAAACGGGTTGTATTCGTTGCTCCCGGAAGTACATTGTTTACCGTAATATTGAATTGTCCCAGCTCATTTGCCAAAGTCTTGCTCCAGTTTCCAACTGCTCCTCTGATCGTATTTGACACACCTAAACCAGGAAGAGGCTGTTTTACGCTCGTTGAAATAACGTTGATGATTCTTCCTCCTCCAAGCTGCTTCATTCCCGGAACCAATGCCTGTACAAGAATATGATTACAAATCAAGTGTTGGTTAAATGCTGCTAAAAACTCACTTATATCAGCATCAATAGCAAGTCCTGCTTTAGGCCCGCCAGTGTTGTTCACTAAAATATCGATGAAGCTTCCAGTAGAAAGATAAGCTTCAACTTTTTGTTTCAGTTCGGAAGGATTAGCAAAATCTGCCACCAAATACTCATGGTTTTGTTGACCTTCGGTGCTCAACTCCTTCAATACAGCCTTCAATTTGTCTTCATTACGGGCCAAAAGCACCACTTTTGCTCCCATTTCAGCTAATTTAAGAGCTACTGCTTTTCCGATACCTTGTGTGCTCCCTGAAACAAGAGCTGTTTTTCCTTTCAACTTCATAAGAAGCAAAAATATTCAATTTCCAATGACTCTTGCAACAGACCCTGTATTAAAAAGAAAATTCGCCCTGTTTCAGGGGCTCTCCACCGTTTATCCGGTGATTCTGCCGCCTATGTTAAATTTACAGACAAAAACGACGTATATTATTGATAAATCATTATTGATGTGCAAATAGTTTATTAAAACAGGTAATCCGTTAAATCATAGCTTGTTAATATTCAATTGAACAAAATTCATATTCTTTTTTCGATACATTAGTCCTAACTATTTTATTAATTACTTATGAAGACAAAATTACTATGGGCGGGTCTCTTTAGTTTGTTTTCCTGTTTCATTTATGGGCAAACAACTATTACAACCAACCACCCCAACAATAACGGAAATGGCTCCGTTATTTTCAATGTTCAAAACACCAATGCATTTGATATTATCATCACAGCCGTCCAGTGCCACTTAGGTTCAACAGCGACAAATAATATTGAATTACTGTATCGCACCACTCCATTTGTCGACAATGCCGCTCCCTGGGATTTCGGAACAGTTGGAGCAGGTCAGAATGGTTGGATTTCAGCTGCGACGGGTGTCGTTTCCAATTCCAATACCGCAAACGGAATTGTTCCGGCCCTGACATCCATCTCTTTGACGATTCCGGCAGGTGCGACTTATCAACTTGGTTTGTCTGCCACGACCATGCAATACTCCTCTCTTACCAACGGAGCCGGAATAAACACATTTTCCGGAGGCGGAGTAAACTTATTAACCGGAGACGGAATCTCCTGGGGAGGGGTAGTTTATCCTTCCACACCTGCCAACTATCCGCGGGGTTTAATCGGTGGAATCACTTTTATTCCAGCAGTACCATGTACTTCCCCTCCAACAGCGGGTTCTGCAGCAGCAGCGAACAACCCGATTTGTCCATCTGTAAATAACACCCTTTCATTGACTGGTGGAACCGGAGGAACCGGACAAACTTATCAATGGCAGAGTTCTGCAACCGGAGCAGCCGGATCATACGCGAATATCGCAGGAGCAACAAACAGCACGTACATCGCGAATCAAACTTCAAATACATATTACCGTTGTTATGTAACTTGTTCAGGAATGTCTGATACTACAGCTGCACTACTTGTAAACACGAGCAATTTCATCAACTGTTATTGTACAAGTAATGCAACGAGTACCGCTGATGAAGAAATTCTGAATGTAACACTCGGAACTCTCAATAACAGTTCCACTTGTTCAACAACCGGAGGTCCGGGATCCATGCAAAGTCAGTATTCCAATTACACGGCTTTACCGGCTGCGAACCTTGCCCGCGGTGTGAATTATCCTTTCAGTGTTCAGATCGGAACCTGTGGCGGGAACTTTAACAACATGACGAAGATCTATATTGATTATAATCAAAACGGATTGTTTACCGATCCGGGAGAACAAGTATACGCTTCTGCTGCTGCTACAACCGGCCCGCATAGCGAAACAGGAGCAATCCTGATTCCGGTAACAGCAACACTTGGAAATACACGTATGCGTGTCATTAATGTTGAAACAACCGTAATCGGGAATATCAATCCTTGCGGAACGTACAACTGGGGAGAAACAGAAGACTATTTTGTGAATATCGCTCCGGCTCCTACGTGTCCTCAACCTACTGCATTTACAAATCAGGGGGCAACAGATACAGAAATCGACCTTTCATGGATTGCAGGCGGTTCTGAAACGTCCTGGCAAATTCAATACGGTCCACCGGGATTCGTACTTGGAACAGGTGATTCTGTTGTTGCTACAACAAACCCTTATACATTGACAAACCTGAACCCGAATTCATTCTATCAGGTTTATGTGATGGCTATTTGTTCTTCTACCGATTCATCATTCTATGCAGGACCAATTTCCTTTAACACATACAATCAGGGAATTTACATGGATTGGTCTACGGATTGTCCGGCTGCAGGATTCATCGATATCGCGACAACCGGAACGGATCTGGGCTTGACGGATGACAGTGAAGTAGGAATGACACTTCCTTTCCCTATCTTATATCAGGGTACTTTGGTAAATGACTGTACGATCGGAAACAACGGTGGTATGGCTCTTGGAACAACTGCAGCTCAGATCGGATATGGTGGTAACATGACAACACTTGTCGGAAACTTCATCTTCCCTTGGGGTGATGACCTGGATGATGAGACAGGAAATGTATACCAGCAAACAATCGGTACTGCTCCAAACAGAACATTTATCGTTCAGTGGGACAACATTTGTAACTTCTCAGGTTCCCTGACTGCTCCTACTGTAACTTTCCAGGCACAGTTTGATGAAGCGACAGGAAAAATCTGGTTTGTATACGACGACGTGGTTTTCGGTGCTCCGAATGCAGGAGACGATTATGCTGCAAATGCCGACATCGGTGTTTCAGGACCGAATCAGGATTTGAACGTATCCAATGACAACGCAACTTATTTGCAAAACAATTCGTGTGTGGAGTTCTATTACACAGACTGTCCGAAACCGAAAAACTTCGTTACGACATTCCTGAATGACGAAGAAATTCAATTCGGATGGACTGCCGGATACTCGAATGAAACCAATTGGGTTATTGAATATGATACTGCCGGATTTACTCCGGGAACAGGAACCATTCTGAACGAAACAAACAGTTTCTCGACTATTTCAGGATTGACTCAATTGACAGATTACACGATTTACATCTATGCACTTTGTGCGAATGGTGACACTTCGTTGGCATTGATTCACCATTTCACCACTTTGCCTCGTTGTTCCAATCCTTCTTCAATCAACGGAACTTCGGCTCCTGATTCATTGAAATTGACTTGGGCATGGACGCAATCAAGTGTGTTGTACCCGATTCAATCATTCAAGATTCAATATGGAATGACAGGGTTCCCATTGTATTCATCCGGTTCAACAACAGTTCCTGCAAATGGAACAAACTTAGCCGATACGGTAGTTGATACGGATCTAATGGGATCTGGTGTTTATCAGGTTTATGTACAAGCTGTTTGTACAACCGGAGACACATCCGCATTTTCAGGTCCGTTTACCATTGTAATGCCGGCAACGAATGACACCGTTTGTGGTCAGGAGCTGTTACAATTGGGTGAAACCTATACATTCAATAATGCTGCAGCGGCTGTTTCTTTAAATGAAACAAGCATTGCTCCACCAGCAACCGGTGCTCAAACAACAACCGGATGGGTTAACTCTACTTTGAATGGTACCTTGTGGTATACATTTGTTGCTCCACCGTCAGGTTCTGTGAGAATTAATTCTACAGCAATCAACTACAACGGTCAGGCCGCGGTTTACACTGCTGTTAACTGTGCGGATTTCAACACCTTCACTTTTAAAGCTGGTAACGACGATGCTATCGGTGGAACAAGTGTTGCTCCGAACTTCACGATTTGTGATCTAACACCGGGAATGACTTATTACATCATGTATGACAAGTTTGACGCAACTTCCGGAAACTTCAGTCTGAAGGTTACCGAAATCGTATTGGAAGGTGGTGCTGCAAATGCAATTACTAATGTATGTTACGGTAACATCGTAGACTTGTACACAACAATCAACGGATTTGATTTGAATGGTACCTGGTCTTCCAACATTCCTGCTGTGAACGCGAGTATCATGAATGACTCTTTGTTTACAACAAACGGATTGGCTTACCAAACATTTAACTTTGAGTACCGTGTAACGGATGGTTGTGCTTATGATTCGATTATTTCTCAGGTGAAAATCTTCCCTCCTTCCAATGCAGGACAAGATGGTGTGATTACTGCTTGTAGAAACGAACCTATCGATTTGTTGGCAGGATTGAACGGAAATGCAGATTTGAACGGTGATTGGTACGATACACAAAATATCATCATGCCAAACTCTCAGATCACAACTGAAAACTTCCCCGGACAATACAACTATGATTACGTTTCCGGAAACGGAGTTTGTCCAAACGATACTGCATTGGTTGTAGTAACTATTTTGAACTGTGACTGGTTGTCTGTAGCTGAAAATGCATTGGAAGCAGTAAGCATTTACCCGAATCCTTCTACAGGATTAGTGTACATTGAATCTGGTTTCTCTACAGGAAACTTCGACTTGACTGTGATGGATGTAAACGGCCGCATGATTCAAACAAGTACAAACAGCATTTCTTTGGGTACAAATACCATTGATTTGAAAGAAGTTGAAAGAGGTACTTACTTCTTCAAGCTTTCAAACGATGATGCTGAAAAAGTATTCAGAATTGTAATTCAATAATACACCTAAATAAATCATCAGTTTCAAAACCCTGGCGGAATCGTCAGGGTTTTTGTTTTAAAAAAAATGCTCTGGGATCGAATTCGTGTATTTTTATTTTTTCAGCAATTTTTATTTTTTTGAGGCTATTTGCGTTTTGTTCATTGAAATTAAATATTTAGTCAATGAACACTTTGTTTTGTTCATTAAACCCACCTCAGATTGACTAATCAATCATTGACACATTTCCCCCTCAACGAGATCGACCTTAAATAGTACGTTAATAAATCTATACTTTTGTTAAAAACTATTGTTATGAAGAAAAATTTCAAACAACCCTTATTGGGGGTTATGTTTGCGTTAGGTATTTTGTCCGTTTCCAATGTTCATTCTCAGGTAGATTTAACAGCGACGGGAGGTACTGTAACTGCAACTTACACAACTGTAAGTGCAGCATTTACGGCCGTAAATGCTGGAACCCACACAGGCACAATTTCAATTAGCATTACCGGCAACACCACAGAACCGGCAGCTCCGGTTGCATTATCTGCAAATGGTGTCGGTACGGCTTCTTTTACTTCTTTGGTTATTAAACCAACAGTTGCAGCTATTATCTCCGGTGCTCCGAACGCGGGAAATGGTGTTATTAACTTCAGCGGATCCGACAATGTAACAATCGACGGTTCTATTGCTGTCGGTGGAACAACTCGTGATCTTACAATCCAGAACACCAGTGCAACGACTGTAGGTAACACAACTGCGATCCGTTTAATTGGTCAGACTACTGCAGGAACAGGATTGGCGTTGAACAATTTCACGATCAAAAACAACATCATTATCGGTAACACACCGGGAAATAATGGTGCATCAGGAAGTACTGTTACTTCTTCTTATGGTATCTACGCCGGATCCAACTCAACGACAACCTTGTCTACAACAGGAGCTGGAGCTGACTATGATAACGTTTTGGTAGAAAACAACGAAGTAAAGAAAGCATACATTGGTGTTTACTTCTATGCTGCTACCGCAAATCAGAACAACAACCTGATTATCCGCGGAAACACAATCGGCTCTGCAACCGCAGCTGACCAAATTGGTTTCAAAGGAATCAATGCGTATCACACGTTAATCGGTACGATTTCAAAAAACACCATTTTCAATATCCAAACAACTGCCTCTGTAAATGCTGCAGGAATCGAATTGGGTGGAACAACGGATAACGTACAGGTTTCTTCCAACGTTCTTCGCACAATTTACAATACAGCAACAGGTGGTTGGGGATGTTACGGGATCAATATCGCAGCCGGAACAAACTATGTTATTGACAACAACAGCATCTCTGATATCCAGACGACAAACTACAGTGCGACATCTACAACTTACAATGCCTTTGGTATCCGTTTGGTTGCAGGAACAGGTCACAAGATTTATTACAACTCTGTTCACCTGTCCGGAAACTACACATATACAGGAAATACTACTGCTTCAAGTGCTGCTCTTGTCGTGACTTCTACAAGTGTAACGGGATTGGATATTCGCAACAATATCTTCTCAAACACAATGACTTCTGTGGCTACAGGAGCAAAAGAATTCAGTACAGTATGGTTCCCAGGCGGATACAATTTCACCAATGCTTCTCTAGACAGAAACTATTACGGTATTCCGAATGATGCAAACCACCTTGTGGGTAAAATCGGTACAACTGCCGGAACAGGATCTTATGCAAACCTGGCTGCATGGCAGACAATTACTCAGGTAAACAATGCTTCTAACAACGTATACTCTGTTCCTATCGCGAACACAGTTCCTCCGTTTACTTCAAACACAAACTTACTGCCTTTGACAACAGTTCCAACAGCGTTGGAAAGCGGTGCGTTGGCAGTTGCTTCATTGGGAACTCCAAACGTTGATATTACAGCTGCTACAAGACCAGGTGCAGGAGGTACAAACCCGGATATCGGTGCTTATGAATTCTCCGGTATGCCTATTACGTGTCCTCAGCCATTATCTATGAGTATCATGTCTGCTTCTTACACCGATGCAAACATTTCATGGAACTCAGGTGGTTCAGAAACATTGTGGCAATTGCAATACGGTGCCCCGGGATTTGCATTGGGTACGGGAACTTTCGTAACTGCTCCTACTAACCCGGATACCCTTACAGGTTTGACTCCAAACTCTTTTTATCAGGTTTATGTGAGAGCAATTTGCGGATCAGGTGATACTTCTTTGTGGACAGGTCCAGTGACTTTCAACACTTACAATCAAGGAACTTACATGGACTGGTCAACAGATTGTCCGGCTGCGGGATTCATCGATATCGCGACAACCGGAACGGATCTTGGTTTGACAGATGACAGTGAAGTTGGTATGGCACTTCCATTTCCTATTCTTTACCAGGGAACATTGGTTACTGACTGTACAATCGGGAACAACGGTGGTATGGCTCTGGGAACAACTACTGCTCAGATTGGATATGGTGGTAACATGACGACACTTGCAGGAAACTTCATCTTTCCTTGGGGTGATGACATGGATGACGAGACAGGAAATGTGTACCAGCAAACAATCGGTACTGCTCCGAACAGAACATTCATCGTTCAGTGGGACAACATCTGTAACTTCTCAGGTTCTTTAACTGCTCCAACTGTAACTTTCCAGGCACAGTTTGATGAAGCGACAGGAAAAATCTGGTTTGTATACGACGACGTGGTTTTCGGTGCTCCGAATGCAGGAGATGATTATGCTGCAAATGCTGACATCGGTGTTTCAGGACCGAATCAGGATTTGAACGTATCCAATGACAACGCGACTTATTTGCAAAACAATTCGTGTGTGGAGTTCTATTACACAGACTGTCCGAAACCGAAAAACTTTGTAACAACTTTCTTAAGCGGAAACGAAATTCAATTCGGATGGACTGCAGGTTTCTCTAACGAAACAGCTTGGATTGTTGAGTACGGAACTGCTGGGTTTACTCCGGGAACAGGAACTATTCTGAACGAAACAAACAGCTTCTCTACTATTTCAGGTTTGATTCAGTTGACAGATTATACGATTTACATCTACGCAAACTGTGCTAACGGTGATACATCTTTGGCTTTGATTCATAACTTCACCACTTTGCCTTACTGTTCTAATATCACAGGTCTTGCCGGCGCTGCTGATCCTGACTCTTTGGAGTTAACATGGAACTGGACTGCTTCAAGCGTATTGTATCCGGTAACAGGATTCAAAATTCAATACGGAATGACTGGATTCCCGTTGTATTCTACAAGCTCAATCACAGTTCCTGCAAACGGAATCAACTTTGCTGATACAGTAGTCGACGCGAACTTAATGGGATCTGGTGTTTATCAGGTATATGTTCAGGCTCTTTGCGCAGGTACAAATGACACTTCAAACTTTGTTGGACCAATCACGATTGTGATGCCTGCAACGAATGACATCGTTTGTGCACAGGAAGTACTGCAATTAAATCAAACTTATACATTCAACAATGCGACGGCAGCAGTTTCTTTAAACGAAACAAACATTGCTCCACCGGCTACAGGTGCTCAAACGACGACCGGATGGGTGAATTCTACTTTGAACGGAACCTTGTGGTACACATTTGTTGCTCCGCCGTCCGGATCTGTGAGAATCAACTCTACAGCAATCAACTACAATGGTCAGGCTGCGGTGTATTCTGCTTTAAACTGTGCGGATTTCAACACCTTCGCTTTTAAAGCTGGTAACGACGATGCAATCGGTGGTGGAAGTGTTGCTCCGAACTTCACAGTTTGTGATTTAACACCGGGAACAACTTACTACATCATGTATGACAAGTTTGATGCGACTTCCGGAAACTTCAGCTTGAAGGTTACTGAAATCGTATTGGAAGCAGGATCAATCAACCCGATTACAAATGTTTGCAGTGGTGATACAGTGAACTTGTTCAACACAATTCTGGGTTACGATGCTGATGGTGTGTGGTCTTCTCCTATCCCGGCAGTAAATGTAAGTATCCAGGATTCACTGTTTGTTTCAACAGGTCTTGCATACCAGACATTCAACCTTCAATACCGTGTAACAGATGGTTGTGCATATGATTCGATTGTTTCCCAAGTGAAGATCTTCCAACCTTCCAATGCAGGACAGGACGGCGTGATTACTGCTTGTAGAAACGAACCTATTGATTTGTTGGCAGGATTGAACGGAAATACGGATTTGAATGGTGATTGGTACAATACACAGAATATCCTTATGCCAAATTCTCAGATCACAACTGAAAACTTCGCAGGACAGTACAACTACGATTACGTTTCCGGAAACGGGGTATGTCCGGACGATACTGCATTGGTTGTAGTAACTGTTCTGAACTGTAACTGGTTGTCTGTAGCTGAAAATGCATTGGAAGCAGTGAGCATTTACCCGAATCCTTCTACAGGGCTAGTGTATGTACAATCGACTTTCTCAACAGGAAACTTTAACCTGACCGTGATGGATGTAAACGGTCGTACTGTTCAAACAAGTACAAACACCATTTCTTTGGGCACAAACACCATTGATTTGAAAGAGGTTGAAAGAGGTACATACTTCTTCAAGCTTTCAAGCGATGATGCTGAAAAAATATTCAGAGTTGTGATTCAGTAATAGATCTAAAATAAATCATCAGTTGCAAAACCCTTTCTGTTTCAGGAGGGGTTTTGTTTTAAAAAAATCATTAATCCCGGAATTTGTTTATTTTTTAGTCTTTTTAAACATTTTTATGTTTTTTTGGCTATAAGGTTTTTGTTCGCTGAAAAGAAAAATTTATTCGTCGAAAGCCTCATTTCATTCAGCGAAACAATTCTTGTTGACCAGTCAATCATTGATACCTGGTATCTCGTGCTATTCCCTCGTAATTAATCAAGTTGACAAATAATTATCTTTGTCGAAACTGATGATTATGAAGAAAAATTACAAGCAGCCCTTACTGGGGGTTATGTTTGCGTTAGGTATTTTCTCCGTTTCCAATGTCCATTCTCAAGTGGATTTGACGGCAACCGGAGGTACCGCGACTGCAACATACACCACCGTAAGTGCAGCATTTGCAGCAGTAAATGCTGGAACTCACACAGGTACAATTTCAATTAGCATTACCGGAAACACCACAGAACCTGCAACTCCGGTTGCATTATCTGCAAATGGTGTAGGTACGGCTTCTTTTGCTTCTCTGGTTATTAAACCTGCAGCAACAGCGATTATCTCCGGTGCACCTGACGCAGGAAACGGAGTTTTAAACTTTAGCGGATCTGATAATGTGACTATTGACGGTTCCATTACTCCGGGAGGGACAACAAGAGACCTTACGATCCAAAACACGAACGCAAATACTATTTCCAACACAGCTGCCATTCGTTTGATTGGTCAGACTACTGCAGGAACAGGATTGGCGCTTAGCAACTTTGCTATCAAGAACAACATCCTTATTGGTAGCACAACAGGAAACAACGGTGCATCAGGAAGTTCTGTTACCTCTTCCTACGGAATCTACGCAGGATCGAGCTCAGCAACCACGATGTCTTCAACTGGTTCAGGTGCAGATTATGACAACGTATTGGTTGAAAACAATGAAGTAAAGAAAGCTTACATCGGGGTTTACTTTTACGGTGCTGCTGCAAACCAAAACGACAACCTGATTATCCGTAAAAACACAATCGGCTCTACAACTGCCGCTGACCAAATTGGTTACAAAGGAATCAATGCGTATCACACATTAATCGGTACAATTTCTCAAAACACGATTTCTAACATTCAGTTGAGTACATCTGTAAACACAGCTGGAATTGAAGTTGGTGGAACATCTGACAACGTGAAAATATCGTCTAACGTGATCAGTTCTGTTTACAGTACATCAACAAGCGGTTACGGTAGCTACGGAATCAACATCGAAGGCGGAAACAATTATGTTGTAGACAACAACAGTATTTCTGATATTAAAACGATCAATTATAGCGCTACATCTACCACTTACAACGCTTTTGGTATTCGTATCACTTCAGGAACAGGTCATAAAATTTATTACAACTCTGTTCACCTTTCAGGAAACTACACAAATACAGGTTCAACAGTTGCAGCAAGTGCAGCTCTTACAGTAACTTCAACAAGTGTTATCGGTTTGGATATCCAGAACAACGTGTTCTCAAATACGATGACATCTGTAGCAACAGGAACAAAAGAATTCAGTACAGTATGGTTCCCTAGCGGATACAATTTCACCAATGCTTCTTTAAACAGAAATTATTACGGAATTCCGAATGACGCAAACCACCTGGTTGGAAAAATCGGAACAACTACAGGAACAGGAAACTATTTGAACCTGGGTACATGGAAAACAATTACGCAAGTAAACAATGCGGGTAACAACGTGAACTCAGCTCCGGTTTCCAACACACTTGCTCCGTTTACTTCAAACACAAACTTAGTGCCTTTGACAACAGTTCCGACTGCTTTGGAAGGTGGTGCTTTAGCAATTGCTTCATTAGGTTCTCCAAATGTAGATCTTACCGGCGCAACAAGACCGGGTACAGGAACAAACCCTGATATTGGTGCTTACGAGTTTTCAGGAATGCCTATTACTTGTCCTCAGCCATTATCCATCACGGTTCAATCTGCAGCACTTACCACTGCTAACATTACATGGAACTCAAGTGGGTCAGAAACATTGTGGCAGTTACAATACGGTGCTCCGGGATTCGTATTGGGTTCAGGAACAAGCGTACTTGCTCCTACTAACCCTGATACCCTTACAGGTTTGACTTCAAACTCATTCTATCAGGTTTATGTCAGAGCGATTTGTGGTGCAGGTGACACTTCATTATGGACTGGTCCTGTTTCTTTCAACACTTACAATCAGGCTCCTTATATGGAGTGGAAATCTAATTGTCCGAATGCAGGATTCATTGATATCGCAGCAACAGGAACTGATCTTAACTTGACAGATGACAGTGAACAAGGAATGACACTTCCGTTCCCTATTTTATATCAAGGTACTTTAGTTAATAACTGTACAATCGGAAATAACGGTGGTATGGCTCTTGGAACAACTACAGCTGATGTTGTACCATCTCCGGGAAGCATGACGGGATTAGCAGGAAATTTCATTTACCCTTGGGGAGATGATATGGATGATGAGTCAGGAAATGTATACCAACAAACAATTGGTACTGCTCCAAACAGAACGTTCATCGTTCAGTGGGACAATATCTGTAACTATTCAGGTTCTGCAACAGCTCCAACAGTAACTTTCCAGGTACAGTTTGACGAAGCGACAGGAAAAATCTGGTTTGTATACGATGACGTAGTTTTCGGTGCTCCGAACGCTGCAGATGATTATGCTGCAAATGCTGACATCGGTGTTTCAGGTCCGAACCAGGATTTGAACGTATCCAATGACAACGCTGCTTATTTACAAAACAATACGTGTGTGGAATTCTTCTACACAGATTGTCCGAAACCAAGAAGCTTTGTAACAACTTTCTTGAGTGCTGAAGAAATCCAATTCGGATGGACAGCAGGATTATCAAGTGAAACAGCATGGATTATTGAATACGGTCCTGAAGGATTTACTCCGGGAACTGGTACAACAATCAATTCAACCAACAGTTTCTCAACGATCACCAACTTGGTACAAGTATCAGATTACACGATTTACATCTATGCAAACTGTGCTAACGGTGATACATCTTTGGCTTTGATTCACAATTTCACAACCTTGCCTCGTTGTTCCAATCCTTCTACAATTGGTGGAACTGCAGCTCCGGATTCATTGAAATTGACTTGGGCATGGACACCGTCAAGCGTATTGTATCCTGCTCAATCATTCAAGATTCAGTACGGAATGACAGGATTCCCATTGTACTCAGTACCTTCTGTTACAGCAAACGGAACAAACTTAGCTGATACCATTCACGATGCAGCACTAATAGCTTCAGGTGTTTACCAGGTTTATGTACAAGCTGTTTGTCTTGGTGGAGATACCTCTTCATTTGTAGGACCTTACACGATTGTAATGCCGGCAACAAACGACATCGTTTGTTCACAGGAATTGTTACAATTAGGTCGTACATATACTTTCAACAACACTACAGCAACTGTTTCTACCAATGAAACATTGATTGCTCCTCCTGCAACGGGTTCTCAAACAACAACAGGATGGGTGAATTCTACTTTGAACGGTACCTTGTGGTATACATTCGTTGCTCCTCCGTCCGGATCTGTGAGAATCAACTCTACGGCAATCAACTACGATGGTCAGGCTGCTGTTTACTCTGCAACTAACTGTGCAGACTTCAACACATTCTCGTTGAAAGCTGCTAACGATAACGCTATCGGTGGAACAAGCAATGCTCCTAACTTCACAGTTTGTGGATTGACTCCGGGAACGGC
The DNA here is from genome assembly GCA_003856375.1 of Glaciecola amylolytica. Lineage (GTDB taxonomy): Bacteria > Bacteroidota > Bacteroidia > Flavobacteriales_D > Crocinitomicaceae > Fluviicola > Fluviicola amylolyticus. Next base: position 3,590,686 of record CP034120.1, read on the forward strand.
TTATTACATCATGTACGATAAGTTTAACTCTACAGCAGGAAACTTCAGCTTGAATGTTTCTCCAATCGTATTGGAAGCAGGAACAACCAGCTCAATTACAAATGTTTGTACAGGTGATACAGTGAACTTGTTCAACACCATTGTAAATTACAACACAGGCGGAACCTGGTCTTCTTCTATTCCGGCAGTAAACATCAGTCTTCAGGATTCCTTGTTTATCTCAACAGGTCTTGCATACCAGACATTCAACCTTCAATACCGCGTAACGGATGGTTGTGCATATGATTCGATTGTTTCTCAAGTGAGAATTTTCAAGCCTTCAAATGCTGGTCAGGATGGAATCATTACAGCTTGTAAGAATGAGCCTATCGATTTATTGGCAGGATTGAACGGAAACACAGATTTGAACGGTGATTGGTACAATACACAAAATGTCCTTATGCCGAACTCTCAGATCACAACTGCAAACTTCCCGGGACAATACAACTACGATTACGTTTCCGGAAACGGAGTTTGCCCGGATGATACGGCAATGGTTGTAGTAACTGTTCTAAGCTGTAACTGGTTGTCGGTTGACGAGAATGCATTGGAAGAAGTAAGCATCTATCCGAATCCTTCTACAGGTTTGGTATATGTTGAATCTACATTTGCAACAGGTAGCTTTAACTTAACTGTTACAGATATCAACGGACGTACAATCCAGACAGGTAAAAACACTATTTCTTTGGGTACAAACACCATTGATTTGAAAGATGTTGAAAGAGGTACATACTTCTTCAAACTTTCAAATGACAGTGCTGAAAAAGTATTCCGAATCGTGATTCAGTAAGTAAACTGATTCTTAATTCATTTTTAGAAACCCCTCCCGGAATATTCCGGGAGGGGTTTTTTGTTGATTAATCAATAATTGTAACAATAGTTGATGTAAAAATTAACATGACAATTGCTTTATCAATGTGAAAAATCACTGATTTCACCACCTGATAAAACTCAATAAAAACAAGGCTTACAGAAGAAAAAAACCATCCATCACGAAAACTTCACGTATTAGATACTCAATATGTTATCTCAGTAAAAAGAAAAAAAATAATGTATTAATAAACTGTTATTATTTTACATTTGCCTGAACATCTACTAAATAAAAACTTATGAAGAAAACACTACGAAAGTATCTCGCGATGCTATCCTTACTCGTTACATCAATTTTTTTGAGTTCGGGTTGGGCACAAATCAATTACACAGCCAATTTTGATGTCGACATGCAAAGCTGGACATCACCCGGAGGAGACTTTAATCAGTTCACGGGAGCTACAGCATGTAACACCGGTGCAGTACGCACCAATCTTTACAGCGGGAATGCTGATGCGATCTTTTTATCACCTTCTTTAGGTACAGCAAGTGGTAATGGAGTTATCATGTCTTACGACTACAAAGTAGCCAACTGGAGTGCCAACACAACCGGTACATCCAACCCTTGGGGAAGCTTTGTTGTGGAGTATGCAAGTGCTGCGGGAGGACCGTGGACAGCTGTTGCAGGATCTACCGTAAACCAATCGAATCACACAGTTTCAGGAAGCTGTGCGACTAAAACAATTGGTTTCACTCCTCCGGCAGGAGCTCTTTTTGTTCGCTTCAACTGTATCTGGTCTGCAGGAGATTATTATCTCAACTTTGACAATATTACATTGCAAGACGCTGCTGCTCCTCCAACACCAACACAAGCAGCAGGAATCCCGACTTGTTCAGCAGGTACTACCATTGATGTTACAGGAACTCCTCCTGCAAATACGACCTGGTACTGGCAGTCAAGTGCAACAGGAACAAGTACAGCAAATGCTTATGCAGGACCGTTTACAATCAACGCGAACGGAACTTATTACATGAGAGCATTAAACACGCTTTACAACGTTTGGTCTGCTGCTTCTTCAGTAGTAGTAAGCAACTTCCCTGTTGTTACAACTCCACCCGTTCCGACGGCAGGACAAAACCCTGCTTGTGCACCTGGAACAACGTTAACAATGCCTACACCTGCTGCCGGTTATGTTGATTACTGGCAAACAAGTGCAAACCCACCATTCACAACTACGAACTCCGCTGCAACACCGTTAAACGTGTCTTCTACCGGAACTTATTATGTAGCTACCTATGAAACTGCAAGCCAGTGCTGGTCACCTACAAGTTCTTTAGCAGTTACAATAAACTCCGTTATCCCTGGAAACCCAACAGCGAATCCAAGCAATTACAATTACTGTACAACAGCATCTCCGATGCCGGTTGTTGCTCAGATTCCTGTTTTAAGCGGACCTCAAACCTGTACGGTTTCAGGAAGTGCTTCAGGAACGGATAATTCTGGTGTTACTGCGACGGTAACAAACTTCAGCTGTCCGAACGGACCAATCACATCAGCTTCATTGGCTTCAACAATCAGTGGTAGTTTTTGTGGAACATGGTACTCATATAACATTGTTGTAAACGGTACTACGGTTGCAACGAACCAATGTAACCTGGCTAGCTTCAACTTAACTCCATATTTACCATTGACTTCAGTTTCAATTGTTTCTGTAGATAATGACAACTTTGGAGATGGTGTTACTTTGAACTTAACAGTTACTCTGAACTTTACAGGACCACTTCCAACTCAGCCAGCTTATACTATTGATTGGTTTAGTGCGGCTACAGGAGGAACTCAGGTTGGGAACACGGCATCTATGAATGCTTTGGGAACTTCTGTTTTGCCAACTCCAACAAACGGTACTTATACTTTCTATGCGCAAACAAACCTTGGAAACTGTATGAGTCCTGCACGTGTTCCTGTTACTGTTACAGTATCAGGTGTTGATGCACAATTGATTCCTCAAAACGTTACTTGTAACAACTTAGCGAACGGAAGCTTTACATTAGGAACTGTAAACTGTGGAACACAGCCATTTGTTTACTCTGTTGACGCAGGTGCTTTCGGGCCGATTCCTACAAACTTAGCTGCAGGTACGCACACAGTAATTGTAAAAGAGCAGGGAAGCTCGGTTCAATCAGGAACTTATACCATTACAATTACTCAACCTACAGCTCCAACAGCTTTGAACGCATTCGATGTTAACTTCTTCAATGCAATGTTGACATGGACTCCACAAGGAAATGAATCTACATGGAATGTTGAATACGGTGTTGCAGGATTTACTCCTGGAACAGGAACCCTAATCCCTAACGCTACAAATGATACTGTTCAGGCGATTAGCTTATTACCTGATACAGAATATGAATTCTACGTTCAGGCTGGTTGTATCGGAACTTCTGCATGGGCAGGTCCATTCTCATTCACAACAAATGCTCCTTACTTTACATGGGACGGTGATTGTGGTCCAGGTTTCATTGATATCTCCGCTACAGGAACAAACACAAACTTAACAGATGATGCTGAAGTTGGTGTAACTCTTCCTTGGGCTTGGGATGTAAACGGAACAAACGTTACAACAATTACTATTGGAAACAACGGTGGTGTTTTGTTAAATACATTAACTGGTAATGTTGGCTACAACGTTGCAGGAAACGGATTCTACCCTTTCTGTCAGGATATGAATACACCTAACGCTGGTGGTGGAGTATTCTACCAAAGTGTTGGTACAGCTCCGAACAGACAATTTGTTGTTCTTTGGAAAGATGTTCCTCATTACACATTCCCTGCATCAACTGATGGTGCTACTTTTGAAATGATCTATGATGAAGCATCAAGCGAAACATATTTCGTTTACCAGGATGTCATGATGGGTAACGGAGCATGGAACAACGGTGCTGATGCTGAAATCGCAGCAGTTACACCAAATGGTACTGCAACCGTGAGCATGAACAGTGCAACATATCTTTCTAACAACTCATGTGCACATTTCTACAATGCGCTTTGTCCGAATGTACAGAACCTTATTTCAATCATTTATGTTAATGACGCAACTCTGAACTGGGATGCTGGTCAATATGGTGAAACTGAATGGACTGTAATTTATGGAGAAGAAGGATTTGACCCAACTGTTTCGGGACAGGAATTAGGGATTTTGAACCTGAATACTTCCGATACAGATTTTGGAGGTACATTGGATCAATTGACAACATATGATGTTTACATCTATTCTGAATGTACTGGTGACAACTTGGTTTCAGGAGGTTATTTCTACCAATTCACTACAAAACCAAATTGTGCTGATGTCACAGGTCTTGCGGGAATGACTGATGCAGATTCTCTTGAAGTAACCTGGAACTGGACTACAACAGGAGTTCTTTATCCTGTAACAGGATTCAACATTCAATACGGAATGACTGGATTTACACTAGGAACAGGTGAAATTTGGAATGCTACCGGAATCAATTTTGCTGATACCGTAGTTGATCCGAATTTAATAGGATCCGGAGTTTACCAAATTTATGTACAAGCACTTTGTGCAGGTACAAATGACAGCTCAAATTATGTTGGACCAATCAGCGTAGTAATGCCGGCGACAAATGACATCGTTTGTGCGCAGGAAGTACTGCAATTAGATCAGACTTATACATTCAACAATGCTGCTGCGGCTGTTTCTTTAAATGAAACAAACATTGCTCCGCCTGCAACTGGTGCTCAAACCACAACCGGATGGGTTAACTCTACTTTGAACGGTACCTTGTGGTATACATTCGTTGCTCCGCCGTCAGGTTCTGTGAGAATTAATTCTACAGCAATCAACTACAACGGTCAGGCTGCTGTGTACTCAGCTGTAAACTGTGCGGATTTCAACACATTTACATTCATCGCTGGTAACGACGATGCTATCGGTGGAGGAAGTGTGGCTCCGAACTTCACAGTTTGTGATTTAACTCCAGGAACAAGCTACTACATTATGTATGATAAGTTTGATGCAACTTCCGGAAACTTCAGTTTGAAAATTACTGAAATCGTATTGGAAGGTGGTGCTGCAAATGCAATTACTAATGTATGTTACGGTAACATCGTAGACTTGTACACAACAATCAACGGATTTGATTTGAATGGTACATGGTCTTCCAACATTCCTGCTGTAAACGCGAGCATCATGAATGACTCTTTGTTTACAACAAACGGTTTGGCTTATCAGACATTTGACTTCCAGTACCGTGTAACGGATGGTTGTGCTTACGATTCAATTGTTTCTCAGGTGAAAATCTTCCCTCCTTCAAATGCAGGACAAGACGGTATTGTTACTGCTTGTAGAAACGAACCTATCGATTTGTTGGCAGGATTGAACGGAAATGCAGATTTGAACGGTGATTGGTACGATACACAAAATATCATCATGCCAAACTCTCAGATCACAACTGAAAACTTCCCTGGACAATACAACTATGATTACATTTCAGGAAACGGAGTTTGTCCAAATGATACTGCATTGGTTGTAGTAACTGTTTTGAACTGTAACTGGTTGTCTGTAGCTGAAAATGCATTGGAAGCAGTAAACATCTATCCAAACCCTTCTACAGGATTGGTATATGTTGAATCTACTTTCTCTACAGGAAACTTTGACTTGATCGTGATGGATGTAAACGGCCGCATGATTCAAACAAGTACAAACAGCATTTCTTTGGGTACAAACACGATCGATTTGAAAGACGTTGAAAGAGGTACTTACTTCTTCAAACTTTCAAGCGATGATGCTGAAAAAGTATTCAGAGTTGTGATTCAATAATCAGTTTTAATCACATTTATAGAAAACCCCCGATTCCGTATGTACGGAATCGGGGGTTTTCTTTTTATCTAATGCTCTTGCAAATAGCTCATTCATTTGGTACTTTTGATAAAAACACAGATTATGTTAATGCCATTTAATTTACATCAATGGATTGAAGAAAACAGGGAGTTATTGAAACCTCCGGTTGGAAACAAGAATCTTTATAAAGAAGCGGGCGATTTCATCGTCATGATCGTTGGTGGTCCGAATGCACGAAAGGATTATCACTACAACGAAAGTGAAGAGCTTTTTTACCAGATCGAAGGAGACATCACAGTCGGAATCCAGCATGAAGGAAAGGCAAAAGACATCGTGATCAAAGAAGGAGAAATGTTCCTGCTTCCTGCAAGAATTCCGCACAATCCGCGTCGTGGAGCCAATACCGTTGGTTTGGTCATCGAACGTGTCCGAAAAAACACGGATATGCAGGACGGATTATTCTGGTTTTGCGAAAAATGCAATCACGAACTGAAACAATATCGATTCAAACTGGATAATATCGAGAAAGATTTTCTTCCGCGCTTCAAGGAGTTTTACACTTCTGAAGAAATGAGAACCTGCACGGCATGCGGTCATCAAATGGAAGCAGATCCGAAGTTTATTTAATTTCGGCCAATTGTTACTTTTACCAAAAAAACGAATTATCCAGAAAAACGAAATCTATGCAACTTTTTATCGGAATTATTTTCCCCATTCTAATTTCTATCATATCAGCAGGAGGCGTCTTGTTTATGGCTTACTTATTCCTGAAAAAAACGGGTGACCGCGAAATCAGAGCTGCTCAAATCGAACTAAAAAAAGAACGTCAGAAACATTTTCTTCCCATGCGTGTAGAAGCTTACCAAAGAGCTGCACTTTTAATGGAACGCATTCACCCGGGAAGTTTGGTGATGCGCCTGCACAATGCGGGACATCCGGCGCGTAAGCTTCAAACTGATCTGCTTCAGGCTATCCGAGAGGAATATGACCACAATGTTTCCCAGCAAATGTTTATATCACCTCAGGCGTGGGACATGGTGCGCAATTCGAAAGAAGAAACGATCAAGATTATCAATTTAGCCGGAAATCAAATGGATGCCACGGCTCTTTCAACAGATCTGGCAGGTAAGATTTTTGAAATCGTTGCCGAAGTAGGGAAACTTCCGACAGAGATTACGGTTGAATACCTGAGAAAAGAATTACAAGAGTTATTTTGATACAAAATCAAACAAAAATACCCGGCATTTCGACTTCGCAATGACCGGGTATTTTTGTTTTAAATAAACTATAAACGGGAATCAAACTGGTCGTAATATTACGTCCGCTGTTTGTTGTTTGAAATTCTAAATTGAAACGCTGAGCCCGGTAAAAACACAGGATCGTGTCAAAGTTTAGTTGGGCGTAATTCCGCAATATTACGTCTTACTTCCACATTTTCGAATCCGGAAGAATTATTTCAGAACGATCCGTACTTCTCCCCCAACTTCAATCACATCTCCGGGAATCAATTTCGCGCGCTTCCGCGTCTCCAATTCACCATTCCGAATAATGTCTTCATCCTCCACGATCATTTTCGCATGTCCGCCCGTTTGAGCAATTCCCACAACCTTTAACAATCCGAGCAATTCAATATATTCGCCATTGATTGTAAATTCAATTTCTTCCATAACGCAAAGGTAAGTTTAAAACTGCTTACAGGAATCTCTGCCGCCACAATATCAATCACGTCAATCACTTTTGTACCTTGAACGCAGATTTTAGTCCATGAAGTTTTCCCGGAAGGTTCTTTTGGTTCATACATTGATCCCGATAGTTATCGGGAATTGAACTATTGGTTGATGTTTCTATAAAGGCGATAAATTTCTTCCGCAGCCTGAAAGGCGGAAACAGTTCCATTCTCCACTTCTGCTTCCTTGGCTTCGATGAAAGCCCTTACTTTATCCTGAAACCACAACCCTTGAAGTAATAAATCTTTGAGCGTTTCATGCATCCAATTCAAATCCTGGTGTTTTCGCTTCGTATCAAAACTGCCATTCAGTTTGGTATGCCGCTCAAAACGTTCGATCATTTCCCAAACCTGATCCACGCCTGCTTCCGTCAAAGAACTGCAGGTAAGTACTTCCGGAATCCACCCGTTTGAGGTTGGTGGAAACAAATGAATCGCATTTTTCAACTCACGGGAAGCCAGTTTTGCTTTTTGAATATTATCACCGTCTGATTTGGTGACCGCCAAACCGTCTGCCATTTCCATAATTCCGCGCTTGATTCCCTGAAGTTCATCTCCAGCTCCGGCTAAAAGCAAAAGCAGGAAGAAATCAACCATGGAATGAACCATAATTTCGGACTGCCCCACTCCAACCGTTTCGATCAGAATCACGTCAAATCCGGCAGCTTCACAAAGGATAATGGTTTCTCTTGTTTTCCGGGCAACTCCTCCAAGTGTGCTTCCGGCAGCAGATGGGCGGATAAAAACCCGTTCGTTTTGCGACAAGGTCTCCATTCTCGTTTTATCACCCAAAATACTTCCACCAGTACGCTCACTGCTCGGGTCAATCGCCAGAACAGCCACTTTTTGGCGCGATTCCAGAATGGTTTTTCCGAATTTCTCAATAAAAGAGCTCTTTCCTACTCCCGGCACTCCGGTAATTCCAATCCGGACAGCGAGTCCTGAAAACGGAAGACATTTTCCGATCAATTCTTTGGCTGTTTCCTGATCTTCTTCACGTGTGCTTTCCAAAAGTGTAATTGCACCGCTCAAAGCCGTCCGGTCTCCTTTGCGAATTGCCTCAAACAGCAAATCCGGTGTCCGGGTTTCCCGAATCCGCTTTCGCGAGGAAAGCCATTCTTTCAAGCGCTTTTCGTTCATCGTTTATTTTACTCCAAAAGGGAATACTAAAATATCCTTAATGCTGTTAAAAACCCACGTTTTTCCGTCCTGAGCAACCAAAATAATACGGATCTCTTCTTTCTGACGGGATTCCGACTCGGCAATAACCTGTCTGCAAGAACCACAAGGTGAAACACATTCATCTTGTGCAATCAAATCTCCCTGAGCCAACACCACAATGGTTTTGACTGTTGCATTCGGATAATTCGCCCCTGCATAAAACAAAGCAACACGCTCGGCACATAATCCGCTCGGATAAGCAATATTTTCCTGGTTATTTCCTTTGATAATCGTTCCGTCTTCCAGTAAAACTGCTGCTCCGACTTTGAAATGACTATACGGAGCATAGGCATCCTTCACCGCTTCATAAGCTTTTTCTATCAGAATATATTCGGATTCAGGAAGTTCCTTCCAATGATTCAACCACTCGTAATTAATTGTTAATTGCTTCTTCATGCTCTTGTATAGTCTAACAAATATAGTTAATACTTGCACCTGTATTTTTGTGAAGACTCGAAATTGTCTATCTTTGTGCCCTCAATTCTGCAAAAAAATGCAACAGTTTAAGAAAGTCGCTTTTTACACCCTTGGATGCAAACTGAATTTCTCAGAAACATCCACTATTTCCAGACTTTTTGAAAACGCCGGATTTGCCAAGGTTGATTTCGAGGAAACTCCTGATATTTTGGTGATTAACACGTGCTCCGTAACCGAAAATGCCGATAAAAAATGTAAGCAGCTGGTTCGCAAAGCAAAGAAAATCAATCCGGAAGTATATGTTGCAGTTATCGGGTGTTATGCTCAATTGAAACCCACTGAAATTGCTCAGATCCCGGGAGTATCTTTGGTTTTAGGAGCAAATGAGAAGTTCAATATCGTTGAGCACCTGGAAGCCCGTGAAAAAGAAGAGCAGGAACAAGCGGTCGTGAAATTTGAAAACATCAAACAAACAACCAGTTTCATTCCTTCTCATTCCATGGGAGACCGCACCAGATCTTTCCTGAAAGTTCAGGATGGCTGCGATTATTTCTGCACCTTCTGTACGATTCCTCTGGCTCGCGGAAAAAGCAGAAATGCGAGTATCAGCGAAACAGTACTCGAAGCTCAGAAAATTGCAGAAACGAAAATCAAAGAAGTTGTTTTAACCGGTGTAAACATCGGTGATTTCGGACAAGGAAATGACGAGAACTTCTTTGAACTGGTAAAAGCATTGGACGAGGTAAACGGAATTGACCGCTACCGGATTTCTTCTATCGAACCGAATTTATTGAGCAATGAAATCATTCAGTTCACACTGGAAGATTCCAAACGCTTTGTTCCCCATTTTCATATTCCGCTGCAATCAGGAAGCGACCGCTTGTTGAAAGCCATGCGCAGAAAGTACTTACGCGAATTGTACGTGGAACGCGTTCAGCATATCAAAAGCCTGCGTCCGGATTGTGCAATCGGAGTGGATGTAATTGTTGGTTTTCCGGGTGAAACGGACGAAGAATTTTTGGAAACAGTTGATTTCCTGAAAGATTTGGATGTTTCTTATTTACACGTTTTCACCTATTCCGAACGGGCAAATACAACCGCTGTGAAATTGGGTGATCCTATACCGAATCAGGTGAGAGCTCAGCGAAGCAAGCAATTGCATATTTTGTCGGATAAAAAGAAACGCGCATTCTACGAATCACAAGTCGGGTCGAAAAGAACCGTTTTGTTTGAAGCGGAAGAAGACGAAGGCATCATGTATGGATTCACGGAAAACTACGTAAAAGTAAAAACACCGTATAATCCGGATCTGGTGAATCAGATGCAGCAGGTGCAACTTACAGAAATTGACCGGGATGGCGTTTTAAAATGTGAATTCGTTTAGAATGAGCAGAAACGTTCAAATAACCTACTACCTCAGCTTTTTACTTGTTTTCAGTTATGTAATCTTTCGTGGTTTTTCTCTAGGAATTACACACGATGAAGCATTGACCTACAAAATCATTCAGGGAGATGAAATCCTTCGGGACACGGCAAACCATCATTGGCTGAACACGCATTTAAGTACCTTTTTTGCTTCTTTATTCGGAGCCAAAGAATTTGTTCTCAGACTTCCGAATATCCTTTCATTCGCACTTTTCGGATTCTACCTCTACCGGATTGCTAAAACCTTCCTTTCTTCTTCTTTTACTCAAATCGCGTTGCTCCTCTTGCTTTGCGGAAATCCGTTCGTTCTCGATTTCTTTTCCTTGTGCAGAGGCTACGGAATTTCACTTGCCTGCATCACCGCTTCACTGTATTATCTGTTCATAATCTTCCAATCCAAAGAAAACAAACAGGGCAGGAATCATGCTTTTGCAATGGTTTTTGCAGTTTTGGCACTGGCTTCGAATCTGAACACGCTGAACTACTTTCTGATTGCGCTCGCTTTGGTATTGCTGAATCTGATTTTGGCCAAACCAAAACAGTGGATCATCTGGTTTTCCGGAATATCACTTGTCTGTGCAATTACTTTGTTTTTCTCTTTGGATCAGTTGTTTTTCCTCAAAAACAAAAATGAATTGTACTATGGGTCGGGTCGTTTGAGTCTGACGATTGATAATATGTTCTACTCCGGAGTGCACTTACTGGAATCAACATTTAAGGATATCAGCTTGCTTCGCTATTTGCTCTATGGATTCTTACTCCTGGCAAGTGTGATTGCTTTGAGAAAAAAACGATTGTTCAATCCGGGAGCTATCGCACTGATTGTTTTGACATCCATTGTCCTCGCTCTTTTTCTGGAACACCTTTTATTTGATGCACTCTACCCGATTGGCCGATCGACGCTTTATTTGTATCCGGTCATTCTTCTTACCCTGCTGCTCAATCTTGACGGAATCCGGGCAAATATTTTTCGGGTTGGCGTTTTAAGTATTTCCTGGCTCTTTGTCTTAAACAACCTGTTTGACTTGTATGCTTTCAGAAACAAAACCATTACCTGGGCAGAAGATCAACATGTGAAAGAAGGAATGCTTCTTGTCAAAAAGAATATCCGCGATCAGGCTACTCACACCATCAGTTGTACCTGGATTTACGAACCGATGATCAATTATTACCGGCAAGAGTATGAAGTTCCTGTTCATGCTGTTTTCAGAGACGGAATCAATGATTCATCGGAATATACTTTTGCACAAAGTACAGAACCGGTTTTATGGGAAAACGTTCGGATTGAAAGATACCTGCTTTGCCACCCGAAGGAATGCGGATTAGTGGTTTATAAGAATCAGGTTACCGCAGCAAATTAACATGTCCGGCGATTTGATGTCTTTCCGCTGTAAAAAGCTCACCGTATTCAATTTTCCAGGTATAAACGCCATCAGGAGAAGGTTTCCCTGCATACGTTCCATCCCACATCTGAGATAAAGCGTCGCCGGTGTAAATCAGTTCTCCCCAGCGATTGAAAATCTCCAGTTTGAAATCTTTAATATTAACACCCAAAGCGAAGAACATTTCGTTCGTTCCATTTTGATTCGGAGTGAAGGTATTCGGCACATAAATGATCGCATCATAATAAATATGCACCGGATCGGAAGCCGAACAACCGTTGATATCAAAAACCGTAACCGTAAAAGTCATCGGTTTATTTGGTTGTGTCACCGGATTTTGGCAAACGTTGCAGGACAGATATTCCGCCGGGCTCCACACATAGGTAATTGCCGTACCGGAAGTTGCATTCAGCTGAACTGTTTCCCCTAAAATAGCATACACATCTGGATTGGTTTGCACGAATGGCGAAGGGAACAAACTCACCATCACCGATGCCGTATCCGAACAGCCATATTCATCGATTCCTGTTACAATGTATCTCGTAGACACATTCGGTTTAACCAGAATTTCTGAGCCGTCGGAATGAAGGAAACCATATGGACTCGGAGACCAAACATAGGAAATCCCTCCGGAAGCATGAATCTGCGCAATTTCTCCCGGACAAATCGTTGTATCGTTTCCTGCAAGAATATTCGGTACGTTGATTCGCACATAAATACTATCGCGAGCTGTTCCGCAGGCATTCGTAAAATCACAATAGTAATATTGACTGACCGGTGTATTAATCGTAACCAGAGAGCCGCTTACAGGGGTAATATTTGTTGGTGGAGACCATTCGTAGGATGTTGCGCCGGAAACAGTAACAGTGCCCGAGCCGCCCACACAATAAGTCAAACTGTCCGGCATAACCGGATCCGGCAAACTGGTATCCACATGAATATGAACCGTTCCATTGAGTTGACAACCGTCACCGGTTGTTGCACTGACCGAATAGGTAATCGATTGCAAAGGAGTCGAAATCGGTGTCATACTGGATGGATCATCCAGATAAGTAGACGGACTCCAGGTAATTTGGGTAACTCCGTTTGCAAACAAATGAACCGAGCTTCCGATACAGATGGCTGTATCGTTCGAAAGATCCAGACTTCCCGCCAGAATGTTGACCTGAACGAAAACGGTGTCCACACCGCAGCTATCGGAAATAATGCATGAAAAATTCGTATTCTGATTCACCGTTGCCATCGGATTTGCAATATTGGGATTGTTCAGAAACTGAGCAGGTTCCCAATGATAAACAGCCCCGCCAAAAGCTTCCAGCTGCACAGGCACATTGGCGCAGGTACTCACATTCGGATTCACCACACCACCGTTGAAATCACCGATATTTACAATAAACTGAATCGAGTCGGGAGCAAAGCATTGAGCCGTATCCTTCACCACCAAAGTAACCGTGTATTGTCCCGGACCACCATAAACATGAGACGGATTCACATCTGTTGATGTTGTTCCATCACCGAAATCCCATTCGAAATCGTTTCCGTTTGCGCTATTGTTATTGAAGATAACCGGGTCGGGAAGACAAATCAACGGATCAGGTGCAGCAACAACCGCATCGATCGTGCTTAATTCAAATTTGAACGCTGCCAGGTTACAGTTTACACTTAAGTTCTGAGGTCCGATCACTCCGGGAGTTGTTGTAAATCCGAAATTATTTCCTCCACAAGCACCGCATACGGCATGATAAATATTTCCGTTCTTGTCAAAGCGGCTTGTTCCTCCATCCACGTGATTGAACGACGAAGAAGACCCTCCGATATATGTTGCATACTTCAGATTGGAAGCGTTTTCGCCCAAAACAGCCACCCAGAAATTACTTCCGTTGGTCGTTGACTGAAAAGCATCAGCTGTTACCGGAAAATTGTTCGAAGAACTGGTTGTCGCCTGACTATTCTGGAAGTTAACCGTTCCACCCCAGCCTGACAAATAAATATCCTTACAGTTCGAAACCAGGAAGGCCGTCGGTGAAATTTCAATATTTCCGGAACCCGCTCCAACGGTTGTTACCCAAAGTTGAGTCGTCAGGGAAGGATTCAGTTTCATGATAAACTGTCCGGAATTGTTGTTTCCGTAGCATCCGGGAGTAATCGCCCAGTTTCCTGCCGTCTGCCCCAATACATACACATCGTTGTCCTCATCTACCTGAACAAAATAACTTTGATCGTAATCAGAAGTTCCGATATATGTTCCGTTCAATACAGCTCCTGTATTTGCGTCAAATCGCGTCACGAAACCATCTCTGCCTGAATTGTAGCTTTGATCCCAACCGGAATTTCCTAAATTCAAATTACTGGAGTTTGTTCCTCCTACCACATACAAACTTCCGTTTGCCGAGAGCTGAATTCCATTTCCTGTTTCATCCGAAGAACCGCCATAATAACTCGACCAAACGATATTCGTCAGGTTTTTGTTCATCTTAACCACCACCGCATCCTGAGATCCGTTCAAAGAGGTTTGAGTTCCGAGAACGATCGGGAAGTCTGTTGACTGGGTAACACTGGAGAAATAAACGAAATTCTGATCCACAATAATTTCTCCCCGGAAGTTGTCTCCGTAATTGTATTGCAACGTTCCGAAGCTCATTCCGTCATTTCCTGTTCCTCCCACATACGTTGAAGCCAAAATACTGGTTCCGGTAGAATTCAGTGCGACAACGTAAATATCGGAACCTGTAAATTTCAGGTTGTCCGGGCTCGCAGTCGGACCACCTCCAAAAACATTGTCATAACAAGTCGTCAATGTCGGGAAATTTGTGGAAGAGGTAACTCCCAGCAAGTACATATTTCCTTGTGCATCCGAAACAATCGAATGTGGCGTTTCATTGGACGCACCCCCCAGGTAAGTAGAGAAAATAAATGCGGTTCCGGTACCGTTAAATTTTGAAATGGAAACATCGAATCCTGTTGATAAAGGGCTTGATATCGGCGCTCCGTCGGTTGGTGTTCCGCCATTAAATGTTCCGCTCACCACACCTGCCGTAACCGGATATCCGTTCCCGAAAACAATTCCTCCTGCATATAAATTACCTGCGGGATCCGGTGCTGCCGTAAAACCCCAATTATCTGAAAGTGATCCTGTAAACGTTGAAAAAGTCAAAGAAGGATCGATCACGATCGTATCCGAAGCAGAATAAGTTCCTTTCAATTCAAAAGAAAGCAAGTCGTTTTCAAGCTTGTAACTCACTTTTAACGGGCTCTTTTTCCCGTTCAGCAGTTTCCAAGCAATGGGTTTTCCTTCAATAAAATATCCCAATCCGTGATTGACGCGCAATTCACCCGATTCAAGCAACTCGATCTTTTTTGCTCCTTCATATTTCCACTGAACGACATTCGGGTTTCCTCCCGGAAGAACGATCCAGGAATATTTTGCCTGATTATCTGTAGTGGAAACAAACAGATCGATATTCGGGTACTTATTTTCATAACGCACCTCCTGAACATCGTGTACTTCCGATTTCCATTTAGTCTGATCAGAGCCTAAAAAGTAATTTCTGTAATGAGCTAGTTTCTTCGCTTCTTTGATATTGTTCGACTTCTGTGCGTTCAAAAAGACCGATTTCACGCAATATCCCGTTATGTCCGGCTCATGACCGGGTTCCGGCGCATCGTGATTATGTCCTTCGGATTTATAGAAAAAATAAGTGAATCCCGTTTGCTCCAAATACATATTTCCGCTCTGAAGCCCAATAGAATAGTCGATTCTGGAATCCCACTGCCCCCGATTCGGACGCATAGTAACTGCCGATTCCTGTGCCAGAACAGCACACGAACTCAATAGCAGGAATACCAACATCAGTCGAGACATAAATCTAAATTACAAAAAAGAAAATCAACTAAATAACGAGAAGCTAAATCGTGAAGAATCAGCCCTCTAAATACATAGACTAAGATATCAATAAAAAGTTGTTTTTTGGTGAAACATTTCTTCCCTGAATCGATTTAGATTCCGTAAATTTGCACACAGATTTTTGAGCCCATGAGCGATGCAATTAAACATGAATGCGGGATCGCACTCATTAGATTAAAAAAGCCATTACAGTATTATGTTGACAAATATGGAACGGCTTTTTATGGTTTAAACAAGCTTCATCTTTTAATGGAAAAGCAGCACAACCGTGGACAAGACGGGGCCGGCGTAGCGAACATTAAATTAGACATGGCACCAGGAGAGCGTTACATTTCACGCTACAGAAGTATCGATCCGAAACCTATTCAGGACATCTTTGATCATATCAACAAACGCTTTTACGAAATCGGAGAGGAAAATCCGGAATTATTGAAGGATGTTGACTATCTGAAGAAGCATGCAGGGTTTACAGGAGAATTATTTCTGGGACATTTGCGCTACGGAACCTTCGGTAGGAATTCAATCGAGAACTGTCATCCGTTCCTGAGACAAAACAACTGGATCACCCGAAATCTAGTCGTTGCGGGAAATTTCAACCTCACAAATGTTGACGAGCTTTTCGAAGTGTTATTGGAAATCGGGCAACACCCGAAAGAAAAATCGGATACGGTAACCGTATTGGAGAAAATCGGACATTTCCTGGACGTTGCAAATGATGAATTGGTTCAAAAATACCAGGCATTGGGTTACAACAGCCACGATATTTACCAGAAGGTTGCTGAAAACGTTGATATTCCTCAAATTCTGAAACAATCTTCCGAAGTTTGGGATGGCGGATACGCCATGGCAGGATTATTCGGACACGGAGACGCGTTTGTTTTAAGAGATCCGAACGGAATCAGACCGGCATTTTATTTCGAAGATGAAGAAGTATGTGTGGTTGCATCCGAAAGACCGGTTATTCAAACTGCATTTAATCTGAAATACGACGAGATCAAAGAATTGACTCCTGGTCATGCTTTGATTATCAAAAAGAACGGAACAGTTTCCGAAGTGGAGATCAATACTCCGAAAGCAGTCAAAAAATGCTCTTTCGAACGCATCTACTTCTCCAGAGGAAACGACTACGATATTTATCAGGAACGTAAAAATCTGGGCCGCTTTGTGGTACCGAACGTCCTGAAAACAATTGACCACGATTTGGACAATTCCGTCTTCTCTTTCATCCCGAATACCGCTGAAGGCAGTTTCTACGGAATGATCAAAGGATTGGAAGATTATCTGAACGAACAAAAATACGAGCAGATTCTTGCATTGGATGAAAAACCAAGTCCGGAGCAATTAAAAGAAATTCTGACCCGCAGAGCGCGCATCGAAAAGATTGCGATCAAAGATGCAAAAGCACGTACTTTCATTACGCAGGACGATGCCCGCGACGATATGGTGGCTCAGGTTTACGATATCACTTACGGTTCGGTTGTCAGAGGAAAAGACAATCTGGTTGTTATCGACGACAGTATTGTAAGAGGAACGACTTTAAAGCAATCCATTCTGCGCATTTTAGACCGTTTGGATCCGAAACGCATTGTGGTTGTTTCTTCCGCTCCGCAGATCCGTTATCCGGACTGTTATGGAATTGACATGGCGAAAATGGGCGATTTCATTGCTTTTGACGCAGCAATTACCCTATTGAAAGAAAGCGGTCGTCAACAGATCATTGACGATTGTTACCGGAAATCAAAAGAGCAGGAAAAACTTCCGAAAGAACAGATCGTGAACTACGTGAAAGAGATTTACGCTCCTTTCACTCCTGAAGAGATCTCTGCTCAGATTGCAAAAATGCTGACTCCTGAAAATATCAAAGCGGAAGTGAACATCGTTTACCAAACAGTAGAAGATTTACACAGAGCTTGTCCGGGTAATACCGGAGACTGGTACTTTACCGGAGATTACCCTACACCGGGTGGAAATAAAGTCGTGAATAAGGCTTTTATTAACTATATTGAAGGCAAAAACGAACGAGCTTATTAAACGACGAGATGCTTAAAAAACCAACAACTGTTTTTGTATACTTGTTGGGTGCTTATGTACTGATTCAATTCCTTTGGTGGGGCTATCATCTTATTGATTTAACCCGTTCTTCTCATCACGCCGATAACACGATTGCGAAACGGATCGTGATGATTATCGGAGAAGGTTCCGTGTTTCTGATTTTGCTCTTGTTCGGTCTCTGGAAAATAAAACGTTCCATTAAGAAGGAAATTCAAATGGCGCGGCAGCAGAATAATTTCATGCTCTCCGTTACACACGAACTGAAAACTCCGCTTGCGGCAACCAAGCTCTATCTGCAAACCATTCAGAAACACAAACTCACTGAAGAAAAGCAGAGCGAACTGATTCAGAAAGCATTGGAGGAATCCAACCGGTTGGAAAACCTGGTAGAACAGATCCTCACCGCATCACGTTTGGAACAGCAGGCCATGCCGAGGTTGATCACTTCTATTTCCCTGAAAGATTTTTTGACCAACCTGATTTCCATTCAGCAAAAAAGATTCCACATCACGCTTCATATGAACGATTTTGAGGAAATCACTTTGGAAACGGATCCGCTGATTTTAACTTACATCTTAAACAACCTCATCGAAAATGCCTACAAGTACGGCTACACAGATCGTGGCGTAGATGTAACGGTTTCGAAAGATGAACAGCTCGTTTCGATTCAGATCCGTGATTACGGAAAGGGAATTCCGACCGATCTTCAAAACTTATTATTTAAAAAATTCAATCGTTTAGAAAACGAAGAAACCCGCACCACTAAAGGTACCGGATTAGGTTTATTCATCGCCAGAGAATCTGCAAGAACTCTGGGAGGAAATCTGCGGCTTGTGAAAGTCGACGGACCGGGAGCGTGCTTCGAAATACAAATGCCTTATGACAAATAATCAAAAAGTCGGTTTAATCATTTTGGATGGCTGGGGAATCGGCGATCAATCAAAAGCCGATGCCGTTTTTAATGCAAAAACCCCCGTGATGGATGCTTTGGTTGAAAAGTATCCGAACAGCACGCTCATTGCCAGCGGAGAAGCAGTTGGTCTTCCTGACGGGCAAATGGGAAACTCAGAAGTGGGGCATTTAAATATCGGGGCAGGAAGAATTGTTTATCAGGAACTTACCCGCATCAACAAATCGATTCGCGACGGTGCTTTTTTCAAGAATCATGCATTGGTCGAGTGTTTCGAAAATGCGAAGAAAAAGCATTCAAAAGTACATTTCATCGGGCTTGTTTCCGATGGCGGCGTACACAGTTCTCAGGATCATCTGCATGCCTTATTGGATATGGCGAAAAGCTACGATCTTTCCAATGTGTGGGTGCACGCATTTACGGACGGAAGAGATTGTGATCCTAAAAGCGGTTTGGGCTTCATCCAAAAACTGGAAGAACACATGCAGCTTTCCACAGGAAAAATTGCAACGATTGTTGGCCGATATTATGCAATGGACAGAGACAATCGTTGGGAACGTGTTCAGGTTGCCTATGATGCGATGGTAAAAGGAATCGGAACTCATTTCTCCAATGCCCTAAAATCTATTGAATCCAGTTACGAAGAAGATATTACCGATGAATTTATCCATCCGCTTGTTACAAGTACGGGAGAAGGAAGAATTCAGGATGGAGATACGGTGATTTGTTTCAATTTCAGAACCGATCGACCGAGAGAAATCAGTCAGGTTTTGACTCAGCAGGCTTTTCCTGAATTCGGAATGCATCCTTTGAACATCGATTATTACACGATGACACGCTATGATGCCAAGTTTAAAAATGTGCACGTCATTTTCGAAAAAGACAACCTGCAGAATACCTTGGGAGAAATTCTGAGTAAAATGGATCGTACACAGGTTCGGATTGCTGAAACGGAAAAATACCCGCACGTTACTTTCTTTTTCAACGGAGGAAGAGAACAGGAATTCAAAGGAGAATCCCGCATTTTGGTTAAATCTCCCAAAGTTGCCACATACGATCTCCAGCCGGAAATGAGTGCTCCGGAAGTAAAGGAACGCATCCTTGAGAAACTCAGAGCAGATAAACCCGATTTTTTCTGCCTGAATTTTGCAAATCCGGACATGGTCGGACATACGGGCGTTTATGATGCAATTGTCAAAGCGGTTGAGACGGTTGATACCTGTTTGGGAGAAATCGTCGCATTGTGCCAGCAGTTAAACTACGAGTTGATCATTATTGCGGATCACGGAAATGCGGATGTGGCTTTTAATCCGGATGGTTCTCCGAATACCGCTCATTCACTAAATCCGGTACCGGTTGTTTTGGTCACGGATCAATTGCATTTGAAACTAAAAGACGGAATTCTGGCAGATGTTGCTCCAACTATTCTGGACCGCATGCGAATCGCGGCACCTTTGGAAATGGAAGGAACAAGTCTTGTTACCCTGAACAATTAAGTTAACATATGAATAAAAAAGGGGCGAAAAATTTTTCGCCCCTTTTTTATAGAATCTTATTTGATTATTCTCTGATCAACTGTAAGAATCCTTGTCCTGTGATTTCTTTACCCATCATTCCTTTTACAGTATACTGAAGGAAGTAAACCCCGTCAGCTGCTAAAGTTCCGCCGATTTTTCCATCCCAGAAAGGATCAAGTCCCGAGCCTTCGTAAACCGGATTCCCCCAACGGTTATTGATTTTAATAATCACATCCGTTGCATTGGTAGTTGTCAATCTGAATACATCATTATTCATATCTCCGTTCGGAGTGAAAATGTTCGGTACAATCACTGTCGGATCCGGATAAATACATGATCCGTCATTTTGAATCGCAGTCGGGTCATAATTTACAGCATTCGGATCAGTACAACCACATTCCACGATCAATACCGAAGCAAATGCCGTATCTCTGCACGGTCCGTTAATCGCAATCAATACCGGATCAGCTGAAGCTGTATAAGTTTGAGATTGTGAGCTCAGATCGTTTACAAAAGCAGTGTTTCCATTTCCGAAATACCATTCATACGTTGTTGCATTCTGACTGGTATTGGTAAAGACTACATCCAGCGGATTACATCCCGAAATCGAACTCATAGAAAACTCAGCAATCGGCCCGGGCTCACTGTCCAGGTAAATGGAATCCGTTACCGAACATACGTTATCCGTAATGGTAAACACGTACCAGCCCGGCCCTAAGTTTTGCATAACAGAAGCATCAATTTGACTTGGACCTCCGGTATTTGGTCCTTCCCAATGATAATGAGGTTGTCCGGTAATCCCTTCTCCCATTCCGCTCACCGCTCCGTCATTAGCACATGCAGACGCCATGAATGTCATCATTGTATCAATCGCCAACGTTTGATTCATCGTAACCGTGACCGTATCCGTTCCGGTGTTTCCACATTGGTCGGTGGCCGTTACATAATAATCTATCGTCCCGTTTTGCAAAATCGGAACATAGGCCGTGCCTCCAGTTTGGCCTAAATACGACCAGAGATAAGTATAAGGCCCAAAACCACCACTGGCAACGGCCGTCACCATCACCGAATCATTGGCACAATAAACTGTCGGATTTGATTCGTTGATCGGTAAAACCGGTCCGTCAATAATATACAAAGTACCGGTAGTCACAATCGTATCTCCACAAGCAGTAATGGTTGTAGCTGTAATAATAACTGTTTCAGGAGATTCTACAATTCCGTCTCCGACAGGGTTCAAGGTTACAACAATCGTATCGTCTCCGGGTAAGAATGTAATCGGATTCGGCAAGTTATTGTAGTCCGTTCCCATAATAGCCGTTCCTCCGATAGAGTAATTTACAATTAAAGTATCTCCCAATTGTGTTTGAGGACGTGAAAAGATAAACTGCGCATTTGTACAGTTTTCAATTACTGTTGTATCTCCGGTTACCGTAGCAACCGCAATGTTTACTGCTTCAGATGAGAAGGAATCTCCTTCCAGGTAAACCCCGGAATCAAGAGCCTGATCACCTACATTTGAAATTGCCAGTTTAATATGGTAAGTCTGACCACATTGAACAGTTGCGTTCGCTGTCATTACAACTGTTCCTGCATTGTATGGATAACCTGCAGTATTTCCGTAAGTGGTAGTGTAATAAACCGCATTCGATGTCCAGTTCGGATCTTGCGCAGCACAAGTAGCAGCATTTCCAAAGATCCCGGCCACTCCGGCATTTACCGTGTTAATTGTAACCGGAATATTTCCTCCGGGAATCAATGCGATATTATCAGCTCCATTCATAAACGGTCCGGTAAAACCAGGTCCGGAAATAAAGAATCCGAATACATCGTTAAAACCCGAACACGCATAAGAAGGATATTCTGCCGAAGCAAACATATAGCGGAAAGAAATCGTATCTCCGGAAGGAATAAAATCAAACTCGATAATACATCCGTTTGTAACGGAGTTTGTCGCGATATCATTTAAATCCTGATCGTAAGTTACCGTTCCGGGTCCTCCATCTGTTCTCATATAAACACCATTCGCAAATGGAAAGGTGGATGAAGTAAATGATAAAGCATTTCCCTGAATGGTTTGAGCATTGACCAAACTGTTGTTATACTTCACGTTGGAGACAACAACTCCTTGTCCAACAAGAATGTTCTGAATCAATTGTTCCGGAGTCATCGTATTTTGAGTGGTGATCTGACTGTTCGCCGCAAAGCACAACAGCATCAGGGCAGCCCCAAGCATCGTAGTAATTTTGTTCATAATCATAAGTTATTGTGACCTTTAGACTAAATAAAAGTGTTAAAGGTTGCATTTATGTCTCAATAATATTAAAATTTGTTTAAATGTTAAATTTTAATCATAATTATTCGATAAAAAACGCCATGATTTAACCAAATTTGTCCAAGAAATTAAATTTTTATGCAAAATACACAAAACTATATACAAGAATCGAAGGATCGGTTTTTACAAGAACTCATTGATTTACTGAAAATTCCAACTGTTTCCGCAGACAGTGCATACGCACAGGAAGTGATTCGCGGAGCGGAAAAAGTTGCCGAATTCCTTACCAATGCCGGAGCAGAGAAAGTAGAGATTTGCCAAACAGCCGGGCATCCGATTGTATATGGTGAAAAGATTATTAATCCGAATGCACCTACCGTACTTGTTTACGGACATTACGATGTGCAGCCGGCAGATCCGATTAATTTATGGACTTCTCCTCCATTCGAGCCGGTGGTAAAGAAAACGGAGATTCACCCGGAAGGAGCTGTTTTTGCACGCGGCGCTTGTGACGACAAAGGACAGTTCTTCATGCACGTAAAGGCATTCGAGGCAATGATGAAAGCAAACGAGCTTCCTTGTAACGTAAAATTCATGATTGAAGGAGAAGAGGAAGTTGGTTCTGTAAATCTGGGTCTTTTCATCAAAGAAAATAAAGAGCGACTGAAAGCAGACATTATTTTGGTGTCCGACACCGGAATGTTGGCCAACGATACTCCTTCCATTACAACCGGTTTAAGAGGATTGAGCTATGTGGAAGTGGAAGTAACTGGTCCTAACAGAGATTTACATTCCGGACTTTATGGCGGATGTGTTGCAAATCCGATCAACATTCTTACAAAAATGATCGCTTCGCTTCACGATGAAGATAATCACATTACCATTCCGGGATTCTATGCGGACGTGGTGGAATTAAGCCTGGAGGAACGTGCTGAAATGGCAAAAGCTCCTTACAGCGAAGACAATTACAAAAAGGCATTGGATATTGATGCTGTTTACGGAGAAAAAGGATATACGACTCCGGAACGCGGATCGATTCGTCCAACCTTGGATGTAAACGGTATTTGGGGAGGATATACAGGAGAAGGAGCAAAAACAGTCATTGCTTCAAAAGCATATGCTAAAATTTCCATGCGTTTGGTTCCGAATCAGGAGCCGGACAAAATTACGGAATTGTTCTCCAAACATTTTGAATCCATTGCTCCTGCAGGAGTGAAAGTGGTTGTCAATCCACATCATGGAGGTGAACCGGTAGTAACCCCAATCGATTCTATTGCATACAAAAGTGCCGCAAAAGCATACGAACAAACCTTCGGGAAAACTCCGATTCCGGTACGAAGTGGCGGAAGTATTCCGATTATCGCTTTGTTTGAAAAAGAATTGGGGTTGAAAACCGTTATGATGGGATTCGGATTGGATTCGGATGCTATCCACTCGCCGAATGAACACTACGGTTTATTTAATTTTTACAAAGGAATTGAAACCATTCCGTATTTCTTTCATTATTTCAATGAAGCAATGATTTAATTTATGAAGAAGATTCTTTTTGTATGCGCCATTTTGTTTGCAATTTCAAGTTGTGAATTCATCGAACCGGAGGTTTCGGGGTATTCCAATTTTAAATTCGGAAAATTAGAAGGCAGAACCCTTTATGTCAGTTTTGACGCAACTGTCAATAATACCAACGGTTACGGTTTTAAAGTGAAGAAAGGCAAACTAAATGTTTCCATTAATAATCTGGAACTTGGCGTGATTGATCTTGATAAGAAAATCAAAGTCAAGAGAAAGTCTGAAAACGTTTACACCGTTCCATTGCAATTAAGCTTAAGCGACGGGGCCTTGTTCCGGATTCCAAAACTGTTGAATGCAGAGAAATTCGAATTGAAACTGGATGGAAATGTGCGTGGAAGTATCATGGGCTTCGGGAAAAATTTTGAAGTACACGAAACACGAAGCTTGTCGAGCGGAGATATCAAATTTGACGGATTGCTTGAAGGAATTCTGAAAGGAGCTACCCGAAATTAACCGTTAATATTCAAATGATTTTTGATTAGTCCAATTCAATCTGTTGAGTTGGACTAATTTTTTTCATCCATCTTTCATAAATAAAGGGATGGTGAAATTTCCTGTTTTGTAAAGCTTCTATAACGACCACATCATTGCCTTCTCCATTCAGTACAAATTGATAAATGCACTTATTTCCACCTTGATCAAGATGTGTAAAATAATCCGGGTTAAATCCTGATTTATCAAGCGCCAATCGGGCAATTTTCAGTTGAATTGTTCCGGGCATCATCAATCCCGCAATGATCTGATAGTTTTTAGTCAGAATGGAATCGATCAGAAATGCCGCACTCCGTTTTTCTTTTCTATACGTTGAATGGTAATGATTTTTGCAATTTGAGGAACAGAAAACCTTATCGGATCGCCCGGAAATTGGTTTTTTACAAACAACACAGGATCTCTTTTTTGAAGTAGTAATAACACTCATTTTCAGCACTTTTCTATTTAAGTTAGTAAAAAAGCTGATCTGAAACAAGGGATTTATCCGTTTTAAAAAAAATAACCGTTAAAAACACTTAGAGCTACTGTTTACAAGGGTTTGGGCTATTTTCGGACAGAAAAAATGTCGAATTTCATTAACGGTTGCGTAACGGTTAAAAACCTTTAGACGCCCGAAAACAAAGGGGGAAACGAATAATTTTACAAAATCCTCCCGGAAAATTCCGGAAGGATTCAAAATATCTAAACGAACGAGCTTACTGCAGCAAGTTTCTCCAGCTTGTTTTTGCTCCTATCAACTGATACAATTCTCCGATATAAACGCGGTCTTGCTTCATTGTATCGCGGTCGCGGATTGTAACCGTATTGTCTTCCAATGTTTGGTGATCCACCATCACACAATAAGGAGTTCCGATCGCATCTTGTCTGCGGTAACGTTTTCCCGGAGAATCTTTTTCATCGTACTGACAGTTATAATCCAGTTTCAGTTCGTTGAAAATCTCCAGAGCTTTCTCCGGAAGACCGTCTTTCTTCGTCAATGGCATTACTGCTACCTTGTAAGGAGCCAATTGTGCCGGCAAACTCAATACAACACGTTCAGATCCGTCCTCCAGTTTCTCGTTCTTATACGATGCACTTAAAATAGACAGGAACATACGATCCAAACCTACAGATGTTTCAACCACATACGGAACATAATTCTGATTCAATTCCGGATCGAAATACTGTAGTTTCTTTCCTGAAAACTGCTCGTGCTGCTTCAAGTCGAAATCGGTTCGTGAGTGAATTCCTTCCAATTCTTTGAAACCCATCGGGAAATCGAATTCGATATCACATGCCGCATTTGCGTAATGAGCCAATTTGATGTGATCGTGTTCGCGGTAATATTTATCGCCAAGACCTAAAGCCTTGTGCCATTTCAAACGTGTTTCTTTCCAGTGGTTGTACCACTTCATTTCTTCTCCCGGACGAACGAAGAATTGCATCTCCATTTGTTCGAATTCACGCATCCGGAAAATGAATTGTCGGGCAACGATCTCATTTCTGAAAGCTTTCCCGATCTGAGCAATTCCAAACGGAATCTTCATTCTACCACTTTTCTGAACATTCAGGAAGTTCACGAAAATTCCCTGTGCCGTTTCCGGACGAAGGTAAATCGTTGCAGCATCTCCTGCCACTGAACCTAATTCTGTTGAGAACATCAGGTTGAACTGACGCACTTCCGTCCAGTTTCTGGAACCGCTGATCGGACAAACAATCTCCAGATCCTCGATCAGTTTTTTAACTCCTTCCAGGTCATTGTTCTCCAAAGTTACACGCATGCGATCCTCGATCTCTTTGATCTTATCTTCGTTGCGCAATACATTCGGGTTGGTAGAACGGAACTGAGCTTCATCAAAAGCATCTGCAAATTTCTTCGCTGCCTTTTCTACTTCTTTATTGATCTTCTGACGGATCTTCTCGATATGCTCTTCAATCAGAACATCCGCACGGTATCTTTTCTTCGAATCTTTATTATCAATCAATGGATCATTGAACGCATCTACGTGGCCGGAAGCTTTCCAGGTTGTCGGGTGCATGAAAATTGCAGCATCAATGCCCACAATGTTTTCATTCATCTGAACCATCGATTTCCACCAATACTGTTTGATATTGTTTTTCAATTCAGAGCCCAACTGTCCGTAATCGTAAGTTGCTGCCAAACCATCATAAATCTCAGATGAAGGAAAGACAAATCCGTATTCTTTTGCGTGAGAAATAACTTCCTTCAGTAAATCTTCTTTCTGTTCCATGGCGCAAATTTAGTTGAAATACGAAACCAAAGTATTACCTGAAAGAGATTTATTCCAAACAAAAAAGCCCCCAACACATGTCGGAGGCTTTCAACTATTTTCAGGACTGCGTTACCGCTTGTCTTTCACATTAGCTTTTTTTCGAACTGCATACAAAATCCGTTGTCGGAATTCCGGCTTTTTTAATCGCTCCGAAACCTCCTGCAATGTCAATCAACTGCTTAAATCCTTTTTGTTTCAGTAGAGAAATCGCGATCACACTGCGGTATCCGCCGGCACAATGCACGTAATACGGATTATTCGGATTCAGATTTCCCAAATCTTCCAACATAAAATCCAAAGCAACGTGTTCCGCATGCTCCAGATGCTCTGCATCGTATTCTCCCGGTTTGCGTACATCCACAACCGGAAGCGATTCAATTTTATCTGCGATACTTTCAGCTGTAACGGATTCGATTGTTTCGATCGGTTCTCCCGCTGCGATCCAGGATTGCATTCCACCATCCAGATAACCAACACAATTATCATAACCAACACGTGCTAAACGCATCACAGTTTCTTCTTCTTTTCCTTCCGGAACCACCAATAAAATCGGTTGATTGATGTTTTCGATCAATGCTCCGACCCACATCGCAAAAGTTCCGTTCAACCCGATGAACAAACTGTCCGGAATCGCTGCTTTGATATATTCGTCCTGAGTTCGAACATCCAAAACCAATACTCCGTCGTTGATCAAACGCTTCGCTTCATCCACCGACAAGGCTGTATTTCCTTTCGAAATCACTTCATCAATCGATTCATAGCCATTTTTATTCATCATGGCATTTTTCGGGAAGTACTGAGGCGGAGGTAAAATTCCGGTTGTTACTTCTTTAATAAACTCATCACGCGTCATATCTGCCCGCAATGCATAGTTCGTTTGTTTTTGTTCACCTAAAGTTCCCACTGTTTCAGAACTCATATTCTTTCCGCAAGAACTTCCTGCTCCATGTCCGGGATAAACCGTCACAGAATCAGGTAAGGTCATAATTCTGTTTCGCAGAGAATCAAACAGCATTCCTGCTAAATCTTCCTGTGTTAAATCGCCTTTGATTGCTAAATCCGGTCGGCCGACATCTCCCAAAAACAAAGTGTCTCCGGTGAAAATCGCCGTTTCTTTCCCGTTTTCATCCAATAGCAAATAAGTTACAGACTCGGGTGTGTGACCCGGCGTATGCAATACTTTGATTGTAACTTTTCCTATTTTAAATTCCTGATTATCGCTTGCGATCAGGGTATCGAAATTCGTTTTTGCCGTTGGCCCGTAAACGATTTCAGCTCCTGTTCTTTTCGCCAGATCCACGTGACCTGAAACGAAATCCGCATGGAAATGCGTTTCAAAAATGTATTTGATCGTTCCATTCCATTCTTTGGCTAAATCCAAATAAGGCTGAACTTCTCTCAGCGGGTCGATTACCGCTATTTCTCCTTCGCTTTCAATGAAATATGCCGCTTCGGCTAAACATTTGGTGTATAATTGTTCTATGCGCATGTCTGTATTTTTGTAGAACAAATTTCGTGTTTTTTTCAACGCAAAAAATGACATAACTCATAAGAAACTTAAAATCTCACGGAAAGAGGCTGATGAAACCTTGTGTTGGTTGAATTTAATGCAGGCAACAAATCTGCTTTCGTTTACAAAAAAGGTTTTTCAACTTTTGGACTGATTTTTGATTTTTCCCATTCAGTTTGCAAAATTGCACTATTTTTAAACCCAAATATGTATCTATGAAAAAAGGATTTAAATACATTTCTGCCTTCGTGCTTTTATGTATGATGACCACTTCGATCTTTGCTCAAAAAGTGGAATTACCCAAAGATGCTGCACCAGGTATTTACGCAGCTTTTATTACTACAAAAGGAAATATTATTATCAAGTTAGAGGACGAGAAAACTCCAATGACAGTTGCAAACTTTGTTGGTTTGGCTGAAGGAAATATCACTCTTTTCGACTCTATCAAAATCACAAAACCTTTCTACGACGGATTGAAATTTCACCGTGTAATTAAAGATTTCATGATTCAGGGAGGTGATCCTCAGGGAACAGGAATGGGTGGACCGGGATATCAATTTTACGATGAAACAAGACCTGATTTAACGCACAGCGGACCTGGAATTTTATCTATGGCAAACAGCGGACCGGCAACAAACGGAAGTCAATTCTTCATTACGCATAAAGAAACTCCGTGGTTGAACGGAAAACACACTGTTTTCGGACATGTAATCGCTGGTCAGGATGTTGTAAACAAGATCGAACAAAATGATGTAATGACGAAAGTTCAGATCATTCGCAACGGAAAAGCTTACAAATCGTGGAATGCAACGAACGTTTTCAAAGCTGCATACACGAAAGTAAAAGCGGAAGAAGAAGTGAAAAAAGCGGAACAGGCGAAATTGGAAGCAATCGAAAAAGAGCGTATTGCAAAGGTTTCTAAAATGACTGAAGACGAATACCGCGTTTACTTATTGGCTGAAATCCGCAAAAAATACCCGAATGCTCAACAAACTGCTTCCGGATTGGTTTACGTGATCGAAAAAGAAGGAAACGGTACGAAAGCAAACAAAGGAGACAATGTTTCGACACATTATACGGGAACTTTCCTGAACGGTACAAAATTCGATTCATCCCGCGACCGCAATCAGCCATTGGACTTCACGCACAACGTTGGTCAAATGATTGCTGGTTATGATGAAGCGGTTTCACTTCTTAGTAAAGGCGGAAAAGGAATTTTTATCATTCCTTACTTCAAAGCTTATGGCGCTGCAGGAAGACCGGGAGCAATTCCTCCTTACTCGGATTTGGTATTTGACATTGAATTATTGAATGTGATTCCAACTGCTACTGCCCCTGTTCAAAACGGTGCAGTTGATAGATAATCGACATTTCTGAAAAGATATCAGAGAGCCATTCGTCAGCTGACGGATGGCTTTTTGTTTTCTTCTTCCCGGGTCAACAATTCTGCGCTTTTCTCCATCCATTCAAAAATTAAACAATTTTAACTGTAATATTTTTTGTTACATTTAAAATTTAAGTCTACCTTTGTTGAAATGAACAATACACGGTTTGCTACGGCAATACATATTATGACTTTACTGGCCCATTATCCGGGCGAATGGCTGAGTTCCGACCTAATTGCCGGAAGCATCAACATCAATCCGGTTATTGTCCGCAAAGAATTGCTGGTATTGAAGGAAGCGGGGTTCATTGAAAGTAAAATGGGGAAAGACGGAGGATCAAGGCTTGCCAAAAACAGCTCGGAGATCACTATTTCTGAAATCTACGATGCTGTAAAAAGCGGAGAAGCATTGGGGAAAAAGAATCAAAATCCGAATCCGAAATGTGATATCGGGAAAGATATCAATCAAAATCTCCAGCTTCTTTTCAGTGAAACAGATACCATGATTACCCAATTCCTGAAGGAAAAATCCCTTGCAGATTTTGCATTATTGTTCGTCTGAATTTTTTTTACATCAATATGTAACAACTTTTATTACAATTAAAAATAGAAAATCATGAAAAAAGTAACAGTTATCGGTGCAACAGGTTTCGTAGGATCCAAAGTTGTGAATGAATTGGCAGAAAGAGGCTACGAAGTTCTGGCGGTTGCCAGAAACAGTGAAAATGTACTTAAAAACGAACACGTAACTGCCGTGAGTGCAGACGTTGCAAATCCGGAAAAACTTGCAGAAGCAATCAAGGAAAGCGATGCGGTGATCAGTACTTTCAACGCAGGCTGGACCAACCCGAACATTTATTCTGATTTCCTTGCAGGAGCAAGAAACATCGAAAAAGCAGTTGAATTATCCGGAGTGAAGCGCTTTATCGTAGTTGGAGGAGCCGGAAGTTTATTTATTGGAGACGCTCAATTAGTCGACTCTGCTGAGTTTCCGGCTGAAATCAAACCGGGAGCAGAAGCCGCAAGAGATTACCTGAACGAAATCAAGCAAAACAACACCCTTGACTGGACTGTCTTCAGCCCCGCAATCGAAATGCATCAAGGAACAGCAGGTATAAGAAAAGGAACTTACCGCACTTCGCTTGAAACTCCGGTTTTTGACAAAAACGGAAGAAGTGTTCTTTCTGTAGAAGACGTGGCTGTTGCTTTGGTGGATGAATTGGAACAAAACAAGCACATCAAACAGCGTTTTACGGCGGCTTATTAAGAATTCACTTACAGAATAAAAAAGGGAAGAGCAAAAGTCTTCCCTTTTTTGTTTATGCTCAAAAATCTCACTCTATTTCGTCGTTCAGATTGATCCGGATTCCCAAACAAAGCCGGACATAGTAAAACTTCGCATTAAAATTATCAACCGGTCCGTCATAGACACCAAAATTCTTCTGAAATACAAATTCGGTCTTCAAAATCAGATCTAACCGCTGGGAAACCGGAAAAATCCCTCCCAAACTTACGGCAGGAGACAGTGAAAAATATCCACTGAAACTTTCTGTTCTTATTTCGTCGGTGAATGGCTTGTTGGGGCCTGTCGGAGTGGTAGTAAACCTGGAGGTAGAAGTTCCTGCTGTGGGAATCCCCAAATACCCCCCGGCTTCCAGGAAGAATCTGAATCTTTCTCCAACATTCAAGCGAAACATCAGCGGAATGGAAAGGTTCCAAAATTTATAATGTACGTTGGATGAGCTGGACATTTTCCCGGTATATTCGCTTTTGTTCCAGGTGTGAAAAAAATTGGTTTCAAGTCCCGTTTTCAAACTCAGTTTCCGTTCATCCATAAAAACAACATTGATACCAAAACCGCCACCGTAAAACGTTCTGATTCCTTTCAAAGGATGGTTTGCGGAACCGTGTAATTCAAAAATGGGGATTCTCTGTTGGGCACAAATCGTTGAATACATCCAACTAAATACAAACAAAAGAAGTGCTGCTATTGCTTTCATTGATCGATGGTTTTATGAAGAGATGAAGGAAAACAAAAAGGTTGGATTTATCATCCATTTAATCTTCTACTTCAAATGAATTCCAACCTGAAGTTGTCCATACAATTTCATCATATCTATGAAATATCCGTTTATCTGTATGGTAGGTCTTATAAGAAGATCCATTCGTTCATTCAGAGGAATTTTTGCTCCAATTCCGGAGTTTAAACCAACAAATCCGGAACTGAAGACTTTACTTCTCCTTTCGTACTCAAACGTTCCATAAGAACCATAGGAATGTCCCGTACGAAGTACATCTGCCGTGTAAACCATATAAGCAACGATTCCAAACCTCGCCCCTGCTTCAAACGATTTTCATTCTATTTCATCATTGGGATTGATCCGGATTCCCAAACAAAGCCGGATATAGCAAAACTTCGTATTAAAATCGGAAAACGGTCCATCTTGGACGTTGAAATTTTTCTGGAATACAAATTCAGGTTTCACTATCAGGTCCATGTGTGGAGATACCGGAAAAATTCCCCCCAAACTTACGGAAGGAGACAACGAAAAATATCCTTTAAATTTTTCCACTCTTATTTCGTCAATAAATGGCTGATTAGGTCCTGTCGGAGTAGTATGAAACCTCGAGGTGGAAGTTCCCCCTATCGGTAATCCCAAATAAGCTCCGGCTTCCCAAAAGAGCCTGGCTCTTCCCCCCACATTTAAACGAAACATGAGCGGAATGGAAAGATTCCAGAATTTATAATGTACATCGGATGAACCGGACATTTTACCGGTATATTCACTTGGATTCCAGGTGTGAAAAAAATTGATTTCAAAACCCGTTTTCATACTCAGTTTACGTTCATCCATAAAAACAAAATTGACCCCGAGGCCTCCGCCGAAAAACGTTTTGGTTCCTTTCAAAGGATGGTTAACAGAGCCGTGGAATTCAAAAACTGGTATTTTATCCTGGGCACGACTCGTTGAATACATCCAACTAAATACCAAGAAAAGGAGGGTTGCTATTACTTTCATTGATCGATGGTTTTATGAAGAGATGAAGGAAAACAAAAAGGTTGGATTTATGATCGATTTAATCTCTCAATATACCTTTTATTTTAAATGAATTCCTATACACAAGCGAGCATATAAATTTGTAAACCCTTCTCTGAAATAAACACTCGCTCCAACGTCCGGTCGAATGAGTAAATCCAGTTTTTCGTTCATGGGTATCAACACACCAACACCAAAAACGGGTCCTACCGAAAATCCTTGGTTCGAGGATTCTTTCTTTTCTGTCTCGACTGGAATCTGATTGTCAGAATAAGTAAGTTGTGTATAACGCTTTTGCCCCACTACTCCAAGTCCGAGATTTCCTCCCAATTCAATAAATGTCATTCCAATATTGATTCGTAATACGATCGGAATCGTCAAATCTAAATAGGAATAACGAATATTACTGATAGAAGAATAATGCGCAGGATCACCTGAATTACCCCGCATACGAAAAAATTGAAATTCCAATCCAGTTCGAAAAGCAAGTATTTTTTCAGGTCTAAAAATTCTGTTTGCTCCCAACCACCACCAAAAAATTCCTTAGATGATCCAATCCCATGGTTTACCGAAATATGAAATTCGTTGACTAAGTTTTTTAAAGGCTGCTGCTTTTCTACATCACTCTGAGACCACAATAATAAAGCAGAAAACAATGAGTAGAGAGTTAAACAGATTTTCATGATAAAGACGAATTACTAACTTAATGTATCAAAAAACAGTATTATCCATATTTTGGAGAATAAGATGCATACTTCTTCAACTTCAAAACCTGCTTTTCAAATAGTTCATAAGACAAAATAGAAACAAGAACTGTGCATAAAGTGATAAATATTAATTCCAGAAAACGGGTCGGCAAAACTGAATTGATATACATGATTGTGTCAGACTTTTGCATAAATCCATTGAAGTATTCACCGAATGAACCCCAAACAAGAAGATGATAGATATACATTCCGTAAGAGATCTGCCCCAGATACATGATGACTTTATTCTCCAGAATTGTTTTAAACAAACTCTTGAATTGAATCGTAGTAGTAATACCCACCAAAAAAAAGCCAATCAATGCATGGGAAAATCTCCCGAATACTTCCTGAATCAATTGTGATCCAAACTTATTGCATAAAATATGGAGTATGAAAATGACTAAAATCAAATAACTATGCTTTAAAATTTTCTCTAACTGCTCGTATTTAAAAGTTTTCAAAAATGCCAGCAAAGCACCAACTCCAAAGCAATCTAATGCCGCTGGCAACGCAACATAGTTAAACAAATGAAAGTTGTTAAAATAAAGTACTGCTACCAATCTTAAAATAATGGCAGTACAAATAATTCCCAAAACAACCAGTTTAAATCGCTTCAACGGAAAGAGCAAAACCAAAAAGGGCCAAAAAAGATAAAATTGTTCTTCTACAGATAATGACCAAAGATGGGTGAAGTATCAAAATGCAAGCTGATTTTTAAGTGCGATCCAAATATTGACACTGTATGTCAGCATCCAGGCTACAAATTCCTCTGTTTGAATCGGAACAACAAAATAACATATCAAGATATACAAATAGTACAATGGAAAGATTCTCAAAAATCTTCGGATAAAAAAAGCCTTGAGAACGGGACCCAGTTTCGCTTTTTGCATTTTTTGCCGAATCAAAATTTCAGTAATTAAAAAGCCGCTGATTACGAAGAATAGGTTCACTCCAAAAGTGCCTGAATCAAAATGTGTAGATATTGGGCTGATATGATGTATAATTACTGAGATCACAGCAAAAAATCTCAATCCGTCAAGTTGTTTGTAATGCATTATTGCAACATATTAAAAAGGAATTACCTCCCTTTCGGAACTTGTTTGTAAAACCTGAAATAATCGATCTCGAAAGCCATTGGGAAGGCTGTGTCCTGATCCGGCTCGTTTCCGTTGTTGTACTGAACTCCTAAATTGAACCGCACATCCATGGTTTCGGTATCCGGCCAGAAATAAGCTTCAAACATTTCCCAGGGATTCTTCACCTTGGATCTGCAATCGATCGGCTCGCCCTTTTTAGTGATGAAACGGTAGGTTGTACGCACTTTTTCTCCATCGATGTACCAAACCATTTTGTAGAAATCCCATTCCAAACCGAACACATGAAAACCGTCGTCCAGGCCTTCTTCCGGCCAGCTTTGACAGGGCTTGTACAAATCTGTGGGGCAAGTAATATCCCGCTGAAGCTGCACTCTGTTCGAATGGATATTCCAGTGTGGGTTTTTCGACAATCTTTCGGAATCATAGATTCCCAAACAGCTGCTTTCATTCCAGAATTCGAAAATATCTATTTCGAAAGCATAACCGTCTTTTCCGGAAAACATCCAGAAAGCGGGCCACATTCCTTTTCCTTTTGGTAATTTGCAACGTGCTTCATAATAACCGTATCCGAACTGTTTTTCCGATTCGATCCATCCGGAAGAATAATCAAAACTGGCTGTGTCGCGTTTCGGTGGGCTGGTTGACCAATCGCTGACATATGAACCTACGATCGGTTTTGGTTCTTTCACTGCAATGAGTTTCAACATTCCGTTTTCCAGCTGAATATTGTGTGAAACCGGAATCTCGGGAGTTTTCGAGGTATTTGCATACCATTGTTTCGAGCCGCCGTTTGCGAAATCAAATCCTGCCAAAATTCCCTGATACGGGATTTTCCAATTGGAAGTGCTCAATTCTTTCCCTTCAAAGGAATCTTCGAAATCGAGAAACCAGGAGCTGTAATCGCATTCCGGAAAGTCTATTTTGCTTAAAATCGGTCCGTAAATCCCGCCATCCACTTTTTTCGTTTTTGGCTCTTTGCTCTTTTTCTGAGAAAATGAATTAGGAGAGCATGCTAAAAAGAAGGCTAAAAGGATTAAAACGGGTTTCATGAATGACGAATTTGAAATATGCTTCGGTGAAAATACAAAAAAGGGAGTGACAAAAATCACTCCCTTTTTTCTGTTTATTTTGAATGGCTGTTATCGAACAATTCCGATTTCCAACAATGCTCTGTTGTCCATCACATTCAATTTCTTTTGCAATGCCTGTCTTGCAGAGTTTGCCATAGAAGACTTGATCTGACCTAACATTTGCATTTTCTCTGCATCGTAAGTTGTTGTAGCAGGTGCTTTCACTGTTTTATTCAAACGGATCACATAAACTCCTGTCTGACCGATAATCGCTTTTGAAGACGCTTTATCTTTCAATTTACCTGAGAACAATGCTCCTACTACTTCTGGCTCATATCCACCACCTTGAATACTTGGTGATGCAAATGTAAGCTCTGCTTGTTTCACATCTGTTTTCAATTTCTTAGCCAACACTTCCAAATTCGTTACAGATCCGATTTTCTTCACGATCGCATTTGCTTTCTTTTCGTTCAATGCATCTGTTCTCATTCTTTCGTAAACGTCTACCAAAGCAGGAGCTCCTTTTTCACGAATCGAAGATACGATTGCGATGATTAAGCGATTGTCATCCTGAATAGGTGAAGAACACAAGTCTCCGATTTTCGCTTCGTCTTTGTAAGCCATTTCCAAAATGGATTGCGCAGCCATTTTCGTTGTGAATCCCTGAACTTTCGGAGATTCGTCGAACATACGAACCGGTCTTGAGTAAAACCCTTCTCTACGTGCGATTGTATCGAACAAGATGATTTTATCTGTAATATCTGATTTATGGGAAAGCTCTCTGTCAATTTTAGTCAACAACATATAAGCTTTATCCTTCAAAGACAATTTTGTTTCAGGAGAAGCCAACAATGTTTTTTCAACCACTGCCAATACAGGGAATTTTACATCATTCTTTCTGTCCAATACTTCAATGATGTGGAATCCGAAATCTGTTTGTACCACTCCGATTGTTCCTACCGGCTTATCCGTAGAGAATTTAGAGAACGGTGTAACCATTTCGTAGTCCATGAAATCTTCATAAACACCACCTTTGTCTTTGGATCCCGGATCTTCAGAATACTTCTTAACGAACTCTTCGAAGTTTGTCTTATTGACCACTTTCACCAAGCTGTCAGCCAATTTCTTTGCAGATGCAATTTTCTTTGTATCTCCTTTTTGAGCGGAGATCAGGATGTGACGTACTTTACAAACTGTTGTGTTGAAATCCATCACTTTTGCAATACGCGTTTTTCCTTTGTCATCGTATGGTCCTACCAACTGACCGATTGATGCCGTTTTGAAAACCGTATCCATTCCTGCAGGGTATGTCATTCCTTCACGTGCTTTTGCATCACCTTCCGGACGGTAAGTCATCATGTGACCTGAAGCATAAATTTTGAATTCTGAATTCTGCAAAATGAATAATGAATCATTTGTTGAAGCAGCAAATCCTTTTTTGATAACATCTAATTCTTTTTTGAATGCAGATGAATCTGATTTTGAAGGTTGAATTGTTACGTCGAAGTATTTCACATCACGACCTGCCATTACCTGGTATTTCGCCTTGTCTTTATTTTTATCGTAGAACGCACGAACTTCTTTATCAGAAATCTTCATTTGCTCATCTGTAATGTCACGGTAAGCACCCATCACAAACGAAACTGATTTTGATTCGTTTTTCGCCAAATAATCGTTTTTCGCTTCTAACTTCGTTACATACGCTCCCTGCCCCAGGTATTGGAAATATTTTTCCTGCATACGGTTGTTGCGGATGATCTCTTTTGTTTTCTTCCAACCTTCGATAGCTGTAGGATCTGTAGATTTCTCCTGATCCTGAATATACTTATCCAATTGAGAAGCGTTGAACTGTCCTGTATTCGGATCAGTAAATGCTTGTTGAATCTCAGGCAATAAGGCAAATCCCTCTTCTCCGTACAGGAAAGCTGTAAATTCTTTCTCAGAAACAGCTAAGCCCAATGCATCGAACTCACGTTTCAAGACGATTTCATCTACTGCTGCAGACCACGCCTTATCAGCTGTCTGTTCAGCATCTCTGTCTGTATACTCACGTTGTTGTTGCTGAAACTGCTGTCTGTCCGACATTTCAAATTGTCGCAACTTGGAATTATAAACTGCCGTATCAACAGCTTCTCCGTCGATTGTACCTAAAGTTCCTCTGTCAACAGAAGTTCCCAGTTTATCAAATAATCCAGTAAGAATAAAAACTAAAAGAGCCAAACCTGTGATCCCTACCAACAGGTAGCGCTGGTCTCTGATTTTACCAATGATTGCCATTCTATAATTTCTTTTAAGGGTGCGAATATAATCAGTTGAGCCGACTTTTTAAACCTTTCAGCTTTTTTTTGTTGTTTAAGCATCAATTATTTGCCTAAATTGGTTCTGAACAAAACCTTAATAAAGTTTAAAAAAGGTCAAATCGGAATCCAAAAAAGCCAGTTATCCGTAATTCTTTGAAAATTTGCATTATGAAACAAATCATGTCGTTTTTAACGATTGCAGTTCTTTCTTTGAGTTCCTGCGCTCAAAAAAATCAGATCACGGAAAAGAAGACTAAAAGTCCGGATGAACTGAGTAAATACCAGGTTGCCTATTTCGGCAGTGGTTGTTTTTGGTGCGTCGAAGCCATTTACGAATCGGTGAAAGGAGTTGTGGAAGTGGAAAGCGGTTATTCCGGCGGACATGTCGAAAATCCAAGCTACGAAGATGTTTGTACCGGAACAACCGGTCATGCGGAAACCGTAAAGATCTATTACGATTCCTCCATTGTTTCCTACGATGATTTATTGAAGGTTTTTTACGATTCGCATGATCCGACAACTTTAAACAAGCAAGGGCCGGACATGGGAACGCAGTACCGCTCTGCCATTTTTTATCAGAATGATTATGAGCGCGAACACGCAAAGGCATATATCAAACAATTACTCGACTCGAAGAAATTCCCGACAATCACAACGGAAGTTTCCAGATTCACTGCATTTTACAAGGCAGAAGAATACCATCAGAATTTCGAATGCAGAAACCCGAATAACGGATATGTGAAGGCCGTTTCTCAACCAAGACTGGAGCAATTTAAGATCAAGGCTCCTGAGATGTTGAAGGAAAAATAATTGCAGAAACTAGTCGGGGCGAAAAATTTTTCGCCCCGACTAGTTTATAATCTTTATAGATTCTCCAGATAATCTTCCACTTCCCGCACATGAACCATCGGAATAGAACAAATTCCGGCCGCACAAACAGTGGCTTCCGAATCTTCCGTATAACGAACCAGCAAGAACGATGAGCTCATTTTCCGGAAAGGATTCCATTCTTCAGTTCCGGGAATTGTCAGCAAGCGAACTTCTTTTTGGAAGCGCAGCAATAAAAGCGCCCAATTGGAATAGCCCGAGCCGTATTGCTCCATCCCGTCAATGACGTTTTGAAGCATCTGTTTTGCTTTTTCTTCATAATCCAACTTATCTGTAAGCAGGGAAAGTGTCAACAGGTTATTCGCCATGATGCTGTTTGTGGAAGGAATCACATTGTCGTTGATTTCCATTTTACGCGCAATCAGATCGTGATTGTCAGAAGTGAAATAGAACATTCCGGATTTCGGATCAAAGAAGTGTTTCATCGTGTATGAACACAGTTCTTCCGCAAATTTCAGATCCGCTTCATTTCCGCTTATTTGGTAGAGATTCAAGAAGGCCTGAATCGCCGTTGCATAATCATCCAAAAATCCTTCGATAAATGATTTTCCGTTTTGTCTGGTATGCCACAGCTGGAAATCACTTCCGGTTTGGTATGTTTTGATCCATCGTGCAATTTGGATCGCCAGTTTCAAATAACTGTGGTCTTCGGTTGCTTTGAATGCTTCTACCAAACCAGTTATCGTCAAGGCATTCCAGGCTGTTAAACATTTGGTGTCCGTAACCGGTGCTATACGTTTTTTTCGGAGATGCAGCAAAGTATCCAGTTGATCCTGAATGTTCGAATTCGTGATCGCTTGATTCTTTTCACAGAATTCTTCCCAGGTTTCATTTCTGAGTAAAACCCATTGCTGGTGTTCCCAATATCCTTTGTTTCCGGGATTGTATAAAGACCAGAACCAGGAAGCATTTTCACCAAGTGCGGTTTCGATTTCTTCCGGTGTCCAAACATAGTACTTCCCTTCTACTCCTTCCGAATCTGCATCCTGCGCCGCAAACAAACCTCCT
The DNA here is from genome assembly GCA_003856375.1 of Glaciecola amylolytica. Lineage (GTDB taxonomy): Bacteria > Bacteroidota > Bacteroidia > Flavobacteriales_D > Crocinitomicaceae > Fluviicola > Fluviicola amylolyticus. The sequence continues at coordinate 3,630,601 of CP034120.1, forward strand.
TCTTCACTGAGCATTTCTCTTTCAAGCCACCCCAAAGTCTGATCCAAAACGCGTTTGTATTCCGGCAATTTCGTTTCCTGATATGCCTGAGCATAAACCGACAGCAATTGTCCGTTATCGTACAACATCTTTTCGAAATGCGGGATTTTCCACAAAATATCAACCGAATAACGCGAAAAACCACCACCAAGCTGGTCGTAGATTCCACCCAATGCCATTTTGCGAAGTGTCAGATGAACATATTCCAAAACGGAAGTGTTCTTTTCGAAAGTTCCGTAATGAAGCAGGAATTCCAGATTGCTCGGAAGCGGAAATTTTGGTGCGGACGTCGGGCCTCCTTCCACCATGTCCATTCTTTGCTGCCATCGGCGAACCAATTCCCACAATTTATCTTCCGGAAATGGACTTACGGGTTCCGCCACAGCAATCAAATCCGATTGTTGCACACCATCACTCAATTCATCGGCATATTCGAATACTTTTTGAGGCTCTGTCCGATAGGTATGTTCTAAGGAACGGAGCACATGCATCCATTGTTCTTTCGGGAAATAGGTTCCTCCATAAATGGGTTTTCCATTCGGAATCGTGAAGCAATTCAAAGGCCATCCGCCCCGCTGTGTCATGAGTTGAACCGCCGTCATATACACCTGATCAACATCGGGTCGTTCTTCCCTGTCAACTTTAATACAAACAAAATGCTTATTCATCAACGCTGCCACTTCTTCGTCTTCGAAACATTCGTGCTCCATGACGTGACACCAATGACAAGCGGAATAACCGACTGATACCAGTACCAGTTTGTTCTCTTTCTCCGCCCGTTCAAAAGCTTCTTTCGACCAGGAAACCCAATTTACGGGATTGTGCGCATGCTGCTGTAAATAGAGACTGCTTTCATGAATCAGTTCGTTTGTGTATTGTTCCATGATCTAAAGGTACAAATAGTGTTAGAATCATGGTTGGGGAAAGCGGGAAATTCTGGCTGGAATCCGACCTGAAAACACAAAAACGCGATATTGTGTATTGGCCTTGCTGCCACTGGGCTAATAGACAAATATCTATCCGCCAAATGGAGTGCAAATCAGTGAGAGCGAGAACTAAAAACTATTGAATTGAATCAGCACCTCAGACAGCACTCTTATTTCGCCCGAATCCGACTTGAAAACACAAAAACGCGATATTGCGTATTGGCCTTGATACCACTGGTCAAGCGGACACATTTTTTTCTACCAAACACGGGATATTCATCCGTCAAATAATCTCCGAACGAGCGCGGATAATAAACAATCAATTGTCTATTTCTAATTTGGATTAATTTTGTAGCTCAATTTTAAGAAAGGTGAAACAGCTGCAACCATTTCATGTACTTATTTATCTTGCCGGAATCTTAGTTCTGCTAACCGGAATGAGCTTTTTAGTCAATGGAGACAAAATAGATCTGTTCGGAATGGATGTCCGGTTTTTGTCACTCAACGACGCCCTTACTCCGCCAAAACCGGTAGAGAAGAAAGATATTACCAATATCGTTCAGGTCGATACCTTGAATATCGAAGGTCTTTCTGCCGATACAACGATCAAAAACACTTTTGAATCGGATGGAAAAATGGGGGCACCTGCCGGAGGAACCTTATCCGCCGAAGCAGCAACCAGCATTCAATTCAATGACAATGGTCTGGCGGCTTTACACGAATTCTTCGAAAAACTGGAAGGTGTTTCCAAAGGAAAAAAAGTGCGCGTGCTTCATTACGGTGATTCGCAAATTGAAGGTGACCGCATGACTTCATACATCCGTCAGCGCTTGCAAACTCAATTCGGTGGATTCGGGCCGGGAACAATTCCTGCCAAAAACGAATACAACACCATTACATTCAAGCAAACCTGTTCTCCCAATTTCACGCGCTACACTGCTTTCGGTGGTGCAAGCCTGAAATCACGCAAATACGGTTCAATGAACACCGCAGCACGATTTACATCCGAAATGGATAGCGCGCAAATGGCGGCTTCGACAAGCATCAAAGAAGCTTTTATCGAAATTGAACCTACCAAAACAGCTTACTCGCGCGCCAGAGAATACAATCACGCAAAAATGTTCTATACCAGCTGTTTCAAACCATGTAAAATCAAGGTTTACAGCGGTAACAATCTGATTCATGAAGACAGCCTGGAAAACGACGGAAAATACCACATGCTTTCATTGGAATTCCCTTCCACTCCGAGCAAACTGCGCTATGAATTTTCTGCATCCGTGAGTCCCACCATCATCGGGTTCTCTTTGGAAAGTGATTACGGAGTATTTGTAGACAATATCGGAATGCGTGGTTCCAGCGGAACATTCTTTGGAAAAATCGACCAAAACATTGCATCTAAAATGTATGCGGATCTGAATGTGGAAATGGTGATCATGCAATTCGGAGGAAACAGCGTTCCGTATATGAACGATTCTTCTTCTGTGAGACATTACGCAAAACAGTTCAAAGGACAATTGCACACCTTGAAAAAATTGCGCCCTTCAGCATCCGTAATGGTAATCGGACCGAGCGATATGTCGATGCAAAGTGCCAGCGGACGCGTGACTTATAAAATGCTTCCTTTCCTGGTACATGAAATGACCCGTGTTTCCAAAGAAGTAGGAGCTTGTTATTGGGATTTGTTCAGTGCAATGGGCGGAGAAAATTCCATGCCGAGCTGGGTTGAAAAAGGATTGGCCGGAAACGACTACATCCACTTCACCAATCGGGGAGCGAGTATTGCGTCTCAGCTCTTTTTCGATGCGCTGGCGGCTGAGTATGTCAAATGGAAACAAGGAGCTCAATAAAAAGCGGCATGCTCGTTGCTCAAATCAAATATTGGATGAAGTTTAGTGTTTATATCGTAGTATTAATTAGTTCGCTTATCGCCTGCAACAGTCAGTCGCAAGTGGAAGTGATACGCGAAAAAACACCACTCGATTCATATGCTTATCCGGATTTTCATCATTTGGATACGAACCTGAAACGCCAATATCCTTTTATCCGGTTTGAAAACAACAATTTCCGTTTTTACAGCGCTCAAAGCTCCAACTGGGAACATCTATTCCAGGATTTCCGGAACATGATCTCCGAAAAGAATTGCAAGCTCAATTTCTATCATATCGGAGGTTCCCACCTTCAGGCAGATGTTTACACACACGATATCCGCACTTATTTGCAAACACATTGGATCGACGTGCCCGGTGAGCGCGGATTGATTTTTCCTTTCGATTTAGCCCACACAAACAATCCCTGGAACTATGAGTTTTCTTCCAGAAATCATTGGACAACACATCGAAGTGTGAATTTCCACCGTCCGGACGGAATTGATTTCGGCTTGTTGGGAGCCATGGTTGAAACTCCGGATTCGATTGTGGAAATTTCCTTCAGATACGACAAAACGGATGTGAAACCCGGATTTACACGACTTCGTGTTTATCACAACAAAGGTGTTTTTCCTTACGAGTTGAATTTCGGACCGGATGAAATTCTGATCGTAAACAAATTCAGGAACGAAACGTTGGGTTACACAGAAACCGTTTTCACAGATCCTGTCGACACCTTCAATCTTCAGTTTACAAAGCTGATCGATGTTCCCTACAAATTGCAAATTCACGCCTTTCAGTTGAGCAATGCATCGCCCGGAATTTCATACACGGCTATCGGAATTAACGGTGCCGGTTTATACACGTATCTGGCCAATAAAAACTTTGAAGAACAATTGAAAGAATCACCGCCGGATTTCTTTGCTTTTTCCGTAGGAACGAATGATGCCAATGTACCGTATGCCTCTTTTGATCCGGAAGTCTACAAAAAAAATCTGGAAAACATGATGCTCAAAGTATTGTCTGCAAATCCGGATTGTGCCATTCTGTTGACCGTTCCGAATGATGCCGGCTATAAGAAAAAGTACTTGAACAAAAACGTTGCCCGACAACGGGAAGTAATCATCGAACTCGCAAAAAAATACCAGTGCCCGGTTTGGGATTTATACGGAACGATGGGTGAACTCGGTTCATCACGGATCTGGAAAGCTCACGGGCTGATGAGAGCTGATCTGGTTCACTTCACAGCTCCCGGATATCATTTGAAAGCGGATCTTTTCATCGATGCGTTTGAAAAATGGCTGGAACAAATGGAAAAAAGAAAATACATCAATTAAACTGTTTTAATCCCCTTTATGGAATCGTTGCATCGCATTTTTAGCTTTACACATATGTCAGCAGATGACCTGGCGTTTAACCGCCTTGATTTCTGGATTTTCTTTCTGGCATTCATGGTGCTTTTCAGCTTTTTGCATAAAAACCAATTGGTACGCAGTATGTTCATTACGGTAATGAGCTTGTTTCTGTACTTCAAAACTTCCGGTTTTTTCGTAACACTTCTCGCACTCTCAGTAGTCGTCAATTTCTTTCTGGGGAAATGGATTTTCAAAGTTGATAAACCTCTGGGAAGAAAGTGGATCATTGCATTTTCCGCAGTTTTCAATTTATTTTTCCTGGGATTCTTTAAATATGCACACTTTTTCACCGATTCATTCAATAAAATGTTTCACACCGATTACGAGGTTTTCAACACCTTCGCTCAGTGGGGGAACGGGTTTTTCGGTGACGGAACGTTCGAGACGACGATTCTTTTACCGGCAGGTGTCAGCTTTTTCACCTTCCAATCCATCAGTTATGTGGTAGACATTTACCGCAAGGAAATTCAACCGGTTCGCAATTTTTGGGATTATGCCTTTTACGTAACTTACTTCCCGCACGTTCTGATGGGACCAATCGTAAGAGCACGTGATTTCATTCCTCAGATCTACCAGAAATTCCATCTGACTCAAAAAGAATTCGGAGAAGCAGTTTTCCTGATCATGAAAGGACTTTTCAAGAAAATTGTTCTGGCAGATTTCATAGCAACGCATTTCATCAATATGGTTGTAGACAATCCGGGCGATTATCCGGGCTACTGGAGCGTGATTGCCATGTGGGGTTATTCCTTGCAGATTTACGGAGATTTCTCCGGATACACCGACATTGCTATCGGGATTTCAAAACTGATGGGTTTCGAATTGCTGCCGAACTTCAATTCTCCCTACAAGGCAAACAGTGTGGCTGATTTCTGGAGAAGATGGCATAAATCCTTAGGTTCCTGGTTGAAAGATTACCTGTACATTCCGCTTGGAGGAAACAAAAAAGGAACCATCGGTACGTACATCGCCATTATTGTCATTTTCATCTTCCTGATCTTTATTACCGGCTGGTATGAGTTGGTTTTCGTGTACATCGGTTTGATGAGTCTATACGGAATCGCAATCCTGATCAGTCCGAAAGTGAAAATGTTTATGCACCGCGATCTGAACCTGCTGATCACCATGATTCTGGGTGGATTGTGGCACGGTGCTTCTGAGAATTTCGTTATCTGGGGAGCAATGAACGGATTGGCTTTGGTGATCTACAATCACTGGAAAAAGATTTCTCCGTATGAAAAAAGTTCCTGGTGGATCGTTCATTTCTGGAAAATCCTGATCACCTTCAACTTCATCACCTTTACCCGCATCTGGTTCCGCTTGAAAACAGAAGGCGCTCCGAATAATATGCTGGATCGGATTTTCAATCATTTCGACTTCGATTGGGAGAGCTTCCAAACGCTTACGAGCACTTATTATCAGGCGCTTTTGATCATGCTTCTGGGCTTTTTCATTCACTGGATGCCGCAGAAATGGAAAGATTTCATGGTTTCGAGTTTCGTAAAAACCAATATGGTGGTGCAAATGTTAATCATCGCGGTATTTATTGTGATTTTATATCAGGCAGCTTCCAATTCGTTCCAGCCTTTTGTATATCTGGAATTCTAAACACGACACATGAAAAACCCGGTTTTTATCCTGCTGATCCTTCTGTCAGTAAGCTCTTTCGCCCAAACATGTGATTGTGAAAAGAATTTTCAATGGGCGAAAAAAACGTTCGAAGAAAACGATGCGGGATTTCAGCATGCAATTGATCTCAAAGGGAAAAGTGCATACAATGCTCATACCTTGAATTACCTGGAGAAGGTAAAAAATGTGACTGATAAATCGGATTGCGCCAGAATCATTACAGACTGGCTGTCTTTCTTCCGCAAAGGTCATTTGGGTTTTGTTGCTTTGACTTCTGATTCAGGCAGTACAGGCAGTTCAAATCAATCTGCTTCTTCAAAAGACAAGGCAAAGCCGCAACTAATTATTGCAGATTTCAAGAACTATTTGTCCACCAAAAAACAAACCGACTACGAAGGAATCTGGGAATCCGATGCATATACTGTTGCGCTGAAAAACAACAAAGGGAAGTTTGAAGCACATGTCATCGAATCATCCAATACAGATTGGGACAAAAGTCATCCGAAATTTCTCATCAATCCGGATTTATCGGGTGTTTATTACATGGGAGATTATTCGGAAAAGCCGTTCAAAAAAGCCGTGCTTACCAACAATATTTTACTGGAGCTGGATGGCATTTTCTTCAAAAGAACATTTCCGATTGAGAAAAATAACGACCCCGATATTGATCTGTTCCTCGAAATCATCAATGCGCAGGAACCATTTGTAAAGCAAATAAACGAAAATACTTACCTGTTGCGGATTCCTTCTTTCGACGGAGCTTACAAACCACAAATCGATTCGCTGATCAAGACATATTCAAGCAAGATTACGGCTTCAAAAAATCTGATCATCGATCTGCGCGGAAACGGAGGCGGAGCGAACAAGTCCTATGAGGCATTGCTCCCGCTCATTTACACCAATCCGATCCAAACCGTTTTCTGGGAACATTTATCCACGGAATTAAACAACAGAAGATGGAAAGAATGGCTTGGAAACCCAAATATTACGCCGGAAAACAAGGCCTTCCTGTTAAAAGTGATTGAGAAACTGGACAACAACCTAGGGAAATTTGTAAACATCTACGACAACGGAGGTTCAGAAATATTCGAGCAAAAAGAAATCGCTGCTTTCCCTCAACAGGTCGCAATTCTGACAGATGAATACAACGCAAGCGCAACGGAGCAATTCTTGTTGTCGGCCAAACAAAGCAAGAAAGTAAAACTTTTCGGACATAAAACCTTTGGTGCTCTGGATATTTCCGAGGTCAATGAAGTTGAATCACCGGATCAGAATTTCCTCTTGTACTACTGTTTAACAAAAAGCCTGAGACTTCCGGATTTGCCTATCGATGATTATGGAATTCAGCCCGATTATTTTATTCCGAAAGAGATTCCGAATTATAAATGGATTGAATTCGTGAACAAAACTTTTTTTGGGAATTAAATGCGCTGTCATCCTTTCAACCTTTCGTATATTTGAGTTCTAAAATATGTTACCGGAAGTTCATTTTCAAGACTTGGGGCTGATCGATTATCAGGAAGCCTGGGATTATCAGGAAAAGTTATTTGCCCAAAGCATTGCGTTGAAAATTGAGCGTCGAAACGAAACCACCGAAGAAGAAACCAAAAATTACCTGTTGTTTTGTGAGCATCCGCACGTTTATACCCTTGGAAAAAGCGGAACGGAAGATCATTTGTTGTTGAATCAGGACGGGTTGGAAGAACACGAAGCCAAATTCTACAAGATCAATCGCGGCGGAGATATTACCTATCACGGGCCCGGACAGTTGGTGGCTTACCCGATTCTCGATCTGGATTATTTCTTCACTGACATTCACAAATACATGCGTTATCTGGAAGAAGCTGTGATTCAGGTGTTGGCTCATTACGGAGTCAAAGGAGAACGTTCACAAGGATTCACCGGAGTTTGGATCGACACGGATAAACCCACTGCACGAAAAATCTGCGCCATGGGAGTGAAATCTTCCCGTTGGGTAACCATGCACGGAATCGGTTTCAACATCAATTCAAATCTTTCTTATTTTTCTCACATTGTGCCTTGCGGAATTGAAGATAAATCTGTAACTTCCTTGCAACAGGAACTTGGAAGACCAGTCGATATGCAAGAGGTAAAAGACCTTTTAAAAGAAAAACTGGCTTCTCAATTCGGATTCACTTACGCGCAATAGTCATGAAACGCTCCCTACTCAAATGGTTAAAACGAACCGGGTGGTTTGTCTTAATTCTCTTTTTATCCGTCAACATTTTTATCGTTCTGAGCGGTCGTTTCTATCTCTACAAAGGAATCTATTTCACGTATCTGCAAGGAGAATCTTCTCCTACGATCTATGATCTGAATAAATTTCACAACGCAACGGTCAAAGCACCTGAGAAAAGTGAACCGTGGAGCTTTAAACTCGCGAAAAAAGACGCGCTCAGCACCGACGATCTGAAATACATGGATACCTGGCGAACTTCTTCGTTTCTGATCGTCAAGAACAATCAGGTGGTCTACGAACAATATTGGGACGAACATCACCCGGAAACGGTTTCCAATTCCTTTTCTGCGGCTAAAACGGTTGTCAGTATGCTGATTGGAATTGCACTGGAAGAAGGACACATCAAAAGTCTCGATGAACCCGTTCGCAAATACATTCCGGAGTTTTCCGGAAAAGGCAAAGAAAAGATTACGATTCGTCATTTGTTGATGATGGCTTCAGGATTGGATTGGGGCGAAAGCGGGAAAAATCCGCTGTCTGAAAATGCAGAATCGTATTACGGCTGGGATTTGAGAGGTTTGGTGACACGCCAACACGCTATTCAGGAACCCGGAAAGGAATTCATCTACCAAAGCGGAAATTCTCAGTTGCTCGGTTTCATCATTGAAAAAGCAACCGGAAAAGATCTGGCGCAGTACGCTTCCGAGAAACTGTGGAAACCCATCGGAGCAGAATCAGATGCATTCTGGAGTCTGGACAAGAAAAACGGCGACGAAAAAGCCTTTTGTTGCTTGTACAGTACAACCAGAGATTTTGCCCGCATCGGAAAAGTATTGGCGAATCACGGAAAATGGAACGAAAAACAAGTTATTCCGGCTGGATATTTCGATGAAATGGTCAAAAATCCGGAAATGTCGACAGAAGAAGGTGTTCCGAATACGAGATACGGATTACATATCTGGACTTACGTCAGCAATGGACATCCGGTTTATTATTGCCGTGGAATCAAAGGTCAGTACATCATTTCCATTCCGGATGAACAACTCATTATCGTGAGAACCGGACACAAAAGAGCTCCCGATATCGAAAAGGAAATTCTTCAAAAAGCAAATACACAAGAAAATCGGGAGAAAATCGGACATCCGTCTGATCTCTTTGAATATATCCGAATGGGAAGAACGATTGCAACTGTGAACTCCTGATTACTGTGGCACTAACGTTTATTGTAACTTCGTCTTCAAAAGTTGCACTTTTTCTTAACTTTGCAGTCCAAAATCGGATAAAACCATGCGAGAAGAATTGAAAGGCCCGGTAGTTGAAAATGTAAGAATTGTGATCGTTCCCGAAATTAATGAAGAAGGCGGAACGCAGCATTATGTTTATTTGCTGAATCTTCGTGATGATATCATGGAGGGAATCATTATTACAAGCCGCGGCTACGGAGAAGATGTCAATACCGGAGAGAAAATCAAAACTTCTACTCTGCGCCATTCTCTGGAAGTTCTTTTACCGAATGAAGCTGCGAAAATCGAACCGATCATGGAAGAAGTTTTCGGATTGACGAATGAATATTGGGTTTCTTTTTGGGCAGACGACGTCATGTATGACAAACGATTTATTTTCCTTCCTGAAACGATCGATGAGAAAAACTTCATTGAAATTCCGAAACTAGGCGGAAAAGGAATCATGGTCGGATAAAGATGAATCGCTCTAACTACACTACATATTACCTTCCGTTCTTTTTCATTCTCCTGAATTTTGTCGTTAAAGGACTTTTTCTGGGCGCTAATTCTCTTGGTGGAGATGAACCTTTCAGTGTTTATCATTCTCAGCAGTCTTTGGACAGTTTGTTCGAAATCTTTCAAAACGAAAACAATCCGCCGCTGCATTTCATTCTGTTGCATTACTGGATCAAATTTTTCGGGATTTCAGAAATTTCAGTCCGCGTTCTTTCACTCATTTTCAGTTCGCTGACCGTTTTCTTTATTTACCGGATCGGATGGCGTTTTTTCAATATCCGCGTCGGGATTTATGCAAGTATCATCTTCATTTTTTCTACTTATCAGGTCATTTTTTCCCACGAAGCAAGAGCTTACGCCCTGATGGGATTGCTGACTGCGGTTTCCATGTTCTACTACATGAAAATTGTCATTGCAAAAGACCGGAATAAGTGGAACTTCATTTGGTTTCTTTTAGCAAACACCTTGTTGATTTACACGCACTTTTTCGGCTTTTTCATCCTGTTTATTCAATTCTTCTTTATCCTTTTCCAGCGAAATCTGCTGAAGGAATTCTATCGTTTTCTGATTTTATTCGTCGGAGTATTGCTGCTGACCTATTCGCCATACATCTGGATTATTCTGAATCGATTTACGAGTTCAACTCAAGGTGGAACCTGGCTGGCTCCTCCAAGCGGACTTGATGCATTTTATGAAATGTTTCGCGCTTTCAGCAATGCGCCGGTTACAGCGGTTTTCACCCTTGCTGCCTTGGTGGTCGGCTCGATTTTTCTCCTTGTAAAACGCAGGCAAAATCCCAATCGTTTAGCGACCCGCTTAATGCTTTGCTGGTTTTACCTCCCTTTCGTTTTCATGTTCGTCATTTCGTTTTGGATTCCCATGTTTCTGGATCGCTACCTGATGTTTATTGCGATTGGTTTCTGCATTCTGGTTGCACTTTCCACCGATTTCATCATTCAGAAACCGAAACTTCGCTTCCTGATTCCGGGCTTTATTTGCCTGCTGTTTGTGGTGTCTGTAAAACCAAATAAAACGAACAAACGGGAAGTCAGGGAAACGGTTCAACTGGTGAAACAGCTGGAAAATGACAGTACGTTGGTTTTGGTAGCTCCGGTTCATTTTTCACTGAACTTCATCTATTATTACGACCGTGCTTTGTTTCAGGAATCCGACAGTGAAAAGGTCCGGAATGAATTAGGGAAAAGATCCTTATACTGTATCAACAGTCTGGAAAACATCGATTATAAAACCCGGAAACGCATCGTACTGGTGGATGCGGCGAGTAATTTCTCTGCTCCGAACAACAATATTCTCAACACACTGAATACGGAATTCAATCAGACGAAGAAGCACCACATTGAGGAGATCTTCGATATCTATGAGTTTGAAAGGAAGTAGGTTGAATATTATTATGATATCAGGATTTTAAGATATTAAGACTTCAAGACATTAAAACATGATCTGTCCTAATATCCTGAAGTCTTAAAGTCCTAACGTCTATTATAGAGTTCCTCTTTTCTCTTGTTCTCTTTCGATGGATTCAAACAAAGCTTTGAAGTTTCCTGCTCCGAATCCTTTTGCTCCCATTCGCTGAATGACCTCGAAGAATACAGTTGGGCGGTCTTCAACCGGCTTGGTAAAGATCTGCAGCAAATAACCTTCCTCATCCGCATCGATCATAATTCCCAATTTCTGCAATTCATTGATATCTTCTTTGAACTTCGACATGTGATCTTTCAAGCGTTCCGGAATTCCATCGTAATAAGCTTGCGGAGGTGTCGACAAGAATTCAACTCCACGGGAACGCATATCTGCTACCGTCTTGATGATATCGTCTGTTGCAACTGCAAGGTGTTGAACACCCTCACCCTCATAAAAATCAATGTATTCTTCAATTTGAGAGCGTTTTTTACCTTCAGCAGGTTCATTGATCGGGAACTTAATTCGTCCGTTTCCGTTCGACATCACTTTCGACATCAAAGCAGAATATTCCGTAGTGATTTGTTTGTCATCAAACGATAAGAAATTTACAAATCCCATGATATCTTCAAACCATTTTACAGCTTCATTCATTCTGTTCCACCCGGTATTTCCAACCATGTGGTCAATGAACTTCAATCCAACCGGAGCCGGATTATAAGCTGACTTATGCTCTACATAACCCGGCATAAAAATCCCTGTGTAATTTTTGCGTTCAACGAATACAAAAACCGTCTCACCATAAGCTCCATAAATTCCGGAACGAACAACTTCTCCATGTTCATCCGATTCAACCATTGGCTCAAAAAAGGACTTCGCACCTCTTTTGGTCGTTTCTTCATACGATTTTCTCGCATCTTCCACCCAAAGAGCAATTACTTTTACTCCGTCACCGTGCTTTTTTACGTGCTCTCCAATTGGTGAATCACTCTTTAATGCCGTTGTCAATACGATTCTGATCTTGTCTTGCTTCAACACATACGATGCACGATCTTTCACTCCGGTCTCTAAACCAGCGTAAGCCAAATCCTGAAATCCGAAAGCTGTTTTGTAGAAATGAGCTGCCTGCTTCGCATTTCCTACATAGAATTCCACGTAATCTGTTCCAAGCAAAGGCAAAAAGTCCTGTGCCCCTTCAAAAATCTTTTCTAATCCGTATTCAACGTTTTTTATTTCGTTACTCATAATATTGTTTCTTTAAATGTTTTCACTTTTCTCCCCTCAAAAGGGAGAACAATTCGTAATTATTTATCCAGCCAGCTCGTTGCATAGGAATCATCTTCCATGTCAATAGCAGCCTGTGTTAATTTTAAAGGTTTAAACGTGTCGACCATTACAGCCAATTCTTTTGTTTCCGTTTGTCCTATACTTCTTTCATAAGCTCCCGGATGCGGTCCGTGCGGAATTCCTCCCGGATGCAAGGAAATGTATCCTTTCTCCACATGGTTCCGGCTCATGAAATCTCCATCCACGTAATACAGCAATTCATCCGAATCGATGTTACTGTGGTTGTATGGAGCAGGAATCGAAAGCGGATGATAATCATACATTCTCGGAACGAAAGAACAAATCACAAAGTTATGTCCTTCAAACGTTTGATGCACGGGAGGCGGCTGATGCACACGTCCTGTAATCGGTTCAAAATCATGAATAGAGAACGCGTAAGGAAAATTGTATCCGTCCCAGCCCACTACGTCAAAAGGATGTGAAGCATATTGCAATTCGTGCAATACATTCTCTTTCTTAATCATGATGGTGAACGTTCCCAATTCGTCGTGCGTTTCCAACTCGGAAGGGCCTCTGAAATCGCGCTCACAAAACGGAGAATGCTCCAGCAATTGTCCGAAATGATTGCGGTAATTTCTCGGCGTATAAATCGGAGAAAACGATTCTACGATAAACAAGCGGTTCTTTTCCGTTTCAAATTCGATCTGATAGATCATTCCGCGTGGCACAACCAGATAATCTCCATAACTGAATGGAATATTTCCCATCATCGTTCTGAGTTTTCCGTTTCCTTCGTGAATGAAAATCACTTCGTCAGCATCCGCGTTCTTATAAAAATAAGTCGTCATAGACTTTTTCGGAGCTGCCAATGCAATATTCAAATCGTTGTTGAAAAGCATGATTTCACGCGATTCCAGAAAATCATCTTTCGGAGCCACGTTGAATCCCTTCAGCATGCGGGAAGTGATGTTTTTATTTACCGCCGGAACCGGAGTCAGATCTTTGAAAGTCTTCACCGACTTCACCATCGTTGGGCGGTGCACATGATACATTAAGGACGAAAAACCATGAAATCCTTCTGTCCCGAACAATTGTTCGTAGTACAACTCACCCGACTCTTTACGGAATTGTGTATGTCTTTTAGGGGGAAATTTCCCCATGTTATAGTAAAAAGGCATGTTCTATTCAATTATTTTTTAATGTTCAACAAATAAAAACACTTGTTATCATTCCGGTTTGCGAATAAGCAACCACATTAGTTTTAGTGTCAATTCCAACCACATAGTATCTGAAAGTTACGCAAAAATACCGACAAAATGTGTTGGAAAAAATGAGAATTGTCAGTTTTTAACCGAAAATGAAAAACTTTTATTGGCAGGAAAAAAAATTATCTTTGCGGACAAATTGCACCTCCATGAAAAAAATTTTGGTTTTAGGTTCTTGCGGACAAATCGGTACGGAGTTAGTACTTACACTTCGTGAAAAATTCGGCTTTCAAAATGTTGTTGCCGCCGATCTGAAAGATGCATGCCCCGAAAATCTTTCCAACGGACCTTATATCCAATTGGACGCTTTAAATAAAGAAGCTGTCCGCTCTTATATTATAGAACAAAAATTTACGGATGTGTATCTTCTTGCTGCTTTGCTTTCTGCAACGGCTGAGAAAAACCCTGATTTTGCGTGGAAACTGAACATGGAAAGCTTATTCACCATTTTGGATCTGGCGAAAGAAGGACATATTTCAAAAATATTCTGGCCTTCTTCCATTGCGGTTTTCGGTCCCACCACTCCAAGATTCGATACTCCGCAGTATACGGTGATGGAACCAAGCACGGTATATGGAATTTCGAAACAAGCCGGAGAAAGATGGTGTGAGTATTACTTCAACAAATTCGGGGTGGATGTCAGAAGTATCCGTTACCCGGGATTGATCTCTTATAAAAGTCTTCCGGGAGGTGGAACAACCGACTATGCGGTAGACATTTATTATAAGGCAAAAGCAGGTGAGCATTTCACTTGTTTCCTGAAAGAAGATACGGCACTTCCAATGATGTTTATGGACGATGCGATTCGTGCAACGATCGAATTAATGGAAGCTCCGAAAGAGCAAGTGAAGATCCGTTCGAGCTATAATCTATCTGCATTGAGCTTCACACCGAAGCAAATTTTTGAAAGCATTAAGAAAGTAGTCCCTTCATTCACAATTGATTACCAACCAGATTTCCGTCAGGCAATTGCAGATTCATGGCCTGCATCTATCGATGACACTTATGCAAGAGAAAATTGGGGTTGGAAAGAAAGTTATGATTTAGACAAAACAACTAATGAAATGTTAAATAACTTATGATTTAGGTCAAAATAAATCAAACTATTCATTGTTAATCGAAAAAAAAAAGCACTTCAGCGAAATTTTGCATGTATTTAGGCAACTATAACAAAATAATTCTATCTTTAGATTGCGCTACAAAACTAATTCAAAACATGTGGAAATGTAAACAAGTCGGACTCATTGTTTTATTCCTGTCTCTACTAACTGCTGTTAAGGCATCCCCTATCACGGATCAAGATGGCAAGTTAAATGTTACGGATGAAAAGGGAAGAAAACAAGGCAAGTGGATTTACTACGGTAAAGATCGTCCCGAGTCCGGTATTCCTGCAAATGGTAAAGTCGAAGAAGGAAAATATATTGATGACCGCAAGGAAGGTGTTTGGATTAAATATCACAATGACGGTGTAACCCCATCTTTAAAGGGAACTTACGAAAACAATCGTCCGAAAGGGCATTTCACCCGCTATTGGCCGAACGGACAAATCAAGGAAAAAGGAGTTTTTGAAAAGAATATTTACAAGGATTCTCTTCTGAGAAAATACGAGAACGGACAGATTTCTTATCAGGGATTCTATAATGAAATTGGAAAAGAAAACGGAAAAATCCGTTACTACTACCCGAACGGTCAGCTTGAATACGAATACGATGCAAACAACGGAGTGATTACCGGAAAAGCAGTTCGTTATTACGAAAATGGCGACATCAAAGAAATCGCTTATTTTGACGGAACAGGAAACCAAACGAAATCAGAGACAAAAGATCCTGTGAATCCGATGGTGAATGTAAAAGATCCGGGACAATCCAAAGAAAAAGCACCTGCTATTGCCGGAACACCGAAAACACAAGGTGTCAAGTGGTCGCCTAACGGTTACAACAAAGTGTATAATAACGATGGTGAAATCTGGCAGGATGGTGAATTTAAAGGCGGAATTCTGTGGGACGGAAAAGTTTATGTCTACGACAACGACGGAATCCTTCTAAAAGTAAAAGTTTATAAAGGCGGAGTCTACCATTCGGACGGACAGCTGTAAAATCAAGAAATAGAAAAATCCCCCTCGGTTGAACCAAGGGGGATTTTTTGTGTCCGTTAATCTCTGTTTTCAGGATTTTAGCTACTTTCGTTTCATGTCCAATGAAATCAATAAACTTTCTATTATCGTTCCGGCATACAATGAGGAAAAAACCATTTTAAGTGTCATCGAACTTTTAGAAAAAATTCACCTCGTTCAGGATACCGTGAAAGAAATCATTGTCATTGATGATCATTCAAAGGACAAAACTGCACAATTGGTTCAGCAGCACACTCAGAACAATCCGGAATCACCGGTGGTTTTCTTTTCGCAACCCGTCAATCAGGGAAAAGGTGCTGCAATCCACAAGGGAATTGAATTGGCTACCGGAAATATCATTGTTATTCAGGATGCGGATCTGGAACTGGTTCCGGAAGAGATCAACCTTCTTTTAGCCTTGTACTTGAAAGCTCCGAATCAGATTGTTTACGGATCTCGCTTTTTGGAAGACAAGCATTCAAAAACCAATTTCATTTGGCACATCATGGGAAATGGTTTCCTAACGAAGCTTTCTAACCTGTTTTCAGGCTACAGGCTGACAGATATGATGACTTGCTATAAAATGGTCCCTGCGAGCGTATTAAAGTCGCTGAATTTGAAGGAAAAACGCTTTGGCTTCGAACCGGAAGTAACCATGAAGCTTTCAAAGGTCAAATCACTGAGTATTCATGAAGTTCCGATTACTTATATTGCCAGAAACAAGGAAGAAGGAAAGAAAATTTCGTGGAAAGACGGTGTGAAAGTGATTTATTGTATTGTGCGTTACCGGGTTGGGAAGTAAATCAATTTTGATTTTTTAAAACACCACAACTTACGCTGTTTTCCTTCGGATTTACAAACAGATACCCACCTATCGGGCTCTCCAGTGACAAATCGTGGCGACTGGTAAGCGCCACCAGAAATTTGTGCATTTGTGGAAAAAACACCTCTGTTTTGAATAAAGCGCTACGGTCGAAAAACCATTTTTTTGAAACGCAAAGCCTTTTCAAAAATCACTATCAAATCTATTTTTTGCTTGTAATCGCTTTGATAGTTGCTCTGAAGTCATCGATTTCGAATTGCTTGTTCTCCGGATTCCAGATATAAACACTGATCTTTTCCGTTCCGTCGTCTGCAGGATTATACTCTTCAGCAAGATCAAATCCGGCCCATTTCTCTTTTCCTTCCCGGTAATAATTATAGAACGGAGATCCGCTGTAGTGTGTCTGTTCTCCCGAATTTGAGCTGCCTGAAAAAATCAGTGAAACTCCTTTCCAGTCATCGGTTGAGTTCAGCAATTTTTTGTTTGCATGAACTTCCACGTAGAAACGGCAATGTTTGTATTCATTCGGGATCCCGAAAGTCAATTCCGTCCATGGATCAGAGCCAAATCCCACTTTCCGGTAAGCAGCTTTGTCTTTCATCAGATCATATTCCGCAAGGATTTTTCCGTATGGCTGACAATTTGTTAGAACCACATACTTTTCCTTCGTTCCGGAATCAAAGTCGAACATACTCTTCCAAAAGGTTGTTGCGGTGAACTTTTGAATCGGATAAATTCCGCTGATTTTTTGGAAAGTACGAATCGACAGGTACAACGTCGGGATTGCCAATAGGAAATACACCCAAAACGAGCGCTTGAAAAGCTGAACGAAATACATAAGCAAAAATGCCGTGATGACCTGATATTCCGTAAATCCGCGATGCCCGAAAAACAACTGATAATCCCAGCACCACCAGGACGACAGAATGAAGGTAATAAACGCCAAAGCAACGAAGATCATTGAAACGGCAAAGCGTTCTTTTTTCCAGAACAAGCCTGCTCCGATCAACCCAAACAGGACTAAAGGTGTGTGCACTAAAATTCCGCAGCGATAACTGATCCAGGTCTCCAGCCAGTGAGAACCGCTGAAGATGAATCCTTCTCCCTGATACGACCAATAGAGAAAATGACCTGTTTGCCAATAAGTCAAGAGCGGAAGAACAGCAACCGGAAGTAAAAACAACCCCAATGCTTTCAGCAATTTTCCGTTTTTAAGTGCGAACAGATCTGAAAAGAGTGTTTTCAAAGTATTCCAGTTTCCGGCCAAAAAAGGAAGAATCAGGAAAAACAAGAGATTGGTCGGGCGCACTAAGAACAACACGCCGCTCACCAGTGCAAACCACAGCAAAGCAGAAGTTCTTTCCGTATTTCTCCACTTCAGGAAGAAATAGATCCAGACATTCACCAGGAAAAAAGTATATTGATGCGATAGCGCCGGGTAGAAAAAAGCCTGATATCCGATATTCGTGGCAAATACTGTCAGCAAAGCGATCAGCCAGGTAAAACGCTTTTGCCCGAAATACGTTGAAAGATTGGTTTTCAGCAACAGAATTCCCAGAAACAAGAGCAAAACATTCGTCCAGAAAAAGAAGTACAAATGTGTATCAGAATATCCGTGAAAGGGATTTCCCATGATGAAATCTACTCCGCATGCCAATAAGAACGAAGGTGCTTGCAATAAGGCAACTCCCGGATAGCATTTGTTGACAAACTTTCCTTCTTCGGTTTTAAGAATGTAATTTTGGGGAGGCTTCCCCATCACTTCTTCCTCTTGCTTTAAAGTCTTTTTGTAATCTTTTTCTCCCTGAAAGAGAGCCGGCAAAAAGTAGTAATATCCTTTTCCATCCGAGTTGATGACTTCATTCCGCCACTGTTTTCCATTCCATTTCAGCACCAAAACCCCGATCAGTATGAACCCGAAAGCCAATAAAATCGTGCGGTAGTACTGTTTGAAATGTTGAACCATGTTCCGAAGTTAAGGCTTATCCCAGAAAGTCGGTTCTTTGAAACGGATAATGGAAATAAAATTCGAGCTCACTTCTCTGATGACGATGGAATAGATCAATCCGGTTAATCCGCTATAGATTAATTGATATTCCGTTACGAAAACACCATCCTTGTACATCAGTTTTGACTGAAGGTTTCCGAAAGAATCATAGGTAAAACGCGATTCCAAAGTCGGAACAGGATCCGTATTCTTGTACGTCGCAACGCTCTCGATCCAGCCTTTATCCGAATATTTATACTTCGTGGTGATCTTATTTCGTGTGATTGTAAACAGTTCTTCTTCTCTTGCCAAATAGCCCAAACTGTCCAAATACCTGGTCATTTCCAGATACTGATTTCCATAGCTGTTAAAGACCTTTTTCTTGTATTGACCTTCATAGACCTGATAATCCATCGTTTCTGTATTCCAAAGAATGCTTCGTTCGATGGATGGTTTCAGAAGACTGTTCATCGTATCAATATCGCGGTAAACTTCTTCTTTTACGACCTGACCATTGGAATTGTAGGAATAATAAGTCGATAAAAAGCCTTTCTTTTGGCTGATGCGTTTTCTCACCAATCTTCCATCCTGCGTATAATCGTAAAAGCGCACAGTCGTGTCGGTTCCCGAATCTCCTTTTGCCGTTTGATAATGACGTGTCAGATTTCCCAGTGTATCAAAATCGAATACGTAGATGTAATTCGATTCGCGCATGATATCACCCTGCTTTTTGAAGGTAAAGGTTCCGCGAATTTCCTTGATCTTGCTTCCCTTCACGAATTTTGTGTTGAAAAAGGGAATTTCCGTCAAAGCGACTCCTTGAGAATTTTCCAAAAGTTGTGCTGATGCAGCCGTTATCGAAAAAGTGAGGAGGAAAAAAAAGCTATACTTCAAAAACATAACGCAAAAATGGGTTGAATTTTGAAGCATAGCTCAATTTTAAGAAAATTTGGAATCTTGATTACAGCCACGAAATGACAAAGCTAAATCCTAACATTCCAATCAATGCGATTGTTAATACGCCGATTGTTAACGGCGATAATTTGATTTTTTCCTGTTCGTGCTCTGCAGGAGAAACAATCGTTCCGATCACTTTCAGATAGTAATAAATACTGATCGCTGAATTGATCAAAGCAATAATCACCAACCAAGAAGCATCTTTCCATGCACCTGCGAAAACCATGTATTTTCCGAAGAATCCTGAAGTTGGCGGAATTCCTGCAAGTGACAATAACGAAACGATTCCTACAACTGCCAGGAACGGGTTTCGTTTACCCAAGCCTCTCAATGCTTCGATTCTGTCTTCCGAATCATTTACGGCAATACCAACTGCGATAATTCCAACGATAGAGAATCCGTAGGCGAACATGTAGAACCACAGATTGCTGATTGAAGCCGTGTCCTGATTCATGAACACCAATAAAGTATAACCAACGTGTGTGATCGATGAATACGCCAATAAACGCTTAAACTTCACCTGACGAAGTGCCGATAAGTTTCCGACAAACAAGGTAATGATGATCATCACAACCAGGGCATCTTTCCAGAAAAGGAACAATTCTCCCTGTCCGAAACAAACCATAAACATTTTCAGGAATGCATAGAATGCCGACATTTTCACAACAGACGCCATGAATCCTGTTACGGCATGCGGAGCTCCGTCGTATACATCCGGACTCCAGAAATGGAATGGTGCAGCACCCACTTTGAAAATGAAAGATGCCATGATCAATAACACACCGATCATCAAGATCGGGCTCAAAGATTCCATTTCTTCAATTCTCGCCTGAATTTCAATCAATTTGAATGTTCCGGTTGCTCCGTAAACCCAAGCCAGACCGAACAAGAAGATTCCCGTTGCAAATGAACCAGTCAAAAAGTATTTCAATGAGGCTTCCGAAGAGCGTACATCTGCTTTGTTACTTCCAGCCATGACGTAAATCGGAATGGACAAAATCTCCAAACCTAAGAAGAACATGAACATATCTGTGTAAGCCGTCATGATCATCGCTCCCACCGTGGAGAACATCAATAATCCAATGTATTCTCCCGTGTGAACCGGGTTCTCTTTGAAACGTTCGTATCCTATTCCGACGATCAGGAATGCCAGCACGCAAAGCGCCAAACTGTAGATCAAAGCCGGTTGGTTGAAATCCAATCCTTCGTATTTCAGAAAATCGAAAAATGCCTTTCCGGTTTGAAGCTGTTTGATCATTACGATAATAGCAGCCAACAAACCTCCCATTGCAGAGCTTACAACTAACCAGGGTTTCTTTGCAAAAGCAGCAAAAAGGGAAATCAATCCACTGACAAAAACAATAAATAATGCATCCATATTATAAACCTGAAGGTGTTGAAACTGTTTCTAAAACTATTTTTAAACTCGGATTCACGAAATCCGTAATGGCTGCCGGATAAACTCCGAAAACAACCACTGCGATAATAATCACCGCAAGAACTGCCAATTCTGACCAATGCAAATCAGCAAACTGAGATCTTGTTACCGGACCATACATACTTAATTGGTAAGCACGGAACGTATAAACTGCTCCGAGAATCAATGTTGTACCGGCAATGATTCCGATAATGATATCAAAGTTCACCAAACCTTTCAGCATCAGGAATTCTCCGATAAATCCGCTTGTTAACGGAACGGAAACCGATGCAAAAGCTAAAGCAGCAAACCAAAATGCAAATTTCGGTGCTTGTTTTGCAAATCCACCCAAATCTCCCAGATTTCTGGTTCCTGTTCTGCGTTCAATAATTTCTACTGCCAAGAATAATCCAACTGCTACCAATCCGTGATTCAGAATTTGAACCATACTTCCTGATAATGCGTCGATATTCCAGGTCATAATTGCTGCTGCAATCAATCCAACGTGCGACATCGATGCAAACGCAAATACACGCTTGATATCTTTCTGCTTGATCGCAATGATCGCTGCGTATACCACTCCGATTGTTGCCAGAATGATAATCGGATATTGCAAACAATGAAGCGCTTCAGGAAACAATGGAAGCATCCAGCGAATCATTCCGTACAATGCCATTTTCAACATAATCCCTGAAAGCAGCATTGTTCCTGCCATCGGTGATTTCGTATACGTATCCGGCTGCCAGGTGTGGAACGGGAATATCGGAATTTTGATCGCGAACGCAAGGAAGAATCCAAGTGCTAACCAGCAAGCTGTTTTAGCTGTTAAGGTCACTGCTTTCAAATCTTCAATGTAGAACGATCTTGCTCCCATTTTAATTCCGATCAACGCTGCAAGCATCGCAATAGATCCGACAAATGTGTAAATGAAGAATTTCATCAATGCCGCTTTTCTCTCAGGGGCACCAAACCACCAGGAGATTAAGAAGATCGGAATCAAGGTGATTTCCCAGAACACATAGAACCACAATCCGTCCATTGAAATAAAGACTCCGATCAGACCCAACTGCATGAAGAAAACCATGCTTGTGAACAAACGGTTTTCAGCCAATTCGTTTTTCAGGTTTGAAACCAGAACCAATGGAACCAGAACTGCTGTCAATAATAACATGAGCAAGGAAATACCATCGTATCCGAAACTCAATGTAATTCCTGCAATCCATGGTTTGTTTGCAAATAGATGCACTGTTCCATCATTGTTGTATTGCATCATACATGCTATTACAACACCTAAAACGGCTAGCGAACCGATAATTCCGTATGCACGAACCCCGCTTTTAGGGACAATCAATACCGATAACGCAAAGAAAACTGGTAAAATAAATAAAAGAATTTCCACGTCTTAGTTTTTATAATAAATGTAATAAACAATCAAACCGATGATTCCGAACACCATCCACAGGATATAATTGTCGGTTCTTCCCGTTTGAATTTTGCGAATCAAATCTCCAGATTTTCCAATCGTTTTTCCTAAACCGACAACACTTCTGTGTAAGAATGCTCCTTCGAAATAATGTGCTCCTTTTTCAGACAACCAAAGTGTTGGCTTCACGAACAGGAAGTCATAGATTTCATCGAAATACAATTTCATTGCGGAAGCTTTTTCCCAACCTTTCAGCTGAGCGTCTTCTTTAGGAAGACTGTTTTTCTTCACGTAAACAATGTATGTTACGATTGCAATAATCACTGCCATTGCTCCTGCAGCAATCATCAACATCAAGGTCGTATTCGGATCTGCATGTTCGCCCATCGTCTTCAAACCATCTACGTTTTGCGCGTAGTGATGCGACAACCAATGTGCTCCATTGTGAAGGAAAACTCCCGGTAAATTCAACAATCCTCCGAAAATGGACAAGATTGCCAAAATGATCAATGGTAAAGTCATGGAAGCAGGACCTTCATGTACGTGGTGTTCTTGCTCGTGTGTTCCGCGGAAAGTTCCGAAGAATGTTACGAAGTACAAACGGAACATATAGATCGCTGTTAGAGCGGAACTGAACATCAATGCGAAGTACACGAATTTGTGTGATTCAAATGCATGACCGATGATTTCGTCTTTTGAATAGAATCCGGAAAGTAACGGAATTCCTGAAATTGCCAGTGTTCCGATTAAGAATGTGAAATGTGTAATCGGAATTTTCTTGCGAAGACCTCCCATTTTGCGGATATCCTGCTCGTCCGACATCGCGTGGATCACACTTCCCGAACCTAAGAACAACAATGCTTTGAAGAATGCGTGTGTTGTAACGTGGAACATCGCTGCTGTGTAAGCTCCCATTCCCAATGCTACGAACAACATTCCCAATTGAGAAACGGTTGAATATGCCAATACTTTCTTGATATCGTTTTGACGCATGGCAATGAATGCAGCCACAATAGAAGTAGCCAAACCGATGTACAACATAATGTCTTTCGTCAAATGAGCGTGTTCGAACAAATAGCTGGAACGAACCGTCAGGAAAATACCCGCCGTTACCATCGTTGCCGCGTGGATCAATGCTGAAACCGGAGTTGGTCCCGCCATCGCATCCGGTAGCCAGGTAAACAATGGAATCTGTGCTGATTTTCCGGTTGCTCCGATGAACAAACAGATCGTGATTCCGAAGATCAGACATTCGGAGATTTCAAATCCCTGAGCCATTACAGCTTTCGCAACTTCTGCGTATTCAAGTGTTCCGAATTTTCCAAGAATCAGGAACAATCCGATCAACAAGCCCAAATCCCCGATTCGGTTCATGATGAATGCCTTGCGTGCAGCCAATGTATTTTTGAAGTCCTGATACCAGAATCCGATTAACAAATAAGAACAGATTCCTACACCTTCCCATCCGAAGAACAACATGAAGTAGTTGCTTCCCAATACGAGAATCAACATGGAAAAGATGAAGAGATTCAGGTAAGTAAAGAACTTGTAATATCCCGCATCATGCTTCATGTAACCCATGGAGAACAAGTGGATCAATGTTCCGATACCTGTTACGATCATGGTCATCCACATGGATAAGTTATCTGCGTACAAACGTGCGTGCAGCGAGAATGATTCCGTTTTGATCATGGTAAACAAATGCGCTGTTACCGGTTCTCCGTGCTGCACACCCATGAATGCCATGGTTGCCAGAATAAAGGAAACAAGCATCACACCCGTTGCAATTGTTCCGACTAAAACTTTTGATAAAGATTTTCCTATGGTACCGTTAATAAATGCTCCTAGTAAGGGAAGCAAGATGATTAACGGAAGTAGTTGTGATACCGACATGTTTTAGTTTTTTAATTTATTAAACAATCGAATATCTACAGAGCGCGTATTTCTGAACAAAAGTACCAGGATTGATAATCCTACCGTTGCTTCTGCCGCTGCCACTACCATGACGAAAAACACGAATAACTGTCCGTCTGCCTGCCCCAGATACGTTGAAAAAGCTACCAATAGCAAATTCACCGCATTGAGCATTAATTCAATGCACATCAATAAAATGATTGCATTTTTCCGGTAAAGAACTCCAAACACACCAATGATAAACAATGCCGTAGCAAGGACCATGTAATGTTCGATCTTTACACCTGATTCAAATAATGTCGCTAATAACATAATTAATCTATCGTTTGTTTTTCACGTTTCGCTAATAGAACTGCCCCAACCATTGCTGCAAGGAACAAGATGGAAGAAACTTCGAAAGGAAGTACGTACTTTGTAAATAGTACCTGTCCAAGGTTCTCTACCAATCCTATTTTATGGGAATTTTCATCGATCATCGGAGTTGCAAGAATTGCATCTCTCATTGCAGCTACCAAAACAAGGAACAATGCTCCTCCGGCAATTGCTGCACCAATGGTCATCAAAGGTGAATGCTTCGGTTCGTTTTCCTTGTTCAGATTCAACAACATCAATACGAACAGGAACAATACCATGATGGCACCCGCATAAACAATAATATTTACGATTGCGATAAACTGTGCGTTCATCAAAACGTAGTTTGCTGAAATCAAGAAGAATGTAAGTACCAGGTACAATACACTTCTCACCGGATGCTTACTCAAAACAACCATCAAAGCTGTTCCGATTGTCAATCCACCCAGAATGTAAAATATATATAATAAACTCATTACGCTGGTCTTTTTCCGGTTAATTGTCTCTTACTGATGTCTACGCGCTGATCAACCGGCTCAACCAATTTATCTTTTCCGTAAACAAAATCATTGCGCTCAAAATAAGTCGGAACGATACGATCTGTTAAGAAAATCGCTTCTTTCGGACAAGCTTCCTCACACAATCCGCAGAAAATACAACGCAGCATATTGATTTCATATGTGGATGCATATTTCTCTTCTCTGTACAAGTGCTCTTCTCCTTTTTTACGTTCTTCAGACGTCATGGTAATTGCTTCTGCCGGACATGCTACTGCACATAATCCGCAAGCCGTACAATTTTCACGTCCCTCTTCGTCACGCTTTAGTACGTGCTGTCCACGGTAAACAGGTGCGAACTCGCGTTTCACCTCCGGATATTTTACCGTATTGTGTTTCTTGAATAAATGCTTCAAAGTAATCCACATACCTCCCAAAATTGCCGGGAAGTAGAGTTTCTCCATGAAGGTCATCTTCTTGTTCGAAACAACTTTTTTGCGATTTGATAAACTTTCCATTCTAATATCTATAAGCTATTTCCGGTTTTCGGTGTCTTTTCAAAGGATGTATTTACTCCCAATGGCTGCTCAATTTTTGCATTGTTTGCAGACTCATTGTCTTTGTTTTTAGAGAACCATCCTGAAGTATATGCGATGACAACTCCTGTGATCAACAAGTTGATCAAGGCGAGCGGAATCATTTTCTTCCAACCGATGTGCATCAATTGATCGTAACGGAAACGCGGTAAAGTCCAGCGAATCCACATAAACACGAAGATGAAGAAGAATGTTTTTCCGAAAAATACCAGCGTTCCTAAGATTGCCAAGGTATTTCCGGAGAAATTGTCCATTCCCGGGAAGTTGTATCCTCCGAAGAACAATACGGAAATCACTGCACAAGAGATGAACATGTTTACGTATTCCGCGAATAAGAAGAATCCTAATTTCATCGCACCGTATTCTGTGTGGTAACCACCGATCAACTCGGATTCACACTCCGGTAAATCGAACGGAGCACGGTTACATTCTGCCAAAGCAGTAATTAAGAATACAACGAAACAAATCGGCTGTTTGAAAACGTTCCAGGAGAACCATCCGTCTTGCCAGAAACCATGTTGCTGTTCAACGATTTCCCGCATACTCAAAGAGCCCGACATCAACACGATGGTGATAACCGAAACTCCCATTGCCAATTCGTAGGAAATCATCTGAGAACTTGCGCGAATTGCTCCGAACAAGGCAAATTTATTGTTGGAAGCCCAGCCTCCGATCATGATTCCGTAAACTCCGATGGAAACTGCTCCCATAATGAAGAGGATTCCGATGTTCACATCCGCAACCTGCAATGCAATTGTTTCTCCGAATACTTTGATATCCGGTCCCCATGGAATTACAGCACCCGTAATGAGTGAAGTAAACATGGCAATTCCCGGTCCGATGATAAACAACCATTTATCGGCATTAGTAGGTCTGAAATCTTCTTTGAAGAACATTTTTCCACCATCAGCCAAAGGTTGAAGCAAACCGAAAGGTCCCGCTCTGTCCGGACCGATACGATCCTGCATCCAGGCTGCAACTTTTCGCTCCATCAGAGTCAGATAAGCTGCAATTCCCAATGTAATTGCGAATAAGGCAACAACTATGATTAATTTTATGATCATCTTACTTTCCTGTTAGTTTTTTGGCTTCGATTTTATCGTCAGCAATGTATTGGTTTTGCGAAATCACGGAATGACGGTTAATCACTCTCGGACCTTCGATTTTCCACATGCTTTTATCTTTTTTGTCGAAACGACATTCATTACAAATCCAGGCTGTTTTTCCATCGATGTCTTCGATTTCACCGTACTTGTCTTTACGACCCGTTACACGGTAAATTTCGTCTCCGAACATCCAAACCACGGCTTTTCCGGCACATTTCGTACACTCGCAAGAAGCTTCCATTGGTTTTAAGAACCACACACGGCTTTTGAAACGGAATGTTTTATCTGTTAATGCTCCAACCGGACACACATCGATGACGTTTCCGGAGAAATCGTTGTCGATTGCTTTCTCGATATACGTAGAAATTTCCGCATGATCTCCGCGATGCATCACACCATGAACCCGGTGATCTGTCAATTGATTTGCCACATATACACAACGGTAACACAGGATACAGCGGTTCATGTGCAATTTGATCTTATCTCCGATATCGATCGGATCAAAGGTTCTGCGTTTCTCTTCGTAGCGCGTTCCTTCTTTTCCGTGTTCGAAACCAAGATCCTGCAAATGACATTCACCTGCCTGGTCACAAATCGGGCAATCCAAAGGGTGATTGATCAGCAAAAACTCCGTTACGGCAGCACGGTTATCGTACACACGCTCTGAGGTTTTGTTTTTCACAATCATTCCGTCCATTACCGGAGTGGAACAAGATGCAACCAATTTGGGCATTGGACGCGGATCTGCAGTAGAGCCGGCAGCTACTTCCACCAAACACGTTCTGCATTTTCCACCACTTCCCTGCAATTTGCTGTAATAACACATTGCAGGAGGAACTACATCTCCACCGATCTTGCGAGCAGCATTCAGGATGGTTGTTCCCGGTTCTACTTCTACTTCAATATCGTCAATGATAACTTTTACCATAATCGGTCACTATTTTATACTAAAGGCATATGATTGGATGCAATTCCGAAGTTGCGTTTTACTGCTTCATCCGGGTGCGTCACGTGCCATTCAAATTCTTCTCGGAAATGACGGATTGCCGCCGCTACCGGCCATGCTGCTGCATCACCAAGCGGACAAATCGTGTTTCCTTCTATTTTCTTATTGATTTCTGCCAACAAATCGATGTCGTGCATATGTCCTTGTCCGTATTCGATACGACGAAGTACTTTCTCCATCCATCCTGTTCCTTCACGGCAAGGTGAACATTGTCCGCAAGATTCATGAGCGTAGAAACGCGCAAAATTCCAGGTGTTTCTTACGATACACTGATCTTCGTCGAAAACGATAAAACCTCCTGAACCCAACATGGATCCGGTTGCAAAACCACCTTCCGACAAACCTTCGTATGACATCAAACGATCTGTTCCTTCTGCTGTTTTGGTAATCAGGTTTGCAGGTAAGATCGGAACGGATGATCCTCCGGGAACGCACGCCTTGATTTTCTTGCCGTTTGCGATTCCGCCGCACCACTCATCTGAGTAGATGAATTCTTCCACAGACATTCCCAATTCGATCTCGTAAACTCCTGGTTTTACCAGATTTCCACAAGCCGAAATCAGTTTCGTTCCGGTGCTTTTTCCAATTCCGATTTTTGCGTATTCAGCTCCTCCGTCATTCACGATCGGAACAACTGCTGCAATAGATTCTACGTTGTTTACTACTGTCGGGCATCCCCACAAACCTTTTACAGCCGGGAATGGTGGTTTGATACGCGGATTTCCACGTTTCCCTTCCAATGATTCGATCAAGGCAGTTTCTTCACCACAGATGTAAGCTCCACCACCCGGTGCAATCGCTAAATCCAAATCGTAGCCTGAACCCAAAATATTTTTTCCAAGGAAACCGTTTGCGTATGCTTCGGCAATTGCTTTTTCCACAATTTCCAACACCCACATGTATTCTCCTCGGATATAAATGTATGATTGGTTACATCCTAAAGCATACGAAGAAACGATCATTCCTTCCACTAAAAGATGCGGGATTTTTTCCATTAAGAAACGATCCTTGAAAGTTCCCGGCTCAGATTCATCTGCATTACACAATAAGTAACGCGGAACTCCTTCCGGCTTTGCCAGGAAAGACCATTTCATCCCCGTAGGGAATCCTGCTCCACCTCGACCTCTCAATCCGGATGCCTGAACTTCCTCCACCACATTTTGTGGCGACATTGTTTTCAAAGCTTTCTCTACTGAACGGTAACCTCCGTTTTTGCGGTAAACTTCAAAAGTTTCGATTCCGGGAACGTTTGCATGTTCCAATAATAATTTTCTTCCCATTCCTATTTCTCTGAATGTTCTTTACGCAAGGTATCCAATAACTCGTCTACTTTCGCAGGAGTTAAATGTTCGTGGTAATGTTTTCCGCATTGAAGCATCGGTCCATAACCACAAGCTCCCAAACATTCCGCAGTTTTCAATGTAAACATTCCATCTGCCGAAGTCTGACCAACTTTGATATCCAATTTATTTTCGATATGTTCGATGATCTGATCTGAACCGACCAACATACATGGCCCTGTTCTACAAACCTCCAAAACAACTTTCCCAGGTTTCTCAATGTTAAACATGGTATAGAAAGTTGCTACTTCATACA
This sequence comes from Glaciecola amylolytica, assembly GCA_003856375.1. Classification (GTDB taxonomy): domain Bacteria; phylum Bacteroidota; class Bacteroidia; order Flavobacteriales_D; family Crocinitomicaceae; genus Fluviicola; species Fluviicola amylolyticus. Next base: position 3,660,171 of record CP034120.1, read on the forward strand.
CTTCGATTGGTTGAATATCCAACAAGCGGGCAACATAGTTCATCGTCGGTACACTTAACCAACCTCCGAATTCTTCTTCTGCCAAATGCAGGATCCGCATCAACGCACTTTTTTGTTTTCCTTCCGGAAACATATTGATAAAGCGTTGTACTTCAACCATTTTCTCAGCACTGAATTGTGGTTCAGCCTGATCTGTACTATTATGTGTAACTGTAATACTCATCTTATGCGTCCAATTCTCCTGCAATCACATTCAAACTACTTAGTGTCAATACTGCATCTGAGATGGTTTGACCAGTAATCATTTCCGGATATGCTTGATAATAAATAAAACAAGGTCTTCTGAACTGAAGTCTGTATGGTGTTCTTCCTCCGTCTGAAATCAAATGGAATCCTAATTCTCCGTTTCCACCTTCCACTGCGTGATATACTTCTCCGACCGGAACAGGTGTTTCACCCATAATGATCTTGAAGTGGTAAATCAACGCTTCCATTTTCGTGTAAACGTCTGCTTTCGAAGGCAAGTAGAATTCAGGAACATCCGGTGAAAAATAGCTTCCTTCCGGAAGGTTTTTATAAGCTTGTTCGATGATCAGTAAACTCTGACGAATTTCTTCCTGACGCACGCAGAAACGATCGTAGGTATCTCCCTGTGTTCCCACCGGAAGGATGAAATCGAAATCTTCATAAGAAGAATAAGGAGTCATCACACGAACATCATAATCTACTCCTGCCGCACGCAAGTTCGGACCTGTAAATCCGTAATCCATTGCTCTTTCAGCAGAAATAGCTCCGGCACCGATTGTACGATCCATGAAAATACGGTTACGCAACAACAAGTTGTCGAACTCCTGGAAGCGTTTCGGGAACTCTTTCAGGAATTTTTGCAATTTGGTATGGAAAGTCGGTGAAAAATCACGTTCAAAACCACCGATACGACCGATGTTTGTTGTCAAACGTGCTCCACACACTTCCTCGTATAATTCGTATATTTTTTCGCGTTCCTGAAACATGTAGGTAAATCCTGTCAATGCTCCTGTATCCACTCCGATTACCGAGTTACAAACCAAATGGTCTGCAATACGCGCCAATTCCATGATGATCACACGCATGTAATCTACACGTTTCGGCACCTGCACTCCGATCAGTTTTTCCATTGTCATTTCCCAACCCATGTTGTTGATCGGGGAAGAACAATAGTTCAATCGGTCTGTGATCGGCGTAATCTGATTATAAGGTCTGCGCTCTGCCAGTTTTTCGAAAGCGCGGTGGATATAACCTACAGTTTGAACTGAACCAAGGATTTTTTCTCCGTCCACAGTCAACACGTTCTGGAAAATTCCGTGCGTTGCCGGGTGAGTAGGCCCGAGGTTTAGTGTCGCGATTTGTCCGTCGATGGTTTCATCGGCGAATAAACTTTTATTATTTGGAGTATCGCTCATAGTTTCTTACTTATCGAAAGCTTTACTTTCTAACTTAACGACCGAAGAAGCGATCGTCCTTATCTTCTCTTGTTGCATCTTCCAAATGGTATTCTTTACGCATCGGGAAGTAATCCATTGAATCTTCGTTGAGGATTCTTGTCAGGTTCGGATGTCCTTCGAAAATCACTCCGAAGAAATCATACGTTTCGCGCTCCTGCCAATCTGCACCGATATAAATATCTCGAATAGATTGAATCGTCGGATTTTCAATCGGAAGAAATGCGCGAATGCGTAAACGCACATTGTTCACGAAAGAATGTAAGTGATAATTCACGCAGATTTCGCGGTCTTTATCATTCGGGAAATGTGTTGCACCGATCAATGTCAGGAAAGACACTTTCAAAACCTCATCTGTTTTCAGCCATGCGATCAGATCGTGTGCTTTATCAGCCTGAACTTCGATAGTCAATAAGCCGTAAGGTTCTTCGTGATTACGAATTGCTTCACCAAACTTTTCCTGTAAGCGGGTTAAAACTGCTTCGTTTGTCAAATTACTCATCGTTCAAATCGTATTTCTTCAACAAATGTTTGTATTCATCTGAATAGCGGCGGCGCAATGATTCGCTTTTCACCAAACGGTGAATATTCATACAACCTTCGATGATTTGCTCTGGTCTTGGCGGGCATCCCGGAACGTAAACGTCAACCGGAATCACACGGTCAATACCTTGCAATACAGAATAAGTATCAAAAATCCCACCTGAAGAAGCACATGCTCCAACTGACAATACCCATTTCGGCTCTGCCATTTGCTCATATACCTGTTTCAAAACGGGAGCTAATTTCTTTGAGATTGTTCCGGCAACGATTAACAAATCTGCCTGACGCGGAGAGAAGGACATACGTTCCATTCCGAAACGTGCCACGTCATAGTTACTTCCCATGGTTCCCATGTATTCGATACCACAGCAAGAAGTAGCGAAAGGAAGCGGCCAAACCGAGTTTGCGCGTGCAGCTCCAATGACCTTGTCGAGCAATGTCAATTGAAATCCTTCTCCGTTAATGGTTTCAACACCATTGATAATTTCTACTTTTCCCATTCTAAAGCACCTTTTTTAAGTACGTAGAAAAATCCTGTAAGGAAGAATGCCACGAAAATGATTACTGCAATTAATCCGTCCATTTTCAGGAAATGGAAATTCACTGCATACGGGTAGAAGAAAATCACTTCCACGTCGAACAGTACGAATAAAATTGCGGTTAATAAATAACGGATGGAGATAGGGAAACGAGCGTTTCCAACCTCCTCAATACCACATTCCCAGTTGGAATTTTTCTTTTTTCCTAACAGTTTAGGCCCCAGCAATGGAGCTACTACCAGAACCGTAATAACGAAGCCTAAAGCAACGGCTGCCTGGAGCAATATCGGTAAGTAATCTTCTGAAGAAGACATAATCACTAGTTTTAAGACTCGCGAATTTAATACATTTTAACAAGAACAACCGGCGTAAAATCCTATTTAGATTTAATCTAAATTGCAGGGTAACTATTTGCAAAATGCCCTGAAATCGCTGGTCGATGAAAAGTGTTTGTCGGGCGAAGATAAAGCGATGTTGATGCGGAATGTTTTCTTTTTCAGGAAGCATATCTTCTTTATGGACGGTTGATCCTTTTCTTTTTTAACGGGTTTTTTAGGTGAGTTGAAGTCCGGATAAGCTCCAGATAGCAACTTTTAGACCCCCTACATCATTAGGTTCATGGATGCAGCAGCTCCTACATACAAAAAGTAGAGAGCAGCAACAACCAGGCATGTAGCGGATAAAGCAAATATGAAATTCGTCAATCCTTTGTTCTTATAACGATCCGGGTGACGAATAACCCGAATAAGAGAAATTAATGAACAAATAAACATTACCAAAACCAAACCGAAAATAAAAGCCCCCGTTCCCAGGTAAAGAAAAGAACTGAAGATACTTATCAATATTATTGAAATACCTATTCCAAAAAGCAATGCCAACGAAACCCAGGTAAGCGGTTCTGTTTTCTTTTTTACTTCAGGAGCGGGTTCGCCCTGATCCTGTAGAGAAAGATTATCTACCTGCTGTTGGGGGGCGACGCATTGCATCCCAACAGTTTTATTTACTTTTCGTCCATCAGTCAATGAAGCAGTATCTTCTTTTATCTCTTTCAACGAAACTTCGGGAGTTACCACATCAGATTCCGTTGCTTCTATTTCTTCAGAAGACTCTCTTAATTCAGATACTTCCAGAGGAAGTTTTTCTTGTGGATTTTCGTCATTCTTCTTTTCGTCGAGATTTCTCTTCCACTCAATATGGTAACCCGATCCAAAATGGCGTTTGGTGATCGTGCAAGCAAACAACATGCAAAAGGATAAAAGCGTGAATAGTAGCTTCATAGGAATAACTTTTCACAAACATGAGAAATATATTTTACTTACTTGTTGCGATTTTCCGTACTTGATCGATTTTTTTAAAAGATCATGCCAATTACTCTGCAGTCAGCAAGCCTCATCATGCACTATTACTAGTATTCTATAAACAAATTATCATTTACTCCGGGAGCAATTAAAATTGTATCAATATATTCTGTAAGGCCCCCATTTCGGATGATTTGAATTTTATAAATGTATCTTCCCGATAAACCTTGAATTTGATGCGAATTAGAATAACAACCTACAGCATATGGACTCCATGTTTCATAATTAAAATCCAGAGAGGAAACTTCATCACGATTTTTTAGAATAATCCGCATGCTATCAGAAGGCCCTAAGCAATTTACATTTTCTAATTTGTAGTTAATCTGCATCAATGGTAAAGCTCTGATTTCATAATCCTTCTGATCATTCCTTACCAAGTGTACATATGTCGGAGCATTGATTAACGAATAAGAGCCTGAATAACTTGCAAACTGCATAGAAGAATAATCAAAAGTGAGATCGTAATGATAGCTTTTACTTTTACGGGGAGTAAAAGAAATCACTGCATCTCCATTTGCATCCGTTACTCCCTCCAATACAAAATCCGTGTACTCCACACCACCAAATAATTTCTTGCTGGATTTATACTCCTTGATTGTGTACTTGACACCTGAAATTGGTTCATCACTATACGGAATATGTGCCTTGATCGTGAATTCAATGGGATTGTCCTTATCCAGTTTTTTACAGGAAAAGCATGAAACCAAGAGAAAACAGAGTAATAGCAGTTTCATAAATCCACGTTATTGGTTAAAATCAACAAATAGTAAACTACCATAAATAGAAGCGCTCCAATTCCAATAGTACTTAATCCTAAGAGTGTCCACGTAAGCCATTTGGATTTGTACCTGCCTGGATTTTTTCGGATGCGAACCACTGAAATAATGGAGAAGATTATTGCGAGTAACCCAAGAACAATAAGTACTATTCCTAAAGGGTTAGAATAGAATCCAATCAGACTCAGAACCATTAAAAGTAAACCTCCAAGGATCAAAGGACCTAATGCAAACCAAGTGAATGTTTCCACTTTCTTCGGTTTTTCTTCAATCGTGGTTTGATCTTCAATTACGATCCCGCAATCATTTGATTCTCCTGATTGCTTCCGCTTAGTTTGATGAATTATATTAGCCCCAATGCTTTTCTTTTCTTGAACAATGATCTTATCATTACTGAATGACTTCGAAACATCCGGAGTTATTGAATCTCGAGGCTCCCCAATTTCAATTATGGGCGTCTTTGGGGTTAAGGACTCTAAATCGAGTAAAAAATCATCTTCTAAAAGGGTCTTGTTATTGGGATTCTCCTTCTTTTCTTCTGTTAAATGATTTCTCTTCCACTCAACATGATAACCCGATCCAAAATGACGTTTGGTGATCGTGCAAGCAAACAACATGCAAAAGGATAAAAGCGTGAATAGTAGCTTCATAGGAATAACTTTTCACAAACATGAGAAATATATTTTACTTACTTGTTGCGATTTTCCGTACTTGATCGATTTTTTTAAAAGATCATGTCAATTACTCTGCAGTCAGCAAGCCTCATCATGCACTATTACTAGTATTCTATAAAAACTTCATTTATTATTCCCGGTTGCAGAAAAAAGGTATCGATATCAGTAGTCACTTGATTATTCCGGGTTACTTCGATTTGATAAATATGATACCCAGATAGTACGTTGTCATTTGTATAATCTACAAAAGAGCCACAACCGTTAAAATAATTGCTCCATACATAAATTGTTTCAAATGTTTTATACGGAAATTCATTACAATTAAACGTCTTATATCGCATTTTATCATTTCCATCAAAGCAATTCACATTTTCAATTTTGAAATGCATCTCACAATGAGGCAGTGCTCTAATTTCATAATCCTTTTGCTCATTCCGTGACAAAGGTTCATATGTCGGAGCCCCTATCAAAGAATAACTTCCGGAATAATTTGCAAATTGCATTCCCGAATAGTCAAATTTGATATCATAGCGGTATTTCATATTTTTCTTCGGAGCAAAGGAAATCACTGCATCTCCATTTGCATTAGTCACTCCTTCCAATATAAAATCCGTGTATTCAATATCTCCCAATAGTTCCTTACTGGATTTATACTCCCGAATCGTGTATTTGACTCCTGAAATAGATTCATCACTATAAGGAATATGTGCCTTGATCGTGAATTCAATAGGATTGTCCTTATCCAGTTTTTTGCAGGATAAAAACGAGAGCAGTAAAGTCAAAACGATTACTATTCTACCAATATATTTCTTGTAACACATACTCCGTTTTTAGTTAGTTTAACCATGTAAAAGCCCGGTTTTAATTCATGATGCACCACAGATTCCTCTAAAGGTACACCCTTTTTAAATAATTCTTTACCGGAAAGATCCAGAATACACACTTCGATGAATCCACTTTCATGGCCATCACCCCATTGAATAGAGAAATTCTGTTTAGACGGATTCGGGAAGATTGAAACCCGTTCAGGAAGATCCGTTCTTCGATTCAAAAATTCATCACCCTCCTCTGCTTCGTTTCCTGTATAAGATCCCGAATGGTTGTTATTGACCAATGATTTTTCGCAGGTAATGTCACCAATATGCGCATGAAAGTCAGACCCACTCTTGATATGAACTCCCGGTGTAAAGTGAATTTCATTTACCGCCTGGGCATCCACAATCGCATTGACTTCCGAAACGAAATCCAAAAAATCAGTTTTTTGCGTCACGTGATTCCCCAAAAGAATCGCGTTCCCGGCTTCGTAATCCACACGGTATTGATAATTCGGGCGGGCAAAGAAGCCAATCCGCAAGTTTTGCAGGGAAATAATGTCGTGCTCGGCCTCCTCTACCACAAAATTCTTCAATACTCCTTTCATCGATGAACCGATTCCCGCATAGGCATTCGGATCCTTGAGGTTTCCGAGTAAATGCTCTGTATTCTGATCCCAACAAAACAGGGCATCAAATACTGTATAGTCATAGTGGTTTCCCGGATAGCCTAAATGCGGATAACCAAAATAATTAGATGCATTATTAGGATTTCCAGTATTCGCTGCCCACTCATTTTGATACAATAATTTGTGCTCCTTAAAATTATAATCCGGATACCCATTATTCAAACTACTGTTCAGATCTTTTACATCATGGGTCAGAATGGTCGGTGTAAATGAGAACAAATAATCTTGAATAATATCTGGAGCACCTGTCAATTCAGATTGTAATTCATTATTGATATTTCTAATCGGATTGTCTTCAATGAAAATAATACCACCCGGTGCATTATCCAAGACTAACGGATCTTTCGTTTTGGCTTCATAAGCCACTTTCCAACCTTTGAAAAGCTGTTTAAACTCATAGTAAAACACCCGATGAATTCCATGTTTCAGAAACGTTGCTTCAAAGCGGCGGTTCACCCAACCCATTAAAGAACCGTTCTGCTTGAAAAAGATTGCTCCCGTTTGATTCGGATAAGGTGAATGGTTACTGGAAAAATCCGAAAAGTTATAATCAGGAGTAGACGAGCCATTGGAGATTGAAATCATCCGCTGAAAAGAAGGAAAACCCAATCTTGCCCCATTTTTGGAATGGTTATATGTGGTATGTTTCGCCAGGTAAGAATTCCTGTATTCACTAGCTCCCTGTCCTGGAGAAGATCCGGATCCAGTTTCTGTATAGAAATAATGAAGCAATTGAGCAGACAATGGTGCATTCAAAATGTAATGCAATCCATAAATATCTCCATCAAGCGGGTTAAGATTTCCGAAATATCCTGGTATATATAATCCATATGGATTGTACTCATATTCCCATAAATATTCTACTGCATGCTGCATTCCTAATGGAATATTTGCACCTCCATGTTCCCCGTCATTTGAAATATACAATTTGGTGTGCGGATGCGGTCCGTTTGCATTTAAATGTTTGTACTCCATTTTTTGCAGGGCCAAACGGGTTGCTAAGGATCCTGCACTGAATCCCATGATAATATTTTCCTGGTAAGAGCCATTCTGGGCCTTCACGTTGTTCACGTGATTGATCAGTTTTTCCAAGAGCTCTGCATTTTTCTCCACATAAGCATTCGGAGGAAAGAACTGGCAAAGAATCACGTCAAACCCTTCGTCATGCAAGTTTTCAATCAGCCCTTCCTGATTGAATTGATTAGCTAGCTGACCTAAGGATGCCGGCCAATTTTTATAATTATTGATAAAAGCATTATCAGTATGAGTTCCCCAACCAGCAACCATGATAAAGGGTTTTCTTATTTTCTGATCTCCACAGGCATGATAGACAGAATACCTTAAATCCGGATTATAAATGGATGATGTAGTATAATAATCAGGGTAAATCGTATGATACCATTCAAAATGCTGATGCACATCTGATTTTGCGATTTCTCTTTGATTCATTTCTATCAGCTGATTTGCCTCAACCTGCTTCTGGTCTGAAAAATGGATCGTGAATGATAATTTCTGTTTTCCTTTCAACCAATCGCTTAAATCTACGCTGGAGTTGAAGTACAGCAATTTGGTTCCGTTTTTACTTTTGATTTCTACAAAATCAATACTCCGGTTAGTGTTGGTGATGAAGGTTTTTTCATTCAATTCCAGAACGACGTTGTTATAGGCAAACGAATCCAGGAAAACCGATGCATACAACACTTCGTCTTCCATCAGATCGTCGGAAAGAATTTTTCTGTAAGGATCATTTCCTGAGCTGGTTCTGAATTCTTCTGAAACGGCTGGTTTCAATGAATTGATCTTCAAATCGACGACATAAAACGGAATCCGCAACTGACCGTATTCATCCAGTGAGTAGAAATGGTCATAAACGGGGAAAAGTACCGAATCCCGATGAAAAGTCCGGGACATATCCCACCAGTTCATCAAGCTGAATAAACCCAAAACTCCCCTGCCGCTGCAATAAATCGGTTGATCTTTATAAATCAGTTTGTTGAACACGGAATCTTCCAATTCAAGTGTGGCATTTCTGAAATAAGGATTTGAGAAATTGTTGAAATCTGTTTTGGAAAACGCATATTCCACCATTTTCTTCGGATTAGAGAAAACCAGCGTGTCCGTTTGTCCCCACCCATTCAAACCAATGAGCAGGAACAGTCCTTTTATGAACTTGCTCATCGTATTAGGGTTTGATTTGTTGCTGCAACTGTAAAATCAATTCCTGCTGCAGGCGAATGGTTTCCTGCTGTTGTTTAAGGAGTTCTTGCTGCGTATCCAATTGTTCTTTCACTTCGATCAGATACAAGGTCAGTTCTTCTACTTTTTCCATCAACATCACACTGCTTTGGGCAACATTGAGTCCTTTTTCCTGCATTTCATTTGCTCCCGGCACATTTGGCAAATGCTTGTTTTGACGGATATATTGTTTCAATTCACTTAAGGACATTAAGGGATATGCTTCGTCAAAAACATAATCTGCCCAGGAATTCAGGTTCACTTTGATTTCACGCGCATACAATAAACCTGTATGATCCAACTGCATTAATTTATAAGGAGCTACGCCCGGATTATTACTCAACGTTTTGTCGATAACCAAGGGATTTAATTCAGAATCCTTGCTTAGCCGGACGTGAAACTTGGATTCTGGTTTCACACCAACTCCCAATCTGGGATCTGGCGAACAGTTGGTATTGATCAGAAACATCTGTTGCGGATTTGTCGAAGCCTGCCAATGTGGAGCCGTGTACAAAATGTTTCCGTTTACATCACTCGCACATACAAGCCCCGTCGATTGGGTTTCTGCATAAACGAGGCTTTTCAAATCACCGCCATTCTTCACTTTTCCGTTTGCATTGATCAATAGAACTCCATCACCTGCTAAAGTCGAATCTCCAAGTGTTTTGATCTTTAAATCGCCTTCTTTAATAACGGTTGTTCCGATAAGGGTGCTTTCTCCTACAACTTTCAAATCGTTTTTGATGATCGCTTTTCCGATTACCTTCAGGTCACTTTTAATGGTTGCCGTTTTGTTGACGACCAATGAATCTTTCACCATCAGCATCGAATCAATCCTGGCGGAACCATTGACTTGTAGTTTTGTAGTCGGCGATGTTGTTCCGATTCCTACATTTCCGGAAGAAGGAATACTGTTTGTTTGTGAAAATGACTGATTGCAGAATAGTAGTAGCATGGCCCAAAAGCCAGTTTGAATAGTGATTTTCATATCTGTGAAATAATAGTTACGGTTTAATTTTAGCTATTATTTCATTTCATTCAGCTGAAAAACTGATTTTTAACATTTTAAATAACAGAACACAAACCCTCAAAGCCATATCACAGCTCGTTTTTTACACACTTTCGAGTAATGTTATTTGCAAAATGCTTTTGTTCCGCAATTGGGGTGATTTTATCATTTACCACAAATGCGCAAATTTTTAGCGCTCCTATCGGTAGCACTTCCAGTTATTTATGCGAGTGCGGTAGCCAAGTCGTTTTTTTGTGGGAGAAAAACAGAGCATCACTGACACTCTCGTACGGAACCTTACATAAAAGGTAATCTGTTTTTGAATTTTAAATCTGAAGGTTACAAATCTTCCGAATCTGAAACATCTCCGCGCAGTGCACGATAGCGTTTCCGGGCTTCCACCGTGAGTAAACTTCCTTTGCATTCAAAGAGAATTTTCTTGTAGTATTCCGCGGCTTTTTCTTTGTCGTGGAGGTTCTTTTCGTAGATTTCAGCGATTTGGAAAATAGCATCATCGGCCAGAATATCGTCTTTGTAATAGGTGTAAATCCGATTCAGATAATTCAGTGCATCCTGCCATTTCCCCTGATATTCCATGGCTTGTGCTTTGCGAAACAGGATTTCATCTGCCAATCCGTGATCCGGAAATGCCGTATTGATGGAATCATAGAGTTTGAATGCGCGCTCGAATTGATGCTGTTCCAACAACAAATCTGCCTGTGCAAACTGATACATGGCTGTGTAATTACTGTCGAGACCCAAATTATCGGTAATCAAAACGGATAGTTTCATCGCGTCATTTGCAATGAGTTTGCTGGTCGATTCTTTCAAAATATCGAGTTGAGATTGTGCAAACTTGAAATCTCCGTCGTAATAGAATACACGTGCATTTTTGAATTTCGCCTCTGATCCGATCGCTTCGAATTTAAAGTCTTTGTCGATTTGCATGTAGTACAAGGAAGCCTGCCAGATGTCGTCTTTCAGAATCAACACATCAGCCAAAGCCATTTTAACCTGCGCTCTTTCGAAGTCGGATAATCCTGGAACTGCCAGACAGCTATCCAGTAATTGTGACGCGCCTTCTGCATCGTTTCCGTAATATGCTTTGATTTCAGCTAATTCTTTTGCGGTATACACGGCATTTCTACTCCAGCCCAACAATTTCAATCCTTGTCTGTATTCTCTTTCCGCATCAACAATATCTTGTGGATGATACTTTTTCTCAATCGTGATTTCGCGGTAACGGATATTCAGTAAGGAACTGTATGCTGTATAGTAATTCGGATTTTGCGAGCCTTGATCGATGATGTAATTATAAGCCAAACGCGCCGCTGCATAATCGCTGTTTTCCACACAAGTTTCCGCCAGATCCAATACGCGGTACCCGTTTCCTTTCTCCCGGCGATCCAAAGCCTGGGTTTGCGTTAATGCTGCTTTGAATTCTTTCTTCTGAATGAACAACCAAATAAGCATTTCAGAATAAATGAAATCATTGGGTTTCTTTTGAATCCGGACAAGGAGCTTTTCTTTTAATTTCTGATAAACTCCGGTTTTATCTTCTGTGAAATCGATTTGCTTAGTCAGAGCATTCTGAATATTGCTTGCGTAATTCGGATACAGATCCAACACTTCAAAATATTCATCGATCATTTCGTCTGTTCTTCCCAAAAGCGAATACACTTCGGCAAACTGAACCTGCAAAGGGTAGCTTTTTTTCAATTCTTTCCGACCTGCTTCCAGGGTTTTCAATCCCCAATCGACTTTTCCTTTTTTGATAAAGGAATTGTACAATTCAACGACTTCATAACCATTTGAAGTAACATGCTTTATGCGTTCATTATACAGCTTCTCTGTTTGTGAAGATCTTTCGGTACGTTCATACAAATCTCCCAATGCGATGGTATAATCGAAATCAGTTGAATTGGAAATCAGTTTTTTGAGGAATTTCTCCGCGTCTTTCGGTTGATTGGTTTTTTCCAGACAATCTACGTAACGCAGCTGATCAAACTTGGTACTTTGCTTGTTGATGATCTTCTCAAAATAGGGAAGTGCTTTTTCAAACTCTCCGTTGTTGTAGTACAAATTGGCCAATTGCTGATCTGTGCTCGTTTGTGCGGAAAGAGCAAGGGAAAAGAACAGGCAACAAAAAATAATCAGGTGTTTCATGAAGTACTTACTACATTGAAGGTGAATGTTCCACTTTAAAACGTTCAAAAATAGGTTTAAATTGCTCGTAAGAATGTTTAAATTCTATAAATTGTTTCTCCAGATTCCGGCTGTGTTTCCGTATTTCGGCTGCTTCTTTTAGCTCAAACTGAACGGATTCGTAATACAGCGCACGGTCTCCGGATCCATTTTCGATATCCGACTGCAGCAATTTCAATCGTTTTTTTTGTTCCTGCTGAGCTTTTGTCAGGTTTTTGATTTCGGTCGTGAAAAAATCTGTTGCTCTGTAAGCCTGAATAAATCCGTCGATTTCTCTTGCCGTTTCCATGTCGAGCGTGTCATTTCCCAGCTCTATATTGAAATTCAACAACATGATTTTAGATTTTCCGCGCAGTTTCAATACCTGATTGGTATCTAATGTTTGGAGAATTTTCTGAACGGAATCATTGGTTGCTTTCGAAAACAAGACATCTTCTTCAAACTTGCCCAGTTTACCTTCACAGGAAGCAAGGGCAGTAAGCAGGATTAAAAAAGACAGAATTTTCAGCATGATACTAAATTACATAAAATGATTGTTTTCTGATGAATTGAGTTGTTCAAAACAAAAACGCACAAAAAAACCATTCAATTTTGACCGGAATCCCAGTAGGAACAAGGCCAATACGCAATATCGCGAATTTGTGTCGGAATAAGAAAAAAAATGAATTTCCTATTGCATAAAAGGCTAATATCTATTAACTTAAATAGAAATCAGTCAAAAATGGGATTAATTAAACCAAACAATTACAACAAAGAGGAGATCACATTTGCACGAATTGCAGATGCTTTATCACATCCGGCGAGAACCAGAATTATTGAGTTAATTCAGGAGGAAAACATAGTTACTCAAACTTCACTTGTTTCTCACCTGAATTTAAACCGGACCTCCGTTAACAGACATATAAATAATTTGAGAAGAGCCAATCTATTGCTCAATAAATATCGAATCCATTACGAGATACTCCATTTGAATGAAGAAACCTTTCTGCAGTTTGAAAAAAGGCTTCAAGAGCTCTCAAGCTCCTATAAATAAAGGTCAATACGCAATATCGCGATCTTGGTACATCCGACTAAACTCATGCTGAAATCTACCATCATCGCAACAAACTCAAGTGTCCGTTTATCTCGTGTCTGGCATTCGTCAAATCTCTGAATCGGATGACCCAGGTGTATGTTCCGTCCTGAACGCGTTCTTCCCCGGCATAGGATCCATCCCAACCAATTTCCATATTGTGTGATTCAAAAATCAATTCTCCCCAACGGTCATAGATTTCCATCGTAAAATCAGTCTCTAAAATACCATATCCTTTTGCAACGAAAGTATTATTGAATTCATCCCCATCTGGCGTAAATACATTCGGAACAAATAATTCAAAAGAAGGTTTTACAATTACCACCAAATGAGCCTGATCCGGACAATTGTATTCATTGTTGGCATTCAGAGTAACCGTAAATTCTCCGTAAGTATCATAACTATACGTCGGATTAGTAAGATAACTGATACCACCGTCTCCAAAATACCATTCATATTGCGAAGCATTCTGAGAAGAATTGGTGAAATGAAACTCCGGATCAATCGTAGTTACTTCCAATTTATCAGAAGTAAATGAGGCAATTGCTTGCGGATTAATTGTTACGATCCCACTCGCTGATGAAGCACTCTGACAACCATACTGATTCACAATTGTGAGATTAATCTCGTGTTGCCCGGGAGTGTTGAATACATGTATACCAACCATATCATGAGAAATAGTACCATCACCAAAATCCCAGGTGTAAGTCCATAGCGGATTATTAGTACCGGAATTGGAAACTGAGAAGTACTCTCCCTGACAATAGGTCCCGAGATCCGGATTCAAATCTACAACCGGAGGATTAACTACCATTACCGTTACCTCAGAGGTAATCTGCTGATTACATTGATTCACGGCAGAAATAATGTATGTGGTGGTAGAATCTGGTGTAATCGTTTGTGCGATCTGACAAGAAGTACAATGAGTCCAGGAAAGAATTACTGTTTGATCAGATCCGGTGTAAGCACCTCCTATGGTTACTGCTTCTCCCAGACAAACAATGGAATCAGAGATCGTTGCATAAATTTCCATCGGGTTTAACGTGATCATGGTAATTGTAGCATCAGAACTAACTGCACAACCGTTTCCATCAACAACGCTGCAAGTATAAGTAGTCTGAACAGCCGGTGAAACTGTCAATTGATTAGTGCTTCCGGTTTGCGGCGACCAACTGAATGAATATGGACTGCTGCCTCCTCCTGCCTGAGCTTCGATAGTAACAGGGCTGCCCGGACAAATAGCAGTATCCTGCGAGAGGGTCATAACTAAAGGAGTTGGCTGGTCCACAAAAGTACTCTGAATCAAAGTGCATCCGTTTGAATCCGTAATTGTTACAGAATAACTCCCCGAAATCAATCCGTTGATTGACGCCCCGTTTGCTCCGGTATTCCAGCTATACTGATACGAGGGAGTTCCACCTGAAACAGCAGTCAGAATACTTCCATTGTTAAACCCGTAACAACTTGGTTGAGTGATTGTGAAATTATTTATCAGCGGTAAGGGTTCGATAATTATCAACACAAGATCACTAGTGCATCCATTTTGATCAGTTACCGTTACCGAATAATTACCGGCAGTTAAACCGGAGGCCGTTGCTGTATTCTGAACAGGACTAGTATTCCATACATAAGAATAGATTCCATAACCTCCTGTCGCCTGAACAGTAATTGATCCATCCGATCCACCGAAACAAGAAACATTGTTTCTATCCAGTTCACTAACCTGAAGCAGCAGAGGTTCATAAATTTCAAATGAAAGGAGTGTATCACAACCAATGGAATTCAAAATACTCACGGTATGCATTCCCGGCGTCAGGTTCAAAGCTGAATTAGAAGCACTGTAAGCTCCTCCGTCAAATGCGAACGAATATGGACCTGTTGTTCCTGTCATTGTTACTTGAGCCGTACCGTTGGTCATTCCAAAACAGGAAACATCCTGGGTTTGTATCAAAACCGATTCCAGTACCGGATTAAAAATTATTTGTGTACTGTCTGAAACCTCCGGACATCCTGTATTATTAACTGTTCCGACTTGAATTTGAACAACTCCCGTGTTAAATTCGCCAGCTCCCGGGTAATAATCGACAATCAATGAAGTATCACTTGGCGAAAAAGTTCCTGATCCCCCAGACCACAAAACACCTTGTGTATTTGAAGCGGTTGCCGTTAATGTAATCGCTCCGATGTAATTCAAACAAACATCCACATCCGCTCCCGCATCAATTGTAGGTGGCAGTAGTTGCGTTACAGTTACAGCAGCCTGACGAATGATACAATTCGTTGCATCCGTAATGCTGACAGTGTGAGTACCAACTCCCAGGTTGGTTGCCGCTGTATTTGCCCCGTTGGACCACAAATATGCATATGGTGGTGTACCGCCAAGAGCCTGAGCAACTGCAGAAACAGTAAGTTCTCCCGGACAAAGCACCGTATCAGGGGCTAAAATTGCAGCCGTTAATGCCGGTGCAAAATTAACTGATAGTGTATCACAAATTGGTTGGGTTGTACAACCATTTGCTGCCATACCACAAACCAGGTAGTCAACAACCGGAGGTGCTAATGAATTATTTGATGCTAAAACTGTATCACAAGCCATTGTGCAGGAAAGCAACCCGTTTTGTGAACCCATCGTTCCAGGATTAATGCTATTCCAGGTAATGGTGCTTTCATCATAGAATTGTACCCACAACTGACCGGAACATCCGTCTCCCAATGTCAGATTAGGACCAAAGATCGGATTCGGGATCGTTTCAATAGAGAACGTATTGACGTTGTTTCCAGGTTTACAGAAGGTGAGATGGAAAGGTCCTGTCCCATATAAGCAAATCGGGGAACCGACCGCGATAGGTGTCCCGCAATCAATCTGATAGAACAGTGCTCCCGGAGGTACTGCTCCTGAAGCAATATTAAAAACTATAGCCGCAGCATTCGGATTAAGGGTAATTATAAATTCCAGACATTTATCCGGAGCAGTGGCCCCACAGCAAAAACCATCCCTGTCTGTACTCGGACTTAACCAACTCATATATGGGCTCGCCGACAAATCTACATCAAAGGAAGGTGTGATAGAATCACAATATTGTGCGTTGACAGTAGTGGAAATGGAAATAAGAGTACCAAACAATAAGTTCAGTACACCAAATATTGGCATTCTAGTCTTCATAATACAAGTATTAAATACAGCACTCCCTTGACGTAAAAAGAATGGAATCGTCTAACCGAACCTGAACGGAAGATCCATTTCGATTAGTCTATAAAAAAAGGATGCTGGTCTTTCATTAAACATTGTTTGACAGCAAAATTCAATCAGAACTTATCTAAAACACAAAATAATTGTTGTATCAATTAACCTTGTGCATGAATATATCAGTCCTATAAATGAATATTTAAAAATGTAATTCCAGAATAAACGGTTCCGTCTCTGATCAGCAAAAAAAAATCGCATAATGATTTCTCATCATGCGATTCTCTTCCGATATTTTTAATCAATCCTCGTAAACCCGGTATACTTATGCAGCACCTCCGGAATTTCAATACCATCCAACGTCTGGTAGTTCTCCATAATAGACGCCATGATTCGAGGCAATGCCAAAGCAGAACCATTCAAGGTATGCGCTAAATAATTTTTCTTATCACTTCCCTTGAAACGCAATTTCAAGCGATTTGCCTGAAATGTGTCAAAACGGGAACAAGAACTCACTTCCAGCCATTTCTCCTGAGCTGCGGAATACACTTCGAAGTCATATGTCATAGCAGAAGCGAAACCTGTGTCACCTCCACACAAACGCAAAATACGGTAGTGCAATCCTAACTTCTCCAACAAGCCTTTCACATGGTCCACCATTTCAGTTAAAGCTCTCTCTGAATTTCGCGGATGCTCGATACGCACAATTTCAACCTTATCGAATTGATGCAAACGGTTCAAACCGCGAACATGCGCACCATAACTTCCCGCCTCTCTTCTGAAACAAGGAGTATAGCCAGTCATTTTAATGGAAAAATTCTCATCCGGAAGAAGCACATCGCGGTAAATATTCGTCAATGGAACTTCAGCCGTTGGAATCATGTACAAATCATCAACCGGCATGTGGTACATCTGACCTTCTTTATCCGGCAATTGTCCGGTACCGTAAGCACTTGCTTCGTTTACTACGTGGGGAACAATAAATTCCTCGTAACCTGCTTTTTCAGCTTCTTCCAGGAAGAATTGAATCAGCGCACGTTGCAATTTTGCTCCTTTCCCTTTGTAAACCGGGAAACCTGCTCCTGTAATCTTAACCCCCAATTCGAAGTCAATCAGATCAAATTTTTTGGTTAATTCCCAATGCGGCAATGCATTATTGTGCAATACAGAAGGTTCACCAACAACCTCAATTGTCTCGTTATCCTCTTCGTTTTTCCCGGCAACCACCAAGGCATTCGGAACATTCGGAATCTGATAAAGCAACTGTGTAATTTCATTTTCCAGCGTGTCGACCTCCAATTTCAATTGATTCTCTTCTTGTTTTAGATCGGCAGTTTTTGTCTTCGCAGCTTCTGCTTCTGCAGCTTTACCACTTTTGAAAAATTCACCAATTTCCTTTGCAATCTTATTCAATTCGGACGCAATGGATTCCATGGACGTTTTTGCTGAACGCCATTGCTGGTCTTTCGCAATAATTGCATCAATAGTCTCCGTTACATCAATGTTGCGCTTCTTTAGTGCGGTGATGATCTCATCACGTTCAGCGCGGATTTTGGTCATTTCTAACATATGAATTGAATTTGAGTGTTGATCCACCGAAGTGAATCGGGTTTAAAATTGGTAAATTAAAACGAAAAAAAGGCGAATCCCGAAACTATCGGAACTCACCTTTCTCAAAAAATTTATATTATTCGATTAAGCCTCCGTAGTTTCAAATGGAACCACCGATACAAACGAACGATTATCTCTTTTTTTACGGAACTCAACTGTTCCGTCAGTTAAAGCATATAGTGTGTGATCTTTACCGATCCCAACATGCTCTCCCGGGTGGTGTGCAGTACCGCGTTGACGAACAATAATGTTCCCAGCGATTGCAGCTTGTCCACCGAAAATTTTCACTCCTAGACGTTTGCTATGTGATTCGCGACCGTTTTTGGAACTACCGACTCCTTTTTTATGTGCCATCTTTTCTAATTTTTTATCCGTCAGTTGACGGAGAATTACCCTTTAATATCTGTAATCGTAATTTGTGTAAAAGATTGACGGTGACCGTTTCTTTTCACATATCCTTTTCTACGTTTCTTACGGAAAATGATAACTGTATCACCTTTAACGTGATCATTCACTTGAGCAGTAACTAATGCTCCTGCGATAGCTGGGGCGCCAATATTCACTTTTCCTCCGTTGTCAACCAATAAAACACGATCAAATTCTACTTTTGATCCTGCCTCAGCGTTTAAACGGTGTACAAAGATTTTTTGGTCTTTTTGCACTTTAAATTGCTGCCCTGCTATTTCTACTATTGCGTACATAACAGATGTTTTAAAATTTAATTTGGAGGGCAAAGATAATAAAGTTTTTCAACAATCCATCCGTTACAACTAATTTTCTTACTCAGAGTCGATTGAATTAGTTAAAAACTCCTTCAACTCTGTCCAATATCTGCTTTTCAAAAGACATTTTCGTTGTTTGTCCAGAACCCAGTAATACGGCATTCCGTTCAGTTGAAACGATTCTCCCGCTATCCGGCTGCTAAGATACGTAATAAACGTCCATCCGCCTTTTTTCATCTGATTCTCCAGATCGTCTCTATCATAAAAAGTAAGGATCTGAAATTGGTTCTTAAGCCTTTCCAATGAATCCAATTCAGGCAAACAACTTGAGCAGTACTCATTCCAAAAAGTTACCACAGTATACTTTTGCGAAGATTGTTTCAGAAAGGAACCAAGATCTATGAGGCTGTCCAATTGAAAGTTCCGGATCGAATTTGAAAACAAGATGGATGGATTATACACCGGATCGTCTATTTTATGAAGTACAAATCGGCCCTTATCATCCAACAATCGGAAAGTAGCATTCCACCAATCAGTAGCAATTGTATCCACTTCCTTCACAAAATTTACCCTCGAATTGATTCCTGTAAGAAAATAAGTGCTCTCAGAAAGCGAAACATAATCCATCGAATCAATTCTTCCATTAAAGTTCCGGTCGATAAATGCTAAAAATATAGGTGGCGTTTCTTGAATCTGTGTGCAAAAAATCGTTCGGTTCCTCATTTTTACATAACCAAATGCTTCATCCAATTTCTGTTTTTCCTTTAATGGCGGACCACTTCCTCCCTTCGGAGTTTTAATCAGCTGCCAATCAAATTCTATCCGCGCATCTCCGCTTTCGATATAAAACACCGAACTGTCCCTTAATCCGAGCTGCATATAAATACAATTCAAGCACGTTAATTTCAGTCCGTCTTGATCTTTCTTCAATCCGATCCGAATCGTGTCGTAGCGGTAATTCACGTGATAATAATCCGATGGAAGCAGCTCAAAGTAAGATTCATTGACATCTTTAACAACCGGATAAATGCGATCAGAACTTACCAGACGAGTATATTCCGGCCTTCCGATTTGATTCGGAGTAAACAACGTATCCTGTGCTGCAATTTGACCACAGAAAACCAAAAAGCAGAGAATTAAAAAATGTTTCATTGAAAAGTTAACAGGTTTTTAAAAGTAGAAAAAAAACGCTACAACTTTTAAAACCAATTAATTCACTATCAAAGGCATGGAGTAAGAGCCGTTCGCCTCATTAAATCGAACAAAATAATATCCTGAATCCAAACCTGTGAGCGGAATCTGAAGCGAATTCAATTCGGAAAAGTTATCTGTTTCGAAGACAGTTCTTCCCTGGGCATCCAGCAAAAACACTTTTTGCGGAGTTGCCTGCTTATTCCATTTCAAGATCACGGATTTTTCTCTCTCTGCCGGATTCGGGTAAATCTCAAGCATGTTTTCCGAATCCACTCCATGCAGCCCCAGCTCATTCAATTTCCCGAGCCGGATATTGTCCAAAAAGAAATTATTTCCTCCTTTTGCTTCGAAACGGAACTTGATTTGTGTGTGATTCGAGAAATTTACTGCCCCGTTAATAATGGTCGTATCACTTGCCCATTCATTGAGAGAAACCGGTTCGAATGGCGTCGTACGCAACCCACTCACCGATTTCAAGGAGCTCAAACCCGTATACGTTTTCTTCACCTGCCACGTTTCCCCGCAGTCGTTGGAAAGCATGATTCTGAATAGATCTGCATCGTTGATTGCTTTTTGAGCATAAGCCCAGTCGAAAGAAACAGCTAAGCTTGTGAATCCAGCTAAATCCAATGGATCGGATGAAAATTCATACGCTTGATTAGCTCCCCCGTCAAAGTTGTTGATCCGGATGGACTGAGCGCTTTGAAAACCTGTAGAAGCAAACTCCCAATTATAAACCTGACCGATTTCGCTCACATACCACCTGCTTTCAAATCCCGGAAGATTGTCTTCAAAACCTTCTGTTTTTCCATGCTCCGTCCCAATATTGGGAATTACCGTCATGTAATCGGAAAGTAAAGCCTCCAGCGTATCCGTTCCGTTACTCACTTTGATTCCCACGTCATAAGTTCCCGTCTGATTAAACAAAACGGTAATGGTTTCATCTGTCAAAGACCCAAGAATCACTCCGCCGCTAAAGCTCCACAATCTGTTTGTTACGCCGTGAGATGAAACATCTTTAAAAATCACGGTATCACCTTGACAGATCACTTGCTTACCGGTTTCAAATTTCGCTTCACACAATTGAAACGACAGATCATTCGTTCCGGTAGCATTTAAATTACTCACGGACCATAAATTATTTCGCTGTGCAACGGAAGAATTCAAAGCTGCATGCATCCGCACTTTCTGTCCTTCCGTAAACATCAAAGCGCAATAGGCATAATCCATGTAATTCTGCACATTATCGAGACCGCTGCTGCAGGAGTTTGCCCCCAGATTGCAATTCGACCAACCAATGGTATTCGGAGTGTCTGTTACCTCATCGTCGTAAGCACAGTTTCCGGCATTTCCCACGGGTAGATAATAAAAATCCGGCACGTTGTTTCCTCCCCAAATGTGATAGAGATTCAAATAATGACCGATTTCATGCGAAAGCACTGTTCTTCTGAAATAATCCGACGTTCCGATCGTGCCTACATAATCATGACGAATCACAATCCCATCCCATTCGGGAATCGTATCTGCAACAGCCGGCATCAAAGCGTGTCCTGCCAAGCCTGCTGCATCGAAACACACATAAATATTGAGGTATTTTTCAGGTGGCCAGTGAATCAGATCTTTCACCTGATGATCTCCCGTATAAGTCAACGGAGAAACTGTTCTGGTAATTCCGGAAGTACAATTTCCATCCGGGTCGATCTGAGCCAGACGAATCTCAATCTGTGCATCAGCAGCAATGGATTGAAAGGCTGAAACAATCTGATTCGTATCCGGATTAAGTTTCCGGTATTGCAGATTTACCTGCTCAATGGCATCATGGATCTGTGAATTGCTGATGTTTTCCGTTCCATTATTGTGGATGATGTGGAAAACGACGGGAATAATGTATGTTGCACCCGATTTCGGAGGATTTGCCTGAAATTGTTTGGTAAACAACTCGAGTTTGTTCTTCGATCGCAAAAAGGCTTGTTGGTATTCGGGATGTTCCTGAAATAGTTTTTGTTCCATTTCATCACTGCCGCAATGAAGCAATGTCTGAGTAAATGCATTCGAAAAAGCAAGCACCCAAACAATTAAAAGGATTCCTTTCATGATTGTTTATCTAGTAGTAAGTGCAGTAAAGATAAGCGTTTTATCTTTTCTTCCGGCAGAAAACCCTGAAAGCAAAAAACCGACCCAAATGAATGAATCGGTTTCGTAACGCAAAAGTTATATTCGGGTCGTTCTTACATTTTCTTGGGAAGTACTACTGCATCAATCACATAAGTTACTCCGTTGGATGAAATGACATCTGCGATGGTAATCTGAGCCCCATTCACAAACCATTTTCCATCCTTTTCAGTGATCGTCAGGTTTTCACCCTGTACGGTTTTTAATGTTTGTCCGTTTTTCAAATCACCGGATTTTATTGCTCCGGGAACCACATGATAGGTCAATACGGAAGTTAGTTTTCCTTTGTTCTCTGGTTTCAACAGGCTTTCCACCGTACCTTTCGGCAATTTGTCGAATGCTGCATTTGTAGGAGCAAAAACAGTAAACGGTCCGTCTCCTTTTAAGGTTTCAACCAATCCCGCTGCTTTTACAGCCGCAACCAAGGTGGTATGTTCTGCCGAACCCACTGCATTGTCTACAATATCTTTTGAAGGAACCATTTTCGCTCCGCCAACCATTACAAACGATTCTTCTTCCTCTGCTTCCGGTTTCACAGGTTCATTGTTTGAAGCTTCCATTTTGGTTTCTTCAGACGTTTTCTCTTCGTTTCCACCACAACTCGTAACTCCGAATGCCGTCATGGATGCAGCAAGCGCAAGGGATAAAATTGACTTTTTCATATTCGCTTTTTTAAGGTTATGAATCAGATACGTCACAACTTCCCTTTTGGATTTTTCAGAAAACAAAAAAGCCTCGCAAAACTTGCAAGGCCTTCTAAATATAATTGATTCAGATTATTTTTTATCTGCTTCGTCGTCTTTTTCAAAAACACGTTTCGGACGCATTTGTTGGTTAATCCCCAATGTAATCCAGAAAGGAAGAACAAATCCCATTAAGAATAACAACATCCAAAATGCCATACCTCCAATCAAAAGAAATAATACAATACCGAAAACGCTCATGGTGTACTAATTTGTGTTTTGTGTGCGTAAAAGTAGTAAAAAAATCAAAAAGCAAGCCTTTTTACTACAAATATTATCAGAAAAAAGCATTCTAAGATGCCAACTGACTCAACAGTGTTTCCGCACGATCCAGAAGCTCTTTTGTTTCAAGATTCTCAGTTCCAAATCCATAACGGAATTGATCACACGTTTCAATGATTTCTCTCAAACCTTTAGCCAATTCAGGTTTTGTGTCAATCAATCTGTCGAAAGCTTTTTCACGCGATTGGAAATTGCATCTTTCACACTGTTCAATACGTTGAATGATTGCTTTTGGCAGCAGAATGGCGAATGCTCCCGGATCTTCCAGCGCATTTTCCGCATCTTTCCAGTAATTGATCACTTCGCTTACCGGTGTTTCTTTTGATTCGTTCAGGAAGATCGGTCCTTTGCTTACTTCTTTTTCGGAAGAAACCAACTGAATGTTCTCTGCTTCATTTTTCCTGCGCTTTCTGACCATTAAAAACAGAAAAAGCAATCCTAATAAGCTTGTTGGTGCCACAATGCTAACCCAAAGTCTGGTATTTGATTTAGAACCTGAAGTAGATTTTGTGGTAACGGTCTTGGTAGTCTTTACATCCACCAGATCTGTATGTGTTCCTGCTGTCGGACTTGATGCCACAATCGGATTAAAGCTTTTATCGGGAATGACCTGAATGGTGAACGGATTTCCTTTAATGCTCAGATATTTTTCTTTTTCAGGATCAAAATAACTGATCGACGGAGCCTGGAACTCCAGATCTTTTCCTTGCAGAACCTGAATATTGAAACGATAGGTAATCATTCCTTCTGCTCCGCTTTCGGTAAATTCAATGTCTTCAACCCTTTCCGGATCTCCATAAATGGAACATCCTTTCGGAAGATTTAATTTCGGCGTATTCGAATTGTGAATATTCCCGACTCCGGAAACAATCAATTCCAATGTGAATACTTCACCTTCTTTAATTTCTCCGGTAGGAGTTTTCTGAGAAAGACGGTAATCTCCGACCGCTCCGATAAAATCTTTGGGCGCGTTATTCGGTAACGGTTTCACATAAATAGTTAATCCCGAAGAACGGAAACGCATCGTTTTTGAGAAGATCGATCCGTGGCAGCGCAAAGCCATTTCGAATGGTTTTACCTGACATTTTCCTGTGGCAATCGGAATCAGCACTTGTTTTCCGTATTCAAAAGTCAAGGCGTCTTTACCATTTACCCGCGTTTGCTCCACTTCCACTCGTCCGTTCGGGAAAATGTGTTCTTCCATCGAAACATCGGCTTTGAAATCGGAATATCCTTCCAGGTATTCGATATTCATGTAAGAGAAAACTTTTGCTCTGAGCAAAATCGGTTCTCCTTCGTAAACACATGATTTTTTGCATTGAATCAATCCGAAGATCGGATCGTTGGAATTCACTTTATTTTCGTCAGCGGAAGATTCGGTAACCTTGATGGAAATTTTATTGGACCGGTAGGCCTTGTTGCGGTAGGTGGTGTAGGCATAAAAGGAATAAGTTCCTTCTTTTTTAAAGACTCCCGATTGCTGCATGTAGTAGTAAGTTTTGATCTTACCGCTCGGATCCATTTTCTGTTCCATTCCATGCATCACTCCGAAATCCACTTCAAATTCAACCGGAAATTCGATCTTCATTGAACCTTCTACATTCGAAGTAATTGTGAAAGTAAGGTGTTCGTCCTTACCAATTTCTTTCTTGTCGCAAGTAAGCGCAACGATCGTTTTTTGAGCAACAGAAATCTGGCTCACCAATGTGAACAAAACCAACAGCATTTGCCATTGATTACCAGTCTTTACGTGCTCTCTTACCACCTGTTGTACCTTTTGAACCATCTATTCGTTTCTTCGTATTTAGTTCCTGCTTTGCAAACTCGTCCAATTTCCGCTCAGTTTCCTTGTCCTGCAGTTTTTGTTGATCTGCTTTCTGGTTTTTCTGATCCTGAGATTGTTGATTTTGCTGATCCTGTTTCTGTTTATTATCTTTTGATTGCTGCTGATTGTCCTTTGATTGTTGATTCGGATCTTTATTCTCCTTCTGCTGATTTTGGTTATTATTCTGCTGCTGGTTTTTATCCTGATCCTTATTATCTTGCTGTTTGTCGTTTTTGCATTGTTTGTCTTGTTGCTGTTTCAGTAAACGTTTTGCTTCCATTAAGCGCTGTCTGGCCTTTTCATTATCCTGATCCAAACGCAGCACATCTTTGTAAGCATCAATCGCGCTCTGATAATCCTGCTGCTTCATACGGGATTCTCCCAAACTTGTTCGGGCCTGAACCTCTTTTTCTTTCGTTTTAGCATTATTTGCCTGACGTTCAAAACTTTCCGCAGCGGTATTAAAATCGTTCGCACGATATGCCGTTTGACCTATTTCCTGAGACAAATCTACATCATTTGGAGCTAACTGATCGGCTCTTTTATAATACTTTAACGCTTCTTTGTAATTGCCTTTTTTGTATAATTGGCGGGCATGATTCAAATCTTCTTCCCAATCCTGACCGAAAGCATTATAGCCCAGAAAACACAAAGCAATTATCAACAGCTCTCTCATCGTTTTTCAGGATTAATAATAATTGGTAAAAAGAAGTAACAGATCATACATAGTAGTGCCAGAATCGTAGGAATGTAAAAATAGTTTTTATCTACGTTAAATTCTACTTTCATCACCTGTTTATTCTTCGTATTCTTATAGTTAGCAGCAATATCGTAGATATTCGGGAAGGCGCTGTTTGAAACAACCAGAACACTTCCGGATTCAGCAGCCATTGCTTCCAATGATTTTT
Source organism: Glaciecola amylolytica (assembly GCA_003856375.1). Lineage (GTDB taxonomy): Bacteria > Bacteroidota > Bacteroidia > Flavobacteriales_D > Crocinitomicaceae > Fluviicola > Fluviicola amylolyticus. The sequence goes on from CP034120.1 coordinate 3,686,205, forward strand.
TATCGAGCCGCGAAACTACTGCCTGCCCGTTTTCCCGTTTGTATCCTTCGGAAATATCATACGGATTATTCGGGATCAATCCGCCCTTTGCAGATCCCAAACCAAGGTAGGCCAATTCCACATGTTTCTTCTTCAATTCGGCAATCTGCTTCTTCCATAAAGCTTCGTGGTCTTCCCCATCTGTAATGACCAGAATGGCTTTGCCGGATTCCGTATCTTTAAATTGTTCCTGAGCAATTTCCAGAGCCACACCGATGTTGGTTCCCTGATCCGTAATCATGGATGTTTCAATATCCGGAACAAAGAGTTTTGCAGCGCCGTAATCCATTGTAAGCGGTAGCTGAGTATACGCGTCATTGGCGAAAACCACCACGGCGATCCGTTCGCCTTTCAACTGATTCAACAATTCTCCGATGGCTTGCTTTGCAGCTGTCAAACGGCTTACACTGCCACCTCCCATATCTTTGGTGTTCATTGAATTGGAAATATCGAGGCAGATAACCAGATCCAAAACCCGTTTCGATCCGTTTACTTTTCTCGATCCTGCAACGGGCTGTGCCATCGCCAGAATGATGAAAAAGTAGGTGCTTCTCAATAAAAAGTAATGTAAAAAAGCCTTTAAGGGTTCGAATTTCACCCACAGCATTCTGGTGGAACCGTATCCGGAGTATTGTTCATAAATTTTCGATTTCCAATGCCACTGAAACCAGGTCAATGCAGCAAAAGCGGGAATAATCATCCAAAGTGAAAGCATTTCCGGATGAAGCAGATGCATTCCCCATTCATTGAAAGGCAAAACGGTGTAGCAGATCAAAACCAGAAACCACCAGATTCCTTCTGAAATGAGCAACAATCTCACCAAATGCTGATATGTGGAAACTTGCTTAGTCATCCAATTTGAATTTCAATCGTTGAGCTCCCCAGGCTACCAGGGAAAATATCATACTCCAGACAAAAAACGGAAACACCGTCAGCGGCGGCTCTGCAGCCAAATGCTGATCTTCCATTTTTCGTTTCTCTAACTGGTCTATTTCCGTGTAGATTTTTTCCAGTGATTTTTCATCTTTTGCCCGGAAGAATTTTCCTCCGGTCAGTTGTGAGATATCTTTTAAAATAGCTTCGTCAATTTCCACCGGCACGTTCTGATAAACGACTCCGAACGGCGTATTTACCGGAGTTGGTGCCATTCCGTTTGCACCCACACCAATGGTGTACACTTTACATTTCTTCGCCTTCGCAAGTGCTGCCGCTTCCATTGGGTCCGGCCCGGTATTGCTACTTCCGTCTGTGAGTAAAATAATCACTTTTGAAGGAAGGCTGTCGCTTCTAAGTCTTGTTACAGCAACACCCAAACCACTTCCGATAGCCGTTCCGGGTTCAAGATATCCCGGTTCAATCTCCGAAATCTGCTTTTTCAGCAGTTTGTAATCCAATGTCGCGGGACAAGCCGTATATGCTTCTCCTTCGTAAACGACCAAACCAACGCGGTCGCCTTTTCTCGAATCGACAAATTTCTTTGCCACTCGTTTGGCAACTTCCAAACGATTCGGGTCAAAATCCTGCGCCAGCATCGAACCGGATGCATCAATCGACAAAATGATATCAATTCCGTTCTTGTAATCAATTTTCGGAGGATCAATGGAAGTGTTGTATGGTTCAGCCAATACAAGAACCAGACAAGCCATGGAAAGCGCATAACAGGTATTGATTCCCCAGCGGATGTATCTCACCCAACCAATGGAATACGATAATTGCTCTTGTTCGGAATTCGCATATTTCAATTGTCCTACGCGTGTCTTCTGCAAGTATTCCCACAAAAACAACAAGGCGGGAATTACCAGCAAGAGCCAAAGCAGATGCGGTTTGTAGAAATCATATTCCCAAAAGCAGATGTTGAAATAACGACTCATTCCGGGATTTCTAAAGGACTTAATTCTGTGACTATTTCTTCCAGACGGAGCAAACTCGAACGAACGTGAATCTCGTCCAGTTCGGTCTTGGCAAATTTAACCATATCGGCTTCTCTGAGCAGCACTTCAATGCGTTTGATCATTGCAAAATCCAGCTGTTTGAGTTTCAACAAGGCAATAGTTTCTTTAGTCGTTCTTTCCATCAGATTCAGCTCGTAACGGGAACTCAGATACATTTTCAGGATCGCCGAAAAGGCTACATAATGCGATTTGATCTTTCCGTGATGCCAATCTTCTTTCTTTCGCAATTGATGGATGGCCATTAAAGTGCGCTCCCTCAAACTCAGTTCTTCTGATTTTTGAATTTTACGGCGTCTATTCCAAAGAATCGCTAGTGTAACTCCAACAATCACGATCAACAAAATCCACCAATAATCTTTCAGTAATCTCCAGGCATCGCTTTCGGGCTCAATCGGAATTTCATCGATTCCTTCCTCTACTTTCTTCTTCACGAATCCCACGTGCAGATACGGAGCACGAAATGAAAAAGTGGAATCTTTCCACGTAATCCACAAATCGGGCAAGCGGTATTTAGCGGAATCCCAGGCAATGAGCGTGTAAACTCCTTTCCAGTATTTGATTCCCTTTTGGGTGTACGCGGTATCTCTGAAAGATTCTATTTCGAGTTCTCCTCCCGGTTTCCAAAGCGTTTCTCCTTTGTGGATCACTTCACATTTAAAAACTCCTGAAATCGGGTTGTAATCGAATTTTGCCGGTTTGTTTTTGATCAAAATGGTTAATTCCGCCTTGTCTCCCACGCGCACAGAGTCTTCTGCCCAGAATACGTGCTTTGTCTGTGCATTTACTGCTATCAGACACCAACATGCGATTATGGTCAGAATTCCTTTCATTTCCGGCGTTTGAATAGTTGTAACAAGGGTAAATAAACATGATCACCCACTTCAAAAAAAGCGGCATCTATTCCTAATTGCTGAAAGAAAATCTCGTTTCGTTCTTTTCGGAGCTGGTAGTTTTTTTCATAATCTCTTCTCACTACCGCGGAAGAACTATCGATCCAATTGGTTGTATTTGTTTCTGCATTTACCCAACGGACAAAGCCCACATTCGGAAGATTTCCTTCTCCCTGATCGCTCACGCCCAATGCAACCAAATCATGCTTGCGGGCCGTGTTTGCAAATCCTTCCTTGCTGAGTTCTGCTTGCGAAAAATCGCTTATTACGAAACAAATGCTTCGTTGTTTGAAAATATTCCGGGCGTATCTCAATCCCGTATCGAGGTTGGTTCCTCCGGATTTCGGTTTGAGATTAATCAGTTTCCGGAGCAAAAAATGAACGTGTCCGAAACCTTTTTTCGGCGGAACATAATATTCCACTTCATCCGAAATAAAAAGAGCCCCTACTTTATCATTTTTCTTCGCTGCCGAAAAGGCAAGTGTTGCCGCCAATTCGACCGCCAATGAAATTTTGGAATCTTGTCCTTGTCCGAAATACATCGACCCGGAGACATCTATAATAAGCAGCACGGTTAATTCGCGCTCTTCTTCAAAAATCTTTACGAATGGTTCACGGAAACGCGCCGTAACATTCCAATCAATGGTTCTGACGTCGTCGCCAACCTGATAGGAACGAACTTCACTGAAAGACATACCACGGCCTTTAAACGCCGACTGATATTGTCCGGCGAAAACCTGTTCAGTCATACCACGAGTTTGAAGTTCAATGGTACGAATGCGTTTCAGCAAAGCTTCTTTATCCATGATTTGTTTATGGAACTTCTACGCGCTGCAATAAACGTTCGATGATTTGTTCGGGTTTTACTCCGTCTGCTTCCGCTTCATAGTTCAAACCGACTCTGTGACGAAGCACGTCCATTGCAACGGTTCTGACATCATCCGGAATTACAAAACCGCGCTGCTCCAAAAAGGCATTTGCTTTTGCTGCAAGCGCCAGATTAATGGAAGCTCTCGGTGATGCTCCGTAAAGCAGGTATTTCGAAATTTCGGAAACTCCGGCTGTTGCAGGATTTCTCGTTGCGTCTACAATGTCCACGATATAGCGTTCCACTTTCTCGTCGAGATAGATGGATCGTGTTAATTTCTTTCCTTTGATCAGATCCTCCGGATTCATGACATGAGAAATCTTTTCCAAGCCTTCCGGCCGTACGTTTGATCTCAAAATCAATTGCTCTTCCTGTTTGGACGGATATCCCATGAACACTTTCAGCATGAAACGGTCGACCTGTGCTTCCGGTAAAGGATAAGTTCCTTCCTGCTCGATCGGGTTTTGAGTTGCAAGAACCAAAAACGGTTTCGGCAATTCATAGGTAGAATCTCCGATCGTAACCTGGCGTTCCTGCATGGCTTCCAAAAGCGCTGCCTGAACTTTCGCAGGAGCACGGTTTATCTCATCTGCCAACACGAAATTGGCGAAAATCGGTCCTTTTTTTACTGCAAACTGCTCGGATTTCTGTTGGTAAATCAACGTTCCGGTAACGTCTGCAGGCAATAAATCAGGGGTAAACTGAATGCGGGAAAAATCTGCTGAAACAGCGCTGGAAAGTGTTCGGATAGCAAGTGTTTTTGCCAATCCCGGAACTCCTTCCAGAAGAACGTGTCCGTCAGCCAATAATGCAATCAGCAGACTTCGAACCATGTTCTCTTGTCCGACGATTACTTTTCCGATCTCACGACGCAGTAAATCGTATTTCAGCCCTTCCGTTTTAATCTCATTTGCAACCACTTGCAATTGTTCGGAAGGAGATAAATCAGGTATGTCCATCATAGTTTTAGCCTAAGGTCGCAAATATGTGAAAGAATGTTCTTTGGGCTTTCTAAATGCTGTTAAATTATGTTAAGCGCATCCCGTTTAAGGCAACTTAAATCCCGGTGGCTTTTTACTAATTTCTGAATTTGGGTATTGGTAAGTGACCTTGCCAGAGAATACGCCGTTTGATTGTCTTTATTCGATATCGTCAGATCCGCGCCTGCTTCTACCAGAATCTTCACCAATTTCAGGTTTTGGTTCAAAACAGCATACATCAAAGCCGTATTCCCATCAGGACCTTGTTTATTCAAATGAGATCCATTTCGAACCAACAAGGCAGCCAATTTTGTGTTATTCTGATAACAAGCCGCCTGTAACGCGCTTCCTTCAGCTGAAGGTTTGTTTACATCTGCTCCTTGCTCTATCAGGAATTTGGCGCATTTTGTTTGTCCGCGGTAACAGGCAATCATTAACGGATCAAAACCCATCGGGCTGATCGCGTGGATTGTATCTTTATTCAGTGCGATTAACTTTTTGAGCTGCTTCACATTTCCCGTTCGTGCAGATTCAAAAACGTCCTGAGCAGTCGAGGTGAATTCGAAAGACAGAACAAAACTCAGGCAAAACAGGATTTTAATCCACATAGATTTTCAAGAATGCAGGTTCGTTATTTCGGTGAATCCGTACAGTGTAAATTCCGGTGGAAAGATTGTCCAGAACGGTCTTCGGTGTATCCAGTTTTCGAATGATTCTACCATTGACATCCAGCACTTCTCCGGAGGAATAAGGAACTTTAATGATCAAATCTGTTCCGTTCCAGAAATATTCGTTGGATGATAATTCGAATAATCCGTTTTCAAGAACGACTTTAAATGACCAGGCAGTTGTATCGGAAATTCCGGCAAATGCGTTTCCAGCCGCGTCTTCCACTGCATCATTGTCGATTAAAATGTGATAATTCGCAGCCAATTGCAGCCCCGTTTGATTCAAGGTTACGGAATTAGCCGTTGTGGTGATATTCCCCAAGACAGTGCTAAATTCCAAACTCGGTCCGCCATTTTCTCTGACTAAATAGAAACTTCCCGTTCCAACGACGATGTTTTCATTGAATGTGATTGTCGGAGTGATGTTCGGAAGCACATTCAAACTATTGTCTGCAGGATTCAAACTTGCAATGGCAGGCGCTGTGAAATCGCCGACACTGAAATTCCAAAACGTATTACTTGTGATTCCCGCAAAGTTATTCCCGCTTAAATCTTCAATAAATCCGGGCGTAATGTGAATGTAGTAGGATGTGTTTTCAGTCAATGGATTGGTAGTGGAAAAAGAAACCGTAGCACCACTTACTGTAATTTGAGCCGATCCGGAAGCAAATGATTCTACCAATGTTCCTCCAGAAGTGAAAATTTCAATGGTTCCTGCAGTTGCAATCTGCACATTTTCAGTGAAAGAAATGCTGAAGTTTCCTGCAATCGGAACATTCACTGCGTCATCTGCCGGAGAAAACGGTCCAACGCTTAATGGAGAAGTTACATCATTGGTATTGAAATTCCAGGTTGTATTATTCGTAAATCCCGCGTAATTGTTGTTCGACAGATCCTTGATTGCTCCGGCTTGAACATGGACGTAATAACTGGTATTCAAAATCAAATCTGTAGGTTCGATGTTTACCATTGGTCCTGAGATTGTAATCAAGGGACTGGTATTTACGTCATAAGATTCGATCAATGTTCCTGCGGCATTATACAATTGAATTTCACCTGTCCCTGCCTGTATTGCTTCATTGAAAGTAAGTGCTAGCGGAGTTGTAAGCAGAACACCAACTGAATTATCTGCCGGAATGAAAGGTGATGCTGCCAATGCCGGAGGTGTTACATCATTCGTGTTGAAGTTCCAGGTCGTATTATCCGAAATTCCTGTGAAGAAGTTATTTGCAGCATCCTTGAAAGCAGTTGCGTCAATGTGAATGTAGTAAGGTGTATTCAAAACCAGGTTTGCTGGCGGATTGTAAAAGAACGTCGAACCGGTAATGGTTGCTGCCGGATTTCCGTTTGAAACTGTTTGGATCACGTTGTTGCTTCCATCATACAAGATGAGTGATCCTGTTCCCCAGGAAATGTTTTCCGAAAAATTGATCGTAAGATTTGAAGTGAGAGACACTCCAACCGCATTATCCGCCGGAGTTGTTGTTGTAATCGCTGGGGGAGTAACATCCGGAACAACCCAGTTTCGGACAATTCCGCTCGCCCGGTTGCTCGCACCGTGGTATTGCAGTTGATTCGTGGCACTTGGTCCTTTCGACCAAAACAGGTTTTGCGTCGTTGATGAGAAATTAAAAGTTACATCATTTGCATCTCCCGTGCTCAAAGCCCTGCTTGCAACAATTGTTCTGTTTCCTCCCGAAACATTATTTGAAACGACTGTCCAATCCTGCTGTGCATCAACGGTTGGCTCGTTTCCCTGACCAATCATCCGGTGATCGCGCAATTGAAGCGGAGCTGCTCCTGTTCCCAGCGTCGACCAAATAATCGCATCGTTTCCGGTGGCCATTCCAGTCCCGAATCCGAAGGCAATGAAGCGATCGGAAGGTCCTTGAAGCGTTACGGTAATATCTGTAGTTGTCATAACTGCCCCAAAGTACATTCCACTTCCGGCAGTGAGTTCTGAAAATACAATCTCTTTCGTTTGGCCGAAAGTCCATAAGGGACTGATAAACAGAAATAACGCGTAAATTTTCTTCATAACAGGAGCATTTGTTTCAGCAAACATATTCCATAAAGCGCTATGATTCAATATTTTTTCTGATTATTATTTGTCTTTTGTATAAATCGACTATTTTTCTGCTTCAATAGACAAAATCAACGAATGAAATGTCAGAAAGAAAATGTTTGGAATGCGGGCAAAAATTGAGCGGCCGGAAGGATCAGAAGTTTTGTTCGGATTATTGCAGAAATACGTATAACAACCGTTTGAATGAGGATGCCACGAAATATGTTCGCCGGATCAATAATATTTTGAGAAAAAACCGGCGCATTCTGGAGCACTTAAACCCGACAGGCAAACGGACCGTTGATGCCATTACGCTGGCCGAAGAAGGATTTAACTTTCACTATTACACGAATGCTTATCAGACTCAAAAAGGAAACACCTATTTCTTTTGCTACGAACAGGGATATTCGAAGTTGGATAATGATCAGTATATGCTGGTGTTGAAGCAGGATTATGTGAAGTGATTAAAACTGTTTTTTATTTGTCCTCCCCCTTTCTCCCAAAAAAAAGACACAAAAAAGGACAACCCGAACTGTCCTTCAATTTATTTCAATTTGACAGGATTTACAATGTATCCTTCTTTTCGCAATTGGGAAATAATCCCGCACTCTCCGTACAAATGATATAAGCCAACGATTACAATCACGGAATTGTTTTGCTGAATCGATTCTATAATCAAAGGCATCCATTTTTCATTGCGTTTCAACAGAACTTCGTCGTTTTCCGCACACCTGGTATTGAACTGATAATCAAGCCGCATTTTTATATACGATTCTGCCAAAGCACAAATTTTCTTTCGGTTTTTATCGTCCTGAAAATTAATAACCCATTCATGAATGATATCCTTTGCTTTATCCCAGCTAAAGTCTTCGCCATTTATACTGCTTATTGCTTCAAACTGATCAGCAAAACTTTCCAGTCCCTGCACCTGAATACCATTCTTCTGAGCCAAAGACAATAAATAATCGTCCATGTGTGCTGTTGTATCTGTTGACTTTACCGTTCCACAGCTCATTTTGACATATTCCTGCTGGAGCTTTACCAACAACTCTGCGGGCTTCTGCTTACTGATCGGAACTTTCCAATCTGCTGTGTATTTTTCCAGAAAGTCCACGTCTTGTTTGTTCAGAGATTCTCTGTAAGAAAAATCATCTGTTCTTTTGAGCATCACGCTGATGATCTTTTCATACTTATCTTCTACACTTTCGAAAATCGCAAGGTCTGACTTGAGTAATAATTCTTTAATTAATGGTTTTTCATCCACAAAAGAGTTTCCCATTTGGTGAAACGATCCTAAAACGTAGGCTATTTTTTCAGAACCGGTTTTTTGGACAGACCACAATATTGTGTTTTGGGCAAACAATGCGGTTGTAAAGAAGGAAAGGGCAAACAGGCCAAGAACTTTTTTCATCGGATGAAATTTACCACAATGTTAGATTATTTTTTCAGGATTATGTGAAGTGGTGAAAATAGTTTTGGTTTGTCCTCCCCCTTATTCCCCCTCCAAAGGGGGAGAATTTAAATCTCCTTTCAAACAGAAGTATTGAAGTTTAAATGGTGATTTGAATCGGTTGGAAAAATCGGTTGGATCGAAGTCCGAATCCATTTCCCCCTTTGGAGGTGGGAGGAAATAATGAAATGACATTCCCCCAAACAAAGGCACAAAAAAAAGACAACCTAAGCTGTCCTTCAATTATTTTAATTTGAAATTTTTAAATTCCTTACAGGTTCCACTTTTCTTTGAAAAGCTCCATTTTCGGGTGATCCTTTACGCCTTCGCAACCGATTACCAATACATCTTTGCATTTAGTACGGTCAAAAAACAATGAAAGATGAGATAATGCTACGTTCATTGTTCCGCTCAAATCAATTTTGTGAATCGGTGCCTGATGAACTTCAAATAGATCGCGAAGCTCGGCTGTACGTTTATCAAAATTGTGATTATCGTGAAAAATAACAACGGCGTCAATCTTCTCAATCAGATCATCATTTTCCTGAAATGGCAAAACTTGAAAGCCTAGTCCTTGTAACCAAGAATTTACAGTATCAGCAAACGGGGTTTTGTCTTCGGTGTAAATGGTCTGAATATGTGTTGTCATTCTTACCTTAATTTGTTATTTTTCGTTTACGTTTCTTAAAAGAGTTTGCAAAAATACTGTAAACTTTTAGTAAACTATGTTTAAAATTCAATTAATTACGGTTTTTATTTTGTTTAGCAATTCAACAATCATTAAATCAATTGATTTTGAAATAATTAACCGCCATCCTTATAAAACTTGAAAAATACAACATTCTCAACTAAAAACCTAGAAGTATTTTGCTAATTCGATTTAGGTGTTTTTATTGCCTGTAACCCAGAATCCTCATAAAGTCATCTGCAGTTTGCTCCTCAGAAAACAGTTCAGTCACTATTTTACCGTGTTCATCGCGCTGAATCAGTACGTGTTTCGGCTCAGGAATCAGGCAATGTTTTAAACCTCCGTATCCTCCGATCGTTTCCTGATAAGCGCCTGTATTAAAGAATCCAATATAGAGCGGTTTATTTTTATCGAATTTCGGAAGGTAAATGGCATTTGAATGCTGTTCCGAGTTGTAATAATCATCTGAATCACAAGTCAATCCACCCAAAAGAACACGTTCATAATCGTCGTTCCAGCGGTTAATTGCCAACATAATGAAACGCTGGTTAATTGCCCAGGTATCCGGAAGATTGGTCATGAAAGAACTGTCGATCATGTTCCATTTTTCCCGGTCATTTTGCTGTTTCTGATGCAAGACATTGAAGATCGCTCCTCCGCTTTCTCCAACTGTAAAGGATCCGAATTCAGTATAAATATTCGGCTCCGGAATATCGTTGTCTGCACAAACGCGTTTTACCTGCATCAGGATTTCACGAACCATGTATGCATAATCAAAGTCGAAAGCTAATGATTTCTTAATAGGGAAACCACCACCGATGTTCAATGAATCCAGAGTCGGACACACTTTTTTCAAATCGGAATAGATTCTCAAACACTTCGTTAATTCGTTCCAGTAATACGATGTATCGTTAATTCCCGTATTAATGAAAAAGTGAAGCATTTTGATCTGTACACGCGGATTATCCTGAATAAACGCTTTGTAAAACGGAACAATTTCGCGGTAACGAATTCCTAAACGCGAGGTATAGAACTCAAACTTCGGCTCTTCTTCCGAAGCGATCCGGATTCCGATTTTCAGTTCATTTTCACCTGTCGCAGCGATCAAATCGTGAATTTCAGCAGTATTATCTACCACAGGGATCACATTTAAACGCTTGTCTTCTATCAGATCGGCAATGTTCTGAATGTATTTCGGCGGTTTGAATCCGTTACAAATGACGTAACTTCCTTCTTTTAGCTTTCCTGCATTCAACACATTTTTAACGATATCGATATCAAAAGCAGATGATGTTTCGATATGTACGTCGTTCTTCAGCACCTCATCCAGCACAAAGGAAAAATGAGAGCTTTTGGTACAGTAAGAATAATAATAGTTTCCTGAATAGCCTAAGTTGTTCATTGCTTCACGAAACCAGCCTTTGGCTCGTTGAATGTTATGAGAAATCTGGGGCAGATAATTGAATTTTAAAGGGGTTCCATATTCTTCAATTAATCGCATCAGATCAATACCATGAAACATCAAACGATCTTCTCTCAAGTGAAATTCATCTTGCGGAAAATCAAAAGTTTGATCGATAAGGTCAATGTACTTTGTTCTCATTCGCTACACGTTGCGCTCCTCCTACGGAAATCTTTCTTAAAAGTTTTAAAATCAACTTAATTATTCCAACGATAATTCGGTGCAAATGTAGGGGAAAGATTGAAAAGTGACTTGTAAAAAATCAAAAATTGTGTCTCAAAGATTCAATCGAAGGATTCAACTTTTTTAAGCATCTTCTTCTTTCATTTTTCAGCACTCATAAACGATCTGATTTTAAGCAGTTAACAGCTCGAATCATTTGAGTTCCCGATCTCAGATATCCTATCTTAAAAATCCTGAAAAAAACAACTAAAAACGCCTTTGAGAGACAATTCTTAAGGTCTTAATTCTATGAGAGATTCGAAAATGAATTTTAAGAATTCTTCGTCAGATGCTCCACCAAACGATTGGAGCGGTGGGAAGAATAGATTCCGAAAGCATTTACCACAACCCCTTTGATGGTATTGTCGTGAGAAGAGATCGCATAAATGATCATTTCGTCACCCGGATCCGTCATTCCTTCAAAACGATAAACCTCATCAATGGAGAATTGCTCCGGGGACAATTCCGCGAAAGAAGAATCACAAATCAAGCACTCCTTTTCGGCTTCCATACTCAAATTTGCCGTATATCCGCGTTTTTTCAGATCATTCACCGCTTCACTTACCGTTTCGTAACTCCGTGTCATAGCCTTTCTTTTTGAATCTGTTTAAAGATAAGGAAAAAATTGCGAATTACGTCCCGATAATATTCAACTGAGCTCACTCCGGATCCCACCAGAAAGTGCACATTGAATTATTAAATCCTTACCTGTTTCATGTTTTCGTCATACAGTATCCATACTTGATCCATACATGAAAGTTGGGAATACTATTTGTGAAGTTCCGTTTAATTGTAAAAGTGCTTGAACCATCGAAAATAACTCTTTTTGGATTTCCAACTATTCACGTAACGTTCAGGTTCACTGATTTTTTACGAATCAAAAACGGGATCACTTTTTTGCGATCCCGTTTTTCTTATTGTATCAATTCTTTGACTAAACCTGGAGGTCTTCCTACTATTGCCTGATTTCCTCTCACAACAATTGGTCTTTCGATAAGAATCGGATATTTCATCATGGACTGAATCCATTGTTTCCGAGTGCGTTTCTTTCCGAGGTATTTCTCCTGAAAGATTTCTTCTTTCTGACGGATAATATCCAGTGGTTTTGCCTTCAACAATTTCAATAAATTGTCCAATTCCTCATAGGTTGGCGGCACCAGCAAATAATCCCGTATTTCGATATCCGCACCCAATTCTTCCAGGATACACAGACCTTCCCTGCTTTTCGAGCAACGGGTGTTATGATATATAATTGTTTTCATTTAGAGGATATTAAGATTTCAGGACATTTGGATATTAAGACTTCATTTTTCGAAATGAGAAAAACTCAAGTCCTAAATCCTTAGCATCCTGATGTCTTGAAGTCTAACTTCCGTACATCATCAAATAAGATTTCAGGAAAGGAAGTAAATCCCCGTCCAATACTTTATCCGGATCATTTACGGTGTAATCTGTCCGGTGATCTTTCACACGACGGTCGTCCAACACATAACTTCTGATCTGGGATCCCCATTCGATTTTTTTCTTGCCAGCTTCGATTTGTTCTCTTGATTCAGCGCGCTTACGCAACTCTATTTCGTATAATTGAGAACGAAGCAACTGCATTGCTTTTTCTTTATTGGCTAATTGCGAACGCGACTCGGAGTTTTCAATGATAATTCCGGAAGGAGCATGTCGTAAACGAACTGCTGTTTCGACCTTGTTTACGTTCTGTCCACCGGCACCTCCCGAACGGAAAGTTTCAAAGGAAATATCTGCCGGATTGACATAAATTTCAATCGTATCATCCACGGAAGGATAAACATATACCGAAGCAAATGAAGTCATTCGTTTTCCTTGCGAATTATACGGGCTCACACGCACCAAACGGTGAATTCCGTTTTCTCCTTTCAGGTAACCAAAAGCAAATTCACCTTCGATCTCCAGAGTTACGGTTTTAATACCCGCCACATCACCTTCCTGGAAGTTGAGTTCTTTTACTTTATACTTGCTTTTCTCGGCCCACATCAGATACATCCGCATGAGCATTCCTGCCCAGTCGCAAGCTTCCGTACCTCCTGCACCTGCAGTAATCTGGATCACGGCGCTCAAGGCATCTTCTTCTCCGGAAAGCATGTTTTTCAATTCCACTTCTTCAACCGTGGAAACCAAACTTTTGTATGCATCGTCGCATTCCGATTCCTCAGCAGCACCTTCTTTCACAAATTCAATCAACACTTCCAAATCGTCTGCCTGGGCTTTCAACGTCATATAGGATTCGATCCAGAACTTCAGTCCACGAATCGTTTTCATTTCCACTTCTGCCTTCTTCGGATCATCCCAAAAACCGGGATCCTGCGTTTTCAATTCAGCTTCACGCAACTGCATTTCCTTCTCGGGAATCTTTAAATAGTTCGCAATTGCAGTAATGCGTTGATTAATTTCTTTGAGTTGGTCACTGTTTACCATGCTCCAAAATTAAGAATTCTGAATGAAGAATGTTGAGAGGGAAGTGAAAAGTTAAACTTCAAAAAGGGAATGACGAAGGTGAAAAGGGAATTTAGTGGCAGAATGAATAAAAACATCTTAAAAATGGCCCTACAAAATTGTTCCAGGGTTTATAACCCTAGAAGGGTGGTTAATTATTTTTTGCTTATATTATATCGTAAAGTGAGAAGTTTAAACCGACACTGTGGAAATGTGAAAAGTTCGCATTGAAAACGGAGAAAGAACATCGGTTTCTTTTTTAGAACTTAAAAAAAATTACATTTGCACCGAGAAAAGGAAATAAGACTTAAACAAAGAACAAGATGAATATTCCAGCAAATTTAAAATACACAAAAGACCACGAGTGGGTAAGTGTTGAAGGTGATGTTGCAACAATTGGTATTACTGATTTCGCTCAAGGCGAACTAGGTGACATCGTTTATGTGGAAATCGAAACAGTAGGTGAAACTTTTGATCACGAAGAAGTTTTCGGTTCTGTAGAAGCTGTTAAAACGGTTTCTGATTTGTTCATGCCGGTTTCAGGAGAAATCATCGAATTTAATGAAGGTTTAGAGTCAAATCCGGAAGCAGTGAACAAAGATCCTTACGGTGACGGTTGGATGATTAAAGTGAAAATGACGAATCCTTCTGAAGTTGACGGTTTGCTAGACGCAGCAGGATACCAGGCATTGATTGGTTAATTCAACTAAGACAATCATATTTGAAAGCTCACAGTCGCTTGACTGATGGGCTTTTTTTGCAATTGCACCTTAAGTAAATAGTTAAATCCGTAACTTCACAAAAAAACGAAACATGAAAATAGCGTTGTATATAGCAGGAATTCTGTTTTTTCTTCATTCCTGTACCATTGTTACTTCAACAAATGCTCCCGGTAAACCGGAAAAGACATTCCCGAAATCCATGATTGGTTCTTATGAGCTGGTTTATCCCGAAAGTTTTCAAGGCATGATGGAAGGTGCAGATATGAAAACAACTGTTCGTATCACAGCTACAGAATTAGTAACATCCAGCGGAGAAGGTGATTCTCATATGGCCATCAACGATTCTATTTCCGTTACCAAGCTTGGAAAGCAATATTACCTGTGCATGGGGAAAGAGCCTGCATTGAATGTATTTAAGGTGATTATGAAAGGAAAAGATCTGGAGCTTCATTCGATGAATGCAAAATCGGGAGTGACCGCTGAGCAGATGCAGCCTTTCTTTTCGAAAGTTTCCACAGATTCAAGTGTAGACGAGGAAACCGGTGAGGTTACAGATTCTTATATTGTAACGATTGATGATTCCAAGATCGAGAAATATTACGCAAGTGATTTGATTCATGTGGAGCCGTTTACGTTGAAAAGAGTGAAGAAGTAAATTCATTCTTTAGTGCTTCCTGGCAAAATCACGCAAAAATTATTGAAATAAAAAAGGGGCTGTCCCCTATCTTACAGCCCCGATTTATGTGTTTAATCTGCTACTATTAAACAACTTCACTAATTTCGTCGTCGAGATAAATAAAGAATGCATAAACATCATCTTTCAATGCCTCGGATTGTTTTGTTTTCACCTCTTTTTTGAGGGTCAGATACTCTACTCGCGCAACATCTTTTTTCAAATCGGCTGTGTTTCCCTGACGTGTATCTTTACGCAGCTCTTTTTTAGCTGATCGCAATTCCTTTTTCACCTCTTTACGGTCTGCATTCGATTGTCGGATTGCTTCATTCTGGTCGGATCGTAAATCACATTTGTCAATACGCAAGTACTTTTTATCCCGTTTCAAATCAGCTTTCGCTTTCCGGAGTTCTTTCTTACTCATGTGCGATTCGATCACCAAATCTGCTTCCTTGTTTTTCTTGAATTCAGCTTTGTGGAATGCAATTCGTTCCCGATCTTTTTCGATTCTCGACATGGTTGCTTTCATGTCTTTATACTCTTTGCGATGTAAGAATCGATTTCCTTCTATTGAACCTTCCGTATTTCCGGCAAAAGAAGGCGTTGCTGCCATTAATCCTGTTGCAATCATCCCGATTAGAAACAGGTTTTTTAATTTCATCTTTTCCATGATTCCATTTTTATTTGGTTCGCTTAACCAAAGACAATGGTTGTGCCACAATGATACAAACAAGCAGAAACCCCATATATATCAATGGATTACGCTGATTGTTTCAAAATGAAAAAATATGTGAAAATTTTTCAAAATGAAAAAACGGGTTTCGAAATGACGAAATTGAATGGAAAATTTATGATTTAGGTGTTTCTTCCCGTGCGAATCAAAATGGGAAAAGTGATCTGAATGAAATCGAAAGGAGGAAGTTCATTTAACATTGCTTCGATCGGATTTGCTTGATTTTTGTCGGTGTAATGCTTCACAGCCGACCAGGTGTTCAAATAGCCTAAAAGCTGTTCCCGATTCCACGAATTCCGGATCTGAAATTCGGGGCAGGATATTTCTTCAAACGGAAACGGAATTGTCTGATACTTCTCATCGATGTACTTTCGTTCCGGATCCCAATAATCCTGTAATACTTCAAAATACAAACGCTCAATCCATTTCTGAATCGCTTCGTTATCTGTCCGGATATTGCCGTATCCAAGTACCACAAAAACTCCGTTTGGTTTTAAAACCCGTTTTACTTCCGGATAGAACTTTTCAAAATCAAACCAGTGAATGGCTTGTCCGACCGTGACACAATCGAAAGATACTTCCGGGAAGTTTGTTTGTTCGGCAACTTGCTGTGAATAATGAATTTTGGGATTTAAAACCGCGTTTTTCAATTGATTTTCGCTTAAATCTGTCGCTTGAACTTCATCAAACAAGTCTGCGAGTTTCACCGCAACCTGACCATTTCCCGTAGCACAATCCCACGCTTGTTTTCTTCCATTCAGAATCGTTTCCAGAAAGGTAAACACCTCATCCGGATAGGATGGACGAAATTGCGCGTAGTTTTGTGAATTGTGGGAGAAGTTGTCTTTCACAGCCATTTTATTTTATCAATAGCACATTTCGACTCCGCTCAATGTGCTATTACCCGTAATTTAATAACTACTCGTAGCTCCGCCGATTTGCTCAATCGGATGCCAGGTCGTTTTCAATTCCTGCAAATCTGTGATGTAATACGGATTTTCATCCGCTTCTTTTGTGAAATCCTTCTCATAAACAAATACCCGTTTCACATTGCAATCTGCTCCTGCCTCAACGATTTTTGCGCTTTCCGCATTTCCTCCGGCATAAACAACCGCATTCACATCCATGTGACTGTGAAATTGATCAAGGAGTTCTTTTTCTGTTCCGGTGAGAATATTCACTACTCCTCCGGGAAGATCAGACGTCGCTAAAACTTCCGCAAAAGTGATCGAACATAAAGGCAAATTTTCCGATGCCAGAACGATGCAGGTATTTCCTCCCGCAATTACCGGTAGAATCGTCGAAACCAAACCGATCAAACTGTTTGTCTGCGGAGCGATGATTCCAACAACTCCCATGGGTTCCAAAGCAGAAAAATTGAAATGACTGCTCGCAACCGGATTCACTGAGCTGAAAACCTGCTGGTATTTGTCGCACCAACCCGCGTAATACACGCAACGATCTATCGCCAGCTCCACTTCCTGCTTCGCCTTCGCTTCCGGGCTTCCCTGTTTTACCAATTCTTCTACAAACTGAACTTTTCGCCCTTCCAGCATTTCTGCAATCCGGTACAGGATTTGCCCGCGATTAAATGCAGCTCTTTCCGACCAGGATCCGAAAGCTTTTCTGGCTGCTACAACCGCATTCCGGAAATCTTTCCGCGACGACAAACACAAGTTCGCCAAAGGCTGACCCTTTTTATCCAACGGTGTGTAATATCTTCCTGATTCCGTTCTGGGGAATTGTCCGCCAATGAAGATTTTGTATGTTTTTAGTATTTCCAATCTTGACATAATTTGTAAAATATTGTTTTTCCTCTCCCTTTATATCTCCTCAAAGAGGGAGATTCAATCCGCTTCCCCCTTTTGAGGGGGACCGAGGGGGAGGATCATTCTACTCTCTTTCTTTCAATTTTCAATTTTAAGATAAGCCCCCAATCCCTGCAAACCTCCTTCTCTTCCGAATCCGCTTTCCTTGTATCCTCCGAAAGGCGATGTCGGGTCGAATTTATTGTAGGTGTTTGCCCAAACAACTCCGGCTCTCAGTTTCGTCGTTAAATTGAAGATTCTGGAACCTTTATCTGTCCAAACTCCCGCTGCAAGGCCATAAGGCGAATTATTCGCTTTCTGAATGACCTCATCAATTGTTCTGAACGTTTGAATCGTGAGTACTGGTCCGAAAATTTCTTCCTGAGCGATTCTGCTCGACTGCGCTACATCCGTAAACAAAGTAGGTCGGATAAACAATCCGTTCTTTGGCAGCGAACATTTGCTTTCATATATTTCCGCACCTTCTTTCTTCCCTATTTCGATGTGTTTTTTGATCGATTCATACTGCTCCTTGGAGTTAATCGCTCCGATATCCGTATTCTTATCCAAAGGATCTCCGACATACAAGGTATCCAAACGGTCTTTCAACTTCCGGATCACCTCATCTGCTACGGATTCCTGAACAAACAATCTCGAACCTGCACAGCACACATGACCCTGATTGAAGAAGATTCCGTTTACGATTCCTTCAACCGCCTGATCAATCGGTGCATCTTCAAAAACAATATTTGCCGATTTCCCTCCCAATTCCAGGGTCAGTTTTTTACCTGTTCCGGCAACTGCTTTTTGAATAATCTTTCCAACATTCGTAGAACCGGTAAAGGCAATTTTATTCACATCCGGATGATTCACAATCGCTGCTCCCGTATCGCCGTAACCTGTAAGGATATTGACAACTCCGGCCGGAAGCCCGCTTTCATGGATAATTTCCGCCAACAACATTGCTGTAAGCGGGGTTGTTTCTGCAGGTTTCAGCACCACCGTGTTTCCGGCTGCCAATGCAGGAGCAATTTTCCATGCTGCCATCAACAAAGGGAAATTCCACGGAATAATTTGCCCGGCAACGCCCAAAGAACTCACTTTCCGGTTTGGAAAAGCATATTCCAGTTTATCAGCCCATCCGGCATAATAAAAGAAATGATTGTATGCCAAAGGAACATCCACATCGCGGGATTCACGAATGGTTTTTCCGGCGTCCAATGTCTCAACAACAGCCAGCTCTCTGGCTCTTTCCTGCATCAAACGAGCAATTCTGTAAATGTATTTTCCGCGTTCTTTCGCAGATAATTTCGACCAAACTGTTTCGTACGCTTTACGGGCAGCTGAAACCGCTTTCTCGACATCCGCTTCGTTTGCATGTGCTACTTCCGCCAATACTTTTTCCGTAGCCGGATTGGTTGTCTGAAAGTATTTTCCCGAATCAGGAGCAACAAATTTCCCGTCGATGTATAATTCGTAGCGCTCCTTCAGTTTCACATGACTCGTACTTTCCGGACTCGGGCTGTAATCCCATCCTCCGTTGAAGTCGAACACTCCTTTTGACTTCTCTGCCGTTTGTCCTTTATCGGAGCTATCGCTTTTCTTATGTTTTGCCATTTTGTATCTTATTTCCCACCCTCCTTTGTCCTCCCTCAAGGGAGGACTCTTCCCCCCCTTTGGAGGGGGATTGAGGGGGAGGATTAATCTATTGAAAAATAATCTGCACTTTGGTAATGTCCGGTTTGTTGTTTTACCAACTGCATCAACACATCATTCGCCAATGAACTTGCCCCGAAACGGAACCATTCATTACTCAGCCACTCGTTCCCAAGTGTTTCTTTTACCATTACCAGATTGTGCAATGCCAGTTTGGAAGAAGAAATTCCTCCTGCCGGTTTCATTCCCACTTTTATTCCTGTTTTGATATAAAAGTCCTTGATTGCACAAAGCATCGTATAGGTTACCTGCATGGTTGCAGCAGGCTGAATTTTCCCGGTAGATGTTTTGATAAAATCCGCTCCGGCATACATGGCAATATCACTCGCTCTGCGCACCTGATCCAATGAAGCCAATTCTCCCGTTTCCAGAATAACTTTCAAACGTGCTTTTCCGCAAGCCTCTTTGATGGCGGCAATTTCATCGAATACAAAATCATATTCTCCGGCAAGGAATTTACCTCTGGAAATAACCATGTCGATTTCATCTGCTCCGTTTTCAACCGCAAACCGGGTATCCGCCAATTTGATTTCCCGCGTTGACTGTCCGCTTGGGAAAGCTGTTGAAACGGATGCTACCTTGATTCCTGAATTACCCAATGCTTTTTTCGCTTCGGCTACCATAGTAGGATACACGCAAATTGCCGCAACAGTTGGCAGTTCCGGGTAATCATCGTGTAAATGCTGTGCTTTGTAACACAATTGACGAACCTTCCCCGGAGTATCTTTTCCTTCAAGGGTTGTTAAGTCAATCATATTCAAAACCAATTTCAATCCCTGAATTTTTGCTTCATTCTTGATGCTTCGCGTTTGAAAACGAGCCACGCGTTCTTCTACTCCTACTTTATCTACCGAAGGAGAAAGCTTGAAATCAGGAATGTTTTTCACTATTTTGTTTTTATTCATGTATTATGAATGTGATTTAATCAAAGATACTTAGAGGAAATTAATTGATTGTTAATTTTCGGAAAGAATTCCTGCTAAAAGGAATTAGTAGTATTGAATGATCAGGAATTATGTTCTTAGCACAAGTAATCTCTGAAACAGGCTCCTTTTTTGATACGTCTTATGCATGAATTCAGGAGATCATTCTTCCACAGATGCACAGATTTTTTATGGTGCTTATCAGACGCCATTTAAGTGAGACCGGTAGGCGATCAATTAATTTGTGGAAAAGATAAAGAATGCTGGTAAGCAAGTACTGAAATTATGAATCATGCTGGTATATTTTGAGATTACCTGATTAAGATAAATCTCATTGGGAAATACCTCTAAATATCTGCGAGGAAATAAATCACCCAGAATATGTATAAATAACACATCAATTTATACACTCTTATCTCAACACTTTAAAAAGTAAAGAATCAACACTTATTCCATCCCAAATTACCTTCGCACTAACGTTTGTCGTAATTTAGTCTTCAAAAGCTATCGCTTTTTCTTAATTTTAACCGATGGTTACCTCAGAATTTCACACATTTATCCCAACAGTACTGAAGGCTTGTGTTGAAGCCTCTGAAGCCATTATGCAGATCTACCAAACGGATTTCGATCCGAGTATCAAGATGGATGGAAGCCCTGTCACAAAAGCCGATTTACTTTCAAACGCCATTATCAAAAAAGCACTCGACCAAACGGAGATTCCGGGTATTATGGAGGAAATTCACAATTCCTCTTTTGAAGACCGGAAACAATGGAAAAGTGTGTGGATTGTTGACCCTCTGGACGGAACCAAAGAGTTCATCAAAAAGAACGGAGAATTTGCCATTTGCATTGCACTGGTTCATGAAAATCAGCCGGTATTGGGATTTATCACATCTCCTGTAAGTGAAGAAATTCTGATCGGTGGGCAAGGAGTTGCTCCTGCCGTGATTCCTTTTGAAGCAATCAATGATCCTGAAAAGTGGAAAACGATTTCTCCCAAAACGGAAGTCAATAAACCGCTTCAAATAGCAGGAAGCCGTTCTCACCATTCGGGAACAGAATTGAAATTCAATCAGTCGATGCGCGAATTCTTCGGAGAAGTGCAATTTGTGAAGAAAGGAAGCGCTCTGAAATTTTTCGATATTGCTTTGGGAAAAGCGGATGTTTATCCGAGATTTGCACCAACGATGGAATGGGATATTGCTGCCGGACAGGCAATTGTGGAAGCGCTCGGAGGAACGGTTGAACACGCGGAAACCGGGAAATCGCTCATTTACAACAAGGAAAATTTATACAATCCGTATTTTATTGTAAAATCAAAAGCTGTTATCGACCGATTGAAAAAATGAAATTACTACTTCAACTCTTTTTTTCATTGATGTTTATTGTTCCGGTTTGGGGACAGCAATACCGCGTTCTGCCTATTGAAAGTCATTTCAGGGATGTTTCGTTTTTCACCGACTCTTCATTTGTTCCGGTTTTTCCGGTGAATGATCTGCAGGTGAATTATTACAACACGGTTAAAGAACAGAAAAAACGCTATTCGAGCGTCGGTTATTTTGTCTATCAGCGCGAATTGATTCAACTGGTTAAAAAAGAAGGCGCAATTTGGATCAGCCCGATTCTGGATATGCAATTGGGAGCTGAACGCGGAGACACCAATATGCGGCAATATCTCAATGTTCGCGGAATCCGGATTGAAGGAAGTATGAAGAACAAGGTTTTCTTTTCCGGATCTTTTTACGAAAACCAGGCCGTTTTACCTGCTTATTTGCAGCAATATGTCAGCAATCGCGGGGAATTTTACCCCAATGCAGCTGATTCCAGTTATTATCAGGTGAATGCCGTGATTCCCGGCGGAGCGCGAACAAAACCTTTCAAGACCAATGGTTTCGATTATGCTTACGCAACGGGAATGGTGCAATGGCAAGTGTTGAAAGATTTATCTGTAACGGTTGGAAACAGCCCGATTTTCATCGGCAGCGGTTATCGTTCGGTGCTCTACTCCGATAATTCTTTACCGACCATGAATTTCAGGATTTCTTATTCACTGGGAGAAAAATGGAATTTCCAACTGATCCGCATGCAGGGATTAAACATGCTCCGGATTCCTTTTGCTACAAACGGGGAAGCTTTATACGAACGCAAAGCACTCAGTCTTGGAGCAATTTATTACCAACCCACCAAACATCTTCGGATCGGGTTGATTGAAGGCGGAACATGGACAAGAGGAGATTCTATTCAGAGACAAGCCGTGGAAGGTGGTTTTTACATTCCGATTCCGGGCGCGGCAACTATTCAGGAAGGAATCAACGGGAAAAGCTATGCTTATCTGGGACTGGATTTCAACTGGAGAATATCGAAATTTCTGATTTACGGGCAATATGGCCGGAATCCGTACACCAAATCGAGTGATGTGGGACAAATTGGTTTCCGCTACTGGCCTTTCAAATCGCACAATTACCTCATTCATGTAGAATACAATCACACTTCGACCAATGCTTACAAAGCTGCAAATCCGAGAATTCACTACAGCAATTTCAATCTTCCCGTCGGTCATCCGATGGCAGCCGGAGTGGATGAATTGGTTGTGAGATTAAGAGCTGAATGGAATCATTTATTCATCAGTTCTTCCACGAATTATTATCTCAATCAATCCGATAATTACAGACAGCTGCTTCCGGTTTATGAGAATAATCCAAGCCAGAATCAAACTGTTTTCTACGAAAACCTGGAAATCGGCTACAACTTCAATCGGGCTTACGGCTTGGAAATATTCGGTTCTGCCAAATTGCGTTTGGTGAATAATCCGCTTCAAAACGGACAATCTTATTGGTTTAATATCGGGCTTCGGACGGCTCTCAACAATCATTATTTCGACTTCTGATGCGTTTTCAAATTCTCATAGCGTTTGTTTTGATCTGTAAGCTGAGTTTTTCTCAGGGTACGATTGACCGCATCCGTCATTTAAATCTGAAGCCGGACATTACTTCTTCCAAAACAATTCACCATTCCGTTCAGCCGCTCATTCGCTACAACCCATCCAAAACAACGGATCTTCAAAAGTTTGATACACTCGTTTTTGACGGCGATACTTCCATTTTCGATGCACGGTTCAGTCCGAAGGGAAGCAACCGGAGTTTTGCCATTCTTCCTACAACAGACAGCTATCTTCAATACGACACTGCTCTGAGTTACCGGGCCGCGATCGGATTTAACTTTGAAAAAACATGGGGGAAATGGTACAACCGAACTTTACTGACTTCGGGATGGAGCTTAAGAGAAGATTACACCCAAACGCACGTAGCGTTTTCTCCGTTGCAAAACCGCAGTTCTTTTTGGTTCACCGACATCCGCACCCGATTGGGCTATACTCCAAACGAAATGCTGCACGTCAGTGCCGGAATCGACAATCAGTTTTTCGGAGAAGGCTACCGCTCGTTGATTCAGGGAGATCAGGTTGCACCCAATCCGTTTGTACAATTCCGTGTCAACTTCTGGAATTTCGAATACGGGCTTTTGTACCAGTTTTTGCACGACAACAATTATGCTTCCAAAACCCGTGACTGGAAGTACAACACGACACATTATCTGAGTCTGAACATCGGATCCAATTTCAATATCATGCTTTTGGAATCGGTTATTTTTCAATCACGAGACAGTACTTACAAACGCGGATATGAGGTTGAATACCTGAATCCTTTTGTTTTCTTCCGTCCGCAGGAATATAGTTTGGGTTCCACCGACAATGTATTGCTTGCAATCCAGACCTCTTATTATTTCGGGTCGAAAAAACATTGTGTTTATTTTCAATTGCCTTTGGATGAGTTCGTGTTGAAAGAAATCAAGAACCGTTCAAAATGGTGGGCAAATAAGTACGGCGCGCAATTGGGAATCAAAGGACAATTCAAAAAGTGGTCGTATTTATTGGAAGGAAACCTGGTTCGTCCTTACACTTTTTCGCATATTTCAAACGGACAAAACAATGGTTCTCTCGGTTTGCCATTGGGTCATTATCTCGGAAGCAATTTTGCGGAATTAATCGCAACGGCTCAGATTCCGTTCAAGAATTTCCAGCTGACCTTGTTTTCTTCCTTCTATTTAAAAGGCTACGATGATTCGGCAATCAGTTATGGCGGCGATCTGTATAAAAGCTATACTTCACATCCGAAAGAATACGGAAATACAATCGGGCAGGGAATGACGCAGCGGACAGTTTCACTTCAGGCGAATGCTTCCACTGTTTTGGACAAAATCCTTCTGGAAATTTATCTTCAGGCGGGAATGCAATACAGCTGGGGAGAATTGGGTTCAAGCACCACGCCCTTAATCTGTATCGGTTTGCGAAACAATTTATTCAGCGAACGAAAAATCCGTTAATAAAACGACTTGTCCGAAAATTTGGTGATGTTTCTCAGAAACGATCTTTAAAAACCTGGCACGGTATAAAGTCACCAGAATTCTTGTACAAAACCCCATAAAAAAAGGAGGTTCTCACCCTCCTTTCCAACCTTCATCTTTACAAAACATTACAATTGAATCGTCCCGAGACTTTTAATCTGCCCGTTGGAAATTGTCACATTTTGTATACTCTTTTGAAGAAGCACAGCATTGTCTGATTGCTTTCCTTCAATTTTCAGCAGATACGTTCCATCCGGAACACCGCGAATCATAAAATATCCGTTTTTGTTAACATAGGTACTGAAACTCTTTCCTCCGTTACTTAAAGTGACAGCTGCCTGAGTTGTTCCTTCCAAATGTCCCTGAACTCCTGTATTCGGATCTACGATTTCAGCCAATACCGGATTCATTTCATACTGTCCGTTGTTTTCTTTGATCGACAAGGCAACATTGAAGTCCAAAAGCACGCTGGAAGTAATTCCACTGTTGACCTGGCAATGAATCGGAATTTCCACCTGATGCGAATAATTGGAGTTGAATGACAAGTCAACCGTATTCGGACCGCTTGCTCCGTTAATCGTCAGACTGTTCTGCCCGCTGAATGTTAGTCGTAATTTGGTATACAATCCCGGCTGCACATTTGTTGCGCTCGAAATCGTCACTTCAGCACCGTTCGTCAAATCAAGCACATTCACTTCTTTCGTTGTTTCATTTAAAACCACCCATCCCGAATTGTCCAGATAAGCTTCAATTTTCATGATCTGAACATTCAGCGCCACGAAATCTCCGGGAGAATCCGTCATTCGAACTTCCATCTTCCCCTGAGCAGCCTCTTTGTTTTTCTTACATGCCTGCATTGTGAATCCAACACACCCCAACAGCATTAGCAATAGCATCCTTTTCATAACCGTGTATTTTAAATTCCGGAAAGGATGTTTGCCAAGCGCATGCCAAAGAATTGAGGGGAAAGACGGTTCTTCGCCGATTCCTTTCAGAGTGCGGATTTTTATCGAATGATGCTGAAAAAAGAGAGTTGCAGGAACCGGAGTTGATTTATCAATATGAAAAGATAGTTTTCAATTTGAAAATTCAGGGCAAAAAAAGAGGGAGGCTTACCACTTCCTCCCTCAAACTAACACACCTATGACCCGATTTTTGAGTTTCATAGATAGAAACTCTTTTAACCTGATACATAACAAAGGTATCTTTTAAGTTAAATCTGCGACATCAAAATTAACAGGCGGTAAGAACGAAGTAACATTTGGGTGATTTTGAAGAATACTTGAAATAATCTTTATCTAAAATCAATCTAATTTAAGCCCGATTTGAAATTTTGAATTGGAGTTCGGTGCGATTTCCAACTTGGATGCGTACATTTGTGCAGTCTTTAAAAGAATAGTTATGGGGATCGGTAAAAAAGTGAAGATGTTTATGAATTTCACCAAATTCAGACTCTCTGCCCTTGTTGTTCTTTCTGCTCTCACCGGATATTTATTTGTTGGCGCAAGCGACGGTCTGGAAATCACTTACTTAATGCTCGGAGGTATGTTGGTAACAGCTGCATCCAATGGTTCCAACCAGATTTGGGAACGCGAATTGGATGTGTTGATGAACCGAACCGGAAAAAGACCTATTCCGATGGGGGAAATGTCCGTTAATCAAGGCTTAATCATCGTTACTCTTTGTTTACTTCCGGGATTGTGGATGCTTTATCAACTAAATCTCGGATCCATGTTGCTTGGATTGGCAGCATTTGTTTCATACGTATTTATCTATACTCCTATGAAACGCATTTCAACATGGGCAGTTTTTGTAGGAGCTTTTCCGGGAGCAATTCCACCTATGTTGGGTGCAGTTGCAGGATCTGATAGTTTCGGTTTGGTACCGGGGGTTTTGTTTTTTGTTCAGTTTGTATGGCAATTCCCGCATTTCTGGGCTATTGCATGGGTTGTTTATGACGATTATCAGCAAGCTGGTTTTTCATTATTGCCTTCCAGACAGGGAAGAACAAAAGGTTCTGCATTTCAGATTATGATTTATTCTCTGGCAATGATTCCTTTTTCTTTATTGCCATGGCTGATGGGCTGGACGAACAACTGGTCTTTGGCTATTGCCGGAGCAAGCTCTATCCTATTCTTCC
Source organism: Glaciecola amylolytica (assembly GCA_003856375.1). Classification (GTDB taxonomy): domain Bacteria; phylum Bacteroidota; class Bacteroidia; order Flavobacteriales_D; family Crocinitomicaceae; genus Fluviicola; species Fluviicola amylolyticus. The sequence goes on from CP034120.1 coordinate 3,713,071, forward strand.
TTCAAGCATATAAATTATACTTAAGCCTTACGATTGCAGATGCGAGAAAACTCATGTTTGCTTCCTTTATCTGGCTTCCGGTAATTCAATTTTTATACGTGTTCACCAAAGTCGATTCCAAGATTTTAGAAGCTTTGTGGAAACACGGTACACTTTTTTAAACAAATATGTCGCAAATCGATTACAATCAGGAACTAACTCCCGAGGTTCGGGAGAAAATGCGAAAAAACCTCATTTATGTAGGAATTTTCAGTATTGTAATGTTATTTGCCGGTTTATCTTCCGGTTACATTGTAAGCTCCGGAGATTCTTTTTGGGTGAAGTACAATTTCCCTCCGGCTTTTTACATTTCTACCGTCCTTATTATATTAAGTAGTATTGTTCTGTCCATCGGAGTCAGAATTGCTCAAAAAGGAAAGGCAGATATCTTAAAGAAAATTGTTCCTCTGACTTTTATTTTGGGTGTTGGTTTTGCATACTTTCAATTCGTCGGGTATTCAGAACTTTTCAGCAACGGTTCTCACGTTGTTTCCAAAATAACAGTTGCAGAAGGGCGTTACGGTACGTATTATGAACTCCAGGTTAACGGAGACTACATGGAAGTTGACGGAAACGACTACCTGATCGGAGGAAAAGTCATTTCGGATAAGAAAAAGGAAGAAATCAGTGCTTTTGCGAAACAATTTGACCGCATCGACACCGAAAAAAATCCGAAGATTGCAGATTTGAACAAATACACACTTTTGTACAAGCATCAGCCCCTTAGTTTCAAGGATGGAAAGTTCTATATTCAGGATACTGTGCCTTTAACAGAGGTTGATTTGATCCGTTTGAAGCAGTTTTCCGTTCATCTGAAAGATGGCAGGGGAGATTTCTTCCACAGAGGAAAGTTCGGAAAGGATTTTAAAGTTTATTACAAGAAACAAGAGTTGGAATATAAGGACAGAACCCTTTTCTACAAAGGAGTTCCGCTAAGTGCGCCCTTGCAATTAAAGATGGAATCTGCTTCTGATACGGCAACCTCCTATTTGTTTATTCTAACGTTTTTACACTTACTTCATGTCATTGTTACTCTGATATTTGTATTAAGAGCTTCAATTCGTTCATTCTCAGGTAAATTAGCTGAAGATAATTTCCTTCCGGTGCGCACACTTGCTATTTTCTGGCACTTTTTAGGCGTATTATGGGTTTATTTATTGCTTTTTTTGCTTTTTATTCATTAAACTTGCACAAAAAATTGTAAAATGGCAGGACACGCTACAACACATGTCGACACTGCAACCGCTTGGGGCGGTAAAGTTTCTCCGTTTAACACGAGTTACGGGAAACTAATGATGTGGTTTTTCTTGGTATCGGATGCTTTGACATTCGGTGGATTGTTAGTTGCTTATGGTTATACGCGTCACACAACGCAGAGCGCATGGCCAATCGGTGAAGAAACGTTTGATTCTTTACCTTTCTTAGGTCACGGGTATCCGTTGATTTATGTGGCATTAATGACGTTCATTTTGATCGTATCATCTGTAACGATGGTATTGGCTGTTGAAGCTGGTCATAGAATGGATAAAAAAGGTGTTATGAAATGGATGATCGCTACGATCATCGGTGGTTTCTTCTTCCTTGGTTCTCAGGCTTGGGAATGGTCTCACTTCATTCACGGATCTCATTTCGGAAGTGTTGAAATCATGACCGGAGAGCATACAGGATCACGTGCTATCGTAAAAGGACATTTCGGAGACCTGGAAAGCTTTACAGTTGTTCAGGCAGGAAAACACCACAAAGTCGGTGACGTTATCAAAGAATCTTCGGATGAATTGTTCCACCATTTCCGTACTGCGGTAATGAATGGTCAGGTGAAAGACGGAAAGATCACTTTGCATGACGGTTCTGTTGCAACCTGGAAAAAGAAAAACGATGAGCACATGGAGTTGATCATCAAAACTGACGGAACAGGTCATTCTTTAAGTAAAGTGACTAAAATTCACGGAAAAGAAGCTGAAGTGAAGTATTGGGAGGCTGTTAACTCAGGAAAGAAAGGTGCTATCATCTACGGTGCTGATTTGACAAACAACGAATACGGTCCTGCACAATACGGACAATTCTTCTTCTTCATTACAGGTTTCCACGGATTCCACGTATTTTCAGGGGTAATGATTAACATTTTGATTTTCTTAGGGGTTGCTCGTGGTACATACCACCAACGCGGACACTATGAAATGGTTGAGAAAACAGGATTGTACTGGCACTTTGTCGATTTAGTTTGGGTGTTTGTATTTACATTCTTCTACTTAGTTTAATTTTTTAGAACGAAAAGATCATGGAAAGAGACGACATTATTGAGTACTCATTAGATACACACCATAGCGAAGAAGCCGGTAAAAAGATTCGTCGTAAGATTTGGTTAGTAACTGCAATTCTAACAGTTGTTACTGCATTTGAAGTAGCAGTTGGAGCATTGGTTAAACAAGATAGTTCAATGTGGTGGGTAGTGAAACTACTATTCATCGGATTAACAATATTGAAAGCAGGTTACATCGTATTGGTGTTTATGCACTTGGGCGATGAGAAGAAGATTCTAAAATATTGCATTTTAGTTCCGTATTTTATTTTTATTATTTATCTAATTTTCATAGGCTTGACTGAGGCTAATGCAGTTCATACAGCCTGGGAAACATACGGAGGATAGTCATTTAAACGATTTATAGCCAATGGCTAAGTCAAATTCTAAGGCCGGTTCGTTAAAATCAGTGTTCGCACTACTGCTTTTATTCGGACCGGCTCTTATTTTAATATTTATCTCCACTCGGGGTTGCGAACACAAATTCAAAGAGCTGGATGATTACGGAGCAATTCCAAAATTCTCCTTTACGGATTCGAAAGGAAAGGTATATACCAATAATTCCTTCAAGAATCAGATCGTGATCTATACAACGATTCAGCCTTCCTGTCCGGATTCCTGCGGAATTTCGATCTGGCATCTGGATCAATTGGTTTACCAAAGACTTCGTGAAAACAAGAAACGATTAAGCCATGTCAAATTGGTTTCAGTATTGACCGATGGCTACGGAAATCCGGATAAACGTCTTCAAAACGTTGAGTTCATGCTCAAAGACCGTGTTGAAGGCTTTGATCCCAAGATCTGGATCGTCGTTTCAGGCGATGCCAAATCCATTTACAACATCAAACACAACGGACAAACGCTTCTGCAGGAAGACAAAAAGTACTTTGGCGGAAATGGTTTTCAGGAACTGATGTTGCTGGCTGATAAAAGCAATCATTTGAGAATGGTTCTTCCCGGAAAAACCGAAAGCACCATCCGTACTATGCGCGATCACATGGCGCTTCTGGAAAAAGAATATGATATTAAGGCATACAAACTGAAGAAGAAGAACCAGCATTAGCTGGCGAAGACTGAGTCATGACAAACGTTAGTGCGAAAGTGACGAAGGAGATAATGCTTTTGATAACGGAACAAGCGTTAGCGCGGTTCTACAAAGAGATTAATTAAAAGAAAAATGAAACGGATACTCCATCTCGCACTGATTCTAATCCTACTTTCAAGCTGCAGAACCGATTCCGAAAAGAAACCGAAAGCACTTCCCTATTTCGGGAACTATGATATTGTTTTTTCTGAAACCAACGGCGTACAATCGATCGATACGGTTTTTCCTAAAATTCCCGCTTTTTCTTATTTGAACCAGGATTCGGTGATGATTACCTCCAAGTCCATGAAAGGAAAGGTTTGGATTGCCAATTTCTTCTTTACAAGCTGTCCGAGTATTTGCCCTCCGATGATTTCTCAGATGAAACGTCTGAATATCCTGACTCAGGACCTTGCTTCGGAAGTGCAATTTATGTCTTTCAGCATTGATCCGAAAACCGACCAGCCTCACGTATTGAAAACGTACATTAAGAACAACGGTATTCAGACTAAAAACTGGTATTTTTTCACAGGAGATGAGGCTAAAACTCATCGTTTGGGAGTCAGTCATTTCATGGTTCATGCCGACAAAGACCCGATGGCTGCAGGAGGTTTTGCTCACAGTGACGGAATGGTTCTTGTGGACAAAGAAGGATATGTTCGTGGAGTTTACAGAGGAACTCAAACTCAGGAAGTAGACAACCTGAATAAAGATTTACGCAAATTATTAGAAATTGAGTATGGAGTCAAATCAAAGCACTAAGCCCGGAATTCGTAAGCTTATTATCGCATTATCGATCATTATTCCAATAGTTGTCGCTGTTCTTTTCAAGGTGAAAATTGCGGACGCCGATTTATCATTTCTCCCTCATATTTATGCTACAATTAATGCTGTAACGGCTATTTTACTCGTTGTGGCTTTGGTTGCTATCAAACAGAAAAAAATCAAGGCTCATGAAACAGTCATCAAGATCTGTATGGTTCTTTCTGTTTTGTTTTTGGTTTGTTATGTTGCTTATCACATGACTTCTGATCCGACGCTCTACGGAGACGTTAACGGAAACGGAGAATTGGATCTATACGAGAAGATGACGCTTTCCACAGCAAGCAAATTCACTTATTATTTCATTCTGATCACGCACATTATCTTAAGCGTCGCTGTCATTCCAATGGTTCTTTTCTCTTATCTATACGCCTGGGAAGGGAAATTCGACAAGCACCGTAAGTGGACAAAAATTACCTGGCCTTTGTGGTTTTATGTCGCGGCAAGCGGAGTTGTGGTTTATTTGATGATTTCTCCTTATTACGCTAATTAACATTTTAGCAGATCATAATCAGAGGCGGCTTATCAGTCGCCTTTTTCTTTTGGTTTTGCACAAGAGTTCCTGTGATTTTTTCCACAGATGCACAGATATTGGTGGCGCTTACCAGTCGCCACAATTTAAACTAGCGAGTCTGGTAGGCGAGCATTTATCTGTGGAGTCTTCTATTTAAACACATCGTTTTAGGATTTCCGTCCTGTCGTCCAGATGCTATCGGGAGTTCTCAATGAAGAACAGCAGATGAGTTTTTTAACGGAAATCTGAAGGGCAGCTTCCCTTTCCTCCCATACGAATCATTAATCCGATTCCAAAAAAGGTATACCAATCGCGGCTGGCTTTGCTTCCACGCTGGCCAAAACGGTTTCCGTCCAGGCTTCTGTTACTTAAAGCAGAGGAAGTAGGTCCGTTTGCTGCAGCCAGTAATACGGGATCAACGTAGCGATAACCGCCTACATCATCCAGATAATCCGTAAACATAAAACGGATTCCGTATTCGATATTCAAGCCAATATTCGGAGAAAGCGAGAGCCGTGCTCCAACTGCCAACGGAATTCCCAGTTGAATTCTGGAATATTTTCCGCGATCTGCCAAGTCAGTTCCCTGGCCTTCTGTTCCCAAAGGTTGAAGTTCGACCAAAGTACCGTTGTAATCTGCTCTCGGATTAATACGCGTTAGCGACAATTCTGCCAATAAATAAGCTGTTCCCTTGTATCTTCTGTTCCCGATTTCAAAGGGGAAATAAGTTACTTCGATTCCCGATCCGAATTCAAACAAATCCGATTGGAACGACAAATTTCTGTTTTGATAGAATGCACCTTTCTGCTCGCGGTCATAGCCTTCAATCTTACCATAGGTAAAATTCAATCTGTACGCTAATCTCGCATTGATATTGAATCGATAGAGCAGCTGTCCGGCAAGATTCGTGTGTTTGAAATGCTGTTGATTCAGGTCTCCGATGTAATAACTCCCGCCAACCATAAAGCCGATTTCCGAACGCGACATCGCATTATGACGATGCGCTTTCTGGCTCCACGTCCATGAAGTAATCACACAAAGCAATAAGACCAGAATTCTTTTCTGCATAAGCATTATAACGGAATAGGAAGTAATTAATTGTGCGTTCCGACAGTCATTGGAGTCAAAATTCCTTTTTTGATCAATAACTCAGCGATCTGAACTGCATTTGTAGCCGCTCCTTTTCGCAAATTATCCGCAACAACCCACATATTCAAGGTTTTCGGCTGCGTTTCGTCTCTTCTGATTCGCCCAACAAACACATCGTCTTTCGCTTCCGCAAAACGAGGCATCGGATATGAATTGGTTGTCGGATCATCTTTTAACGTAATTCCCGGCGTTTCATGCAGCAATTTGCGAACATCTGCCAATTCGAATTCGTTTTCAAACTCTACATTTACCGCTTCTGAATGTCCGCCAACCACCGGAACACGCACAGCAGTTGCCGTAACTGAAATAGCAGGATCTAATATTTTCTTTGTCTCGTTAGACAATTTCATTTCTTCTTTTGTGTATCCATTGTCTAAAAATGAATCGCAATGAGGAATACAGTTTTTATCGATCGGGTAATTGTAAGCCATTTCTCCGGAGATTCCGGCACGTTCGTTTTCCAATTGCTGAACGGCTTTTACTCCTGTTCCTGTAATGGATTGATAAGTTGAAACAACCACTCTTTTTACTCCGTATGCTTTATGCAAAGGCATCAAAGCCATTACCAACTGAATCGTACTGCAATTCGGATTCGCAATAATCTTATCCGCAGCAGTTAAACTATCTCCGTTGATTTCCGGTACGATCAATTTTTTATCCGGATCCATTCTCCAGGCAGAACTATTGTCAATTACTGTAGTACCAACAGCTTCGAATTTAGGAGCCCATTCCAGAGAGGTTTCTCCTCCGGCTGAAAAAATAGCTACATCGGGTTTCATGGTAACAGCCGTTGTCAAATCCACAACCGGAAATTCCAATCCACCGAATTCGATCATTTTACCAACCGATTTCTCAGAAGCCACAGGGATCAATTCCGTGATAGGGAAAGAACGTTCTTTCAACACTTCCAACATAACATTTCCAACCATTCCTGTTGCTCCGACAACTGCTACTCTCATAACTAAATAATTTTTGACAAAAATAACTGATTTCATCCTTCCGAAGTGAAAGTAATGGAAAATTGAAAATGTAAAATTTAGAAGAAATAGCATTCCTACCATCCTGAAGCCCTCTTTTCAATTTTCAATTATCCATTCTCACTTGAATATCGTACCTTTGCACCTGAAAAGTCATTTTCACCGATTTGAAGTGAGGAAAAGTTCATCACACGTGACAATCAGTTCGGACCATTTTTACAGAACATTTTCATGCAATTTGATGAATTAAACTTACATCCGCACTTGTTGGATGCATTAAAAGAATTAGAATACACTACCCCAACCCCAATCCAGGAACAATCAATCCCCAGTTTATTAGAAGGAAAAGACTTGTTTGGTTGTGCACAAACAGGAACCGGTAAAACAGCGGCTTTTGCCTTGCCGATCCTGCAACATCTGGAGCCAGAAGGCCCGGTTAAAGGAAAACGACCTATCCGTTGTTTAGTACTTGCTCCGACGAGAGAATTGGCAAATCAGATCAACGATAGTTTCAAAGCTTACGGTAAATTTTCCAAACTGCGCTCCATGGTTATTTTTGGTGGTGTGAATCAGAATAAACAAGTCAATCAGTTGAATGCCGGAATTGATATTTTGGTTGCCACTCCCGGACGTTTATTGGATTTGATGAATCAGGGACATATTCATTTGTCTAAGATTACCCATTTTGTATTGGATGAAGCAGACCGTATGTTAGACATGGGTTTCATCCACGACATCAAAAAAATTCTTCCGCGTTTGCCTAAAAACAAACAGAATATCTTTTTCTCTGCAACGATTTCTCCGAATATTATGGAGCTTGCAGGAACCATTTTATTTGATCCGGTGAATGTGCGCGTGAACCCGGTTTCCTCTACTGCGGAGATCGTGGAACAATTTGTTTATTATGTTGAAAAGGCGGATAAACGTGCTTTCTTAAAGCAATTGATCAAAGCGGAAAATATTACACACGCAATCGTTTTTACACGAACAAAACACGGAGCAGATCGTGTAGCAAGAGAATTAACCAAATCCGGACTTCGCGCAGAAGCCATTCATGGAGACAAATCTCAAAACGCACGTGAAAGAGCTTTGGCAGGTTTTAAAAACCGAACTGTCAGCTTTTTGGTAGCAACAGATATTGCTTCCCGTGGAATTGACATCGACCAATTGGAATATGTGATCAATTTTGAGATTCCGGAAGTTGCCGAAACGTATGTACACCGAATCGGTAGAACAGGTCGTGCAGGTTCAAGTGGAGTTGCATATACCATGTGTTCAAGTGAAGAAAAGGCTTATTTAAAAGCTATTCAGAAGTTGATCAATCAGCAGATTCCCGAGCGAAAGCTGAACTAAATTTCGAAAAATCACAACATGATATTATTTGCATATCGCAATATTGCGATATGCAAATATCTTGATATTCAGAAATTTCTATTTAAAACTATCCTTTTTACTTCTTCAAAAAGTCTGATTTTGTATATTTAATCCGACTTAATGAATATGAAGGCACTTTTCATTGTACTTACACTACTTTTCCCTCTTTTGGCCTGGAATCAGGTTACGGATGATTTTTCGGACGGAAATTTCACTGCAAATCCCACGTGGACAGGAACCGATGCACAATACATCATCAACGGCAGTCAGGAACTACAGCTGAATAATTCGGTAGCCGCAACATCCTATCTGACAACTCCTCACCTGCTTTCTTCTTTGGATAACAAGCAGTGGGAGATTCTCGTAAGGCAAACTTTTGCACCCAGTTCAAGTAATTTCGGACGTGTTTATTTAACTGCAAGTTCTGCAGATCTGACAACAAATCCGGATGGGTTTTACCTGCAATTCGGGGAAGCAGGCGCAACTGATGCTGTCCGGCTCTTCAAAATCGTTTCCGGGGTTTCCACCCAAATTTGTGCTTCTCCCGACGGTTTGATCGCCGCTTCATTCGCCGTAAGAGTAAAAGTAATCCGGGATAATGCCGGACTATGGGAACTCTACATCGATGCAACAGGTGGAACCAACTTCGGAACACCTTATACGGGAACGGACACAAGCGCGCTTTTGGGAACACATTTCGGAGTATTTCAAACCTACACTGCTTCCAACGCTACCAAGTTTTACTACGATGATATTTACATCGGAGACGAGATTATCGACACACAAGCTCCAAGCCTTTTAAGTGCGACTCCCATTACAAATTCGCAAGTGGATTTATTGTTCAGCGAACCGATCGGAGGAGCTTCCATGCTCCAGACTGCGAATTATACTTTCAATCCTGCAGTTTCCCTTTCAGGTGTTGTCCTCGACGGATCCAACAATGCGTTATTGCATCTGACTTTGGCCGGCAGTTTAACCAATGGTCAAAACTACCAGATAACGGTTTCAGCAATTGAAGATGCTTTTGGAAATACCGCTTCGAATCTGACAGCCAATTTTACCTACCTCGTTGGAGAAACAGCGTCAAAAGGAGATCTGATCATTTCGGAAATCATGGTCGACCCTTCTCCGGTAATTGGGTTGCCCGAACTGGAATTCGTAGAGATTCACAACAAAAGCAATAAGTACATCAATCTTGCAGGCTGGAAATTGGGCGATCAAAGCGGCGACGGAACCATTGCTTCGGGATTCATCAATCCGGGTGAATACAAAATTCTTTGTGCAACAGCCAATCTTCCTGAATTTCCGGGAGCGTATGGCGTAAGCAGTTTTCCGAGTTACAATAATTCAAGTGATGACGTGGTTCTGAAAGACAACAACGGTATTCTTATCGACAAAATCTCTTATACTGATGATTGGTATCAGGATGACGTTAAAAAGGCTGGTGGCTATACGTTGGAATTGATCAATCCGAATGATCCGTGTTCCGATGCTTCCAATTGGACTGCTTCAAACAGCGCAAATGGAGGAACTCCCGGAATTCAGAATTCTGTGCATAACACAACTCCGGACACGCAAATTCCACATCTGTCGGACTTGATTGCCTTGAGTCCGAATTACCTGCAAGTAATTTTTTCAGAAGGAATGGATTCTGTGAGTCTGGTCAACGCAACTTTAAACACCAATCCGAACTTAACGGTTCAGTCTATTTATGTTGCATCTGCATTTTCGAATCAGGCATTGATCACTTTCAGCGAAAACCTGGCTTTGAGTCAGCAGTATCAATTATCCTACGGACCAGTAAATGATTGCTGGTTGAACACAACTACTTTGTCCGGAAATTTCGCTTTGGCAGATACTCCCCAAACAGGTGATCTGGTAATCAATGAAATTCTGTTCGACCCTGCTTCAGGCGGTTCTGATTTTGTGGAGCTTTACAATCGTTCTTCCAAAATCATCAATCTCAATGATTTGAGCATTAGCAGATATAACGGCGATACGATTCAATTGACACAAAACTACTTACTGAATCCAAATTCATATGTCGTTTTGACACCGGACAGCAATTACCAGAAAAACACCTTTCCGGAAGCCGTTTCAGGAAGATTCTACAGCACTCCGCTTCCGACCTTGAATAATGATTCGTCGACGATTATATTGTTATTCGATTCCTTACTGATCGATCAAGTGAGTTATCACGATGACTGGCATCTGGCCTTGATCGATAACACCGAAAACAAGACTCTGGAACGCATCAATCCGGACGGACCGTCTTCCAGTTCCTCAAACTGGCATACAGCAGCTGAAACAATTGGTTTCGGTACTCCCGGGAGAATCAATTCGCAATACATGGTTGGAAATGTTTCATCCAGCTTCGGAACAAGCGAGCCGATCTTCTCACCGGATAACGACGGTTTTCAGGATGTGCTTTTATTTCAGTACAATTTTGAAGCAGGAATGATTGCAACACTCAAGATCTTTGACAATCAGGGGCGCGAAGTACACACGTTGTTTTCCAGTGAATTGCTTGGTCAACAAGGAAGTTTTACCTGGGACGGAGTTATGTCTAATAATCAAAAAGCACCCATTGGGGTTTACATTGCCGTAATAGAAGCTTTTTCAGTTGAGGGTGGTGGAAAGCAATTCGCAAAACGAGTTGGGTTTACTTTAGCCGGTAAATTGGATTAAAAACCCGATTTTGGAAAATCCCAATTTCCCCATTTCCCAATATTGGGACGGAACTCATATTCAGATACTTACAAGTTGAGCTACTCTACGTAGCTCAACTTCAACATATTCGATTTTCCGTTTTCTTCAATCGGAATAGAAGCGATATTAATCACCAAATCACCCTGCTTCAGCAAACCGTCTTTTGTTAAGAGGTACTTGATGTCGGCAATCGTATGATCTGTACTTACTTTTTTGTCGTAATAAAATGCTCGAACTCCCCAAACCAAACTCAATTGAGTGATGATTTCTTTGTTTCCGGTGAATACAAAAATCGGTGCATTCGGGCGTTGTGAAGCAATTTTATAAGCCGTATAACCCGAGAACGACATCGTAATAATTGCATCTGCTTCCACACGCTGTGCTAAACGACAAGCATTAAAGCAAATCGAATCCGAAATAAATCGCGACTGAGATTTGTCGGGAAGTTGATCTTTGTGGTAGATTCCGTCAAATTTCTCCATCTCTTCCACAATGTTGATCATCGTACGGATTACTTCGATCGGGAATTTTCCTACTGACGTTTCTCCTGAAAGCATTACAGCATCTGCTCCGTCCAATACCGCATTCGCCACGTCGTTTACTTCAGCACGTGTCGGAGTAATGTTCGTGATCATACTTTCCATCATCTGGGTAGCAACGATCACCGGTTTTGCATGCTGATGTCCTTTACGGATCAACATTTTCTGAATCAAAGGCACATTCTGATAAGGAATTTCCACTCCTAAATCCCCACGAGCCACCATCAAGGCATCTGTCACTTTAATGATTTCATCAATGTCTTCGATTGCCTCCGGCTTTTCAATTTTCGCTACCACACGGGCTTTCGCCTGACGGTTTGAAATAATGTGCTTTAATTCGATGATATCACGAGCTGAACGAACGAACGACAATCCGATCCAATCCACATCGTTGCTCAATGCAAATTCCAAATCCTCCCGGTCTTTTTCAGTTAAAGACGGAAGTGAAATTTTCGTATTGGGAAGGTTTACTCCTTTTTTCGATGAAAGAATTCCTCCGTGGATCACTTTTGCCTTGATTTGAGACTCACCATTGGTTTCAATGATCTCCATCTGCAATTTTCCGTCATCCAATAAAATGCGTTCACCAGGCTGCACGTCACGCGGCATTTGCGCGTAACTGATTCCAAAGCGCTCAGCAGTTCCGGTAATTCGCTCCGTCACAATGGTAACAATGCTTCCTTCTTCCATCATTACTCCATTGTTTTCCATTTCGTAAGTTCGGATCTTCGGACCTTGTAAATCCGCCAGAATAGCAACATTCAACCCGGTTTCAGCATTGATTTCACGAATCATTTCAATACTCTTTTTATGGTCTTCGTGTGAACCATGCGAACAATTCAAACGACAAACGTTCAAACCATCCAATATCATTTGTTTTAATACTTCTTTATCTGCAGTAGCGGGACCTAAGGTTGCTACGATTTTTGTTTTTTTCATTCGAAAATTATTAATTCAGCTGAAGGAATTGCACTGGCCTCAAAGACATAAGCAGCCATAACGCTGTTCGATTCGCGGATGCGTTCTACGATATCTTCCAGTTCATGGAGGATGTTTTCACGCAGAATCAAAAAATAATCAATCTGATTCTTCTCCGGGATCAGGAACTTTCCTTCTGATTTGTTCTTAATTAAATACCATTCCATGTGATCGACCTCATCGAAATACACATGAAAACTATGTTGCGAAACAACTGTTCCTTTTTTAGATTGAATCACGAAAGGTTCTTCGCTTTTGGTTAGCTCCAGCTCCAGAATTTTATTGATTCCCCAAGCCAATCGGTAGTCACTGTGATGAGAACAGATCCCGATTAATTCAAAGTCGACAGAAGTTTCTAGTGAAAGTACATGACGCTTTTGTTTGCTCATACACTTTAAAAATTTATACTCGTGAAGTTACGCAATATATTGCACATGACAATCGTCCGGAGGTTAGGATTTGGTTAAGAAATGGTATTTTAATGGACTTGAATCGAATGATTACAATTCACCCATCAGCGTGAGTGTTTCTTTCGCAGCAGCTTGTTCAGCCAGTTTCTTGGAATTCCCGGAGCCTTTTCCGTAGTTTGTTCCGTTAACCTGTACGATCACCTCGTAAAACCACGCTCCATGGTTGTTTTCTTCTCTCAGTACTACAAATTCCAGGCTCAGTCTTCGCTTCTGACTCCAGATAAACAACTTGGATTTAAAGTCGATTTCTTCCTCCAGGATTTTGTTCAGATCAACATACTTGCGGAAGATGTGATTGTAGATGATCTTCTTGGTGCTTTCATACGAACTGTCCAGATAGATCGCTCCTATGATTGCTTCAAAGGCATTTCCTTCCAACGAAGCCAGATTAATGGATCTTCCTTTGTTGTATCGAAGGATGGAACGCAGCTCGAGCTCTTCTCCGATTTCAGAGAGTGTTTTCCGGGAAACAACTTTTGATTTTACTTTGGTAAGATACCCTTCATCTTCATCGGGGAAACGCTGAAACAAAAACTCTGCGATGATCGAATCCAAAATGGCATCACCCAGAAACTCCAGACGTTCATTGGAAAAATCCTTCTGCCCGTGATAAGCTACCGAACGATGTGTTACAGCCTGGTAAAATAATTCGATGTTTTTCGGACGGTATCCAAAACGATTCACAAAGAACCGAATGAACGCAACGTCTTCAGAAGACCGCTTTTGCTTGAAGAATGGTAGTAGTCGCACCTAAATCTTAACCTTTATACTTTCGCACAATCACAGAAGTATTGTGACCACCGAAGCCGAAGGTGTTTGATAAGGCAACATCCACAGTACGGTGCTGAGCTTTGTTAAATGTAAAATTCAATTTGTTGTCAATTTCAGGATCGTCTGTAAAATGATTAATCGTAGGCGGAACTACATCATTTTTAACAGCAAGAATACACGCAATTGCTTCAATAGCTCCTGCTGCACCCAATAAATGTCCGGTCATTGACTTCGTTGAACTGATGTTCAATTTGTAGGCATGCTCTCCGAATACCTGCAGAATTGCTTTTGTTTCAGCAATATCTCCAAGCGGAGTAGATGTACCATGAACGTTTACGTAATCAATTGCTGTTGCGTCCAACTCAGCGTCTTCCAAAGCAGCAATCATTACATTTCTTGCACCTATTCCATCCGGATGCGGAGCAGTCATGTGATAAGCATCACCGGACATTCCACCTCCAAGAACCTCAGCATAAATTTTAGCTCCACGATTTTTTGCATGCTCGTATTCTTCCAGGATAAGTGCTCCACCTCCTTCTCCTAAGACAAAACCATCACGGTCAAGATCAAAAGGACGGGAAGCGGTTTCCGGAGAATCATTCCGTGTTGAAAGGGCTTTCAACGCGTTAAATCCTCCCATTCCCATTTCGTTTACTGCTGCTTCAGACCCACCTGTAACAATCGCATCTGCCTTACCTAAACGAATCAAATTGAATGCATCAATGATTGCGTTGGTAGATGATGCACACGCCGAAACGGTTACGTAGTTTGGTCCGCGCAAACCATATTTAATTGAAATATGACCTGCAGCAATATCCGAAATCATTTTCGGGATAAAGAACGGATTGAATTTAGGTGTTCCATCTCCGGCGAAGAAGTTTTGAGCTTCATCCTGAAATGTTTTCAAACCACCAATTCCCGAACCCCAAATCACACCGATACGGTCTAAATTAGGATTCGCTTCCATCAATTCAGAATCAGCCATGGCTTCTGTAGCAGAAACCATGGCGTATTGTGAAAATTGATCTAATTTCCGTGCTTCTTTTCTGTCGAGGTGATCCTCAACATTAAAGTTTTTAATCTCACAAGCAAAATGCGTCTTAAACAATGAAGCATCAAATTGTTTGATTGGAGCAGCGCCACTCTTTCCTTTCAGTAATCCATCCCAATATTCTGCAACAGTATTACCAATAGGTGTAATAGCACCCAATCCAGTTACAACAACCCTCTTCAGCTCCATAAATAGTTAATTCATTAATAATGCTTGGAAAACTAAGATCTCTTAGTTAGCGTTTTGCTCGATATAAGAAACTGCGTCACCAACTGTTTGAATGTTCTCAGCTTGATCGTCTGGAATAGCGATGTTGAATTCCTTTTCGAATTCCATGATCAATTCTACAGTATCTAGTGAATCAGCACCTAGATCATTTGTGAAGCTTGCTTCGTTTGTTACTTCGCTTTCTTCAACTCCTAACTTATCTACAATAATAGATATTACTCTTGATTTGATATCAGACATCTCAATTCTTTTATAAGGTTTTTCAGCTTGCAAAGAAAATAGGAAATGCGATAAAAACAAAATATAAAGTGACTTAATTACATTTTCGTTCCTTGGAAATTCTCGATTTCAGCTCGGAATCCGCCTGTGCTGTGTCATTTGGATTATGTAACTTTGTGCCATGAATAAGAAATCCATTGCTCTATTCGCATCGGGGAACGGCTCAAATGCAGTTAATTTGATTTATTTCTTTCAGAATCATCCGCAAATTGAGGTGAAAACTCTGGTTTGTAACAAAGCGGATGCTCCTGTTGTTTCGAAAGCTCAATCTTTGGGAATCGAAGTACTGATTTTTACCAATGAAGAGTTCGAAAGCGGACTTACCGTATTGCAGGAATTGGATTACCGGGCAATTGACTGGATCATTTTAGCCGGTTTTCTGAGAAAAATTCCGGTAAATATTATTCGGGGGTTCCAGGATCGGATTATTAATATCCACCCTTCTTTACTTCCGAAATACGGTGGGAAAGGAATGTACGGAAAACATGTTCATCAGGCGGTGACGGAAGCAAAAGAAAGTAAAAGCGGTATCTCGATTCATTTGGTAAATGAGGAATTTGACAAAGGAGAAATCCTGGCTCAATTTGAGACTGCTCTTACACCGGAAGATACGGCTGACTCTTTAGCAGAGAAAATTCAGCTTCTGGAACACAAACATTTTCCTATTATTGTAGAACAAACGGTTTTAAATGAAGTGAAAATGCAAAAGTGAAATGCATTTCATATTTTGGTTTCAGCTAGTTAAAAATGAGTTGCGTCATTTTCATTCAATACTTATATAAATCATAAAAGATATGATGAATTATTTCTGGGCTTTTAATTGGGGAGAGCTTTTTAAAGCTTCGATGGTCTTGTTTGCGGTGATCGATGTGATCGGATCTGTTCCCTTGATTATTAAAATCAAAGAACAAAGCGGCGATATTCATCCGGCCAGAACCAGTTTTGTTTCATTGGGAATCATGATCGGGTTCTTGATTCTGGGAGAATCTATCCTGAAATTGTTCGGAGTAGATGTCGGGTCGTTTGCCGTTGCCGGTTCATTGATCTTGTTTGCAATGAGTTTGGAAATGATTTTGGGTGTACGTTTGTTCCGTGATTCCGTTTCGGGAAAAACTGCCAGCGTTGTTCCTTTGGCTTTCCCGATCATTGCCGGAGCCGGAACCATGACTACCATCGTCTCACTTCGGGCGGAGTTTCAGAACATCAATATCGTATTGGCTATTTTATTAAATGTATTGCTGGTTTATATCGTTCTGCGTCTGACCAAAAAAATAGAGCATTTATTAGGTCCGGGTGGAATTGCTATTATGAAAAAGGTATTCGGAATTATTCTGCTTGCAATTGCGGTGAAACTGTTTACAACCAATATTGCTAAAATTATCTCAACAGCGACAGCATCACTTTAATTGTCAATTTTGAATTTTAATTCATAGCCCAATCCGTTTTCTCCGAGGATCTTTAGTTCCGCGGAAAGCTGATCCGATAAGGTTTTAATCAGCTGGATTCCCAAACTTTCAAATTCTTCTGTCTGAAATTGTTTTGGAAGGCCGATTCCGTTGTCCTTGATTTTCAAATGAAATTGTCCTTCGGAACAGGTAAATCGGATGAAGATTTCGCCGCTCCGATTCGGGAAAGCATACTTAAAACTATTACTTACGGCTTCGTTGATGATCAGTCCGATCGGAATCATTCGTTCCGCTTCCAGATAAATTGTATCATCAATATCGTAGGCAAACAAGATTCCCGAGTCTTTTCCGGAAAAAGAGCTGTTGATACTTAATGTCAGTGTTTTGATGTAATCGGAAACCTGAATCCGGCTCAGATCTTTCGTTCTATAAAGCATTTCGTGAATCATCGACATGGAAATGATGCGATTCTTGCACTCGCGGATCAGAGCCAGAAAGTTTTCATCCCTGGTGTACGAAGCCTGCAAATTCATCAAACTGGAGATAATCTGCAAGTTATTCTTGACCCGGTGATGCACTTCCTGCAGAAGGGCTTCCCGTTCCTGCAAGGTAATCACAGAGTTTTCCAATTCTTCTCCGAGCATGTTCACTCCGGATGCAATTGCGTCGAACACATCTCCCTGATTGGTGATTTCTGTCTTCTGATTGAAATCCAGACGCGCATAAGCCATGATTACATCCAATATCGCATTGGTGCGTTGTTGAATATATTTGGCCTCTTCCGGATTCATTTCACCCTGAATTTCTTTAACCACTCAACCGCACCGTCTTCATCTGAAAACAACCTGGTCGGAACTGCGGGTTTGTTAATTCCAAGGAAAAAATTCCCTACCACTTTACTCACGGAAGAATCAATCAGAATGGCAAACGCCAGAGTGTTTGTTTTTCGTCCGTTGGTAGTAAAGAAATTTCGTGCATCCCGTGTGATGGATTTGATTCCTCTTGCATCAATCAGCAAAGGGAATTTTCTGTCGACATAAAAACTATTCACTACAAGAGAGTTTGCCTGCGCATCTTCCAGTACTACTTCCGAGCCGGGTTTTACTTTTGTTCTGGCTATTCCGTCTTCACCCATCCAGGTGAAATAACATCTTAAGGAATGTGCGTTTTCGGGGATGTTCATTCTATTACTTTAACACAAATGTAGGATAATTCTTTATTTTCTTTGAAGCGTGATTTGCCAACCTGACCCCAGGTATTGTTCCCTGAAATAAAAGAGTCGGGGCGAAAAATTTTTCACCCCGACTCTTTTGCTTTTTATTCTTAATGTGTCTTAATCTTTGATCAGGAACTGGAAACGATCCAGGTTCTTCAATGCGATACTTGTTCCGCGTGCTACAGCTCTCAACGGATCTTCTGCAATGTGAACCGGCAACTTTGTTTTCTCATTGATTCTGCGATCCAAACCTCGAAGCATAGAACCACCACCAGCAAGATAGATTCCTGTTTTGTAGATATCCGCCGAAAGTTCCGGTGGAGTCTGCTCAAGGGCACTTAAAATCGCTTCTTCGATCTTAGAGATCGTTTTATCCAAAGCATGTGCAACTTCAGAATACGTAATGATGATTTCTTTTGGAATACCTGTCATTAAATCGCGGCCACGAACAGCGTAATCTGCCGGTGGATTCTCCAATTCAGGCAAAGCTGCTCCAACTTCAATTTTAATTTGTTCTGCTGTGCGCTCTCCAACCAAAATGTTGTGCTGACGACGCATGTACTCTTCGATGTCGGATGTGAAATCATCACCCGCAATACGGATGGATTTATCACAGACAATACCTCCCAATGCAATGACTGCAATTTCGGAAGTACCACCACCGATATCAATGATCATGTTTCCCATCGGCTCTTCCACATCGATACCAATACCGATTGCAGCAGCCATTGGCTCATGAATCAAATAAACTTCTTTTGCTCCTGCGTGTTCTGCAGAGTCACGTACCGCACGTTTCTCTACCTCTGTAATTCCCGAAGGAATACAAATCACCATTCGCAATGTAGGATTGAACATTTTTCTTCCCGGATTAATCATTTTGATAAACCCGCGGATCATCTGTTCAGCACTTTGGAAATCTGCAATCACCCCATCTTTCAAGGGTCTGACTGTTTCAATTAATTTGTGTGTTTTACCGTGCATTTGTTGTGCCTTCTTACCGATGGCCACAACTTTACCCGTTTGAATATCTTTTGCTACGATTGAAGGTTCATCTACCACTACTTTGTCATTCATAATGATCAGTGTGTTTGCAGTACCTAAGTCAATAGCAATTTCTTGTGTCAGAAAATTAAACAATCCCATCTAGCGCGCTCCTTTTTGCGTTTGCTCCCTTTATTCGTATATTCTAGGAAATTGTTACAAAATTAGGTTAAATAATCGAAATAAACTTAAAAGTATATTCGAATTTGCAGAAAGAAATAAGTATTTCAACAGATTGAATTTGAAATCAATCAAAGTTTCTCAAAAACAAGGTAAAACCAGTGGGGGTGAAAAATTTTCCGCCCCCACTTTTTATGATTTTTTAATTGATTATTTTTTCGGTCGAACCGTCATCGTAAACGTAGATAACCAATCCTTTTTCAGACTCAGAAACTTCCTGTCCTAACAAGTTTACGACCTTCAGCAGCTTTTCTGATTTCAAGCGGTTATCGATCGAAACAATCGTCGGATAAGAGCGCGTTTGTCCGTTAAGGTCAACTTGTCTGATCCGGTAATAATTGACCGCATTGCGTACATACGTGTAGTGATTGATCGCGTAATCGATCCGGGATTCACTGTTTCCTGCTCCGTCAATTGCATCGATTTTGCTCCACGAACTATTTTCGGAAGGAGTTGTCGTCCATTCTACTTCAAAATAATCGTTATTCAATTCTGCTTCGGTCGACCAATTAAGCATGTTTGCATTTCCGGAATAGCTTCCGGTGAAGCCTGCCATTTCTACGGGCAAAACAACCGGTGTGCATCCCACAACTGCTGTTGTAGCATTTCCTGACCAGTTAAAATCAAACGTATAACCGATTCCCGATGAGCTGTAATTATCGATCAATAAGATGTAGACCTGATTTGCGTTTACATTCAAGGCATTGATCCATCTGTTTCCATCTTCATCTTCGCTATTGCCTGATTCTCCGGCACGCATTCCCGTAGAACCATTTCCCTGAGCATACGAACAACGAACCGGACCATTTACCGGCGGACAGTTTGCACTTGCATTGGAAGCTGTGAAAGGTCCCCAAACGGCAAAATCATAATCGGATCCCGAATTCGGGTTAATTCTGAAGGAAAGTGAACCGGCTGCCTGAATATTGATATAATACCAGGACGATTGGTGTTCGCTTCTCAGACATCCGCTGTTTGTGTTGTTCAATTCCTGGATTCCAAAACCGGAGCTGTTTCCCGGAAGCGAAGATCCGCTGCAAATTTGTTCGGCTGTTCCGCAATTTGTTCCTCCGGCCTTTTCAATCATTTGTGTCTGACCTTTCGATCGAACTACACTTCCGGCAGGAATTCCGATAATACGGGCAATTGAATCAACAAAACGGATTGAGTAGTTGATAGCAGTACTGAAGGAAATCAGATTGTCTTCAACGAACCGGTTGTACGTATTGGGAATGTGATTCTCGATAGCTGTCAGGAAGGTTTTATTTCCCGCTTGAGGTGAGTTCAATTCAATTTTGTACTGATTCTGTGCAAGTAGCGGACAGGTTGATACAGTTAGCAAAGCTAATAACGCAAGTTTCATATATTTTAAGTTGTAATACTCTTATTTACGCGCAAAATTAGAACTCAGATTTTGTACTTGCCACTTTAAATTGTCAAAAGAAACGTTTGAGGGGTTTCATTGTTCAAAAAGGGGCTTAGAACTAAAATTAAAGGCTTAATTAAAAACGCTGTTTATCAGTGTCATCAAGGGTTTTATGAAGCTTTCGTTAAAAAAACTAAAAACCAATGTGACCAAAACAAAAAGGGAGCCGAAAAGCCCCCTCTTCCGTTCTGTATATTTTCTGATTAATGCTTAAAGTGTCTGTTTCCTGTAAACACCATCGCAACTCCATGCTCGTTACAGTAATCAATCGACAATTCATCTTTGATAGATCCTCCCGGTTGAACAACTGCTGTTATTCCGGCAAGATGTGCAATTTCCACACAATCCGGGAACGGGAAGAAAGCATCTGAAGACATCACTGCCCCTTTCAGGTCGAAACCAAACGAATTTGCTTTCTCAATTGCCTGACGCAATGCATCAACCCGGGATGTTTGTCCGGTTCCGCTTGCGATCAATTGTCCGTTCTTCGCCAAAACGATTGTATTTGATTTGGTATGTTTCACCAATTTGTTGGCAAAAATCAAATCCTCCACTTCCTGTGCTGTAGGAACTGTTTTTGTTTTCGGTTCAAAGTTAGCCGCTGTTTCCGAAAGCATGTCTTTGTCCTGCTCCAAAACACCGTTTAAAAGGGTTCTGAACTGACGTTTCGGCAATTCTACCTGCTTTTGAATCAATAAGATTCGGTTTTTCTTGCTTTTCAGAATTTCTTCCGCATCTGCATCAAATCCGGGAGCAATCACTACTTCACAAAACAGATCATTGATCAAAGCTGCTGTTTCAGCATCGATTTTTCTGTTTGCAATCAAGATTCCACCGAAAGCAGAAGTCGGATCTCCAGCCAATGCATCTGCGTAAGCCTGCGCCAAAGTTGGGCGAGTTGCCAAACCACATGCGTTGTTATGCTTCAAAATAGCAAAAGTCGGATCGTTCTTTTCAAACTCAGCCATCAATTGCACAGCTGCGTCTACATCCAACAAATTATTATAGGAAAGTTCTTTTCCGTGAATCTGGTCAAACATCGCAGCAAAATCTCCGTGGAACCATCCTTTTTGATGTGGATTTTCTCCGTAGCGAAGTGATTGACTCTGTAAAATACTTTGTTTGAAAACCGGAGTTTCTTCTCCTTCATTAAAGTAATTAAAGATATGCGTGTCGTAGTGAGACGATACCATAAATGCCGATTTTGCAAACCGCTTTCTCTGCTCCAGGCTTGTTGATGCTCCCTGAGCATTCAAGATAGCAAGGAAATCTGCATATTGATTGACAGAAGGAATGATCACTACATCGTTGTAATTTTTAGCAGCTGCACGAATCAAAGAGATTCCACCGATATCGATTTTCTCGATGATCGATTGATGCTCCGCTCCGGAAGCAACTGTTTCTTCGAAAGGATACAAATCCACAATCACCAAATCAATGGTCGGGATGTTGAATTCTTTTGCCTGATCCAAATCTCCCTGAAGATTTCTTCTGTGAAGAATTCCTCCAAAAATAGCAGGATGCAATGTTTTTACACGTCCTCCGAAAATTTCAGGATATGAAGTCATGGACTCAACAGGAATCACAGGAATTCCCAAACCTTCGATAAACGTTTGAGTACCTCCGGTAGAATAAATTGTCACATTTTCTTCATGCAATTTACGTACGATCGGCTCCAAACCATCTTTGTAATAAACTGAAATTAAAGCTCCTGTAATTTTCTTTGCGTTTTCCATATTTCGACTTTACTCCTTCAAACCAACCTGATTCGAGGGCGCAAAAGTACAGTTTTTAAATGGAAAACCGTTGTAGTTTGTTGAGAATTAAATACCATGACGTTTGTTTTTCATCACAGAGACCTGCTTTTTTAATTGAAAAGGGGGAAATACAAATCAGCTTAAAATGTAGTTCTCCCTTGTCATTCCGATAGCTATCGGAACTCAATGGTACATTCTCCATTCACATTGAATTATCTGAATCCTTTTCTTCTCGTTTTAAACAGAGCGGTATTCAGATTCGTGTAGCTCAAAGAAAGTTCCAGACTTCCTCCTTTATATCCATATCTCAAAGCAGACAATGTAATATCGTATGAAACTCCGAAGTGGAATCCCCGCCAATCAATCTGCATTGTAGGAGAAATAGCATCTTTCAAACGGGTATAAACTCCCAGTCCTATAAATGCATCCTGATTCAAACCGGTGATCTTACCACCGTCCTGAAAACGTCTTCTCAAAATCAATCCCAAAATCGACTCGTAGTGTCCGCCCTGGACAAATTGTGCAAATTGCGCATCAAATGCCAGTTTCGAATTGGGAATATCCATCGAGTACTTCAGCATTCCGACATATTTTCTTGCCAACTGCTCTTCCGAACCGGAACGGTATTTTAAGGTTGGGCCATTCAAATGATATCCGGCAAATCCAACCTGAATTTTCATGTCGTTATTTCTTGCAAAGGTGCTTTGACCGCCATCAAACTGATAGAAAATTCCCGCAGAAGCATCCATATATACAAACGAACTCAAGCTTCCGGTTTCACCGCTCAAAATCTTCGGGTCATACGCTCCGTTTCCGTTCCACTGCGAATCATAAATCAGGCGGGACATATTTCCCGAACGATTCCCGATTCCGCCCTGAATTCCGAGAGACAACTGACTTCCGTTTCCTACCGGAAGAATTCCGGAAATGGTCAGCGACCCGGTTTGCAAACCGTAGCCCGAATTTCCCGCAATATCATTGTAGAACTGGATTCCTGCTCCGAGATGTGCTTTCGGATTCCGGTCACTTTTAAAGAAATTGGCATCTGCCGTAACACCCGTGGTCATGTAAGTTGTTCCACCCGCTAACCATTGATTTCTGTGCTGAACCGCCACGCGTTCCCAACCATCATACACTCCGACAGCTCCCGGATTCAACAAATTCGGGGCCTGAAGAATCTGAGTAACATGAAAATCCTGAGCACTTGCCGACAAAGCAGTCAGAAACACAAGCGCTGTTATACTTCTTCTTCTCATGGTTATCTTGTTACAGTTACGTTGCCTGTGTAAGTCTCTTTTTTACCATCCGTAAAGACAACAGTTGCCTGATATGCATACACACCTGTATTGATCTTCACTCCGTTAAAAATTCCATCCCATTTAAAGTTGGGATCGGAACTTACAACCATTCTATTTCCCCAACGATCATATAAGTACCAGGTAAATGAAGCTACATCACGACCAACACGCGGCGCTAAATAGTCATTCAATCCGTCACCGTTCGGTGAAAATGCAGTAGGCATGTGGAATCCTAAGAAACAGTTTTCTCCTACCGGATTCGGATCACATGAATCCAAAGGATCTGTTCCGTTTGTAACCTCATCACCGTCATTGATTCCGTCGCCGTCTGTATCCGGGTTATTCGGATCGGTTCCATACAATGCTTCGGTTCCATCTAAAATTCCGTCACCATCCGTATCAACATTACATTGTGGTGTAGCATTCGGCGGATCACACGGATCTAATGGATTGGTTCCGTTTGTAAGTTCAGCCCCGTCATTGATTCCATCGCCGTCCGTATCCGGATTCGTTGGATTGGTTCCTGCTCCTGTTTCCTGGGTATTT
Source organism: Glaciecola amylolytica (assembly GCA_003856375.1). Taxonomy (GTDB): domain Bacteria; phylum Bacteroidota; class Bacteroidia; order Flavobacteriales_D; family Crocinitomicaceae; genus Fluviicola; species Fluviicola amylolyticus. The sequence continues at coordinate 3,737,224 of CP034120.1, forward strand.
GTTAAACCGTCACCGTCCTGATCACAAGGTCCGGCATTCGGATTCGGGATACATGGATCCGGATTTGCCGGATCTGTTTCATCCATCACACCGTCACCATCCGCATCTACAATGCTTGAATCCAAGGCATCAATGATTCCGTCACCATCTGCATCCAGAGGATTTGTAGGGTCGGCACCTATTTCTGCACAATCGTTTTCACCGTCACCATCTGTATCCGGATTATTCGGATCGGTTCCTGCTGTAATCTCGTCCACGTTCAGACAACCGTCACCGTCCACATCCGGATTATCCGAAATGAAGACCGCTGTAATGGTAACCGGGGCGACAATATCCATCGAGTTTGTATCCTGCGTGGTTGCCAAAGCTAAAGTATTGGCTGTGTGTTCCCAATGCGAGAATACGTATCCGGTGAGCGGCCTGGCGATTAAATTCGTTTGAATTCCGCCAAAATAGTTTGCATTCCACGGATAGGTAGGAGCCCAAATCGAATTCACTTTTACTTCTCCTGAATTTGCCGGACTCACCGTCACAACAACCGCATTCGGTCCCGTAACCTGATAACAATCCGTCAATCCCTGATTCAATGCCGTACAACGCAAATCGATGAAATCCCGCATTGCCTGTACATTTGCCTGCCATCCTGCAACAGTGCCTCCCCATCTGGTACAATGCATCGCCATTTCAGGCGCAATCTGATTCACCATACTGTCCAGTAATGCATTCATATACGGACAAGAGAAATGCGTATTCACCAAATCGATGTATCTGGAAATATAATATTGCTCAACAACCGGATTTTCGTTTATCAGCTTTTGGATAATATTGGTATGTCCCTGATTTCCGGGATTCGGGAGGTTTTCCACGTTACACGGATCTGCATTGGCACTCGGATCGGGAATGTTTGTAAAATTGATGTAATGCCCGAAACAAGCATCCATATCCCAAAGCGTATAACGCCATTTCTTTTTAGATCCGTTCGGATCCATTCCGCGCCACCAGCCCGTGTTCCAGTTCAACCAATCCTGACTGACGATGTATGAGTTTAAAACAAAGTAATCTACCAAAGATTCCCAATTCAACTGACTATCTACATATGCGAAATTGGTAGCAACTCCCATATTGTTGGCGTTGATATAAGCTCTCAATGCATTCCAGCTTGTCAATGCATTCGGAGCACCGTATTCTTCCCAGGTAGCTCCCCAGGTTTTAAGGTATTGCAAGTTGAATTTATCCTGATTGGAGTAATGCTTGGTAAAGTCATGATCATCCACTTTTTCGCGCAATTCATAAACTCCCCAGTATTGCCCGTTTAAATAAACAACACATGGTCTCCAGGTACGTTCATCCAATTTCAGGTCTGCGCGCTGAGACAAGGTATGAACGAAAGCATCGCGGATGTGTGCTCCTCCTGTTTCAAACGGATAGTTGTCACTTGCAGCAGGTTTTAAAATTAAACGTTGAAATTTATCCCGGTTTTTTGTCGGGAAAATCTGATGATCGATCTCGTGATTGTATCCGTATTGATCTCTCATGATAAAATCGAAACCTCTTTGCGGATAAGCCCAGGAATCGTTTCCGTGTTTGTTAAACTGACCTTCTCCTTTATCTGCAAAAGACTTGTCTGCCTCCCACAATTCAAAAAATCCCTGTGGTTCTATTTGTGTTCCTGCCAACAATGTTGCTACAGAATTAGGTCCTGCACCTCCAATAGATACTACCGGAACCGTATGATTCACATTAATGAAATACGTTCCCGACATGTTGAAACTCGGTTCGTTTGTGGAGAATGCTTTTGCACGCAGCACTTTTGTAGTAGCAATCGAAACCGGACCTGCATATAAAGTAGATGCCGCTGTTGGCTCTGAACCATCTGTTGTATAACGGATCGTTGAACCGACATCCGGGCAAGTGATTGTGATATTCTGAGTTGCTGCATAAAATCCTGGTGCTACACTAAATACGGGTGTAGAAGTGTAAAAATTGATTCCTCCGGTATTTGACGCTCCGGGTGTCGGAGTCAAAAACAATTTCCAGGTTGCGGCCCCATTTGTTTGGCGGCCGATGGAATGATTTTGCTTGGTCATTTGTGTGAACTCAATAAAATCTACCGTAACACCTCCGGGGCTCGTTAAAATAAACCATTCATTGGATGTTTGCGCCAGGTTAAAATTCGGATGCAGTTCATTTCCTGAAACCAGTCCTCTTCCGCTGCAATAAACCATTTTATAGCCATTGGCTGGGATTGATCCCGATGGAATCTGCCATTTCTGGGGATTATTATCGTTGTCTGATAAATAATATCCGGTTAGATCCACAGCTGCGGCTCCGGTATTATATAATTCGATCCAATCCTCGCGTTCCCCGAAAGCGTCCATTGGACCGTTCATGTTGGAGCAGGAGTATTCATTGATCACTACTTGAGCCGTTGCGTTTTTTAGCGTGAATAGCAACAACACAAAACAAGCTGTTTTAAAGAGAGGTAGCAATTTCATGTGTAGTTTTCATTTAATAGTGCTTAAGATTACGAATCTTTTATGTTATAATCCAAACACTAGACGTAAAATTTCACGAAAAGTGGCTCAAAATTTCTTTTTTATTTCGCAATTCCTTATTACACGGGTAGTATTTGATTAAAATTCTCTTAATATTGTGAATCAATACACTAGACTAATGAAAAAACTAATTTTTGGTATTACTATCCTTTCCGCCGTTTCAGCATGTAAAAAAGTAGAGGGTGACGGAGGTCGCGCTTCAATTTCAGGAAATGTTGTTATTTACGAACGGTTATATATCAACGGAATTTGTACTGATACCGTTTCTTATTCCGGAGCAAAAGAAGATTTGTACATCATTTACGGCGACGGAGATGTGATGTACGATGATAAAATTGAGGCTTCATATGACGGCTCATTCAAATTTGAATTTTTACAACCGGGAACTTATACCATTTTCGGATACAGTAAAATCTTTCATCCGGGAAACAATATTCCGAATAACGACGATGATTACAACACGCTGGAAGTAGTCAGCAAGAAAATAACTGTCGGTAAGAAAGAGAATGTGGATCTCGGGACGCTTACCTTAATCAGAAACTAAATGAGAGCCCCGGCCTTTCTTACTCTTTTTCTGGGTTTTTGTCTTTCCGCGTGGAGCCAGCAAAGTACCAGAGGACAATTTTGGTTCAGCGCAGGAGTAACACGTGCAATCAAGTATGATTTGGAAGCGAATGTGAATACCAACCTGCGTCTGAATGACTATGGTCAGTTGGCTACTTTATACCAGGAAGCAAGTCTTAAATACACGGAGCTGGACTGGTTCAGACCCTCAATTGAATACCGGATCGTAACAAATTATGACGAGCGCAGAAATTACGATAACAGCCACCGGCTGAATTTCAATGCCGATTTCAGACACAAATTCAATCAGATCAAATTCGGAGCTCGTTTACGTTACCAAATGTATATTGGCGGATTTGTGACTACCGGTGGTGATCTCGATCCTTCTTTCAGAATCAAACCGTATGTTGCGTGGGACCGGTCCAAAGCAAAGATCACCCCGAAGCTTTCGGTAGAATTTTTCTACAATCCGGAACACGGACTTTACGGGAAACGTTTCAACCGCGTGCGATACGGAGCTTCTCTGGATTTTAATTTACCGGGTTCAAACGAACTGAGTCTGACGTATTACTTCGGTCAGAAATTCAATTCGAAAAACAATTACAACGAACACATTCTTTCTTTGGAATATACTTTTGAATGGAAAAAGGACAAAAAGAAGAAAAAGAAAAACGACGACGAACTGGAAGAAGAGATTGAGTATCCGAAGTAAATTGAAAAGTTTTGAAGTTCTCCCTTGTCAACTTTACATTTTCAATTAAAAAAGTACGTCTCTGCGCTGGCTGTCCAGTTTCAGCAGGATAAACAAGAGCATCGAGAAGGACATCAGGGATGATCCACCATAACTGAAGAACGGCAGCGGAATTCCGATTACCGGAGCCAATCCGATATTCATTCCGATGTTGACGGCAAAGTGGTAAAAGACGATCATGGCGACACAATAGGCGTAGACCCTGTTAAAGGTTGAACGTTGCCGCTCTGCAATGACGATGATCCGGAAGAGCATTCCCATAAACAAAACAACGATTGTCAAACTTCCCATGAATCCCCATTCTTCGGCCAAAGGACAGAAGATAAAATCGGTTTCACTTTCCGGAACGTGATTGGAACGCACACTGGCAACGCTTGCCTTTTTATATCCTTTTCCGAAAAGTCCGCCTGAACCAACGGCCGCCATGGCGCGGTTCCGGTTGTAATCCTTTCCGTCATCGTCTTTTCGAAGTCCGAGAACCAGCTCAATCCGGTCTTTCTGGTGAGGAGCTAAACTGGAGAACGAAAAGTTGACCGCAGCAGATACTCCGACCGATAACACCCAACCGGAAATAATGATCAATAACACTCTTCTGTGATCGCGCTTGGAGGAAACCCAGCGCAAAACCAGATAAGCAATCAGGGCAATAACCGTGATTACAGTCACAACTCCATAGAATCCCGGAATTAAAACGCCGCGCATGAATGTGAATTCGTATTTGTTTCCACTCATCAAAAGCGTTACGATCGACAGGAAAACAACATAGAACAGGATTGGAATGAAGTGACTTCCCACCCAGGTTTCCTTGAAACGAACTCCCGGAAAAGCATTCACGATCTTCAGCACCAAAGGGTCAAAGGTGATTCCTTCCCGGTACAACACGAAGAAAAAGGATGTAAATACCACAAAGGTTCCGGCATCCGGCTGCAGCAAGATCAATACCATCGGCACCATCACAATTGCCAAAGCGATCAGGACCGTTTGCACGTTCTGATTCTTTACGCTTACGGTTGAAATGTATCTTGAAAGTGCTATCGCCGTTCCGATTTTCATGAACTCCGCGGGCTGAATTCCCAGAGAACCAATTCCAAGCCAGGCTCTTGCTCCGTTAATCGGCGGTGTAAAAAGAACAACAATTAAGAGGGAAAAACAAAACAGGTAAATCGGGATGGCAAACTTCCGGTAAATATCCGAATCGATCAGAAATACCAGAAATCCAAGAAAAATGGAGATTCCCACCCACATGATCTGCTTCCCGTATTTTTGAGAAAAGTCGAAAATATTCGGGTGATCGGGATCGTAAGCGGCAGAATAAACATTGGCAATTCCCATACCTAACATAATGACTACTATAAAAAGCAGCCACCAATCAACGTGCTGGGTCAATGAATCTTCTCTTCTCATTTACTTTTTCTTCTTTGGCTTCGCCTTCATGTTCAACAGATTTGCAGAGACAATCATTTGTTCTTTTGCCTTGTCTTTTATTTTTCTGTGAACATATTTCTCCATCATTAAGCTGGCAGTTGGAGCAGCCCAAACTCCTCCGAATCCTGCATTTTCAATGAAAACAGCAATCGCGATCTTTGGATTTTCCAACGGTGCAAAGGCAATAAATACCGAGTGATCTTCCCCGTGCGGGTTTTGTGCCGTACCTGTTTTCCCACAAACAATCATTCCTTCAACTTGCGCTCTTTTTGCAGTACCACCGGGTTCATAAACTGCTCTGCGCATTCCTTCCACAATTGTTGCATAGTGAACAGGATCAACTTTCGTTTTATGAACGACTTTAAACTGCGGAAGCGGCCCGTCATTTCCGATTGACCGCACAAAATGTGGTGTGTAATACCAACCTCTGTTTGCAATCGTTGCGGCAATATTTGCCATTTGAAGCGGCGTTACTTTTACCTCTCCCTGCCCGATTGAAATAGAGCGAATGGTTGAAAATGCCCAGGTATTATGTCCGTACCATTTATCGTAATATGCCGAATTCGGAATCAATCCCGAGCGCATTCCGGTAACATCTGTTTCAAACTGACTTCCCAAACCGAAACTCATGATGTAATCGTACCATTCATTCAAGCCCAATTCAGCATCCGCGAAAATGGATTTCTTCTTTCCTTGCTGAATGATGCGTCTCATGACGTAATAGAAATACGGGTTGCAGGAATGTTTAATTCCGTCAGCGAGATTCGTTGCATTCGGATGGTTGTGGCATCCAACCATGGATTTCGTACACGGAAATGCGGACTCAGGCGTAATCACACCTTCCTGAAGACCGATCAAAGACTGCAATAACTTGAAAATAGATCCCGGAGGATATTCCGCTGCCAATGGTCTCGGATACAAAGGTTTTCCTTCATCCAACAACAATTTCGGGTAATTCAATCCGATATTTCTTCTTCCTACCAGAATATTCGGGTCGAAACTCGGAGCGGAAACCAAAGCCAGAATTTCTCCTGTTTTCGGTTCGATAGCTACAATACATCCGCGCTTATTCTGCATCAGTTTTTCACCGTAAACCTGCAATTGAATATCCAATCCCAAATGCAAAGCCGGACCTTGTTCGGCCAAAGTATCATACTTTCCGCCGGCATACGATTCGATCGCATTGTTCAAAGCAGAAGTGACGATGTATTTAATTCCTTTTTGTCCGCGGAGTTGTTTTTCGTAGTAGCGTTCGATTCCCGCTCTTCCGATCTGATCTCCCGGTCTGTAAAAACGGTCTTCTTCGATTTCTTCTCTGGAAACTTCGTTCAAATACCCGAAAATATTTGCCCCTCCTGCATAAGGATAGCTTCTCATGGAAGTCAGATCTTCATAAAATCCGGGAAATTTCTCCAAATGCGGCGCAATCCGGGTGATTTCATCGATCGTTAATTCTTTGATAAAGGGATAAGCCCGCTGCTTCTGATAATTTTCCTGCAGTTTTCCGGTATTCGGATTGCGGTATTTTCCTTCTCCTTTCCGGATCTGATAAAAACGGTCTTTCACTTCCTGTTTTGTCCAGCCAACCAGTTTTGCAAAAGCAACCGTGTCAAAATCGCGGATTTCCTCTTCTTTCATCATCAGGTTGTAGTAACTGCGGTTGGTTACCACTTTCTTGTCGTTTCTGTCGAAAACGATTCCTCTCGGCGGAGTAATTTCCTTTCTTTTTTCGGCAATTTCCTGCGCTCTCAGTTTCCAGGAATCATCCACTACCTGCATGAAAAAAAGGCGGATCAAATAAATCGACCCGACAAGAATGAAAAACACCAGAATGACGTATTTTCTTCCGTCCAAATTCATCGTACTGCCTTTTTATTAGAGATGAAAATAAATTGTACCAATAAACTTAATAAAAACGAACTTGGTGCACTTAAGCCGATCTTCAGCAAAATCCAAATAAATTCATTCAACTTAAACGATTCGATGGCAAAGAACCAGGTATGATGAATCAAAATCAAAGTTCCGTAGGCATAGAGAAACCAGCGTCCACCCATCGAGTAAACACTCACCGATTCCACATTTTCATAACCGTCTCTGGGAGAAAGCCATTTGAAAATGATCGGCCGGAAAAAAGCCATCACCACCGCACTGGAAGCGTGCAAACCGAACGTATTCGAAAATGAATCGATCACCAATCCGAATGCGAAGCTTAAAAGCATCAGAGGAACTGTTCCCATTTGAAAAGGAAGCATGAAAATGAACAAGGGATAGATCATAATATACAATCCCAATCCCGGTTCCACGTTGTTCAAAATCAGTACCTGAAAAAGTACAAACAAAACAAAACGAATGCTATTTAATACAAAACTATTCACTTACAAATCCTCCTCTTCTTTGTCTACAGGTATTTTCTTCTCCAACTCACGCAATTCATCCAACATCACGTTCTTGATGACATAAACATGTTGAATGGTACGGAAATCTTCTGCAATTCTTACTTGCAAATCCCACAACGGTTTTCCTTCAATGGATTTTCGTTTTGTAATCACTCCCACCGGAATTCCTTTCGGGTAAATTCCCGATCCTCCACGTGTAATTACTTTAGTGAATTTTTTAATGGTAATATCGTTTGAAATTCCTGTAACCTGACAAATTTTAGGATTCACAGCATCCCATTTCAACAAACCGAATGCACCACCGTCGCGCATACTTACGTCCACGTTGATGTTTTTGGAAAGAATGGTTTTGACCAAAGAATAGGAGTCTCCGACCAAATGTACAATCCCGACAACTCCTTTGGAAGAAATAACTCCCCATCCTTTTTGGATGCCATGATTTTTACCGATATCAATCGTCATGTAATTATTCCGCTTGTCGAAGGTATTGTTGATGACCGTAGCAGAAATATACTTGTACTGCTGATGGTAAATGGTATCTTCAATCTGGATAAAATCGCGGCCGACCTTGTAGTTCGACTCCTTAAGTTTGGCTCTCAGCTGCGCATTTTCCCATTCGAGTTTTCTATTCGTTTTTTCGAGGTTAAAATGCTTTGTGATTGAATTTCGCACCTCAAAAAGGCCTCCGTTGATTTTGGATACGCTGGAAAAAACCTGCAAACGCGCAAAATCAGAGTATCGTACATACGCCGAAAGAGCCGTTACCTGAAGTAACACAAAGACCAAAAAGATCTGAAATCGTTTGAAAAAAGCAATCAAATTGCGCATGCCACAAAATTAGTCAGATAAACGATTTTCTAATGAGTGAAATGAATTTTTATTTGACAATGTACTCTAAAAAATCGAAAGAGAAACTCCGAACGCTAAAGAGTTGATTTTGTCGCTCTTATCACTTTTAAATTGCCCCGCCAAAGTATAATCGGCAAACAGCGCGAGATTTCGGATTCCTACCCGCAGATGAACGCCGTAAACCAGCCTGTTCACATCCGGAAAATTTCGTTCTTTGAAGGCGTGATGCTTGTGGTCCTGCCACAATTTCTGGAAGGTTTGCAGACGATAGCCCACAGAAGCCCCGATATGCACTTTGAAATGCTGCCATCTTGGAGTTCTGAAACGAAATTCTATCGGAACAGCGAGGATGTGATTTCCAAAAGTATTCTTGCGGTAATCCGTGTAGCTTGAATCGGCATAATAGCGTGTAAACGAGTTTGTATCATCTTTGAAGAAAAGACCTTTCGGGCCGGTTTTCTGAAATTTGTAAGCCAAGCCGATACCGAACGAAACCGTGTTTCCCTTCGTAATGGGAATATCCCACATCGTATTGATATTACAACCGAAAGAACGGGCTGCATTTTGTTTCAAAGCGCCCGACAGGAGCAATTGATTGTATGTCACATCCAGAATCAAACGGTCGTATTTTCTCAGCTTTCCCGTTTTTGCCGGTCGCCAGCCTGTATTGTACCAAAAAATACCCGGACGATGTCTTGAAACGAAATTAGAATCTCTTCCTTCCGGTTGTGCAAATCCCTGAGTCGCAAAAAGAAGAAAGACGAGTAGTTTAAGAAATTTCATTTTCCAAGCGGTATTGTTCCCATTTCCAGGCATCTAAAATAGCATCTTCAATGGTTCTTTGAGTATTCCAATTTAAAAATTTCTTCGCTTTTGAAACATCTGCATACAAAGCATCTACATCTCCCGGTCTTCTCGGCCCGAATTTGTAGTTCAATGGTTTCCCGGTCAATCTTTCAAAAATCTGAACCAGTTCGAGTACGGAAGTTCCTTTTCCTGTTCCCAGATTAAAGACATCCAATTCCGATTCGAAAGCATATTCCAGGGCTTTCACATGTGCTTTTGCCACATCCATTACATGAATGTAATCGCGGACACAGGTTCCGTCAAGAGTCTTATAATCGTTTCCGAAAATAGTCAGCTCTTCTCTTAATCCTGCCGCTGTTTGAGTAATGTAAGGAAGCACATTATTCGGAACACCATTGGGCAATTCTCCCAATTTTCCGCTGGAATGCGCTCCAATCGGGTTGAAATAGCGTAAAATAACCGGTCTGAGTGTGCTTTTGCCTGAAATATCCCTCAGGATTTGCTCTGCCATCCATTTCGTCCAGCCATAAGGTGAATTCGGTTTCCCCATCGGCATTTCCTCCGTTAAGGGTTCGATGCTGTTTTCAACGCCGTAAACCGTACAAGAGGAAGAAAACACCAATTTATCTACCTGAAATTCTTCCATGCACGTAAACAAATTGAGCAGGGAAACCAGGTTATTATCGTAATAGTGTAACGGTTTTGCCACCGACTCTGCAACGGCTTTGAATGCTGCAAAATGGATCACTCCCTGAATTGCATGTTTCTCGAAAACAGATCGAAGCAAGGCTTTATCATGCATATCGCCTTCATAGAAAGCGCATTCTTTTCCTGTAATTAAACTGATTTGCTTCACAATTGCTCTGGTTGAATTAGAACAATTATCGAAAATGATCGGGGTGTAGCCTAATTCCAACAGCTCTACAACTGTGTGGGAGCCGATAAAACCAGTTCCGCCCGTAACAAGGATCTCTTTATTTTCACTCATGCAATGTAAAGATAATTCAAAGTCGTTTTCATCAGCCATTTTAAGCCGAATAATGCCTACTCTGCTTTGTTCTTATTGTCAAGCATTTTCAGAACCTGCACAACATCAATGATTTTCAAGCCAAAAACCAAAACGATCCAAAGCAATCCGATTCCAAGGATATAATACAATTCATTCCAATGGAAACGAATCTCCAGAAACATGAACAGCACCATCAACGAAGTCATAATCATGAGTTTCAGCCAGGTATTTGCTGCCAAACGGTGTTTCATTTTGTAGCGGACAACCAGGTATTGCAATACTCCTAAAGTGGATTGTGCCACCAATGAAGCTATTGCTGCTCCAACCGCTCCGAAAAACGGAATCAGCGCCACATTCAGAATACACATGATGATTAAAGACAGCAACGCAATCTGATTCAAGGTTCTCAATGAGCCGTTTGCCGTTAAAAGCGTTCCGAAAACAACCGTAAAACACATCGGGATGAAGGTAATGGAATTGAAAATCCACGCGTTGTATGAATACCAATTCGCGTCCTGATACAAATTATTAAAGATGAATTCCTTGATTCCGATGGTCAGTGTGATCATGAGAACTCCTCCCGAAAAAAGAATATTCAAGGCACTGGTCATGATTCCGGTTGTAGAACCATTGTCTTTCAGAACACGCGAAAAAACCGGCAATAAAATACTTCCGAAAAGCACCGCAAACATCCAGCAGGCATCCAACAAGCGGAAACTTTGTGTGTAGTACGAAACCTGAACGGTTCCGTCCGGGTGTAATTTCTCCAGAAACACTGCATCCAGACGAGAGGTCAGCATCATGATAATTACCAGAATCGCATATGGATAAGATTGTCTGAAAATTGCTTTAAAAAAATCCGAATCCCAATGAATTCTCGGTAAAGCAACAATGCGGAGGTAAATGAAGGTTGCCACGATCAAAGACATTCCGGAAGAACTTACAAACGCAAAAACGAACCATTTCAAGGAAATCGGATCCACAAAAGTGGTGTACATTAAAATTCCTCCGAACACAAAATAAACGCTTCGTTCCACAACAGAAAGCACTGCATCCAAGCCGAATTTCAGTAAACCTCCGGTGTACGCGCGAACATAGTTCACCGTAATAATACTGATCTGATGCATGATCAACGCGGCTAAAACCCAAAGCCATTCGTAGGGAAAACGCAGAATAAAGAAAAGAGAAACCGTCCAGATGACATACACGAAAACCAAAATCAGGCGAAAAGTAAACAGCCGGTTTCCATATTTATGGATCATGTGCGGATGCTGTGCAATCATCCGTGTCATGAAATTGGTGATTCCCATATCCAACAACATGGAAAACAGGAATGTAAAGTTCAGCATTGTTTGAAAAATACCATATGAATCGAGACCCAATTCATTTTGCATTTTAATGTCGACCAGAAAGATGGTAGCAGGTTTCACCAGTAAGTTTAATAACAGCGTAATGCCTAATCCTCTTAAAAACAGTTTTTGCATTAGCCGGGGTTATTCTGCGATGAAAATAAAATTTTGTGTGTCGTGTTTAGAAGAGTCAAACGGAACTATCTGGTTGTTTTCTCCAACGTAGATGGAGTAATTAAACGATTTCAGATATTCAAAACAATTGGATCTGTTTTCGTTATTCCAAAGTTCCGCGTAAATAATTGGCTTATTTGAGGTGATAATTCGATTTGCTCCTTTCAAAGCAAAATATTCAAAATTTTCAATGTCTATCTTGATTGCCTGAACAGGCCGGCCGTTGAGGATATTATCCAGTTTATCCAATTTCACATCCACTTCCTGGCCTTCGTTCCATTCGGTAATTGTATCGTGTTTGATATGACTCAATCCCTGCATTACTGTCTGACCATTCACCGGCAAAACCATTTTCGCCGTTCCGGATTCATCTCCTAACGCGATTTCGTGAATTTTAGTCTTTTTCAGCTTGAATTTTGCGATAATTCGTTTCAGAACGCTCACATTTGTCGGCATTGGCTCAAAGGCATGAATCGTCGTATTCGGCAATTTATTCGCCAAATGAACGGTCATAATTCCCAGATTCGCACCAATATCCAATACATCTCCTTTACCGTCTTTCAACAAAGAAAGAAAGGTGAAAAAGTCGTTCTCCTTTTTGTCGGAACGCAATGTTTTGATTTTATATAGCGCGAACACATACAAATAGGTGTTTAAACCCATTATTTTTTGCAAAATGTATTTAACGCTATTCTTCATTTCCACTAAGATGGTACGAAGTTAGGAAAAGTTGGAAAGAAGGCATCCTATTATTTTAAGATATTTTGGCTTACTCTTGGAATCCGAATTAAAACGAGGGGAAATCCTATTTTTAACCATTCTAAATTGATATTTTTTAATCAAATAATGATTAATAATTAATCACAATGTCGTTTTATTTCGTATCTTTGTCCTGTAATTAATTCTAAATAATCATTTAATGAAAAATCAAATCACCTTCAAGGGTGGACTTGCTTTAATGGCAATGTCCTTAATTTTCTTAGCGTCTTGTAAGAAAGACGAAATCACAAAAAAACCAATTGGTCAATCACAAAATCAGGAAGTCAAAATGCCTGATTACAAGTTTTCGGCTGTTGCGAAAATTCCGGGAGAAAATCCTGAAAACGGGTATTTGTCCTTAAAAGTTTCTTCGAACGATGAAGCATTCATGAAAAAGTATGTTGCTAAGTTGGAACAGACGAAAATTGTGATGGCAGAAGTTAACTCTACTAAAATGGATGAAAAAGATGTCAAACCTCTTTTCAGCGAAAAAGAATCCCAATCGGCAGTTGCGTTGGATTTCAACTGGGAGAACTTCTCTTTTAAGCGGGAAAAAGGAAAAATGTATCAAATCAGAATGGCATCCGCAGATCAAAGCAAAGCCTTAGTCTATTACACTGCATTCAATGGTGCTCAATTCAATTTTATTAGCTGGACTGTTGCTGCTGTCAATGTATATAGCTTGTATAATTCCGGATGCACCTGGTATTTCAACAATACTATAAATGACTTTTACTCCAGAGGATTAAACTATCATGACAATTTAGAAGTTAGATGTTTTCAAGGAAGTAGTCCTATTTTTAGTAACCCTTATCCGGATTTCGCATCTTTTGTAATTAATAATATTAGAACTCACTATCGACCAAGATTTAATTATTCCAGTCCAGAAATGCCTTCAGGATATACGGATGTAAACGCTATTATCAAAGGAAATGGTTACGTAGCTCCTCTTATCGAGCCTACAGCTGCTTTAACATTCTATCTTGCCGGATAATCTCCTACAACTTACCTGACTAACCAAATCTAAAGAAGGAGCTGCGCATGATGTGCAGCTCCTTCTTTATTTTCACCGAATTCGATACTCTTTTTAACGAGAGTTTGTAACTTCGGCACAATGCGTATCGGAATAAACACACGATTCTTATTGTCTTCCAAAATGGAAGGTTTCGGTTGGTACACTTATGAAGTGGTCAAACGAATGGTGGAAACGCATCCGGAACACGAGTTTGTCTTCTTTTTTGACCGGCCTTTTGACGAAAAATTTGTCTTCGGGAAAAATGTCACTCCGGTAGTTTTGTTTCCTCCGGCACGGCATCCGCTTTTGTTTGTCTGGTGGTTCGAACATTCCATCCGGAAAGCATTGAAGAAATACGAAATAGATGTATTCTATTCTCCCGACGGATATTTATCGCTGAAGTCTCCCGTTCCTCAAATCGGGGTGATTCACGATCTGAATTTCGAACACCATCCGGAAGACATTCCGAAAAGCCCATTAAAGTATTTACGCAAATACTTTCCGAAATTTGCGAAAAAGGCGACTCATATTCTTACTGTTTCCGATTATTCGAAACAAGACATTGTGAAATCCTACGGTATTTCTGCGTCCAAAATTACAACAGCCTGGAACGGTGCTTCGGAATCTTTTGTTCCTTTAAGCGCCGAAGAAATCCGAAAGGTTCGTGAAGAACAAACTAACGGAAGGCCCTATTTCATTTTTGTTGGAGCGATTCATCCCCGCAAAAATGTGGGAAGACTCATTGAAGCTTTCGGGAAATTTGCTGCCGCGAATCCCGATATCGACCTGCTGATCGTTGGTGAAAGTTTGTGGTCCAACAAAGCATCTTCCATTCCGGAGGTTTCGGAAGAACTGAAAAAACGGATCTTGTTTTCCGGGCATGTTTCTTTGCCTGTTTTAAATAAACTCATGGGCGCTGCTTTTGCGCTTACCTATATTCCCTATTTCGAAGGATTCGGGATTCCTCTTGTAGAAGCCATGCGCTGCGGGATTCCGATCATTTCCGGAAATTTAACCTGTCTGCCGGAAGTAGCCGGAGAAGCCGCTATCTATGTCAACCCTTTCGACACGGATGAAGTTTCCAAAGCCATGATTTACCTCGCTTCCGACGAACAAAAACAGGCAGAACTTGCTTCCCGAAGCTTGGAGCGCTCAACTTTATTTTCGTGGGATTATACAGCCGAAGCAACCTGGAACGTTATTTCTGAAGTATCGGAACTATAGCTTATGAAAAAATCCATCATTCTACTCTTCGGGATTCTTGCCCTGAGTTATTCCTGCAAAGAGAAAAAAAGCCTGAAAGCAGGAGTAAAAATGCAGGATTTCATCATTTCTATCAGCAAATATGCCCGGGCTCAGGATCCGGATTTTATTCTGATTCCACAAAATGGTGAAGAAGTTCTATTTCATAATATGGATCCGGAAAGTGCCGTAAACACAGATCTTGTGGCCGCCATTGATGGTTTTGGTGTAGAGGAATTATTTTACAACGGCGGTTCTTATGCTCCGGACGATTACCGTTTGAATATGCTCCGGAAAGTAAATCCCGGATTGAAGGTTCTGGTTGCAGATTATTTATCGGACGATGCTTCTTATCCGGATGCGCTGCAGGCTGCAAATGCAGAACAATTCATTGCGTTTCCGCGCTACAATGCGAACTACGATTACAAGTACATTCCTTCGACTGTTTATCATGAAAACGCCAATAACATTCAAACACTTGCTCAGGCTCAGAATTATCTCTATCTGATCAGTACGGATAATTATTCCGACAAGGCAGGCTTTCTCTCCGCTATTCAGCAAACCAATTTCGATGTAGTGATTATTGATGCGTTTTTTGGCGATGAATTACTGACTTCAACGGATGTAGCAAGTTTGAAAACCAAACAGAATGGTGCACAGCGCCTGGTGATTTCTTACATGAATATCGGATCGGCTGAAAAATACCGCTATTATTGGAAAAAAGGCTGGGGATTGCATCACCCGCTTTGGCTGAAGAAAAAGTATGATGGTTACAAAGATGAAATCTGGGTCAAATTCTGGAAAGATGAATGGCAGGAAATTATTTACGGAAACAGCGATTCCTACACCCAAAAGCTTTTAAATGCAGGCTTCGACGGTGCTTATCTGGACAACATCGAAGCCTTTTATTTTCTATATCACAAGGATTGATCTGTTTTACTCTGCCTGAGGATCAACTTGTTGTTTCTCTTCTTTCACCACAACCGGTTTTGATTTTCGCATTCTCCATCTGATCAAGACAATACTTAGAATTCCATATACGGTGATTTGAATTCCCATGGTTGACAGGTGTTTTGTACAATCCGCCAATTCTCCTCCTTCAATCAGCAAGGTTTTGAAAGCATTCAAAAAGGGTGTCAGCGGAATAAT
Organism: Glaciecola amylolytica; assembly: GCA_003856375.1. Classification (GTDB taxonomy): domain Bacteria; phylum Bacteroidota; class Bacteroidia; order Flavobacteriales_D; family Crocinitomicaceae; genus Fluviicola; species Fluviicola amylolyticus. The sequence continues at coordinate 3,753,268 of CP034120.1, forward strand.
GGATGCAAAGAATTGAATTCCTTCCGGCATGGCTTCCATCGGCCAGGTGTAACCACCCATAATGAAACTCGGAGAGGCAATGATCATTAAAATCTGTGTTGCTTTCAATGCGTTCGGAATGAGCATGCTCACAACCGTTCCCAATAAAGATACCGCCACGACAAAGAATCCGCTGATCACCATAAAACTCAGAATCTGGTGCGGAATCGGTGCTCTGAACATCACATGGAATAAATAGAACAATCCGATAATGAACCCTGAGAATAACCAGATCGGAATATTTTTAACCAGGATTGCTCCGGTTGCAAATCGTCTTCCGGACATCAATTCGGAGTTGAAGGTTTTCTCTTCAAATTCCGTTGAAAAACTCACCGCCATTGCCAACAAAATAACCTGCTGCAATACTACGGCCAACATTGCCGGCCACATGAATGTGAAATAATTTCCCGTTTCATTGAACACTTTCTGATAGTTTTGCTTGAAAGGTTCGTATTTCGTCATTGCCTGTGAATAAGACATTCCTCTTCTCTGTAAGGCTTTCACTTCGGTTCCCACGGCAAAAGTTCCCAAAGACTGCTGAATGGATTTACTGGCAAAATTCGCTGTCAGAATATTCGACGTGTTGCAAAAGATCTGAATTTCAGGGTAGCGTGCCTGTAAAATATCCGCTTCAAAACGATCCGGAATGACAATGACTGCTGCCGACGAACTGCGAATCATTTCTCTCTTGATATCTTCCAGTTCAAACACCTGTTTTTCGACCCGGATTCCTTCGTTATCCTGAAGCATTTCGATTACCTGAGCACTCAAAGGACTGTTGTCTTTATCAACTACAATGATAGGAATTTCTGTTACTTTCCCTTCCTGATAGACAAATGCCAGCAAAACAGCGTAGATAATCGGCGCAAGAAAAAACACCGATAAGAGCGTTTTATTTCGGAAGAAACGGCCAAATTCCCTTTTGAGCAATCCGAACCAATTGTTTACTGCTTTCATAGCGCTTATTTTTCAAGGATTACGGTCGCATTGACCAACAAACCGTTCAGTTGATTGTTTGTATCCGGAATGATTTTCAATTCGTAAATCGCATCTTCCAATTGGTAATCCGGATAAGCAGTTGTGATATCTGCATAACGGCTCAATTGTTTGATCGTACGGATTTTTCCTTTCACGGATTGCTTTTTGTAAGGAATCGTTAAAGTCAGTTCCTGCCCGATTTCGTATTTCCCGATCTCGCTTTCCGGAATCGTAACACGGAAATAAGTGGATGTAGGAATGTATCCGTTAAACAAAGCGTATCCGGCAGTTGCCAATTCTCCTTCGTTCAAGGTAATGGTTTCAATCTGCATGGTATTCGTTGCAATAATATACTTTTCGGAATAAGCGATCTCCACTTCCTGCAAAGCTCCCAAAGCCTGTTCCTTTTGTCCGAAAGTTGCTTCTTTGGTTTCGAAACGAACTCCTTTTTCCACTTCATTCAATTCAGCGGTAACGGCATCCAGCTGTGCTTTTGCAGATTGATATTTCGCAAATACTTCGTCGTAACTTTGCGGCGCCATCAAACCATCATCAAACATTGCTTTTGATCGATTGTATGATTTCTCGGCAAACTGAAACTGTTCGTTTGCAGCGGCATATTTTGCTTTCAACTGTTTGCGTTGATTAGCTGTTGCACCGTTGTTCGCCATCGCGTTTTGAGCCGATGCAGCTTTCACCACTCCGGAAACCTGTTTCAATTTTGCATCCACTTCCGGAACATCCAACATGGCCAAAGTATCTCCGGGTTGCACGATATCTCCTTCTTCCACGTAAATCTTCAGAACCCGTCCGGTTACTTTTGGTGTAAATGAGATGATTTTTCGTTTGATTTTGCCCTCAACAGGACGACTTGTATTTTCAGAACATCCAGTTAATCCAACGATCAGGGATGCTGCAATTGCTAAATTGATTTGTGTTTTCATATTCGTCTTATTTTCCGATTTTTTCTATTGTCAAATTTCCGGCTGCTTTCAAGTAAGTTACTGAAGCTCTGCGTTGGTTGAAAACTGCCTGAGCATATTCCATTTCTGCCTGCTGCAAGTCATTTTCTGCTTCGATTAATTGAGTGGATTTAATCAATCCGATTTTGAATTCTTCGCTTGCCTGATTCATCGCGTTTCTGGCAATTTCTCTCGATTTGTCTTTTTCAGCTAATTGATCCTCTGAAATCTGCATTTCAATTTCCGTTTTTTGAAGATTCAAATCCAGTTTCTCCTGAGCATCCTGCTGATTGTTTTGAGCAATTTTTAAATCGATTTTTGCTTTTTTGACGGAAGAAATTCCCTCGCGGCCATCAAACACATTCCATTTCAAACCGATTCCTGCATTTACCAAAGGGAAAACGTTGAGGTTATTGAAACGGTAATCCAAGGGTTTTCCGGTCATCATCATCGGATCTTTGCTTTGAATGTTTCCGTTCAGCAATCCTGCATAACCCAAAGAAGCAGAAGCTCCGACTTTAGGAACCCACCATGTTTTTGCCGCTTTTAATTTGTATTGATATGCTTCAATGGAATAAGCCAAAGCCTGTAATTCCGGTTTGTTTGTAACGGATTGTTGTTTTTCCGCTGCAATCGTTGCCAGATTCACATCCAGTAATTCCAAACGATTCATTTCAATATGCGTTAAAACGTGTAATTGAAGCAGAACCAAACGTCTTTTACCTTCATATTCACGCTGTTTTGCCTGAAGCTGGGATTGAGCCAATTCAATTTTTTTCAGCTCGTAAGCCGTAATGATTCCGTAGGAATGTGCTTTTTCAGCTGTAATTTTGTTTTCCTGAAGGCGTTTTTCTGCCCCGTCCAGTACTTTTTTCACTTCTTTCAGCATTCCCAACTGATCATAAGCTGTTAAAGTCTGACTCAGAATTTCCTGTTTGTCTTTTTCCAGTAAAACCGTTTGCGCATTAATCTTTGCCTGATTTGCCTTTTTCATGTTGGAAACTTCACCACCACCATAAAGCAAAATAGATGCTTTCGCATTGGTTGTTACCACAAATGAGCTCAACTGATAATTGTTGGTATGTTCAGGTAAAGCCAAACCCATACTCGGAAGAGCAAAGGCCGGTGATGTCAGATTAAAAGCCGAATACAAATAACCGCCTTTCGCATCGATTTCCACTCTCGGCATGTAAGCATCTTTGATTCTTTCCTGATCGATCTTCGACAATTCAACGCCTAATTCGCTGTTTTGAAGTGTGTGATCAATGACCAGCGCACTATCGAGTATTTCTTTTAATGAGGGGCTTGTCTGAGAAAAGGCCTGAGGCAAAATCAATACCTGCATCACAATCAGTCCCACTTTCCATAAGTTCTGTTTCATCTTCTGTGAATTTGATTAAGCAAAGTTATGGTGAAGGATCCGGCGGAAAATTCACCTATGTGAAGTAATGCAATTTCACTGAAAAAAACACGTGATTTTTATTTTTGAACTAATTTTTTCGGAATACCGAATCTGCCTGTCTATGCCGATTCGGTATTCCGAGATCATTCAAAGTGTCTTTATCTTTTAATTGTGGGAAGAAATATTCTCTGAAAAGAGCTTGCGCAAGGTATGAGGGGCCTAAAGTAAGGGGTTGTCCCAATATTGGGAAATTACGACAATCGTCTTTTTACTGCTAAAAATCAATAGAACTTATTGACGATTTTTGCCCGAATCCGGCTTAAACTCTGCGGTTTTACGCCCAAATAAGAAGCAATATGCTGTAAAGGCGCTGCTTTGAACAACTCTTCCTGGTTTTCAATCAACCGCAAATAACGGGTTTCCAGACTCTCGGTCTGAAACTCTTTCAAACGCTCAACTGCTTTGATGTAGGCTTTTTCTGCCATTTCCCGCGCGATACGTTCAATTCTCGGATATTCATTGAACAGCGCCTCGATCTTATTTTTTTCAAAACGGAATATTCTGGTCGGAACCAGGGTTTCAAAATAATGATTGCTTTGAATTCGCTGCAGGTAACTTTGAAAATCCACACAGATTTCACCCGGAATAAAAAAAGAATACGTGAAATCATTTCCGTCAACCATGCGGTAGGAACGGATCATCCCTTCTTCGATGAACAGGAAATAATCAAACACACGGTCTGCCTGAAACAAAATCTCATGCGCTTTGTATTCTTTTTCAACCGCCAGCTGACACACCAATTGCTGTTCTTCTTCGGAGAGATGGAATTCCTGCAGGAAAAAACGTAGTTTCGAATCCAAGATCAAATTTTGAACTAAAGATAGACTTTGTATCAAAGAAAAAGGAATTTCCCCTGCTATTTTTGGTGGAAAATTGACATTAACTAAAAGATCCGGAAAACACGGTGTGTTGGATGTAATCCGTTTAATTTTCCTTCATCCCTTGCAGGATTTTTTGTTTTTTCCGCTCGAAATAAGCTTCCAAAGTACGTTTGGAAAGGATACAAACCCCGATAATTACCGGAATGGAAACTCCGTAGTAGAACACGGTTTCCCAGAAAATTCCTGCTCCTGAAACAAAACCTTTCAGCAATTCGATGACCTGCGACAAGATCAATAAATGGAACATATAAATGCCGTAGGAAATTTCTCCCAAATAGGAAAACAAGCGGTTCTCCAAAGTAAACAGGTTTCGATCCACTACTGAAACTCCGATGATCAGATACAGAAATAATCCATTCTGAACAAAAGGTGCAACCAGAGGATTCTCGAAAAGAAAAGTCCAAACATTCCAATGGATTGTTGCTCCGAAAAGAATGAAAATGACAATGATGGAGTAGAAAAACAGCTGCGCCGGAATACTGTAAATAAACAAGCGATTGATCTTCGCACCGTGATGAAAAACCAGATAAGCTCCCAGACCTCCGATTGCCATTGCTTCAAACTGATGAATCCGAATCAGGTAACTCAAAATTCCTGGCAAAGAAGAATAGGTGTTGATGCTGATTAAAATGAGTTTGAAAGCGATTACTCCAAGCAGCAATTTCAATACATGCTTTTTAAACCACTTAAATAACGGAGCCCAAATGAGGTAAAACACTTCTTCCACTCCAATGGACCAAAGCGGCTCCAGTAAGTTGCTTCCGAAGAAAAAGTTCACCATTCCCGGGACGAAAAAAACAAAGTAGTACCACGTTTCGCCAAAAGTATAGGGCATTTCATACGGAATATTGAACCAGTCGATGAAATAAGGCTGGATAATCGCTCCAATGATAACCATTAAAAAGTAAAGCGGCCAAATGCGGAAAACACGTTTCAGATAGAACTGTTTCACCGAGATATCATTCTTCTTTTCGCGTTCTTTCAAAAGCAGGTAAGTAATTAAAAAACCACTCAAAACGAAGAAGAAACTCACTGCATGCTGACCGTTTTCAAAAATTCCGAAATCTTTCAGATGCCTCAGTTCATGATCTTTTCTCAACGATTCCGCATGATGAAGCACCACCAGAAAGGCAGCTAAAAAACGCAAGGTATTCAATCCTTTGAAATGAGAAATTGCTTTGTAGTTTTGAATCATCGAATGGTAAAATTAAGCACTCCAATCGAATATTGATTAGAAACATGGAAGCGAACTGAAAATTCTTGGAAAGCTTTTTTAGATTACTTTAAAACCCTTCTATAACTACAGCCCTTATTTTATCTTTTTTAATAATATTACCATATTGTAAAAATAGCCCTGTATTATTAAAATCCTAAATTAAACTCATCTGTGAAATTCAACCCAAAAACTACTCCTCCAACTCATTATCCTTAAACGCAGACGGAATCAAATTTGGAATAATCTTCAAAACGATCGGTAAAAGCAAAGCACCGCCCGGAAGTAAAAAAATAGCCAGAGCAGGCATCGATTTCGCAATGTCCATAAATTGCGTTTTTACCTTTTCCTTTTCTTCTTTGGTCAATTCCTCCGATGCCGATTTGCGAATCAGAAAAACCAACTCCTTGCTCTGTTTAATTTCCTGTGCCAGTTTATCCTTGTTTCTCCCCAGAATTTTGATCCAGCGTTTGGAAACACTATCCAGCATCAATTCCATGGAATTCGAATCGTTCAGGTAAGAAACTTTCTGGTTGTTTTCCAAAAGGAACTGATCCGTACAATAAATTGCTTCGTCCAGATCCCGCTCCGAGCAGTTCATCCATTCTTTCAAGATCACCAGCGTTTCATTTCCCGATTCAGGAGAATTCTGGTTCATGTGCATCGTCAGCACGGAAAGATCCAATAAATAGCGTTTGAAGTTCCAGGAATCCACCATTTCGGCTTTCAGTTCATTCAAACTGATTCCTTCTTTGAAGCGCAATTTTGCCAATTCTTTTTCATCCGAATCCAAATCAGCAGAAAGTAAAAAGGTATTGAAAAGGTTTTTTTCATAGTCCTGAATCTGACCATCCGAGTATGCCGAAATAGAAATAATTCCGAGCGCCAGTAAAGCCAGTTTCTGATAATCCAACGTTTGCTGCTTTTTATTTTTCAGGAAATCTTCAAATAAAATCACATCCAGATAGATGAATGAATTGTTGAAATAACTCATCCAAGACTTGGTACTTGTCAGATTTTTAGGAACATCCGTGCGCTTTTCAAGGATCCGCTCAATCTTTTCGGAATTGGATTCCTTCAAGAAAAAAGTCAGAACAGAAGTCAGCGATTGCACCCGGTGTTTTTTATAGAAAACATTCAAATCGTCCAAAAACTCTTCCGGCTTCAGTTTTGTTTTCCCGAGAATATTGTAATGCGTAAATAAAAGCGATTCGAACAAAAGCACCGTCAACTGCTCGTCATGAGTCCACTTTGAAGTATCCCAACCCTTCCCAAACAGCAATTTTGACGGGTAGCCAAAAATGATTCCCGTTTGAGAAAGTGTATAATGATTGAATTCCGCCCGGGTAAGGTCTTCGGGTTTTTGGAGTTCAATAGAAAGTTCACCCGACTCTATCAGTTGTAAATACTTGGCAATCCATCCTTTCGATCCCGGAGCAATCATGCGGTAAAGTTAAGCATATTTAGATAGCTCGTACTAAAATTTTCATTCAAAGAAAGCAGTTCCATGATTTCTAACTATATTTATCCACTTATTCGATAGATTATATAGTTTATTAATTTCAAAAAGAATCCTTATGGCTTTAAGACTCGGCGACACAGCACCAAACTTCACAGCAAAAACAAGCATCGGAGAGATTGATTTTCATGATTTTTTAGGAAACTCATGGGGAATCCTGTTTTCACATCCGGCAGATTTCACACCTGTTTGTACAACAGAATTGGGAACGACAGCAAAACTGACCAATGAATTTATTGCCCGGGACACAAAAGTATTGGCGCTTTCCGTTGACGGAGTGGAATCCCATCACGAGTGGATCAAAGACATCAACGAAACACAAAAAACAGCGGTCAATTTTCCTATCATTGCCGATGAAGACAGAAGTATTGCGGAATTGTATGACATGATTCATCCGAATGCCTCTGCTACATTGACTGTTCGTTCGCTCTTCATTATTGCTCCGGATAAAAGTGTAAAACTGATTATTACCTATCCTGCTTCTACGGGAAGAAATTTCCAGGAAATCCTGCGTGTTTTGGATTCCTTGCAATTGACAGCAAATTATAGCGTTGCAACTCCCGCAGATTGGAAGCATGGAGAAGATGTCGTAGTCGTTCCTGCAATCAAAACAGAAGATATTCCTGCAAAATTCCCGAAAGGATTTACGGAGGTAAAACCCTATTTGCGTTTAACACCTCAGCACAATATCTGATGAAAGAAGTAATTGGCGCAAGTTGCCCAATCAATGAAAAGCAAGTCAATGAAATTGTCATTCGTATGATTGCCATGGAGGTTGTTTTTATCGGACTTGTCGCTTTGTATTTTCAGAATCCGTACATCGCAGGATTGTTATTTGCTGATTTCGGATTGCGGGCTTTTGGCATGAATCAGTGGTCTCCCTTGAAGTATGCCGCTCAGAAAACAGTCACTCATTTTCAGCTGGGATACAAAGCAACGAATGAAGCTCCGAAGAAATTCGCGGCAACAATGGGCTTTTTCGTAGTTGGTGTCTTTACGGGCTTGCTGTTTTTCCAATTTTTCGTTTCAGCAAGTCTCGTTGGAGGAATCCTGCTTCTATTTGCCAGTTTAGAGGCAGGATTTGGTCTTTGCGTAGGTTGCATCATCTACCAAAAGTTAAGTATCTGGGGATTAATCAAAGTTTCTCCATGAGAAACGCGATATATTGAGACATCTGTTATTACTTGCATCCAGTTTTCAAAATACAATCGTGTTATATTTTACCACAAATGCGTAAATATTTGAGGTGTTTACAAGGCTCAAAAGCGAGTGCAGTAGCCGAGCTGAAATTTGTACATTTGTGGTAGAAAATTAAGTCTGGGTGTCAATTATTATTAATTCCCAATACATCGCGTCCTTTTTCTTTTTGTCTAACTTCCTCCTCCAGGGCCTCCACCCGTACATTTGCGGTAAGTAATATCGTATCTCATGATATTGGTTAAGAGCATTCCGACAGAAACCACTTGTATTCTGAAATTGTGAATACTCGCCAAAGTATATCCGGACGGAGTCATAAAAACGGCTTCACTAACTGCCTGATTCCAGATAACATTCTGATCTGCAATTAATATCGGATCCCAATCGGAAAGATACATCGGATTGGAATTACCCGTTTCATGAACAACGATGTTGTTAATGTGAGTAACGACCTGAGTTCCCGTACAACTGGATGTGTTACAAAGACCTACCTCGTTCAGATCTGCCGCAGCTTCAGTACATCCGTATACATCACGCCAGGGTGAGCAATGCAGTGTTTTGGTCGTAACTTCTGAATGTTTGTCCTTTTTGATTTTAGCCGGATTTGGCCTTACTTGTTCTTTGTTGCAGCCTAAAACAATTAGTAAAATTGCCGCTGCGACTGTACCAGTCAGTCTAATAGGTGTTTTCATAAAAAATAAATAATGGTTAAAGCTCCAATTTATCATTTTTTCCTGAAAACAAAAAAGCCATCCGTTAATCAACGAATGGCTTTCTGATATTTTTAAGCGCTATACTTAAGCTAATTTTCTGGCAACTTCTACTTCTTCGTAAGCTTCAACCAGGTCACCGATCTTAATGTCGTTGAATTTATCAATGTTCAAACCACACTCGTAATTGTTTTTCACTTCTCTTACGTCGTCTTTGAAACGTTTCAATGATCCAAGAACTCCTGTGTGAATAACAATTCCATCGCGGATAACACGGATTTTAGATGAACGCTTGATGATTCCGTCAGTTACATAACATCCTGCAATCGTACCAACTTTTGTAATGTCAAACGTTTCACGAATTTCAGCCGTACCGATAACTTTCTCTTCGATATCCGGAGATAACATTCCTTCCATCGCAGCTTTCAATTCTTCGATCGCTTTGTAGATTACAGAGTACAAACGAATATCGATTTGCTCTTGTTCTGCCAATTTACGTGCAGCAACAGATGGTCTTACCTGGAATCCGATCACGATCGCATCTGATGCAGAAGCTAAGTTTACATCGGCTTCCGTAATGGCACCAACTCCTTTATGAACGATATTCACTTGAATTTCTTCCGTTGAAAGTCTCAATAAGGAATCCGATAACGCTTCGATAGATCCATCCACGTCACCTTTAACGATCAGGTTCAATTCCTTGAAATCTCCGATTGCCAAACGACGACCGATTTCATCCAAAGTAATGTGTTTGTTCGTACGAAGACCTTGCTCACGGTACAACTGCTCACGTTTCGTAGCAATTGATTTCGCTTCGCGTTCGTCATCCATAATGTGGAAAGTATCTCCCGCAGATGGCGCACCGTTGATCCCTAAAACGGATACCGGTTGTGACGGACCTGCTTCTTTCAAAGCTACACCGTGCTCATCGTGCATTGCACGAACACGTCCGTAGTTACGTCCTACCAATACGACATCACCGATCTTCATTGTTCCGGCATGTACCAACATGTTTGTAACGTATCCTTTTCCTTTATCCAAAGACGATTCGATTACCGTTCCAACTGCATTTTTATTTGGATTTGCGCGTAGATTTAAAATCTCTGCCTCCAATAATACTTTGTCTAACAAAGCATCAATATTCAAGTTCTGCTTAGCAGAAATTTCCTGACACTGGTATTTTCCACCCCACTCTTCTACCAAGATATTCATAGCAGAAAGCTGTTCGCGGATTTTATCCGGGTTTGCTCCGGGCTTATCAATTTTGTTGATCGCGAATACCATTGGAACTCCTGCAGCCTGAGCATGCGAGATTGCTTCTTTTGTTTGAGGCATCACGTCGTCATCTGCCGCTACAATGATAATTGCAACGTCTGTTACCTGAGCACCACGAGCACGCATCGCTGTAAAGGCTTCGTGACCCGGTGTATCCAGGAAAGTCATCTTACGACCATCTTTCAAAGTAACTGAGTATGCACCGATATGCTGTGTAATTCCTCCGGCTTCACCAGCGGTTACGTTTGCATTACGGATTTTATCCAATAGGGAAGTTTTACCGTGGTCAACGTGTCCCATCACCGTAATGATTGGCGGACGATCGATCAGGTCTTCTTCTTTATCTTCTACTTCCGGAATTGCTTCCTGAACATCAGCAGAAACGAATTCTGTTTCGAATCCGAACTCTTCAGCTACGATTTGAATCGTTTCAGCATCCAAACGCTGGTTGATCGAAGCAAAGATTCCCAATGACATACAAGCCGAAATAACCTGAGTTGGAGACACGCTCATCATCGATGCCAATTCTGACACGGTAACGAACTCTGTCAACTTCAAGATTTTTTCTTGTAATTCTGCTTCTAATTGTTCGATTTCACGACGTTGCGCACGATCATCTCGTTTTGCACGACGATTCTTGGATGCTTTGGATTTACCTCCCTGAGAAGATAAACGAGCCAATGTATCTTTAATTTCTTTTTGGATATCCTGTTCAGAAACTGCTGGTTTGTCAACCGGCCCTCCTTTTCGGAAGTTGTTTCCTCCACCACGGTTGAAGTTTCCTCCACCAGGGCGATTTCCGCCTTGGCCTGGTCCACCACCCGGACGGTTTCCACCTTGTCCTCCCTGACCTCCTCCTTGCGGATTCGTTCCCGGAGTTTTGGCTACGTCAACTTTCTTAATGCGTTTGCGTTTCTTGCGGTCATCGCCAGGGCGGGAAGATCCCACTGATTTTGGTTTTTCAACCGGCAATTCAATTTTACCAAGAACCGTAGGCCCGGATAATTTTGTACGCTCTACGCGAATCGTTTCTATTTCTTTCGGAGCATCAGGAGCCGGAGTTGGCGTCTCTTTTGCTTTTACTTCTTCTTTTTCGGGAACAACCGGCGCAACAGGAGATTTTGGATACTCGCTCTTGTCGATTGGTCCATCTTCTTTTTTACGCTTGTCAGGGCGGGTTTTTGTGTTCAACTTGTCTAAGTCGATTCTTCCGATCACCTGAATTCCTCCAGCTTCATTGTTGGTCGGAGCCGCAGGCTCTTCCACCACTTTAGGAGCTTCTTCAACTGGTTTCTCAACAACAGGTTCCGGAGTAGCTTCAACTTTCTCTTCAACCTTTGGAGTTTCAACTTTTGGAGTAACAACAGGGGCAGTTTTTACTTGTTCCAATACTTTGCTGTCAAAGTCGTCTTCCTCGTCCTGAGCTTTCGGTTCGTCTTTGATATCACGCAAGGTAATGGTTTCACGCTTTTCTCTTTTAACCGCCGTCATTTTGGATTGCTCCTTTAAATTCTGATCCGCGGCAAATTGAGTTCGCAACATGTCATACTGCTCCGGATCCAACTTCGTATTTGGATTGGAGTCAATAGCTTGTCCCTTCGACGCCAAAAAATCGACGATCGTAGAGACTCCTACATTCAACTCTCCTGCTGCTTTTCCTAAACGCTGTGTTTTACCAGACATATATTATTTGCTTCTTTTTAATTAATGTTCAAACCAATTGCTATCGGGATGAACCTTTTTCGCTGTGTAAAGATAGTTAGTGTTAGCCAGATTTAGGTGAAAATCGGTCAGGTATTTTTCTCCTGACCGAAATCTCGACCTACTTCTTTATCGAAAACCGATACTTTTTATCATTCATTTTTTGCATTTTACCTTTGTGAAACTGCGCTAACGCTTGCTGCGAAATCAAAGGCAATGCTTTTTCTTATTCAAATTCCGAGCGAAGGATACGCAATACTTCCTGTACTGTTTCTTCTTCTAAATCTGTACGTTGAACCAAATCTTCCACTGTTAATTCCAATACAGATTTTGCTGTATCACAACCAACTGCTTTCAATTCATCCAAAATCCAGCTGTCGATTTCATCTGCGAATTCTTCTAAGTCAACATCTTCGTTGTCAGATTCTCCGTCGCGGAATACATCAATTTCGTATCCTGATAATCTTCCTGCCAAACGGATATTGTATCCTCCTTTTCCAATTGCCAATGAAACCTGATCCGGCTTTAAGAATACGCTTGCACGCTTCTCTTCCTCGTCGATTTCAATATTGGTGATTTTTGCAGGCGATAACGCACGTTGAATAAACAATTTCGGGTTATTCGTGAAATTGATTACATCGATGTTCTCATTGCGAAGCTCACGAACGATTCCGTGGATACGGGAACCTTTCATTCCGACACAAGCACCAACCGGATCAATACGATCATCGTATGATTCAACTGCTACTTTTGCTCTTTCTCCCGGTTCACGTACAATACGCTTAATGGTGATCAATCCGTCGAATACTTCAGGAACTTCCAATTCGAATAAACGCTCCAGGAATTCCGGTGCGATACGCGAAAGGATAATAACCGGTGAACTGTTACGCATGTCCACTTTCGATACAACGGCACGGATAGATTCTCCTTTTTTGAAGTAATCAGAAGGAATCTGCTCTGATTTAGGAAGAATCAACTCATTGTTTTCATCATCCAATACCATGATTTCTTTCTTCCAAACCTGATAAACCTCACCAGTGATAATTTCACCGATACGCTCTTTGTATTTCTTGTACAAGTGGTCTTTCTCCAATTCCAGGATACGGGAAATCAAATTCTGACGAAGTGACAAGATGTTTCTGCGACCGAAGTCATTGAAACGGAATTCTTCCGACACTTCCTCACCGATTTCAAAATCAGGCTCGATTTTAATTGCATCTGAATAAGCGATCTCAGTATTCTGATCTTCTACCTCACCGTCAGCAACGATTTCTTTGTTCACGAAAATCTGAACGTCTCCTTTATCGATGTTTACAATCACATCGATGTGCTCATCTGTGTTGAATTTTTTCTTCAACATCGCACGAAATACGTCTTCCAATACGTGTTGCATCGTTTGTTTATCGATGCTTTTGAGTTCTTTGAACTCGGAAAACGATTCTACTAGTTCCAAGCTGTTCATAGCTTCTTATTTAAATGAAATAACAATTTTTGCTTCGTTTATATCTGAAAAGGCAATCTTGTTTTCGATTACCACCAGTTCCTTTTTCTTTTTGCCTTCGACAGCTTGTTTTTCTTCGCGTTTCAAGACAACTCCGGTTTCATCAACAGCAATCAGTGTTCCTGTTGCTTTTTCCTTTGACTTCAGTTTCACGTCTAAATCACGACCAATATTTTTCACATATTGCGCATGAACACGTAACGGCTTGTCCAAACCTGCGGAAGAAACATGCAATTCGAAATCCGCATCTTCGCGATCCAGGTTGTGTTCGATGTTTCTTGAAACTGACATGCAGTCTTCAATCGACACATTTCCTTCTGTTTTATCCAACTCCAAGCGGATCACGTTAGAAGCACTGATCGTCAGTTCCACAATAAACAAACGTTCATCGCGGTCTTTGATTCGTTCTTCTGCCAGTTCTTTTACTTTTTGTTTTGAAATCATATGAGATAAAAAGAGGGGACTTGCGTCCCCTCATTTGTGTTGTTAACCTTAAATGTGATGCAAATATACGCAAACTTTATTGAAAACCAAAAATTAAGCGCTGTTAATTTGTTGTAAGCTAAATATCTATTTACGTTTTAAGCTCCATTTTCCGGTGTATTCTGTAAAATTTCCATTCAATTTAAATTTGAAGGTTCCACCCTTAACCGCATACTTTCGAAAAAATTGATCATACACTCCATCCAACTCTATTGGCCCTGAGATTATTCCATCTTGATTATTCAACATGTTGAAGTTTGAAACCTCTTCCTCCAAATAACCTATTCCAGTGAGTTTTTGATGATTTACTTTATACAAGGTAATGGAAGCAGAACCCTTTGCTTGTTCTTTCAAATAAATCACGTTCTTTTCATTTTTTAAATTGTCCGTACCGGTATTTTTCTTGTACTTCTCGAAAATATATCGTTCTCCTTCCCACACATCACCGGAACTGAATTCCAAACGAAATATGTACACTTTTTTTGCATTTTCCTTGATGCATGAATTTGCAAGCAAACAAACCCATAAAAATCCAATCACCATTGGTAAACGCTTTAGTATCTTCCTCATTTTATCCATTTTAATTCAATGATTCCAGTAGAAGTATCCTTGGGGCTTGTATAATGAATCGTCAGTTTCTCTTTCGATAAATCATAAGAATCTATGTTGCTATAGCCGGTAGAATAAAGGGCAGAAGCCCCAAAATAAGATTCTACATGTGAGTAGGTCTTACTTTCGTATGTCTTATTTCCATTTTTTCCTTTCTCAAAATAAACCCAGATCGCCCACAAACCATTATTATCTATTTCCGATTGAAACCGATAATAATTATATGATTTTCCGGGACCATATCCCAGGCAATGATACGTTTCCTGCGTTCCGTTTTGAAGTGTACGTGTAAGGGTCATTTCGTACTTTCCCTTTTTCATTTTTGCAATCGATTGTTTTTTGCAGGAAAACAGCAGCAACAGTAACAAACATCCGAATAAACCGTTCGATATAAAAGTCTTCATGAGGAAGAAAATATTAGGTAGTATCTCTTTTTAAAATCGGTGCAACCAATTCATATCACAATATATAAATAATTTTATACGTTGAATAAGTTCAGAGAATTTCTATCATCTAATTATTTCCATTTTAATGAAAACCATTGAACTAAAATCGCTCAAACTGCAAGCCTCCATTTCGTTGAAGGGTGCAGAACTCATCTTCTTTGGAAATGAAAAAACAGGAAATATCCTTTGGTCCAAACAAACCGCTCATTGGAACCGCGTGGCTCCGAATCTTTTTCCGATTGTGGGAAGATTGCTGAATGATTCCTATACTTTTCAAGGAAAATCGTATTCGCTTTCGCAGCACGGTTTTGCACGCGACCGGGAATTTGAAGTGGCGGAACAACATGAAACAAAAGTGCGTTTACGCCTGATTTCTGACGCTGAATCCTTGCTGATTTATCCTTTTTCTTTTGTGTTTGATGTGATTTATTCGCTTTCAGAAACGGGGCTTGCCATTTCTTATGAAACCCAAAATACCGGAGAAGAAACGATGCATTATTCCGTTGGTGGACACCCCGCATTTCAATTGGATGAACCTTTGGAGAATTATTACCTGGAATTTGATGAGGCAATCCAACTGGAACGGGAGGAATTAGCAGGAAGTTATTTTTCAGGAGAAACTGCTTATTACGGAGTTTCAACTCATTTGAATTTAAGCAATGAACTCTTTGAGAATGATGCATTCGTATTAAAGAATCCGCACTTTCGATCGGTTTCATTAAAGCACATCGATGGAAAAACACTTGTTCGAATGAGTTGTAATTCCTGGACTGCGATTGGCTTCTGGACGAAGAAAGACGCTCCTTTTCTGTGCATCGAGCCTTGGTGGGGCTGGGCAGATGGCGTGGATTCAAGTGGAAAACTGGAAGAGAAAGCGGGAATCAGAAGTTTGGATTCGGGTGAGAAGGAAATTTTTAAATATGAATTGAAAATGGATCATTGAAAAGATTTCGAATACGCCCTTACTTTTCAATTAATCCCGGGTTAATCTGATAATCTCGATTCTGCGATCCGTCACTTCTTCTATAACCAAAATCCATTTGCCGATGGTCAGCTCTTCTCCACCCTGCGGAATGAATTCCAATTGGTTAATGGCCAGGCCTCCCAATGTTTCATAAGATTCGGATTCCGGAAGTTTCAATCCGTAAGTTCTGTTCAGATAAGAGATCTCAGCACGGGCTGAAAAGCGGTAGCTGTTTTCGTCAATTTGCTCTTCCAGCCAATCTTCGTCGTCGTGTTCGTCTTCGATTTCTCCGAAAATCTGTTCGATTACATCTTCAATCGTCACCACTCCGGATGTTCCGCCGTATTCGTCTACAACCACTGCTATCGACTGGCTTTTCTTCGTAAATAACTCCAATAATTCTTTTCCCGGAATTGCTTCAGGAACAAAAGAAATCGGTCGAAGAATTTGCGTAATAGTAGTTGGTTTTTTAAACAACTCGTAGGAATGCACATATCCGATGATATTGTCAACGGAATCGCGATACAAAAGCAATTTGGACAAACGGGTTTCAACAAATTTCGCCAGAAGGTTTTCAATGCTTTCTTCCACGTCAATGGCTTCAATTTCCATGCGTGGAACCATGCAGTCGCGCGCTTTTATTTTGGAAAAATCCAAGGCATTCTGAAGGATTTGAATTTCATTTCCCAAATCTCCTTCTTCTTCCATGCGCTCATTGACATCCTGCACAAAATGCTGCAAATCGGTCTTGGAAAATACTTTTTCAGACTGTTCGACATGAATTCCGAAGATCCGGAGAAGTCCGTTACTTGCCCAAACGATCAGTTTTGTAGGAACATACAACAGCCAGTAAATCACCCACATGGGAGCCGATCCCAGGCGGAAAATTCCGTTCGGATTGATTTGAAAAATGACTTTCGGAAAGAATTCCGCAATTGAAAGAACAATCAGGGTCGAAATAATCGTCTGCAGAAGCACAATCAGGTATTCCTGTTTGATTCCCCAGGAATCGATCACCGGATCGAGCGCTTCGGCCATATAGATTCCGAAAATAACGATCCCGACATTATTTGCCAGCAGAAGTGTAGCCAGAAAATGGCCATCTTTTCCATAGAAAACATTCAGTAATTTACTGTACCAGGTATTCTTGCTTCGATCCAACTCTACTTTCAGGCGATTGGAGGAAACAAACGCTATTTCCATTCCTGAAGAATATGCAGAAAATAGTAGTGACGCAAGAATAATAATGACGGAAGAATCCATTCAACTACTGTAAAGTAGAAAATTACTAAATTTTATTCAGACCACATCAAAACCGATGTCCTTTCTAAAATAAGCGTTGTCGAATGAGATTTTTTCAATACTTGCATAAGATCGCTCTAACGCAGCATCCAGATTTCTACCATAAGAAGTTACAGCTAATACACGACCTCCATTGGATAAAACCACCGGACCATCACTGGAAGTTCCTGCATGGAAAACCAGGCTGTCTGTAACACTGTTGATTCCGTTGATTACTTTTCCTTTTTCATATGCATCCGGATATCCTCCTGAAACCATCATGACCGTACAAGCGCTTCTTTCTTCGAATTGAATATCACATTCGGAAAGTGTGTTTGTAGCAACTCCTTCCAGCAAGTCAATCAAATCGGATTTCAAACGCGGCATCACCACCTCTGTTTCAGGATCTCCCATTCTGCAATTGTATTCAATCACATATGGTTCTCCTTTTACGTTGATCAAGCCAAAGAAAATGAATCCTTTATACACAATTCCATCTGCTTTAAGACCTTTCACCGTTGGAATAATGATTTGATTTTCAATCTTATCCATGAATGCCTTGTCGCAGAAAGGAACCGGGGAAACTGCTCCCATTCCACCTGTATTCAATCCTGAATCTCCTTCTCCGATGCGTTTGTAATCTTTTGCTTCCGGAAGGATTTTATAGGAATCTCCGTCTGTTAAAACAAACACAGAACATTCTATTCCTTTTAAGAACTGTTCAATTACTACACGGGAAGAAGCATCACCGAATTTTGCGTCGGCAAGCATGCTTTTCAATTCGTCTTTTGCCTCTTTCAAGGTTTCAGGAATCAATACTCCTTTTCCAGCTGCCAAACCATCTGCTTTCAAGACGTAAGGAGCTTTCATACCTTCAAGAAAAGTATAACCCTGCTCTAAAGTGTCTTTGGTAAATGTTGCATATTTTGCTGTAGGGATGTGATGACGCATCATGAACGCTTTTGCGAAATCCTTACTTCCTTCTAACTGAGCTGCTTCTTTATTCGGTCCGATAACCGGCACGCTTTTCAATTTGCTGTCTGCCAGAAAGAAATCGTGAATTCCCTGAACAAGCGGATCTTCCGGCCCAACAATGACCATGTTGATGTTCTCAGCAATAACAAACTCTTTGATAGCAGGGAAATCAGTCGCAGAAATATCTACGTTCGTCCCGTGAAGTCGGGTTCCGGCGTTACCCGGAGCAATAAACAATTGTTCCAAATGAGAACTTTGGGAAATCTTCCATGCTATGGCATGTTCTCGTCCTCCCGAACCCAACAATAAAATACGCATATTAACAGAATTTCAAGATTGATTCAAAGAAACGTTTTCCATCTTCGTTTGCCAAAGCGGCATCAGCAGCACGTTCCGGGTGCGGCATCATTCCAAATACATTTCTTCCCGGATTACAAATCCCGGCGATGTTATGTAATGATCCATTCGGATTGCTTGCATCGGAAATCTGTCCCTCTTCATCCGAATAATGAAACAATACCTGATCATTATCCAAAATCGATTTCATGACATCATCCTGAGCATAGAATCTTCCTTCTCCGTGAGCGATCGGAATTTTATAAGCACGAGCTCCATCCAATCCTTTTGTGATTGCACTGTTGGATGTTGCAGGTTTCAAATGCACATTTTTACAAATGAACTTTTGGTTGTTGTTGTGTAACAAAGCTCCCTGCAACAAACCGCTTTCCGTCAAAATCTGAAAACCGTTGCAAATTCCCATTACGTAACCACCTTTGTTTGCATGGTTCATAATCTCTCCCATAATCGGAGACAATTTTGCAATAGCACCTGAACGCAGGTAATCTCCGTAGGAAAATCCGCCGGGAAGCACCACAAAATCCGCACCTTTCAGGTTTGTATCTTTATGCCATAAACGTTCTACTTGTTGGCCCATAATTGTTTCAAGGACATACACCATGTCTTCATCACAATTGGAACCCGGAAAGGTAACAACACCAAATTTCATTGATCTATTTTTGCGACGGAAGCCCGTCAATTCATGAATGGCAACAAAGTTAGTCAATCTACTCAGACAACCATATATGAAATGAGGAAAAATTTAGCAACAGCGATCACTAATGTGAGGTAAAAAAAGATACTCGCTACCCGTTGCCAGATTCTGTGGATAAAGGCAAATGTGAAGAAAAAGCTCAGAGGAATGAACAGGAAACTGATCCATTCAGACTGTTGATAAATAATAATTTCGGCTGCGCCCAGCAGCAGCGTGCCCACTAAAACCCAGATCAGAGCGCGATTCAGCTTTTTGAAGCGAATGTTACTCACCCGAACCCGAATCTGAATTCCGATGATACTCAACATGAACAAAATCATGATTGCCGCCGATGTTCCGTAAAAGAATACTTCTTCGTATTTAATCAGCGAGGAATGTTTCAGAATCCGGGTAGAAATCGTGTGGCCGGAAATCCACCAATAGGATAATCCGTTTGCAATCGGGATCAAAAATCCGATGATCATCAGGAGCCATTGTCTGAAACTAAACGGATGCAATGCCCACGCCGAAAACCAAAACGGAACGATTAACGCTGCGCTTGGTGGAAGGAATGAAGCAGACAATCCAATAAAAAAAGCACTGTTGAAGGAAGATTGCAGGTTGGATTCATTTCCCTTTAAGCGGAACAACAAACGCAAAGACTGAAGCAGGAATAAATGGCAGATTAATACCGCATCGACCTGATAAAATGAGTGCGAAAGACTCATCAGAACGACGTAAAACAAGGAAGGTCCGTAATTATTCTTGTCTAAGAATTCGTGTTGATTGAAGAGAAAATTTAACTGGGCTGCATTTGCCAAAACAATAACGGATGCCAGAATGGAAGTCCACCAATAACTCAATTCACTTGTTTTCCCCCATAATCCAAGATCTATGACCTCAATGATACTGTGAAATTGAAAATGTGCGTTCAGGAATTGAAAGCCAACTACAAGTGGAATCAACAGAAACAGAGCAAAAGGTCTGTTGTTTAAAAAAATACCAATCATCGTTCTTTCAAAATTGAATTCCTGCAAAAATAGAAAACCCCGACTTATTAAATCGGGGTTCTCTCAGTTATTTCGTTTATTATTGTCTTACAATCCTTTTAACCGTCACAATGCCGTCTGATCTTGTGACTTTAATCAGATACACTCCGGCGTCCAAATGAGATAAATCTATCTGAATGTTATCGTGTTTTCCAATCTGGTAGTCATTCAACATACGGCCGCTTTCATCCAGAATTGAAACACTTCGTTCGTTGTTATCTGCAAACTCAATGGTCACATATTTCTCAATCGGATTCGGATACACCTTGAAATCAGATGCATTACTCAGCAAATTTCCAATCGGAGAATCAGTTTCCTCATGATGCGCACTTTTCAATCCGTTGCACCCGTCAATATATGCTTCATACGTACCTGAACCCGTTGAAAATCCCGGACCGAAGTTCACGTAATTTCCAGCATCAAAATTCATGGTTCCATCCGAATAGAAATTCGAAGCAGCAGTTGTAAAAGAGAGATAATTATCTACTTCATACTTAACAACGCCGTGAGTATAATTGACATCAAGATCTGATGAATAGGTTGAATAGGGAACACAAGTCGCATTGACCGTATAATTGAATGTATGTTGCTCATAATAAATTCCCGCAATTTTCTTTTTGATTTCAAATTCAAATGATTCATTCATTCCCGGTTGAACTCCAGCCTGGAAAGTCCACATAAACTGAAAAAACGTGAGACCATTATTAGCATCAAATTCAAAGTCGTAGGAATAATTATTACTCCCGGCACTGAAGTTCTGCACTCCCATCGTAGGATAGGAACAGATATAATCTCCGGATGCATGGCGCATAATGATCCTGTATTCTCTTCCATCCGTAAGATCAAGATTAAACAAATTCGAACTACGGTTAATAAAGCCCCCGGCAACCACAGGGATCATGACTGAAAAATTCCCTGAGGTATTTACTCCATTATTGATACACTCACAGGGCGACTGTGCAATTGCCTGATTAAAAATCAGGATGAGACAAAAAGATAAGACTAACTTTTTCATAATTGTTCAAATTAAGTTTGTAATTATGATTAATTCGTCTTCGGAGCCGCCTGCTTCAATGCTTCCAATTCTTTCTTCAATTCGATGACATATAAAGTAAGCTCTTCAATTTTGCTTAGTAATAAAGCATCCATTTCTGCTACATCTAATCCGTTCTTCACCATTTCATCAGCCGAAGGAATATTCGGAAGGTGTTTGTTCAGCTTGATGTATTCATCCAATTCTTTCAGATCCAACATTTTGTAATTCTGATCGAAAACATAATCTGCCCAGTTCGCTGTTCCTTTTACGGCAACCTTCAGCCTTTCAGTCAAAATTCCTGTTTGGACATACAATTTATATCCGGAAGGCAAGCTCACCGTGCCGGGATCACCTACAAGCATATTTCCATTCACTGTAAGTTGGGCAGTCGGGTTATTTGTGTTTACACCAATTCTCCCGTTATTTTTGAGAAACAACAGGTAATTGTCTCCGTAAACTCTCCAGAAATTGAGTCCTTCACTTCCGGTAGCCGAGACGTATTCCAGTCCCCACATTCCACCACCTGATTCCGTATCTCCCCAAACAATCTGAGGCCCTCCATAAGAATTTCCTCCAGTCAGAAAAAGCATTTTTTGATGTAAGTGTAATCCCGCATTGGTATTGGGGGATAAGGTATTAATTCCAAGAATACCTGTTGAAGTCAAGCGCATTCTCTCCAGCCCGTTCGTTTTAAAGTACAGATTTTTTTCAGTGGAGGTATTGGTACTTCCTAAGAAACTGGTTGATGTGTAATTGTTGCTTGATGTAGATACTTGTGCTTGCGCACCGATTGAGATCGCAATCCCAATGATTAGGGTCATTTTTTTCATATGGATAATGTGTTAGTTGCTTAAATATATCGATTTAAGCAACTTTATCGACACTACTCAGAAAAAAAATCTTCCATTAATCCATTCTCCGTCTAAAATTGCATGATGTTTTTTGTAAAATGCGATTGCCGGTTCGTTCCAATCCAACACCTGCCAATCCATGCGTTTTACTCCGCGTTCTTTAGCAATGTCAACTACTTTGGAAAACAATTCGGAACCGATTCCACCTCTCCGGAATTCCGGTTTGACATAGAAATCTTCCAGATACAAACAACGGCCTTTCCAGGTGGAATAAGATTGGTAAAACAAAGCGAAGCCAACGACCTCCTGAACGTCATTCTCCACAACCAATGCTTCGCAAACCGAATCTTCGAAAAGATCGATCCGCAATTGGTTCACTGTATTGATGACTTCATCCGGTGCTTTTTCATACAAAGCCAATTCACAGATCAAACTGTGAATTGCTTTCTCATCTCCTTGCCGCGCATCGCGAATTTTCATTCTATAAACCTCCTAAGTTAAATCGGAAACGAATACCTGTACTCATGTTCCCCGTTGGGTATGATGTCGCAATTTTAGGATTCGTAATCACCTGATCGTAATAGAACTGAACCATCAGGTTTGCTCCGATGTTGTAATCAATGGAAGATTTAATGGAAATCACACGCTGACCAGCTGTAGCTTGTTCCGTAGACTCAACAACCTTACGAATCACCGTTAAGTTATCTCTGAATGTAAAGTCAAAACGGATATTCAACGGATTTTCCAATTTGTTTTTCCCGATTTTGAACGGCAAACGCACTTTCGGGAATTTATATCCTGCTCCGATTACAATCTCGTTTCCTAATACTTCTGTCACCTGATTGTTATTCAGGGAAAGTGTTGAGGAACGGTCTTTCTTGATCTCGAATTTAGTAATCAATCCTTGTTTTTTGATGTTCCATGTTGCATCAAAACCAATCAAAGGTGAGAAACGCTCAGCGATAGTAACTGTCTGAATGTTTCTTTCTGAAATAAAGTTGTTATTCAAATCGCGAGTCATTGCCGAACCGTTTTGGTCGAAATCAGCATTCAGGTTTGATTGTACCTGGCCTAAAGTCACTGTGGATGAATATCCGTGGCGAATCACAAAGTTCTTCACGTATTTTTTCATTTTCTCGAACTTCGCAAGACCATTGTAGTTCACGGTCCAGTTTGGCAACGGCATCGAAGCAAACGGATTCACTGAACGCTTGTTTACTTTTCCATTGGTGTAGGACGATAAGAATGCTCCGATCACAACTTCCTGCTGAGAAATTCCGTATCCGTCTCGATAACCTCCTGTACTTCCGGATGAATTTGAATTCGAACCACCCAGAAAATCGGAAACCACTTTCGTTGCTTCTCTCATTTCCTTAAAGTTCGCGGATTCATATCCTGCCGATAATTTTTCAAACGAGCTTCCGATGGAAATCGTTGAGTATGTCAATGTAGAAGTACGGAAACGGCTTTGAGATTCAAACTGATCCGACAAATCATTGTAACGGAAGAAATCATTGGTGTTTTCAGACATGTTTCTGTTCAACGAAAGATCAATTGTCAGATCTTTCATCGGCTCCAATGTTGCACGAGCTGTAAACATTTGGCTGTGCGTAATGGAATGCTGGCGATTCAATGTCGGAAGTGAATCCATCCATCCTTTCGTTGAAGCTATCCGGGCAAAATCATACCCGTTTTCTCTACCAGTAACGGAGTAGGATTGCTTACCGAAGATAAAACCTCCCATTCCGGAACTGAACGCCGGGTTAAATCCTAAAATTCTGGCTTCCTCTCTGTATCCCGGTAATAATGTTCCATCCGTTTGGTTGTATGTTGCAGACACATTTCGAACACTCATCAGCAAACGTGCTCCGAAACCAAGAATCGGATTTACCTTATTCTCTTTTTTACGCTTTTGCTGACGTTCGTGTTTGCGTTTTTTGCGCTCCCACTGACGTCTTTCCTTTTTGGTCATTTCCTCCAACGGTTTAGGCGGTTTTAATTCCGCCGATTCCTTCGGATCTTTTTCTTTCGGATCTGTACCGGCTTCATCCGTACCACCTCCGGCTTTTTGTCTTACTGGTGCTCGTCCGGACGCTGATCCCATGTTCACTTTCTTGAAGAATGGAATCTTATTGTATAGCGTCGTCATGTTCGCCTGAAGCTGCGCATTAATCGTTCTGCTGTTCTGAACAATGTTTCCGTAATTTTCCTGACCCAAAGGTGCTCTTTGCCAGTTGTATGCTCCTGAATATTTCGCATTTCCATTCAACCAGTCCAAAGCCGGAATTAAATTGAACGGAACATTGTATGAGAAATTATAATCATGGGTATAATCCATCGTCTTACCGAAAGTTCCCATTTGTTTCCAGATCGTGTCTTTAAATTCACGATACAGATCCTGATCTCCTTTGCGGTTTACCTCTCCGTCCTGTTCATCAAAAATGGAGCGGTTGTTTGCGTTAAATGACAATTTCAGGTTTTTGGTCAAATCCCATCCGAGACGATATCCTCTGTTCCATTGGAAATTTTTCACATAAACGGGTCTGAACTGGAATGCAGACGCAGATGTATCGATCGTGTTTCTGATCTGACGTTCGTTGTAATTACGCTGAATATCGTTTGTGAAACCAACAGTTTTAGGTAAATATCCGATACTTGTTTCACGGATCAATCCCCACCATTTTGATTTCTGCATGAACTTCATCTTCTTAAACGGTTCGAAAGGCTTGTTATCAAACGTATACGCGTATGCCAGATTCCCTTTCCATTGTTTTGTACGATCGTAGTTCGTGTTAAAGTCGCGATGGAAATTTTCACTGTAGCCATAACCCAATGTCCAGTTGGAAATATCGTAGAAATGAGCTTTTTTACCAGCTGCACGTTCTTTTCGTACTCCCTGGAAATTATAGGATTTTCGTTCGGTATAATCCTGAGCAATTCTTGCAATTTCTTTTCTTTGTCCTGCTTCGTAAGAGCTCAGTTTAATATCCGGATTGAACGGATCGTACTCCGGATTGATAACTCCTAATGAGTATCCGTAGAAGAACGGAACAGAAAGTTTGATTCTATTTCCGAAGAATTGTCCCAATTGCAAATTCGTTTGAAAATCCATTCCGACTTTCTGATTTCGCTGACGTTCCTGAACGCGTGAATCAACAGCTCCCCAGTTCACTCCGGAATAGTTTCCGGAAATCGAGAAGCTTCCGAAATCTGCCGCCTGAACCTGCATCTGCGCAATTGCCGCAGAACCTCCATCATCCACAAAATCGCTCAATCTCAACTCATTTACCCAAACCTGAACACATTTCGCAAGTCCGTCATCCGCCCAAGGCTTAGGATCATTCTTTTTCGGGTTGCGAACTCCGATCATAATGGTTTTGATTCCCTGTAAGTTCGGGCTTCCTTTTACTTTTATTCTTCTGTCCGGATTTTGAGGGTCGATGATCACATATTCAACGTTTGCCGCAACTCCCGAACCACTTGCTCCAAGCAAATCATTTCTGCGTTTTTTCAGGTTTAATAAGTCCTGAAAAACGATTTCCATGTTGTTCGATTCCGGCCAAACGTTATCTGCGTTGTTTGTTCCCCAAGCCGTTAAATTCAACGGAAGTTCATATTCGTAATAGTTGTCCACGAAATCAGTTCCCAAACGCACAAACAAGGTTACATCTTTGTCATGCAAGGTGTTTGCCGTTACTTCTTCGGCGTGTACATACATTTTCAATTTCTTGTATGTACGAACGTCAAACTGAACGTTTTTATATGCTGCTCTTGCGTCACCATCCTGCAAATTACACACATCCAAAGTCAATGACTGCTCGTTCATTTGTCTTTGCTGCGGCTGCGAAGGGTCAATTTCACGTTGAATTCCCGGAGGAATCTGATATCCGATCGGCAATTTTTCATTGTTTTCTTCGAAGTTCAATGCACCGATATTAAATGTTGTCAGGTTCGGATCGACTTGAATGACTTCTCCCGGAGTTGTTAAATCCAATAAGTACTTTCTCCATTCTCCTCTCACCAATTCCAGTTTCGCAAAACGAACGATTACCTCTTCGTCAAATCCTTTCAGGAACATCCGCATGAAACGGATCGATCTGAAATCACGGATTCCGTTGATTGCTTTTTCCGGCTCACGAACCGGAACTTTGAACTGATACCATTTCTCAGCAGGTTTATTCTGATCTGATGGCTGGTAGGTAACAACACTGGTAATAAAGTTTTTACCAACGATCATGTCAGAAGGTCTTAAACTTACCTTGTACTGGAAATAAGCTTCTGATTCGGACAAGTTGTTATCCTGGTTAATATCTTCCAGATCCGGAGTGTTTCTTGCCTGAGTCGGGTAACCACCACCATTCGGATTCATCGTATCTGACATTTCCGTTGTTGCGGAGTTTCCTTCCATTCCGTTGTAACGCTTATAACGTTGAAGAATGTTTAACTCCTGCTCATCGTACTGATCATCCCGGTAAAAATTGTAATCATCACTGGAAGGATCCAAAATCATTTTAGCTTTTGCCGCTGCAGTCAAAGTAGTATTCGACTGAACCCAGTTGACATAATTTGAATACGAGGTTTGCTCCTCAATGGAACGGTATCCGTCAATTCCGACATCCTGATTGATCCGGGAATTCGGATCGTTATCAAAGGCATTTACAACTACCTGCTGAGTCGAAACTTTCGCCCATGGAGTAATTACAACCGGATAATTCGCCCCGGCATACGGAGGAATTCCGTTTTCAAAGCTTTTTCTAGAATCTGCAAGCACATCTTCCGAAACGTTTCCTAAGTTGAAGTACAAATCACCACCACTCAGATTCGGTGTAGCAAGCATTGCATCTGCATTGAAAGGATCCAGAATCCAGAACTGGATGAATTCCACGTTTGCCTGTTCGAAATCGTTCGTTGTCAAAGAACGCATGATTCCACCCCAGCGATCCGTCGGATTCGAGAATGTTCCGTCTGCATTTACATTTGAAGTCGTATCGTAGTTATACATCCCGCGCTCTTTCGGGTAATATCCTAATTCAAGAACCTGAATGGTAGGAATGGAACCGTATGTCAGCTGCTGATTCGGGAAAATTTCATCTTGTTTCACCTGACGCATACGGCTGTCGAAAAGCTGTGCCGTATTGTCCTTAATATGCTGTGGAGTCAGGTTATTAGAAGCATAAAACAAGGGATCGATCAAGTACCATGCGATCAATGAACGCTTGAATCCATTTTCGAGTGTTTTCAATGAACCTTCAGGGAATAAATCTGTTTGCCCCTGAGGCGTGGAAGCAATACGCCACGCACTTTGTGTTCGCAGGTCAATCGTACTTTGACTTCCTTCAAAGTCATCCACATAGGAAATTCCGGCTTTTGAAATCGCTTTCGGTGTTCCCGGAATCAAGTGAGCAAATTCTCCTTTGAAAGTCATAAACGACTTTTCCTTAGTCGAAATCACCGGTAATAAGTCGATTAATTTCGTCAGGAACGGTAATTCAGTCCGATAATTAATATCAAATCCGATTACGTTGTTTTTATACGGTTCACTTCCGATATCGACTTTCTGCGTGACCGGTCGTTCCATCATCCGGAGCCAGGTTGCCCCGATGTTAAAGTCTTTGTTAAATCGATAATTCAAATGTGTTCCCACCATGGACTTTGACTGGAACCCGAAGACCGAATTACTTTCAATGGAAATCTTGATCGGAGTATTGGATTCCAAAACTCCCGTATTCAGGATTTTAACGCGTCCAAGGTTGTAATCTACGGTATAATCCTGTCCTTCAACCATCGGAATTCCACCTGCAGTCACTTTCACAGCCCCTTCCGGCACGTTCAGCGCATTCAATGAGATATCCGATGTTACTGACGATTGATATTCTCCTTTGAATGTGAACCGGTTCTTGCTTGGAATTTGCTGAGCGGCTGTTTTCGTGGAGTCATATAATTCGGTGTATGCAATCGTATTGGCAATGACATCCGACATTCCGTTTTGCATCAACTTGGATTTCAACACTCCACCGAAAGGTTCGGTTGTGGAGAACATCACCCGGCCATTCCTCGTATTGATCGTACCGCCGGTTTCGGCCTTTTGTCCATTGTAGACAATCGGAACAAAGTCAAATAATCCATCCGAGAACTGCTGATTATTGACATTCAGACGGTCCATTTCCACCAGAGTGATAATTTGTTTATCGTCCAGACCCGGATACGGGAAAATCGGTGCCAACACGGAAGTTTCCGGATTGTTGTAGTAAATATTCAATTTAAAACCTGTCTGATCAACCTGATAAGCTCCGATTGAATAGATATTTTTCATCATCAAATCCCAGATTTTCAGCGTAGGATTTGTGATAGTAGGTTTCAATAATTTCAAAATCAAGGCATCCTGACCTGCAACTCCATCCGTAGAAAATTCACCGACCTGATATGTCTCTCCTCTGTAGGTATATTCGTAAGACACAGCCAATACCTCATCGTTGTTCAAAGGTTGACTCAATGAGATAAATCCAAGTAATGCGTTATAGGTAAATTCCGACTCACTTAATTTTCGGGCATTCTCCACTTTTTCGTAATGAATTGCCTGAAGGAAAGGACCCGGCGCTGCCACCTGAGAAGAAAGTTGAGCAACCGCTCCGTTAAATCCGCGGATATCAGGGTCATTCGAGAGATAACCATACAGGTCATTCGCACCGTTTGCCGGATAAGGATTCAGAGGGTTTGTCGGAATAACGCCTCCCTGAATATTGTTATTCGTTCCTTCTCCCAAATCCGAGAACGCGAGAATGTTTCTTGAATTTTCAGTATTATTGATTCTGTTCGTAACCCATACTTCCATACGGGTAATGTAGGTTTCAGAAGCTACGTTCGGCATTTGAGCCATCGCAGAGTTATACTGATCATGGAAGAACAAGTTCACGAAATAATGCCGGTTCGCTTCATAGTTATCCGCCGTTACTTCAAAGGGTTGAATCTGTGCTTTTCCTGTAATGTTGATTTCCGTTCTTTTTCCTTTCGATGAAGCTCCGATCGCATCAACGGTCAAATCTCCGAAACGCAATTTTGCATAAGCTCCGAAAAGTGTCTGAGATCCCGGAATCAATGACCCGAATGAAGGGAAACTTACGTTACCCAACTCAATACGTTGAATGATCTGATCTTCGTCTCCGGAATAGCCCAGCTTCGTAACGTTGTCAAAATCGAAAGCTGCCTGCGTGTTGTAACTTGCACTCAATTTTAATTTTGTTCCGATCTGCCCAACCAAATTCATCTGAATCTGCTGCTGGAAGTCAAAACGGGTAATCTTGCGCTGTTTAACCGGTAAGATCGGGTTGTCGTATCTGGATGAGTTTACTCCAAATGCCAATTCGATTGACCCTTGCGGGCGAATCGTGATTTCATCTGATCCGAAGAAGTTTACAAATGTTTTAGATGGGATTTTTATCGGAAATTCAAGTGCCCGGTCTTCTTCCGTTTGGGCATCAATTTTATCTTTCCAATTTTCCTTGAGTGATTTCTGGCGTTCATACTCCAGGTATTCTTCCAGAGTCATCATCGATGGATTTCGATAATTCAGATTGGTATTCCCCATCGTCTCGGAAAAAATGTACTTTCCCGTAATCGGGTCAAAGACAATATTCTTCTTAACTCCTGACGGATCACCCAAATCAAATTTTTGAGGATTGTTCTGAGTCGGATCCAATGGATTGTTAATCGGGAATTGTAATTGATTCGATGTATCCGGCTTTGGCTGAGCCCAGAAAACAAGCGATACAAAACAGAAAACAACCGTCGTTAACAGTTGCATCATTTTCGTATTGTAGTTAGCGTTCAATTTTTTTTCCAAGTGTTTATAGTATTTTCAGTGCCCCTTTAATTAATTCTTCCACAGACTCATTTCCGGAGGCAATTTTATCAATTGCTTTCTCTGCAGTTTTCTTGTCGAAACCTAAAGAAATCAATGCAGTTAACGCATCAAATCGATTTGTATTGTTTCCGGCAAAAATATTTGTTGTGTCATTCCATTCTACCTTCAACATCTTATCTTTCAAATCGATAATAACCCGTTGAGCTGTTTTCGCACCAATTCCTTTGATCGCTTGTATAGAACGTACATCTTCCGTTTGTATTGCGTTCGCGATTTCATTTGGCGACATCGATGAAAGCATTAAAATTGCAGTGTTAGGTCCGATTCCGGAAACAGATAACAAAAAGTTGAATACGTCGCGTTCTTCCGAAGTTGCAAATCCGAATAGCAAATGCGCGTCTTCACGGATAATTTGCTGTGTCAAAACCTTAACGGACTCAGAATCACTGATCGCTGAAAAGGTACTCAGAGAGATTTTGACAAAATATCCCACACCACCACATTCAATGATCAGATTGGTGGGATTTTTTTCTATTAAACGTCCGTTCAGATGTGCTATCATGGTTTTGTCTGTGTTAAATCTGTTTGCTATTTTGTCTGAGCGTCAACAACTGCAACCTTCACCATATTCACGATTTCGCGAACGGAAGATCCCATTTGCAATACATGGATCGATTTTCTCAATCCTACCAAAATAGGTCCGATTGCATCAGAATCAGTCATCTGCTGAAGCAATTTATATGCGATATTCCCCGACGAAAGGTTCGGGAAAATCAAGGTATTTACTTCTTTATTCGCTAATTGTGAAAACGAAAACTTTTCATTCATCAACTCATTATTCAATGCGAAATTTGCCTGAACTTCTCCATCCACAATCAAAGTCGGATGATTCTCGTGTAAGATTTTGATCGCTTCCGCCATTTTTTCCGAATCCTCACCCGGTGCAGAACCAAAGTTCGAATAACTCAAAAGTGCGATCTTTGGAATGACCTTGAACTTTCTCAATGTTTTGGCAACATTGCTTGTTATCTCAGCGATCTGACAAGCAGTCGGGTTCATATTAATGGTTGTATCCGCCAAAAAGATAGGTCCTCGTTTCGTATTCAGGATATAAACTCCCGCAACCGTATTCACATCTTTCTGTAAACCGATCACCTGAATTGCCGGGCGAACCACATCTCTGTAATTTCTTGTCAAACCGGAAATCATTGCATCTGCATCTCCCATTTCAACCATCATAGCTCCAAAATGATTGCGCTCACGCATCAATTGAATGGCTTCGTATTCCGTTACACCTTTGCGTTTGCGTTTTTCGAAGAATGACTTCCCATAAATTTGTCGACGCATCTTTTCCGTATCCGATTTCGGATCGATGATGGTCATATTCGGGATTTCAATCGAGTATTCAGCAATTAATGATTCGATCACTCTGCGTTTTCCCAATAAGATCGGGAAACAAACTCCTTCTTCGTAGGTTGTTTGAGCAGCTTTCAGGATCTTCACATTATCCGCTTCTGCAAAAACCACTCGTTTCGGGTTGTTTTGTGCTTTGTTTGTGATCTGTCTAACCAATTTATTATCTAA
This sequence comes from Glaciecola amylolytica, assembly GCA_003856375.1. Classification (GTDB taxonomy): domain Bacteria; phylum Bacteroidota; class Bacteroidia; order Flavobacteriales_D; family Crocinitomicaceae; genus Fluviicola; species Fluviicola amylolyticus. The sequence continues at coordinate 3,784,875 of CP034120.1, forward strand.
TCCCAATCTCTTTTTAAGGATCATTTCATATTCGGCCCAATCTGTAATCGGATTTTTTGCAATTCCTGATTCCATTGCTGCTCTTGCAACTGCAGGTGCAACGTGATAAATCAAGCGCGGATCCAATGGTTTCGGGATGATTTGATCCCTTCCGAAGGAGATGTGTTTTTCTCCATACGCTTCGATCACTTCTTCCGGAATGGTTTCCTTTGCCAGATTTGCAATTGCCTTTACGGCTGCCAATTTCATTTCCTCATTGATCCCGGTTGCTCTCACATCCAAAGCTCCTCTGAAAATGAACGGGAATCCAAGTACATTATTCACCTGATTAGGATGATCCGAACGTCCTGTTGCCATGATAATATCATCACGGGTAGCCATTGCATCCTTGTATGAGATTTCCGGGTCCGGATTCGCCAAAGCAAAAACGATCGGGTTTTTAGCCATGGAAGCCACCATTTCTTTTGAAACGATATTTCCTTTTGACAAACCGATAAAAACATCTGCTCCTTTGAACGATTCCTGCAGCGTTGCATCTTTTTTATGAGGAGCGAAGTGCTTCTTCATCTCATCCAGATCCGTTCTGCCTGCGTGAATCAATCCTTTACTGTCGAACATGAAAATATTGTTCACAGAAGCTCCCAAAGCCATGTATAATTTAGCACAGGAAATTGCTGCTGCTCCTGCTCCTGAGATCACGATCTTAACTTTTCCGATTTTCTTTTTAGCCAGTTCCAGTGCATTCAATAAAGCTGCCGCGGAAATAATTGCTGTTCCATGCTGATCATCGTGCATCAACGGAATATCCAGTTCTTCTTTTAAACGGCGTTCTATTTCAAAAGCCTCCGGAGCTTTGATATCTTCCAGGTTGATTCCTCCGAAAGTAGGAGCAATTGCCTTTACTGTCTGGATAAACAATTCCGGATCCTTTGCATCGATCTCAATATCAAAAACGTCGATATCAGCGAAAATCTTAAAAAGCAATCCTTTCCCTTCCATTACCGGCTTTGATGCCAAAGGACCGATATCTCCCAAGCCAAGTACAGCTGTTCCGTTTGAAATTACAGCCACCAAATTTGCTTTGCTGGTGTACTTGTAAACGTCCGCAGGATTTTCCGCGATCTTCAGACATGGTTCAGCAACTCCCGGGGAATATGCTAATGATAAATCACGTTGAGACGCATAGGGTTTTGTAGGAACGACCTCTATTTTTCCGGGTCTTCCCGAAGCATGATAATCTAATGCGTCTTGTTTGCGAACTTTTGCCATATAATGAGAATGTAAGGGGCGATAAAGTTAATAAATCTTAATACAAGAGCACCAAAAGTTGGGATAAAAAGAAAGCCCCGGCTCCATATGGAGCCGGGGCTTTCAACTTAAATAACGAAATCTATTATTTCACCATCAATTTTTGAGTATAAGAAGATCCTCCCTGAGCAACTGAAACGAAGTAGTTTCCAGCTTGCAAAGTAGCGATCGGCATCTCAACGTTTGTAGATCCGGATGCATTTGATACAACTTGTGTAGCAACTGTACGTCCTGAAATATCAAGGATTGAAACAGAGTAATCTCCACCTTTTCCTTCGAAGCTAACGTTTACGATTCCTGAAGCAGGGTTCGGGTAAACCGACATTCCGATTTCAGCAGTTGCCTCGCTGATAGAAGCAGTAGCATCTACCTTCATTGCATCATCCATAGAAGCTCCTACAGAGTATGTTGCGATTGAAGCAACAGTTGTTCCGTTTACAGTGATTTTGAAATCTCCGTTTCCGTATCCTGAATCAAATCCGTCACCGTAAGAATCATAAACTACTGCTTTGTAACATTCGTTAGCTACCAAAGTAACATTTACATCCGGTTGAGGGAAAGCACCAGCTGCAGCTGCCTGAGAATATGGTCCTCCTTGTGCTACAACAGTGTTTGCAGAGTTGAACAATTTCCATGTAGTCTCATCTCCGTAACGGTCTGTAGTCATTTTAACAACAGCATTCAAGCCCATTGCTACAGTTGCAATTGAAATTGGTTTTGTAGCAACTGCAACAGTTCCTACAGTTCCTGATCCTCCGTTTACAGAAGTGATTGTAACTTGTACTGTGTTTGTACCTTGAGCATTCACTACCATTGCTGGTAAAGTGATTTCCTGAGATCCAAATGCAGCGATATTTCCGTTGAAAGTATAAGGAACCGGTGTTCCACCGTTTACAACTGTAGAGAAGTTAATAGAAGTGATTGCAGCTCCTGAGTTATCAACTTTAACGATCGGTGTGATTGATTGTCCGTCACATACATTGAATGTGTTTACAATACTGTTAGCACTTGCTGTAGGAGCAGGAACGTTTGTCAATACCGGTGCAACTTCTGCAGCTGTAATTGCCTTACTTGTATTATATGCATTGTGTCCTTGGTGTAAAACCGCGAAGAACTGCAATTTTCCGATGTTCAATGGAACTGTTCCAACATTTGCAGGCAACGTGTAAGTAATTGTTTTTGTAATTACCCCTGTTTGAGAAGCATCGATTTGCTCTCCCCAAGTTCCTCCTGCGTTGATAAATCCGCGGAAAATGTGTTGGTGAAGGTATTTTCCGTTTGGCAACATTGCAGCAGGATTCAAATTAGCGTTTGCACTAATTTGAGGTCCTTCAAAATCGTTTTGCAAAATTCCAACATTCAGGTAATGGTTTGTTCCTGCTGGTTGAGGAGTTGTATAGAAAATCTCAACGTGCAACGTCACTTGACGTGTTGTCGCATCAATCGTTGCATCCATTGCTACGTTTACAGGAGAAGCTTGTCCTAACACTGTATTGATTTGATTTTGCCATGTTCCACGACCTGTCGCGATAAAGGTTTCAGCTCCATATGGAGTTCTTTGAACTGCTCCTGCCGGATATCCTTCCGGATCAAAAAATCCGTCCAAAGCTGTTCCGTCTGTTGTTCTCAAATCTGGTTGACCTGCTCCTGGTGTTGCAAAACCTCCGGCATGCACGTTTACAAGAACTACGCGACCAGGGTTAGCAACAGAAATATCATTTGCCAACTTATGTCCTGCAGGACACCATTGACAGTTGATTCCTGTAAGTTCTTCCAGAATCGCATTTTTGTTTTGGGCTGTTTGGGAAACTGGAGTCTGCTGAGCAAACAAGGTCACTGCGCTAGCAAACATCCCTCCAATTAAAAGTAATGACTGTTTCATGTTTTATTGATTTATTACGAAATCAAATTAACTTATTTTCACAGTTTAATGCAATGATAAAATGATGTAAATGAATCATTAAATTGGAATGCTAAGTATCGGTAATTTGGTAATTTAGAATCGTGAAAGAGAAAATTGTAATATTAAGCGGGGCAGGAATTTCTGCTGAAAGCGGGATTTCAACTTTTAGGGATTCGAACGGATTATGGGAAAATTACCGCATCGAAGAAGTGGCGACTCCTGAAGCCTGGAGAACAAATCCGGAGTTGGTGCAGCGATTTTATAATCAGCGCAGAAAACAGGTTCTTGAGTCATCTCCCAACGCCGCTCACTATTTTTTCAAAGAGTTGGAATCACACTATAACGTTATTGTAGTTACTCAAAACATCGATGATTTGCATGAACGGGCAGGTTCAACAAACATCATTCACCTGCATGGAAATATCCGCTATTCCAAAAGTTCCGGACCAAAACAGGAAGCAAAATATTATCCTGTTGACGGATGGGAACTGGGTATGAATGATCATTGCGATGACGGATATCTGCTGCGGCCTCACGTTGTTTGGTTTGGAGAATCTGTTCCGGAAATGGATCGTGCAATCGATACTTTGGCAGATGCCGATTACCTAATCGTTATTGGCACATCGTTGAACGTCTACCCCGCCGCTGGATTAATCCATTATGTATCAAATTCTTGTAAAAAGTTAGTAGTTGATCCAAAAGCTTTCGACTTAAAAGTTGATTCCGATTTTTTAATCTTCGCCAAAAGTGCTGTAGAAAGTATCCCCGAACTAAAAAAGGTATTCTTTCCTGCTTAGTGTAAAATAAAGAAGGGCCGATTAAACACGTTAACCAGCCCTAAAATCGTAAACGTATTTATTACTGAATAGACAATTTCCCTACAAGAGCCTGAAATGCACAAGCGGCATAAAGCAACTTGTTATTAACCGGATCGATGATAAACTCATCCGGATAATGTGAGTAAACTGTCTGATTCGCAACATAAATTCTATTCAAAACCTGTCCGTTTGTATTCAGTACACATATATTCAGTCGATTATCCCATACATTATTAACGAAGCTGGTTCCAATCAGGATGAAATTAGTTCCGTACGGAATAATTTTTTTAAATGAGCAGCCTCCTCCGGGAACATTCGAATAATTACCATTTCCAATTAATCCCGCATTGTTTTTAAATGTTGCCACTGAATTCAGATTGACAAGCGAGGTCGTAATCCCGATATATCTGATATAAATCCCATCTCCTGCCAAAGGAACCTCATTCGTTTCGTTTTTTGTTGAGCCGACACATACGATATCTACCCGGTTATTCAGCAGGTCATTTACAAAACAAAAGTCTTTAAATTGCCCGACTCCTTCCGGCGATCCATTCAATGAATTGCTTACAGAAGCAGAAAAAGTGTTGGTCGTCGTATTTAAATCGATTCCCCACAAAGCAGGATACGTTCCTTCATTTCCGGATACAAAAAAACGGTTTTGCATCGCCGGATACTTGGCAACTTTCGTAGAATTTCCGGTTGAACGAGCTCCTGTCACCAGAAAATCCGTCAATAAAACACCCGCATTACTAAAGCGGCTGATGTAAACTGCATTGTTAAAATCCCTGCAAACAACCGCTTCAGATCCATTCATACAAACCCCTGTAACGGTGCCGTCTGTAAACCAATATTTCCCATCCGTATCAAAAGTGGGATCAAACTCAAATGAATGACTGTATTTAATCTGCTTCCGTTTTAACCGGAATACGAACCCTTTGTTTTCTACAATTGACCTTCCTACTAAATAGATCTTATCTTCTGAGGCAAAATACTGCATGTCAAAAACAAGGCAATATCCCAATTCATCCGGACCGATCACATCTGCATTATTCAAACTCAAATTTTGAACATTTGCTCCTGTACTGCTGTTCTTAACATTGAAAACCGAGTATGTGGTTCCGTTCTCTACCACTTTACTAGTCACTGCAATATATCCTTCTTCAATAGCTTCAATACATTTCGGAGCTGCCATCGGGCCGCCGTCAGAAACCTGCTGTCCCAGATATACGGTTGAAATTCCCGGATATCCGTATTTATAATCCACTCCGAAACCAGCGTCTTCAGTAAGCGTGTATTGGGAAAAAGCGACCGCATTCATTAATATGCATGTCAAAAAGGTCAGGTTTAATTTCTTCTTCATTTGATTTAGATTTAGTTTATTCAGAATGGAATTCTTTCCAACAGCAAAGCACCAGATGTATTTAATTCAATAAATAACACCTTGATTTTGTATTCAGAAAACTTCCGTTGATTTTGATACCGGTGGTGGTTAATCCTTCTTATAAGGAATAAGGCTAAAAGAAAAAAGGCAAGAACTTACATCCTTGCCTTCCTCCTGATTTATTTATTAATGCTTAATAACAATTCTTCGTGTCTGAACGGCTGTTCCTTTTTCAAGGATTGTTACCAGATAAACACCGTTCTTAAAATCACTCACATCTAATTTCTTAGATACTCCGCTAACACTTTCGTTGTAAACTACTTTACCAAGAACGTCTGTGATTTTAATATCAAAACCTCCACTTAATCCTTGTGTAGTAACCGTCATAGAGTTACTTACAGGGTTTGGATAAATAGAAAGCGAAATTTCTTCATTCTTTTTCTCTTTGATGCTCAAAACAGTTGTCAAATAAACATCAACAGAATCTACCTTGGATAATCCGTCCATTACATAAAAACGATAATGGATTGTTCCCGGGCCATCCGTATGAATATCAAATTTCAAATTTGCCAAACCGTCATTCGGAATTGAAAAACTATTTGGAGTTTTCCATGGATCAGAATTTGGCTCCAAACAAACTCCGTCAGGAGATTGAGGAATCGGACCCCAGCAAATTTGCTCTGGCGGCAAATGATTAACGGACCATGCAGGAACGTCAACAATTTTATCCCGAATAACATCAAACGTTTTATCAGAACCTGTTTTATTCACTACCCCCAGGTCAACAATAACTAATTCATCATCACTAACTGTTCGGGTAATTGTAGTTCCGTTCAGGTTATTCCCGGATACTGTCTGAGAACCTGAGTGGAATTCCTTTATATCTACCTGTGCAGTAGAAACTGACGCAGTGATTAAAGCAAGACCTAATAAAGAGTATATTTTTTTCATGTATTTAGCTTTCTAGTTTTCACAAATATATAACAGCATGCTTTCAAAAACAAACTATCCAACACACTATCAATTCGTAAGATTACAATTTTTTTGCCAAAAAAACAATGCATCAAGGCTCGATATTCCGGTTTTTTTGATTTAAATGTCTGTTTTTCTAATTAAACGGTTTAGTTTTCATTGAAACCCTTGTTTTTAGGATTGCAATTTTTATTGTCACCTTAACATTTTTTAGGAATACAAGAGTATCCGATAACACATGTTTAAAATTGTGTTAAGGAAAAGGTATCTTTGGTATTCGGCACGGAACTTGAACTGTGTATGCTAAAATTTAAACTATGAAAAAAATTGCGTTTTTGTTATTAGGATTAGTCTTTTCCACATTATCGATAGCTCAGGACGATCACCAACTGATTGTAAAACAACTTCCTTCGGTAAAACTGGTAGACATGAATGGTAAAGCTGTAAATACAGCAGAATTGGGTCTTAAAGGACCAATTGTTATCTCTTTTTGGGCTACCTGGTGTTCACCTTGTAAGCGTGAGTTAAATACGATTCATGAACTATATCCTGATTGGCAATCCGAGACTGGTGTAACTTTGGTTGCAGTAAGTATCGATGACGAGAAAACAAAAGCTCAGGTTCCTGTTTATGTTGACGGAAAAGGGTGGGAATACCTGGTTCTGATGGACCCGAACGGGGATTTTAAACGTGCAATGGGCGTTAACAACGTTCCTCATACGTTCCTGATCGATCAAAAAGGAAATATTGTTTACTCACATAATAACTATGCTCCCGGAGACGAGGAGAAGTTGTATGAGGAGATCAAGAAATTAGCCAACAAATAAGCCATTAACAGATCGATGAAAAACTGGATTTTAGGAATCTGTGTATTGTCCGGGTCGCTCACAGCACTCGGACAATCGAATTTATTGGGGGGTATCACCGGTAACATGGAAGCTACCTTTCAATATTTGAATGCCGATCCGTTGATTGGTGCTGATCAGCCCGCAGAAAGAGGGCTTCTGAACTCATATATGAATGTTTTTTATGCCGGTTCTCATTTCAAAGCCGGAATCCGAATGGAATCATACCTTCCGCGAATCAACGGTTATCCGAACAGATTTGATGGTACAGGATTGGGAATGCGTTATGTCGGCTGGTCGAATAATTATATTGACATTACAGTAGGACATTTCTATGAACAATTCGGAGCCGGTACCGCTTTTCGGGCTTATGAAGACCGGAACCTGGGTTATGACAACGCCATGGACGGAGCTCGTGTGATTTTACGTCCTTATAAAGGAGTACAATTAAAAGGTGTTTACGGAAATCAACGATATTCTTTCCAGGGAGGAAGAGTGGAAAAATCCAGTGGTGTAACCAGAGGTGTTGATTTACAATTTCACATCAACGAATTGCTTCCGAGGCTGGATTCAAGTGGTCTTGATGTTACGATCGGAGGATCTTTCATGAGTAAATTTCAGAAAGACGATAACGAACTGTATGTATTGCCGGAAAACGTAGCTGCTTATAGCGGACGAATTGGTTTGCGTTATAAAAAATTCACTCTGAACGGAGAATACACACACAAGGATAATGACCCGAGTGAAGACAACGGCTACATTTACAATCCCGGACATGCGGCTTTGATCAATTTGGGTTATTCCCGTAAAGGATTGGGAATTTCAGTTTCTGCAAAGTCCGTTGATAACATGAGTTACCGTTCTGACAGAACCAAAGGATTAGCTGATTTGTTTATCAATTACCTTCCTGCGATGAATAAAACGCACACCTATAATCTGGTGGCTACGCTTTATCCGTATGCTACTCAACCTTTGGGTGAAGTTGCATTTCAGGCAGAAGTACTCTATACTATTCCGAAAGGAAAAGGTGGCGGGAAGTACGGAATTCCGATCAATGTGAATTATTCTACGGCGTATTTACCCATGAAGCACCGATCCGGATTCGGATTGCCGGGAGATTCTTCACGCGTCATGTATAAAGGAAACCCGTTTGATATGTCAGACAGTTTGCTTTGGCAGGATATCAACTTGAATGTTACTTTCAAACTGAGCAAGAATTTTTACTTGATTGCTTCTTATTTCAACATCATTATCAATAACGACGTTTCTAAAATCACGGAGGATGCGCACGGAATGATCAGTTCGCATATCGGTGTATTGGAAGCAGGTTGGAAGATTAACAAAAAGCACAGTTTACGGGCTGAAGTACAGGCCTTGTTTACTTCCGACAGAAAAATGCTGGGCTTCGATTACCGCACTTCCAAGGATAAAGGCGACTGGATAACAGTAGTCTTGGAATACAACATTTCGCCAAATTGGTTCTTCGGATTCATGGATCAGTATAACTATGGAAATCCACACAAAGATCTTCGTGTTCATTACGCGATCGGATCTTTCGGTTGGATTAAAGATGCTACCCGCGTAACTTTGAACTACGGTAGACAGCGTGCCGGGTTATTCTGTGTTGGTGGAGTTTGTCGTTTTGTACCTGCATCAAACGGATTAACCGTTTCGCTTACACAAAGTTTCTAATTAATCATTTTAGAAGATGAAAAAGTTTTTTATTCTCACATTAGTCCTTGCAACGGTGATCGTTTCATGCGACAAAGTAAAAAATGCTTATCCGTCGAATCCGGTTTCCAGTACTTTGAACTGGGGTCTGTATCCTGACGGTGATTCCATTCATTATATGTCACAAGGTTTATGGCCGACTTTTTCTGCCAATACCAACACGGACAGAAATGTATTGATCGAGGATTTTACGGGTCATCAATGTGTCAATTGTCCTTTCTCAACGAATTTGATGGAGGATTTAATTGCAACCAATCCCGCACGCATTTACGGATTAGGAATTCATGCGGGGCCGACAGGTCTTACAGGATTCCAGGTAACGTCATCTGCTTACCCGACTGTTTTGTATTGTGATGCAGGTCTGGAAATCGGAAAACATTTCGGACAGGATATTCCCGGATCAGGTTTTCTTGGAAATCCGGCTTTCTGTGTAAACAGAACGAAGGCTAATAATCAATTCACATCGAACGCAGGTGCTGCCATGACAAATAAGACCAATGCTTGTCTGGCAAGTAGTCTTAAAGTCAACATTCAGGCTGTAACCAATTATTTCTCTTCTACAAGAGGATTGTTCCTGCACACAGAGATCGATAAAATTGATGCTTCATTGAGTTCGGAACTGGCGCTGGCTATTTGTGTCGTTGAAGACTCGTTAGTTGCACCGCAATTGGTTCCGGGGAATCTGGATCCTGACGGAAGCCCGGGAGATCCCGGAACTCCTGACGGAAGAGCGGAAGCGTATGTTCACCGGGACATTCTGAGAGGCTTTCTTGACGGAAGAACTTTCGGAAGAGTTTTAACCGATGCTGACAAAGGAAGCAATGGGAAATACTTTGTAAGTTACTCCTACCGTTTGCCCGATCAGTACAACGTTGACAACCTGAAATTGTACATCTACGTTTACGATAAATCAACGGAAGAAATCTATCAGGTGATCGAAAAACACCTCCATTAAAATTTAACATTGGCTATAAGGTAGCGTGTGTCTGATTCTTACGGGCACACGCTTTTTTTATAGGCAACTTTTAACATTTCCTTCATACCAAAACCGAAAAGGGATCGTTATATTAGTTGAAATTATTAAACAAAACCCCATGTTTGAACTGACGAAAAAAATTTTGGTTCGGGTAAGTTTCGACCCATTATTATTCCAAAAAGAATTGTCTAAATCCATTAAGTGGATGTCTGACTCAGAGGAAATTCAGCGATTGAGGGAATGGTGTATCAAAGAGTTTGGAACGGTGTATCCATCTATTATTCAAAAGGCGTTTTCACCACAGAAAAGTTAAACGACATATATTAAAAAGACTAACGGCTCCTCTCGGAGCCGTTTTTAGTTTTATCTCATATCAAAAAACACTTTCGTGAATTGATTTGTTTGTATTTCTATAAAGTCAGTGTTTTTTATTATTCAAATTCGATCAGTAAGCCGCCTTTATCCACGACATCCTGCGAATTGATCGCAATTGCTTTCACAACACCGACTCCTTCAGCTTTAAGTACATTTTCCATTTTCATCGCTTCCAAAGTCAGCAACGGATCGCCTACTTCAATTGACTGACCAACTGTAACAGCGATACTCACAACTCTTCCCGGCATTGGCGCCTTCAATTGCTTTAACTTGCGTAATTTTGGCTTGTCCATTCCAAGAGAAGCGATCAATTCATCCAACGGCCCTCCTTTCTTTACCTCAAACACCCGGTGGTTCAATTTCAACGTAAGCAAGCCTTCTTCCATGCGGTTCGACATTACTTCTCCGCGAAACTTTTTCCCTTTGTATGTAATTGTAAAAAACTGCTGGTCTTCCCAACGAATATGAACCCCATCTCTGTTAGCATGAAGGACTTCTCCGTCCGATGTCCAATTAGCGATTTCCATCTGTAAGAATTTTGCGACAATAATACGAACTATTTGTCCATTCATCTAGAAAAACGTTGTAAAAAAACCATAGTTTTCTATATTTGCTCTTCTAAATATTTACAAATCATATTTGCCCCAAAATGAAGAAAATATGTTATTTGGTTGCTCTGGTCCTGGTAGCTTGTCAACCTAAAAAGTCTGGTCTTGAGCATGAAGCAAGTCAAAGCAGTGATCCGAAGTCAAACACGGCTGCTGTTATTGAAGAACCAAAACAAGATCAACCAAAAGTATATCACGCTTCCAGAACGATTCTTACTGATTTGATCAACACCAAACTGGAGGTTTCTTTTGATTGGAACAAAGCATGGTTGATCGGTAAGGAAACGCTTCAGGCAAAGCCTCACTATTCACCTTCCAACAAACTGATTCTTGACGCAAAAGGGATGGAAATCAAAAGTGTTTCCATGGCAGGCAAGGCATGTCAGTTCGATTACAAAGATGACGTTCTGACCATTCAGCTGGATAAAACCTATACGCGGGATGAAAACTATACGGTAGTGATTGATTACATTGCTAAACCGGATGAACGTAAAACAGGCGGTTCAAATGCAATCACGAGCGATAAAGGACTTTATTTCATTAATCCGCGTGGAGAAGAGCCAAATAAAATGCCTCAGATCTGGACGCAGGGAGAAACCGAATCAAACTCTGTTTGGTTCCCGACCGTTGACTCCCCGAATTCCAAAACAAAACAGGAAATTTACATTACTGTACAAGATAAATACGCTACTCTTTCCAACGGGAAACTGGTAAGTTCTACCAAAAATCCGGACGGAACCAGAACAGATTACTGGAAACAGGATTTGCCTCATGCGCCATATTTGTTTATGATGGGAGTGGGTGAATTCAAGGTTGTAAAAGACTCTTATACACGTCCGGACGGAACAAAAATGGAGGTAAACTACTACGTAGAGCCTCAATGGGAAAAAGATGCACGCGCTATTTTCGGTGAAACTCCTGCTATGATCGGTTTCTTCTCGAAATTGCTTGGAGTGGAATACCCCTGGGATAAGTATTCTCAGATCGTTGTTCGCGATTATGTTTCAGGAGCGATGGAAAATACAGGAGCTGTTGTTTTCGGTGATTTTACCTACAAAACACAACGTGAATTGTTGGATGAAAACGATAATTCAACGATTGCACACGAATTGTTCCATCACTGGTTCGGAGATTTAGTGACTTGTGAGTCCTGGTCTAACCTGACCGTAAATGAATCTTTCGCAAACTACTCGCAATTCCTTTGGGATGAGCATCGTCATGGTTTGGATGAAGCGGAATATCAGGCTTTGCAGGAAGCAGCAGGATATTTTGCATCTGCAGAACAAGCAGGATACCACAATCTGGTTTGGTTTGATTACAAATCTCGTGAAGATATGTTTGACGGTCACTCTTACAATAAAGGTGGGCGTATTTTACACATGCTCAGAAAATACATCGGAGATGATGCTTTTTTCATGGGATTGAAAAACTACTTGAAGCAAAATCAATTTAAAGCAGCAGAATTTCACCATTTACGCCTTGCTTTCGAAGAAGTGAGCGGTGAAGATTTGAACTGGTTCTTCAATCAGTGGTACTTAGGAAAAGGCCATCCTACTTTGGAGGTTTCCTATACTGCTAATGCAACTGACAATACGGTTTCCGTAACGGTTAACCAAAAACAAAAAGCTGAATTCGGCTTCTTCAAATTGCCTGTTGATGTGACTGTTTATGACGACCGCGGAGCGACTACAACGCGTCATTGGTTCAACGATGAAAGCACAACTGTCAGCATCCCAACAAAAGGAACCGTTAAAAATGTGATTTTCGACACGGAAGCAATGTTGCTTTGCAAAATGGAGGAGAAAAAAGATGCGTCCTGGTATGCTTACCAATGGAATAACTCCCAGCATTACATTCACAGAAAGAACGCTTTGCAAAAAGTTCCGGCAAGTTCTGCAGATGCAAGCAGAATTGCATTAGAGGCTTTGAACGATTCTTTCTGGGATATCCGCGCCACTGCAATTGATAAGATCGGGAAAATGAGCAGCGACAATAAAAATGCTGCAATCAACCGCTTGAAACAAATGGCAGTTAGTGACTCTGTTTCTGCAGTACGTGTTTCTGCAATCACCGCTTTAGCCGGGATGCTTTCCGGACCTGAATTGGAGCAATTGTGCACCGAAAGCCTTCAGAAGGATCAGTCTTATTCTGTTATGAGCACAGCTTTGACTCAACTTTCCAAGGTAAACAATAAAGCAGCTTTGGAAGCTTGTAAGAAACTGGAGAAAGAACCTTCCGGAAAAATGCAAATCGGAGTTGCAATGATCTATGCAAAATATGGTGATGCAGCTCAGATCAGCTACTATGAAAACTTATTCAAGTCGAACATGGTTCAGGGATTTGATGCAGTAGGAGCATTGAGCTCACTGACTTTCTTCTCTTCCCGTCAGGATCCGAAAATTCAGCAGCGTGCTTTATCAATCTTCCAGGATAAGTACAAAACAGGTGGAATGTATCCGCAAATGTTTATGCCTCAATACATCGGTTATTTGAAAGAGAACCTTCAAAAATCTATTGAGAAGTATAAAGCTGAGGAAGAAAAAGCTAAAAAAGACGGTAATGCAAATGCTGCGGATATTGCCCACGGAAAACTCGGGGATGCTGAAGCGTTGATGTCTGATTACGATAAAATGATTGCTGGTTTCCCGAAAGAGGAAAAAGAGCATTAATGATATTAAACCTGAAAGAGAGGCCTTCCGGATTCGGAGGGCCTTTTTTGTTGTGACGCGATGCATCGCGTCTAACCTGGAATTCCGATTTAGAAGAACGCCTTCACTTCCATTCCACCTGCGTGGATGACTTTATTTCCTTCGCTTTTACGTCCGTTGTACTGAATGGAGATTTGCAGGTTTTTGGATAACGATCTTTGATATCCCAGACTCCAAACGTAATTCACTCCCGGTTTCAATGCCTCCAGCAATTCGAAACCGAGCGGTGTGTTTGAATCTCCGCGAAAAGCAATCCGGATGACATTGAATTGTCCCTGCAAACTTCCCTTTTGAGTTTGATTAAACTTTCCGCTCACTCCAATGTCGTAAATATCGGCTTGTTCTCCTCCCAGATTTTGTTCGTTCTTCTTTTTGGTAATCCGCCCGTCGACACTGAAACGAAGCGATGTTGTTGGCTGATAGATAAACGATGGTTTCAACTGCCAATAGTGTAAGCGGTAATTCCGACCGGTAGTGTAATCCACCGAAGAAGTTTTCAAACCGGTTTCGAACTGAGATTGAAAACTGAATTTCTTCAAAATAGTAAGGCGTGCATTAAACTCATGCGATTCTTTCGTTCTTCCGTCAAATCCGGTTGCCAAAAGGGTTTTTGTCTTTGAACTTTCGTAACTGTAATCTCCTCCTCCAATATTATTCGTCCGGTTGAAATACAGGGTGTTTTTTATGACGTTTGCCGTACTGATCAGTGAATTGTCATCAATGCTTCCCACGAAAGGATTGTATGCCCGTGCTCCGTCAAACACATTGGTTTTTCGCTGCAATCTGAAACGCGTTTGTGTGGAAAACCGGGCCAATACTTTCTTAAATCCTGTTTTACTTCCCCAAACGCGTTCGGGACGGAGCATCAGTGATTGGTTGTATTCATTCGAATAAGTCTTGATGTAATCATTAGACGGGATGAACACGCGGATGTAACTCGCCTGATCGGCGTATGCTGCGATTTCAAACTCGTTCAGATCTTTGATTCCATCAGCGTTGTAGTCGTTCCAGGTGTAAACTCCCTGTCCGTCATTCACCTTGATATAAATGAATTCCTTTTTCTGTTCCAATCCTGCTCCCACTTCATAAAACGTGGTGAGATTGACAGCTCCTTTCCAGAACTTAATGTCGTGGTCGATCCGCCCATTGGTAGTATTCTCCGGAGCCTGGTTGATCAAAACCGTATCCAGAATCTTTAATTCCCGGTAGTTCGCCACCACATACAAGCGCTGGTTTTTCCAGTTGTTTTTTGTCCATTCTACCCGGAAAGTTCTGGCTTTTGCAGCATTTTGCAGGCGCGAACTGTCTGATTTTCCATCGATCCGTTCCCGGTAGCTCAGGAGTAATTCTCCGGATGTAGTATCACCAATTGCAACATAACCCTGATAATCAAAGAAGCGATACGATTGTAAACTCAATAGGGAATCTCCCTGCACAAAACGGTTCCACTCCTGATCGTCCTTATATCCGATCCGCACCTTTTTGAACTGCTTCGAAATATCCGCCCGATGCCTGATGAATTGGTTGGAATTGACATTTTTCGAACTCAGATAACTCGCGTCAATATTGATATTAAACCCCTTCTGCCTCCAATTGGTAATGAATTGCGTCCGCAATCCGGAGAAATCCGATCCGATTTTATACTGTTGCGCATTGATTCCGATTTTTCCGTAGTTTCTGTTTTCAATGCTTGTTCCCAAAGTAGTCAATACCTGATTTCCTTTGTAATTCATGCTTCGAGTATTCCAATCGCGGTCAAATTCCACTGTACGGTATTGCTCAATCGGTCTGAAATAAGGGTCCAGCATTTCTATTTCCACCTGCTTTTTCCAATTCCAGGCCCGGATCGAATCTTTTCCGAAAGGATTTTCGTGCTCGATCTTTGTCCGCATGGAAAATCCGCGGTCATCAAAACGGTCAAGCGTCGAAAAGGTGTTCAGATCGTATCCGCTCATTCCAAATTCGGAGGTCATTTTCAATCTTTCGTTGAAGCGATAAGTTGCTCCTGCAGTAAATAACTGCTGCCTTTTCGGGGTAATTATCAATGAAATCGGGGCATAATCTCCAACCGAAATACCTCCCACGGGTTCTACCCATTTGTATACTCTTCCGATCGCATTGAACTTTTCGAATACATAATCTCCTTTTCCCGGCCCGACATACGAAAACTGAGCTTTGTAATAAGCTACAGCCTGATCGACAGAAGCTACCAAAACGCTGTCGTAACCCAACGAATCGACCAATTTGTACATGACCAGATTTTCCGAATAACCAACCGAATCGATTACGGAATAACGCGCCAGCTGCAAACTGTCTCCGATTTTAGACAAAAGCATCTTCTGTTCATTGGTCAGGTTTTGCTGAAGCGGCTGATTTTTGGCATCTTGTTCGGAATATGCATTCACCCACCAATCCAGTTTTTTACTCTGCGCAGTAGTTGAAAATTGAAACAGTGAACGGGCATAGTTTTGGTCGGAATACTGGAATTCAACCACAATCCGGACATCCTTCGTCATCAGATTTCTGGCCGTAAACGTTAATTCAGAAGTGTTATAATCGATGATATAATCAAACTCCTGTCCTCTGCTCATTAATCTTCCGTCGATATAAACCCGTTCCGTTCCCGAAAGAATGATGATGTATGGCTCATTTTCACTTCCTCTCAAGCGATAAGGCCCTTGATTTCCTTCTACTCCCTGAATAATCTGCCGGTTGAATTTCCCTTTTGAAAGTGCCCCGCTGGCTTGGGTTTTGATCGTTCCTGTTTTATCTTTTTTCCAGAAATATTCTCCTGTCAAACCCTGTCCCCGCTTTCTGTAAGTCAGGAAATAACCATCCGGTTTGCCAATCCAGAAATCTCCGGCTGTCAACTTAAACTGATTATTGAACAACTGAATAAAAACCTGATCGAATTCCTGTAATTTATTGGTGTTTCCTTCCGGCTGAATGGGTAGATTATCATCCGTAACCGAAGCCAGCACTTGTAAATTTGGCGCGATGTATCCTGAAAGTTCCAGGTTCAAAGAGGAATTAACGGATAAATCCTGCCTGTTTCCAAAGGTAATCCCGCGCGAAATACTTCCCGATTTCCGAAGGCCGTTTGCTCCCATTAAATCGAGCGGTTCAACCGTCGGAGTGATGAGAAATTTATCGCGGTCTCCTTTGTTTTCGGTATAAATGACACTTGTATCGCGGATTTGGTAACTTTTTCCAAAAGAAAAAGGAAGTACGCGGTACGAGATCTGAAGATCTTCCGAACAGGGTTCAAACAATTGAAACGTTCCTTTGGCATAATCAATCAGATATTGATAAGGAAGAACAATCTGGTTTCCGCAGCGCACAATGAGTGAATTCGGAGCAATACTCATAGAATCCAGCTGTACGACACTGTTTGAAGCCGGAATCGTTTTTTGACGGTACGCGCTTTCCTGTGTCCAACTTTGAACCCAACAGAAAAATATGCTGCTTAGCAATAGAAGTCCAACCCGTACAGCGTGCATCATGCTAAAGTACTAACGTTTTAAGTGCCTCGCTAGTATGCAATAGCGATTTTTATCGGAATGATCTTTTTCAAAAATGAAAAAGTCCCACGGTAGGTCCACGATTCATCGCATACCTACCATGGGACTTACTGTGTGTAACATAATAAAAACGGCACAATTATTAACATCACAGGGGTTTAAAAGCAGTCGGGGCGAAAAAATTTTCGCCCCGACTGCTTTTTTCAAGTTCTATCCTGAGCACATTTCACAGTTGTCCGGATTATCCAAAGAACATGCAATTGCTGCTTGCTGTTCTTCCAGATTTACCTCTGCAGGTTGTTCAGTTACTGCTTTATCTACTGTGAACTTAATTGCATCTGTTGCAGCTTTCGTTCTCAGGTAATACATTCCTGTTTTCAATCCTTTTTTCCATCCGTAGAAGTGCATAGATGTCAATTTTCCGAAGTTTGCATTTTCCATGAAAATGTTCAACGACTGCGACTGACAAATGTAAGCTCCACGATCTGCAGACTGCTCGATAATTGCTTTTTGAGAAATTTCCCAAGCTGTTTTATACAAATCTTTGATGTATTGAGGAATCTCGTTGATGTTTTGTACGGATCCGTTCGATGCCATCAATTTCTGACGCATGTCTTTGTTCCATAAACCTTCTTTTACAAGGTCTTTCAACAAGTGTTTGTTTACGATAATAAACTCTCCTGACAATACACGGCGTGTGTAAATGTTTGAAGTATATGGCTCAAAACATTCGTTGTTTCCAAGGATTTGTGCTGTAGAAGCTGTTGGCATCGGAGCTAACAACAAGGAGTTGCGAACACCGTGTTTTTTCACTTCTTCTTTCAATAAATCCCATTCCCAACGATCTGTAGGAGTTACTCCCCACATATCATATTGGAAAATTCCTTTGGATACCGGTGAACCGGCGATTGTTTCGTAGGGTCCTTCTGCGATTGCCAAATCTTTCGAAGCTGTCATTGCTGCATAATAGATCGTTTCAAAGATCTCGCGGTTCAATGCTTTTGCTTCTTCTGATTCAAACGGGAAACGCATCATGATGAACGCATCTGCCAATCCTTGAACTCCTAAACCGATCGGACGGTGACGTAAGTTTGAGTTACGAGCCTCTTCTACCGGGTAAAAGTTTCCGTCGATAATGCGGTTCAGATTTATCGTTGCCTGATAAGTTACTTCGAATAATTTATCGTGATCGAATGTTCCTTCTTCTGTAACGTACTTCGGCAAAGCCAAAGAAGCCAGGTTACATACAGCGATCTCATCCGGTGCTGTGTATTCGATGATCTCAGTACACAAGTTAGAAGATTTGATCACTCCTAAGTTTTGCTGATTCGATTTCGTATTCGCAGCATCTTTGTACAACATGTATGGTGTACCGGTCTCAATTTGAGATTCCAATACTTTGAACCACAAATCCTGTGCTTTGATCGTTTTACGACCTTTTCCTTCAGATTCGTATTGTGTATACAATGCTTCGAATTCTGCTCCGTAAGTTTCAGAAAGTCCCGGACATTCGTGCGGACACATCAAAGTCCAGTCTCCGTTTTCTTCCACACGTTTCATGAACAAATCCGGAATCCACAATGCGTAGAACAAATCACGTGCACGCATTTCTTCTTTTCCTGTATTCTTTTTCAAGTCTAAGAACTCGAATACATCTGCATGCCAAGGCTCGATATACATTGCGAAAGATCCCTTGCGTTTTCCTCCACCCTGATCTACGTAACGAGCAGTATCATTGAATACACGCAACATCGGAACGATTCCGTTGGATGTACCGTTTGTTCCTTTGATGTATGACCCCGTAGCACGAATATCGTGAAGAGCCAAACCGATACCACCGGCAGACTGAGAAATCTGAGCGCAAGATTTCAAGGTCTCGTAAATCCCTTCAATGCTGTCTTCTTTCATTGTCAATAAGAAACAAGAAGACATTTGAGGTTTCGGTGTACCTGAATTGAACAAGGTTGGTGTAGCATGTGTAAACCATCCTTCAGACATCAAGTTGTATGTCTTGATAGCCTGTTGCAAATCATTTTTGTGAATCCCTACTGCAACACGCATCAACATTTGTTGTGGTCTTTCAGCGATTTCACCGTTAATTTTCAATAAGTAGCTTCGTGTAAGGGTTTTGAATCCGAAGTAATCGTAACGGAAATCACGATCGTAAATAATACTTGAATCCAGTAAATCCTTGTTATTCTGAATGACTTCGTATACGTCATCAGCAATCAATGAAGCACGCTGACCCGTTTTAGGATCGACATACTTGTACAAGTCTTCCATCACATCGGAGAACAATTTCTTTGTTTCCTTATGCAAGTTCGATACCGCGATACGGGATGCCAATAAGGCATAGTCCGGGTGATCGATTGTTTTAGCCGCTGCAACCTCAGCTGCTAAATTATCTAAAGCGGTCGTGGTTACTCCATCGTAAATCCCTTCGATCACTTTCATGGCAACAGCCTCTGGGGAAACCAATGGGTCCAGCCCATAACACATCTTGATGATGCGCGCAGTGATTTTGTCAAATTTCACCGCCTCTTTTCTTCCGTCTCTTTTAATTACGTACATAGCGCTCTATTTGGGTTGTTGTTATTGGTAATATAATGAATTAAAAATCTTCGTCCAAACTAAATGTTTGGTCTTCCTTGTTCGACATAACGCCTGATTTTTGGTACTCAGCAACGCGTTTTTCGAAGAAATTTGTTTTTCCCTGAATTGAAATCATATCCATGAAATCAAATGGGTTTGCCGTATTAAATACTTTTGGATTTCCTAACTCCACTAATAATCGATCAGCCACGAATTCGATGTATTGTGCCATTAGTTCTGCATTCATCCCGATCAATTTCACCGGCAATGCATCGGTTACGAATTCTTTCTCAATTTCCACCGCGTTCAGGATGATTTCCTGTACTTGTTCTTTCGGAAGCTGGTTTACGAGGTGCTTCGTGTATAATAAACATGCAAAGTCACAGTGCAGACCCTCATCACGAGAAATCAATTCGTTAGAGAATGATAGTCCCGGCATCAAACCGCGTTTTTTCAACCAGAAAATCGAACAGAATGAACCTGAGAAAAAGATTCCTTCCACTGCTGCGAATGCAACTAATCGCTCAGCAAAAGATCCGTTGTCGATCCAACGTAAAGCCCAATCTGCTTTTTTACGCACACAATCGATTGTTTCAAAGGCATTGAACAGGTGATTTTTATCTGCTGTGTCTTTGATGTATGTATCGATCAGCAACGAGTATGTTTCAGAGTGGATATTTTCGATAGCAACCTGAAAACCATAAAAGAACTTCGCTTCCGTGTACTGCACTTCAGCCAAAAAGTGCTCTGCAAGGTTCTCATTAACGATTCCGTCAGATGCTGCAAAGAATGCCAAAACATGTTTTACGAAATGGCGCTCATCGTCCGTCAATTTCGTCTCCCAGTCAATTAAATCCGGCGACAAATCAATCTCTTCGGCAGTCCAAAAACTTGCTTCTGCTTTTTTATAAAAAGACCAAATATCTTCATGTTGAATCGGGAATAACACGAATCGATTTTTGTTTTCTGCTAAGATTGGTTCTACTTGTCCCATTTTTAATTCTATTTTTTTTAGTCAATAATTTCTATGCCATGGTTATTTCTCAACCATGGATCAGTGTGTATTTATATGCAAATTTCAGTCAGTTTCCCCTTCCGTATTTGTAGCATGTGTTTGACACATTTTGTACTTAAAGGGGCTTACAAAAATTGTCAAAATTCTTTCCTTTCGCAATTAAAGAAATCCACAATTGTTTGAGGTTTTCAACACAGTTACTTTGAAAGCCTTTAACATGAACACTTAGCGAGTTTATCAACATCTCAACTAAAGATATTCACAGTACATAATCAGCAATTCATCGAAGAATTCGCTAGATTCGTCCAACTTCAAGTGTATGAAGACTTTCAGTTGGTTTTCCTATAAAGTTAGGTGAAAAATGATTCTCTTTTTTCATTATATTTATTCCGCTATTAACACCGCGATGTTGATAGTCCGCGAAGCCAAACAAACACTATTACACTGATGAAATCTCCTGCAAAATTTAACAAATGGATGCGTGATTTACTTCATGTTCTCTATCCTCAAAACTGTCTGATCTGCAAACACGAATTCAACCAATCCAGGTTGGCAATTTGTCCTATCTGTATCAGCGAATTATCCTACACCAATTTCGAAACTTATCCTGAAGCTACCAATCTGGATAAACTGTTTTGGGGACGTGTTCATTTATCCGGTACGTATGCCCTGCTGCGATTCAAACAGCAAAATTCCACCCAACGGGTTCTTCATGAACTCAAATACAACAACAATGCTGAGATCGGTTTGCATTTCGGAAAGGAACTGGGAACTGTTCTCAAGCAAATTCCGGCTTTTTCAGATATGGATGCATTGATTCCTGTGCCGCTTCATCCCAAAAAGGAATTTATCCGGGGCTACAATCAGGCAGAAGTCATTTGTAAAGGAATTGCAGAAACTTCGCAGGTTTCCCTCAGAAAGGATCTGCTGAAACGAACTTCTTTCACGGAAAGTCAGACCAGAAAAAGCAGAACTTCCCGCTGGGACAATATGCAAAACCGATTTATGCTTCGAACCAGAAAAGAGCAAGATCTTCAGCATCTGGTGGTCGTAGATGATGTTGTCACAACCGGATCGACTCTTGAAAGCTGTGTACGAATCCTTCAAAATCAGTTTCCCCAAGCAAAGATCAGTATTGCGGTCCTGGCCGTTGCAGAGTAATGTAAATTGAATTGAGAGACAAGACTTTTTAGAGTCGAGAGGCAAAACCGCCTCTCTAAAACGGCCTTTATACATCGATTGGTTAAATAAATTTTACACGCTGTAATAACTTCACAAGAAAAGCGGTTAACTCACAATTTAGTGTTTATCTGTTCCCAAAATTTCCGTTTTGCGCAATCCTTCTGCCTTTAAAATCGTTACTTTCACTTCATGTTAATTACGATCATTATCCTTTTATTGACTTTGGTGGTGGTTCCATTGATGTCTTTCTATTTCGGCACTCCGCTGAACGCTCTTCAAATGGAAGTTCTGACTGATATGGGAATCGTTTTGGCGATCGTTACGGGTGTTTGTTTCCTTCTGGGAGAAATCACCAGAAACAATTCTCAGATTGATAAAATCTGGAGCGTTATTCCGATTTATTATGTGTGGCACGTTGCTCAGGCGGGAGATTTTGCTCCGCGTTTGGTGTTGATGGCTGTCATTGTGAGTATCTGGGGAGCACGCTTAACTTACAACTTTGCCAGAAGAGGCGCCTATTCCTGGAAATTCTGGTCGGGAGAGGAGGATTACCGCTGGGAAATTCTGCGTAAAAAACCCGGATTCAACAACCGTTTTGTCTGGATGTTATTCAACCTGTTTTTCATTTGTTCGTATCAGAATACGCTCATTTTCCTGTTTACTCTTCCGGCTCTCACGGGTTTGTATGAGTCAGCACCAACGAGCATTCAGTTATGGGATTGGGTGATCGCAGCGGGAATTCTTCTTGCCGTTATCATCGAATTCATTGCCGATCAACAACAATATAATTTTCAGACCGAAAAACACCGACGCATCAAAAACGGAGAACCTCTCGGAGCATATTCCAAAGGATTTGTGGATAGCGGTTTGTGGAAATTGGTTCGCCATCCGAATTATGCGATGGAACAAACTGTTTGGTTGTTGTTCTACGGATTCAGTGTGGTATCAACAGGAGAATGGATCAATTGGTCGATGGGCGGATGCTTATTGCTGGTTATACTCTTTAAAGGAAGCTCCGATTTCTCGGAAAGTATTTCTGCTTCTAAATATTCGGATTATCCGGACTACCAACGCAAAACCCCGCGATTTATTCCTTTTACGAAGTTTGGAAAGTAAATTCAATTAAAAGATTTTTTCACTTCTTTGAACTCTTTGAACCTATTGAACTTTTAAACACCTTTGCAGCATGAAAGTATTGGTTGTAGGTAGCGGCGTTGCAGGAATCTGTTTAACTCATGAATTGCTCAAGGAAGATTGTGATGTTCAGTTAGCGGATAACAACCGCAATGTTTCTTCCGTGGTTGCTGCCGGACTAATCAATCCCTTGGTATTCCGGAGAATGACTCTCAGTTGGCGGGTTTCCGAATTGCTTCCTTTTGCTTACCAGAAATACCGTGAAATCGAGCAGCTGATCGGTGTTTCCTTTTTTCATCCGTTGGTGATCCGCAGATTATTTGCTTCCACGCAGGAACTTGATTTCTGGAAAAAGAAGCAGGAACTTCCCGAATTTGAGGAGTATATGGAATTATTGACGGATGCCGATCTTTCTTTCCCTTCAGCACAAAACACCTTTGGAACGGGCCGTGTGAAACAAGCTTCTTACATCGATACAACACCATTTATCGAAGGAAACAAAGCTTATTTCAGAAGTAAGGGAATTCTGCGGGACGAGACTTTTGATCATTCAGATCTGAATCCCCAAACCGGGGTTTACAAAGGAGAATCATATGATTACATCCTTTTTGCAGAAGGAAAAGACGCTAAATACAATCCGCTTTTCAGTTATCTGCCCTTACAGCAAACCAAAGGAGAACTTCTGATTATTCAATCCGATGAAATTTACTCCGCCGAATCGTTGAATCGCAAATGCTTTTTACTTCCGCTCGGAAACGGGCAGTTCAAAGTGGGTTCTACCTACGTTTGGAATACAGACAATACAGATCCGACCGAAGAAGGAAAGGAAACCATTGCCGAGAACCTGCGCTCAATCACTTCCGAATCGTATCACATTCTGGAACATCGTGCTGGCGTTCGTCCAACGGTATTGGACAGAAGACCTTTACTCGGGAAACATCCTGAATTTCCAAAAATGGTTATTGCAAACGGACTGGGAACAAAAGGATATATGCTTGCCCCGCTTGTTACACACGAATTGATTGATCATTTGCTTAAAGGAACAGAACTAAATTCCGAATCCGATATCAAACGCTTCGAAAAAGCTTAATTTTTGAGAATATCTTTCAGGTAAACCTGAATGCGCTTGTTCAAACCAACAATCCAGATAACATCTTCTGCCTGAAAAGCAATGTCCGGATCCGGATTTACGATTCGTTTTTCATCGCGCTCCAATCCCACCACAATTCCTTTACACATTTCCCGCATTTTGGAATGGCGGATCGTTTGTCCGATTAAGTGCGAATCAATCGGAATGGAGAACGAGTGCAGGCCAACCAATGAAGCCACATCTACTTTTGCCTCTTCCTTCGATTCAGTTACCGTAATATAATCTTTAAAAGAGCTCAGCTGTTCATCGGTTCCAATCACCGAAATAACATCATTGGGATAAAGTACATCTTCCTGCCGCGGAATATTGATTGTCAAACCTCCACGTTCGATAATCACAATATTGATTCCGTAAGTTTCTCTCAATTTCATTGTTCCCAAAGGCAATCCGATAATCGGAGAGCGCGCTTCCAGGGTAAAGGTTGTTAAATGCGAATCCCACGGAGCAAGCACATTTTTCGTTTTCTGAAGTTCTTCCTGCGTGCGTTCGCGGTCATGCAGATTCAATAAAAACCGGGATTCGATTTTTCCATAAAACTGCTTGATTCGGTGACGTTGAGTGATGAAAAGCAAAGTTGCCGCGATTACACCGATAAGTGCCGCCCAAGGAGAATAATATTTCGCGAAAACAAATCCCACAAAGAAGATTGCCAGAGCAATTCTTGAAATGATCAAGGCCAAAAGCGGTCCGCGATACAAGGGTTTCAACCAGATATTGGCATACGTTTGAGAAGGCCCTCTTCTGAACGCAAGCGCATACAGGAAAGGTGCAATCATCAATAAGGTCAGCGAAACAATGAATAGATTTTTCCACTTGCTTGCTTCAAAGAACGGTGCCAAAAATTGATTTGCGAGTAAGATAATACTGATGATTACGACCGAAAAAATGATGGTGTTAATGACATAAAAACGAATCAGTTTTTTCCAATCACTCGCCTCCGTAACCTGCTGTGTTCCAAGGCTGTATTTATATAATCGGTTTTTCCATTTTTCAGGCATTTTCAAAGTCACCCAATCCGACATTTTCCCTGAAAACCCGATCATGTAAGGCGTTGTAAATGTTGTTATGACAGAGACCGCAACAGCAACCGGATACAAGAAATCACTCGTCACATTTAAGGTAACGCCCAGCGTTGCGATAATGAATGAGAATTCCCCGATTTGGGATAAACTCATCCCGGTTTGAACGGCTACTTTAATCGGCTGACCTGCAAACAAGGCTCCGATAGTTGCAAAAATCGGTTTTCCGAACAGAAGAACCAAGGTTGAAATACCAATAGGCAACGCATATTCTATCAACATATCCGGATTAAGCAACATCCCCACTGAAACGAAGAAAATCGCTCCGAACAAGTCTTTCACGGACTGAACCAAATGCTCAATTTTTTCCACCTTCGGAGTTTCCGCTAAGATGGATCCCATAATAAACGCTCCCAAAGCCGGTGAGAATCCCGCCTGCGAAGAAAGGACCACCATCAGGAAACACAAGGCCAGAGACAACACCAGCAAGGTTTCATCGTTCAGATATTTCTTCAGTGTTTTAAATAAGGTCGGCAAGAAAAAGATCCCGGAAACAAACCAAAGTACCAGAAAGAAAACCAGCTTGATGATGGAGTAGATCATCTCCATTCCTTCAAACGAGCGGCTGATGGAAACAGTAGACAGGATTACCATTAATACAACAGCCACCAAATCTTCAATAATGAGTGCTCCAAGAACAATTCCGGCAAATTTCTGGCTTTTTACTCCCAATTCATCGAATGCGCGGAAGATAATTGTGGTGGATGCAATACTGAGAATTCCTCCCATGAATAAGCTGTCCATCATGTTCCAACCGAGAATAACTCCCACGTTGTAACCGATCAGGAAGGTCATCCCGACTCCCATAAGGGAAGTTATGACGGCTACGCTACCTACTTTGAGCAATTTTTTGAAGCTGAACTCAAGCCCCAAACCAAAAAGAAGGAAAATCACCCCGATTTCTGCCCAGGTTTTAATCCCATCGGATTCAACTACAGTTGGAAAGAAATTGAAATAAGGTCCTACAATGACCCCTGCGATGATATATCCCAATACGACCGGCTGGCGTAACATCTTAAAAATGATGGTCATTACTGCCGCCGCACCTAAAATTAATGCTAAATCTATAATTAACTCTGGAACGTGCCCCATGAAAATGGTTTTATGTTTCTAACTAAGAAACCAATTTATGATTATTCCTAAAATTAGCAAAAAACCCGTGATTTTGGCTTAAAAAGAGATTAGAATCGCTGAAAACTTGTGAAAAATGATTAAATCCGGCTAAATTCTGATAATATACCAGGTCATATGAATAAGATCTTTTTCAATGACGTCCTGCCCACGGATCAATTCAAAACCACTCGATTTCAATTCGATCGAAATGCATTTTGAAAAGTCTGTATCAGAATCCACGAAGAAGTTACTTTCCATAAAACAAACCGCCTTTTTCGTCAGTATTTTGGTTTCTAAGTAAGGTTTGTCAGAACAATTCAAATTGATGGAAACTTCCACTTTTCGTTTCGTTTTATTTTCTACAACAATTTGAATCTGTTTTCTTCCTTTCTTCTGATCAAGCACCCGATTGATCTCAACAAGGGGTTTTCTGCGCTTAACGGTATCCGGAAGCGGCACCTCAAGTTCCAGCTGATGTGGATACTTCGTCTCTGAAAACTCCGTTTGGTTTCCTTTGTCATCAAAACGGGTAGTCGAATTGTAAAACTGAATTCCTCCATCGGGAGCATCACTGAAATATACTTTTTCCACTTGTCCGTTCGGGAAATAGGTCAGTGAAACGGAAGCATGCCCGCCAATACTGCGTAAACTGTGTGAAAACAATTCCTTCCCTTGATTGTTGTATCCTTTGATTGTCCCGAAACGCTTGTCCTTATCCCAATTCTCAAGGGTAGAAATCTTCCCGTTTTGATGGAAGCATTGCTTGATCGTTGAACCGTCAGATTGATTCGTCGATTTGCACTTCAACTGCGCCGCAGCCAAAAAGGATTGAAAAAGGATCAGAAATACAAACAATCTTTTCATGATGAAAAGGTAGGCAAATTTGGTGCCAAGCACATTTATTATATAAATCCTCTAAAAGATTCAGATTTATCAAAAAATAAACCTCCAATTAATATGCTGATAATCAGTATAAAAACAAAACTCCGAAAAGGGTTCTGCATAGTTTTTTTTCTGTCCTTTCCTACCCTAACAATTCCCCACAACTTTGTAATGTCATTCAGCCGATGAGTCGCTATAACAGCTGATTAGCGACAGGTGCACCAAAAGGATTCCGGATCCTTGATCGATTGAAAATGACAAACCTGCAACGCTTCTTCCTGACGGGAGAAAGGTAGAAGTTGAGCAGGTTTATTCTCCCAACAGAGTAACCCGAAATGAATCTGCGTAGCAGACCATATAAGGGAATTTTTAATCGCAAATAAGGTAATTATGAAATCAAATATTTTCCTGATTGCATCCCTGTTGATCTTGGTTGGAATGGGAGCAATCACAGTATCGTGTGAAAAACAGAAAACAGCTTTCAAAAAAGCTCAACTGGTTTTCGAGAATAACAACACTCCAAAAACGGGAGATGACGATGATGAACCCATTTTCCAGGGGAAAGTCCGAAAAAAAATAGGGCTTGTCACTGTGGGTGGTGCACGGGTAGAAACCTATGAGTATGGTACAAACAACAAGATAGGTACTCAGTACACGAGTGATCCCGGAGAATTCACACAACAAGTTAAAAGTGGGACATACTACTTTAAAGTAACCGTTCCAAATGACACTTATCTATACATTACAGATACTTTGTCTATTCATCAAAACATGCAAGTAACCATTTTGGTCGATTAATTGTTTTAAACACTGGAAAGTCCGGGCATATAAGTCCGGGCTTTTTATATTGTGATTTGAACTGTTGCTATACAACCGTTTTCATTACTATAAGTTAGCTTTCCTCCCAAATACTGAAGTAGTTTTGTTACCAATCCAACTCCTTTTGTATCATACGAATCAATCGAAGTGAATTCTATTCCGGTACCGTTATCCTTTACAATCATTTTCAACTGCTTTCCTTCCTTTTGAACTGATACCAATAATTCAGGGTTGTTTACGTGAAATAATCCATGCTCAATCGCATTACAAACTAATTCATTCAACACAATAGCCAGACGCATTGCTTTGTCATAATCTAAATAAATCTTCTCGAAATCATGAGTGAATCGAGGCCGTACACCAGATGAAGACAGATTCAGTATCAGCGTATTTACTAAATTACTAAAGTAAGCTCCCAGTTCTACTTCTTTGTTGTTTCTTGAGGTGTCATCCAACAAATAGTGCTGTACAAGAGACATTGCATCCAATCGAAGAATTGTTTGGTCAAGCACCTTAACTCTTTCCTGACTCTGAGTTTGTTTTCGGTCCATTTTCAACACACCAGACAGTAATCCAAAATAGTTTTTCGTGCGATGACTTAATTCATGATGCAAATATTCAATTTCTTCTTTCTGATGTTCAATTTGTCTCTTGCTGCGTCTTATGAAGTAATAGGCTATCCATGCCGTAATAGCCAGAAAAAATATCCCTACAGAAACTATTAGCAATTGTCTGAAACGCAATTGATCAATCTTTGATTGTTTTCTACGAAGTGCTAATTCCCGGTTCTTCCGCTCCACATCGTATTCTATTTCCAATCGATCTACTTCTTTTTTATTTGCTTGATATTCAGCCATTTTACGCGAAACAAGTAGTCCCTTGTATTTAACTACCAATAACTTCTCATTATCTGATTGCTCTAAAAGAGTGACTTGTCCCTCAAGAGCCTCTGTTAAGAGTTGGTAGTCTTTTTTAACTTGAGCTATTTCTTCTATCTGATGAAATAACTCTAATGCTTTGTTGTTCTCTCCTGTTGAAACATAATAATTTGCAAGATAAAGCAAGCTTTCTACTGCTTTAATCGAGTTTCCTCCTGCGACACGTAATTCATAAGCCTTGGTTAAATATGATCTTGCTCTCCATAATTCTCCCTTTGCTACATACAATCTTCCAAGTGAGGAATAGGTTGTAACAACATTCGTTAATTGAAGGCTTAGTTTTTTGTGAAGTGCTTTCTTTAGAAAAAACTCTGCCTGATTGTATTTCCCCCATTCAAGATACGCACTTCCCAAGTTTTGATAGGAATCCGCAATACCTTTTACATGCCCAATTTTCTCACGTGTATACAAAGCTCGACGATGATAACTAACTGCTTTCTCAAAATCTTCATTATCACGACACACATTTCCCATTGAATTCCAAGCGGAAGCGAGCTTAAGCAAGCTATTATTCTGTTCAAAAATACGTGCAGCCTGTAACAAATAATCCATGGAACGATCTGATAGTCCGAGATCTTTGTAAGATATTGCCAGGTTGTACATGGATTCAGCGATCAAAGTATCAATACCAACTCGTTCATAAAGCATCAGAGATCGAGTACCTTGTTCTATACCCATTTTATAATTTCCTGTTTTATAATATACGAGCCCCAAATTATTATAGAATTCTGCTTCTATTACCGGATTCAAATCTTTCGAAATAAATCGTTGAGCTTGCTCCATTGCATGTAACGCCTTCGGATAATCTTCTTCAAGTATTGCTGATTCTCCACGATTCTTCCAATCTTCGAATTTAGTTTGCCCGATTCCGGTCATAGCTCCGAAAAGAGCAACAAGTATCAGTGTATAGCGTGTCATGATATAATTGCTTAATATTGAGTAAATGTACAATTTCATTTATGAAGATTCTTTTGGTAGAAGATGATCCTTTTGTGGCGGACGATCTTAAAGAAAAATTAGAGCAACTGCAATATCGTGTTGTGGGAATTGCGGAAAGCTATGAAGACGCCGTTTTGTCAATAGAAAGAGAACGGCCTGATTTGGTATTACTGGACATTGAATTGAAAGGTGCACTAACGGGAATTGACCTGGCAGAAAAACTCTCCAAACAATCAATTCCATTCATTTATCTGACCGGATTACGTGATCTAAATACTTATTTGAAAGCAAAAGGTTCCAAACCTCATCGCTACCTTTCTAAGCCCATTGACCTATATAATCTGCGCAATGCTATTATGGATGTTGATCTTTCTTTCAAAGAGCAATCTGCCCCATACATCCACCTGATTAGCGATAAAAACGGGAACAAACTGCACATAAATCCGGATGAAATTGTTTTTCTGAAAGCTGATCGCAACTATTGCGATATTCATTTTATTGATAAAAGTCGATCTACCCAAGTCATGACAATGGGAGATTTTCTTGAAAAACATAGCATTCCAAATATCGTACGTGTTAGTCGTTCTTACTCTATCAATCTGAAACATATTCGTCGTATTCGTGGAAATGAAGTGGAGATGGTTTTCGGTGAACCAATTCGTATTACAGATGCGTACCGCGAGCAATTTAACAACTATCTCAAAATGTGAAATGCATTGATTTCATCTCCATCTCAAAAATTTCGGAAGTGAAATCACCCCGTTTCGGAAAGGAAATCTCTGGATTCGGAGAACAAAATTTTCCCTGACCTATTCCTGTCTTCTCTTTGAGTCAAATTCTAATTTTTTGAATATGGCTCTTTATGAAGCAGATAAGATTATACAGCTCCTAAGGTTTTGCTCCTGGAAAGCACGTACTGAAATGTCGCATACAGGTTTACACGAGCTGGCTGCCAGACTCGGGACACTTCCCGACGGGAACGAACAAGCCCCCAATGAAAAATACTTTGTAGACTTACTCAGCGATGCACGCGCCGCTCTTAAACGAGACAACACCGTTACAAAGCGCAAAGCGTATATCGATCTGCTGTTAGGATATGGGGACTTTGAAAGCTGGAATCATTGGAAAGATGCCTACTTCGGTGCAAGTGAATACATCAGCACAGAACCAATCGATTTTTCTGCACTCCCGGATTTGAAAATCGGTGTGTGGTTTACAGACCTACTCTCAAAACAGCTAAATCCCGTTCTTCAAAACGTCAAACAAACCTCATCTTGTCCGATTGACCTACTTACCTGCCTAGAAGCAACGCCATCTACTTATGTGGAACAGGTTCTGAAACGTTTGGAAGAATATGCTTTTCTTATCTGGGTGATCCCTGTAGGGTGGAAAGATCAACCGAACCAAATGACGGACCCTTCCTGGAAACAGGTAATAGAAACCGGACGCATTATTCCAGTTTGGATAAACCCTGACGACTCGTGGCAAATAAAATCTCCTTTTATCCCCGCTTTGAAAAGAGCAGAAGTGATTGCAAATATTCCAGGCTTGCTCACTTCTATTTTGTTTCTGCAAGAAAAAATGGATGACTCCGAGCAGTCAGACATAGTAGTCAACAACTCCGATATTCCAACCAGAACTCCTGGAATTCACAATATCAATAATAACAGCAAGGGCATTTTTTTTCAAGGAAATGGCACTTTCAACCACAGCGTACAAAATATAAAACGGAACTATACAGGGCAAGAATCAAACCTATAAATCAATACCAAACCTCTCCTTCCACCTCCAAACTAAACTTTTATAACTATGGAACAATTGAATACCGGCGGTACTCAACCGTCATCTTACAACCTAGGTGGTAATGTTGCTGAACAGAAAATTATAAACAAGACTACCATTATTAAACATGCGCCATCACTTAAAGCAAACATCGAAGGTGCGCGCCCTGTTAATCAAACACTCAAAAGTGTTATTGATCAAGTGAAGCGCCAAGCTAGCCCGCCATTGACACACGTCATCGACTTTCGTAACGAGTTGCGTGAACGTTACGAACGGAATATCATGGAAATTCCTATCAAACATCTCCGTTTCCGCAAAAACAACGGGCGAATCATAGCAGATGTGGAAAGTTATGAGCTGGAACATAACCGCAAGTTGAATGAGGAAACAGAAGAAACTCAAAACATCTTAAGGGCTTTTCTACTAAACAACGACAAAGAACGGAACGAAGAATTAAAACGTTCACTAACTCACAAAGGACAACAAAGTCCGGCAATTGCAACCTGTGATGGATTCCTAATCAATGGAAACCGTCGGAAAATGGCTTTGGAAGAGCTTTATCGCTTAAACAATCAAGATTCCAATTTTGAGCATATGCGGGTTATTCTATTACCTGAAGGGGTAAGCGAATTAGAGATTCAGCAAGTTGAAAACCGTTGTCAGTTACAGAATGAAGGAAAATCGGAATACCAGGGACTGAACCGTGCCATTAAATATATGCGCAACATCCAAAACGGATTCTCATTGGAAGCACAATTAAAAGATGATCCGAACTACCATGGATTACCTCAATCAGAATTCAACAAAAAGGTAAAAGAGTTCGAAAAGAATTTTATCAAACCGCTCAATTGCATCGACAACTATTTGGGTGCACTTGGCCGAAGTCAGATGTACAATACAATTACCGAAAGCACAAGCGACAGAGAAGGTCGTTGGCAAGCATTTGTAGACTACAGTAATTTTTACAATGGAACACTGGCCAACCCTTCCAAATTAGCCCAACTGCAAATCGAAGAAAATGATATTGGCAAATTGGAAACAGCCATCTTCAAACTGATCAGAAAACGTAATCTGAACAGTCGCGATACGGATAGCCCGGTAGGAAAATTACATGAGTTTATCCGTAAACTTCCAAAGTACCTTGCAAATGAGGAGGCGACAAAAAGTATTCTAAAAATTGCCGATGTACCAGATGACATTCCGGAAGAGGCTAAATACGACAAGCAAGGAAAACGGCATTCTGAACGGGAAATTGATAGTAAATGGGGAGTGTTGAACGAAAAAGAAGTACTTGGGAATTTGATACAGGCTCAACGCCATCTTACCAATCAGGAAGCGCGTGACAAACCACTTGAACTACTCGAAGATGCCCTTCGCAAACTAAACCACAACAATTTGAAAATTAAAAACATGGGGGCGGAACACTACGAAGAAGGAATGGATATGGCACTCTCTATCAGTGAAAAATCGGACGAAATCTATAAAACGATCAAAGATGCGCACAACAACTACAACAATTCAGCAGAAAAGGACAACTGAACGACTTCATATAGAACTTGTCGAATCAACTATCGTATTATCCGGAACCTCACAACTGAAACTTTCTCAGCTTTCCCAACTAGGATTCTATGGATTCATCCGCGAGGGAGAGTATCATTTCAGGAATTCTGACGCACCAATACAGGATCTTCTGAAGATTACGCACTATTTTGACAGTGAGAAAATTGCATACAAACTTTCTGAAGCTTTGGAAGCAATGGTTCAAAGTGATCGAAAAAAGCGCCAAGCGCTTCATGAAGTATTCGCACGGGTAAAAATCATTAAGGAAGAAGGGATTTTGGACGAATCATTTACTGAATTTCGGAAGTTTACATCAGGTCTCCCTCGCAAGTTAAAACCTCATCAGCTTAAATCCGCTTATCATTTTTACACTTTAAAGAATGGAGCAAACTTCTCGGTGCCAGGAAGTGGAAAAACGTCTACAGTGTTGGCTGTTTATGAAAAGTTGCGCCGAGAAGGTATCTGTAATTTATTGTTCATAGTAGGTCCTCCCTCCTGTTTTCAACCGTGGCAAAACGAATTCCTTGAAACACTTGGTCGAAAACCGGAAACCAGAATACTTTCCGGAGGGAATAAAACTTACCGAAAACGTGAATATGAGCGACCTCAGGGAAGTATCTCTGAACTCTACCTGAGTACTTTCCATACCGCTTTGAATGATACACGGGATATGGTGCATTTTCTTTCACAAGCCGGGATCAATGCGTTTATGATCATCGATGAAGCGCATTACATGAAACAACAAGGCGGCTCATGGGCAAGTTCATTACTTGAAATTGGTCGATATGCAGTTTGCAGAGGTGTTCTTACCGGTACTCCTATTCCTAAAAGCTACAAGGATTTGTTCAACCTCTTTGATTTTTTGTGGGAAGGAAATTGCTCATTGACGAAGGAAGACAAAATCCGCATAGAGGTTTGGGAAAAACGAAAGAACACTTCAGCCATTAAGAACCTCTTGGAGCAAAAAATCAGCCCTTTGTTTTACCGTGTCCGGAAGAAAGATCTCGGGTTGAAAACTGCTCAATTTCACGAACCGATTGTCGTTCCAATGAATGCAACCGAGCGCATGATCTATGACAGTGTCAATGCCAAAATAATGGACCTGAGTGAGCGTGATTATGCAAAAAATGAAGAGGTTCTTAGCCGGCTATGGAGAGGTAGAATGATTCGGTTGCGACAATCCGTTTCTTATCCTGGATTATTGGCTTCAGCAATTGAAGAATCGAATGAAAACTTAGTCGATAATGACAGCCTCCAGCACAAAATTGGTAGCTACAGGGAATTGGAAATGCCCGGAAAACTAAAAGCACTAACGGACTTGGTCTCTCGGATTCGTGAGCGGGATCGCAAAATCCTTATCTGGTCCAACTTTGTAGGCACACTGGAGATGATTCGCGACCATTTTCGTGGGCTGGGATACCATACCGAACTGATCTATGGTAAAACTCCCATTCGAAAAGATGATACCATTATCATCGGTGAAGAAAAAACACGTGAAGATATACGGGATGAATTTCTTGACTTGGAAAGTCAACTTGATATATTAATTGCAAATCCTGCTGCGTGTGCCGAATCCATTTCCTTGCATAAGACCTGCTTCCACGCAATCTATTATGACTTGTCTTACAATTGTTCACAATACTTGCAATCATTGGACCGGATCCATCGTGTAGGCGGATCCGAACTACATGAAGCCAATTATTACTTCCTGCAATATGAAAATTCTATCGATCAGGATATCAAGCAAAATCTTGAACTCAAAGCGAAGAAAATGTACGAGATCATAGAGCAGGACTACAACATCTACGACTTAGACCTCGAGGAAAATGACGAGGATGACATCGAAGCCTACAAACGACTAATTAAAAACCGACACTGAATATGGAAACTCTAATAAGACATTCGTCAGCAATGGCGAAGAAGATCAACACGCCCTTTGGTTACTTCGGTTCCAAGAACAAAATAGCATTGCAGTTATGTTCCGACCTTCCTCCACACACTTGCTGGGTAGAAGCATTCTGTGGATCCGCCGCTCTTACATTGCGAAAAAACCCGGCACAAATTGAGGTCATTAATGACATTGATAGTGAGATTTATAATTTCTTCGAACAATTAAGAAAAAATACGGAGGCCCTCATAGAAGCTGTCAAATTAACCCCATATGCTGAACAAGAATTGCACATGGCTCGCATCCCACAAGAAGAACTTAGTAATCTCGAGCGAGCCCGACGTTTTCTCGTACAATCCATGATGTCAATTAATGGTGTTTTCGGAGAAGAGCGCGGGGGGTTCTCTTACTCAGATTCTTTCTCACGAAACGGACAAGATGCCAGAGTAAGTCGCTGGAATAATATGCCACAACGCTTGGAAGAAGTAGTAGGACGTCTTAAAAAGGTGCGTGTGGAAAACAAGGACGCGTTGAAATTAATGAAACGTTACCTGGACCGTCCAAACACACTCATGTATCTGGATCCACCATACCTGGGGGAACGCACCAATGGTTATAACAATGATGCCAATGATGTTGAGTTTCATACTAAGATGCTGAAAATGGCCAACAAAGCCAACTGTATGATCTTTATCAGTGCTTATGAACATCCTCTTTATGATGAACTGCTTACCGATGGCTGGTGGTGTAAACGCATCATCGAAACATCCACCAAAGGATCAGACGGTAAAACGCGCGCGCGCGTAGAAGTTGTATGGATGAATAAACATTATCTGAAGGCACTGGAGTCGTACCAGGTTCCGATGGTTCTAACAAAAAAGGAAAGAGCCGAAGGGCGGCTTAATCCAGAAAAACGACCGGGGAATGAAAGCGACAGCATACAACTTTCACTCTTAGAGAGTGATAAGCAACGGAATATGATCGGGCGTTTTGAGGTCTTTAAAAGCAATACCGACAGGAGGTATTACTTCCGATTAAAAGCAGGGAACAGTCAAATCATATTGGCTAGTCAAGGCTACAGTTCCAAACAAGCATGTCTGAATGGAATCTCCTCGGTGAGAACCAATGGTGGATTTGATATGTCTTACGACCGCAAAGGAAACAAAGAAGGGTATTCTTTTAATTTGAAAGCTGCAAATGGTGAAATCATCGGTCACAGTCAACGATATACTTCGGCAAATGCCCGTGAAAATGGTATCCGGTCCGTCAAGTACAATGCCCAACTGGCCAAAATCCAGGATTTGTCTCTCACCAAAGGTAATGCTTGAATCCTACTAAAATCTATGGCCAATTCCCCAGCCTGGAAGAGGGGAAACACTATGAACAATACCGGATAAACCGGGCAAACAATCAATTTTATTATGGAAAAATTTGAGCTCTTTCGGAGTGAATTGAACCAGAATTTTTACTTCAGGTTCAAAAGTAAAGCTGACAGTCAACTTCTTAAAAGCGAGGGCTATGTTACAAAGTCCAGTTGCCATAACGGCATTGAATCCGTTAAAAAAAATGCTTCTCTCGATGGCCGCTATGACCGCAAAAACAGTGATGGTCGTTACTCTTTTAACTTGAAGGCGGCAAACGGTGAAATCATTGCTACCAGCACAAAAGTTTATGACACCAGTAGTGCACGTGAGGCAGCAATCGAAACCATTAAAAAGGAAGCTCCCGGAGCATCGATAGTTGATTTGACTTAAAGTTAATCTTGGGCTGGCATTTGGAAAGTGTCAGCCTTATTTAATAATTGTGTTATGTGGAGTCGA
Organism: Glaciecola amylolytica; assembly: GCA_003856375.1. Lineage (GTDB taxonomy): Bacteria > Bacteroidota > Bacteroidia > Flavobacteriales_D > Crocinitomicaceae > Fluviicola > Fluviicola amylolyticus. The sequence continues at coordinate 3,821,914 of CP034120.1, forward strand.
ATTAAATTATATGTTGTTTCATTATGGCTGTTATTTCTACTAATTATTATCAAGGAGTTTAATTGGACAAAATGGAAGGAAACTGATAGAATCAAAGACAACATATTGGTTGTTATTTATTCAAATTTACTTTCATCTGTTTCATTTTTTCTATTGATCCTTGGCATATTTTTTTTGCTAAGTCTTCGCCATAAGGTGAAAGGTAGTTTGGACCATCCAATGAAAATTAAAAAAATTAAAAATCTAAATTATGAGCATCTTACTTTTCTAACGACGTACATCATTCCATTTATTTGTTTTGACTTGGATGATGTAAGGAACACTATTATTTTTCTCCTTCTATTAATTGTTATAGGAACAATATATGTGAAAACCAATTTGTTCTACTCAAACCCCACTCTCGCTTTATTAGGCTATCAGATTTATCAAGTTGATACTTATACTGAATCAGATATGATACTGATTACACAGAGTGAGTTAAAGGAAGGAGAATCATTTTCAAATCTCAAGTTGGGTGATACAGTATATTACGCACAACTTAAAACAGCACCGAAAGCTTATGAATAAAAATGAATTAATTCAGTCACTACAAGAATTTTGCGATCCAGAAAATATCATTTCTACACAATTATATCTTCTTTTAAAATCAGATAATGCTGTAATTGTGAAAAAGGCTGATGTTGAGAATTCCATTCAGGATCGATTAACACAAATGTTTCGAGAATATACATCCACAAAATTTATGAACAACGAAGACTTAAGTTATATTCCTTTAAGTGAATTTGATGAAAGAAAGAATGTGGTTTTTCGATTTGACTTTCCTGTCCCAGAAAAATTGAATTTTTTAAATGAAATTCTTCTGTCTCCAGTTAGAGAGGATTTCAATTTTAACACGGATAATTTATCTGAACTATTTGGTTATTTGATGGTTGTTGGAAATGAATTAAGCAAGATTTCCATTTTCAGAAAACATCATTCATTTGATATCGTTCGAAGAGAAAAAAGATTATACATGGTAAAATCAGCAAAACGATTCGTGCAAGTGCAAAATGATGGGCTTATTTTAGATAAAGGATTTGATTTTATGAAGGTTCATGATGATCTCGTGATTTTAAATCAGAAAACATTGGAAAAAGATTTTGGTTTCGAGGAAATTATCGAAAAAGAACATACCTCATCATTAGCACTCCTAGAGACTTCTGGTTTCATTCACGATATAGAGGGATTTAAATCTTACTCAGCTCAAAACAAAACATTTCAGAGAAGTATTATTAAAGCAAAAAACTCTCCCGTTTTATCAATCCCATTTAAAAACATATACACCTATATAAGTAGCACAGAGTCTTTAAAAGGAAAACTTAAATTCAATGAATCCCGAACAGCTTTTGACCTTTCATCAGCTGCATCGAAAAAAACGTTTATCAAACTATTGAATGATGATTTCCTTAATTCAGGACTTACCAATATTTATTATGATGTTCGTGCTAAGGATAAACTAGACTAATCTAAAGTTATTTGATTGGAATCGCTCTTCTCATCAACTCTGTTAATGTTACATGGAATGGATACTTTAATTGAATATGTTCCTGCGCTTTATCAAATTGTGTAACATCCCAACATAGACCTTTGCTCCAAGGTATTTTTGGTTTTTGAATTGGTAATACAAGGTATTTATCCTGACTTGGTTTGTTCGGATAGTTACTTTCAATTAAATCATCTTTTGACCAAAATTGTGGTGGCCCTATAATTTCCCATAATTCGGATGTATAAGATTCTTTAGAGTAGAGTAATAAATAGCGTGCCCCAATAGCTTCAGGAGTTAGTGGTAGTGCACTTTTTCCAGAACCGATTCTGAAATTGTACAATCCTCTTTGCTCACACCAATCGATGTGAGCGGTCGATTTGTAATAGCCAATTAATACTGTTGTTTTATCTGGAATTAAACGCTCTCGTAAATGATCAAATTCTGGAATGTAAGTATTCAACACCTTTGGTTCTTTCGTATAAACAGCTTGAAAATAAGCTGCCAATTGCTCTCGTTGAGAAACACGGTTCATTAAATGTTCACGTATATCTACAAAAAACCGTTCCAATTGTTTAGAGCCAGAATCATCACGACAAGGACGAATCGTAAAGGCTCCCAATCCAGGTAAAATCTCCTTGAAACCCAATGTTTCATAATGAATATCTCCCGGGTAAATAATATAAGCACCCGCAGTTCTCCGAATTGCATCTCTATAAGCATGCATCTTTAGAAGATCTTCTCGTTTGAATCGTTTTTGTTGGTTGTCACTCTCCAGCTGTTTAGAGGATAAATGGTCCAATTTGTACTTAGCATCAAAATGTAGATGAACGATCATTTCTTGTTCTTCTGCCTCCTCTGATCTCATTCCTTCGGGCCAAATGGATAAAGTATAATCCGGAAAGAAAGAACGCGACCAACTTCCGCCTTGAGGATATGGACTATATTGGAATGAACGATTGAAAGAAAAACGAATCGTAAGATGCCTTTCACCAGCGATTGAAACACCTGTTATTGCAGTATGCTTGCCTTTCTTTAACTTTAACCCAAGTCCATCATCTGTGGGACCAACCAAATCAAAGAGTGATATTGTTGAAATATTGAAAACCTTTTGTATTGCATCAAGTAAAACGAAAAATACCCAATACTCATACAAGGTAGCAATATCTCTTTTACCCGCTGCATAAACATCATCTCCCCCTTTCCATACTAACTTTGCCGCAAGATCAAACATTAACCAAATGCGAAGTACTTCTCTATAGCCTTCTTTGCGCTGTAGGACAGGGCTATTTAGTTTCAAATTAGTTGGTCTGGAAACGGAACGAAACAAATCATGTCGAAGTTGTTCTTCCAAGAAAAGAATTACCTCTTTGGCCTCTTTCCCTGTTCTCGTATTTGGAACTTTCCTTTCAACATCCTCACAAAAGAACAAAAATTGCTCTAATGCATATTTCACAAAGCGATTCTCGTGTATGTCCACAGTCTCTATCTCTTTTCCAGAAAAAATATGCTCGGGAGCCGTTTCAATTGTTAATGTTTCGTTCGTTGAAACTCTTTTACTACCCTTTGATAATTGGCGAATTTCTTGTCTACCAAAACGATGAACAGAAGTAATTGTTCGCTTTTCTGAATGGGTTCTATAACGGGTTATTGGAAACAATACAATACGGTGTAAGGCTTCTGAAAATTCATCAGATCGAACTATTGATTTTACAAAGCTAAAACGCTGATATAAAGTAGAAGAATCAATAGCATGGTTCGTTTCAAAATTATGCGTTACTGGGGATGTATGTTGCATGAGCAGCTCTGTACAATATTCAGTAATACTCTCCAACATAAAGCGATAATCCGATCGATAAGATATTTTCTTGGATCGAATTTCAAGATATAAGGGGAAATTACCGGGTTTTATTCCAATAATATTCAAACACAAAGTTCCAGTATAATTTCCTGGACGTAATAGACCTTGCCAAGTTCTTTTGTTATTATGCCTAATAATCCCAGGAAGTTCTTCAAATGTAAAAGCTCCATCCGAAAATTCAAAGTCATACTCTTCTGATTCAGCTAATTGCCATTCACTTTCTCCATACATTTCTGCATCGGGTTGATGATTGAGCATCGATGAATCTTTTCCATAAATAGTCAAAACAAGCCCTTCACAAAAAGCATCTAATGGAATAACTAGTTCTTTTACCTTACTCGTCATGAATCAAGCTTCTGCGTAACTTGCAAAACCATTCTCAATGGCTGATCGGTACATCCGATGAAGCTTCCCCATTGTGATGGGTTGTAAAACTGCTTGATCAAAATTACCAGTGTCTAGATATTCTTTAATCACATTGTGCTGCGAACTATCAATGCACCCCTCAGCCATTTTTTCAAGAATCGGAATCAATTTACGGCGAGAACCATGAAGCTTGGGAAGTAATTTCTGTATCAAAGCGATGTCAAGCTGCTCGTCTCCATCGTGTATCCCCAATTTTCCAAGATAATACAACAAACGATGGATATCTGATGCTGTGCGGTAACCAAATTCGGAGCCTGCTTGTTGCAATTGATCAAAGAACCTTAGGACTTTGATCAACGATTCATCTGGTTTTTCAGTCACTTCTTGTTGCGCTAACAAAACAAAATTTTCTCCCATCTCTTTACCCATATTCTCAATTGGAGAAGGTTTTAATGGAGCTTGTAGAAATTGAAGCATTTCGTCGTACTCAATTCTAAATTCTATCACATTTGCTCGATCTAGAACCTTTGGACTGAACATATAAGTTGTCTCATCAATATTGACAGTTCCTGTAATAAATACATTTACAGGTAAATTTATTTGCTTCGGAACCATCTTATTATTGAGATCATGTAACAAGATCGGACTTCGAGACTCCATCCCACTTAGAAAATCCGAAAAATAGCGCTCTACATGACTGAGATTCATTTCATCAAGAATAAGAAAATATGGTTGTTGAGGATTATCAACTGCTCGAAGTAATAATTGTAACACTCCAGTTTCGGGCAACACATATTCTGTATTTTTCAATCCATTAGGATATCCTAATAGTGGATCTCGATTTGTCCAGTCGGCCCCAACCGGCACTATACAAACCTGATCGTCACTTTGTGCTATCCAGCGAGCAAAACTTTTGGCCAGTTGTGTTTTTCCAGATCCAGATAAACCGGTCAGAATAACAAATGGTTTTGTCAACAATGATGCTGTATATCGCGCTACTAACTGGTCAGAAAAAATCAAATTAGATTTCCGCAAACTATTCTGGAACGAAGTCAAATCAAACGGTTTCATTTTTCGTTTTCCTCTGGTTTTTGTTGGTTCAATTTTAGGTTGTTGATTCGTTGTTGACTGATGATAGACATCAATAATTTCATTAAGATCCTTATCCAACTCCTCATTTGTTGGTAAATGCAAAGGATCGTAGACCTTGAAAACATATGAGGCCCCATAGCGATCCGGTTTTTTATAGTTATTTCGGTTAAAGTATTCAGCAATCGTCTCAACCTCGTCTATACTCCAATGGACATTAGGAATATTGGTTTCACTTACGCCATATGCTAACAGAAGCAACTCATGTGATTTAAAATAAAGATAAACAGGATAAATTCCATTTGTAGGAACATGTCCCTCTTTTGTAAAGGAAATCCATGGTATTCTAGCTTGAGCTCCCTGCCCAAAACTAGCTTTGGCAGTAACCCCATTTTCCGAAACAACATAATCGGATCGCCTTTGGTTGGTCGTTTTTGCTTGTTTGAGAAAGGCTCTTAATAGCGGTGCGTATTTCATAATTGGCAGGCTAACTTTTCCTCCAAATATACTGTTTCAATGCTTCATTGACAAACGGAGTGTCTGTGGGAAAGCATATCAAAAAGACGATTCACCAGATCTCACTATCATTGAATCATCAAAAAAAACCGGGTACTAAATAATTACCCGGTTTTGAATTAGTCAAATACTATTTTTTGATTTCAAAAATGCTAATTAAGGTTAGAGTTGATTTGCCATAAACCCAAACTTCGTTGTACAAGGTGGGCATAAATGAGATCTATTGGCATGCTTTCCGAAGAAAGAACCTTTTCCTCCCATTTGTGGATGAGCCGACAAAAACATGGAATGCTTAAAAGAAACTCTTGGATTCTTTTTAAATTCAGACATGCAGTTTTTAAAGACCACTTCACCGGAATTATTGTCTTTTAACAACGTATAGATCAACTGGAATGGAAATAGTTGACTTTCTGAATCCGTCTGAGGCTTGAACCACATATAAGGTTGGTTAATGTCCTTAACTCGTTTGATTGTGGTACGATTACTTCTGTAATTATCTCTCCATTCTAGTTCTTCATCAATAGAATCTGTTTTTTGGCATTCAATGAATTTTAAATCTGCTTCTGAATAATAATAGACCTTTCCTCTGGAATGAATTTGATAAATATCCGTTAAAGAATAATCATCATAGTCATCTAATGTGAGGAAAACCGGCTGAAACAAAGGAGTAAATACAAGTTTTACACCAATCTGTTTACAAGCAAAATGAACAAACAAAGCGGTAATGCATTCATTATTTGCCAGATTTTTCACTTCTCCATACAAAAAATCAATGCCTGATTTTGGTATCCTTGCGGCATCTTCCGGAACCTTAAATCCATCAATCTGAACTCTGTCCTGAAAAGCTTCTAATCTTCTTCTGGCTTCATCACTATCAACATCGTCAGTTTCAAGATTTAATGAATCTTCCTTTGGTAAATCCTCGAGAATTTTTTGACTAAGCTCTTCTAAGTCAATTTGAATATAACTAATCATATTAAAAAGTTTAATTGGTTTCAATCTTTCAAATCTCCAGGAAATGAATCAGAAGACCAATTTTCATGCATGTTATTACTCTCATTGTTTCCACGGGAAAACACCCTCTCAAAAACGGTTAAACTCCCCTTGCAACTCAATCAACATTTCAAAACCTTTGTCACTTCACATATAAATATCACCACTATGGAAGCACTTGAAAGACTAATTACCCTTGTAACGGCTCTTTTTACTTTGAGTCTTATTTCGGAACGGGTAATCAATTGGTTTAAACTTTATTTCGGGCAAAAAGGAAAACAGCTTTTATTCTTCAGTAACAAGGATGAAGATATTTCAAAACAATCTGATGATCCCGCACTGAATGCTGATCGGGAACGAAAGATTGTTGGTTTGAACATTATGTTGTCCATCATTGTAGCCTTACTAATGAATGCCAATGTGTTCGACTTGTTAAGCCTGAAGGATCCAACCATTCATTTTGGCTGGCAGGATGTTGTTTGGCAAGATCAAACAAAAACTTATTCGCTCATTACCAACATCCTCTATTCCTTCAGCGGTTGTGTTCTGGCAGGTTTTTGTATGAGTATCGGATCAAAATTCTGGCACGACACCTTAGACATGCTTCTCTATGCAAAAAACATGCGTAAAAAAGCCCTTGAGAAGGATCCCAAGGACAGTTCCGAATCATCTTGATCCAATCTAATTCAACCTGATCACTCCACCGGAATCGATTGAAAACTATTGAAGTAATTGGTCGGATCCCAACGCTTTTTAACGTCTTTCAGACGTGGAAGATTTTCGCCAAAATACAGTTGCAGAGCACCTTCCAATCCTCCGAACGCATTCAGATCAGAATCGGGATAATTGTAATAGCAGCCATCCACGTTATATGTCGGATCGAGTTGAGGATTGGGTGTTCCGCCTGTTTCTCTGTAAACCGATGTATAAAATTTATTCATCCAATCCAGAAAAGCAGCATCGTCTTTTTCTTCCGTCCAATAAGCCTGATATTGCAATTTGAGGATTGATGAGCGTTGAGGAATTGCTGTTTCTGCAGGAGAAACCGTGTTTATTTTTCCTCCGTATGTATCCACTTGCAGCAAACACTGCGTCATATCTTGCGGTGTAAGCGATTGAGGAACGAGCGTAAGATACTTGTAAATTGCTTCGATCTGATCCATCGGGAATCCTTTGCGCATATAAGCAGATTTGTACTTTCCGCGTTGATTCGCTCCCGAACCGTTTAACGTTTGAACTGCCTCATAAAACGTATAACTCAAGGTATGAGCCGCCGGCTGAGCAAATCCGCCCAGGTGAGTTGCAGAAGGTCTTGTGTTGAGTTTGTAGGCTACCAATCCGCTTAATTCCTCAAGTAAATTGTTGATATAACGTTCGCGGATTATTTCCGGGTCTTCGGATTTTAAAACTGCCGTTTGAATCGTCATAACAATTGCTCCCTGAGCCTGATGATGCAACGCCAAAATTCCAAATTGCCTCCAGTTGTCGGAACCTTCTGCTATTGCAGTGAAACGGGTCAAAACTGCATCTAAAATTCCGGGTGTGAGATCACTCCATTCAATACTTAATTGCGTGATAAAAGCAGAAACGGGACTGTCCGGTAAGTCCTTGAAATAATAACGGGTGATGACTCCGAAATTTCCACCGCCGCCGCCTCGATGTCCCCAAAAAAGATTTTGTTCATCGGGATTTTCAGATTCTTTCGAAACATAGATCACGGACGCGGGTTCTTCAGAACTTGGCTTAACCACTACTTCGACTCCTGTCAACCAATCGACGGTTAATCCGTTCAGGCGCGATAGCAATCCGTAGCCGCCGCCGCAAATATGCCCACCCAAACCGACAGAATAACAAGATCCGGCAGGAAGTACTTTTCCGTAATCCCGGAAAAGGCTGTTGAAAGCACTCCAATTTGTTCCGCCCGAATCCAGGTAATATCCTTTTTCGGGATCATATCCGCAGTTATTCATTGCAGAAACATCAATGATTGCCTTGGTTTTAGCACTGAAAACAAAGTTTTCATAACAATGCCCTCCGCTTTTGATCTTTACGTTTTTCCCATACAGAGAAGTCGCTTCTTCCAAAGCTATAGCCACTCCTTCAGGAGAATAACATACATAAACGACTTCGCAGAAACCTGCCTGCCATCGCTGGTTAAATCCTTGTAAAAAGCTGGGAAATCTTGGGTCCGTTGCTGAAATCGGGTATTTGGAAAAACCCGTTGTGTTGTTTTGCTGGTTCATGTGAATAGTTTAAGAGCCGAAAGATATCATTTTTCGACTTTTGCAAAACAAAATGTGTGCACTTATTACCTCACTTACAACTCTCCGAACAACTGATGTTTTAAAACAAACAGAACCAAGCCGGTTTTGGATTTAATGGCAAACTTATCAAAGATGGCTTCACGATAACCGTCCACCGTTCGGGCGCTCACCTGCATCTGGTCGGCAATTTGCTCGTAAGTGTATTCTTTTTCATGACAAACCAGGCGAAGAAATTCGCGCTCGCGGTCTGTAAATTGCTGCAGAATCTGATCCCGTTCGGATAGTTTCGGCGGTTCCATTTCTTCTCTTAAGGAAAGCGTCAGAAACTCATTGTGATAATAACCGGTGGTCAGAATAGAATTTAAGGCGTCTTTGAGCACTTCAGCACTGCAATTTTTCTTCAAAAATCCCCGCACTCCGTTTCGGAACAAGCGAATGATGCTTTGCTCGTCACTGTCGAGCGTCAGAACAAGAATTCGCTGTTCGATGTCTGAGTTTTTTAATTCCTGCACCAATTCCTGTCCGCTCATTCCCGGCATATTCAAATCGACAATCAACAAATCGGGATTCGGATCGATCGGAAGTGCGTTCAGAAAAGAAGTCCCGGAGTCAAATTGGGCCACAACGGAGTAATCTCCCAATTTCTCGATTAATTCTTTCAATCCGTTCCGGACAATCACATGATCATCCACCAAAACAATCCTTCTTTTTTCCATGAAGAGCAGCTAGTTAAATGAGTTACTAATGTGGCAATTTTTTCAGGATATAGCTTGTTCCTTCTCCTTTTTTTGTCTGAATAGTGCATTCCAACTGAGCCAGTGTCGCTCTTTTCAGGATGTTTCGAAGACCGGAAGCTTTGTTTTGCTTGAAAACCTCATCATAGTCAAACCCTAAGCCGTCATCTTTCACCTGCAGTTCAAACTCCTCAGAACTTGTTTTCAGACGAACAGAAACCTGTTTGGATTCTGCGTGTTTCATAATATTCTGAACGATTTCCTGAAAAATCCGGAAAACCATCAATTCCTGATCCTTTTTGAGCGGTGTTCCGGTCGAATCCGCATCCAGACGAACCATAAAACGTTTCAAATTATTCAAACGATCGACTTCGAGTTGAATGGCCGTCAGTAATCCGCTGTGTGCAATAAAATCGTTGTTCAATGTTTTACTGAGCAATCTGAGCTGCTGAGTCACTTCTCCGAGGTAAATTTCAAGCGGTTTATAGCTTTCCTGACTCTCCGGCCGATCCAGTTTCCGGTTCTCAATCTCAATGTGCATGGCAGTCAGCAATTGTCCGATATTGTCGTGAAGTTCATTGGCAAATTGCCCCATGATGTGCTCGCTTACTTCGGTTTCCACCTGACGAAGTTCTTGTTCAAATGCCAGTTTCGTCTCCATCAATTCTTGTTCCTGGCGCATTCGCTGGCGGTTCGTCAGAAAAAAAGTAATCGCGATTCCTGCAATCAAAAGCAGAATCAATAAGGTTACCGCAACAATGCTTAAAATGATATCGTTCATATGTTCAATATTTTCCGGTTTGTTTGTCGGTAAAGCACCCAAAAAGCAAGTGCCAGTAAGAGGTATCGGATATTTGCCAGTACACCGCTGATCAAATAGTATAAAAAGGTGTTCACCGCCGGACTTTCAGTCTGCAGATAATTCATCATGGAAACATAGGGAACGCTGCACGCGAAGTACATCAGAATTCCCAGACAAGCCCATTTTTCAGGAGATTTCCACAACCGCACGCGGGTTTGTTGCCCGAACGTGTATAGCAGGATGGAGAAAATCAAGGTAATAGCAAGACAGGCTGCTACATCCCCATAATTCAGATATTCGTCAAATCCTTGTTTCCAAATCTGAATTCCAAGCACCGCCAGAAAAAACAAAAATGCTCCTGCAAGCAACCATGTTCGAAATGCTTTTGGTAAAACAAACCAGGCTGCTGCGAGCAACAGCCCGGTTTCGATAATGAGATGAATATTCATAAGCCATAAATTATCAATCGGCTGATTTATTGATTGCTGATACAAGGTAATCATATGCGATCCGGCGTAAAACAAACTCCAGACAACGACCTGCAAAAACAGTATTTTGAAAAAGCTGCTCATGTGGCGAAAAGCCAGAATTCCGGTTAAAACAGCCAGTGATAAACACAAGATTTCAGTGAAGAGTGTAAGCATCCTAACATTTTAGTACTTGCTAAGTTGGCAAAATTAACGTTATACCTTAGCCTGACTTTCAACAAAAATCGAATTACTAACCCTGCTGCAAGGCGGGCATAAGTGAGAACGATTGGCGTATCTATTTTCAAAAACAGGTTGAGGAAACGGTTTCTCTTTGGTTGCAAGAAGAATACAGTGCTTCTTTTTACTACCTACTGATCGTATTGCATTATAGAAGAAAACGTCATGGTCTCCTTCATTATAGTACAAGAGAGAGAATATGGTCTGAAAAGGAAAGATTACTCCTTCCACATCTCCTTCGGAAAAAGGGCTGTGAGCACTTGCCGCATCATGTTTAATTTGAATGGCGGATTTATAGTTGTCGATTTTTCTAAGATCTTCTTCTTCTGCCTTGTCAAATTGTTTCATCCCTGAATTGTACACATAATGCAATTCGAACTGAGTACTGTAGTCATTTGTCCCCTGACCGGCAGCAACCCGTTTCATATAAACCGGCTGAAAAATCGGCTCAATTTTTCTGCCAACAAGCCCAAAATGTATTTTTAATCCTGTTAAATAAGATTCCGTTCCTGATCTCATTTCGGTAGCGATTTTAAACAGTCCAACAAATGCCACTCTGTTTATTCGGATTATCTCTTTTTCCAATCGTCCGGTGCTTACTTTCAGATAAGTGTCACACTCATCGATTTCAGGTTCTGCCACCTCGGGTATAAGCGGTATCAAATCCAAATCCAGACGATCTTCCTGTTCTAATTTCCGAACATCTAAATTCAGTTTGTCGTAATAATCAATAATCTCATTAAACGGAGTCGGAGACGGATCATTTATTTGTTTGATCGTATTCATGTTTTTTAGTTTAGTAGTGAGTTTCAAATGTCTTAAATATTAGAATTTTAGCCAAAAAAATAACTGTGTTTAATTCCCGTTCTTACCCCGGGAAAATCCCCCGTATTTTCCGGATGATTCAAAAACAGGTATTTCTACCCTATTGTGCCTCATGGCTTTACCCTACCTTCGATTGAATCTTAATTATACTATTCATGAAACAACGTACATTACCTTTGCTAGGAGGACTAGCTGTCATCGGTGCATTGATACTAACCAATTGCGGTTCCGATCCGGAACCAACTGTTGCTCCAAAAGCCGGCTACAACACAGCATCCTCACCCGATTCACTTTGTATTGTCGATCCAAGCTGGTTTCCTCATGCCCAAACTCCCGCTCCGGAAGAAGGGATAGGAAGTCCTTTCGATACGTCAAGTACGACCAATCAAATTTTTCACCAATGGTCCTGGAACAAATTTCTTTGGTTAACCAAGCCCGATAAGGGCGGAAATCCATTATTCCTGAATACGGCGAAAGTGAAACAGGTTACTTCCAATATGGATTCCATTACTGTTCCATCAGGAACTACCGTTGTGATTCAGGATACTGCACAAGCTGGAAGCGGCGCGCTTTTACAAACTAATCCAAACTACAACAACGGAGTTGGCGGAAAGGTTTATTATTCGATTCACATGAATCCGAAAATGTATGATGCGGCGCGCATCTTTGCTGCAGGAATCAAAAAAGGAGTTATTAAGCCTAGCAACAAAGAAGCATTTCCGGTAGGTTCTTTTGAACTGAAAGTTGCCTGGGTTCCTGTTTCGGCTATTCCTCAAGCGAAACAATCCTCGTACTACATAACGACCGCTTCTCTTTCCACAAATGCAGGTAAGAGTTTTACAAATACGAAAGTGGCTTTGATCGGTATGCACGTAGTAGGCGTGGTTCAAAATCATCCGGAATTTATCTGGGCTACTTTTGAACACGACGACTTGTCTCCTGATTACGATTGGGCGAAAAATGCTGCAAGTTCAGATTCCGATCAACTTTTGTTCAAGAAAGGTTCGGTTAGCGGAATCGGAGGAATTACATACAATACAACTACTCAGTTGGGAAATCCTCCGAATCAGGTTTTTGACTTATTCCAATATGGTATTCCCCGCAACAGTGACGGAAGCTTTATGACGACTTCTCAACAGGAGCCGGCAGATTTTCAGAATGTCGACGGAATCAATCAATGTGTTAAATCCCAATTGAATGATGTTTGGAAAAATTATTTCTACAACGGATCAATCTGGTTGAATACAGATGGAAAAAACCACAAAGAACAGATTCAGCTGATAGACAGTTTGGGTTACGATATCAGTAATGCAACACCGGGAAGTTTCGCACGCGGAAGTTTGAATTGTGCCAACGTTACGATGGAAACATTTACTCAGACTTTTACCAGCAGTATTGATTCCATTAATGTGAACAATCTGGCAAATTGCTTCTCTTGTCACAGTGCTGTGAAGTTTAAAACTCAAGGCAAAATGAAATCTGCTTTGTATCTCAGCCATGTTTTCCAGGATTACCTGCTTCAGAAACAAGGAAACAGCTTAAAACAAGTAGAGCAAATCAAAGCTGTTGAAGAACAACGTGTCATGAAGATGATGAAGAATTAGATTCATCGAATATAACTAATGTGAAAAGCGCGACTATTGATAGTCGCGCTTTTTGTTTATCTCCGATATTTTTTCTTTAATCACCAAACAATCATTTTGCAAAAAAAGACGACTATTGCTCTTTATTGAACGGTTTTCCCGTAAAATAAAATGGCACAGAGGCGGGACTCCAACCTCTATGCCATTTTTACCACATTTTCACCACTTAAAAACCCACGCAATTTCTTACATTTAATGGGTTTTGCACTACTCAGGAGGGTGAACTTTCCCTGTTTTACGCAAGGGTTGTAGTAGACTGTAAAAAACTAAGATAATTGACCATTATTTGGCTACAAATATAAAAATAAACCTTTAAGTTGCAAACCTAATGGTTGTTTACTCAAAAGTTGTTTGCTTTTTGGTTGCTTTACTGTTGCTTTGTACTAATATGGACGAAGGAAAAGTGGCAGAAAAGAGTCAATTAAATAGTGATCAGGAACTTATCGAATTGGGTCGAAGAATAAGAGCGCTTCGGATTTCCAAGGGATATAAGAGTGCAGAAAAATTTGCTCTGGACCATAACTTGTCACGTGTTCATTACGGTAGATGGGAAGCAGGGAAGAAAAATATCACCTATAAAAGTCTGTTGGTATTGGCCCGGGCGCATGGGATGACTTTGGCGGAATTTTTAGCTGTTGAAGTATAAAAAATTTCAGGACAGTTTTATTCTGAAAAGGAGTTCATTTTATTAAAATCATTCAGGGAAATCTTGTTTCTGATAAAGTCTTTTACCTCCGGAGGCTTTATTGCTTTTTCACGTCCCAATGTTTCTGATTTCGATCTTTCAGACTTTCTTTCGTGAAGCCGTCATGGTTCTATTGCCATTAATATTTTACCGACTCGTTTTTCAAAGTCATTGCTGTATTTTCCCATTTGATCTTCCAAACACCATTTCAGCTCATTTTTCAATTCGGGATATTTCTTCGTGAGTTTGAACAGCATCAGCAGAGATCTCGATTTGATTGTGACATTCGTATCAGGCGATAGGAGCCATTGAAACAAACATTCGATGGCTTTCCCCTCATTTTCGGGTGGAATGCCTGTAATGAGCCAAAACGATGCAAAGGACTTCTTGTAAGCAGGATCAAGCCGATCACACAGATCGAATAAAAAAGGAAGCTCAGAAAACAACCTGTCCGGATCCGATTGTCCGATTTCACTCAAAAGCCACAGAAACCGGGTAGCTACTTTCTGTTCGTATAGTAACAATCCCGAAAGATCTTTCAGATTTATATCTTCTTCTATAATTGTATTTACCCACACTTTTCTCTTTTCCATGTTGCTTGAAGGAAGAGAAGATTCGAGTTCCTTATAGAATTGAGTATTTGAGAAAAGCGTGTTCATTTTGATGCTTACAGATAGTTTAGCAATATAGGGAATTATGAAAAGAATTTTAAACTATCATTGAACACGCTCTCACTCTGAAAGAAAAGGTGTAAATCTCAGAACGAGTGTGAGGACAAGAATTGAGAGAAAAAGAAAAGGAATCCATTTCTGAATTCCTTTTCCTTGTAGCGGGTGAGCGACCGGTATCAAATAGGGGCTGAGGATACAAATCTGGTATTATTATTTTCAGAAATCAATAAGAAGAATTAACTAATTCTTTATCCAGATCTAAATGATGTAATCCAAGTTTATTCTCCTTTAATTGAGTTAAACCAATTTCCAAGCATTTCCAAGAATTAGCGCTTAGTTTATTCATACTCTGAGCACAGATTACAGAATCGTTAGTAAAACAATCAGGAACTTTGGGGTCAAAATCAATCCAAGCTTTAGCGTTTGTCTGTTTTGGATTTTGATAGTATAAAGCAACGGTGGATATTCTTTGTCCGTTAATTACTTTCCCTTGGATAAGTTGTAATTTTTCCTTGTAAATTTTTATGACGGGAGTAGGATTGCTCCCGGAATTTGTCAAATTTGTAAATACTGCAACAAGACCTTTTTCTTGATTAAGAATAATTGCAGGATTCACACAACCAAATTTAAAATGTTCATTAGCAGAAATCCAATGATGAATAATCGTATTGTTCTTAAGAACTGTAAAGAGAAAACTCTTTGGTAGCATTAAGATTAGATAGTAGATAAATTTTCTAACCCCTCTTACATCAATGTATTCCAAAAATTTTCGAGATGAAATAGAAATTTTGCCTGGTGTAGCTGCAGATGTCGTGTCGTCTACTGTGTATGACATTGTTAAACAAATTACATGCGGTGATTGAATGTTTCCAAAAATAGAAAAATTACAAAATAAAAAAGGCCAATCTTTCGATTGACCTTTCACTAGTAGCGGGGACACGACTCGAACGTGCGACCTTCGGGTTATGAGCCCGACGAGCTACCAACTGCTCCACCCCGCAATATATCTTTTATTTGATTCTTGCTATTTCAATTCCCCAATAGTCGTTTCCGTTAGTGGAGTGCAAAGATACGTACTTTTTATCGATATGCAAGTATTTCAGGAAAAACTTTTTGATTTCTTTCTTTCCCCGGCTCACCAATTACCGGAGCATAAGCAAAATCTGATCCAGTACGGAAAATCGCAACAAGGTCGTTTTAAGTATTACTATACCGTTTTACTAAATTATTAGCAACACACATCTTTGTCGAAACAAATAAAACTTAAAACGATGACACAGAAACCTTCATTTGCATTTATTGCTGCCAGCTGGGTAGCATTCGGAACAGGTCTAATCGGATATTTCGCAGGGATTTTCGGAAACCATGACTTACAGCTAAGTGAAAAAGGATACTATTTCACAGTGATTATGTTCGGACTGTTTTCTGTAATCAGCGTACAAAAAAGCGTGCGTGACCGCCTCGAAGGAATTCCGGTTACTGACATGTATTACGGAATCAGTTGGTTTTGCACCGTCCTTTCAATCTCCTTGCTGGTAATCGGTTTGTGGAACGCCAACATGTGGGGAAGCGAAAAAGGATTCTTCGCCTTTTCATTTGTTCTGTCACTATTCGGAGCCATTGCCATCCAAAAAAATACACGCGATTCTATTTCTAAAGAGAAACCATTCTAAATCACACATATCCAGCATTAAGTCTGTTTGCCGCCGGGTAAGCAGACTTTCTTTTTAATTCAATCTTATCCATATGAAACAACTTTTATTCATCACAGTCCTTTCTGTCTTCGTGGCAAACACATCCAGTTACGCTCAAACCGAAGAGTGGGACGATTACTTTATGCCGGGAATCGGATACAAGGTTTATACTCCGAAAAACAGCACCAAATTGGGAGTTTATCAAGGAATCGTTACGGAATTCGTTATTTATGCGAAGGCCAAAAACAAGCTTTCTTCTCAAAGCGGTCCGGCAAGAGTAAAAACTTACGCCAATCTGAGTATTCTGAAAAGTGATCAGGATTCTGCCCGCAATATTTTCAACGTCAACTTCGGATTGAATCTGTCTTTCGAGGGGAAATGCAACCGCAAATACCTTATTCCTTATTTCGGGTTGGAAGTGGGCGGACTTTTTCAGCGAAATTATTCCTCCATGCAGTTTACTCCGGTAGCAGGAATTCAGCTTTTCTCTAACAAACGGATGATCTGGACGCTTCAGGCAGGATACAACTATACCGTGAAGTATTTTGAAGATTACTCCGGAATGCAGTACTCAAGCACGTTCAACTTACTGCTTTGGAATAATTAACCGGATTTCCTGCTTGCTGTTTCTTAAAAAAGCCTACAATTCGGCCTCATTTGCAACAAACAAAATAAGAAGCGTATCTTTGTACCAAAATTTCAAAATTATGTCTCACAAATCTGCTTTCGTAAACATTGTTGGTAGCCCGAATGTTGGTAAATCAACCCTTATGAATGGATTAGTGGGTGAAAAGCTTTCCATCGTTACTTCCAAAGCGCAAACAACCCGCCACAGAATCCATGGATTAGTGAACGGAGATGATCATCAAATCGTTTTTTCGGACACTCCGGGAGTTGTAAATGCTTCTTACAAGCTGCATGAAGCGATGATGAGTTATGTGGAAAGTTCATTTAAAGATGCAGATATCCTGTTGTTTATTACGGATATGTCTGAATCTGAAATGAACCACAAGGAAACGTTGGAACGCATAATCAAATTGCGAATTCCTGTTTTACTGATCCTGAATAAAATTGATTTGGGAGACCAGGCAAAATTGGAAGAACGCGTTCAATATTGGAAAACAAAGGTTCCGAATGCGGAGATCATTCCGACTTCTGCCTTGCATAAATTCAATATCAATGTGATTTGGGACCGCATTTTAGAATTGGCTCCTGAAGGTCCTGCATATTTTGAGAAAGATGAATTGTCTGATCGTCCGGTTCGCTTTTTCGTTTCAGAAATGATTCGTGAAAAGATTTTCCTGCATTGCGATAAAGAGGTTCCATATGCTTGTCAGGTGGAAATTGAATCGTATCAGGAAACGGAAACCATCACACACATTCGTGCATTGATTATCGTAGAGCGGGATTCCCAAAAAGGAATTCTAATCGGTAAAAAAGGTGAGATGTTGAAGCGCATTGGCCGCGAATCACGTCTGGATATGGAAGCGTTCCTGGGTCAGAAAGTATTTCTTGAGACCTTTGTGAAAGTGGACAAAGATTGGAGAGCCAGTGAACAAAAATTGAAAAAGTACGGGTACTAAAACCCGGGATTATCTATAACGCAGTGCTGTGAAGTACGTCTAAAAACAAAAAAATGGGAAACATTATTGCCATCGTAGGACGCCCAAATGTAGGAAAGTCCACCCTATTCAACCGCTTAACCGAAAGTTCTCACGCCATTGTAAAAGAAATTAGTGGTGTAACCCGCGATCGCATTTATGGTCGTGGTGAATGGAACGGAATTCCGTTTTCCGTAATCGACACAGGTGGCTACGTAAAAGGTTCGGAGGATATCTTCGAAGGAGAAATCCGCAAGCAGGTGGAAATCGCTATTGATGAAGCAAATGTCATTTTGTTCGTAGTAGATGCGACGACCGGAATTGTGGATCTGGATGAAACGGTTGCAAATATTTTACGCAAAACGAAAAAGAAGGTCCTTGTGATCGCCAATAAGGTGGATAATAATGACCGCGTTGGAATGTCAGCTGAATTCTGGTCATTCGGTCTGGGAGATGTTTTTGATCTTTCTGCAGCAAACGGTTCGGGAACAGGAGAAATTCTGGATGAAGTAGTGAAGTATTTCGACAAGGAAGATCCGCGTGGTGAAGAGGAAGAAGGATTGCCCCGCATTGCAGTGGTTGGAAAACCGAATGTAGGGAAATCATCCATGATCAATGCATTGACCGGTGAAGAACGAAACATCGTCACCAATATTTCAGGAACGACAAGAGATTCCATCGATACACGTTTCAAATCCTTCGGGTTCGACTTCATGCTGATCGATACTGCCGGGATTCGCAAGAAAGCCAAAGTGACGGAAGATATCGAATACTATTCTGTCTTGCGTTCGGTTCGTACCATCGAAAATTCGGATATCTGTATTTTCATGATCGATGCAACGGAAGGAATTCAAAAGCAGGATCTGACTATTTATTACATGATCGAGAAAAACCACAAAGGAGTGGTTGTATTGGTTAATAAATGGGATTTGGTGGAGAAAGACACCATGACAGCAGTCGAATATGAAAAGAAATTGAGAAATGATCTGGCTCCTTACAACGATGTTCCGATCATCTTTACTTCTGCGATCACCAAACAACGAATTCACAAGGCTTTGGAAAAAGCAATGGAAGTTTTCGAAAATCGTACGCGTAAAATCTCGACTTCTGAATTGAATGATAAATTACTTCCGATTATTGACAGCAATCCGCCGCCGTCATTGAAAGGAAAATATGTCAAGATCAAATACGTGCAACAATTACCGACACATGCTCCGGCATTTGCATTCTTCTGTAATTTGCCGCAATATATTCCGGATTCATACAAGCGTTTCCTTGAAAACAGACTTCGTGAGATGTACAATTTTGAAGGAGTTCCTGTTCGGGTTTACTTCCGCAAAAAATAATTAGTTTATAAAAACAAGTCGGGGCGAAAAATTTTTCGCCCCGACTTGTTTTATCTCTTAAAACTGTAAAATATAATTCGTTCGTTTCTCTTCTCCGATGGTTGTTGTGGGGCCATGTCCCGGATAAACCAAGGTGTCTTCCGGCAAGGTGAAAATTCGTTCGTGAATGGTCTTTTTCAACACATCCATTGATCCTCCGGGTAAATCTACTCTACCGAAACTTCCCTTGAAAAGAATATCGCCTCCGATCAAAAGCCGGTTCTCAGCATTGTAAAAAGCTACATGTCCTACGGAATGTCCCGGGCCGAAAATGACTTCGAATTCCAAATCCCCGAAACGAAGAACCTGTTTGTCCTCTATAAAATCAGTTGGTTCGGGTGAAGGAATGTAAGCTGTCAATCCGTACATCTGAGCTGAGCGATCTGCAAAACTCAGGGTAAACAATTCCTCTTTGTGCGCAAGCAGAGGAACTTTAAAAGTATCCACGCAAAATGCATTTCCGGCAACGTGGTCGATATGACAATGCGTATTCAATACGGCATGTACCTTCAACTGATTGTCTGCAATGAAATCAGTCAATTCCTGCTGTTCAAAACGCTCATAACAACTGGGATCAATAATCACAGCATCTTTCTGATCATTGTAAACTACCGAACCGTTTTGCTGAATCGGATTTCCCGGGAATACCTGAACTTTCATTTATCGGATAACGTTAATATGTCCGTTAAAGGTATACTTTTTATCACTAATAATCTCTCTGGTATTCAAAATCCAGGTGTAAGCTCCCTGCGGAACAAGTACTCCCTGATACGTTCCGTCCCACGCTCCTTTCGGATCATGACTTTCCCAGATCACCTCTCCCCAACGGTTGAAGATCTTCAAATCAAACTGATAGATATCGATTCCGTCAATGTGCAGGAACCACATCTGATTGCGTTCATCTCCATCCGGCGTAAAAGCATTCGGAGCATAAAGAAGAACATCACTCAATACCTGAACAATTTTCGTAATTGAATCCACACATCCGTTCGCATTGGTAACAACCAAAGTGACATTGTAATTCCCTACAACAGCTTCCGGAAAATCAACATTTACATTTTCCTGAAAAGAAGTTGCCGGTGTTCCGCCCTGAATAAACCAGCTGTAGCTTACCACATCTGTGGAGCTGCTGTTATTCAGCATCACATTCGTTTCAAAAATCGTGGTCGGATTGGGAGAAATATTGAAGTTCGCAGTCGGACCGTTTACCTCAATCATATTTGTAAATGTGCTGGAAGAAACACAACCGATGTCAGAAACAGAAGTGATCGAAACCGTATACATCCCCGGCTCTTCATACGTATGCGAACAAGTATCCAAAGCATTGGTCATAATGGTCGGAGTTCCGTCACCGAAATCAATCGTGCTCGTTGCTACAGTTCCGGGACCGGCAGTATGATTGGAAAACACCACATGATGTGGGAAACAACCAACCGAATCATCAGGAGTAAGTACCGGAATCAAGGGTTGCGGTACTGTAATTGTCATAAATGCAGTGTCCGGCAAAGAACCGCAAGCTTCCGTTAAAATCACGCCATATTGCGTTGTTTGATTCGCTGTTACATCAATCGTCGCTCCTGTTCCCACAATTCCATTGTTCGTGAACCAGGTAAAAGTATATGGCAGAGAACCTCCGGATCCTGTGGCAGTAATTGTTGAAATCTCTCCGGAACACGTAACAAAATCCGGTGAAACGGAGGTGATCTGTGATACCGATGCCACCGGTTCGTTAATAGTGAAGTCTATATCATCCGTACATCCTGCGGTATTAAAAACCACTACCTGATAAGATCCCGCAGCCAAGCCGTTTATTACAAACGGAGTCGGAATTGGTGTATTCGGACCTCCATCCAAAGAGTATTCCGTGGCGTTGGCAGCTGTTAAAGCAGCAGAACCATTTGGCATTCCGGGACAAGTTGCATCTGTCGGAACAGCTGTAACAGTCGGGTTAATTTCAGTAACGGTGATCACTGCCGAAGCAATACATCCGCTCGAATCGACTGTATACGTATACGTTCCCGGATTCATTGTTACCGGATTGTATGGCATTGTAACCGCAGTTCCAGCAGGATTTGTCCAGGTTCCGTTCACAGACGCTCCCGGTCCTAAAAGCGGAAACAAATTTGACGGTGCTCCCTGATGGCAAATACTCAGTGTATTGTTTGTTCCCGCATTTGGCGGATTACTGCAAGGAAGATTCGTACAGCATTCGAAGACAATAGAATCAATGATCAACCCGCAACCCGGCCCCGGCCGATGGTAATTAAAGGTCAGATTTGTGATCGGTCCGTCCCATTCTACCCATCCCCGCGCATCATCTATATTTGAATTGACCTGTGTCGAGTTTCCGGGATTAGAAAAATCGCCGATTACATCTGTCAAACCACTGTAAGCAGGAGAAATGGCATTCAGATACTCATTCTGACCACCATCCAAATCACAAAACCGGATCCGCAAATTACATACCGGTTGAGAAAATGTAATCGCCATCGGAATACTTAATGACGGATCGTAAATATAACCCGGTGTGATCATCCCGGTTGTATAATTGGGATTACCTGCTGTAGAAACATTCTTGAATCCGATAGTGGAGGTGATCGTATGCGTTTCCTGTCCATTACAGAAATTAATGGACGGACTTGTGGTTGACGTAACAGCATTTCCGGAAACCCAGACTAAGTTATCGTAAACAGTCTGAGCATTAGAAATAAGTGCCTGAAAAAGTAATAAACTAAGTGATAAGATCTTTCTTTTCACACAAAGTATAATTAGATGGTTAAACAAATTTCATTAAAACAGATTGGTTCGATAGTCACAGGATCTTTCTGATCATTGCAAACTACCGAACCATCTTACTGTATTTTATTTCTCAGGAATTCCTGAAATTTTAGTTATCGGATCACGTTAATATGCCCATTAAAGGTATATTTTTTGTCACTAACAAGTTCTTTGGTTTCCAAAACCCAGGTGTAACCCCCGTAAGGAACAATGACTCCCTGATACGTTCCGTCCCACGCTCCTTTCGGATCATGACTTTCCCAAATCAGCTCTCCCCAGCGGTTGAAAATCTTCAAATCAAACTGATAGATATCGATTCCGTCAATATGCAGGAACCACAATTGGTTGAATTCATCTCCATCCGGCGTAAAGGTATTCGGAGCATAAAGAATCACATCACTCAATACCTGTGCAATTTTCGTAACCGAATCCACACATCCGTTTGCATTGGTAACAATCAGCGTTACGTTGTAATTTCCGACAACACCTTCCGGCAAATCAACATTTACATCTTCCTGAGAAGAAGTTGCCGGTGTTCCGCCCTGAATAAACCAGCTGTAGTTTACAACATCCGTTGAACTGCTGTTATTCAGCATCACATTCGTTTCAAAAATCGTAGTCGGATTCGGAGAGATACTGAAGTTCGCAGTCGGGTTTCCATAAACCACAATCATTCCTGTGAACGTACTCGAGTACACACATCCGCTGTCTGAAAGAGAAGTAATACTCACAGTATATGTTCCTGGGAATTCATACGTATGTGAACAAGTATCCAAAGCATTCGTTGTAATTGTTGGAGTTCCGTCACCGAAATCAATCGTGCTTGTTTCTATATTTCCAGGGCCCTGTGTATTATTCGAGAACACTACGTGATGTGGGAAACAACCATCTGCATCATCCGGAGTAAGTACCGGATTCAAAGGTTGTGGTACTACAATTGTCATAAATGCAGTATCCGGCATCGAACCGCAAGCTTCCGTTAAAATTACACCGTATTGCGTTGTTACATTCGTTGTTACAGTAATGGTCGGCCCTACTCCAGCAACTCCCGTATTTGTAAACCAGGTAAAAGTATAGGCTGAAGAACCTCCGGAACCTGTGGCAGTAATTGTCGAAATATCGCCTGAACATACAACCAGATCCGGTGAAACGGAAGTGATTACTAAGGCTGTCGGTTCATTAATCGTGAAATCAACCGTATCCGTACACCCTCCTGCATTGAAGACTACAATCTCGTAAGATCCTGCAGCCAACCCGTTTACTACAAACGGAGTCGGGATTGGTGTATTCTGACCTCCATTCAACGAGTATTCCGTTGCATTGGTAACCGTTAAAGCAGCGGAACCATTTGGCATTCCATGACAGTTTGCATCCGTCGGAACAGCTATAACAGTCGGGGTAATTTCAGTGACAGTAATAATCGCTGAAGAAACACATCCGTTTGAATCGACAGTATACGTATATGCTCCCGGATTCATTGTAATCGGATCATATGGCATTGTAACTGCTACTCCTGCAGGATTCGACCATGTCCCGTTCACAGATGCTCCCGGTCCTAAAAGCGGGAATAAATCTGCCGGTGCTCCCTGAGAACAAATACTCAGTGTATTGTTTGTTCCCGGATTTGCAGAAGCTGAAATATTCACATCCACATCATCTGTAGTTGCACATAAAGGATGTCCGGTAGGATAAACTGTTAAGGTCAGTGTTGTATTCCCTGTAACTGTTGCCGTAGGATCTAAAATATTCGGGTTGGATACAGAAGCTGCCGGTGTCCACTCATAAGTGAGATTCCCCAAACAGTTTCCTACCAGGTTGTGAATTCCTGTAGAAGGGTTTGTTCCGTCAGTCAAAACAACCGCACCTCCTGCGTCTAAAACTTCATAAGAACATTCGTTTAGGAATGATCCCGCTCCGTCAAACTGAACAGTAAATGCTGCTCCGTTCGGGATTGAAAGTGTGAAATTCGCTGTGCTTCCACCTGCAGGAATTGTAAACGATGAAGTAACTCCGTTGATAACAACAAGCAAGTGATTTCCGTTCCAGCCATCTCCCCAGGTATCATCCAGATTGAAAGTATAGTCGCAGCTGTTGTTTCCTCCGACAATGTTTCCGTCCAACTGAACTGGCGTTCCGTTACAGATTGTTACATCCGGACCAGCATCTGCTACCGGGTTTGCGTTCACCGTTAAGGTTACAGTAGAGTCATTCTGACAACCGTAGTTATCCAAAACAACGTATGTATAATTGTATGTTCCTGCAGCTGTTGGGTTGATGGATAAAACATCTCCGTCAGGAGACATCGTTGCAAAATTTGCAGGCATTACCCAATAGGAAGAATCGCTTCCCAAACCGATTTGAGGTTCGAAAACCGTTACCGGCGGATACAATGCAGGATCCAGATTGATATCGAAAGAGAATAATGTTCCGTCGTCCGAAGCCCAGTTATCAATAACTGTCAATGTCCAGATTCCGTTTAAAGGACAACCTACCAAATTGGTAAACGGTTGAATCGGTTCGTAATTTCCGGCAGGGATTGTTCCTCCGAAACCGTTATTATTTGACCAATCTACCCAGGTTTCCGTTGCCGCCGGTGTAAAACAATACGTGTATGGAACTCCCTGAGTTGTCGGATCGCTACAATCCACATTGTCCAATGGATTCGGTTCACCGATTTGAGTGCCTCCTCCACCTTGCTGATGCAAGATCTGGTTTTGACCATTCGGACATTCTACAATAATCACCAGGTCACCCATAAAGGAATGTTCCAATCCCAAACACAAGCTTTGAATATCACTCAATTGTGTAATCGTTGAACCTGCAGCAAATCCTGTCTGCATAATCTGTACATCCTGAGAAACTCCCAATAAGGTATCAGGCAAACATCCGTCATCAATGGTTTGTGAACCGGGGAAACCGTTCCACGTTACTTCATAAAAATCCGGATCTGCCGTAAATGTGACGCTTTCGCCCAAACACAGTGTTGTGTCAGCAGGGAAGCCGATAAACGTAGGAATGGTTGCAACAAACACTTGTAAATCTATCAGGTTGGTATTTCCACAACCGTTGTTATCCGTTACAAACAATTGAACCAGGTATTGTCCGGGAGCATCAAATGCATGTGAAGCATTTGCACCTGTTGCAGTACCTCCGTCCATGAAATCCCATTCGTAATTCGCCAATGTAAATCCAGGAGCAGCTGTTGATGCAATTCCGGAAAAATCAACTAAATCTCCAACACACACTCGTGTACTGTCTGCTGTTTCTCCACCCACGATAATTCCCGCTGCTGTTGGAGTAGCACAAGGTGTTGTACATGTTGCACTTGCCGTAAACATTCCTGTTCCCGCAGTATTTGATCTGAATCGCAAAGTAATACAACCTGTTGTGTTCAATGCTGTTGCCATGATGATAACACCCTGCAGGTCGGTTCCGGAATATGTTCCCAAAGTTGGAGCTGCGGTAGAATTCCCGTCATACACATCCATGTAATCGACATTGGTGATATTCGGAGCTGGGTTATCATCCGTAGTACTCAACTGAAATAAGTTAAATACGATGGAAATGATATCTCCTGGAGTATCAGGACAAATGGTTACAATAACTGTTTCGTTGTTTCCGTATCCCGGACCTCCCTGACCACCGGAGTCGATAATAAATCCGTTACAGGTATTGAATGTCTGGTTATTACTTGCGCCGGACATTTGAATAGTTGTTTGCTGCGAAAAGGCAACGTGAGCTAATAGAGCTATTAGCACTGTAAGAAAATTCTTCATAATAAAATCAGGTCTATTTCGTATTTAGGGGGCTTGCGGTAAAAGCCTTTGTAACTTCAGGAATCGCAAAGAAAACCAAAATACGATCTTTATCTACCTGAACATATTGTCTTTCTGTTTTTGACAACTTAATACCAAAGTCATAAAAGTTGAACCCGCTGGTTCCGAGATTACTTTTGTCAGAATCTGCTAAACGAATATCCGTCCGGATCAGTTTTCGTTGTTCTTTTGTAAGTGTGCTGCGGGAAACGACCTCATAAGAATAATCTAATTCGAACAATAAATAATTGTAAGCATTCTTATTGTATTCGTATATTTTTTCGGCTTCTTTGCCTTTGTTTTTTAGGATTCTTGTGTCAATATCCTGGGAGAAGGAGATTGCCGAGGAAATAAGGAATCCTGCAAGGATTAATACATTTTTCAATTGGTTCCGTTTTAGTTCTGTGCTAACTAGACAACAAAAATTTGGAAAGGTTGTCTAAAAGTTGAACAAATTTAACAAAAAAGTTAACTTTTAAGTTGCGATCTTAACCTTTTGGACCTGGATTATTTAAATCCTAATAATAATGAAAGAAAAATAAAACGCCGAGTACAACTCCAATAAACCCAATTGAATAGCCAATTAACAATTGGCTTAGCGTATGTAATTTGAGATACATTCTTGCCGACATAACGACTCCGCTGAGGATGAATACAGCAACTAAAATCCACATAGGAAAAACGATCATTTTACCGTAATATATGTACAGAAAACCGCTTAAAATTCCCATTCCGGCAGCGTGCAGCGACACTTTCCAGCGAAAGGTCAGAATGGTACAAACAGCTACAGCGAGTAAGGATCCACCCGCCAACCCGAATAAGAAACGGGAACCTTGCAGGGCAAGTGGAACTTTGTAAAGTAAGATGAGCAGTAAACAAACTCCGAACAAGTTGGTCATAATGGAAGGAATAATCCTTTCCGACCGCTTTTCCATCATCACGGAACTCACTGATCCTCTTGTCTGCAGAAAAAGTACCGTCAGAGCGGGAGCAAGCACTGAGAATGCCGAAAACAAATACAACAGAACCTCTTTCGCCCTTCCATCCAATGTATACAGGTTGTTATCCTGATACAAAGAATACAGGTTTTCCCAATTTTCAACATACATTGCTATTGCAACGGCATAAACCGGAGCAAGCAAGGGGAGGAAAATCCACGAAAGAGTTTTAGAAACAATTCTCATTTACAATTCTTTACGCAAACGAGCCACTGGAATATTGAGCTGCTCACGGTATTTGGCAATCGTTCTTCTCGCAATATTGTATCCTTTGTCATTCAGCAATTTCGCCAAATGCTCATCTGTCAGCGGTTTCTTTTTGTTTTCCGCTTCAATGGCATCAGTCAGGATCTTCTTCACCTCTCTGGTAGAAACTTCTTCTCCCGTATCGGTAGAGAGTGATTCTGAGAAAAAGTATTTCAGTGAATAAACGCCATAAGCGGTTTGAACATACTTGGAATTTGCCACGCGCGAAACGGTAGAAATATCCAGACCTACAATTTCCGCAATATCCTTCAGGATCATCGGCTTCATATTCGTCTCGTCGCCTGTCAGGAAGAACTCATACTGATACATCATGATTGCATGCATCGTGGTGTACAAGGTTTGCTGACGCTGACGAATCGCATCTATAAACCATTTTGCACCTTCCAGTTTTGTTTTCACAAAGGTCAATGCGTCCTTATCTGCTTTCGATGTTTTTGCACCTTCTCCATAGCTTCTGAGCAACTGCTCGTATTCTTTGGAAACTTTCAGATCCGGGGTGTTTCTTCCGTTAATCGATAATTCAAGTTTTCCGTCAAACTCCGCAATCATAAAATCGGGAATTACCTGCTGAACACTTTTCGAATTATCTTTCAAAGATCCTCCCGGTTTCGGGTTCAGACGAATGATTGCATCAATTGCTTCTTTCAGATCTTCGTCTTCAATCTCCAGTTTCTTCTGAATCTTATCGTAATGTTTCTTGGTAAATTCTTCGAAATGATCTTCCAGGATCTTTTTAGCCGTAAATAAGGTGATGTTTCCTTCCTGAATGCGTTCGATCTGAAGCAATAAACATTCTCTCAAATCGCGTGCACCGATTCCGGCCGGATCCAATTCCTGAACAATCTTAAGCACATGCTCCACTTCTCCTTCCGTTACGATCACATTGGAAGAAAAGGCCAGATCATCTACAATTGCATCCAATTCGCGATTCAAATATCCGGATTCATCCAAATTTCCGATAATCGTATCGGCGATCTGAAACTGTGTATCATCCAAATCCAGCAAATGCAGCTGTTCCGTTAATTTATCCTGAAATGACGAATCAACAGAAAGCGGAACACCGCGTTCTTCATCGTCTTTACTTTTGTTATTTACCTGTGTTTTATAATCAGGTGTATCGTCGTCGAAGTAATCACTGATGTCGAAATCGGTATCAAATTCGTTTTCATCATCCTTGTAATCATCTTCGGGATCATTGTCGTACTCGTCAACTTCTTCAGCACCTTCATCCAAAGCCGGATTTTCCTCCAATTCCTGTTTGATTCGCTGATCCAATTCCATAGTAGGAACTTGCAACAACTTCATCAATTGAATTTGCTGAGGGGAAAGTCTCTGTTCCAGTTTTTGCGTAAGCTGCTGCCTTAGTGCCATCTATGGGTTTATTCTAGTAATGTAAAAAATGTTCGTTCAAATGTCCACACTTCGACAAGCTCAGTGTTCTTTTGTCTGATTTAACATTAGAGTTCTTTAAATGTACAAAATTCAGCTTAGAATTCAGCGTTCTGCGGAGTTCTCGGGAATGGAATCACGTCACGGATATTCGACATACCAGTTACGAACATCACCATGCGTTCGAAACCTAATCCGAAACCGGAATGAGGAACCGAACCAAAACGACGCGTATCCATGTACCACCACAATTCTTCTTCGTGAATTCCGAAATCAGCACATTTCTTTTTCAAGACATCCAAACGCTCTTCACGTTCAGATCCTCCGACCATTTCACCGATTCCCGGGAACAAAATATCCATTGCCGCAACCGTTTCTTTTCCTGGTTCGCAGCCGTCGTTTGCACGCATGTAGAATGCTTTGAACGATGCAGGATAATCCGTAATGATTACCGGACGTTTGAATTCCTTCTCCACCAAATAGCGTTCGTGTTCCGACTGTAAATCAGTTCCCCAATTTACTTCGTATTTGAATTTCTTCTTTTTATAATGGTTCGAATTCACCAATACATCAATCGCTTCTGTATATGTGATTCGTTTGAAATCATTTTGAATCACGAACTGCAAACGTTCGATCAATCCCAATTCGTTGCGTTCATTCTGCGGTTTGGATTGCTGTTCCTGAGCATCGCGGTCGTTCAGGAACTTCAAATCGTCTGCACAATGATCCATCACATACTGGCAAATGTATTTCAACATGCTTTCCGCCAAATCCATGTTGTCCGGAAGTTTGTTGAATGCCACTTCAGGTTCAACCATCCAGAATTCAGCCAAATGGCGTGAAGTATTTGAATTTTCCGCACGGAATGTTGGTCCGAACGTATAAATCTGACCCAGGGCCAATGCCGCTAATTCTCCTTCCAACTGTCCGGAAACCGTTAAGTTCACTTGTTTCCCGAAGAAATCTTCTGTGTAGTTCACCGTTCCGTCTTCATTCAACGGCGGATTTTTCGCATCCAGGTTCGTTACCCGGAACATTTCTCCTGCTCCTTCCGCATCAGAACCTGTGATAATCGGTGTATGAATGTAAAAGAATCCCTGATCGTTGAAGAACTTGTGAATGGCAAAACTCACCGCATGGCGCACTCTGAAAACCGCTCCGAATACATTTGTTCTGAAACGCAAATGTGCCTGCTCACGCAAGGTGTCCAAACTGTGTTTCTTCGGTTGTAAAATGGTTTTCTGAACATCGTCCGGATGTGCTTCACCAATGATCTCGATTTCGGAAACCTGCAATTCAAATGCCTGTCCGCTTCCTTGAGATTCGATCAAAACTCCGGTCAATCCAACAGAAGACGCTGTTGTTATTTTCTTTAAAATTGCTTCGTCAAAATTTGCAGCCTCAACAACACCTTGTAAATTATTAATGGTAGAACCATCATTCAATTGAATAAAACGGTCGTTGCGAAATGATCGCACCCAACCTTTCACAAGATATTGTTCACCGACTTTCGGTTGACTTAATAAATCAGCAATTTTTGTTCGTTTCATGTTGTTTTTCTAATGATACAAAAATAGGAAGAAATTTGAAAGCTACGGTGCTGTAAGTTGAAAGGAATCAACAGTTAGGCCGGCCCTCGCTAAAATTTCAAAATTGCCATATCGCAATATTGCGAACCACCAATGATTACTAGGGTTTCAGAGTATATTTAGGAAAAAGCAGTCTTTTCTTTTCAACATGTTTAAAGTCTTCAGACCAATATTTCCAACACCAAATACCAAATTCCGCTCGTAATAAATGAAAGTAAAATAGTCATAAACACAATCAGATTACTCAAACGCGGATTCAGACCAAACTGATCGTTCAGAATTCCGGCACTGATCATCGTTCCCATCGAAGCTTCAAATACCGCAATCTTCGTCTGCATTTCTCCTGTCTGAAAGGCAAAAGCCAGTCCTAAAATGATCAGCGGAGAAAGAATCAATTTATAAACAGAAGCTGCCAAAATCGGTTTCAATACATCTCTCATTTTTCCCAGTTCAAACTGCAAGCCTACTGAAAACAAAGCCAGTGGTGAAAGTGTTGCCGCTAAGGTTGATGCTAATGGAGTTACCGATTCAAAGGAAACGAACCGGGGCAAGATCAGTGCAATGATAATGACCAGAAAAGGAGGGAATTTCAGTAATTTGAGACTGATGGTTTTGAAATCTGCCTTCGCATTTCCGGATGCTTTCATCGCAACAACGGAAGCAAAAACGGCCAGGATGAAAAAAGACATTTGATCAGTCACCGCTGCAATCGACAAGTTGTTTTCGCCATAATATGCTGAAATCAGCGGAAACCCAACAAAAGAAGTGTTTCCCAAACCTGTGACAATCAAAAATGCCGCTTTGGTTTTCCGGTCGAAATGAAACGGTTTGGCAAGCAATTCCGACAAAATCCAGGCTCCGAACCAGCAAATTAAAGGAGTAAGCAAGGGAATCAGCAGATCATTCGACCATTGAATTCCCGGAAGATATTTGAGTGTTGCAGCAGGAAGTGCTACATAAATAATCCAAACATTGATTCCCTGATGGCTTCCTTTTGGCAGAACACCTGATTTTCTGAGTAAAAAACCAGCGAGAAAACAAACTCCTATCAGGATAAAATTCGACATTGCAGCCCAAAATTATCGCTTATCGACGAATTAAAATCAGAAATTCCTGCTAAAAAACGATCGGTCTTTCTAACCAACCTCACTTTGAGCAACTTGCCCTTCGGAAGAAGAAAGATTCAATAATTCACGCACTTTTGCGGCAATGGAAAGTGCATCAAATCCGCAGTCTGCATGCAATTGTTCCGGTGTTCCGTGGTGAACATATTTATCCGGAATTCCCAAACGAACTACTTTCGAACGGTAATTGTGATCTACCATGAATTCAATAACTGCAGAACCGAATCCGCCCATGATACAACCGTCTTCAATCGTAATGACCTGATCGAATTTGGTAAACACTTCGTGCAATAAGGTTTCATCCAAAGGTTTCACAAAACGCATATCGTAATGAGCTACAGATGCTCCGCTTTCTTTCAACGTCTGAATGGCTTGCTGCGCAAAATTCCCGACATGACCAATTGTAACCAAGGCAATATCTTCACCATTCGTTACTTTTCGACCTGTACCAATTGGAATCGCTTTCATAGGTGTTTTCCATTCGGTCATCACACCGTTACCACGCGGATACCGGATGGAAAAAGGTCCGTGATTTTCCGCCTGAGCAGTAAACATCAGATTGCGCAATTCCGCCTCGTTCATCGGAGCAGAAACAATCATATTCGGCATACTGCGCATATAAGCAATATCGTAAGCACCATGATGCGTCGCACCGTCAGCACCGACCAAGCCACCACGATCCAAACAGAAAACTACGGGCAAATTTTGCAAAGCCACATCATGCAAAACCTGATCGTAGGCACGCTGCATGAATGAGGAATAAATATTACAGAAAGGAATCAATCCCTGAGTTGCTAATCCGGCAGAGAAAGTCACTGCATGCTGCTCCGCAATTCCCACATCAAACGCGCGATCCGGCATTGCTTCCATCATGAAAGTCAGGGAACAACCGGAAGGCATTGCCGGAGTAATACCCATGATCTTTTCGTTTTGTTCTGCCAATTCTACGATCGTATGTCCGAATACATCCTGATATTTCGGAGGCTGTGGAGATTTCGGAACAATCTTGACGATTTCTCCGGTTTCTTTATTGAAAATACCCGGCGCATGCCATTTGGTCGGGTTTCCTTCTTCTGAGAATTTGTATCCGGCACCTTTTCGTGTAATACAATGCAAAATTTTCGGGCCGGGAATATCTTTTAAATCTTCGAGTACTTTTGCCAATCCAACCACATCGTGTCCGTCAACCGGACCGAAATAGCGGAATTTCAATGATTCGAATAAATTACTTTGCTTTAAAATCGAACCTTTCAAAGCAGAAGAAATTTTGGACACTACAGATTGTGCATCCGGGCCGAATTTACTGACTTTTCCAAGCAATTTCCACACCTCGTCTTTTACTTTGTTATAAGTATGAGAGGTCGTTATATCTGTCAAATATTCTTTCAAGGCGCCCACATTCGGGTCGATTGACATACAATTGTCGTTCAGAATAACCAACAAGTTGGCATCCTTTTCGAAACCTGCATGGTTCATTCCTTCAAAAGCCAAACCGGCTGTCATTGCACCATCACCGATCACAGCAATGTGCTGACGTTCCTTTTCGCCTTTGTAGCGGCTTGCAACAGCCATTCCCAAAGCAGCAGAAATTGAAGTGGATGAATGCCCTACTCCGAACGTGTCGTATTCGCTTTCGGATCTTTTCGGGAATCCTGAAATTCCTCCTTTTGTACGATTGGTGTGAAATACTTCGCGGCGGCCTGTCAGGATTTTATGTCCGTAAGCCTGATGCCCGACATCCCAAACCAATTGATCGTCCGGTGTGTTGAAAACATAATGCAAAGCAACCGTCAATTCAACAACCCCTAAACTAGCTCCGAAATGAGAGTTTCCGATCTCAGAAATAACATCTATAATGTATTGACGCAGTTCATCGGCAACTTGCGGCAATTGTTCTACCGTCATTTTATCCCTCAAATCCTGAGGGATGATGATTTGTTCCAATAAAGGACCTGCTTTGTATGGATGCATAAAATCAGAGTTCGACGTACAAAGTTACGAGTTCACGTTATGGATAACAAAAAAAACGAGGGAATATTTCGGGTTTGCCGGGATTTAACAAATTTTGCACCGATGGAGTATTCCAAAACCTGTCCAGGGTTTATAACCCTGGAAGGGTGGGCAATTTTTTTCGAAGTAAATTAAACGTGTACGCGCATCAAACCATATCCCAACCCGCCACAAAAATCGGCTTGGAACGCAGCTCGTCCATCTTCAACGGATTCTTGCGCATCACCACCACATCTACAATCGGCTGAGGAGTCATTTTATGAAACAATCCCCAATCAATATACTGGCGACTTTCTCTCCAAAGCGGTTCTCTCCGATCCACAAACCAAAGCATCATGTTCCTGTTTTCATGCGCCAGAATTCCTTCCAGAAGTGCAGATAAAACATGCGGATCATTGTCTTCGACCCAAATGGATTCGGGAACCAGAAACTGATGGTTTTTCGGTTTCACAATTCTCCGGATTCCGGGTGTGATGGTAATTAAATGTGTGAAAAGTCCTCCTAAAAATCCCGGTAAACGCTCAATAACCCAATTTGCACGAGTGATTTTTGCAAAACCAACTACTTTTCCGGATTCGTCGTAATACGCATAAAATGGTCCTCGTTCGGCATGAGTGCGAACAAAATACGCATGTGTTTTTTCGATTTTATCCAGGTGATTTGAAATTTCCTGTTTGTCTTCCAGCAAACGAACATTGTTTTGCATGCGGGGTTTCGTGCGGCTGAATGACTGAGAAATCAATTGTGCTTCTGTCCGGAATCCGAATTGCTCCGACATCCATTTACTGCGGTCATTCGCAGGGTCGATATACGCATAGAAAGCGTCGGGAGATTCTCCCAGTTTTCCGTCAAATGTTTCATCGAAAAAGCTCGCCATTTCCATTTTCAGACGGGAATTGCTTTTGTGAACGCGATTCACATTTTTAGACGCTTGTTTTTGATTGGCAAAAGCGAAATAACGCACATACCATTGCCTGCCACGATTACACAAAGTGAGGTTTCCCTGCACTTTTCCGTCTCTTTCCAATGAAATGAAGATCGGGTTATCCGCTTCATGAATGCGTGTTGGTGTATCTAAATGTTTGTACCGTGCGCCGTTGGTTCCCAAAGTAGTTTGGGTTAATAAATCTAATAAAGCAGGTGTTGCTTCCTTACGAATAGTATATCTACTTGAGAGTCCCATCAGATCGCTTGATTAACAATATATTCTGCCTCTTTCGGAGTCAAATCCTTATTTTCTCCAAGTCCTGTCCAACCACGTTGAACAAAACGATCATGCACGATTCTACCCGTTTCGTGATAATCACTGGTATATTCGGAAATACGTGTTTTTACACTTAATGAATGGAAAAATGCTTCTGTTTTTGCGATTGCTTTTCGGGCAATTTGTTCCTCAGAACCTTCCAGATTCCAAACGCGTTTTCCATATTGAGCCAATTTGGCTTTTTTGCTTTCAAACTTCACTTCATACAATCTCGGAGCAATGATTGCCAAAGACTGCGCATGATCAATTCCATGCAAAGCTGTCAGTTCGTGACCAATCATGTGTGTTGCCCAATCGGTAGTTACTCCGCAGCGCAATACGCCGTTCAATGCCTGATTTGCGCACCACATTAAGTTGGCAGCCAGTTCATAATCTCCCGGATTTTCCAATACTTTCTCTCCGATTTCGATCAAGGTCGCTAAAATTCCTTCCGCATATCTTTCCTGAAGCAGGTTTTCACCCTTGAACGTGAGGTATTGCTCCATGGTATGGGTGTATGCATCGATCACGCCGTTTGCGATCTGACGTTTCGGCAAAGTTGCTACGAACGTAGGATCCAGCAAGGCAAATTTCGGGAAGAATAAAGGTCCGCCCATCGTTCTTTTTTCTTTCAATTCAGAACGACTGATCACCGCTCCGGAATTGGATTCAGAGCCTGTAGCAGGAATCGTTAAAATGCATCCGAAAGGAACAGCAGAAGAAAAACTGCAGCCCGGAACCTGTGTCAGTACATCCCACGGATCACCGGCATAATTCACCGCTCCGGAAATAAATTTTGCACCATCGATCACAGAACCACCACCAACTGCAAGCATATAACCGATTTGGTTTTCGCGGATGTACTCCACGGCTTTCATCAAGGTTGTATATTCCGGATTGGCTTCGATGCCTTTGAAAAAATGCAATTCCAGATCACTCAATTCGGATTTTAACCGATCTAAAAACCCGGATTTTTCGATGGATCCGCCACCGTATAAAACAATCACTTTTCCATCTGTTGCCTGTGCCTTTAACAGCTGTGAAACCCTTGTCAACTGGTCCTTCCCAAAGACAATGGTAGTTGGAGTTGTAATCTCGAAATTATTCATGGCTTACCAAATTGCAAATTTAAGGATTGTAAAGATATGAAAACGAGACCTAATTAGAAGTAAAAATAGTGTGCTCTTTTCTGAAAAATCAAGAAAGAATGAACTCATTTTAAATGAATTGATTATCAAGTGAATACAAAATGAAATTTCTTCAAAATTTTGGCTGTTTTTGATTGCAGATTCCAATAGTTTTTTATTTTTGACTCTGGTCTTTCCTAACAACATTAGAACCGAACTGTTTTAGCAACCATAATGATTCACTGAACATGAACTTTACCGACAACAACATCCTGTTGATTCTCATTTCACTGGTTTTTATTTATGCCGTATTGAGTATCCTGGTATCCATTCTCACCGAATGGTGGAACTCCCGTTTCAAAGAGCGGGGAATTTTTCTAAAAGACTCCATTTACAAATTGCTGAAGGATCCGTTAAACAAAGATTACGGTTACCTCTTCTACAATCATGTCACGATTGCCGGCCTGAAAAGTGCACCGGACAGAGATCCTCACTATATCTCGGGCGCCATGTTTGCAGAAGCATTGATTGATATTATCGCTCAGCAGGTTGTCAATAATCAAAAAGTCAAAGTTGTTATCAATCCGGACGGAACCAGAGAATACCAAATGGAAAGCAATACCATTCCCGGTGATATCATGGACCGCTTTCAAATGGGAGTTTCCGGTATGAACACCAGTCCGTTTGCGGATCTGATGCAGTCGTTCATTGATAAATCCGCTCATTCGGACAAAAAATATGCGGATCTCAAGGCTCATATTGAAAAGTGGTACAACGATTACATGGATCGCGTTTCGGGCTGGTATAAGACCAAACAGCGAAAAAAATTCCTCATTGCAGGATTTGCAGTAGCTATTGTACTCAATGTGGATAGTTTACACCTTTTGAAAATGCTGAGTCTGGATCCCGACCTGAAAAACCGCATGGTGGCAAGTGCCGAGCAAACAGCTGCTAACATCCGCAAAGATTCCACCTTACGAACAGATATTTCCTCAATGACCAAAGTGGTTTCGATTTCCAAAAGCGACATGCAAAATGCCCGGTCGTTCCAGATAGACACCGTGCGGGCAATGGAAATTCTGAAAAAACTGAACGAATGGGACAGCACCCGGAAAATTGCCGACTCAACTGCTAAAAAAGATCTGAAACAATTGAACGAGGCATTAAATCTGGTCACTGAGCTAAACATTCCTATCGGATGGTCAGAAACAAGCGCTCCTGCTTCCTGGTTTCAATCCAAAAAAACAGAAACAGATACGCTCGTTACCTCCAAAAATCCCGGGTTGGTTCGCTACCTGAATGAACGAAACAACGATCCGGATGCAGGAACCGTTTTGAAATACCTCATCGGAATCATTATTTCCGGTATTTCACTCAGCTTCGGTGCGCCTTTCTGGTTTGAGTTACTGGTGAAATTCGTCAACATCCGAAGATCCGGTAAAATTCCGGAAGGAAATCAACCAACAAAACCTTAAGCTGATGAAACAATTGCCTTTTTCCAATATACATACACACGTTTTTAACAGTGAATGCGTCCCCGATAATTTCTTGCGGATTCTTCCGAACAAGACCGTGAGACGCATGCCAAAAGCGATCAAAGCCCTGCTCGACACCAAATGGTCGCGGGTGACGATTGTGGCACTTTCAAAAATTGCAGCAAAAAAAGACAGCAACAAACGAAACAGTTTCGATAAATACATCGCTTTTTTGGAAGTGGCAACCCAGCGCAAACAACTCGATGTGTTTGAACTGGAATTTGAAATCGGCAAGCAATACGATTCACAGGTCCGCATTGTGGGACTGACCATGAATATGGATTTTATGGATAATCGCACCTCCCGGCGGCAGATTACCTTCGAATCACAATTGGAAGCAGTCAAAAGCATCAAACGCTATTATCCGACGAATTTCTTTCCCTTTCTGGGAATTGACCCAAGACATAAATCGGGGATGGATCTGGTGAATTGGTCGAAATCTTATTTCGAAACAGGCTTGCAGGCAAATGGAATGACTTTCCCGTTTTTCTCAGGGATCAAATTGTATCCGGCATTGGGATTTTTTGCCTTCGACCCGCGTCTCAACGATTTGTACGCCTATGCGGAAACCAACCAGCTTCCGGTGATTACGCATGTCACCCGCGTTGGTTCGCAATACATCGGAACAAAAATTTCCGAACTGATTCCCGCACAGCCGGCCATGCTTCTACCAGATAATCCCTCGGAAGCAGTTCTTACCGCACAGGAAACCATTTACGCACGAATCCGGATTTACGGGGAACAAAAATGGCTGGAAGACAGTAAAATCGGGAACAACGATAAAGCCTGCGATTTGTTCAGTCATCCGGAAAATTACGTTCCGATTCTCGAAAAATTCCCGAAACTCAAAATTTGTCTGGCTCACATGGGCGGATCCAATGAAATTGTCGACAACAGCAAAAACGATCCGGATTTGCAGCAGGTTCGCCGTTTCGACAGCCAGCTGTGGTGCGACAGAATCCGGGACATGATGGTTCGCTATCCCAATTTGTATACCGATATCTCATACACACTCGGCGATCTGGATAATCCTGAAATTCTCGCTGCCATCCTGAAATTTATGCGAACTCCCGACGACAACGGTCAGATTCTTGCGAAACGCGTGCTGTTCGGCACGGATTTTTTTATGACGGAACAGGAAAAACGCGAAAGCGATTTGTATAAACTTGCCGTGCAGGAACTTTCCGAGTTTACGGAGTTGATCACACGTGACAATCCTGCGGAGTTTTTGAGACAGCCACTTTAGTTTTTACGCTAAGGAAAAGCTATCGGGAGGCAAAGAGTGCAAAGGATTTCTAGTACCAGCCTCTTTTTTATGGTTGTCTTTAATGTAAATCTTTTTGAAAGAATACGCGTGTAGTAGAATTAAGGTGATTTTATCATTTACCACGCGCAAATTTTCAGCGCTCCTGCCGGTAGCGCTTATTGTATCTATGCGAGTGCGGTAGCCGAGCCGTTTAATTTGTGCATTTGCGGAGAAAAAACTGAGTACCACCGATACCGTCGCACAGAATAAAAATCTAAGGCTTTCTCTTATTTGAAAAGCAAACAAACCTGTCTTTCTCCCATAAATAACATTTTTTTTCAGTCAAAAATTGCAAAATCTAAATCAGCGATGTAATTTTGCAAAAAAGTTTAACCATTTAGTTAAACCTTATAATTAAACTATGGGATTAAAAGATTCAACGACGGAAGAAAAGATTCTCGAAGCAGCCAAAGAGGTTTTCATGAAGTACGGTCTTTACGGTGCCCGCATGCAGGATATCGCAAATACAGCGGGAATCAACAAAGCTTTATTGCATTATTATTTCAGAAGCAAGGAAAAGCTTTTCGATTCGGTTTTTGAAAAAGCATTGGAGAAATATTTCGCTCAAATGACTGTCATCGGAGATAAATCAATGCCGATCAAGGAACGTTTGATGCAATATGTGGATAATATCTTCACCTTTTTCAGCGAATATCCTCAAATGTCCATGTTCATCATCAAGGAGATTTCCATCAACCCTCAAATGTTTCACGAAAAGGTAAAAACTCTTAAAAATCCGAAATCTTTGCTGATTCCGATTCTTCAGGAGGCAATCGAAAACAAGGAAATTCCCCCGATTGATCCGGTCATGTTCATGGTCAATCTGCATTCACTTTGTGCTTATCCTTTTTTAGCTTCTCCGCTTTACAAGGTAGTACTGAAAAGAAACGGATACGAATGGAATGATGATTCTCAAAACAGAATCAAAGAATCCGTCAAAGAATTTATTTCCTTCAAATTTCAATAAACATACAATTATGCGCAAATTACTGACAGTACTAAGCTTTGCTTCCGTCGGAATAGGGTTCTCGCAAAACTCCATTTCGCTGGATTCCTGCATTTCCTGGTCGAAGAAAAACTACCCTCTCATCAAACAAAACGAAGTTACATTACAACAAACGGAACAAAATGAAAAGGCAATCCGCGAAAACTGGCTGCCGAAACTTTCATTCATGGGGCAGGCGACTTACAATACGGAGGTCGTGCAATTCAACTTTCCCGGAATGGATATGAAATTCCCGCACGATGCCTACATCACTTCATTGAGCTTGGAGCAGACCATTATCGACGGAGGACAAACCAAATCTCAGCACAACGTTGAAAAGTTAAATTCAGAACTGACGATTCAACAAAATGAGGTGGAACTCTATAAATTGGTTGAACGCGTGAACCAGTTATACATCAATATCTTACTTGGACGCGAGAATTTGCGAATTCTTGAGTTGTACAAAGAAGATCTCAGCAACCGTGCGACAAACATGAAAGCAGGTGTCGACAACGGCTTGATTCTGGCAAGTTCTTTAGATGAACTGGAAGCAGAAATTCTGAAAACAGACCAGAATATCATCGAGTCGAAATTCCAGTTGGAAGGGCTTTACAAAACATTGACCTTGTTTACCGGAAAACCAATCGATCAGGCAACTGTTCTTTCGGAAACTCCGATTGGCGGAACTGCTGCACGCATTGAAATTCAGCGCCCGGAAATGAAGATTTTCGACCTGCAATCCAAATTGCTGGATGCGCGTTTCAAGCAGATCAATGTAAACGCTATTCCGAAAGTAACCGTGGGAGCGGCCGGAAATTATGGTCGTCCCGGTCCGAACTTTATCAATCAGGAACTTCGCTTTTTCGGAAGTGCAAACCTGACGATTCGCTGGAATATCAGTTCACTTTACGGTTTGAAAAGAGAAAAAACAAAGGTTGAATTGAACAAGAGTTTGATTGATATTCAAAAAGAAGCTTTCTTATTCAACATTGAATCTTCCCTGAATACCCAAACGGCTCAATTAAGTGCTTTGGCTCAAATGATCGAAAAAGACGATATCATTATTGAAAAAAGACACAGCGTAACTACTACCGCTACATCTCAAATGGAAAATGGCAAGATCACAGTCGTTAATTACTTATCTCAATTAAACGCTGAACTTCAGGCAAAACTCAACAAGAAAGTTCACGAAATCAAACGCATGAATGCCATTTCAACAATCAACGCAACATCAGGTTCAATCAAATTTTAAAACACACAAATGGAAAAGACAAAGCAAAAAAAAGAAAAAGGCTCCTCTAAAAAAATGAAGTTCATTATCGGAGGAATTGTACTTGCGGTTATCATAGGAATCGTTGTTTTCATGATGGGCGGAAATACTGAATCAACCGATAATGCTCAATTGGATGCAAACATCATTCCTGTTCGTGCAGCTATCACCGGATATGTGAAAGAAGTATTGTTCGAAGATAATCAGGAAGTGAAAAAAGGTCAGTTGCTTGTTACGATTGACGATACTGAATACAAAGCGAAAGTAGCTCAGGCTGAAGCAGCACTGGAAAATGCGAAAGCAAATTTAAATGCGGTAAAAAGCAATGCAGCGGCTTCCAATCAAAATGCAAGCGCGGCGGTATTCTCAACTGAAAGTACTCAGGAGAATATCAATTCTGCGAAAGCGAAATTGAACAAGGCAAAGGAAGATAACAAGCGTACTAAAAACATGTTCGCTGCAAAAGCTTCAACTCAGGCTGAACTGGATAACAGCAATGCTGAATTGGAAGTGGCGCAGGCTCAATATGATTCTGCATTGAAACAGCTGAAAGTATCTCAATCTCAATCTGCAGGTGTCAGATCTCAGGCATTGGGACAACAATCCATGATTTCGTTGGCTGAAGCAATGATTCGCCAGCGTGAGGCTGAGTTGAAACTGGCGTTGACGCAATTGGATTATGCAACGATCGAAGCTCCGTGTGACGGAATCGTTTCCAAAAGAAGTATTGAAGTAGGACAATACGTTTCTACAGGTCAGGCCGTTTGTTCTGCAATCGACAATTCAAGTCTTTGGGTAAGTGCAAATTTCAAGGAAACACAATTGGAAAACATGAAGATCGGTCAACCGGTTGAAATCCATGTAGACGCTTATCCGCATATCAAATTGACCGGTAAACTGAATTCATTTGTAGGAGCAACAGGAGCAAAATTCTCTTTATTGCCTCCCGATAATGCAACCGGAAACTTTGTAAAAATCGTTCAGCGTGTTCCTGTAAAAATCACTATCGATCATTTGACAAAAGAAGAAATCAAGATTCTTTTCCCTGGATTGAGTGCATACGTATCAGTAAAAGTGAAATAATTGTGGAGGCTTCTACTTTAAAAACCCCCATCGTATATCCGGCGGGAGCGGAAAAGTGGATTTTAGTCATTACAGCAATCAGTTGTGCCATATTAGAGCTTCTCGATACAACCATTGTAAACGTTTCATTACGTGAAATCAGTGGTAACGTCGGAGCAACAACAACTGAAATTGCCTGGGTGGTAACAGCTTATGCCATTTCAAATGTGATTATTATTCCGCTTACGAGTATGCTCAGCGACTTTTTCGGTCGTCGAAATTACTTCACCGGCTCTGTTGTGATCTTTACGGTAGCGTCCCTGATGTGTGGTTTATCCACCAATCTGTGGACACTCGTTTTCTGGCGTTTTATACAAGGTTTAGGTGGTGGTGGTTTGCTTTCAACAGCACAATCCATTATCATCGGAGCTTTCCCACCAGAAAAAATCTCTGTAGCAAATGCTATTTTCGGAATGGGACTGATTCTCGGACCAACCTTCGGGCCGACTCTTGGTGGATACATTACCGATAATTTCTCCTGGCACTGGATTTTCTTCGTGAATATTCCGATTGGTATCGTAGCAACGATCTTAAGTTATACCTATGTCACCGACCGACCCGGGGCCGTCAAGCCCAGACGGATCGACTGGTGGGGGATTTTGTTCCTGGTCGTCTCCATCGGTTCGATTCAGTATGTATTGGAAGAAGGAACTGCCGAAGACTGGTTTGAAAGTCACGAAATTGTGGCGATGACCATTGTTGGTTTGGCGAGTTTGGCTGCTTTTATCATCCGGGAATTAAGTATCGACTATCCGGCGGTAAACATTCGTTTGTATAAGAATTACAACATGATCATGGGGTCGATTATGAACTTCATGCTCGGATTGATGCTTTTCGGAACGGTCTTTATCTTCCCGTTGTTTGTGCAAATTTCGTTAGGTTGGACAGCCACACAAACCGGAATGTTCATGATTCCGGGAGCACTCTGTACGGCCGTCGCCATGCCGCTGGTTGCCAAATTACTGGGATCCGGAATGAACCCGAAAACGGTCATTCTGATGGGAATTACCATGACTTTCACCTTTGTGATGATGCTGGCTTTCTCTTCACCGGATTCATCGGAAGGCAATTTTTATCTTCCGTTCATCTTACGTGGTTTCGGAATGGCCTTCATGATGTCACCGATTTTGACACTGGCCGTTTCAGGATTAAATCCCAAAGACATGCCTCAGGCAATCGGATTGGCCAACATGATTCGTCAGTTGGGTGGATCTGTGGGAATTGCCTTAATTAATGTGTATCTGACAAACGCAAATGCCGTTGTAAGAGGAAACATGATCGGATATATCAACCAGTACAGCGAAGCTGCATCGGAGCGCATTCAAATGTTGACACAGAACTTTTTGTCGAAAGGATTTTCTTCGATTGAAGCTCAGGAAATGGCTAACAGAACAATGGACGGTCTGATGACCAAACAGCAAATGATCGTGAGCTACAACCACGGATTTTTCATGGTTGCCAGTTTGATCCTGATCTGTGTTCCGGTCGTATTCCTGATCCGCTACAAAAAAGGAGCGAAAGCCGTCGTTGCGGATCATTAAAATTATTGAGTTACACCCCTACGGAAACCTTCTTTTTCGGAACAGTAATCTGTTTGGAGAAAGAAGGTTTTTAGTTTGTTGAGTTGTCTGAAAATTTAGCTGATGTATTCTTTTTTTCCGCGGATCGTGCGGATGATATTAGATACGTTCATAATCTGCGTTATCAGCGAGCCATTAAAAATCACCATCATTCTTACATAAAATCCGGTTTATTTAAACCTCCCCCCAACCCTCTGAGGAAAGCGCTTTTAAATTTTATCCAACTTTTGTTTACCTTTCACTTTTCTCAACACAACCATTAAAATCAGCAATGGAGAAACCTTTTTATAATCCTCAGGAAGTACAGAAAGAACTGTCAGTTCTCTACAAGCATTTTCCGGAGGTAAAACGCCTGCTTCGCTCTTTTGGTTGTGACGGACTGACCGCAGAAGACATTTTTCAGGAAGCATTGATCATCTATTTGAGAAAGAAAAACGATCCCAATTTCGATTTTCAACTGGCTCCGATTCATTTTATCAAGCAAACCTGTAAACTTCTTTGGTACAATGCTGCCCGAAAAGCACAAAAACAGGGAACAAGCTCATTGGAATTCGATTTGGAAGAAATCCCGGATTCCTGGATGGAAAAAGAACTGCAATACAAACAACTTGAAACCGCTCTTTCGAAGATCGGGAAGCAATGTAAGGAGTTGCTGCATTTGTTTTATGGTTTAGGCTGGAACATGGTTGAAATTGCCAAAAAGCTTGATTTCCGTAATGACAAAGTAGCCAAAGCACAGAAATACCGCTGCATTCAGAAAGCCAAAGATTTGGTGCAGGAAGCTCAGTTGCAGGTCGAATCAACATCTTTTTAGGTCATGGGAGCGAATTGGAATCAATTGATCGAGCGTTATCTGAATAACGAGCTTTCAGCAGAAGGAAAGGCTGCTTTCGAAACCGAATTGGAACGAAATGCGGAGCTTCAAAGCGAATTGAAGCTGCACAAACTCACCAGAGAACTGATTCAACGGAACTCTTTGCGCAGGTTGGTGAAAAAATCCGGGAAGTGGTTTCATCTGAA
This sequence comes from Glaciecola amylolytica, assembly GCA_003856375.1. GTDB lineage: Bacteria > Bacteroidota > Bacteroidia > Flavobacteriales_D > Crocinitomicaceae > Fluviicola > Fluviicola amylolyticus. The sequence goes on from CP034120.1 coordinate 3,866,430, forward strand.
AAAAATTCTGGTGAATAGTGGAATTGCCTTAATTGTTGCCGGAGCTCTGGCCGTTGCCGTTTATGTGATCGCAACACAAATGAGCCAGTCCGGAACAGATAAACCGCAATTGATGGAGAAATCCATGATCGAGAAACTGGATCAATACCTGGCTTTCGACAACATTGATCCGCAATACTTTCAGTTTACCGGAGAATCAGATGTGTTTTTGTCGGAAAGCGGGGTTTTACTGAGTTTAACCGACGAATCATTTTTACTGAATGGCAAACCTTACGACGGTGAAGCGCTTGTTCAGTGGCAGGAAGTTCAAAACCCTACTGAGATTGTGAAAGCAGGATTGAGTACGATGTCGGGTGACCGCTTGCTGGAAACTCAGGGAATGTTCAGTTTGAATGCATTTACTCCGGATGGAAAAAAACTGGAATTGAGTAAAGAAGGAGCTTACATTCAGGTTCCGGTGGATGAAGTGAAAAACGGAATGAAATTGTTTCAGGGAGTTCCGCAGGCAGACGGCAAAGTCGACTGGCAGAACCCGGTAGAACTTGAACGGCTTCCGAAATCAAAACCGATGGCAGAGATGGACCTGTTTCCTCCGGAATATGAACCGAAACTGAATGAATTGAAGTGGGCAACCGAAAAAAAGAAACGCGACAGTTTGTATCTGAGTTTTGAAGAACATTTGTCGAACCAAAAGCCAGTCGCTGAAATTTATTATGCTACTAATTCCCCGGAAGTAAGTAAAGATCCAATAGCGGGCTTTGGAACTCCGGTTGGTGCTTATCCTTCAGAAGGAGAGTTGAGAGGAAAATTATTGTTCGAAACGAAATGTGCCACTTGCCACCAGGCTCATAAAGATGGTACAGGTCCCAAATTATTCGAAGTTCGTCAAAAATGGGTTTTGGGCGGAGCAAAAGAAGGGTCAATTTACAAATGGGTTGCCGATTGGCCCGATGCAGCAAATACAGATCCGTATGCAAGGGAAGTCAGTATGTATAAACCAACCGCTATGAATCGTTTTCCGGAGTTGAGAGGAAAGCAAAGTGATATCGATGCCATTTTCGATTACATTGACTGTTTGCCTGATAATGATGCAGAACCAAAACCCCATATTCCGCCTTCCAAAGTTCTGGCAATCTGGGATAAAAAATTCGACAACACGCTTCTGGCAACGCAGGAATTCGAAGACAGAATGAAACTGATCCACCAAACCTGCGACGAAAAAGTGTTTGATGTGTATGCGAAAAACCTGAATGAGCCGCTTTGGAAACTGGATCAGCGCGTCGTTAAAATGGGATACAAACAATTTCAAGCTTTGGCAGATCAACGGATCGGAAAAGTGAAATTGGATGATGCACATCAGAAAAACCTGAATTCCTTTTACGAAGAAGCGGTGAAAGCCATCCGGGAAAAAGGAAAGAAGGAGTTGGAATCTGCTTTGAAAAAAGAACGCCAATGGGATAACGAACTACAGGATGAACGCGGAAAGGAAGTGCTTCGAAAAGGTTTGCGGGAATCTGCCAATCTGAATGAAGAATACGGATTCAACCTGCAGAATGTATACAAGCAATTGGGAGTTACGGCCGCTTTTCAAATGCATGGTGGTGGAACGATTGTCAACATTGATAAATATGTTTGGGAAGCAACAGTTGCCCGCCAATCGACTTTAATAACCGATCCGACTACGGGAAAAACGGCACAACTTACCTACGAACCACTTGCTGTAGAAATATCGGAATCGGAGCAGTACGACAAGCTGTTCATTTACCTCTTCTCAAAAGAAATCAACAGTTATCAGCGATTGGATTTCAAAGAAGGAAAACTGAATTACAACCTGAACGGCGATATGAACTATTCTGCAGCGATTGTCGGGATGAATGATAAAGGCTACTTCTACCACCAGATCAACGAATTGAAAGTAGAAGATCTGGGAGTAATTGCTTTGGAGAAAATTTCTGAAAATGAATTTGACAAACGAATCAACATTCTCAACAACCACCGAACAGACAAACCCATGAGTTTGAAAGACGAACTCAAATGGCTCTTCAAAGAACAGGCGAACTACAAAGTACTTCAAAAAAGAAGGGAGAATGAGGCTTTTCGCACTCAAATCCGGTCTACGATTTATTCATGTATGCAAAGTGAAACCGGAAACCAAAAGACTCTTGACGACTCATTTTCAGATACTATTAATAAATAAGCAGATTTGGAAGCGATGCAACACCATCAAATAAATTTCTTTCCTCCTCAGGTCTCTTAAAAATGGAGGTTAAAGTCAGGTTGGGACGCGATGTATTGCGTCCCAACTATTGATATTCAAATAAAAATAATTTTTCATTTAAGAGCGGATTAAAATTTCCCCCTTTGGAGGTGGAACGGGAGATTACTCCTGCAAGCTACTCCACTTTTCGTTCTTTCAACTCCTGCTGGAGCCTAGAAATGCGTTCGTCTTTACCATCGTGTTTCCATCCCGGTGCTTTGAAAATATAGCTGAGTTTTGCTTTCCATCCGGGAGCTTTTTTCACGTCCTGAACCATGTCCCGGAATTCATCAAACACAATATGAAAAACGTTGTACGTGCTGATATTGTGAAGAATTCCATACTCGGTAGTTTTTTGCTCTTCCGCTTTGTAGGTTCCGAAAAGATGATCCCACAACATGAGGATTCCGCCGTAATTTTTATCGAGATCTTCTATTTTCCGGGAATGGTGAATACGGTGATTCGAAGGAGAATTGAAGACTTTATCGAACCAGCCTAATTTCCCGATGGCATCCGTATGCGGCCAGAACTGAAAGATCAGATTCATTTGATGCATCATCACCATCATGATCGGATGAAAACCAATGATGATAAAAGGAATGTACCAGATATCGCGGTAAGCAATTTCAAACCATCCCTGCCGCAATGCAATCGCAAGATTTAAATGAGTAGCCGAATGATGGTTGACGTGTCCTGTCCAGAATAAACGGATTTTATGACTCAAACGATGATGCCAGTAAAACCCGAAATCCTGCACGATCAAAACCAGAAGCCACAACCACCAATGGTCCACATGCCATTTCCAGGTAAAGAAATCGTTGAAATCCGCTATTCCGAAATAATCGGTCAGGCGGAAATGATTGTAGATCCAAAAGTAAAATGAAAGCGTGATTGCCTTCATCCCGAAATCCAGAAGTACAGCTCCGATTCCCAAGCCAATACTCGACACATCATCTTTGATGAGTTTTTTGGTAAACAGTTTCCGGGGAACCTGGTACAGAAATATTTCGCCCGTAATCAACAGGATAAAACCCGGGATAAAATAAGTCACCGGATCGGTAAAATCCATCGGGCTGAACAAGCCATGATCGTTAAAGAAGGCCGAGATTTGTTCTTTCATCTAAGCGTCTAAAAAGGTGAAATGCTGTATCATATTCATTCATTGGAAATCATTCCACGGACTAAGGAAAGCTGCGCGAAAACGTACGTTGCCATAACGCATTGTTCCATCACTGCCGTGTAGTTGACGAACATATTGAACGACAACAGAGAATCTGAAATCACAAACAGAAAGGCCCCTGCAATCAGCCATTTGTTTCTCGAACGGAGACTGAAATAAGCCATTATTGAAATGGTTGTTCCATAAACGATCACCGGGATTTCCATTTCCTTCAGATAAGGATGCAGGAAGTAAATCAGGAAAAACAGGTAGAGCAAAATGAAAGGAATCGAAACAAGCATTTTCGCTTTCCGGAGTTTGACAAAACTCAGAATGTAGAACACATGTGCCAGCAGAAAAGACCCCAATCCGGGCAAAAATCCCCATTTAAAAAGCAGAAAAGTGTCTCCAAGGAAACTGAAAATCAACCCGGATAAAAACCAGGAGTTTATCGCCGTTTTTTTGGCAATTCCCGAAAGATATATGGCAGTAATCAGAGGAACGAGAAGTGGTTTGGTGAAAAAACGAAGGAAAAGGAAATCTTCCTGAGTAATTAAAATCAGATCCAGGATGAAAAGGATCATTAAAATACCAGGCAGGATTTTGTTTTTCATAAGGGATTTGTTTTTCAATCCCAATGTATGAAATAAATCGTTTTAAAACCGGTTCTTAAGTTTCCTCCCCCTTAATCCCCCTCCAAAGGGGGAAAGCTAAGATTTCACTTTAAAGAGTAAAACTTGCTACGAAAATTTAATCTGCAGATGATAAAATTCTTTTTTTGAAAGAGGATTAAAATTTACCTCTTTGGAGGGAGAGGAAAAGAAAAAGGGACGCAATGAATCGCGTCCCAACTTTATTTTTTCTAACTATAAAACGATTATACTACGATGTTCACAATCTTCCCGGGAACCACGATGACCTTTTTCGGAGCTTTTCCTTCAAGCCATTTCTGAGCTTCCGGCATCGCCAAAACAGCTTCTTCTACTTCTTTTGCGGAGAAAGTGGTCGGCAACTCAGCGTTAAATCGCATTTTTCCATTGAAAGACACGGGATAAATCGTGTTTGCCTCTACCAGCATTTCCGGATTGAATTTCGGGAATTGCGCCGTGGAAACTGTTCCGGCCTCGTGACCGATAGCTTCCCACAACTCTTCAGCTGCGTGCGGAGCATATGGAGCCAATAGGATCACCACCTGCTCCAGAACTTCTTTCGAATGACATTTCTGCTCCGTTAATTCGTTCACACAGATCATCAGGTTCGAAACGTTCGTGTTGAATGAGAAACGCTCCAAATCGTCTTCCACCTTTTTGATGGTTTTATGCAACGTTTTCAAAGCTTCTTTGCTTGCCGGCTCGTTCGTTACGATCAGCTGACCTTCATGATAAAACAAACGCCACAATTTACGCAGGAAGTTATGCACTCCGTTGATTCCTTTCGTATCCCAGGGCTTGGTTTGCTCCAAAGGACCTAAGAACATTTCGTACATACGCAAAGTGTCTGCTCCGAATTTATCTACTAATTCATCCGGTGTTTGCACGTTGAACTTTGATTTGGACATTTTTTCGACTTCAGAACCGCAGATGTATAAATCTTCTCCATCAAGGAATTGAGCTGTTTGGTAATCTTCTCTCCATGCTCGGAATCCTACAATGTCTAATTTGTTATTATCCACCAAAGAAATATCTACATGTAATCTGGAAAGTGATATATCAAAGACACTGGAATTTGAAATTCCTTTTAGAATATCCCCTCTGAAAGTAGAATTAGGATATTTTTTTAGAATCCATGCTTTAATATCTGTGAAATCATTATCCCTTATGATTTTATCATAAGAATCCTTACTTATGGCTAGAAAAAATGGTCTTGGTTGGTTAATAGCTATTTTATTACTTGAATCACCAATTGCATTATACCCAGAAAACTGAATCCATGTACCATAAACAAATGCACTAGTCCCCAAAATCATCCCTTGGTTAATCATTTTCTTAAACGGTTCGTCAAAGGAAATGTATCCGCGGTCGTACAGGAATTTGCACCAGAAACGGGAATACAACAAGTGACCCGTTGCGTGTTCCGAACCTCCGATGTACAAATCCACCTGATTCCAGTAATCTGCTTTTTCTTTCGAAACGAATTCTTTTTCGTTGTGCGGATCCATGTAGCGCAGGTAGTAGAAAGAACTTCCTGCCCAACCCGGCATCGTGTTGTATTCCATGCGGTCGCCCTCAGAATATTTCCACGCACTTTTTTCTGCACGCGCCAATGGTGGTTCACCGTCTTCAGTTGGCAAATATTTGTCTACTTCCGGCAGTTCAATCGGCAAATGTGCATCGTCTACCAAATAAGGAATGTCGTTTTTATAATAAACCGGGAAAGGTTCACCCCAATAGCGCTGACGGGAGAAAATAGCATCTCTCAGGCGGTAGTTGGTTTTTCCTTTTCCAAGCCCTTGTTCTTCAATTTTTGCAATTGCAGCAGCCATCGCTTTTTTGATCGGTAAGCCGCTCAGGAAATCCGAATTGGCAATCGTCCCTTCTTTTTCAGCGTAAGCAGCTTCGGAAATGTCTACATTCTCGAAAATGTTCTTAATCGGAATATTGAAATGAGTTGCAAAATCCCAATCGCGCTGATCTCCGCAAGGAACTGCCATCACAGCTCCGGTTCCGTAAGAAGCCAGAACGTAATCGCCGATCCAAACCGGGATTTTTTCTCCCGAGAACGGATGAACCGCATATCCTCCGGTAAACTGACCCGTAATGTTTTTCACATCGGCTTGTCTGTCGCGCTCCGATTTCAATGAAGCAGCTGTTTTATATCCTTCGATCGCGTCTTTGTATTCTGCGGTCGTGATTTCGTCCACCAACGGGTGCTCCGGTGCCAAAACCATGAAAGAAACTCCGAAAATGGTATCGGGACGAGTGGTGAAGACTTCAATTGTCATGTCAGACTGAGTATCCTCATTCCCACTCCAAAGAGGGAAGCTTACTGAAGCTCCAACAGATTTTCCGATCCAGTTGCGCTGCATATCTTTAATCGCATCTGTCCAATCGACCGTATCCAAACCGGTAATTAAACGTTCCGCATACGCTTTGATTCGCATCGACCACTGACGCATCAGTTTTTGTTCCACCGGATGTCCGCCGCGCTCAGAAAGTCCGTTAATGACTTCGTCGTTTGCCAGAACAGTTCCCAAAGCCGGACACCAGTTTACCCAGGAATCAGCCAGGTAAGCCAAACGGTATCCCATCAGGATATCCGATTGTTCTTTTTCCGATTTTGCTTTCCAATCAGAAGCAGTAAATGTTTCCGCAAACTCTGTTACAGCCTCTATTCCTGCATTTCCATTGTTTTCGAAAGCAGCAATCAAGATCGAAATGTCTTCTGCTTTATCGGTTTTTACATTATACCACGAATCGAAAATCTGTTTGAAAATCCACTGTGTCCATTTATAGTATTCCGGAGATGAAGTACGCACTTCTCTGTCCCAGTCGAACGAAAAGCCGATTTTATCCAATTGATCGCGGTAACGCGCAATGTTTTGTTCAGTTGTAAGAGCCGGATGCTGACCGGTTTGAATCGCGTATTGCTCCGCGGGAAGTCCGAATGAATCGTAACCCATCGGATGCAACACATTGTAGCCTCTTAATCTTTTGTAACGCGCATAAATATCAGAAGCGATGTAACCGAGCGGGTGACCAACGTGTAATCCGGCTCCGGAAGGATATGGGAACATATCCAATACGTAGTATTTTGGTTTACTGCTGTTGTCTTCCGCTTTGAAAGTTTTATGGTCTGCCCAGAAACGGCGCCATTTTTTCTCGATATCACTAAAATTATATTCCATGCTTTCGCGTCTCTTAAAAAAGTGTGGCAAAGATAGGATAATTCAAAACGCGCAAATTCAAAATTGAAAATTGAAAAGGTAAAAAGCGTCGCATACGTCAATTGCCTCCGGCGAATATCTTATTTCCGCAGAAGATCACTTTGTCTTACTCCTTCAATAAGTATGCGTTGTTTTGTGTAACCAATTCATTTACCTTTCATTATGATAAAAATGATTTTTATGACTCTCCGTATTTTCTTTGCTCTTTTTGCAATCAGCTCCGTGTTCGGAGTGGTGGGTTCGGCAAATGCAGCTGAACAAGTTCTGACAACCAAACAAGGCGTTTTGGAAATGAAAGCTTCTTCAACCATGAAGAAAAAAGATTTCAAACCCAAAAAACGAAAAAAATCAAAACCGAGAAGACACGGTTGTGAAGCCTATGGAGGTTAGTCCTGCCTTTTCGGATCCGGTTTAGTGCTTTTTTCAGACACACCGCTTTATTAGAATTCAGGTAATATTTTAGAGCTTTTTCGGCAGATGAGACAAAACATTTCTGAAAAAACCTATTTTTAGTCCATGTTTCGAACGCTGCTCTCCCTGTTGATTCTTTCTGTCTGCTTTGATTTTTCTACTAAAGTCTTTGCAGCGAATGGAGATGAGGCAAGTTACCGGAAGGCATATTTAACCGAAAAAGATAATACCAAAAAATTCTGGCGGCAGGTTGCGCTTGGCAAATTCTATCAATTCAACGATGTTCAAAAAGCGGATTCTATTCGTTATGCGATCATTGATGCGAGTAGAACAGAGTCGGACTCTGCGAAATTGCAGGCACTTATTTTTGACTTGCGGATCGAAGCTCTTCAGGGAAATAAGACGGCTTATTACGCCAAGATTCTGCAGTTGCAGCCTTATTTGTCGCGCACGGATTCCAAACTGAATCAGGTACACATTTTCCACTTACTGGCAGAATATCACATTGCTTATCGTGAATACGAGCAGGCTGATATTTACCTGACGGAAGCGTTGCGCTTTTCGAAACGGGTTCGCAGTTATGCGCTGATTGCGGAAACAAACCGCTTGCTGGCTAAATTGAATATGGAGCAGAACAAACGGGATGCTTCACTGGATTTTGCTGAGACCTCCATTCAGTATGCGCGCCGTTCTTCCGACAAATCGCTGATGGCGAAATGTGTGAATATGCAGTCTGTGATCTATAATTTTTTCGGACAGGTAGAACTTTCTGTTTCTAAAAACTTCATCGCACTGCAGCTTGCCAAGGAAGCGAATGATTTTCCACAGGTTGCACATTATCAGCGCCAGATCGGAGAATCTCAATTCCAGATCTTCAATTACGACAATGCGAACAACTTCTTTAACCAGTCGAGAGAAACCGCACTGAGAATCCGCGACAAACGGTTGGTCGGACTTGCAGATACCGATATCGGTTTGGTGAGATTGGCCAAAAAGGAATACGAAGAAGCAATCGCAGAACTGAAAAGTGCCATTCGCACACTTCAGGCTTACAACGATCAGGACGGTTTGGGAATGGCTCACAAGTATCTGGGAAATGTGTTCAACGAGCAAAAGAAATACAATGAAGCATTGCGCTACTACAACATGGCGCTTGTTTACTTCGAATCTGCGGCAAACAGATCCGAGATTGCGGCGGTTTACCATTTGGTGGGAACCGTTTTTGCCGAGCAGGGAAAATACAAGAACGCTTTGAACTATCTGAACCGGTCGATAGATATCCGTTCGCAATACGGCTACATCGGCGGAATTTACCCTTCCTACAAAGAAGTTGCCGATGTTTACAGGAAGACCGGAAACATGGATTTGGCCTACAAATATCTGAACATGTATTCCGATTATTCGGATAGTGCCCGCATTGTGGAAGTGAGCGCTAAAATTGCCGAATTATCCGAATTATATCGTTCGGAACAGCGGGAACGTTTGATCGCGATTCAGGCAGATTCGATCGAATTGCAGCGGAAACAAAAAGAGAATACGGAACTGCGAAACATTTTTCAAACCTATATTATTCTCGGATTTATTGTTTTGCTGGCACTCGGAGCCTTTATCATTTACAACCGTTGGAAACAGCGAAACATCAAACAATTGCAGCGCGAAGCGGAAATGAACCAAACCTTATTGCGTTCTCAGATGAATCCGCATTTCGTCTTCAACGCCATGTCGGTGATTCAGAGTTATATTTATGAGAATGACACGAAGAATTCAACCAAGTTTTTGGTGAACTTTTCGAAACTGATGCGCCTGATCCTGGAAAATTCCTCCAAAGAGTTTATTCCGCTGGGAACGGAGATCGACATCTTAAAAAAATACCTGGAAACACAGAAACTGCGTTTCGGAGACCGTTTCGAATATGAAGTTTCAGTCAATGAACAATTGCTGCGGGAAGAAGCGGTTATTCCTCCGATGATTACGCAGCCATTTATCGAAAATGCTATTGAACACGGACAATTGCATACGGTCGAAGGAGGATTTATACATGTGCGTTTCACCAAGGACGAGGAAATGCTTCATGTGATGATCGAAGACAACGGAGTGGGCAGAAAAGGCTCAAAAAACAATAAGAAAAGTGCCGAACATAAAAGTATGGCTATGAAAATTACTCAGGACCGGATCAATAATCTGAGTTACAAATACAAGATTCTGGGCCGGATGGAAATCGAGGATTTTGACGCACAAAAGGAAACCGGAACGCTAGTCAATATTTATTTGCCTTACCGAACGGAGGGATTGGTTTCGTTATAAATGCATGGTTCCGAATTCAAACACTTTTACATTTTCACTTTTCAATTCTCAATTACCATTAAATTTCTATCTTTCCAATAAAATACGTCAGCTTACATGAAAAAAGTATTAATCATTGACGATGAGCAAAGAACACGGGAGTTAATTGCTAAAATGATCGAATCATTCGATTTGGACATTCAGACCTTTCCTGTTGGTGAAAATGTGCAGTCAGGACTAGCCGCTATCAAAGAAATCAAACCCGATTTAGTTTTCTTAGACATTCAAATGCCGGACGGTACCGGATTCGATTTATTGAAATCCATTCCTGAAAAAGATTTTGAGGTCATTTTCATTACGGCACATGAAGAATTCGCGATAAAGGCGATTAAGTTTTCTGCCCTGGACTACATTCTGAAGCCAGTTGATCCGGAAGAACTGAGAGGAGCTGTGGAACGCGCTTTGGTATCTTTGAAAGAAAACGAGACCAAACAGGAACCACAATTTGAGGCCTTGCAGAATAATATTCAACCGAATCAGAAAAGAAGATTGGTTTTGAAAACACAGGAAAGTGTTCATGTGGTAGATCTGGATCACATCATTCGTTGTGAAGCCGACCGCAATTATACCTCCTTTTTCTTAACCGAAGGAAAGAAGATTCTTGTTTCGAGAACTCTGAAGGATTATGAGACTTTGTTAACAGGTCACAATTTTTTACGTGTTCAGCAATCCCATTTAATCAACTTGAATTTTGTGGATCGATACGACAAAGGAAACGGTGGAGCGGTGGTTATGAAAGACGGCTCAGAGGTTCCGTTATCGCCCGCAAAACGAGATATATTCTTCCAAATACTGGAAAGTTTGTAAGTCCGTTAAACTATTTCTGCTAAATATTCATCCAAATGGGGTATTTATTCATTGAACGGTTTAGGATTGCAAGACATGACTATCTTAGGAGAGGAAATAAGGAGAATGGAATCAGGTTGTTTTCTATGTTAGGTTTAAGTTAAAACGGAAAACACTGCAATGGAGAGGCAGTTTTTTCATTTTCTAGTTTTATTGAAGAGTATACAGTTCTATCTCCGTCAAAGACTTGACCAATTAAAAAACTTAGAAACAACCTGATTTTCATTATTGTTGATTGTTCACACGCGACATAGCAAACTAAAACACTACTAAACTAATTGAGAGACTCATGAATTCATGGGTCTTTTTGTTTGAAAAGTATTAAACATTTCGTCGTTTAAATGTTTTTTTCTATGTTTAGTCGAAAACTCCTTTTCCAATTCATCAAATCATTTATTTTTGCTCAAAAATGGAAATGGACACAACAAATTTTGTTCAGGTTGAAAAAGAGGACGTCTCAGGAATGCATTTTTCGAAGGAAGAAGTTCTGGAAGATGCAGATTTGATCGCCGTAAGAAAAGCAGATGTGAATCGTGCAATTTCTCTTGGAAATTTGGAACATTATAAAGTAAAGATTTACTTTGCAGACGATAATGGGGAGAAGGTTGTGCATACAACAATTTGGGCTGTGACTGATGTTGCAATCGTTTTGAAACAACACGTTCTAATTCCAATTAATCGTATCATCAAATTAGAAATATAGAAGCATGTCGAAAAAGAGGACAATTATTAGCTATGATAAGCTGAATATCGATCAGAAGAAACAACTACTAATTGCTTTTCCGGAAGGGTTTTCCGGGAATACTACAAAAATGACGAATCCGATTACCGGAGAAGTATTTGATTCCCTGTTATGGGAAACAGATGAAATTATTTACCTGGTTAAACTTCCTAAAGTAACCGTGAAATCACCTTCTGTTGATGACGATGATGATGATTTCGAAGATGATTTCGACTCCGTTGATGCTAAAGGAGAAGACGATGATGTATCCGAAGACGACGATGATGATGATTCGTATGACGATGCTCCTGAAGAAGGAGGAGAAGACGAAGAGGATGAAGACTAATAGACACGCATAAAATAAATACGCCCCGGCCTCTGATCTTATCGGAATGTCGGGGCGTTTTTTCATATATGGAAGAAGAAAAGCAAACATCGGCTCAGTTACCGGAAGACAAAGCAAGTAAGCGCAAAAAGTGGCTGAAACGTTTTGGATTGGCGGGATTCCTGTTTTTTCTGATCAAAGGTTTGGTCTGGATAGCCGTTGGTTTGTTTGCCTGGAAAGGCTGCGCCTAAAAAAAGAATTAAAATAACTGCAAAAAGTCGGGGCGAAAAATTTTTCGCCCCGACTTTTTTGTTTCAGTAACTTCCTTTGAATCAGTATTGGTAAATCGATTTAGGATCTCAAGAGTGGGATTTCTTTTGACAGAAACAGGGAGATTTCGTTTTTCAAAAGAAATTAGATTTAGGCCAATCAAAACATTCTATTTTATGAAACTAGTTAATCACTTATTTATCGCAGCAACTCTTCTGCTGGGAAACCGTTTATCGGCACAATATGTTCCTGATCCCGCGTTTGCGAACGACTTTGCAGGAAGAACCGGACATTCCAACTCCAATTTAACCAATCCCGCCGGAGCCGGGTTCATGCAAGCCCCCAAGTCCATTGTCCATTCCGGAAGCTTTGTTTACGTTGCCGGGAAAACAGTTGATGATCAATTCATTTATGGAGGATATATCCTGAACAAAAAAAATGCAACTACCGGAACAAATAACATAATGATCAAACTGAATTATGGTCTTCTGACAACCGGAACCGTGAATTCGGACGATATTCATGTATATGCCATGACTCCTAATTCAGCAACAGACCGATTGTATGTTACGGGAAGGACATCAGCAACTGATAAAGGCATCATTTTGTGTTTTAAATTAAGCACCCTGCAGTTGGAAACAGGTTTCAACGGAACAGGAATCTTACTGATGGAAACCGGATCCAATGTAATGGACATTGTGCTCAAGGATGCATTCAATTTGTTGTCGGTACGAAATATCTCCAATGAAATCCGTGTAAGTGAAATCACTACTTCAGGAGTAACAGGTATTTCTTTCACTTTGTCTTCTGCCGGAAAAACGTATAAATCAACACGCATTAAATCGTATCCGGGTCTTGCCAATCGCTATTTTATCACCGGATCATGCAAGGATAATACTTCCAATGTCGTTTCTCCTGCCATTTGGGGAGTTGATTACGTACCCGGTGGACATGGAGGTTCGTCGATGGTTTTAAGATGTGAAAATGCCATGCAGCTTTCTACCGAGGGCCCGGGAGAGTTTCTGGATCTTTGTTTTCCGTACAACAGCAACACTTTGAAGTACGATATTGTTTGTGTTGGAAAAACCAATGCGGTGAGCATTGCAGGAAGCGGAATCTTTATCAAGTATAAAGGAAGTACAACCGCCGGACTTGTATTCAACCTGGCAATAGACAACACGTTTAAAAATCAAACAACACTTCCTGGAACGGGATATGCGAGCAATATTTCAGATCCGACAAACATGACTGTTTTCAGTGGTTGTGAAATCATTGGAACTCAGATTGCGGTATCTGGATCGCACAAAGTGGGCAGCGGTGATCCGCACGATGCACAAGTTGGTTTCATCAGTTCGACGGGAGCTTATACATCTGCTTACATTGCTCCACATTCTACGAATCCATTGTATACCGGAAACGTTGTTCATTATCCGGGAAGACTTTGCACCAACACGCAAAATCAAATTTTTGTAATTGGTTGTGATTATGGCTTGACAGCATTCAAACTGAAACCGTGATTAAATGAAAAAGGTCGGGGTGAAAAATTTTTTGCCCCGACCTTTTTATATCAACAAATAACTTAATCGTTCAATTTCAAAACCGCCATAAATGCTTCCTGTGGAATTTCTACTTTTCCAACCTGGCGCATGCGTTTCTTTCCTTCTTTTTGTTTTTCCAATAGCTTACGTTTACGGGAAATATCACCACCGTAACATTTTGCAGTTACGTCTTTACGCAAAGCCTTAATGGTTTCACGCGCAATGATCTTTGCCCCGATCGCAGCCTGAATCGGAATCTCGAATTGCTGACGCGGGATTAATTCTTTCAATTTCACACAAATCTTCTTTCCAAGATCATATGCATTGCTTCTGTGAACCAAAGCAGAAAGTGCATCCAGCTGTTCACCGTTCAATAACATGTCCATGCGGATCAAATCGGATTCTTTGTATCCGATCGGATGGTAATCAAATGAAGCATAACCGCGGGAAACGGATTTCAAACGGTCGTAAAAGTCAAATACGATTTCTGCCAAAGGCATTTCAAAAGTCAATTCCACACGGTCTTGTGTCAAATAAACCTGATTTCTCAACTCACCGCGCTTTTCGATACACAAAGTCATAATCTGACCGATGTATTCCGATTTCGTAATAACCTGCGCCTTGATATACGGTTCCTCAATGCGGTCAATTGTTGACGGATCCGGCAATTCGGACGGATTGTTTACAATAAACTGCTTGGTTGGTTCTTTGGTCGTATAACAATAGTAAGATACGTTCGGTACCGTCGTAATAACGGTCATATTGAACTCACGTTCCAAACGCTCCTGGATAATTTCCATGTGCAGCATTCCAAGGAATCCACAACGGAAACCAAATCCAAGTGCAGCGGAAGATTCCGGCTCAAATACCAGCGATGAATCGTTCAACTGCAGTTTCTCCATGGAATAACGCAATTCTTCGTACTCATCAGTCTCTACCGGATAAATACCGGCAAATACCATTGGTTTTACGTCTTCAAACCCTTTGATAGGAACTTCACAAGGATCTGCAGTAAGAGTGATCGTATCTCCAACCTTTACTTCTTTGGCAGTCTTAATTCCCGAAATAATATATCCAACATCACCTGCACGAACTTCTTTCTTTGGACTTAAATCCATTTTCAGAATCCCTACTTCGTCTGCATTGTAATCTTTTCCTGTGTTTAAGAAACGAACTTTATCGCCTTTCTTAATAACACCATTTTTAACGCGGTAATAAGCGATAATTCCTCTAAACGGGTTAAAAACCGAATCAAAAATCATGGCTTGTAATTGACCTTCCTCATCACCTTTCGGAGCCGGAATGCGTTCGATAATGGCTCTTAAAATATCATCAACTCCCAATCCCGTTTTTCCTGAAGCCGGAATCACGTCATTCGGATCACAACCGATCAATTCTACAATCTGGTCCGTTACTTCCTCAGGCATTGCACCCGGAAGGTCCATTTTATTCAGAATCGGAATAATCTCCAAATCGTGTTCTAAAGCCAGGTAGAGATTCGAGATCGTCTGCGCTTCAATTCCCTGAGATGCATCTACGATAAGCAAAGCTCCTTCGCACGCTGCAATGGAACGCGAAACTTCGTAGGAAAAATCCACGTGTCCGGGAGTATCAATCAGATTCAGCACATATTCCTGTCCTTCAAATTTATAGTTCATTTGAATGGCATGCGATTTAATAGTAATACCACGTTCGCGCTCAAGATCCATATCATCGAGTGCCTGCGCTTGCATTTCACGATCAGAAATAGTTCCGGTAGTTTGCAACAAACGATCGGCCAAAGTACTCTTACCATGGTCGATGTGTGCGATAATACAAAAATTGCGTATGTGCTTCATGGCGCAAAGATAATGCTTTTTTTTTCAGTTTTGAGTGAGGGAAATGAGTGGGTAATTCTTGGTTTTGTTGTATTCGGCGAGTTGAAAAAACAAGCTTATTTTCTTTTGGGGTTAAGGGATGGGCTTGATCATCAAAATCTTCACATTTTCTCTTTCTGGTCACATATTCGCGATATTGCGTACTAGCCAGTCATATCAAGGGTTTCGGAAGAATGTTTTTGTAAAAAATGAAGGGTTATTCTTCATTTGTAAAAAGCATCAGTGATCGAAATTCAGGTTTCAAATACTCACAAAGAAATCTTCTACATTAGGATAAAAAAGGAACGAGATCCTCTTTGTGGGATCTCGTTGCTAGTTGAAAGGTGTATTTACTTTCGCTTCCGCTAAGGGCTAATGAGAGTAAAGTGAGTTTGAAAAAGTTTCGAATGGTTTTGAAACGGATATCGAAATTTAATCGCACCTGAATGGCTTTCTTTTTAAATCGGACTCGCAGTCCTTTTTCATTTTTCTTCATAGTAAGTAATTTTGTATCCTCGAAACGAAGAGTTTCAGTATTTGGTTGCCCGCGAAGTCAAATTAAAATTTAAGTTGCTTCAAAAGTTTAGATGATGATTCTCAATTCGGGTAAGTTTTACTTCCTGAACATTTATTCTTATTTATCCGTTGCATAACCGTTAAAAACGTTTAGAAGTGCGCTATCAGTGGGTTCATCCTCAAAATGCCCGGATTCAATTTTCAAATCGTATCAATCTCTTCTCATTCAAATGACTGCCATGTAAATTCCACCTGCAATCTCAAGCGGAAGCTGCGGTTGTCCGGATTTTTGCTCCTGATAGATGCATTTTTCCGACAAATCGAACAGCTGAATCTGAGAAAGGATTCCGGATTGGCTTATATTATTTCAGCATTAATTTAGCTAAATCTTCGAGAGAGCAAATAACCAAGTAATCCAAGACCACCTGAAATAATCAATTGCATTTGATCAATCCCTGAATTCGGTTCTTTGGCGGACCAAACAATTATGTTGTAAACAACAAGAGGTAAAAAACATAAAATGTAAATGAGTACTGTCTTCATAACCGAAATCAATCTTATTTAAGAGATATGATCTACGGCTTATCCAAAATCGTGTGCACAATTCCCTGAATACGCTGTGCCATTTCATCCGTTGGTAAATCATTGTCATCTGCTCCAAAAGGATCCTCGATCTCTTCCGCCAGAATTTCGATACTGACAAAAACGTAGAAAATAAACGTAGAAATAATCGTTGCGAAATACCCGAAACTCACCACGAAAGCAAAAGGCAGCGTGATCACATAACTGAAGATGAACTTTTTGAAGAACATCGAATAGGAATAAGGAATCGGAGTGTTTTTGATGCGTTCGCAAGCTCCCACACAATCCAAAAAACCATTGAGATTTCTATCCAGACGCAATACATCCTCTTCCGAAAGAACGCCTGCCTTTCTCAATTCATTCAATCGTCTGTACATCAATTCCACAATTCCGGAAGGAATATGATCCAGGCTTTTCAAAAAAGTGACCTCTTCAGGAGTCAGGTTCAACAACTCGAACTTCGTTCCGTCACGTAAATGTTCCTTGATGCAAAGCGCAAAGTTTCCGATGTGTCGTCCAAAAAAATGATTGTCTTCCAGAGATAAATCCAACGCAGTAAGCTTCACCGCCAAATTGCGGGAGTCATTCACCAATTCGCCCCATTTTCTGCGGCCTTCCCACCATCTGTCGTACGCCGTATTTGTTCTGAATACTAATAGAAGGGAAATAACAAAACCCATGATCGAATAAACCGAAAACAGCTTTTCAAGAAAGAAAGCTTTCGGAAAATAGGTTTGTTCTACAAAGACAATAGCGAGTGTAAACAAAAAGATAAATACAAGCTCCTTCCATAAAATGGAAAGCGTATCACTTTTCGTGAAGTGGAAAATCAGACTGATCCAACTCTTTGGATTGTAAGTTATCATGAGCGTTTCTGGTGGAACAAAAATAATGAATTTTGGGACTGTGATAGTGAATAAAAAGACTCTGCGCAAAAATAAATCAGATAATTGCTCTTGAGCCTGTCAGTTCGGATAAGGAGGTATCGAGAACAGAGGCGAGTTGTGCTTTTCCTGCCCTATGTGTCTAATTACGGGAAAAACCCGGTATTCAAATTCGACTCACCAATCCAATCTTCGTGTTCTATTGTAGATGTAGTAATAAAAAATGGCTTCCAACAGCTTGAATTTATCTTCTCACAAAACATAAAAATAAAAAATGCGTTAATCTAAACGAACAAAAAATCCGGCAGCCGGAATTGAACGAATCAAAACTGAAAGACCGATTGATACAATAGAATTTGGCTATTGCTTAATTTCGGATAAATTTGCAACTCTTAATTGAAACGAAGTATGGAAGAAAGCAGCAAGGTAATGCAAGAACAACGAATGAATTTGTTCGTAACACTGTGGGCTAAGCGTAAAATATTGATTATTGTGACCACAGCAGGTTTGATCGTTTCAACCCTTGTAGCATTCCTAATGACACCTTTGTACCGGTCAACTGCGATCGTGTTCCCGGCTGCAACCAGTACGGTATCCTTTTCCGAGCAGCGAAATGCCAAAGCTTCATCCATGGACTTTGGAGAGGAAGAACAAGCCGAGCAGCTGATTCAGATTTTGCAGTCCTCGAAAGTAAGAGACAAAGTGGTGCAACAATTCGATTTGATGAAACATTATAATATCGATGCTTCGGATGCGAACAAACACTACAAATTAGTAAAAGAATACAACAGTCACATTTTGTTTGTCCGCACCCGTTACGGTTCCATCCAGATCGATGTATTGGATAAAGACGCGCAACTTGCAGCAGATATGGCAAACAAGATTGTGGATCTGATCGATACGGTTAAAAATGAAATGGTCATGGAACGTACGGTTCCTGCATTTGAGATTAACAAACGGAAGAAAGAGCAATTAGAAAGAGATAAGGAGGCAGTTTTGAATCAATTGGATTCATTGGCGGCACTTGGAGTTGTTCCGTTGGAAGGTCGTGCAAACCTGTTTCAAGCCTATGTAGAAGCGAAAAACCCGGAAGATAAAGCGGATTTCAAAAGACGGATTGATATCAACCTGGAATTTGGAGCGGTATTCGACGGTTTGGAATATGTGCGAAATGAAAAGATCATGAAACTGGCAGATTTTGCCTTGTCGTATGAACAGGCAGAGTCCGATGCAAATACACAATTCAACCACAAGTTTATCGTGGAACGCGCGGTAGTAGCAGATAAGAAAGACAAACCAAAACGTTTGATCATTATGATCTTATCTACTTTCGGAACCTTTGTTTTCATGGTGTTCTTACTCTTGATTCAGGATAAGATTAAGGAACTTCGCAAGTTAGCTTAAGGTGGCTTTTATTCGGGAAAATAGTTTACTGTTGGCTCTCGGACTGGCGTTTGTCGGTTTGCTGGGATACGGGTTTTGGTTCGATAACGAATACATTCCCTTAATTCCCTATGCACTGATCGTTCTTTTCGTAGCACTCTTCTACACCGAGTACACTTTCTTTTTCATTCTCGCCGCAACTCCGCTTTCGATCAATATTGAAGAATACACGGATAGTTTCGGGTTATTTATTCCCACCGAGCCTTTGTTGTTCGGAACCATGCTGTTGCTCTTGATTCAAAATATCAAGTATTCGGTTTTCCCGAATTATCTGAGAAATTCAGCAATCGTCTGGACAGTTGTTTTCTACCTTTCCTGGGTCTTGTTTACTTCCATCACCAGCGAAAACATGGCAACTTCCCTGAAATTCCTTATCGCTCGTTTGTGGTTTATTATCCCGATTTTATTCTACGGAAGCTCCGTATTTTATGAACCGAAGAAAATCCGTTGGTTTTTGTGGCTTTTCCTTTCCACAATGATCATTGCGATTACGTATACGTTATTGGTACACGCCTCTTATCGTTTCGGAGAAAAGGAAAGTCACTGGGTAATGTGGCCTTTCTTTAAAGATCACACGATTTACGGAGCTTTGGTTGCTTTAGTTGTTCCGCTGATCTTCTCTTTTTACTTTTCCCGAAAACACACTCCTTTGCTGCAATTCATCCTGATCGGATTCATGTTTATTTCCCTGCTTGGCTTGTATTTCAGTTATACACGTGCGGCCTGGCTAAGCGTGTTCCTCGGAATGGTGGTTTGGTTGCTGATCCGCTTCAAAGTGAAATTTTCATGGCTGGCAGGAATCGCCTTAATTGCCGGTTTATACATTTGGGCTTCCTGGGATTCCATTCAGCAGGATCTGGCCCGGAACAAGTATGAACATACAACCGAAGAATTCGGAGAACGCCTGCAAAGTGCTACGAACGTAACGACCGATGCTTCCAATCTGGAACGGATCAATCGCTGGAACTGCGCCATTGATATGTTCCGGGAACGACCATGGACGGGATTCGGTCCGGGAATGTATTCCTTCGAATATGCACGTTTTCAGCGGCCGGAAAACCTGACGATTATTTCCACCAATTTCGGAAATCTGGGAAATGCACACAGCGAATATTTAGGTCCTTTGGCTGAAATGGGCTGGATCGGAATGCTGAGCATGCTCGCAATCGTGGCGGCAATCTTTTACGAAGGAATTACGCTCTACAACGACTGGCCGGAAGAAGACCGCGAAACAAAAACCCTGTTGATGGGATTCATCATCTCTTTGTCTACTTATTTCATCCACGGATTTCTGAACAATTTCCTCGATACCGATAAAGCAGCAGTTCCTGTTTGGGCAATGTGTGCTATCTTTATAGCCTTAAGGGCGCGCTTGAATCAAATGCAGCGCCAAAACACACATTAGAATAGCATGTTTACAGGTATTATCGAAACCCTTGGAAAGGTCGTTGCGATTGAAAAGGATCAAAGCAATGTTCATTTTACGGTAGAATCTACCATCACACACGAATTAAAAATCGATCAGAGTGTTGCACACAACGGCTGCTGCCTCACAGTAGTTAAGATCGAAGGAAACACCTATGTGGTAACTGCCATTCAGGAAACGCTCGACAAAACGAATCTGGGTGAGTGGGAAGTCGGGACCAAAGTGAACCTGGAACGCTGTATGCTGCTGGGCGCACGTTTGGACGGACACATTGTTCAAGGTCATGTCGACACAACGGCAAGCTGTATTTCGGTAGAAGATCTGAACGGAAGCTGGAAATACACTTTCCGTTATGATTTTGATCAGCCCACCGTGGCAAAAGGTTCAATTACCGTGAATGGAGTGAGTTTAACCGTAGTTGACTCCGAAAAAGGCTTGTTTTCTGTTTGCATTATTCCTTACACACACGAACACACGAACTTCCATACCTTCGAAGCAGGTTCGAAAGTGAATCTTGAATTCGATATCATCGGAAAATATGTCGCGCGTTTAATGGAACAGCAGAAAGCTTAATGATTTAATAACACGCATCCTTTAAATCGATTTAGTTTTTAATAAATCATTCATTATCAGTTAATTAATTCTTAACTAAAGTTTCGTGAGAAGTCTTTTGCCGCGAATTTTTTTAGGAACATACACCCCGCTTTTCATACATTTGAGAAAAATTTCAAAATGAAAAGACTTTTACTAATACCTATTTTATTTTGGGCTAGTTGCAGTTTTGGTCAAATAGTTGATCAATTTAATTATGCTACTACGCTTGATGCAACTGGTTGGGTTTCCCATGGTGGAGCTGCAGGACAGATAACTCCATCACCAACAGCGAGCGATGATGGAAACAGTTTATCTTTCTCCGGTTTTCAGGCATCTGTTGGAAACAGAATTTTGCTTGTCGCAGGGAATAATCAGGATGTGAATAAAGCATTAACTGGAATTACTGGAACAGGATACTACTCCTTGCTCTTGAAAGTAACCAATACAACCGGTATGAATGCTTCTGGTGATTATTTTGCCGGATTCGGAATTAATAATTTATCATCATTAACAACTTTTGCGGCCAGATTATTTGTTAAACCAGGATCTGTTGCAAACACATTTAAATTAGGAATTCAAAACTATACCGGAGGTACACCAACTCAAACATACGGTGCGGCAGATTACCCCGTTGGAACAACAGTTTTGGTTGTCGTAAAATTTAATACAACAACATCTCCTTACACTGCTAGTTTATTTGTAAATCCGGTTCCTGGAGCCGCAGAACCTGCTTCCATAGCGTCTAATAATTCCGGTACAACGACTAACTTCACAACTTTTGGTTCACTCTTTTTAAGACAGGGAGGTAGCTTACCAAGTACTACAGGAAACTTAGAGATTGACGAAATCCGTGCGGGCTCCACATGGGCATCTGTTACACCAACCGGGGCGGTTTCTTGTAACACAACCAATACAATTAACGTTTCACGATGTGAAACATACACCGTTCCTTCAGGACACGAAACACACACTACTTCAGGAGTTTATCACGATACAATCCCGAATGCAGGAGGATGTGACAGTCTTTTAACAATCAACCTGACGATCAAGCACAATACGACAAGTACTATTTCTCCGATTGCATGTGGAACTTATACCGTTCCTTCAGGCCATGAATCATATACTACTTCAGGAACTTACCACGACACCATCCCGAATGCAGCAGGATGCGACAGCCTTATCACCATTAACTTAACAATTACAGGATCGATTACTTATTACCAGGATTTGGATCTTGACGGATTCGGAAACCCGAATGTTTCTCAACCGGGATGTGCTCCGATCACGAATTACGTAACGAATAATGACGATTGTGACGATACCAATCCGGCAATCACTACCGGAACAACTTATTATGCGGATACCGATGGCGATGGATTGGGAGATCCTGCAACTGCTGTTGTTGAGTGTACCCCACCTACCAACCACGTTACAAATAATACGGATTGTGATGATACAAACCCGGCAATCGGTGCTGCTGTTTTGTATTACGTAGATACGGATAGTGACGGATACGGATCTGCAAGTGCTACAGGAGTTCCTTCTTGTACAGTAATCGGAGGTTCTGTAACAAACAATACAGACTGTAACGATAACAACCCTGCGGTTCACCCGGGAGCAACTGAAATTCCGAATAACGGGATTGACGAAGATTGCAATGGTTCGGACTTAAATACTTTAGGAACAGCTTTGGGAATGTACCAATTTACAAACCACACATGTGCTCTTCCGGTTGATACAGCAACGAGTGTTCAGGCGAACATCTCATTCAGCTCATTCAACGCAACAGGTGATTCTTTGGAATGTGTGGATGCTGCAGGAGTACTTAACTACAAAGGATTCAACACAGCTGCCACAATTGACGCGACAGAATATTACCATTTTGCTGTCACTCCGGCAAACTGTTATGGAATGGATCTGAACCTGATCAAGTTCAACCACAGATTGTCCGGAACAGGAGGAACACCAACACTTCGTGTTCGTTCAAGCCTGGATAATTACACAACTGATTTGTTTACCAAACAATTAGCGGTAAACGGGTCCACATACATGTTAGATACAGTGCATTTAACTTCAGCATTCGATAACGTAACTTCAACTGTTGAATTCAGATTCTATATTACGAATATGGGTCAGTCAGGAACTACTTACCGTTATGATAACGTAACTGTTATTGGTTCAACAAATACATTACCTACTCAAACCTATTACGCAGATGCGGATGGTGACACTTATGGAAATCCGGCGGTTTCTCAAACTGCTTGTACTGCTCCTAACGGATATGTTCTTGACAATACGGATTGTGATGATACGGATGCAGAAGAGTTTCCTGGTGCTGTTTGGTATGCAGATACGGATGGTGACGGATTTGGTGATGCAGGATCTTCTCAGATTTCTTGTACACGTCCGACAGGCCATGTTTCAAATGACAACGATTGTAATGATACAGATGCTCAAATCGGATCTATTGTACTTTATTATGTAGATGCTGACGGTGACGGATTTGGTGACGCGGATGCTACAGCAGTGAATTCTTGTACTCCGATTGCAGGATCAGTGACAAACAATGACGACTGTGACGATGATGACGATGAAATGAATCCGGGTGCAACAGAAGTGTGTGACGGAGTTGATAACAACTGTGACGGAGATACGGATGAAGGCTTCACAATGGTGACTTATTACGAAGATGCGGATGGCGATACATACGGAAATCCTCTTTCTCCTCTAACAGATTGCGCTCAGCCAATCGGTTATGTAACAAACGATGACGATTGTAACGATACAATTGCAGCAATTCATCCGGGTGCAGTGGATCAAACCGGAAACGGAATTGATGAGAACTGTGACGGAGTAGACGGTGTGTTGGGAATCGAAGAGTCTATTTTGGCTGACTTGAATGTATATCCGAATCCGGGAACAAGCTCAGTAGTATTGAGCCTGACTTCAGGATGGAACGGATTCAACGTAACATTCGCAGGAGTAGACGGAAAAGAAATCGCTTTGACTTCCACCCAAAAATCTGCAGACACATTAGAATTCAACACGGAAACATTGGTTTCAGGGACTTATTTTATCCGCTTGACTTCCGCTTCAGGAACCGCATTGGTTCGTTGGGTGAAGAATTAATCCGGAGATGATATAAAACAGAAAAGGCTTTCTCGAAAGAGGAGGCCTTTTTTCATGTTCAAAAATTGAAAACAGCAGGCAAGCTGCTTTTAAACTTTTACCTTTTTCCTTCTCACTTTTCTCGTATGTTTTCTTTAAGTACCTTTGCAGCAATGGAACACATAATTTATAACGTCACTGTGAGCATTGATCCGGCCATTGAGCAGGATTGGGTTACATGGATGCGTGAAATACACATTCCGGAAGTAATGAAAACCGGATGCTTTTTGGAAAGCCGCATGTCCAAAATGAATAATGAAGAAGACGGAGCTTGTACATACGCAATGACTTATGTTGCATACAGTCAGGATCATTTGAACGATTATCAGAAAAATCACGCTGCTGCACTGCAGGTCGATCATAAAAGCAGATATGAAGGTCATTTTGCCGCATTCAGAAGCACACTAAACGTGATCCAACATTTCACTCATGAGCGTTAGAGCCAAAAAGCATTTAGGACAACATTTCCTGAAAGACAAAAACGTTTGCAAGAAAATTGCAGAGCAGTTCAAGCATCATCAAGGTGTGAAAACGGCTATTGAAATTGGTCCCGGAATGGGTGCGCTGACGGAATACTTATTACAGGATTCCGAAACGGAACTCTACGTCATGGATGTAGATACCGAATCCATCGATTACCTGAAAATTCACTACCCGCAATTAGGCGAACGAATCATTTTCGGAGATTTTCTGAAAATGGATCCCACCAGCATCGTGGGACAGCAACCATTCGCAGTAGTTGGAAATTTCCCCTACAACATTTCGTCCCAGATTTTGTTCAAATGCATCGACTTCAAAGATTCGATTCCTGAGATTATGGGAATGTTTCAGAAAGAAGTGGCGCAGCGTGTTGCAGAAAAACCGGGAACAAAAACATACGGAATTCTGAGCGTTTTGCTTCAGGCATATTACGATATCGAATATTGTTTTACGGTAGACGAACATGTATTCGACCCGCCACCGAAGGTTAAATCCGGAGTTATTCGCTGCACCAGAAACAGCAGAGAGAAACTTCCCTGCGATGAAAAACTGTTCAAGCAAATCGTCAAAATGTCTTTCAATCAGCGCCGCAAAACCATTCGGAATTCAATCAAAGCGCTGCTTCCCGAGACATATGAGGAAAACCCGATGCTGCAATTGAGACCCGAACGTTTGGGAGTAGAGGAATTTGTTGAATTGACCAATTGGATTGAAAAACACAGAACGAATTAATCCGGACAATCGATTTGTTACAGTTTCAGGAAATAAATTGCACGGATTCGTAAAATGCCGAATTGGCAATTTCTGAATGTGCCCGATTGTAAAATATGAAAAAGTGCGTTTTTACAAAAAGCTATACTGATGAACTGAAATGTCTGTTTCTGGAATAATTACAACTTTCCGATACCATGAAAGAAAATGTTAAGTCAGACGGGTTTTCAGTAGAAAGTGAATATTAAATCTCTTTAACACTTTCATTTTTCAGCTTTTTTCTTGCTCTTTTTCAGTGATTTACTAACAAAAACGCCCTCTCCGGAGGCATTCCTGTGAATAAGTAATTGTTACCATTCATCAAATTCATGTTACTCCTCTGAAAATTCGATTATTTTTGTGCGAATTTCAAAAGTTACTTTACCATGTCACAGGAGAAAACAAGATACTCAGACAGTGAATTGGATGAATTCCGTCAATTGATCAACGACAAGTTGAAAGAAGCATATGATGATTATGATATGTTGAAAGCATCTTTGTCGAACAATAATCATGGAACCGATGACACAGGAAGAACTTTCAATATGATGGAAGACGGTTCGGAAACTTTGTCCCGTGAAGAAGTTGCTCAATTAGCTGCTCGTCAGGAGAAGTTCATCGAAAATCTGAAGAATGCATTGATGCGTATTGAGAACAAAACATACGGAATTTGCCGTGTAACCGGTAAATTGATTCAAAAAGAGCGTTTGAAACTGGTTCCGCATGCTACTTTGAGTATCGAAGCTAAAAACATGCAAAACAAATAAGTTGAAGAAACAACTCTATATCGTTTTAATAGCGGTATTCTGCATCTTGTTGATTGATCAGATCACTAAAATCTGGATTAAAACAACGTTCAATTATTACGATCCTCCGGTAAATGTATTCGGTTCCTGGTTTCGTCTGTTGTATATCGAAAATCAGGGAATGGCTTTCGGCACAACTTTCGGAGCAAGTATTTGGGCTAAATTGGGCTTGAGTATTTTCAGAATCATTGCCAGTTGTGCGATTGCTTACTATTTTGTAAAACAATGGCGCAGAGGTGCAAGAACCGAATTTTTGCTTGCAATCGGATTGGTATTTGCCGGAGCAACAGGAAACCTGATCGATTCCATGTTCTACGACTTCATCTTTGATTACGATCCATGTATCGGATTCAATCATTTGGAAGGATCGGGAGTTTGGTCGGATTGCGGAATCGTTGGCAAATATGAAACCAGACATACCGGATTTTTATTGGGGAATGTCGTGGATATGTTCCAATTTAATGTCGACTGGCCATCCTGGGTTCCGTGGTACGATGAAAACGGAGACAATCAGATCTTTCCTGCAATCTGGAACGTGGCTGATGCCGCAATCAGTATCGGAGTAGTGATGATTATCCTCAGACAACGAAAATATTTCCCGAAGGAAAAGAAAGCGGTAACCGCTCAAACAAATTCGGCTTCAACAGAAGAAAATAGTGAAAAAACGGAAGAGTGATCTTCCGTTTTTTGTTTTATAAAACCAGTCGGGGTGAATTCTGCATATGTGGGACTCCCCGACTCTTTTTCTTTATCAATAGATTAAACACTTGTTGTTGTAAGCAAAGACGATTTTTCATATCTTTGAGTTTATGAGTACGGTAGATTTAAAAGTAAGCTTACACCAATTAATTGACGGAGTTTCAGATAATTATGTATTGGAAGCTGTTTACACCTTACTTTCAAAAGCAACTGCAAATCAGGAAGAAGATTGGTATACTACGCTTTCAGAAGAGGCCAAAGCTTCTATTGAACGTGGGCTGGATGATCTGAAAAATGACCGGGTCGTATCGCAGGAAGCTGCAATGAAACGAATCTCAGAAAAGGTTTCCCAACTAAAAAATGGCTAAGACTAAAATTGTTTGGTCGACAGAAGCTTTAGATACCTTAGACGGTATTTTAGAATACATCTTCGAAGAATGGGGAATACATTCTGTTCTGGATTTGCAAAATGAAATTTAAAGACTAATCGTCGCTATTGGAAACAATAAGAAACTATGTCCGGATTCTAAAATAATCGGACTTAGAAAATGTGTTTTATCCAAACAAACGTCTTTGGTTTACAGGATTGTCAAATCTCGTTTAGAAATAGTCACATTGGTCGACAACCGCAGTGAACACAAATATTGAAAACAAGTCGGGGTGAAAAATTTTTCACCCCGACTCTTTTTTTATAATCACAATAAGCTTAATACCTTTTCCACATCTTCCGGAGTATCGACATTCGGAGTTTCGATTTCGGTTTCCACCACCTGAATCGAATAACCATTGTACAACCAACGCAGCTGCTCCAAGGACTCGATTTTCTCCAATTGCGTTTCTTCCAGAGCACTTAGCTGAAGCAGCACTTCCGAACGATAGGCATATAATCCGATGTGTCTGAGAAACGGATAAATCTCCAAAGGTTCTCCCTTGGCATTTGCGAAATTCGGAATCGGACTGCGTGAAAAGTAAAGTGCGCTGTGGTTCTTATCTACAACAAGCTTAATCCGGTTGGGATTCAGAATATCTTCCATTTCAATTTTTCGGGAGGCCAGCGTTGCAATTTGAACATCCGGATGTGAGAATGCCTGCAGCAGCTGATCCAATTGCCTGGCATCCACCAAAGGTTCATCCCCTTGAATATTGATCACCACATCATAGGAATCCGAAAGATTCCGAAGCACTTCTGCACAGCGGTCCGTTCCGGTCGGGTGATTGGAATCCGTCATCATGACCTTTCCGCCAAAACGCGTCACCTCATCCACAATTCGCTGATCATCCGTTGCCACAACCAAATCAGTTAAAAGAGCAGCTTTAGAAGCTCCTTCAACAACCCGTTGAATCATGGTTTTTCCTTTCAGATCAATCAAAGGTTTTCCCGGAAAGCGGGAAGATCCGTAACGAGCCGGAATGATGCCGAGAATGCGCATAGTTTTAATTCTTTTCCTTCAAATATAGTTATTCGGGAGAGATAGAATAAATCTCTTTGTGCTCTTAGGATCTTTGCGCCTGGATATGAGATTGATTAAACAGACCCCAAAGTGGGACCTTAAAAACCCTCGCAATTTCTCTTTCTGGTTGCATATTCGCGATATTGCGTACTGGCCAGTCATATCAAGAGTTTCAGAAGAAAAATCAACGCATTTTTAGTCCATTCTACAAGCTAAAAAAACACGAAAACTTCCTTTCTTGATTCAGGCCATAAGAGGCGATCATTTAAGTGAAACAAAGATCTTGCAAGATTCTACGTTTCAAAAAAAGTGAATGTAAACCAATTAATTTTCGTTTTGTTTCATCCACCGACTTTTCACTAATTTTGCTGCATGAATCTAAGAATGAATACCTTTTTTGTTGCTTTGGTAATCCTTGTGCTGTCGTCAAAATTGCTTGCACAGGAACAGCCAAACCTGCTTTCCTCTACGAAAGTAACAACGATCGGATACTGGAATATCGGTGACAAGATAGCGTATCATGTTACGACATCAGATGTCACCAATAAATCAACCATTGCTAAACCAACGAAGCAATCATCAAGTACTTATGATTTGGAATTAATCGTGGTCGACAGCACGGAGCATAGTTACATTTTAGAAATGAAATATCTGAAAGCTTCCGTTGAAGGAATTGATCCGCAGTTGAAGGAAATAATGAATTCCTTTCAAACCTCCGCTGCGATACGTTATCAGACAGATGAATTTGGTGCTTTCCAAAAAATCCTGAATACAAATGCATTGCAAAAAGACTTTCAGAAAAAGTGCGAGGAGTTTAAAAAGCAATTGACAATCAACCGCAGTTCGGAAGAGGCAAAAGCATCAATCGCTGTACTGGATGGACTCCTGGTTGAATTTTCCAAGCCTGAAAACATAGAGGTGCTCTATCTTGGAGACATTATGGCTATTCATGGAAATTATGGGATGGAGTTGATTCTGAATAAACCGATGGATGTGGATGTTGAAATTCCCTGTCTGATGGATATTGTTGTAAATGGAACCGGAAAGATCTCATTACAATCCATAAACAAGGTGAAGGATATTGCACTGATTTCTATTAAGTATAAACCGAATCAAGCAGAGCTAAAGAAGTACATGAAAACTTTTTTTGAACTATTCATTCCCAAAGACAGTAAGGAATTCAAAGTAGATGACATGAAGATTGATTTCGAAAATACGGAGAAACTACAAATGTATTTATCCAGTGGTTGGATGGAATCCATTCAAACAAGTCGAACGATAAACATCTCATTTGAAGAGGAAAAAATCAAAAAAGTAATGACTACCACCTATCAGCGCAATTAACTGAAACTGCTTTTTATCTTTGTAACATGAAATACCTATTTGTCGGTTTGGGAAACCCGGGTTCGAAATACGAAGAAACCCGTCATAATATCGGTTTTAAAGTAGTTGAGGCTTTAGCAAAAGAGCTTGGAGGAAGTTTCACCCTTCAGAAAACAGCTGAAGTGGCAGAAGTGAAATTCAAAGGAAGAACCATCATTCTGGTGAAACCGACAACTTACATGAATCTTTCGGGAAAAGCCGTGAATTATTATTTGCAGCAGGAAAAAATTCCGAAGGAAAACCTGGTAGTCATTACGGATGATCTGGCGCTTCCGTTCGGAAAATTGCGGATGAAAGGAAAAGGTTCTGACGGTGGTCACAACGGATTAAAAGACATTCAGGCAACTTTGAATACGACCGAATACTGCCGTTTAAGATTTGGTGTCGGAGCCGATTTTCACAAAGGTCAGCAGGTCGATTATGTATTGGGTGAATGGAGTCCGGAAGAAAGAGAAACATTGACCGAACGCATTCAGGTGGCAACGGGATTCCTGAAAAGTTATGCCGCTGTGGGAATTCAATTAACGATGACGAACTGGAATAACAAATAATGTTATAGTTCTACAATCCGGTTTTTCAATGCTTTTGCAACCGCCTCAGATGCCGAATTCACCTGTAATTTTGAATAAATATTCTTGATGTGCGATCCGATGGTATCCACAGAAACGAACAGGTTTGTAGCGATTTTTTTGTAGGAATACCCTTTGGTAAGCAATTCCAAAACCTCATGTTCCCGTTTACTGAGTTCAAAATTTACCGTTTTCGGTTTACTCTTTTCCCGGAAAGCATCCAGAACTTTACCTGCAATTCCCGGACTGATGGGAGAGCCGCCGGTAGCAGCATTACGGATCGCAGGAATTAATTCGGAGGGAATTGATTTTTTCAGGATGTAGCCATCAGCACCTGCTTTGATGGATTCAAAAATCTTGTCATCGTCTTCAAAAACAGTCAGCATAACGATCCGAGTTTCCGGACTCACATTTTTAATTCGTTTCACTCCTTCGATTCCACTGACTTCAGGCAGATCAATGTCCATCAGTACGACATCCGGCTTCAATCTCAACACTTCCTCCGCAGCGCGAATGCAGTTTGGAAACAAATCCGGAATTTGAAAGTCGGGTTGGCTTTCAAGCAGCAGCTTCAGCGATTCTCGCATATTGGCCTTGTCTTCAAAAATGATAATTGTCGTCATGTAAGTTGGATAGTGAGTTCAATGTAAGTTCCTTTTTCAGGAGCAGAAGAAATAAAAATAGCAGCTCCGATTTCTTTTGCACGGGATTGCAGATTCTGAATTCCGTTTCCGCGAATTTGGGCTTTTGGATCAAATCCCGCTCCGTTATCCCGGACGGAAAACCCGAATTGTCTTCCGTTTAATTGAAAATCGATTTCGATGCGCAGAGCTTTGGAATGTTTCACAGCATTATTCACACTTTCCTTGAAAATCAGGTACAAATGATATTTTGTCCGGTTATCCAAACGAAAGTCGGTGGAGCTTTTCGGAAGGTTCAGATCGTATTCGATTTGTGCTCCTTCGATCGTTTCGGAAGCGTAGCGGGTCATGCGTTTAATCAGTTCATCCACCGAATCAAATTGCGGATTAATGTTCCAGATAATATCGTTGATCGTATCGCTGATCTGAACGGAATACCGGGAAATGTTTTGCAAAGCCGTTTTTGCCTGTGGTGAATCCGGATTGGTTTGAAGCATATTGGCCATGATGTGGATGGAACTCACATTCGCTCCCAATTCGTCGTGCAGGTCTTTTGAAATCTGATTCCTGATCCGGAGCAGCTGGATCGTTTGATAGCGTTTGTATCCGTAAAACAACCCGAAAAGCGCGAAAAGAAATAGAAATATCAGCAACAGAAACCACCAGGTATTGTAAAAAGGTGGAGCAATGGTGATCAGAAGCGATTTTGAAGATCCGGATCGAATACCTTCATTGTTGACAGAATAGAAAGTGAGGCTGTAATCATCAGGAGGTAAATTTTGCAATTCGATCAAACCATCCGACACTTTCGGTTCCTGTTGATTCAATTGATAAACCCACTTGTTTTTACTTGATTCGGGATAAACACAGCCAGCCAGATAAATTCGAATGGTGTTTTCGTGGTTGGATAAGTTTAGTTTGTTTTCCGACAGGTGAACAGAACGATTGTTTACCAGGATTTTTTCAATGTCCAAAGAAGGTGTTTTCGGATTTCTGAAACGATTGTTGACTGTGTAACTACAGAAATAATCCGAAACGTTGTAGAGCAGCGCTCCATGTCTGGTTAATTCCAGCTGATTGTACCACTTTTGGGCATAATTCTCATAGGAGAAAAGCCGTTTGCTGGTTTTATTTTTCAGATTATAGACATACAAGCCGTCTACGGTTGTGTAAAACAAGCGGTGATTATCCGGAACAAGGATATTTTCTATTCCGTCTCCAACCAAACCATTGGCGGTTTTCAGATAATTGATTTTAGAGAGATCATTCAGCTGTTGCCGGATAATTCCTGCACTGGTAGCAATGTAAACAAATGAATCGGAAGCTTGAATGCAATGGTAGTCAATCGGAAGTTTCAGTCTGGAAGGTTTCGGAACGAACAGCGTTTTAAAACCCGGATATTCTCTGACTTCCCAGCCATCGAAAAAACGTAGAATCCATAATTTCCCGTTTTTCAGGCAAACGTCTTTGCAAAAAAGCTTTTCCGGTGCATCGGGTTTCAGGGATTCCTGGAAAATGAATCTTTTTTGCCGCGAATCAAATAGTTTCAATCCGGTTTGAGTGCAGTAAGCGACCACAGAATCGTTCAATTGTTTAATTCGGAGCGTGTTGCCGATAAACAGCGGTTTGGATGCTAATGTCCGGGTTCTGGACTGAAAGCGAAAAACACCGTTTTTGGAGCCGATGAGAATTCCCTCTTTGGTTTGAGCAATGCAGCTGATTTGAGAAAGCGTGCTTTTAATGGTAACCAATTCATCCGTGTTTGCATCGTAAAGAAATAGACCGTTGTTTTCAGTACCAATCAGAAACGACTTTTCACTAAGCGGAAAAACAGCATTAATGAGAATACCATTTCTGAATGCTTCGCGATTGTGAAAATGATAACTCTTGTTTTTCTGAAGCGAGGGATGAAAATAGCTGATTCCCATGCTGGTTGCAATCCAGATTCCATTGTTGTTATCAGTATGCAATGTTAATATCTGATTGGAACACAAACTTTTCGGATCAGATGGATTGTAACGTACGGTAGAACGTTTATGAGTCCGTTCATTCCAAACGATCAACCCTTCGGACTGAGTTCCGATGATCAAAAAACGTTCTCCGCCAATGTGATAGCGTGTGAGTTGAGAATACTGGGTTTTATCCGGAAATTGATTTGGAAAGAATGCTTCCGCCCGATCGGACCCGATGGTGTAGACCAGCAATCCGTTTTGTCTTGTTGCAAGGAGCAATTGCTTTGGATTCAGTTGGAAAACACCTTTAATCACCGGACTGATTTTCTTGCCTTGAAGTGTTAGTTGGCGGATATAAGACAATTTTCGGGTTTTCGGATTCCAACGAATCAACGAAGGATGATCTTCGGGGCAGGACCAGATGCTTCCATCCGGACTACGATAAAGCAGCGGAAATGAATTGCCGCTCGTTTCCGGAAATTTCCAGAGAGATTGCAGCTTCTTTTTCTTCTTTTGAAAAATCTCCAACCCGGTCCAGGAAGAAACAAGAATCTGATCGGAACCAAGCACCGCAATTTTCCCCCAACCTTTGATTGGTTGCGAAAACCGCTGAATAGAATCTCCTGCAGAATCATAGAAAGCAATCCCGCGGTCCGTATTGATCCAGATTCCTTTGCCCCTTTCTTCGTCAATATCAATTACCCAGTTGGCCGGAAGCTGTTTGCGTTTGGTCTCCGTTTGTTGCTGAAAAGTTTCCCAATGATTGCCGTTGAACCGATTCAAACCGTTGAGTGTGGCAATCCAGATAGTGCCCTTTTTATCCTGAAGAACGTCATAACAATAATTGGAAGTAAGCCCGTCTTTCATAGAATAATTTTGAAAAACGGCATGATCGAAAAGCAACGAAGTAGTGCGTTCCTGCCCGAAAACGGAATGAAACCATAACAACAAACAAATAAGAGTGTAATACTTCATCGATACTCAAAGATAAGGAATAATGACCGAGTCAAAAATCACCTGAATTGGTGATTGTTTGCAAGTAGAAGGGCTGTATGTTTGCCTTAGTTTAAAATCAACAAAATGAGACAGATATTACTAATGATCATCAGTTTTTTCATCCTTTGCAAACTGTCGGCTCAAAGCACGGATTACATTCACACAAGTGGCAAACATATTTTGGGACCTTGTGGCGACACCTTGCATTTGAAAGGAATCAATTATGCACCATACAATTGGGGTTACGACATCAACGATCAGCGAATTGCCGAAATAGCTCAGACAGGAGCAAATGCGGTTCGTTTACCTTGGTATTCAAGTAATCCCGGAGCAAATGTCTACTATGATTATGTTGCTTTGGACAGCATTATCAGTAAATGCGTTCAAAACAAATTGATTGTCATCCTGGAATTGCATGATTTCACCTGTGAAAATGATCCGAATGAACTGATTTCGGGTTCTGCCTGGTGGACCAACAGCAATGTGGTTCCCATTCTGAATAAATACAAAGAAAGCATCATCGTCAACATTGCCAATGAAACCTTGTATGTGAACTGGACAGGAAACCAGACTGCGGCACTTGCAACGTACACCAGCACCTATCAAACCATTATCAATAATCTTCGAAATGTTACCGGATTCAACTATCCCATCATGATTGATGCTCCTGACTGCGGACAAAACTCCGATGTATTTATCACTTCCAATACGGCAATAAATTTGATCAGCGCGGATCCGAAACACAATCTGATTTTTAGCGCACACGCCTATTGGTATGCATATGCGAATAACGACAGCACGCAAATGGCCAATAAAGTGAACTCCGTATTGGCTGCCGGGATTCCCTTTGTTTTGGGTGAAATTGCTAACCAGCAGGATGATCAGACCATGTGCCAGCATACGCTCAATTACAAACCCTTACTGCGCTATTGCGAAGCGAATGAGATCGACTGGATTGCCTGGAGTTGGGATCACGACTTATGTACACAAAGACAAATGTCGACGAACGGAACTTTTGCATCGTTGACAACTTACGGGAATGATCTGGTAAACAATCCGGATTACGGATTTAGCACCCGCCCTGCGGCAAAAAGCGAGTTTTTGGTCAACGGAGAATGCTCAACAGCTTCAGTAGATGAAATGGAGTTATCACAGCTAAAGATATATCCCAACCCGAATAACGGAACGTTTATTTTGAAAGCAGATCAAAAAGAATTTGAACTGACCTGCTATGATTTGCTGGGAAATAAGGTGGTATTAACGAATCAGGGAAATTCCTCTTACCAAATTCCTTCCGTACCGGGAGTTTATCTCCTGAAATTTCAAAGCACAGATCGGGAGGCAGTATCCCGCTTTGTAGTTCAGTAATTAATCAAAAAACAGTGAATATGAAAATAGGATTGATTTTTCTGGCAATGGTGTTTTTTGCCTTTACTTCCTGCAAAAAGAAGGAAGTCATTAAAACGAACACGGTAGAGGTTGAACCGGAGCCGTCTTTAACCGGAAGTTGGGAAGGTTATTATGGCGGAATAACCGTTTCTGCTTCGGGGGATACTTCATTTTATAACCCAACCCATGGTTATTCCATGATCTTCAAATCAAACGGAAGTGCCGCGGTATACAATTCCAAACTGGCCGATACGGCAATCGCTGATTTGGCTCAGGGAACGTGGATTTATTCCACAAATAACACCATTTTTGTGGGTTATAATTATGTGTCATCAAATGAGTACTATTTTGTCCGTGCGGTTGTGGATTCGAAGATGCATGCCATCAATGGAAAATGGTACAATAGCAACGGGAGCGTGGGTGGTTTGTTTTATTTAGTCAAAAAGTAAAGTGGAGAATGAGAGGCTTCTTCAGTTATTAGGAATTCAACTAACTGTGAGAATTTGAAACAAAGTTAATCTATTCAAATTCAACTCATTAACTTCTTTTGGCTGTTAAATCTTCTCATTTCGCCTTTTTTGGCTATTTTGAATTGAAACTATCAATACCTTTGTGCGTGCAAATAAATACCATTTGTGCTATAAAACTATGCAATACATACGACTCACGAGAAGTGACGACTTTACAAAGAAACTCTCCCAGCAAGTAGACGAATATCTCAAAAGGAATAATCTGAAGCGTTATGGTAACTGGCGAATTTTATTGAAAGTTCCACTAATGTTCTCCATGTTCCTGCTTCCATATTTTTTAATGATTTTCGGTGTAATCGAAAATCACTGGCTGATGTTCTTCATGACGATGATCATGGGTGTCGGGATGGCCGGAATCGGACTTTCGATTATGCATGATGCCAATCACGGAGCATTCTCAAAATACAAATGGCTGAATAAAATCATGAGCTTCTCCATGGAAGTTCTTGGTGGGTTTAATTTGAACTGGCGGATTCAGCACAACGTATTGCATCACAGTTTTACGAATGTGCATGATATGGATGAAGACATCGATTCAATCGGATTGCTGCGTTTTTCACCAAACATGCCGCGTAAAAAAGTACACCGCTTTCAAGTATATTATGCCTGGTTCTTTTACGGTTTGATGACCTTATCCTGGATGACAAACAAGGATTTCATGCAGTTGAGCCGTTATAGCAAAGAAGGATTATTGCAAGCGCAGAATACGACTTTCAGAAAAGCATTGATTCAGTTGATTTTTTCAAAATTGCTTTACTACGTATACATCATCGCGATTCCTTTATTGGTGATGGATGTTACCTGGTGGCAGGTTCTGATCGGATTCTTTGTGATGCATTTCATTTGTGGAATCATCCTGGCATTCGTATTCCAGGTAGCGCACGTGATGCCGGAAACAGAATTCATGACCAAAGATGGTTATACTGAAAAGAATGATGACATTTCATGGGCAAAACATCAAATGATGACAACTGCGAATTTCGAGAATTGGAATCCATTATTGACTTGGTATGTGGGAGGTTTGAATTATCAGATTGAGCACCATTTGTTCCCGGATATTTCGCACGTACATTACCCGAAGATCTCGAAAATTGTAAAAAAGACTGCTCAGGAATACGGCATTCAATACAATTATCACAAAACATTCGGTGCCGCAATTTTCAATCATTTGAGATTGTTGAAACAATTGGGCAGAGCTTAAACGCTTTCGAAAAGAAATAAAATATGAAGAAGAGGACGCGATACATCGCGTCCTTTTTTGTTTTAACTTTAAAAAGTATCCTTCAGATAAGAGTGATTTATGACAGAAAAGGAAAAATGTGCAGCGGGTTTGATGTATAATGCAAATTATGATGAACAATTGATTCATGAACGCGCCCAATGCAAGGATTTATGTCAGGAATACAACTTACTGAAAAGCTCGGATGTGAAGGGGAGAAGTCAAAAAATCCGCGAGATAATTGGAGTTGCAACAGATGATTTTCTGATCGAACAGCCATTCATGTGCGATTATGGCTACAACATCGAAATCGGGGAGAATTTTTACAGCAATCACAACATGATCATTCTCGATGCTGCGAAAGTAACTTTCGGAGACAATGTATTTATAGCTCCGAATTGTGGTTTCTATACGGCTGGTCATCCGGTTGACGCAAAGCAGCGAAACGAAGGATTGGAATATGCCCACCCGATCACTGTGGGGAACAATGTCTGGATCGGAGGAAACGTCATTGTTCTGCCCGGAGTATCGATCGGTGATAATTCCATTATTGGAGCAGGAAGTGTCGTGAATAAAAGCATTCCGGAGAATGTTATCGCAGTTGGAAACCCCTGTAAAGTGATTAAAAAGATTGATGAGTAACTAAAAACTGGAAGTATGGGACATGACCACTCACATCATCACGAAACTGTTTTAAAAACCGTCAATACAGCCTTTGTTGTGGGAATTACACTCAATCTCTTGTTTGTGGTCATTGAAGCGGTTGTAGGGATTGCAATTGATTCCCTTTCTGTTTTATCCGATGCGGGACACAATCTGGCGGATGTCGGAACACTGGCACTGTCGCTGTTGGCGTTTAAACTAATGAAAATAAAATCGACCAATCAATATACATACGGTTACCGGAAAACGACCGTTTTGGTAGCGTTGTTCAATTCCATGCTTCTTTTGGTCACCATCGGGGCCATTGTCTACGGAGCAATCGACCGTTTCTTTAGTCCGCAGGAAATTCCGGGTTTATCCGTTTCCATTATTGCGGGAATCGGAATCATCATCAATTTCGGAACAGCTTTATTGTTTTTGCGAAACAAAGAACAGGATATCAATGTGAAAAGCGCTTACCTGCATTTGTTGAGTGACGCTTTGGTTTCTGCTGGATTGGTCGTTGGTGGAATCGTTATTTACTACACGCACTTATACTGGCTCGATAGCTTATTCAGTCTGATCATTGCCGGAATTATTCTCATCAGTACCTGGAAATTGATGAAGGAAAGTCTGCGTTTGTCTTTGGACGGAGTTCCGAGCAATATTCACCTGGAAGAAGTGGTTTCGCTCATTCAGAAAGTGGAAGGAGTGAAAGAGGTTCACCACGTGCACATTTGGCCGCTCAGTTCCACGGAAAATGCCATGACTGCGCATTTGGTACTGGATCCGTCGATTACTTTTGATCAGGAACCGGAATTGAAGCACGAAATAAGACATTTACTGGAACATCAGAACATTCAACACGTCACTCTGGAAACCGAGCGGGAAGATTGTAAAACGGGGTCTTGTTGATTTGAAATCAACTTTAGGATGTGAATCTTACAAAGGTTAGACAGGCTGGCCTACATAAATGATATAGTTCACAGCATAATACGGTTGAATATTATTGTGGGATTTCCCACCTCCGGTATTTTCCGTAATGGCTATCGATCCGGTTGCATTCAAACGCGACGCGTGTCCGCTGCCTCCTCCTTGAGAAGTTCCCCAATCGTAAAACTGTATGTTGTGTCCGTGTGGTGGTATTTGATCCACGGAAA
The DNA here is from genome assembly GCA_003856375.1 of Glaciecola amylolytica. GTDB lineage: Bacteria > Bacteroidota > Bacteroidia > Flavobacteriales_D > Crocinitomicaceae > Fluviicola > Fluviicola amylolyticus. The sequence goes on from CP034120.1 coordinate 3,905,319, forward strand.
GTGTTACAGCTGCCTCACCTCCGGTTGATTTAAGCGGATAATCCGATCCTGCTCCCAGAAGTACCAGGCCATTGAGAACAGGAGTTACAGTGATCTGATAGTTGTTTACTGCTTCCGGGTATTTATTGGAATCAACTGTTTCGCCATCGCAAAGCAACCACCCGGATGGGAGATACGACTTGTCCAGGACAAATGCGACAATTGTACCGATTGGAACTGGTCCGGTAGAAATTCCGGATCCGCTTGTTCCCAATGCACCATTGTTTGTTTTCTTGTTCATACTTTCAGAAATGTGTTAGTTAATATGGAGTACTTCCAAAAGTTTGATTGTAGAAAAGCAATGACCATCGGAAACACATCCGAATATCAGGTCGCCGTTGTTCGCAAACAATGCCAGTGAATAGTACTTAGTGTTTCAAACTTAGGTAATCACACCCCAGCAATCAAGCGTATAAATACTGATTTTTGTTTTCGGTTTTCCGCAAAAAAACCCAGATCTGATTATTTCGAACTTACACTCTTCTGTAATTCCGGTACCCGTTTGCACAAGCTATCAGAACAATGATTCCGACTATTCCCAAAATCCAGCCGAGGCTTATTGAAGGATCTTTTTCTCCGGCAGTCTGACCGGAATCACAAGGGCATTTCTTCTGCTCCAACTCTTCATCAGAAATGGATTCGGATTCGAATGGAGCCTGAACAAATAACGGATCTGAAAATTGATTCCCGCTATTTCCGGACTCATCCACCAAATTAAAAGAAACGGAATAACGATCGCCCGGAATCATATCAAACTCACCTCTGCACATGCCATAGCCGACGAAAACAGAATTACTATCCGGATGGAGATAATACTCGGATACTTTTCCACTTTCGAGATGCCTCACAATGGTTTGCACTAATACTGCAGATTCATCTTTGATCGTCATACAAAAACGCCAGTAGCTTTCCGGTCCACAGCCATAATGCCTATAATTTTTGTACCAAAACTGAGGTTTTGAAATCCAGACCGGAGCTTTTTTGTCGATGGCTTCATTGGTAACCCATGTTTTGGTTTTAAATCCGATATCTTCCAGGAATTCTTCTCTTGAAGCAGAATCTGCGCAGGAAAATGAGAGTTCATACTCCGTATTTGGTTTCAGTAATCTAAGCGGTTTGAAGATCAATTGTTTCTCATTACTCTGTCCCACATTCTGCTGAACCAGTTTCAACGGAATATTTCCACCGGTCGACCTCAGGAAGAAACTTACATCCTTTCTTATTTGAGAAGATTCAGGCGTTCGTGTAAATCCCGAAAAGCTTCTTTCATAAAAGTTGAAAACAATCAGCGGATTTCTGCTTAAGGTATCTCTTTCTGGCCAAACCCAAAATTTCATTGGTATGCAATCTGAAAAAGCTGTATTCTGTAACAAAACAGTAAAGCAAATAAAAAGGATCAAACGGTTCATCTGGCTGTATTTGAAACAAACATAGAAGAAACACTTCTTCACTTGCCTTTCTTTTTTTAAATTGCATGAACAATTGACTCAAATGTGAGAGAATCCGTTTGAGTAAACAATTACTTTTCACTACTTTTACACTCTCCCGTTGAAACAACAACTCAAACTCATTGATTTTATCAAAACATTCATTCATCAGGTAAAAAACATCAATTTTACAGTACATGAAAATTCTCGTATCTTATTTAAAACGTTACAAAGGACTTGTGATCCTTTCCATGATACTAGCCAGTATCAATATGGTTTTCTCCTTATTCGATCCTTACATCTTCGGAAGAATTCTCGATAAATTTGCCACTCAAAAAGAAAGCTTCACTCAGGAAGAGTTTTTGATCGGGGTGGGTTCTTTCCTTGGATTGGCCATCGGAGCAGCTATGATCAGCCGCATTGCAAAGGCCTTCCAGGATTATACTGTAAATCTCGTTATCCAAAAAGTGGGTGCGGACATTTATACAGATGGGTTGAAACACACGTTACAAATTCCCTTTAATGAATTTGAGGACAAACGCAGTGGAGAAACACTGAATATTCTTCAGAAAGTACGTTTGGACAATGAAAAGTTCATCATGAACTTCGTCAACATCCTGTTCACTTCCATGGTGGGATTAGTGTTTGTGATCGTTTACGCTACAAGCGTTCATCCCGGATTGATCCCGGTTTATCTGGGTTCTGCATTGCTTCTGAGTTTCATCACAAACAAATTATCCAAACGCATTAAGAAAGTACAAACGACCATTGTAAAGGAAACCAATCAGTTGGCAGGAAGTACAACGGAAAGTTTGCGCAATATTGAATTGGTGAAAAGTTTGGGTTTAGCAACTCAGGAAACAGAGCGTTTGAACGACACAACGCGTAAGATTCTGTTATTGGAATTGAAAAAGGTGCGTCAAATCAGAAGTATTTCCTTCATCCAAGGAACGTTTGTGAACCTCATGCGCCAATCCATCATGTTCTTCCTGATGTATTTACTCTACGGAGATGTTTTGACGGTGGGTCAGATCATTTCATTGAATTTCTATTCGTTCTTCATTTTCGGGCCATTGCAGGAAGTTGGAAATGTGATTATTTCTTACCGCGAGGCTGAAGCTTCTTTGAACAACTTTGAGAAGATCATCAATACACCGATTGAGAAAAAACCGACTCACCCGCGTAAATTGAATGCGATTGAGAAATTGGCTTTCCATAACGTAGGATTCCGTCACAAAAGTGCTTCTTACGATGCCTTGAGTAACATTTCTTTCGAAGTAAACAAAGGAGAAACCATTGCGTTTGTAGGTCCGAGCGGTTCCGGGAAAAGTACCTTGGTGAAATTATTGGTCGGCTTATACACTGCTCCAAGCGGAGATATTTCCTACAACGGAGTAAGCAGCTCAGAAATCGATAAAGAAGAATTGCAGCAGCAATTGGGTTTTGTAACTCAGGATACCCAACTTTTTTCGGGAACGATCAGAGAGAATTTGCTCTTCGTAAAACCGGACGCAACGGAAGAAGAAATTAATCAGGCTTTGGAAAAAGCTTCCTGTACCAACCTGATTTCACGCAGCGAAAATGGAGTTGACACCGTTATCGGTGAAGGAGGAATGAAATTGAGCGGTGGTGAAAAACAGCGTTTATCAATCGCTCGTGCTTTGCTGCGCCACCCGCGACTCATGGTTTTCGACGAAGCAACTTCCGCTTTGGATTCTATTACAGAAGAAGCAATTTCAAATACGATTCGGGAAATCACAGATCAAAAAGAGCACATCACCGTTTTGATCGCTCACCGTTTGTCGACCATTATGCATGCGGACCGCATTTTTGTTTTGGAAAAAGGTATCATTATCGAAACCGGAAAACACAGCGAGTTGCTGGATGAAAAAGGCTTGTACTATGCCATGTGGAGACAGCAGATCGGTGAACGAAGAGAAGTTGTTTCAGAGGCCTGATGCGAATTCTGGTTTACATATATGTCTTAGCAGCATTTGCGCTTTCTTTCAGTTCATTGTTCACGGAATCCTATCCGGCACTCTTCTGGATTGATATTCTTGCTCCGGAACCCGGTGACAAATATCCGATTGCTATCACAGGATTGCTCACAGCCTTATGTCTTTTGTTGCCAATGGTAATCGTGATGTATGTTCTCAAAGTGATCCGAAACCGCAAAAATGCTCCTGTAGTCGACGAATCTTACTTTAACAAGAGTGGAATTCATTTTTCGAGAATCAAACAAATGCAAAACCGCCTTGTTTCCAGCCCGGTTTTCATCGATGGAATCCAACAAGGCCGCATTGATTCGGGAAAGAAACTATTCATCGAATTAGCCCCCGGGACTTACGAAGTGGAAGTCGGCGGAAAACGCGAACGCTCGGAAAAACTGATTGTTCAGGTCGAAACGAATAAACATGCTCAGGTTGAAATAGAGATTGTCCCGAACGGATTGAGGTCGAAACATGTGATTAGTAATATTTAGATCAAATGGGTTCTCATAACTCAAATTTATGATTTAAACAGATTGCAAATTGTTCATTCAAAGAAAATATGTATTTTTGCACTCCACAATCTGAAACTTGGTTTTGAAATCAATTTTCGGATGATACATAGAGAGGTGTCCGAGTGGTTGAAGGAGCTACCCTGGAAAGGTAGTATACGGGTAACTGTATCGAGAGTTCGAATCTCTTCCTCTCTGCATGAATTATCCCGCTTTTAAAAGGCGGGATTTTTGCTTTTATAGCGATGAGAGTCGAATCTCTCGATCGATAGAAAACGAAAATAACGCAAAATCATTCGCAGAAGGAGTGTGGGATAATTGATTAGCGACTCCCTTTTTAGATCTGCAATTTCTTCCTCTCTGCCAGAACTGATCCCAGGCTTCCCAAAGCTTGGGATTTTTTGTTGAACCAAACTGAAAGTTCTACTTTCAAATAGAGAGCAATGTCCCCTTTTCGAACGCAAAATTGCCATATCGCAATATTACGAACCGACCTCAAGTTTAGAATTATATAAAAAGATTTAATGTTTTGATTTTCAACAACTTAATACACGAGTCCAAACCACTCCCCTAATCCCAATCAAAAATCTTGACGCGCACCAGAAAGCCTGCATAAAGTTAATTTTCCATAACCAAACCCTTTCCAAAACAGGATTCCCTTACTTTTGGAGAAATCCGAACGTATGAAAAACCTTGTTGCTGTTCTATTCCTTGTCATTTCATCATTTTCCTTCTCGCAAAAAGACGCAACTGCCCTTGAAAAAGCGATGAAGAAACTGAAAGTGGGGACTGTATTGGTGGCAAACGTGGAAGGAATCGATGAATATCCGCTTTGGTCACCGAAATCGGATTTTGTTGCCTGCTACATTTTCGGAGACTGGCATAAGTTCAATTTGAATGAAATGAAGCTCACAACCGGAGATTGGCATGATCAGATAATCGGGATTATGAACAATGCAAAGGCCGTTTCTGTTATCAAAGACAGCAGTGAATTGAAACCATTTCTAGCCGTTTCTCCTTTCAATGAACGGGAAGTTACTACCAAAAAAGGAATGAAAATCGAATTGCGGTACAACAGCGATTTCACTGTTTCACTTGTTATTACCAAAGCCCGGGAAACCACTGTTCTTTGGACAAGTGAAGGTGAAAATTGCCACAGTCTGACCCTTTCTCCCGATGGGAAATTTGTAGCTTTTATCTGTGAATTGAACGGTTTAATGGTTATGAAAGTCGACTGATCAGATCGTCACTTCCCCGCAAACAGATTTTTGCAGCAGTTCTTTTGCCAAAACAAGATTCCCTTTACTTTTTCCAAGCACATACATCATCTTGCTCATTGCTGCTTCCGTGGTGAGGTCGTAGCCGGATAACACTCCGTTCTTCTCAAAGAAAGAGCTGGTTTCGTATTTCCCCTGCTCTACCCGTCCGGTTGAGCATTGCGTAATATTCAGAACAAGCCCTCCGTTTTGAAGATAATTCAACAACAATTCATGGAAGCGTTTGTCGGAAGGAGCATTTCCGGAACCGTAAGTTTCGAGAATAATGGCTTTGGTTTTCTGAACATCGAAGATCGGCGCATAAATTTCCCAGTTAAGCCCAGGGAAGAATTTGATCAAAGCAACGGAAGCATCGAAATCGGTAAACAGTTCGAGTGCTTTTGAACTTTCGAACGTTTCTCCCGTGTAATCGATATGGACGCCTGCAACCGCCAATGGACGCAAGTTTGGTGAACGAAATGCTTCGAAAGAAGATGCAGAAACTTTGGAAGTTCGGTTTCCGCGATAGAGCGAATACTCAAAATAGATTGCTACTTCCTGAATTTTCGGAGTTCCGTTTTCATCTTTATCAGCCGCAATTTCAATTGCCGTAATCAGATTTTCTTTTCCATCCGTCCGAATGGTTCCGATCGGTAATTGTGATCCGGTGAAGATGACCGGTTTTTTCAATCCCTGAAGCATAAAACTCAAGGCTGAAGCCGAAAAAGCCATTGTATCCGAACCGTGAAGAATCACAAAACCGTCAAATTCGTGGTATTTCGCGTGCACCAATTCCGCCATTTCCTTCCACCAAAGCGGATTCATTTCAGAAGAATCAATCGGATGCGGAAAAGCCTGAGTCGTGAGCTGAACATTCAAACGCGCCAACTCCGGAATGTGTTTATACACGTCACCGAAATCAAAAGCCGTTAGCGAACCTGTTAAAGGATCATTCACCATTCCGATTGTTCCTCCCGTATAAATAACGAGTACCTGGGGCGTTGTTTTCATGCTACTCCGATTTGTGCGACAAAGTTCATCCAAAATACTGAAATAGCAAGTTTCAGGATAGAAGTTTATTCCTGTTTCTTATTTACCAACAGGTGCAGCCCAAAACAGGTTCGGATTATTGGTCACATAACTGGTGATCGTAAAATTGGATTTCTGGTTGACATGCTCCGTTTTCTGAGGTGTTTGATTGATCCCGTCAAGCGGAAGCAGTTCCAAATAAACCGTGTTTTTATCCGGAAATTCCGTCTCGTAATTGTATTCACTTGAAACCGGGCATTCCAGGCGATACAGATTCTTTGCCATATAATAACGAAGATACTCCTGAGCTTCTGTCGGTTCGGCATTATTCCAGTTCGCGCCCGGATTCAGCAACAACGGTTTCCCGTTAATCAAGCGTTCACGCACTTCTTCCACACTTAGCAGAGCTCCCTTTTCGTCCATCACATAAGCATCATGTGTCGGATCAAGGTAAATCCACTTCTTCAGATCATTGGAATAAACCATGTTGATTACATGACAATCATCGAATTTGAGTTCTTTCGGCATACCGGTAATGTAACGAGATTTAAAACCCATAGCCAGGAAGCACTCATTCAATGAGATTGCCAATCCACGACAGTTTAATCCTCTCGACCCGTCGCTGCAAGCCTGAATCATGTGATCTGCATTTTTCTCTTCAGGATTTCCATGCTGACCATCGTGTTCCACCAGATTGTGGATCCAATGCATCAAATTCAGCATCTGGTGAATTTCACTTGCTTCTCCGGCAATGGAATCGAGGTTGTATTTTTTTCGCAGATCTTTCAAATCGACATTACTCGAATCCTGATAAGTGAATTCAGGAACAGGTCTCAAATCCTTTACATTGTATTTTTTTGCTTGCTTCAATTTCCCAAGGTAATCCGGCCCTTTAAAAAATTCCACACGGGTATGACAGGTATCTGTTTGATTGTAGATCACGATGAAATCAACAACAGGATTTTTCTTACTGACTTTCACTGTTAAAGAGTCCATATCCGTGATGAACCGTACTTCGTTTCCCGTCGATTGATAGATATCAGGCTTCGTTTCCGGTGAAATGGTCCACATTCGGACAGTTCTCGGATCGTCATCCGAAACCTTCATCCGGAAGGTCTTGATTTTAGTATGAAGTACTTGCTGTTTTTTCTGTGCGAAAGTCAACACAGACAATAAAATCATTGTAACAGTTAAAATCGGGCGCATACATTGAAGTTAGGCCCCGAAGATAATCTCTTTTCGTATGAAATTATTGGAAAATTGGGACATTTCAGGGATGAAACACTTTCAAGGCATTCTGAGTAGTCACTTCCTGCAATTGACTCAAAGGAAGTTCCAGAATTTCCGCCATTTTTTCTGCTGTGTGAACCACGTAAGCGCTTTCATTTCGTTTTCCGCGGTAAGGAACCGGCGACAAATACGGCGCATCCGTTTCCAGTAACAGTTTTTCCAAAGGAATGTGTTTCAGTGTTTCCGGAAGATCCGATTTCTTGTACGTTACAACACCTCCGATTCCGAAAGAAAATCCCTTGTAACCCAGAATTTTTTGTACATCCTGCTCATTTCCGGTAAAACAATGGAAAATTCCACGAAGCCTTTCATCGTTTTCCTGATCCAATACTTCGTAAATCTCCGGAAAAGAATCGCGTGCGTGAATCACTATCGGGAGCTGCATTTCTTTTGCCCATTGAATCTGGGTTCTGAATGCTTCTTTTTGCTCGTTGATAAACGTTTTGTCCCAATACAAATCAATCCCGATCTCACCAATAGCTACATACGATCTTTTGTCCAGCAACAGGCGCATTTTAGCCAAAACGAGTTCCCAGTTCGCATCAACCGAACAAGGATGCAAGCCCATCATGGCAAAACAGTTTTCCGGAAATTGCTTTTCCAGCGCGTGCATTCCATCGATAGAATCCAGATCAATATTGGGCATATACATTCGTTCAACTCCAGCCGCAATAGCCCGTTGAATCATTTCCGTACGATCTTCACCAAACTGATCGGAGTAAAGATGTGTGTGTGTGTCGATAAACATAATCTGGATTTTAGGGCTTCAGGACTACAAGATTTTAAGCTATTATTAATATAAAAGGACTTTAAGACAAAACGTCCTAAAGTCCCGAAATCTTGAGATCCTAAAATCTCTTCTCTTAACAGAATTCCTCGTAAGCAGCAGCCAGATTCTCAGCAATCATTGCTGCGGTAACTCCTTCGATATTGTGTCTTTCTAAAAAGTGAACCAATTTTCCGTCTTTGAACAAAGCCACAGATGGTGACGATGGAGGAAATGGCAAGAAATATTTACGTGCTTGTTGTGTTGCATCAGTATCAACTCCTGCAAAAACAGTCAGTAAATGATCCGGTTTTTTTCCTTCGTGATCCAAAGACAATTTCACTCCCGGACGTAAATTTCCTGCTGCACATCCGCAAACAGAGTTTACTACCACTAGAGCAACTCCTGTGCTGTTTGGAATAGTTGCATCAACTTCTGATGCTGAAACAAGTTGTTGAAAGCCCACACGTGTAAGGTCTTCCTTCATTGGTTGTACAAGTTCTGGTGGGTACATACTATTTAAATTTTAATAGTACAAAGTTACTGATTCTTCTTGCTTCGGAAAAGAAATGAGGATTTCAATTTTTGCCAAATAACTTTAAAACGATTCTAAATGACGAAAAATTCAAATTTTTTCAACGAAATCGGAGTTTATCAACAAATTATTTATTTACTTTGTCCCAGATTAAAAAGGAAAAGAAATGAATAGTTTTTGGTGGACACTCGGAAAAATTCTAAATGGTGCTTGGTTTTATGACAACATCGGTGATATCTTTAACTATTCTGTGATTCTTCTTGGATTCTTCGGATTATTCTACTGGTTGAACTGGCAAAACAAGTTCAATAAGCAAGCTGAAAAAGATCCGAATCAATTGAAATAATTTATTCGATTTTAAATAGTTGGAAGGTCTTCGTTTGGAGACCTTTTTTATTTTCCGTTGGTACACGATGTACAGGGATATGTGCATTATCTGCACCCAAACAAATTCCAGAATACAAAACGAGTTGTTTTTACCACAGATGCACAAATTAAACAGCTCGGCTACGTTCGCTTAAATGGCGACTGGTAAGCGTCATAAAAAATCTGCGCATCTGCGGGAAAAATAAAATGGGGTATCAATTCTGATGAATTCCCCACGTGTGGCGTACCTACCCACGCGAACCAACAGAAGTTTTCCTATTTTTATCCTTCGGGTAAAATCGGTTTCCAATTCCAATGGTTTAACTTTTTGAACCCATTCAACTTTTGAACTTGTTTTATGCTGACATTCATCATCACTGCCGGAGGAATCGGAAAAAGAATGGGAGGATCAACCCCCAAACAATTCTTATTGCTGAATGGGAAACCTCTTTTAATGCATACCATTGAACGAATCCACCACTTTGATGCTTCAGCAGAATTGATTGTGACACTTCCGGAAGACTATCTGAAAGATTGGGAGGAAATGTGTGAGAAATATTCCTTTCAGATCAAACATGCTGTAATCCCAGGTGGTGAAGAACGCTTTGATTCCATTAAAAATGCACTTGAACTCGCAAACGGTGAATGGATTGCGGTTCACGACGGTGTAAGACCCTTTGCCGGGCGGCAAGTTCTGACCGAATTGGTAAAAGCGGTAAAAACACATCGGGCAGTTATTCCGGTTGTTCCCGTGAAAGAATCCCTTCGATTGGTAGAAGGAGAAAGCAGTGCTGCCGTACCACGAAATCATTATCAGATCGTGCAAACGCCTCAAATCTTTGAAGGAAAGCTTCTGAAAAAAGCCTACGAACAAAAATATACCCACTCTTTCACGGACGATGCCAGCGTAGTGGAATCAATCGGAGCACGCATTCATTTAATTCCCGGAAACGATGAAAACATTAAGATAACAAACCCGGTTGATTTAAAACTGGCTGAGATTCTGCTTCATTCTTTAAAAGATGTATACTAAATCGATTGGGTTTTAAACAATCATGAAATTCATTTGAATGAATTATTTCCTTGGGAGAAATTTTATTCACATCTGTTTCATAAATTTCACAGACTCCAAACACAATCTTATCAGAAAAGTTATTTAGGCAAGAGGCTTTGATTACATGCTGAACGGAACTTTGCCAAAAGTTTTACAGTAATGAAAAAAACCTTACTCTTTATCGGATCCGTATTAATGGGAATGAATAGCTTCTCCCAGAATCCCGGACTCGTGATCTCAGAAATTTTAGCGAATCCTTCAGGAACAGATTCTCCTTTTGAATGGATTGAATTAGTAGCAACTTCCAACATCAATTTCGCAACAACTCCCTATACAGTAGTTTGTAATAACTCCGCTGCAACGGTCAATGGCTGGATTGAAGGAGGAAGCATTACCTATGCTTTTCAAATCAACACCGGAACGGTGAATGCCGGAGACGTGGTTTATGTAGGTGGTTCATCCATGGCTCCAACCGGAACCCAGATCAGAACGATCAATACCGGAACAACTGCCGGAGACGGATTTGGTGCGGCAGCAACAGGTGGAGTTGTCGGAAACGGAGGATCGAACGGAGATGGAATTGCCGTTTTCAATTTGGCTTCCGCATCCATTACCAATTCGAGTGTACCGGTAGATGCAGTATTCTACGGAACAGCTCTTGGCTCTGCTGTTTTGAACGGTGGTTTGAATGGTTATCAGCTGCCGGTTAATGATTTATATACAGGAGGAAAGCTTCAGGCAAATTCATTTTTTGCCGGAGATCCAGGTGGAGACCAGTCCATTCGCGCAACGGGATTGTTTAATACCCAAACCGGACTTTGGTCCTCTCAGCGCAATTGGGCTGTTGGTACTCCAACTTTGGATAATCTTTCTACTGTCAGCTTGATCAGTGCAACACCGGGAACAATTACCTTCTCTGCAGTTACACAAAACTTTACTGAAAATGCAGGAACAGTTAACGTCGGGCTTACATCTGCTTCGCCAAATGCGTATCCTGCAAAAGTGATTTTAAGCTATTCCGTTTATTCGGATGCAACCGAAGGTGCTGATTTCACTTTGGCAGAAGATACCGTGACGATTCCAGCGAGTTTTGCGGGGACACAGAATGTGGCTTTGACCATTTTAGACGATATTTTGGCAGAAAGAACGGAAAAAGTAATTCTGAAAGTGAGATCCCTATACAATGCGAACATCGGAACAAACAGTTTCCAGATCATCTATATCAAAGACAACGATTATCAGGCTCCGGCACCAAACAATGAATTGAAGCTGAACCTGCTTTCAAGCTTTTCCAATGGCGCAGAAGGAAGCAACTCTGCAGAAATTGTAGCTTTTGACCCTACAACAGATAAATTGTACATCGCAAACTCAATCGGGGCGAAAATAGATATCGTAGACCTTTCGAATGCTTCTACTCCGGCTTTATTGAATTCCGTTTCGGTAACACCATACGGAAACATCAACTCATTGACTGTTCATAACGGAGTGGTAGCATGTGCGGTAGAAAATACGAACCCGCAAGCAAACGGAACCGTAGTTTTCCTAAACCAAAACGGAGTCCTTATTTCTCAGGTTCCTGTAGGTGCAATGCCGGATATGATCACATTCAATAATGATTACACGAAGGTTTTGGTGGCTTGTGAAGGTGAGCCGAAATCAGATTATTCCATTGATCCGGAAGGTTCTGTAGGAATCATCGATATTACAGGTGGTTATCCGACTCTTACTGCTGCAAACGTAACAATGGTGAACTTCCAGTCTTTCAACGGACAGGAAGCTGCTTTACGTGCTCAGGGAATCCGCATTTTCGGGCCCGGAAGTTCTGCAGCACAGGATTTCGAACCGGAATACATTACAATTTCAGAAGATAACTCCACTGCTTTTGTTTCCTTACAGGAAAACAATGCAATGGCCGTGATCAATATCGCAGCAGGAACGGTAAGCGCCGTTCGTCCGTTGGGAACAATGAACTATGCAAACGGAAACAACGGATTGGATGCTTCTGATCAAACTGCAGGAGTTTTCATCGGCTCTGCTCCGATCAAAGGATTATTTATGCCGGATGCTTTGGCTCATGCTTCTATTTCAGGAACAGAATACATTTTCTCTGCGAATGAAGGTGATGCCCGCGAATACACAGCGATTACAGAAGTGGCTCGTTTGTCTGCAACTTCATTGGATGCTTCTATTCCTGATCTGAACATTTTGAAACACAATCAATTTTTGGGTCGTATCAACGTAACGAATGCAAGCGGTGATACAGACGGAGACGGAGATATCGATGATATTCATGTGTTCGGAACGCGTTCGTTCTCTATCTGGAATGCACAAACAGGTGCTTTGGTATTTGATTCAAAAGATCTGATCGAACAAATTACAGCAAATCATCCTACATTGAGCGGTTTGTTCAATGCAAGCAACTCCTCAGGAACTGCTACTTCTAAAAACCGCTCGGATGATAAAGGTCCGGAGCCGGAAGGTGTCGCTACGGCAGTGATCAACGGAAACCATTACCTGTTTGTTTCTTTGGAACGTGTTGGTGGTGTAATGATGTTCAACGTGGATGTTCCGAGTGCGCCGGTTTATGTTGGTTACTACAACAACCGTTCTGTTGGGGCAAACAGTGGTCCGGATCGTGGTGCTGAAGGAATCATTATTATCAAAAAAGAGAATTCTCCGACAGGAAAAGATATCGTGATCTTAGCGAACGAAGTAAGTTCAACACTTTCCATTTTTGAAGTCAATACCTGTGTGGATTTAGCAGGAGCAACAATTACTGTTCCTACAGATTCTATTTGTAACGGTGATCAGGTTGTTTTAACTATTCCGGGAAGTGCTCAAAGCACGGTTCAATGGTTAAAGAATAATCAGGTTATCTCCGGAGGAACAGGAAATTCACTTACTGTAACAGAAGCAGGAAACTACCGCGTGTATGTTTCGAACACAACTCATGCTTGTGCGGATACTACAACAAATGAAGCGATCACTGTATTGGCTTTACCAAGTGTTGCAGCCGGATCAGATCTTACGATTTGTGCAGGAGACACTGCAAACCTGGAAGCAACCACAAACGGAACAATTGTCTGGAACAACGGTATACAGGACGGAGTTGATTTCTTCCCTGCTTCAACCATGAATTACATTGCTACTGCAACAAGTGTACACGGATGCGAAAACTCGGATACGGTAAGTGTTGCGGTAAATACACTTCCAACCGTAAACGCAGGAACGGATCAGGCTGTTTGCCGCCAGACGTCTATTACTCTGACCGCAACAGGAGCAACAAATTTCGTTTGGAACAATGGTGTAACTAACGGAACTGCTTTCAATGCAACGGTGGCAGGAAATTACATCGTAACAGGAACGGATGCTAACGGTTGTCAGGATAAAGATACGCTTGTGCTAACGCTTTATGCTGTGCCTTCTATCAATTTGGGTTCTGACATGACGATTTGTGCGAATAACTTCCCTGTAAACCTGAATGGTCCGGGTGGATATCCAAACTATAGCTGGAGCAATGGTGCAACAACTCAAAATACGACCGGAACACAAGCAGGATCTTACATCTTAACTGTTACGAACAACAATGGCTGTCAGGATAAAGATACGGTTGTGATCATTTCCAATCCGTGTTTGGGTCTTGCTGAGAATAACACTCTTGAATTCTCCATGTATCCGAATCCGGCTTCTGATGTTGTTTTCGTAAAAACAAATGCTTCGAACTCAGAAGTGGTTATTTACTCGATGAACGGACAGGCATTATTCACACAACGAAACTCAGGTTCTGATTTCACTTTGAATCTGGCAGATTTTGCTGAGGGAGTATATTGGTTTACAGTTACCTCATCTGAAGGAACGGTGAATCAACGCTTAGTGATCAAGAAATAAATTACCTACATATACGCTACAAGGCCCTGGCTTCGCTAAAGCGAATGTCAGGGCTTTTTGATTCCTGACTGTGGGTGTATCATGCATTGCGTCCCCACGGAAAAGAGAAACTTCAACGCGAATACTCAAGAAAATAAAACGAATGATAACTTTTCATCCTGATTATCGTATCAGAGTTTATTTTTGCAAAAACAAAACATGGAAAATCAGGATTCACCGGTCCAAATGCCTATTCAAAAACCTAAACGCAAATATAAGTGGCTGCGACGCGGTTACTTTACTGTCGTACATTTACTAGCCTTGTTTGCCCTTGCCTTGATCGGTGTAGCTCTCGCAGCCAAATTCAAATGGACAAATGATAGTGGAAATGTGGATTTGAACAGCCGCTATTTCTCAAAAATGGCTGATAAGTACAATCAAGGATTTCAAACAGACAGTCTGACTTTTGCCAAGCAAGAGCGGCAAATGTATCAGAATGTCGGGCTTCTGGCAAAGTATTACCCGCACAATGCTAAAATGATTCTCGACGCTTTCGAATATTCGGGAGATGTTACCGTGGCGCTGCGCATGCTGGATGCTGCCAACCTGCGTATGAAAAATCACAAGGGATATCAGCGGGAATTGCACCGGATTGAAAAACAAGCGGAAGAAGCTTCTCTTTCCATTTATCCCTGGGCAAATTACAGAGAGTGGAAAGAATTCTGCAATGTCGTAAAAGCCGACAGCGCTGCGATCGATTCCGTTTCCCGCATTACCGGTGTTGAATCCCGTTTGATCGTGATGTGTCTTGTTGGAGAACAAATCCGCATGTTTAACTCCTCGCGTGAACAATTCAAAAAATATGTGGTTCCTTACAACCGTTTGATTTTGACTACCAACAGAGGATATGGTGTTACGGGAATTCTTCAGAATACTGCTTTGAAAATCGAGCGGAATCTCTATGAAAAATGGAGTCCTTTTTATCCCGGAGATTACTATCAAAGATGCCTGAACGTGAAAGATTCTTTCCCTGAATTGGTCAATGATACCATTGAAGCTCATAAACACCTTACGATTCAACGTTTGATGAAAGGCGGCGATCATTTCTATTCGTATTTGTATACTGCATTTTTCCTGCGTCAGTTCCAGTCGCACTGGGAAAAAGAAGGCTACACGTTGGCTTACAGACCCGAAATTTTGGGAACATTGTACAATCTTGGTTTCCAAAAAAGCAAGCCGAAGAAAAATCCGTCTGTTGGTGGTTCTACCTTCAATGTCGGTGACAAAGAATACACTTTCGGTGGTTTATGCTACGAGTTTTATTACAGTGGCGAGTTAATGAATCTGTTTCCACTCACCAGCAGGCCGTTTATTCCGACCAAAGAGCTGGAACGAACCATTGTTTTCCCTGAAAAGAAAACAGAGGAAGTGCCTGTCGCTGCCGGATAGGTGTTGAAGTTGGGGAATGAGGTTGTTCGTAATATTACGTCTTGATTATTTCTTGTTAACTCAGTAAAACCGGTACTTTCTTCAGGGTTCAATTGGCGTAATTCCGCAATATTACGTCCGAAAACCGTGAAAATCACAGATTAATAATCTCATTGATCGTGATGGCAACTAAAATCGTGTTGAAAAGAAACGAAACCAGTGAATGAGCCAAGGTCAGCCTCCGGATTCCTTTCGTCTTGGTCGTCACATCCGAAACCTGGAAAGTCATTCCGATCGTAAAGGAATAATACGCAAAATCCAGATAATCCGGATGAGCATCGTTTGGAAAATCGAGTCCGCGGGCATGCCGGGAATACTTCTCATTTTCATCGCCGTAATACAAATGTGCGTAGCGAAAAGTAAAAGAGATATGCAAAACCAGCCACGCCATCGTGACGGAAGCGATGAAAAACACCTCGTGAAGTTTGCTGTGCTTGCTGAAATGCGTGTTGTCACTATTCCAGAAAATAATGGCGATCAGTGCTGTCGAACAAATAATAACCAATAAGATAAATTGCAGCCAAACTCCCAAATCTTCATCTTTTGAATGCTTGACAATATTCCGGGAAGGAACCAGAAAGATCACTAAAAGACTTTCCAATAAATACAAGCCTCCGAAAATCAACCAACTGAACAAAAAACATTCTTCCCAGGACCAGTTAAAGAGTTTGAAAACAATTCCGCACGAACAGGAAATGAGAAATATCAGGATGATTTTGAAGCGTGTGAATTTCATTTGAATCAGTCAATTATCTCTTCGAATGTAAGGATTTTACACGAGTTTCGGAGCTGGTCATAATCAATTGAATTTAAGATAAATATCAAAACATTTATCGTATCTTGCAGTTGCTAAACTAGTGACTTATGAAAAAACTACTTGCTTTGATGGCACTCATTCCGCTTGGATTGTTTGCTCAAACGGTTCACGTAAACTATCAGGATGGTAAGATTTGGTTCAAGCTGAACAATGAAATTCGCATCTCACAATCTTTAAAGGAAAATCCTGCCAGAATCCCTGTTCAATCTGTTCCGGGTCTGAATCAGATTGTTTCGAAATACGGTTTTGTCAATCTTTCAAAACCCTTTCATGCCGCAAAAAATTCTGAGATCTTACAACGAACCTATTTGCTGGAATTTACTTTCGTTCAGGATATTGAAAAATGCATCAAGGAATTGGAAAATCTCAAAGGCGTCGAATACGCTGAGAAAGTTCCGCTTGATCGCATGTTCCTGACTCCGAACGATCCTTCCTACAGTTCTCAATGGGGATTGGCAAATATCAATGCTCCTGCTGCCTGGAATTATTTCTCAGCCGGAAGTAATGTCGTTGTGGCAATTGTAGATGATGCGATCGAACGCACGCACTCCGATCTTTCTCCGAACTTATGGGTGAACTCTGCAGAAATTCCCGGAAACAACATCGATGATGATAACAACGGATACATCGACGATATCAACGGATATGATGTAGGAAGTAATGACAATAATCCCAATCCGCCAAGCAGTTCATACGACCACGGAACGCACGTTGCAGGAATTGTATCTGCTCGTTCAAACAACGGAACAGGTGTTGCATCCATCGGATTCAGCTGTAAATTGATGTGCGTTAAATCCACAACAACAGTCGGGCAAGTCACCAACGGATACGACGGAATCATTTATGCTGCCGTAAGTGGTGCAGATATTATCAATATGAGCTGGGGAGGTCCGGGATCTTCCACAACGGCGCAAAATATCGTTAACTATGCAGTTGGTGAAGGTTGTATCCTAATCGCAGCAGCAGGAAATGATAACGTAAACACACAATTTTATCCGGCTGCCTACAACAATGTCGTTTCAGTTGCGGCCACAACCAGTTCGAATACCAAAGCAAGCTTTTCAAATTATGGAGCGTGGATTGATATTTCCGCACCGGGAAACAATATTTACAGCACAACGGTAGGAAATTCCTACGGGAATAAATCGGGAACTTCCATGGCTTCTCCGATGGTTGCAGGATTGGCAGGATTAATGAAATCCCTGAATCCGAATATGCCGAATAGCGATCTGATCAATTGTTTGATCTCAACAACGGTCAATATCAATGCTCAGAATCCGTCTTACATTGGCCAGTTGGGAAGCGGACGAATTGATGCCGCAGCAGCGATGGCTTGTGTTTCGACCTCTTTGAACAATCCGCCTGTTGCAGATTTCAGCGCCAATTTCACCGCGATCAGTGCCGGTGGTTCTGTGGTTTTTACAAACCAGAGTACTTACAATCCAACAAGCTGGAGCTGGACTTTTACAGGTGGAACTCCGGCAAGTTTCAATGGGCAAAATCCTCCTTCGATTACTTATAACACTCCGGGAACATATCCCGTTGCGCTCACAGTTACCAATGCAAATGGTACGGATACGGAAACAAAAACCGGATACATTGTCGTGAGTGCAGCGGCGGTTTGTCAACGGATCAATCTGCCTACTCCGGCCGGCTGGACTCCTTCCAACTACTTCACCGGTGCAACTGTCGGCGCTGATGGCTGGATCAACGGAATGAATGTTTATTTAGACAAGCAAAAAGCCATGTATTTTGATGCTTCAGCATCACCGAATACCATTCTGAATAACGTATATGTCGCTTTTGGACTGGCGTATTCGGCTACTCCGAGTAAAATCGTTCCGGTTAATATTTATGACGGAACCAGTGGAACTCCGGGAGCACTTTTGGGAACAACCAATCTCACCATGGGTCAGATCATGAATGACGTAAACGGTGGATTTTACACCGAAGTCAGTTTCGTAAACAATCCGGTAACACTTCCTGCTTCCAAAAAATTCTTTGTTTCAGTCGGCTTAACGAATCTTCAATGGGCAGCCGGGGTCAAAGATACTTTGAGTATCGTGAGTAACTCTGTCGGACAAACCACTCCTTCCGCTATTTGGGAACAACAGTCTGATAACAACTGGTACCAGTATACAACTGCGGGATCCTGGAATTTGAGTGCATCGTTGTATGTTCATCCGTTTTTAACCAATACTCCTTCTCAGGCTGTTATCACCCCAAGTGCATTAACGGTTTGTTCCGGAAACTCAATCAGTTTTGATGCTGCAGGAAGCACCTATCAGGACACTTTGTTGTGGTATTTCCCGGGTGGAACTCCAACAGTTCTCCCTTCTTCCCCCACAGCTGCTGTTACTTACACTACTCCCGGAACTTACAACGCCATTTTATATACGATCGGAGGAGGATGTTCACTCTTCGACTCTGCATTTGTAGCCATTACTGTAAATCCAACCCCGACAATCAGTGTTTCAGGAAACAATCTGATCTGTAACGGAGCAAGTACTTCTTTGACCGCATCCGGAGCAAGTTCCATTACCTGGACACCCGGAACCGGATTATCAGCAACAACAGGGAATAACGTAACTGCGAATCCAACCGTTACAACGACATATGCTATCAATGGAACAATCGGTTCGTGCAGCAATTCCACAACCATTACCATCACAGTAGATGATCCGAGCGTTCCTTCCATTGAATTTGTGGATAGTACGGTTGCTTGTCCGACTTCTGTTTCGTTCGACGGAAGTAATTCAACACATGCCGACACCTTCAACTGGTCATTCCCGGGCGGAACACCATCTACTTCGAACAGTTCTTCACCAACTATCAGTTTCGCTGATGACGGACCTGTAACTGTTGTATTGTTTACAGGAAACAGCTGTGGATCCGATTCAACGACATTCACTCTGGACATTGCGACAACCTGTTCGTTGGGATTAACGGATCTGGAAAACAGTTATTCTGTAAGCTACAATCCGGAATCATTCCTTGTAAACATCACCAGTGATTTGGGCTTATCCAGCGGAACAAGCATTCAGTTATACAACGACATGGGGCAATTATTAAGTTCCAATCAGTTGGTGAATGCTGTCAATTCCTACAATCTTTCCGTTGCCAATTATGCATCCGGAATGTATTTTGTGCGGATTTTATCTCAATCTCATGAAGCAACTTCGAAAGTGGTAAAACACTAAAAAATAGTTTTGAAATACAGAAGAGGCTGCTTTCAGGCGGCCTTTTTTAGTTTTTGATCCTTCACATGCGCCAGAATTGATAAAACCCTTATTCCTAATCAGGCAACCAGACACAACTTGTTCCGCCAATGCGGGATGTCTGTCAATAAAAAATGAACGGATTTGTAGAGCGAAAATCTGGGAAATCTGAGCTTTATATTTGACCTGAAGTTGCAAATTCGCGATATTGCGTACCAGCCAATGACAGAAAGGGTTTCAGGATATTTTTCAGCGCAAAAATAACATCCTGAATATCAAACAAAACTCCCTCAAAAAACTATTTTCATCACAACACCTTGTTACTTTCCCTAAAAACGAACATTGAGTATAAAAATGAGATTATGAAAACACTTCTTTCTTTATGCTTCCTGTTTTGTTCTTTCGGGTTTATGGCTCAAAAAGCTCCTGTGAAAGTTTCGGTGAAAGGTTTTAACGGGAAACCTTATGCCAACGACAAAGTTTTCTTCGTCGGGCAGAAATCCAAACAAAGTCTTTCTGGGATTACCAATGCAGCAGGGCAATTCCTCATTCAGCTTCCTGCAGGAGATATTTACGACATCCGCATTCAAAGCATCGGGGATGAAATTGAGTACAACACTATGGAAATTCCTTCACTGAAGGCCGGAGAATTTTTCGAAGAAGCAGAATTACTGATTGAATACGACCCGGGAAGCACCTTTTCATTCAACAACCTGCAATTCGAAACCGCAAAGGCCGATTTAAAGACAAGCAGTTACCCCATTTTGAAGAATCTGGTCGAAATCATGAAACGTAAAAAAGATCTGAAAATTCAAATTTCCGGTCACACCGATAGCGACGGAGAAACAGAAGCCAACCAAATCTTATCGCAAAAAAGAGCGGAAGCTGTTCGAAACTACCTCATCGCTCAGGGAATTGACGCAAGCAGAATGACTGCAAAAGGTTTCGGAGAAAACAAGCCTATTGCAGACAATTCCACACCGCAGGGGAAAGCACAAAACCGAAGAACCGAGATCAGCATTCTTTAAAAACGCCATTCAAATTCAAAGACTTATTTATTTCCTGTTTTCAGAATTATTCAAAAAACATGTATCTTTTGTTGAGAAAATTCATTTCTACCTGATAAACTAAAGCCGAAGCGAATTTTTTGGCATTTAGTTTGTTAACTACAATTCAACAATAGAATTTAAGTCATGAAAACAACTTTGATCATTTCTTCTGCAATTCTTCTGACGATCGGATTATCGAGCAGTATGCAAATCGCATTACCAACCGTTAATAACGATTCGTTCCAAACAGGTGAAAAATTGCGTTATCGCATTACCTATGGTTTCATAGACGCAGGCGAAGCTGTACTTGAGGTGAAAGAAACAAGTAAAAAAGGAAACGGAACACGGGATTTATATCATATCAAAGCAACGGGTAGAACACTTGGCGGTTTTAATGCCGTTTTCAAAGTGAACGACGTTTATGAAAGTTACCTCGACAAAAAGGGAATTTTCCCGTGGCAGTTTGTGAGACGTGTTGAAGAAGGCGGATACAAGCTTTCACAGGATTACGTTTTCAAACAGGATAAACAAAAAGTACATAACGGGGAAAAGGATTTCACTACTCCTTCGGGAATTCAGGACATGATCTCGTCTTTCTATTATGCCCGTACATTGAACTTTAAATCCGCAAAAGTCGGAGATACATTTGAATTCAAATGTTTTATGGATGATGAAATCTGGCCTTTGAAAGTAAAGTATCTGGGAGATGAGAGAATTTCAATCCGAAAAGGGAAATTCAATTGTATGAAATTTGCTCCCGTTGTTCAAACCGGACGTCTTTTCAAAAAACAAGATGACGTGAGTTTTTGGGTTACAAAGGATGAAAACCGAATTCCGATTTTGGTAAAAGCAAAAATTCCTGTTGGTTCTGTGAAGCTGCATCTGGTTGAATGGTCGGGGCTGAAACACGACCTGGTAAAGGCAAAATAAAACGATTTAGTTTACTAAAAATTTAGTCTGCAAGTATCATTAACATAATTTGTTCAAATATTAACGTTTTTGTTCATGATTAATACATGGCTTTCGCATATCTTTGTTTGCTAAAAATCTGGAAATGCTATGGAATTGACTCCTGAAATCTTAGAAAGAATTACGCTTCTGAAAGCGAAGTATGATGCCCAAGGTCAGGATTTAGTTGCATACCTGGATAGTTTGCTGTATTCACGAATGCCAAATTACTGGGATTACGTTCAGGTCGACACCCTGTTATCACTCCAAAAGACATATACCGATTTTCCGGATGAAGTGGTGTTTTTGATGTACCATCAGGTTACCGAGTTGTATTTCAAATTGTGTTTGCACGAATTCCAGCAAATTTCCGATCGCAAGAATCTGGATGCTGCTTTCTTCGTAGAACACGTACAGCGAATCAACCGTTATTTTGAAGCTTTGACAAAAAGTTTTGAAATCATGGTGGATGGAATGCAGCGTGAGCAATTCTTAAAGTTCCGACTGGCACTTGCTCCTGCTTCCGGGTTTCAATCGGCGCAATACCGCAAAATTGAAATCCACTCTACAGATTTTATTCAATTAGTTCACAAAGATCACCGCAGCAAATATTCCGGAAAAGAAGCTATTTCTGAATTGTTCGAGAATATTTACTGGAAAGAAGGTGCAACCGATATTGAAACAGGTAAGAAAACACTTACACTGACGCAATTTGAAGATCGCTACAGAGATGAATTCATCCAATTGGGTGAACAGCTTCGAAACGATAACTTGTGGCAATGCTACCTGCGTTTGTCTGCAGAAGATCAGGAATTACCTCAGGTGATTCATGCGTTGAAGCAAAATGATGTCAATGTCAATGTCAACTGGCCTTTGGTTCACTACAAATCTGCTGTTCGTTATTTGCAAAAAGACAAAGGAGATATTGCTGCAACCGGTGGAACAAACTGGCAGAAATACCTTCCTCCGCGCTTCCAGAAGCGCATTTTCTATCCGCAGTTATGGTCCGAGGTGGAAATGGCTGAATGGGGAAAATCCTGGGTTGAAGCTGTCTTGAATTAAGATCGAATTTTTCTGATTGAGTGATATTTGAGCTGTTGCAGTTTTGCAGCCTTGTTCAGGTATTGTAGTTCCTGCTTTGCATTTCAAGCGACTCTCCCATTTTATCTGTTCAGAATCGTCTTGAAACTAACATTCTTCTTACTTTTGCACCATGCGAAATCTTGCTCTTTTTCTTGCAAGCATCTTTCTTGTTTCGGCAGCCGTTCCAAAAACAACACGTTTACCCAAAGATTTGAAAGAAATCTCGGGTTGGGTTTTTGCGAATGACACTACATTAATAGCCCACAACGACGGAGGAAACGACCCGAAATTATTTGTCCTGAATCTGGACGGAAGCATCCGGCATAAAGTTTCAATTGTCAATGCAGAAAACGAAGATTTTGAAGACATTACGCTGGACGGTAAAGGAAATCTCTATGTTGGAGATTTCGGCAACAACAAAAATGAGCGCACCGATCTGCGAATCCTGAAAGTGAACCTGAAAAAAGTACTCGACAATCAGGATGTGGAAGCCAAATTCATCGAGTTTTCCTATCCGGAGCAAAAGGATTTCCCGCCAAAACTGAATCAGAAATATTTCGATTGTGAGGCAATGAGTTTCTACAACGACTCTTTGTATCTGTTTACAAAATGCCGGACGGAACCCTTTGACGGAAAATGTTTTATCTATACACTTCCTACAAAACCCGGAACCTACAAAGCCTCCAAAAAATATTACATGGTACTCGGGAAACGCGATTGGTTCAGAGACGCCGTTACAGCTGCCGGTATTCACGACGGGAAGCTCTACATTCTGACTTACAACCGGATCATTACGCACACGTTCGAAAACGGAAGAGCCAAATACGAATCACATCAAACGCTGCTTCCGATCACACAAAAAGAGGCTCTGGCCATTCATTCCAACGGAAAAATGTACGTTGCCGATGAACGTCAGAAACTGGTCGGTGGCGGAAATATGTATGTGATCAAACCAACAGAAACAAAAAAATGACATTAGCGAATTTTGAAGGAGTAATTTACGATATGGACGGAGTTCTGACCGATTCCGAACCCCTGTGGAAAATTGCCATGGAAGAAGTCTTCAAAAGTGTCGGCTGTCCTTTAACGAAAGAAGATTTTCAACGAACGGTTGGTTTGCGCATCGATGAAGTAATTACCTATTGGTACCACGAATCACCTTGGCCGGATAAAAGCCCGAAAGAAGTCGAAGACGCAATTGTTCAGCGCATGATCGAATTACTGACAGAACGTGCAACTCCGCTACCGGGAGTGATCGAATCCTTGAAATTCTTTACGGAAAAAGGCTTGAAGATCGGTTTGGCAACTTCCTCTTACCAGGTTCTGATCAATTGCATTCTTGATACCTTGAACATCCGCTCATTCTTCCAAACGGTTCATTCGGCGGAATTTGAAATTTTCGGAAAACCTCATCCGGCAGTTTATCTGACCGCAGCAAAAAATCTGGGATTAGATCCAAGAAAATGTCTGGTTATCGAAGATTCACTAAATGGAATCATTTCCGGAAAAGCAGCCCGCATGACGGTGATTTGTGTTCCTGAAAAAACGCATCATCCCGAACCGAAATTGATTCTGGCAGATGCACAATTCGAAGACTTAAACAAACTTGTCGAATTCTTTAAGTAACTTGTAGTATGATCGTAGCAATAGATGATAAATTAATCTCAACCGAAGTCTTTGACCGCAAGTTTGTGTGCGATTTGAATGCATGCAAAGGCGCTTGTTGTGTAGAAGGCGATGGCGGAGCTCCTTTGACTTTGGAAGAAGTCGATATCATGGAAGAAATTCTGGATGACGTGATTCCATACATGCGCCCGGAAGGAATCGAAGCGGTGAAAAAATCCGGAGTCTTTTACATCGATCCGTGGAACGAACCCGCAACAACATTGGTCGACGGAAAAGAATGTGCCTTCGTTTACTTCGATGAAAAAGGGATTACCAAATGTGCTGTCGAACAAGCTTATTTAGCCGGAAAAACGACTTGGAAAAAGCCCATTTCCTGCCATTTGTATCCGATCCGTGTCAAGAAATTGAGTGAAGGAATTGCACTTAACTACGAAGAATGGGATATCTGCAAACCTGCCTGTTCCTGCGGAGAACAATTGAATGTTCCGGTCTACAAGTTTCTGAAAGAACCGCTTATTCGTGCGTTTGGGGAGGAGTTTTATACGGATTTGGAAGGAATTGATGAAACACTGAAAAACGCAGGATTGGAAGAGTAAGCGACGCAAAAACACAAATACGCGATATTGCGTATTGGCCTTTATCCATAAGGGATTCAAAGAGAATTTGCTTGCATTTTATTCACTCCAGCTTTCTCCAAGAATCCATTTTTGAATCATTTCTTTGCTCAGAATCCGGCCAACAACCCGGTAAGCTGATTCAGCGAACGGATTATCTCCGATTAATTGCTCCGTCTGCACCCCGATTTTTGGATCGTAATAACTGGCATGTGTGAAGGTGACTTCATCTCCCGATTTATACACAAACCCCACATGACTGTCAAGGCCTGCTACATACAACCCATCCGGTTGATTAAGAAAATACGTTTTCATGTATTCAGGGCTTCGATTACTGAACCGTTTCACATCCGATGTCATTCGGGTGATATAATATTCAGAAGCTTGTTGTGCCCATTTTACCCTCGGAATTTTAAATCCTGCATCAGAAAGTACGGTGGTAATGAAATACCCGCATGCGATCTTCCCTTTTCGCGGAGTACGCGTTGTTCCGTTAAAATCCCATTCCGTTCCGACCCACTGATCAAAGAAATCATGTGTGATGGTCGTTAAAAGATAGGATTCCGCCTTTTCTAAAACCTTGTCGCGAGCCGATTCACCTGCACTCCCGTATTCTTTTTGAAAAAGAACCCGTTGATTTTCCACCGATGAAACCAGGTCTTCGTAAAGAGGTAAATCTCCTTTCACTTTCACCCTTTGCTGAGAACAGCCGAGAAAAATGAAACAAACGAAACAAAATGCTATTAATCGGATGTACATGACTTCAGTTTAATTTCCGAAAGATAGAAATGTTACAAATAAAATGGAACATTCCTGTTTTTAAACTGATAAACAATCAATTACAATACGCACAGTACTTCGAATCCTTGTTATGGGTGAAAGGATGGCGTTTATCCAACATGTCCGAAATGGTTTGTTTTAGAATCCGCTCCAATAATTCCGGAATGTCTTCTTTCTGGATATCATCCGGCAATTTCAGAAAATGCGGGCTTTCCTTGATGGAACGAAACGAAAAAATTCCGGCTTTATCCGTCAGAATTCCTGTTGATTTATAATACAGATAACAGTAAATCAAAAGCTGCAAAACGTGTTTCTGATCCGAGCTTCCTTTGCGTTTGTTGATCAGGATCGCACTTTCATAATTCTCCTGATTTGCCGTTTTTCGCAATTCCACTTTTTCCTGATTCACACTCCCCGATTTGTAGTCAATGATCCTGTGAACGCCGTCAAACTGGTCAATCCGGTCACAAATTCCCGAAAGTCGTACATTGAAAACTTTCCCTGCATTTCTGCTGTCTTCCAAAGCAATCGTTGTTTCCAGTTTTGTTTCCAAACCACGAATGAAAAGCGCTTTTTCAGGGTTTTCCTTCAAAATCGTCCGGTCTCTTCGCAAGACATTCTGAACCATTTCCTTCGCCACTTCGAAATTGATGTGATTCGTTCCGGTCTGCCAGGAGTTCTTGTCTTCTGAAAAGTGTTTTTCAAAGCTTTTACTCACCAAAAGCGGAACATCCTTTTCCATTCTTGCCAGATCTTCTTCCGTAACTACTTTTCCCGAAATTCTTCGGCCTGCTTCATCAAAACGGTCGATAAACGGTGCAAACAGATTTTCCAGTACGTAGTGAATAATGGTTCCCAACGTGCTGCTTTCAATGTCTTCTTCCACCTTGTTCTCTTCTCCGAAACGGAGCACGTAACGATAGTAAAAATCCAGCGGGCAAGTCATAAACTTATCCAACATGGAGAAACTGATTCCACCACGAAGCACTTCATAAATCCGGTCCACAACCTCATCTGTTTTGTGAATCACCGTGTTTCCGATCTTTTCTTTATTCCCCGCAGTATAATACGATTTTTGAATGCGGATTTCAGGATTCACCTGCGACAGTTCCAGTTCAATTTGTTGGATATACCGGCTCGGCTCACTGCTTCCAACCGCTTCCGAAGCACTCGAATAAGTGATCAGCATATCTTCTGTGGAATGCAGTAACCTGTAGAAGTGATGTGCAAAAAGACCTTGTTTTTCACGTGGAGTCGGTAAGCCGAAAAACTTCCTCAAATCCATTGGAATGACTGTATTAATACTGTTTTGAGGAGGCATTGCTCCTTCGTTCAGTCCGAAAACAAAAACCCGTTTAAAATCCAGTCCGCGGGTTTCCAAAAGTCCCATAATTTGTAGTCCTTCCAGCGGATTTCCGAAATAAGCAATGGTTTCATTGCTCCAGTTTCCGTTAAACAAGGTCCGGAACGAACTGATACTCATTACCGGAGCATTTTTGCTCATGATATTCTGCAGAACCACTGTGGAACTTGCAAATCTACGAATGATCGCCCGTTCCAGTTCGTTCTTTTCTTCCAGCCATAAATCCAGTTTTTCATTCAGCTCCTGAATGATCCGGATTCCTTTCAGCCAATCCTGTTTCCAGGGTTCAAAAATCAACTGATTCAATTCGGACAAACGTTCGCTCAAATCCAGTTTTTTACGGTCCAGAAAATGCCAGTTGTGATTAATAATCCGCGATTCAATGTCCTGAATTTCCTTTTTCTCTGTGGAAGAAAGAACTCCCAGAATGAAAGGGTGATGCGCAAATTGAATGAAATCGCGGTAGTAAATACTCGAATTTCCTCTTCGCAAGAACGATTCCTGCAAACGGAAAATCAAATCGACCCACGAGCGTAATGAGGTTTGGCGCAATGGAAGTCCGACCGTGATATTTGCCTGCTCAATTTCGGCGGGTAGATGCTTTAAAATGGAACTCAATAAACTTTCATCTGCAAGCAACACCAAGGTTTCATTGAGTTGTTCTTTGGTCAGTTTTTTCAATTCACTTCCCACCACTTGTGCCTGAGATGTAAACTGCGGACATTCCACCACCTGAACATTCATTTCCTTGCTGATCAAATGATTTTCCACAAAGGGAAGTGATTTCAATTCCAGACGCTTGCATAATTCCCGTTGAAATTGCCCCGCCTCGTGAATCGAATCGTTGAAGTAGAATTGATCGGAATCCATTAAAATGTGTCCTCTTCCCATAACGACCAGCTGCTTCATCAATGAAATTTCCGACTCCGAAAGCGCATTGAATCCCGCAAACACGAAATGCGTATCCTTATCATCGTTAAATGCGCTCTCAATCTGATTTGCAAAGTAGCGATAAGCTTTTCCCTTGGTCGTTACTCCCTTTTCCTTCAATCGCGCTTCCAAAGCAACATAATACGGTTTCAGCTTATCCCAAAAGGCCATAAATTGAATTTGCCCTTTCGACAGCTCTTCCGAATTGAAGGACCAGTTTTCAATTTCCCGGATATCTCTCAAATTCTTGAACAACTGATCGGGAGCAATCATATACCGGTCAATCTCATCAAAATCACTCAGAATAATCTGTCCCCAGGCCATAAACGAATCGAATGTATCGACATTGATTTCTACCGGATCGACTTTAAAGATTTCGTACAATTCAAACAACAAGCTTGTTTTGTCGAGAACCGGAAACGGACTTGCATCCTGAATCCACCGATCGATCGTAACGATTTTCGGAGAAAGAATCGGTTTTTGATGAAACTCGTAAAAAGCACGCTGCAAATACGCAATCATCCGTTCGGAAGGAACGACAATGCAAACATGTTGGTGATTCAACGCATGTTCATCAATGTATTCAACGATTTTGTTTACGAATGCCTTCATTCCCTATACTTACGGAATGTCTTCTCAATTCCGGTAAAACTTAAACTCAAAATCATCCACCGAAACAACATTCTTGTTTGCGTTGTGGATGTAAAAACTCAACTTGTCAGTTGCAGATTGCCTTTGAGGGAGGAAAACAATAAATTCCTTCTCGGCCCATTCGTTTGCTTTTGATATCGGATTCAATTCGATTGTTTGATAGTACAACAAATTGTTTTCATTGGAATACGCTACAATAATCGAAATCTGATTGTCATTTTGCCGCAGGAATTTCCCTTTTATCTTGAGCACCCTTCCCTTGGTATCAGGTCCGACCTGAGGTGTGAAATCATGCGAAAAACCGTAAACTTCCTCTTCCCCGATAATTCCGATATGATTTTGCTTGTTTTGCGGATCGATCTCAATGCTGACATGTTCCAAACTGTCAACGGATTCAAAATTTGTCCGAATTGTTTTGTAAGGACTTCTGATTCCCATAAAATCCATTAAACTTTGCGAAATTGTGTCCGTTTTTCGCTTGCATAAAATCAGATTTTCGTTGGTCGCAATGGATTCTACCTGCTCCAGAATCTCCGGATAGATCGCATAAACGTCTTCCATAAAATAAGGTTTCTGGAAGACCACATAATCCCATTTCCATTCCATTCCTGTTCGGATATCCACCGGATTTTTCCCAACGACGGCCAAACCAACACGGTTCATCATCACAAAAGGAATATTCGGTCCGTAAGCATGAATAACCAGCATCGTATCTTCTCTTCCCACTCCTGATTTCGTCAGAAATTCATCCGATCCGGTAAAATTGATTACCGTGCCTGTGAAACGATCACTGGCTACATACAACCTTCTTTCTTTTTGAAAAGTGGCCGTTTCCTGAAAAGCAACAATCCCGAAATAAGCTACAAAAAGCACCAGAATCGCATTCCCGTTTTGCCACTGCGGTTTCGGTAATACTGCCAGACTCAACATCACAAAGAACACCGCCGGAAGGTAGAACGTATCGAGGAAGTAATAATCATGCGCATAAAATTGTTTGGCCATTGCAAACCAGAACACACATACGCCGATGATCCAGAAAAGGCAAACGATCCACCATCCCGGAAAAGGATTTTCTTTCCGTTTCTCTCTGATCAAAAAAGCAATTGCGACCAGAACACTTAAGAGGAACAGCAGGAAATAATGTTTCATGGAGAAATAGACCAGAACCATGTTATCCCACATCTGTGTCAGGATAATCTTCATTTCCTCCCAATTTGCTGCCGGCAGCAATTCGTTTAAGAAATCGGAACCGTACTTTTCACGCAGGAAGTTATTGTACAATTTTGCGGCAATAATGAAGGAAAAGGAAACGCCAACTCCAATCACATTGGGCCAGAATTTCGCTTTTTTCTGAAAGATCCGGATCAATTCAAAACCGAGAACCGCCAGGAATGGAATCACAAAAGTGAGTCGGGCCAAAGTGGCTAATGTAAAGAAGAACAAAGCCCATTTAAACCACTTCCGGGATTGATTTTCGAAATACAGGGAATAGCAATAAAGCGCAATAATCGTATTGGAAATACTCGGAATCGTCGGCAAAAATCCTCCCTGATAAAAGGTATATGCCGGAGATGCCATGGCAAAAATCACGACCAGCAGAGCTTTGATCTGAGAATCACAGATCTTTTCCGCAAGCAGATACAGGAAATACATCCCGACAATGCTGTAGAGCAAAATATACAGGTGAAAAACCCAGGGTTCATTGGTTCCCAATACCTTCATGAAAACTGCCGGAACATAATCGTGAATCGGAAATTCAACAGCCGTCACAGTTGAATAACTGGGATACGTCCAATTTCTCGGGAATTGATGATTGAGAATATAATTCTCGGGTTTAAAGAAATTCAAATCATTGCGCACAAAACCATTCGCCAGCGCCAGACGATCGTTTTGCGCCCAGGTATGTGTATACGACGGGACTTCATTCAGATGTTTTCCCTGAAAAATCACTGTGATCGTGATGATCAACAGAAGTGCAATGCTGTTTGTTATTCTTCTTGTTTTCAAGACTCCCAAATTACTTAGAATAATCAACAGGTACAAATTTGAAACAGGTGCCCGAAAGCACCCGTGTCAACTTATACATTTCCTGTTTTAACTGTATTTTTTTACGCAATAATGAATTTAACCAAACAAATGCATCATTCATCATCCAAAACGATTGCACGATCTCCTTCTACCCATGGCCCATCTTCACTGTAAGCAGCTGTATCAAAACACTTTCCGATCTCCATATGTTCAATCCACTTTTCGTCACTTACCCAAATCCGGTATTTTGCCGGTGGAATATTCTCCTTACTATTCCAGAACGCATCCCATTTCTCTCCCCAGGCATCATTCCAACCTTCGTGATCTTTATCAATGCCCATAGCAATAACTTGTTGATCCACTTTTGCATGTGCTTCAGGAAAAGGAACAGTCTTTAGTTCGTAAACAAGTACTTTTTCAATGAATTCACTCACAATTCCTTTGAGTGAATCGCACAGGTAAGAATTGTCAAAAGGAATTTTTTCTCCGAGCGGAGATGCTGGGATACGGTTGTAATCTTTGTCGAAAGCATACGCTTCCGAAGTCAGCAATGCCAATGCAAATACCGGATCTTCCGGAAAATTTCCAGCGTCCGGATGCGCCAGAGCCACTTCCAGATCAATCCATTTTTTTCCTTTTCCGATTACGGAAACATCCCATAGTGAACTCATAGTAATTGTATTTTGATGATGATTGGTTTAAAATTAATCAAAAATACTGCTCCTGAACTTCGGCCAACGACTGGAAACCGGCAGAATTGAATCATTCCCATCAAAATCGTTCCAAAACCACCCGCTTTTGACTATCTTCACGCCATGCAAAGTTCCTGTGAAATAGATGATCCGGATGACGGCGAAGAGGTGTTTATCTTTCGCGATTTGGCCTTTGCTGAACTGAATTACGGCACACTTCTCAAATTCGCAGAAGCCGGAATTATTCAAATGCTGAATTTCAGCTCCAACTCCGTGCATGCTGTTCATCTCGGAATCGACAACGGAACATTCCTGTGTTCTTATGGTTTTCGGGGAGAAAATGAAGTCATTATCTCACAGGAAAAACGCATCATTACCTTATCATGTACTTGTGGCGGAAACGGTAAGAAGCTTTGTGATCATCAGACACTGGTTTTGTATCGCGCGATGGAACATCCGGATTTCAGAGCGTTTTTTGATGAATCTACCCGCAAAAAGAAAATTGCTGAAGTGGCGCATTCTTATGGAATTGCCAACGAAGACAAGTGGGAGGAATTGTTTCAGCTTACGTATGAAAACCGTGCTTTGCACATTACTCCGACGAACCGGGAACTCATTCAGCTGAATCAGGAAAAGAAGGATGAACTCAGCAAAAAATTGGCCCCCGTTCCCTTTTCCCCGGAAAGTTTGTCTCAATCTTTGCCGAACAGATACATTCTGTTCAATGCGCATCAAAATGAAGGCAATTTTGATTTTCAACTGCATGAAAGTGCGCTTACGCAAAGCGGAAAAATCAAACATCCGATTCAGGTATTGAATGCTTTGGAAATCGCACTTCAGGAAACAGATCCGGAGATTATTCAGGCTTACACGGCTCTCGGGATGTTGGGCGTTAAACATCATTTATATCGAAATCTCTCCGGAAACGAAGACACTTTTCTGAAAGTTGTCAAATCCATTCTGATTGCCAAACCGCTTTTCGAGCAATTTGAAGTCATTGAATCGTCGAGCACCAAATCTCCGAAAGGAACGGATCTTGCGATCAATATTCTCGACAAACCGCTCTTTCTTCACCTCGATGTGAATCAAAATGAAGAGTTTTATGAAATAACCGGATTTGTGGAATTGGATAATTTGCAGATTCCCTTCGATCAGGTGAAAATGAAAAGCGAATTGTTTATCCGGCGCGGACAGGATCTTTACCTGATCAAAAACTGGAATTATGTAAGGACTCTAACTTACTTTAAGAAGAATCACCACAAAATAATCATTCATCAATCTCAGTTTGATGAGTTCCATACGCGCTTTCTGGTTCCGCTTGAAAATGTCATCAGCATCAACTATTCATACGTTAAGAAAGCAAGCCGCGCATTGGTCAAACAAAGTGAATTGGCAACCGTTCGCGCCAAACGCATTTTCCTAACCGACAGCGAAAACTATATTCATATCACACCGGTCATCGAGTACGGAAATGTAGAAATTCCGATTCTTTCCAAAAAGAAACTGCTGACGATCGATCAAACCGGAAATTCATTTGAAATTCCGAGAGACGAAAATCTGGAATTGGATTTTCTGGGGCAGATTATCCGCCTCCATAAGGATTTCGAATACCAGTTGGGCGGTGATTTTTTCTACCTGCACAAAGGCCAGTTTGTAGAAAACGATTGGTTTTTGAACGCTTTCGAATCCTGGAGCGAAGCAGAATTGGAAATTCACGGCTTTCAGGAATTAACCAAACTGAAACTGGTTCCGAAAAGCATGAAAGTTTCTGTGCAGATCATCAGCGGAATCGATTGGTTTGAAACAAAAGCACATATCAAAGTCGGAGACAATCGCGTTCGTTTGAAGGAAATTCAGCGAAGCATTATTCAAAAGTCGCGCTATGTGAAACTGGGCGACGGACAAACGGCTCTTCTTCCCCAAAAATGGCTCGAACGATTTGAAAAGTTCTTCCAGGGCGGCGAATTGGTTGACGATGTGATCCGTATTCCGAAAACTTCCTATCAGTTTATTGACGAATGGTTTGAAGCGGAAGAAATTGATGAACAGGTTAACCTGCAGGTCGAAGAATTAAAAGAGAAAATAGCACATTTTGAACGCATTCCGGAGGTCGAACTTCCGAAAGAATTTGATGCAGAATTGCGCCATTATCAGCGGGAAGGATATCACTGGCTTCATTTTTTGAACGATTTCGGTTTCGGAGGAATTCTCGCAGACGATATGGGTTTAGGAAAGACCATCCAACTTTTGGCTTACCTCTCCAAAAAGCAACAGGAGCAAAAAGGAACACATCTCATCGTCGTTCCAACCTCTTTGGTGTTCAACTGGAAGGATGAAATCGCAAAATTCACTCCGAATTTACGGGTTCTGGAACTTCACGGTAGCGGACGAAGTAAAACGACGCATCATTTTGAGAAATACGATATTATTCTGAGCACTTACGGAACCTTGCTTTCCGATATTCGATACCTGAAAGATTTTGTTTTCGACACGCTTATTCTGGATGAAGGTCAAGCTATCAAAAATCCGGATTCAAAAAGATACAAGACTGTTCGTTTGCTGCAATCGAAACAACGTTTTGTGTTAACCGGAACTCCGATTGAAAATAACACACTCGATATTTTTGCGATTCTTTCTTTCTGCAATCCGGGCATGTTCGGTTCAATGAAGCAATTCAAAGATCATTATGCCATTCCGATTGATAAATTTCAGGACAGTCAGCGGGCAAAAGAATTGCAAAGACGCATCCATCCTTTTATGCTGAGAAGGACCAAAAAACAGGTTGCGACCGAACTTCCGGAAAAAACGGAAATGGTGGTTTACTGCGAAATGGATCACGAACAACGCCGGGTTTACGATGTTTACAAAACGGAATTGAAGGAGTATCTGATGAGCGAACCCGACTTTTTGGATGGACAGAGCAGCATGCATGTGCTTGCGGGGTTAACCAAACTGAGACAGATTTGCAACTCTCCGGCATTGATCAATGAAAACGGTGTTTCTTATGGCGATCAATCTGCAAAAATTCAGGAATTAATCGAGCAGATTGAAGACAAAAAGAAGCATCACAAGATTTTGGTTTTCTCTCAGTTTGTGGGCATGCTGAACCTGGTGGAAAAGGCACTGGAAGAGCGGAATATTCGTTATTCGATTCTTACCGGACAAACCAAAAAAAGAAAAGAGGTTGTGAATGCTTTCCAGGAAAACGAATCGATCCGGGTTTTCCTGATCAGTTTGAAAGCCGGTGGAATGGGATTGAATTTAACTCAGGCCGATTACGTTTATCTGATCGATCCATGGTGGAATCCGGCAGTTGAAAATCAAGCTATTGACCGCGCTTACCGCATCGGACAGGATAAGAAAGTGGTTGCTGTCCGTCTGATCACTCCGAATACCATCGAAGAAAAGATCCTCGAATTGCAGAAACGCAAACGGGAATTGATCACTTATTTGGTGCATACGGATGTCAGTACTTTGAAGCAATTGAATAAAAAAGAGTTGTTGGAACTCTTGTAATCAATCTTAAATGGAGTGTTTTACCACTTTTTCAGTCGCCATTTAAGCGAGACCGGTAGGCTCACTCTAATCTGCGCATCTGTGGAAAAGATAAAGAGTACCTATAAGCAGGCACTGAAATTATGAATCACCCCAATCGTTGTAACAATATGTTAAATCCTGAAAAAGCAGATTCATTCTAAGCGTTTGTTCGTACTTTTGGAGCATGAAAAAAGGATTGTTTTTACTTGCAATCGCATTAATCGCAGTTGATTTCGCTTTTGGACAAGGTTGTTCACAATGTAAGCTTCTGGCTCAACAGGGAAGTGAATTGAACGAGAACTCTTTCGGTTCATCTATCAATACCGGGATTTTATTTTTGATTGCAATTCCTTATTTGATTCTGATGTTTTTCTTCCGCAAGCAAATTGCACGTTTATTCAAACGCAAATAAGCAGCTTACCGGTAAAAATTCATTTCGTCGATGTACTTGCGAACCGGTTCTGTGAGCAGGTAACGGACATCTTTTCCCTCTTTAATCGCATGTCTCACAAAGCTGGATGATACTTTCATCACCGGCGCATCTTCGCACATCACAATATTCGGGTGATTCATAAATCCGTTTTCAGGATGGTGGCCTATTTCCTGAACTTCTTCCTCTTCCTGAACGGTTAACACTCTCGGATATACGTAAAATCTGTAGTTTGCCAGCAAATGCTCGTGATTGTACCACTTATGGAACGTTCTCAAATTATCTTCTCCCATAATCAATGAGAATTCGTAATTCGGATACTTTTCCTTCAGATAAGCGAGTGTTGTTGCGGTGTAATTCGGTTGAGGAAGTTTGAATTCGATATCCGAAGCCTTCAAATTGACATTGTCCTGAATTGCTTCATTCACAATTGCCAAACGATGATAGTCCGGCAGCAGCGAAGATTTTAATTTCAAGGGATTCTGCGGTGTTACCACCATCCAAACCTGATCAATATCCGTGTATTCAGCCATGTAATTCGCAATGACTAAATGGCCTACATGAATCGGATTAAAGGTTCCGAAGTACAAGCCCACTCTCATTGTCCGGAAATAAATGTTCGAACAACCGTTTCAGCTTCCTTGCAGGCGCGCTGCAATTCGTCATTCAGGAGAATATAATCGAAATCCGGAGCGCGGTCCAATTCTATTTGTGCCTTCGCCAAACGCATGCTGATCTTTTCCTCCGTTTCGGTGCTGCGGGTTCTCAATCGTTCTTCCAATGCTCCGAAAGACGGAGGTTGTACAAAGATCGCCAAAGCATTTTTTCCGATGATTTTCTTCAGGTTCAATCCTCCGATTACGTCTACATCGAAAATCACTGTTTTTCCTTCCGACCATATCCGTTCCAATTCAGATACCAGCGTTCCGTAGAAATTATCTGCGTAAACTTCTTCCCATTCGATAAATGCTCCTTCATCGATTTTCTGCCTGAAGCCTTCGATTCCGAGAAAATAATAATGCTTTCCGTGCTCTTCTTCTCCGCGGGGTTCGCGGCTGCACGCTGAAATGGAAAAAGCCAGTTCGGGAATCTTTCCCAAAAGGTGCTGCACGATCGTTGTTTTACCGGCACCCGAAGGAGCTGAAAAAATAATGCATTTACCGGCACTTGGGTCAAACTTCATTCTAAAGCGTATTTAAAACCTGCTCTTTGATTTTTTCTAAATGATCTTTCATTTCAACCACCAACTTTTGCATCTCCACATGGTAGGATTTGCTTCCAAGCGTGTTGATCTCACGACCGATTTCCTGTGTGATGAAACCCAGTTTCTTTCCGCAAAGCGGAATATTCATTGTTTCAAGAAAATAATTCAAGTGATTTGAAAGGCGCATTTTCTCTTCTGAAACATCCATTTTTTCGATGTAGAAAATGATCTCCTGCTCCAAACGGTTCAAATCGATGGAAATGTTTGTGATTTTCTCCAATCCCGTTTTCATCCGCTCACGAACTGCTTCAATGCGCGCTGTTTCGTATTTAGGAACTTCAGCAAGCAATTCATCGATGCGCTGAATATTCGATTCGAAATCCTTTTTCAACTGATCTCCTTCTTGCTTACGGAATTCGTTCAGATGCTGACATGCTTCACGCACCAGGCTCTGAACAAATGTTGATTCCTCATCCGAAAGAGCTTCCTTGTCGTTCGAGTAGATCTCAGGCATGCGCAGCACTAATGAAAGAAGCTCGTTTGTTGGTTCTCCAAGCAACTCGGCTGTTTCTTTGATATCCTTGTAGTAAGCTTGAGCCAGATCGCGGTTGATGACATAGTTCTTTGTATCACCGGAATTTTCAAGGGAAATAGATAATTCTACTTTTCCTCTGTCCAGTAATTCAGCAACTATTGAGCGATTCTCCAATTCAATCTCGCGATACAAAGGAATTGCACGCATATTCAAATCTAAACTCTTACTATTTAAGGATCGGATTTCCACAACGATCTTCTTCCCCTGGAAGGATCCGCTTGCTTTTCCGTAGCCGGTCATTGATAATACCATTTGCTTCAGTTTGGGCAAAAGTACGGAAATATTGTCGAGAAGGTGTTAATTCGGGGCTTTAAGAATTTGTTAGGTTTGATTTTCGTTTTCCAATATAAGTCCCGCAATTGCTCACGGGACTTATTGGAAACGATATGCAGTTAGTCCTGGGCTACCACCACTGCAGTGCCGGTAGCACCAAGAGCTTCTTTGATTTTTGCTTCTAACTCGTCCATTAATTCCGGGTTATCGGCAATCATATTTTTAACGGAGTCTCTTCCCTGTCCTAAACGGGTTTCTCCGTATGAGAACCAGGATCCGCTTTTCTTCAAGATATTTAATTCTACTCCCAAATCGATGATCTCACCAACTTTGGAGATTCCTTCTCCGTACATCACATCAAATTCAGCTTTACGGAACGGAGGAGCAACTTTGTTTTTCACCACTTTTACTTTCACGCGGTTACCGATCACATCTTCTCCTTCTTTAATCTGACTTGCTCTGCGAATATCAATACGCATGGAAGCGTAGAATTTCAAGGCATTTCCTCCTGTTGTTGTTTCAGGATTTCCGAACATCACTCCGATCTTATCACGTAACTGGTTGATGAAAATACAACAGCATTTTGCCTTGTTGATCGAACCGGTTAGTTTACGAAGTGCCTTCGACATCAAACGAGCCTGCAGACCCATTTGTGAATCACCCATTTCTCCTTCGATTTCTGCCTTTGGAGTCAGCGCTGCTACCGAGTCAATAACCAAAAGGTCAACTGCTCCGGAACGAATCAAGCTGTCTGCAATTTCCAAAGCTTGTTCACCGTTGTCGGGTTGAGAGATCAATAAGTTCTCAATATCAACTCCCAGTTTTTGTGCGTAAAACTGATCAAATGCGTGTTCTGCATCAATAATAGCAGCAATTCCACCTTGCTTTTGCACTTCTGCAATTGCGTGAATTGCCAAGGTTGTTTTTCCTGATGATTCAGGTCCGTAAATTTCAACGATTCTTCCTTTTGGATAACCATTTACTCCTAATGCCAGATCCAACGTAATTGAACCGGAAGGAATTACTTCCACTTCTTCAATTGCATTATCTCCTAATTTCATTACAGATCCTTTTCCGAAAGTCTTATCTAACTTTTCCATTGTTAGCTGAAGTGCTTTCAATTTTTCCGGGTTAACTTCTTTAACTGCCATATCGTTTAAATTTTAATCGTTTTTGTTATCGTTTCTGCAAATGTACACCCTGTAGGTCGTAAACTACTTACGATGTTCTGATCATACTAAATTTAAAATCTCCTCACCGTGAATTTTCGTCTTTGGTTTCTCAATAATATGTGTAATAATCCCTTCTTCGTTCACAACAAATGTTGTCCGGTGAATCCCGTCATATTCGCGTCCCATGAACTTTTTCAATCCCCACACTTTGAACGCATCGATCATTTTCCGTTCCGTATCAGCGATCAATGGAAAAGGTAAGCTAAACTTTTCAATAAACCGGGTATGCATCTTTTCTGTATCCATACTCACTCCTAAAATCGAATATCCCTTTTTCATTAATTCCCGGTATGAATCTCTCAAACTGCAAGCCTGATTGATACAAGCGGGAGTATTGTCTTTCGGATAGAAGTAAATCACCAGTTTCTTGCCTGCAAAACTCTGATTCGTCCATTCTTTTCCATTTTGATCCGTTCCCCGGAAATCCGGCATGCGATCACCTGTTTTTAATCCTGTCATCTAATTGTTGAGTATTTAAACGTTTATCTGACGAATATGTAATCAAAATTACAGCTTTATTTGAAACTGACAAATTTTAGCCTTGTTTTTTGTTTAATTTTTCGTCAAACTAATTGTGAAATTGTTCTGATTTTGATTTAATAAACTGTTATTCAGGGAAATAAACACTATGTCCGGTTTCCTGTTCCAATAAAAATTTACTGCGGATTACTTCCTGAACCGGTCGTTTTTCGATCTTGCATTCCAGCCACGAGATAATATCCAGATACAGAAACGGTCGTTTTTCGTAATGCAATTTGGAGAGTTTTACCAATTTTCCATGTAAAATCCGGAAGGCGCGCATCAATGAGCGGTCATCTGCAAACGGAAGCTGGCGCAGGAAATTCAGAATTTCATGCTGCACTCCATGCAAATCTCCCATGTTTCTTAAAAAGCGGTATACCGACTTGATCTGGTAATCCAGCAAATGATCGTCTGTTCCCAATTCAAAGTGTGCAATCAGATTCAGAATCCGTGCAAATGCCTGAATATCTTCCCGCAGGGAAACATCTTTTAACTGAATAATCCTGTTCAGATATTTGATCGTCATTTTATTGTCTCCGTTTCCGAAGTAAAGACATGCGACCTTATAATATAAAATCATGATCCGGTGGTTGTCCAAGCGGTCTTCATGATCTGAAATAAACTGTTCTACTTTCGGCACGATTTCCAATCCTTCGGAGAACGTTCCGCACAAATAATAATAATTTATTTTTGCCGTAAGCCAATACATCCGATGCAGCAAAGCAATGTTTTCGTTTTCTCTGTCTCCCAAATCCGCGCTTTCCAATTTTTCAATCGATTCCAGCAAGCGTTTGTGATTTCTCAGATTAAACAAGGCGTTCTGCAGGTTGTAAAGACCTTTCAAATACATCTCGCGGTAATGATCTTTCACATGCGAATGATCCTCAAACAATTTTACCCACAAACTGGCATATTTGAAGCACATCAGGAAATCCTGCGTAATGTAATAATACCAGACATAAGCATTGTAAAGATGCATTTTCTCTTCGAAGCTCAGCTCCGATATCTTGTACTCAGGCAGACGTTTTGCAAAGAATTCTTTGACGAAGCGGTAATCTTTCTCGTCCCGCACAAACCCCACTTTCACGTTCAAAGCATAGAGCTGCAAGGATAAATTTGAAAATTGGATGCTTCCCTGAATGTGTTTGCTCAAAACCCGGCTTTCTGCCGTAAGTTCATCTGCACGGGAAGAAACGCTTCGTGTAATGTGTTGTGATTCTATGAATTTTTCGAAATCCAGAATTTCCAGATGTAAAATCGTAGACTCAATCTTGATGGCGTTTTGCTTGGCTTTTTCCAATAGTTTTAATGCCTGATTGTAGAATCCTTTTTCATACAAAATCAATGCGTGATCCATCGATTCCCGGATTTCGATCGTGGGCAGATGTGCTGCATGCTGCAATCTCAAACTGGTGAGCAATTGCTTATATAAATGGGCTTTGATATTTGAAAGCTGACTCTTTTTAAGCCCGCTGATTTTGGAAATTGCCAGGTCATCCGAGTAATTTTCGGTTTTATCAATAAAATCAAACAGCTGCAAATACTTGATTTCCTCCTGAGAAGAAGAATTTCTATTTGCATACAGCTTAAAACTTCGCTTTTCGGCCTTTGATAAGGAAGCAATCAAACGAACTAAACTATCTGTTGACCCTGTGGACATTGTAATTTTTACCTTAAATTATCGTTTGTAAACTATTGATTTTCATTGGTTTAATTAGCATCAATTAACGCTTGGTTATCGTAAATATTGAAAACATTGATTTCGAATATTTAACATCTTGTTTCATCTTTGTATTATTCGAATGATTTACTAATCATTTGTCTTTAAAAATGTACTCATTTGAGTAACAGGAGTAGGGGTGCTCTTGTTTTTTCGATTAATAGCAAAAAAATCCTTTGTCCTGGACAAAGGGTTTTTTGTTTACCCAAAAATACGTTGAATTGTTGAATTAAGATCTTCTGATTGGAAAGAAAATCCGGTAGATCGGATTCTCACATTGGAAACCCGATTTCCGAATAACAGCATCACAGACATTTTCCCGAACAGCAACCGAATCACAAATCCAGGAACAGCAGGCAGCAATCTTTTTTTCAGGACTTTAGCGATCAACTGAGTGAGCTCTTTGTTTGTTGTATTTCCGGCAGATGCATGATACGCTCCTTCCAGTTTATGGGTAATTACATGTCCGAACAGGTGGAACAAATCATTGGCAGCAATCCAAGGAATGGGTTGTTCTCCGGAACCCAAAACAGCTCCGTATCCCTTTTTCACAGGATCAGCCAATCTGACCAAAGCACCACCCTTTTCGCTCAGCACAACGGCAATCCGTATTTTGGAAACAAGGCATTTTTCCTGAAACAAATCTGCAGCCTGTTCCCATTTCCGGGTAATGTCCGAAATCATATCTTGTCCAAAAGGAGCTTCTTCGGAATACAGTTTTTCGGGATCATCAAAACCATAGGCTACTGCTCCGGAAGCAGAAACATAGTGCTTCAAATCAGGAGAATTTTTGAATGATTCAAACAGAAAACGGGTGGTTCCGATCCGGGAATCATAGAGTTCTTTGATGCGGGATTTTGTCCATCTTTTTGCCGCCAATTCAGCTCCGCAAAGGTTAATCAACACAGCTGTTTTTTCTATTGCCAGCGGATCAATGCGCTTGTTTTCCGGATCCCAATTCAGGAAAAAACGGGCCGGATCAGAATTTTTTCGGGTCAAAATCCATACCTCGTGACCCAAACTTCTTAAATGTTCCGCCAAACCCGTTCCAATCAATCCGGAACCGCCTGCTATCAGAATTTTTTCCATATCGCTCTTTCAATTTGGAGCCTAATTTAGATGAAAAAAAGACCGCCATTTGTTATAAACCTGTTACTTTTACACGTCAGGTCATTCTGAATGAAATAAAAGCTATGAAAAAGTATATTTTCCCTGTATTGCTTATCGGATTAGTCTCTTGCGGTTCTGATAATTCAAATCAAACTCCCGAAAAAGAAAAAGAGAAAAAAACGATCGTCAAACATTTCAAAAACGAAGCTGAAATGGACGCGCATCTTTTGCAATTGAAAAAAATCACGGAATCTTCCGGACTTACAGCCAATTCATTGCATTATGAAAAAGCAGACGGAACGATGGTCGAGGTAATCGGTCATTTGGATACTGCCAATGTGCTTCAAATTCTGGAAGAGCAATTTTCCGACGGAAACGGAAAGACGAACGGCACTCGTTTTTACTTCCTGAATGACGGGAAACCGTTTATGACACAGGAATTGATTGACCAGATTGACGGAACAAACGAAGCTGTCTTTATTGACCGCATTTCGTATTACGACGAAAAAGGAACAATCATCAAAACAAAAGAGCGCAGTGCTTCATTCCAGGACGATATCAACAAGAAGGGTTACAAACCGGCTCCGCTTCACCCGATCAAAATGACTCGTGCGATGGATGCCTTGAATTCCGAGAAAGAGTTTTCGACTACTTTTCAGGGTTTTGTACACCAGGATATGTTTAGTTATGTGATTCTGGGGCCTGATGATCCGAACGGATTTACAACTGCTCTGAGACTTGATTACAAAGATCAGCTGATCAATATTCTATACAGCGAACCTGACAAATACTTAGGCGCGAAGGTGAAAGTGAATTTTGAAGTTCACGATGATCGCGGTTTCGAATTTCAGGTATACGCCGGCGGGAAATTTGTAGACTAATGCAATAATTGAAAATTAAAAAGGTACACTTCGACTCCGCTCAGTGTACCTTTTTTTATGAGTTATCAAAAGCTGACTGAGTGAAGCCAAAGTCAGCTTTTGAAGTAGTTCTATTTTATTTTCCCCAATTCGCCTTTCAGGTAATCAATGATTTCAATTTCGATCGGATCTCCGTGCTTCAAATCACTCAGATATAAAGAAATCCAGTCGATCAAATGAATCAGATAAATGCTTTTTTCTACGATTGTTGATCCTTTTGCTTCAATGATCTCCACTTTATCTGTTTTCGACCTGGTGCGTTCTACCGAAATATCGAATCGCTTTTGATTGCGCATCGTTAAATCTCCGGTT
Organism: Glaciecola amylolytica; assembly: GCA_003856375.1. GTDB lineage: Bacteria > Bacteroidota > Bacteroidia > Flavobacteriales_D > Crocinitomicaceae > Fluviicola > Fluviicola amylolyticus. Next base: position 3,948,590 of record CP034120.1, read on the forward strand.
TGGATAAACAAACACGCATACCGGTTGTCTCCTCCACCCCATCCGACAAGTTCGTTGTGGTTCATTTCAGGAATAACATGCTGCCAGCACAATTCTTTTGAATTTTCATTCAATTGTTGTTTTGCACGAATGGTAATTCCTTCGTATGCAGAACCCGCATAAACGGCAACTGTTCTTTTCTGAAGTTCTTTCGCTACGCGCATCGCTTCAGACTTTATATGGATTAACTCAGAATCAATGATGTTTTTTCCATTGGAGATTTCATTCAGAATTGTGTTCTGTGCATATCCGAATTGAAGGAAGATATTACACAGCTGAACCAATGAAAATGCCAAAGCTGTTCTTGGCGGGTTTCCTCCCGGAACAATGACATATTGGTAGTTATTCGTTTTACAGAAGGTTTCCAAAGCTCCTCCGGAACAAATTCCGATGATCATTGCACCCTTTTGTTTCGCGTCTTCCAAAGCAAACAAGGTTTCTTCCGTGTTTCCTGAATAGGAAGAACCAATCACCAAACTGTGTTTATTAACAAACGCAGGCAATTCATAGTCCTGAATAGACAAAACCGGAACCGGACAGTTACTTTCAACCCATTGAGAAACAATCTTGCCGCCAATACCTGAACCACCCATTCCGCAGATCACAATATTTCTTATGTCATTATTGGGTTTCGCAAAAGTTGTCTTAGCCGCAATTTCGAGAGCTTCGCTAATGTTGGACGAAAATTCCTGAATGAGTTTTTCCATAATTCACTTTGAAGTTTGTAAATATAGTAAGGCTTTTTATAACAGAAGAAATTTTAAAAATCTTCACACGGAAATAAATTAGTGTACTTTTACCGAAAAATCGAAGATGAAGTCTAGAAAAGCGTCGGAAACACTAGCTATTACTACGAAAGTTGTTCTGCCAAATGACACCAATACACTTGGAAATTTGTTCGGAGGTCAATTGTTGGCATGGATGGATGAAATTGCGAGCGTTTCTGCCCACAGACATTCAAAAAGAGTGGTCGTGACGGCAAATGTGAACAATGTTAGTTTCAATTCCCCGATCAATCACGCATCGATTGTAACTCTGGAGGCGAAAGTTTCCCGTGCGTTCAATTCTTCCATGGAGGTTTTCGTAGATGTTTTTGTGGAAGATAATATCACCGGAAAACTCAGTAAATCCAACGAGGCGATCTACACTTTTGTGGCTGTTGACCAACATGGCGGACCAATTCAGGTTCCTGAACTTGTTCCCGAAACGGAAGAGGAAATTGAGCGTTTTGAAGGTGCTTTGAGAAGAAAGCAGCTGGCATTGATTCTGGCGAAGAAAATGAGTCCGAAGGATGCTACTGAATTGAGAAAGTTGTTTACTGATTAAATCAGTAAACTATCCTTCTCCAAAGTGGGAATTTAAATCTGATGCAATTGTTTCAGCATTCTGCAGATTCATGCAATTGAAATGCTTTTTCGGACATTCCTTATATCCGATCTTCGAGCAAGGTCTGCAAGACAATCCCGTTACTTCATGAATGGAATACAACGAGCGGTTCTGAGGTGCATACGTATACATCCCGAAATCCGGAACGGTATTTCCCCAAACACTCACAATCTGAGTTTCGAAACAGCTTGCAATGTGCATCAATCCGGTATCTCCTGTCAGCAATTTGCTGCAGGTTTTGGTCATAAAAGCAGATTGTCTGAGGGATAACTGACCACATAAATTAAGCACTTGCCTGTTTTCAAGCAAAGAAGTTAATTCGGCAGCACGCTCCAAATCAGTAGGGCCACCAAGCAAAACAATTGGTTTTTCTATCTGACCAAGTATTTTTGCCATCAATGAAACAGGCATTTGCTTGGTTGCGAATTGAGCTCCCATTGCAACGGCAACAAAGTTCTTTTCAGTCAAATGGTAGGAAGACAAATCAACGGTGTCGCTTTCTGACAAATAAAAATCACAGGGTTTCAAATCATTTTTTACGCCGAGCATTTTCACCGCTTCGAAATAGCGATCCACTACGTGGACTTTCGGCATACGGTTAATTTTAAAGGTCGTAAGAAGCAATTTGGAAAAGTTCTTTTTCGGAAAAGCGCTGGATTTGACTTTCAAAGCTCTTTTCAGGCGCAGCGTCCGGACATTGTGATGCAGATCAACTACAAAATCATAGTGTTCCTGTTTCAACACATCAATTACCTCATCAACGGATTTGTTGATGGTGATGATCCGGTCAATATACGGATTTTGCTCCAGGACCGATTTGAATGCATTTTTAGTGATGTAATGAATCTCCGCATCTTTTAATTGTTCCTTCAAACAGCGAACAACGGGAGTTGTCAGTACAACATCTCCAATTGAGCTAAACCGGACAACCAAAATTTTCATGGAGCCAAAGGTATAAAAAAGAAAATGTCTGAGGCAGATCTGCTGGGACGCGATGCATCGCGTCCCAGCAGAATATTCTTACCTATTGAAGATTATTTAATCTTTTTCAAAAGTTCCTGAACTTCTTCCAGTTTCTTCGCTTGTGCTACGATTTCTCCTTCTTTTTTCTGAGTTGCAGCTTCGTCATCTTTGATTTTTTGTTCTGCCTCAGTGATCTTTTTCTTGTAGCTTTCGATGTCTTTTTTAGAATCTTCGATGCTTTTCTGCAAATCTTCTTTCTCCCCGTTCAGTTTTTTCAACGATTTGGTTTCCAGTTCGATCATCCCGTTCACACTTTCCTTGGAAGCAGTTTGTCCGAATTTTTTAACCCGGTTTTCGATGATTTTATGCTGATCGCGGTGTTCACCTGAATTTAAATAGGCTCCACCCAGGTCAACGGCAAAAGCCACTTTGATGTCAGTACCACTTTGGATAATTTTTGCATATCCGTCGAAGTACTTGTCGCCCATGTCTTTGATTTTGGCTTGCTTTGCGGAGTATTCATCTTTCGAACTGTTGTATTTTCCTCCCCAGTCCTTCATTTCGGATTTCAGTTCTTTTTCAATAACATCCTTATTCGCATACGGGATTGTTACTACAATTGCATCGAATGTTCCGTGAGAGAAACTGACTCTTTCATTGGATGTTTTTACTTCCTGACCTACTACCCAAGTAGTTAATAATGTTGCAACGATTAGTGTTAATTGTTTCATGTTGTATTTAGTATATGTGTTAGTTATTGTCGTGTCTAAATGTAATCTTTTCAGCTCACTTTAGCTTTTTAGCATTGCTCTTGTGATTTGAAATCTGTTGATTCTGAGTTTTAATCTCTCCTTGCTTATTCGTCAGTTCTGTTTGCTTGGCATCAATTTTCTTTTGGGATTCCTCGATTTTCTTCTGAGCATTCTCAATGTCCTTTTTGGAACTTTCAATTTCGCTTTTAATTTTCTTTTCTTCTTTTTCTAAAGACTTCAGGATTTTCTGATCAGAATCAACCGCCATTGCGATACTCGCAGAACCCGAAGCCGCGCCAAATTTCTTCACTTTTTCCCAAATGGTTTTGTATTCGACCGGATCTTCTCCGTTGGTCATGAATCTCCCACCCTTGTCTACTACAAAAGCAACTTTGATCTCGTCGACCGTTTCAATGATCTTCGCATAAACGTTCACATGGCTTTCTCCGAAGATTTTATGTCTTCCCTGAACAACCTGATACTCATCACCATTGACAACAACCTTTCCTTTCCAGCTTTTCAATTCCGATTTCAACTGCTTTTCCACAGCCTCTCTTTTTCCAAAAGGAATATTCGCTACAATAGCATTCTTGACTCCCACAGAAAAAGACACTGATTCATCAGTCATCTTAACTTCCTGTCCGAAGAGAACAGAAAAGGAGCAACAAAATCCGACAATTAAAAATAACGCTCTCATAATGTTGATTTTTATAAATACAATGTAACGACTTTGTTTCGTTTTCCAACATTTTTTATACCTTTTTTACATCCTGTTGTACAAGAACCCTTAACTTTATCCGGTGCAATTTAATTCAATACCGGGGCAAGCAGAGATAAAAGCGCATTTGATTGAAGAGGTCAAAGGCGGAAAAATCAGCCATGCCCAACTTTTTGCAGGAAAATCCGGACACGCAGCCCTTCCATTGGCTTTAGCCTTTGTGCAGTACATCTTTTGTGAAAACAAACAGGAAAACGACAGCTGCGGAACGTGTCCTTCTTGCAAGAAAGTATCGGATTTACAGCATCCCGATCTGCATTTTTCTTTTCCGACGGTTCAAACCATTTCGAAAACAACCAATTCCTTGCTTCCTCTTTGGAGAGCACAAATTCAGGAACTACCTATTTTCGATTTGTATCACTGGACCAAAAGAATGGACGACAAGGAGCGAAAGCCGATTATCGGGACGGAAGAAAGTCTGGAGATCGTGAAAAAACTCTCGCTGAAATCCTATGAGGGCGGATACAAAATCATGCTTATCTGGATGGCGGAAGAAATGAATCCAACCTGTGCCAATAAGTTGCTGAAAATTCTGGAAGAGCCACCTGCTAAAACCCTTTTTTTGCTGGTTACGGATAGTCCGGATAAACTCTTGACAACGATTCTTTCCAGAACACAGATTTTACGCATTCCTTCTTATCCGATGGATATTATCCAACAGGTGGTTGAGCGAAGCGGTGTGGGCCGTCAGCTTGCGGAAAGTATTGCAGCCAGAAGCAATGGAAACCTGATTGATGCACAGCAAATCATGGGAGATCAATCCGAAGCGAATTTGTTCCGGGAATTGTTCATTCAGCTGATGCGTGTTTGCTTTAAGAAAGATGTAAATGCCATGCTGGACTGGACGGAACAGGTTTCTGCACTTTCCCGTGAAGGACAAAAACAGTTTGTTCAATATGCTTTGCACATGGTTCGTCAGAGCGTGCTGAAAAACTACACGCAGGACATGCTTACCCGGGTTTCTCAGGAGGAAGCTGCTTTTCTGGCGAATTTTGCGCGCTTCATTTCAAACAATAACGTGATTGATTTCATGGAAATCTTCAACGATGCCCATTATCACATCGACCGGAACGCTTTTGGAAAACTGCTCTTTACCCAGTTGTGTTTTCAGGTTATGCGCTTCATTCACAAAGCCTGATTGCCTGAAAACATTATTTCAAGACTCTGAAGTTGTATTTCTGAGATAATTTCGTCTGAACTTTATCCACTTTATTGATTTCCTCGTCGTAACGCATGTCAATCCGGTTTGCAGATTTCTCAATTTCACCTGCCATCGCTTCCTGCGCATCATAATCGGCATTCTGATAATCATCGATCAGCTTCAACAGGTTTTTGATCTCTTTATCGCCGTTGTTTTTCATGAACTGCGTGTATTTAAGCGCTTGCATGGTAAGAGAACTGTCTCCTTTGAAAGGTTGAATTCCCATGAAATCTTTCGTCGTCTGATCGCATAAACGAACCAGTGAATCACATTTTCTCATACACACATCAATTCCCTGATCCGTGTCCAAAGCCAGAATATAAGCAGAGTCCAACGCATTGATATGATCAACGATAAAATCATTGTATACCACCACATCATCAAATGATTTTCTCTTATCATTATTGAAGTTGCACGATGCAAGCAAGCCTGAAAGTAAAGCTGTTAAAACGAAAATTTTGCGACCCATAAAAATCAAATTAAGTAGTAAAAAATTATCCCGAAGTTAAATTATTTCATTCAAATTAGCTAGAACCAAGCAATTTCTTGGTCTTTTCGTACTATTCACAAAACACTGTTGTGAAGTCCGTCGAAAAATGCAAATAGCAACTGTTAATTTTAGTATTTTTACATCAAATTAGAAAACTATGGGATGTTCCTCGTGTAGTAGCGGTGGTGGTACACCTCGCGGCTGTAAAAATAATGGGACCTGTAGTTCTGGTGGATGTAATAAACTAGGTGTTTTTGATTGGTTGGCAAATATGCAACTTCCAGCTGGTCAGGCTCCTTACGATATACTTGAAATTCGCTTCAAAAACAGTCGCAAGACGTTTTACAGAAATGCGAAAAACCTCTCACTTCAAGTAGGTGATGTGGTAGTTGTAGAAGCAAGCCCGGGTTTCGATGTGGGTGTTGTTTCCGTAGTAGGTGAATTAGCCAGAATTCAGGTCAAGAAGAAGGCTCCGGGCCTAAAGCCAATGGAGACCAAGAAGATTTTGCGTATTGCAAATCAGGAAGATATCGATAAATGGGTTCAGGCCCGTTCTTTGGAATCCGAAGTGATGTTTCAGGCTCGTACTTTAGCCGTAAACATTGGTTTGGAAATGAAAATTTCCGACGTGGAATACCAGGGAGATTTAACCAAAGCAACATTTTATTATACCGCAGAAGGACGTGTTGATTTCCGTCAGCTGATCAAAGATATGGCTGATAAATTCAAGATTCGTATCGAGATGCGTCAGATCGGTTCCCGACAGGAAGCTCAACGATTGGGCGGAATCGGATCATGCGGAAGAGAATTGTGCTGTTCAACCTGGTTGACAGATTTCCGTTCTGTTTCCACTTCTGCGGCACGTTATCAGCAATTATCGCTGAATCCGCAAAAATTAGCCGGACAATGCGGAAAACTGAAGTGCTGTCTGAACTACGAGTTGGACATGTATCTGGAAGCAATCAAATCTTTCCCGAGCACAGATGTGAAACTGCAAACCGAAAAAGGAACTGCTTTCCACATTAAAACGGATGTTTTCAAACGACAATTGTGGTACATGTACGAAGGCGAAGCTTCTATCGGAGTGGGTCTTGTGGCACTTTCACCGGAACGCGTTCAGGACATCATCAAAGTCAACAAGACCGGGAAAAAACCGATGGATCTGAAAGATTTTGATACATCTGCTCAGGTAGCCCGAAAAGAGCCTGATTATGATAATGTGGTAGGTCAGGATTCTTTGAATCGTTTCGACAATACGTTCAGTAAAAACAAGAAACGCAAGAAGAAAAAGCCGAAAGGTCCGCGTGCTGAAGGAGAAGCAACTGTTGCAGCTCCGAAACCGGTTCAGAAACAGGATAAGCCTCAGCAGGCAAACAAACCGAAGCAGGAGAACAAGCCGAAACCTCAGAATCAGCAGAATAAACCGCAACAGCAAAACAAACCTGTTGATGCCGCAGCTAATGGGGGAAATCCTTCGGCTCAGGCAAATCCGAATCCGGCTAAAAAGAAAAATAATCGTCGTAGACCACCACGAAAAAACAACGGAGGAAATGAAGGCACTGAAAAATAGTTGGATTCTTGGTTTGATGGTTCTTCTCTATTCTTGTGGGGATGCGCCGCTTTACAATAAGTCTTACTCGTTCAAGAATAATGCCTGGGAACAGAATGTAAAACCCGTTTTCAAGGTGCAGATTCCTGATACGAGTTCTTTTTACACCATTCAGATTACCGTTCGCACAACGACAGATTACGCCTACAATAACCTGTGGTTTTTCATTCATTCCAAAACTCCCAAAGGGCAGGTAGGCCGGGAACCGATTGAAATGAAAATTGCCAATCCCGATGGTTCGTGGATCGGTGAAACTTCAGGAACAATTGTTGAAAATACCGTTTACTTCAAACACCGGAAATTCCCTCAGAAAGGAGCTTATACCTTCACGTTTGAACAAGGAATTACGGAGCAGAGTGCTCAAAATGTGATGGATATCAGTTACGCAGTAATCAAAGATCCCAATCAGAAATAAGTTATGGAAATCAAGGTTATCAATAAGTCAACAAATGAATTGCCCGAATATGCAACAGTAGATTCTGCCGGTTTGGATATTCGTGCTTTTTTGAGTGAATCCGTGACTTTAAAACCTTTGGAACGCAGGTTGATTCCAACCGGATTGTACCTGGAAATTCCAAGTGGTTATGAGGTTCAGATCAGACCCAGAAGCGGTTTCGCATTCAAACAAGGTGTTACGGTACTCAATTCACCCGGAACCATTGATGCGGATTATCGCGGCGAGATCGGTGTGCTGTTGATTAACTTATCCAATGAAAATGTCATCATTGAACATGGTGAACGTGTTGCTCAGATGGTTGTAGCACCTTTTGTGCAGGCAAAATTAAAACTAACGGATGAACTTTCGGAAACCAACCGCGGAGATGGCGGTTTCGGAAGTACAGGAAAAAATTAAATCATACTATGAAAGTTATCGTTCCAATGGCGGGGCGTGGTAGCCGATTAAGACCACATACTTTAACAGTTCCGAAACCTCTTGTGCCTGTTGGCGGGAAACCGATCGTGCACCGTTTGGTGGAAGACATTGCGGCAGTTTGTAATGAACCGATCGAAGAAATCGGTTTTGTGATCGGTGACTTCGGAATTGAGATTGAAAATGAATTGATCAAAGTTGCTGAGAAACTGGGAGCAAAAGGAACAATCTTTTATCAGGATAAACCACTTGGTACTGCTCATGCGGTATTGTGTGCAGAAAAATTATTGGACGGACCGGTTGTTGTCGCTTTCGCAGATACGCTTTTCCGTGCAAACTTTACCATTGATCCTCACGCAGACGGAATTCTTTGGGTAAAACAGATTGAAGATCCAAGTAACTTTGGAGTGGTAAAAATGAACGAAAATGGAGACATTATCGATTTCGTTGAAAAACCCAGAGAATTTGTGTCTGATTTGGCCATGATCGGTATTTACTACTTCAAAGATGGTTTAGCTTTAAGAGATGAATTAAACTATTTGGTAGAAAACGGTATCATAAAGAGCGGCGAGTACCAACTTCCCGATGCTTTGCGCAGATTAACCGAAAAAGGTAAGCGCTTTAAACCGGGTGAAGTAGACGAATGGCTGGATTGCGGAAACAAAGAAGTGACCGTTATTACCAATCAGCGTGTGTTGGAATACGACCAGGAAAAAGGTATCGATATGGTAGATGATTCTGCAAAAGTTTTGAATTCGGTGATTATTCCTCCTTGTTATGTGGGGAAAGATGTCATCATTGAAAACTCTGTGGTAGGTCCTCACGTTTCTCTTGGAAAAGGTTCAGTAGTAACTAATTCCATCATTAAAAACAGTATTTTACAGAATTATTCCATCATCGTTGACGCAAATATGCATAACTCCATGTTGGGATCTCATTCAAAATACAAAGGTTTGGCTCGGGATTTGAGCTTAAGTGATTACTCAATTATCAGCTAATGAGATATTTCCTTTACATCAGTGCTTTGGCTCTTTCTTTCACTTCTTGTGTAGTAAAGAAAGTTGTTACTTCTGAAAAACCAGGTTCTAAACCGGATCTGGCTTATATTCAGACTTTTCACAATGCCATTCGCTACAAAGTAAAGGGACAAACGGCTAATGCTATTCAGGCATTTGATTCGTGTTTGGTGATGCGCCCAACGGATGATGCGGCAGCTTTCGGTTTAAGTCAGTGCTACCTGCAAATGGATAATAAAACCAAAGCTTCCGAATACTCGGAACTTGCCAGCAAACTGGACCCGGACAATATCTGGTACACGCAGGAATTGGGTTACATGTATTACAATCAGGGCAAGTTTGTGGAATCGGAGAAATGCTTCGCGAAAATGGTGAAAGCACAACCGGCAAACGTTGATTGGTTGTTCGCCCACGCAGAAATATTGAAGCGTTTGGGCCGCCAGATGGATGCAATCAACTCCTTGACAAAAATGGAAGATCAATTGGGTGTTTTACCCGATTTGTCAATCCAGAAATTTGAGTTGTATGTTTCTTTGAAACAGGAGGAAAAAGGACTTGCCGAGATTCACAAAGCACGTGAAGTTTATCCGGATGATCTGAGTCTGATCGGAACACTGGTGGATTATTATTTCTCCAAGCGCGAAATTTCAAAAGCACAATCCATGTTGGTGGAATTGGTGAAGAACGATCCGACAAACGCACGCGCAAACCTGGCTTTGGGTGATTTGTATTACCGCCAAATGAACAAAACGGAAGCTTACACTTACTTCAAAGCCGCTTTTCAGGGAACAGACATTGATCTGGACACTAAAATGTCCTTGATTTTGGATATTTACGAAAAACAAGTCATTGTTGACAAAGAACTGATCGAGTTGGCTGATTTGCTGATTGTCAATTATCCGAATAACGCAAAAGGATATTCTGTGAAGGGAGATCTGTTATTGCGCAACAACGAAAAAGAAGCTGCTTTGGAAGCCTATAAAACGGCCCTCAAATTCGAAGAAACGAAATTTCCGATCTGGAATCAGGTATTGATTCTGGAGTATGAATTGTTGAAATTCGATGATCTGTATAAAGATGCACGCGCTTGCAGTGCCCTCTTCCCGACTATTTCAAATGTGCAGTTGCTTTATACCATTGCCTGTGTTCAATTGGATCGATTCCAGGAAGCAATTGATGCTGCAGACATGGGGAAAGAATTGGTTGTGAATGATCCGGCCGTTGAATCGGAATTCTATGCACAAAAAGGAGATGCGCTTTTCGGATTGAAAAAAAATCAGGAAGGTGCCGAAGCTTACGACAAAGCGATCAGCATTTATCCTTCCAATTTGCTGACCAAGAACAATTACGCCATGCGTCTGGCATTGGCAAATATGGATCTGGAGAAGGCTGAAAAACTGATTAACGAAATCATCGACAGCAAAGCAAACCAGGCGCCTTATCACGACACGAAAGGATTGGTGCTTTTCAAACAAGGAAAATTCAAACAGGCTTTGGAGCAATTCACCATTGCCGACGAATTGGAAAAAGAAAACAAAAACTATATCGAACACATGGGTGACGCTTTCTTTAAGTTAGGAGATTCCGGCAAGGCTCTCGAATTATGGAAAAAAGCACTTTCACTTGGATCAAAGAACAAATCATTAAGCAAAAAAATTCAATCAAAAACGTATGTCGATCCGGAATATTAAATGGTTAGGTCTTGTTGTATTCGTCATTCTTGCTTCCTGTGCAAGAAGACCTGTGGAACAAAAACCGATCAAACTTGAGAAAAGAAAAACCAGCGAGTTAACTCACGTAATGGACAGTCTTTCCGATATCAGACCCAATTCGTTTTATACTAAAATCAAGTGTCATTTTTCGGATACCAACCGCAGAATCAGCTTCAAGACTTCTATCCGGTCTATCAAAGACAGCATCATCAACCCGATGATCACCTTTGCCGGAATTCCAATTGTGAATTCCATTATCCGACGTGATTCCTTGTTGATTTCCAACAGAAAGGATAAATGTGCCATCCGGACAACCATGAGCTATATCAAGGAATCCTTTGGAGTAGATTTCGATTACCGGAATATTGAGGAATTGCTGCTTGGATTACCGGTTGCTTACGACACTACTCAAAAGTACTTCCAGATCAATGATCCTTCCAATTACGTTATTTCGTCGCATCGGAAGCGGATTATTAAGAAGGAAAACAAAAACAAACACGAGAAAGAGAATATCAACAATCCGCGGAGAGATCGAAACGGAAATGAAGACGGCGAAGATGAGGTAATGATTCGTTATTTTATTCATCCTTCCTTAAAAAGCATCAGCCGATTGGTCATTGACAGTCCGGAAGATACTACGCATATTTCGGTAGATTATTTCAGCCGCGATACTGTTGATACCTATCTGCTTCCAAAAGAAGTTGTGATCGATATTGTAACCGCACGGAATCATATCGTTCTAACTATGGATTACGATAAAACAGAAATAAATACTCCTCAGGAAATTTACTTTGTAATACCGGAAGAATATGGCAACTGCAGTTCTGAAAAATAGTCTGTTTACGGTTCTACTGGCTTGCACAAGCGTCACCTGGTCTCAGAAAAAAAGTGATCAGCTGCAAGCAGAACAAAACAAGCTGGAGAAGAAACTTTCCACGACGAAATCGCTATTGGATAAAGTCAAAAAAGGAACCGAAACTTCTCTGAATGAACTGAAATTAATCGAAAATCAGGTAAAAAACCGCGAGTTGCTGGTTCGGAATTTTGACAATCAGATCAGAAGTGCCGAATTGACCATTTCCTCCAAGGGAGAACAGATCAAGGAACTCCAAAAACGCCTCGTGCTTTTGAAAGAACAGTATAAGAAGCTGTTAATCTACGCATACAAACACCGGAACAAATCTGCTAAAATGATGTTCATTTTTTCCTCTTCAAACTATTTTGAAGCAGTGAAGCGAACGTCTTACCTCAAACGACTTTCCGAAATTCAGCAAAAGCAGTTTAAGGTGATTCTTCAAAATGAAAAAACGATTCACAAAGAGATAAACACGATCAGCAAGGAAAAAGAACACAAAAAGACCCTGCTTGAGGAAAAAATCGTTGAAAAAAAGCAAATTGAAAAGGACAAGTCTGCGAAACAGCAATCATTGGAAAAACTGCGCAAAGATGAAAGTTCTTTGATGGCGGAAATGAAGGAACAGGAACGTCAAAAGGCAGAATTGAAACGCAGAATCAAGCAGGCGATTGAGAAGGAAATTGCGGATGCTGAAGCGAAAGCCAAAAAAGAAGCTGAGAGAAAGGCAGCTCTTGCGGCAAAAAGCACTTCAACGGCATCTACTCCAAAAACAACGACCACCACAACAGCTCCTGCAAAAGAAGTTGCTTTTACGGATACAAAGGAAAACATTGCTCTGGGCAAGAATTTCGAATCGAACAGAGGGAAATTGCCCTGGCCGGTTGCCAAAGGATCCATTACGGAAAGCTACGGGAAAAACGCACATCCTACGCTTCCGAATGTCTTTACGAACAACAACGGAATCGATATCGGTGCGCCGAAAAACTCTCAGGTACGGGCTGTTTTTGATGGCGAAGTAACCAGTGTACTCAACATCCCGGGAGCAGGAAAAGTGGTTATTATCAAACACGGTGCTTACCGCACGGTTTACAGTAATCTTCAGGAAGCTTATGTTTCGGTAGGAGACAAAGTCGGATCAAAACAATCGATCGGTTCCTTGTTGTCCGATGAAGAAGGCAATTTGTCTACCGCTCATTTTGAGATTCATCAGGTGGTTGAAGGAACTGTTCAACGTATCAATCCGACCTTGTGGCTGGCGCAGTAATCTGATCTGAGAAGAATTATCAGGTAACTGCACTAACGTTTGTTACATGATCGCAAGCCGTAATCTATCCCTCGTACTAAGCAATTTGTTATTGCTTAACTCGCGGTCTTCGCAAGCTACGCATTAGGGTAACTGCACTAACGTTTGTTACATGATCGCAAGCTTCGCTTGCTCTTGTACGGATTTTCGCAACTGTCTAAAATCGAATGGCAATAAGCGCCACTTCTTTTCTGTGAGGATCTTTTAGCTTCGTTCAAAAAAACGATGCGTAAACGAATCACCATATTTCTTTCCTCGCTGATAGCATTAAGTTCCTGCTCGGTGGAAAGACGTCTTTATTCCAAAGGTCTTCATGTCGAATTCCGCAAACCATTTCGGGGATCCGATTCACACCATCAGATCCAGTCGCTTGATGAACCAGAGGAAAATGAGCCGGAAAAAATCAGTTCGGATTCTATTATTAATATCCCTGTACAAGAAAAGAAGGAGAATTTAATTTCTGATAGTACGAATGAGAAAATGATTCCCGCAATCAAATCCATTTTCTGGAAGTCAAAAATAAAACCCGCTGTTAACCAGATTCGGACCGGAATCTCCATTGAAACACATTTTTCCGAATCCCTGATGAGCAAATCACTAAAAAAGAACCAGTACAAACATTCAGTAAACAAAAGCAGGGATTTCGATTGGGGAGAATTTTTTGAGTGGGTGCTTATTATAGGAGGAGTTATAGGATTCATCTTTTTGCTCGCTTCAATGCCCGGTGTCACTTTTGTTCAAGCCTTAATTGGAGTTCTTGTAGTTATCCTTATTATATTCCTGTTGGGGCTACTGATTTCGAATGCATTGGGTAATATCGAATGGTTCTGGAGTGGGCGATGAAATTAAACCTGACAAGTCAATCGGTTCTTTTTCAATTGATAATTCGAAGCACGAAACGCTTAATTCTCACTCACAATGCGCGCATAGTAATTTAATCTCCCAATTGGCTCATTAAAGGTGTTTTATAAGACTCCAAATCAGGATTTTGATTTAACTTTGCCGGATCATTTTCTCTCTCCATCACTATTCCATAAAATAACAAATTGGCATAGTGTATGAACAAAACGCTCTCTTTATTTCCATCACTAATTTTAACTGCATTTACTTCACTAGGACAAACGGGACCAGCCGGAGTAGGAACTCCTGCAACCAATGTACTCTGGCTGAAAGCTGATGCCGGAACAAGCACAACAACAAATGGTTCTGCGGTTTCCACCTGGACGGATCAATCCGGAAATGGAGTTGTTCTGGGTCAGGCAACCGCTGTTCAGCAGCCTTTATTTGTGAGTTCGTTGATGAATGGGTTTCCTGCCATAGAATTTGACAATGCAGCATCATCCGGTCAGAACGATTATTTTACCACTCCTGATAATCCCGTTTTTGACAATACAAGCGGATACAGCTTTTTCACGGTAACCCGGATGAAAGGATTTTCAGATGCTCAAGCCATTATCAGTAAACGCAACAATGTCGGAAACGAAGAAGCTTTCATGCTCTTCTTTTATACAGGAAACAGGCTATTTGTAGATATTGATAACGACAACAACCGTTTTTCCAATAATGTTGTGAGCACAGTCAACACGAACAAGATTTACGATATTTTCTATGACGGAAATTTGACAGCAGCGCAGCGTTCTATGATTTTTGATCAGGAACAGCTTCAAACGACTTCAGCAGAAAGCAGTTCGGCAATTGCAGATAAAAGTTCGCCTTTATTGGTCGGTGCAACTCATTTGGGCGATCCGCGTGCATTCAACGGATACATTTCGGAGATTATCATGTACCGCACAAAAGTGAACGATGCACAACGCATCATTATCAATAATCACTTGTCTGCCAAATACGATATTCCGTTAAGTTCCAATGATTTTTATGCCGGAGATAATCCCGCAAACGGAAATTACGACAGAAACGTAGCCGGAATCGGACGAGATGCCAGCGGGAATTCAAATCCTCAGTTCGACCCTTCTACCTGTGCCGGACTTGGAATCCGCTCTGTTTCCGGGCAAGACAACGATGATTACATTCTGGCGGGGCACACTTCTCCTGCAAACAGCGAAATCACAACCGACATTGCCGGAATAAGCGGTACAAATGTTTCCCGCTGGCAGCGCATTTGGTACATTGATGTTACGAACACAGGTGCTGCAAACGTCACCGGTATGACGTTCGACATGAGTGATGCAGGAATGGCAGGTGTCAATCTGGGGCTTACTTCCAACTATATTTTGGTTTATCGCGCAGGACAAACAGGTGCATGGACAGAAGTTGCAAGTGCCAATTCCATTGTCGGAGATCAGATCTTTTTCGCGAATCAGGTTCTTTCTCTCGACGGTTATTACACGCTTGCAACCAAAGATTTTACGGTGAGTCCGCTTCCTGTGGAATTGGTGAGTTTTGATGCTCAGTTGGAAAGCAGACAGGTTGCAGTGACCTGGCAAACGGCTAGTGAGTACAACAGCAGTTATTTCGACGTACTCAAATCAACTGACGGGGAAAACTGGTTCTCCATCGGAACAGTTTCGGCGCAAGGGAATTCTCAGAAAACAATCGACTATGAATTGTTCGACGAAAATCCGTTTCCGGGAATTTCTTATTATCAATTGAAACAGGTGGATCAAAACGGATCTTTTCATTTATCTGATATTCGCTCGGTAAACAACAGTTCCGGAATGAATCAGGTAAAAATTTATCCGAATCCAGCTGACAAAGGCTTGGTGACGCTCGTTTCCGATGAGCCGATTACCATTCTTTCCGTTTACAACGCATTCGGAAAAGTCGTTTTTGAAACCACATTGAATTCGGAAGAAGCTTATTTATTGGATACACAATCCTTTGAATCCGGAATGTATTGGGTGAGTCTGAACAATCGTGGTGAAAAGCACAAACTCCTCGTGAAATAAATTCATTTCCGATGTGCAGAAGTCAATGCTGCGCAAAATCAGGTATAAAAAACAGCCGGAACATGACTTGATCACATTCCGGCTTTTTATTTCTTTCTGGTCCGAATCGTTTATTTCGAATTCAAAACTGTTTGAATCGTTTCTTCAAAATGCTCGATCGGTTGAGCACCGGAAATTGCATACTTTCTGTCAAACACAAAGAAAGGAACTCCGCGAACTCCGATTTGCTGCGCTTCTCCGATATCACTTTTGACTGCCTGTGCAAAGAGTTCTTCGTTTTCCAACACTTCTTTCACATCCAAAGCATTTAACCCGGCACCAACAGACAATTCCATCAAGGTATCGTTATTATTCAAATCTTTTCCATCCGTAAAATATGCTTTGAAGAATGTTTCTTCCATGGCATCTCCGAATCCTTTGGTTTTCGCCAACTGAATCAGACGGTGTGCCGTGAATGAGTTGGAAATTACCGCTTTTTCAAAATGATAATCCAAGCCAACTTCAGCTGCTCTTGCAACAACTCCTGCATGCATTTGTTTGGAATCTTCCACCGACATTCCTTTGCGTTCTGCCAGGTATTCGTAAACGTTTTTATCCGGTTGGGGAACAATTCCCGGATCCAATTGGAAACTCTTCCACTCGATTTCAACCTGCTCTTCCGGAAATGCTTTTAACGCTGTTTCCAGATGTCTTTTGCCGATATAACAAAACGGACACATGATGTCCGACCAAATTTCGATTTTCATACTGCAAAGTTACGTCAATTTACCCTGGTAGATACAAACTTAACAATTGTTGTACCAGTTCCCTCGAGGGAATCAGGTTTATCGGATGCTGCCAATCAGCTATTTCCAGATAATCTGCATTGGAAAGTTGTGTCTGAACCGTGCTGGTCTCTCCTTCGGAAACCATGACGTCTTTCGAACCCCGGAGAAGCTGAACCGGAATACTGATTTTTGCAAAATCACCGTTTGTTAAAGCCGGTTTGCTTCCAAGATTCAGCATCATGTGAGCAGTTTCTCCCAACACTTTTTTCCATTGGTCTTCTCCGTGCAATGATTTCAGATAACCGGCAAACGCAGGAACTTTTTCTTCGATCTTTTCAGCATTCAACATTTTCGATTCCTTCTCCGCACTTTCGGGAGTCCAGTCGAATTTTGTTCCTAAAGTCACCAGTTTCTCAAATGATTGCGGATGCAGGCTTTCTAATTTCAAAGCCACATATCCTCCCATGCTGTACCCGAAAATCAGCGGTTGACGGATTTCGTTTTGCTGCATAAAATCCTGAAGGTTCTGCGCAAATCGTTCGATGGAATATTCACCGGAAGCATCCGATTTTGTTCCATGTCCATCAAAATCAAAACTGTGAACCGCAAAATGAGATTTCAATTGCTCTGCGATCTCTTTGAATTGGGTTTTAGCACCCAAAGCTCCGTGAAGAATGATCAAGTTTTTCATACCACGAATATAAAAAAGAAATCCGTCTGCCATTCCGACAAAAATCGGGAGACACACGGATTTTCAATTTATTACGAGTGAATTCTTTAGCTGTAGTATGATTGATGTAAAGTGATGTAATAAAAAATCCGTCTTCCTGCCCTAATCGGGAAGAAAGACGGATCCGGGCATTGGGTTGAGTTACAGCGCCCTAGTAGAGCTGGTTTTAAATCTGTTATTTAACAGTCGTGGTAATCTTAGAGATGTTGTCTCCATCCCACGTTACTTCAACTGTTTCATACCATTGTTCTGTAGAACAAACGTACGTTCCGTCAGCTTTGATATTCGTAATTGTTAATCCAGCTGTTGCTGGATCTCCAAGAATCGATTCTCCATCTTCAGTTACGATGTCGTATGGATCTACTCCTTCTTTTACATAGCTTTTAGTAGCTTTCAAAATACCGCTACCATCTATAAACTCATTCATGAATGCTTTCATGCGGTCGCTCACTTTAACAGTCGCTTCGTCCTTCAAAGTCACATCCAATGAAGCAGTAGCATCGCCAAAAGATTTGATCTCAATCGTATATTTTCCTTTGGCATCAACCAGATACAAATCGCTTTTATCCGGAGTTTCGATCGCCAATTCTCTAACGAAAGGACCTGCTACAAGGAAGTCAACTTTCTCGATTTCTTTATCTCCTTCTTTCAATGAAGCGAAATACATGCTATTTTCACCTTTCACATCTACTAACAGGTAAATCTTTCCTTCCGGTGCAACAAGTACTTGCTGATCTTCTTCATTTACCAAAACGGTACTTGCTTTAAAATCCACAGTCAATTTTTGCTCATCAAAAGTAAACTCTTCTCCTTTTTTGATTTTTACAGGCGGCTCGGATGAACAAGACCCAAGGAATAATCCAACTGCAATTGATAGAATAATTAATCTCATAATATTTTGTGTTTTGACTACAAAAATAAGAGAACATCAACCAGTAAATTGCCCATATTGATGTTCGATCAGTATGAATTGACAAGCGTCGGGATTTTTCAAATAAGCGTTATCCTGCTTTTAAAAAAGAGGCTTCATCTCAATCAAAAAGTGTATGGTAGGGAATTGAAAAAAGAATGGTTGTCCCTTCCTTCGGTTTTGAATTGATTTCAAACTTGAAGGCTCCTTTTCGTTTTTTATTCAAGAGATTGATTCGTTTTTCTGTGATTTGAAGTGCAAGGGATTCATGCTTTTTTTCTCCCCGAACACGGTTTTCATCTGTAGAAAATCCGTTTCCGTTATCTGAAATTCTGATCTCCACTTCTTCCCCTATCTTTTTATACGAAATGTGCAGCTCTCCCGATTTATCCGACTCCGGAAAACCATGTTCGATTGCATTTTCAATGAAGGGCTGAATCAGCATCGGAGGCAGCAACACATTGTCGGACGATAATTGTTCGTCGATCTCAATCGTGTAATTAAATGAATCGGTGAAACGCAATTGCTGCAAACGAATATAATCTCTTAACCAATTCAGTTCCTCCGACAACGGAATACTATCTTTTGATGAATGCTGCAGAATGGATCGAACCAGGCGGGCAAAAGAAGTCAGGAGCTTTCCGGATTCTTCCGTATCTTTTTTAAGCATGAAGGTATGAATGGCATGAAGCACATTGAAAATAAAGTGCGGATTCATTTGGGTTTGCAGCAAACGTTGTTCCATTTCTACCGCTTTATTTTTCGACTTCAGCTGGTTGTTTCGAACCATAATGAAAGCAATAATGCTAATCAATACGAGGAGCAATATCGAACCGAAAACCAAGTAGTTGCGCTGGCTGATCTGCAAATCCTTTAATTCGTTCTCTTTTTTCAGTTGCTCGTTTTCCTGCTGTTTTTTTTCTGTTTCATACTGTTCTTTCATGCGGGAAATACCATGTTGTACATCCAGCTGCTCATTCTGTTCCCGCATTTCATTGGCTTCTTCAAAATACTCCAATGCCACATCGGTTTTCCCCATGGCTTTGTAAACCTTATAGAATTCCCAAAGCAGATTACTTTCCTGAATGGCATAAACGGGATTTCCTTTGACCCATGGGTGTTTTTCTTTCAATATCGAAAGTGCTTTATCAAACTCCTTGAGTTTGGTATAACCAAGAGCTTTAAGAATCGACAGTTTTACCAGATTGAATGTATCCTTCTGCTTTTCATAATACGTTTCACTTTCAGCAATCATTTCCACCCCCTTGCGGGCTTTTCCCGTTTCTATATAAACATGAGCAAGATTCGCCTGAATTGTCAGGATGATACCTTGCTGCTTAAGCGTTTCCTGGATACGCAATGCTTCAAGCAGATAGGGTTCGGCTTCAGCAAATAATTTCTGTTGAGCCAGCATTCCTCCCAGATTTGAGAGTATCAGGGATTTCCCGCTAAAATCTTTGATTTCTTCCCGCACACGGATCGAACGCAGGTAATAGTCCTTAGCCTCCTTATAACGCTGTAATTGCTGCATGACAACACCAATCCTTCCCAATGTTCTGGATGCTTCCGGCTTACTGTCGTTCTTTTCTCTAAACGCCAATATCTCAAGCAGTAATTGAAGTTCTTTGTCAAAGTCCTTATGATAGCTGTAATAAAGGGTATAAGTTCCTTTATTGGTAATTATTCTGGACGTTTCGTTTAATTGATCAAAGATACTGTCAGACTTCTGCAGATTCGTCTTCATTTTAGGCCAATCCTTTTCCAGGCAATAGTAATATCCATAGGCAGAATAGGCCAATCCTGTTCCTTTGGTGTAGTTTATTTTTCGTGATAAGCGTTGGAGACTATCGGCATAAGATTTAAATATATTTTTGTCTTTCAATGCATATCTTATCCCGATATCATAGTAAAGATTGGCTTTCAGTGTATCGTCATTCTGATACCGGACCTTTCGCAATAAACTATCCAGTGGCGGTTGAGAATAGGAAGAACCTGCAAAAAGGCAAAACAAAACAACTGCTACTGAACGACACACTTTTTGCAAGCAGTCTGATTTTTCAAAGAGATTCATCGATTCATCAATTTACATTTTGTATTACTGGTAGCTTGTTTTAAAATGAGCCAGAACCTCTTCCTTTTTTCGGGTGGAAACAGGAATTTCTATCCCGTGCGGCAAGATCAGAAAACCACCGTTTCTTTTATCGTATTGGCTTACATGACGCATATTCACCAGATAACTTTGATGTGTCCGTATAAACTGATTGCTATTGATGATACTTTCAAAGTGAGCCAATGTTTTGGAAACCATAATTTCTTTCCGGTCCACAAAGAAGAAATGAGTATAAGCTCCGTCTGCAAGGCAATAAGTAATATCACTCACATCCACGATATGCAGCATATCTGAGGTGTTCAATACAATCCGTTTCGATTCGGTACTCTTGAATTGCAGACGAAATACTTCCAGCTGCTCCAGAATCCGATCATTCTGAATGCGCTTATGTGCTTTCAGAATTGCATTCGTTAATTCCAAAGGATCAAACGGCTTCAACAAATAATCCAAAGCCGATACCTGAAATGCTTTTAGGGCAAAATCGTTATATGCCGTAATAAAAATCGTTGGTATGTGGCGTGGAGCAATGCTTTGAAGAATATCAAACCCGCTTTTATCATGCAATTGAATATCCAATAACAGCAAATCCGGATCAAAGGCTTCAATTTCTTTCAGAGCACTTGCAACACTATCCGCTTCCCGTATATCAAGATCTCTGATATCGATCCGTGACAATACCATTCGACAGTTTTCTCTGGCTAGTTTTTCGTCGTCTATAATCAAGATTTTCATTGCTGGGGGTTAAATGGAGTGAGCAAAAATACAAAAATCCGCACGTCGACTGACGTACGGATCTCCAAAATGTGTTTTTTAACTAATCCCTTATTGCTTTACAACCCGTTGCACACTCTGTCCCTGCGAGTTTCTGAAATCAAAGAGGTAAACTCCACGTTCGAAATTCTCCAATGAAACCGTTCCCTGATTTTGGATCCGGTCTTTCAAAACTACTTTTCCCTGCAGATCATAAACCGTCAATTCGGCATCTGAACCGGAGAAATTGATTCGAACCTGATTGTTGGTTGGATTGGGATAGATTGCAAACCGGTTTGTTTTTTCCTGTGGATCTGGGATCGATGCCACGTTTCCGTTTCCTTCCGAAACATTAACATACTGAGTATAAGAATAAAACTTATCCGTTGATTTAAAAGGGCAATAAAAGCCAACCTGAATATAATAGAAGCCAGAGCCAAAATACAAATCGTAATACGTAGAATCGGTATGCAAACCTGCTGAATCAATTACACTCCAAACAACCATCAGTTGATTTTCACTTACAGTACAACTCACGATGAAAACAGTATCAATACTTGCATAATCAATATTACAGTTTTCTATCGTCAATCCAAACAAATTCGTAACTCCTGAAAGCGAAATCGTATCAAGAACAAAAATTCCTGAATCCTGACCAACAACAAAATATTGAGTAATGCTATCGTTGTAAAAGTCATACACCGTCAAGTTATGTATTCCCGCACACAAAGAGTCAACTGTTATTGTTCCATTGGAATAAATGGGTGGATTATTATCAACGGAAGTTGTAAATCCGGGTGCTCCGGTAATTTGAATAATAGCGCTTCCAGAACACGTATTATAGAAACTCGGGTGGGTAAAGACATTCACAGAAAAAGGAGACGGAGTAAAGTTGGAAAAATCAGGAATTCCAAAAACGTGCCCCGAAGCTTGTTCATCAAGAGAGCCGCCAATGATTAAAATAGAATCATAAATACTTAACGACGCTGTTCCACCATATGGACCGGCAGGTGAAATATTCCATGGTGTAATATTTCCGGTAGCCAAATCAAGTTCTGCATTGAACAATCGTTGCTGGCCGTCAATGGTAGTGAATTCACCTCCTAAATATGCCTTCGTTCCATAACTTAAAATTGCATTAATGGATCCATCCGGATTTATATCCAGTGAGTTCAGATTACTTGCAGAGTTTTGAATCGACGCAAATCTATTACGTGATGTGGAATTCACAGTCGTAAAAAGACCTCCGATCAATATCTGATTCCCATTTTCTGCGATTGATCTCACTTCACCATTAACACTTGGATTCCAGGAATCAAGTGCCAGTGAACTCAAATCAAAACGAGCAATTCGATCGCGGTTTGAGGTATTCGAATTGGTGAAAACTCCACCTACATACAGATAATTTCCCGTTACATGCAAGCATTTTGCAAGATCATTCAATCCGGCATTAAATGATAAAAGCGTTTCAGACGAAGGGTTAAATGCCGCCAGATTTCCGTATGAAATTCCATCGACCTGAGAGAAATCACCACCTACAAAAATGATGGAATCATTGGAAGCAATGTCAAAAACCGACCCATTTACTGAAGGATTCCAGGGTAGAAGATTCCCCGTAGTCCGATCAAAAATTGCCAAATGATTTCTGGTATTTCCATTTACTTCTGTGAAATCTCCTCCAACAAAGATTTTATCTCCTTTCACATGAATAACATTTACTTTCTCATCAAATTCAGGCGCCCAGCTTGTTGGAACACCAGTTGAAGGGTTTAATGCTGCTGCATGCTTTCTGTAATTTGTTCCTATACTGTAAAAAGACCCTGATACATAGATATCCGCAGCTGCAATTTCAATGTTTGAAATGGTTCCTGAAACGACTCCCGGATTCCAATTTGTAACCGACAACGAGTTTAAATTGTAAGCTCCTAAACTTTCTCTTCGCAATCCGTTAACGGCCATGAAATTCCCCCCAAAATAGAGAATGGAATCTTTTAAATTCATTGTAGAAACGTCTCCGTCCACATCGATACTTAATGGCAAAACCTGCCCGTCGTGCCTATTAACCAAAGCAATATTGTCCCGTGTTTGAGAGTTCAAAGTTGTAAACTGACCACTCAGAAACAAACTGTCGCCCTTAATTAATAAATCGAAGAAATTTCCATCCGTTGAAATCACCAAATCGCTCAAACTATCACCTGTGATGGTTCCAAAAGAATCTCTGATTTCATAAATGGCTGCAAAACCAGGTCTGTTTTCGCCATTCACTGTAAATATCGGTCCGCTGATATAAACTGTTGAATCAATAACTTCCATTTCATTTATAAATCCTGTGATATCCGGTTTCCAGTTCGATGGAGTTCCGGAAGACATATTAAAACGAACGATATTATTAAATACCACTGATCCGCTGGTATGTGTAAATGTTCCGGCTACATACAAGGCGTTATTTTTAGAAACAAGAGAATAGATTGTTCCGTTAAATGCAGGCGACCAATTATACAATGATGCGTTTACCGTACTTACCGCAGCAAAATTATATCGTGTTTCTCCTCCGATTTGTGAAAAGTAACCTCCGATAAATAACGAATCACCCGACAAAGCAATTGCACGAACGGTGGTTGTAGAGCTGCCGACAATATCAGGATTCCAGGAGCTTACATTTCCTGACGCATCAATGTGAGCAACTGCTCTTCTCATGCTATCTCCCACTTGTGTAAAGTTTCCCCCGATGTAGAATCCTCCGTTTCCATCTGAAACAGAACAAAAAACATACGAATTCGGATTTGCAACCGAATAATCCGGCTCGCCTGAAAAGTTTACTTTTGAACCGTTTGGTTCTGATGGAGGAATAAACTTTGTGAAGTTCCCGCCGACATACAATAAGTTATTTATTGTATCACTTTCAGTTGACAGAATTCCACGATCTGGTCGCCAAAATGGTTCTGAAACAACTTGTGCTTTTAAATGAAGTCCCAAAAAAAGGAACAATAAAAGAATAAAATGGTTTTTATTCATAAACTGATGATTTGATTGATTCTTTATTGTTTAACTACTCTTTGTACGCTCTGTCCTAGCGAGTTTCTGAAATCGAATAAATAAACCCCGCGTTCGAAATTCTCCAATGAAACCGTTCCCTGGTTTTGGATCCGGTCTTTCAAGACTACTTTTCCCTGCAGATCATAAACCGTCAATTCGGCATCTGAACCGGAGAAAGAGAGATGAACCTGATTGTTCGTCGGATTCGGGTAAACCTCAAAAAGTCCTTGCTTGTAATCTGATAATCCTGCTGTGGAAACCGAGCCGTTGTTGAAATAAATGGCTTCTGTTACTCCAAAGTATTCTCCCAATGACTTGTTCGGACAGAATATGCTCAATTGCAGCCAGTACACACCGTTTCCGTTATTCAACACATAAGTGGTCGTATCGAAGTTGGATCCGTTTGAATCTACGATATTCCAGATCACGTTGACTGTATTTCCGTTCGCCCAGATCGAATCGATGTATGCTGTATCTATTCCGTTGTAGTAAATATCGCAGTTTGTCGCCGTCACACCCAATGAATCGATTGCCAAAGAATCAATGAACGGATTGTTGAAAACGTAATTCGAATCAACCGAAATCACAATTTGTGTGGAAAGTGTATCTCCGCAATGATCGGTTACCTTCAAATCATGTATTCCGGCACAAAGGTTCGTTATCAAACTGTATCCGCTTGAAGTGATGACTTGTGAACCATTATCCAAATCCAGTTCGAAATCTGCATTTCCGGAAACCGTTACCGCCACTTCACCAACACACGAGTTTGCGTCTGAAGGCAGGGAGAAAGAGTTTTCGATTATTAGAGGAATTGATGGGATGATGGTTAGATTTAGAGTTACAATTGAATCACAGTTTGTAACAGTTTGCAACACAAAGGTTGGTGTAGTTGTTGAAGAAGTGTACGTATTTCCATCAATCCAAATCAATGAATCACAAGCTGTTTGAATATCAACAACGGTTGCAGAATGGTTTATTGTTAAATCTAAAGTAATTATTGAGTCACAGCCTGCTGCATTCATAATGGTATCAGAATATTGACCCGAATTCGTATACGTTTGACCATTCATAAGCCATGTAAAAGAATCACAAGCAGTTTCTGAAATTTGTGAATTAGACGGATTTAAGATAGTAAGATCCAGATGTATTATTGAATCACAACCATTGGAGCCTTCTAGTATAAAAGTTGGAGTATTGGTAGAAGCTGTATAAGTAATTCCATTGATCCATGTATATGAAGAACAACTGCTTTCCTCCTGTACATGATGAGTAGCGCAGGTAATGATCCGTGCAATACGGTTACGATTATTAACACCAATTCCGGAAAAACTTCCTCCACAAACTAATTTACCGTTGGATTGAAAATCACCCGTATTAACCATGCCTAAATAACCCGTTTGAAAATCAGTTTCCGGCAATCCTTCAGGACTTGTTCTTATTATCGACAAATTTTGCCAGATACCAAACTGATCCATATATTGAAATCTTCCCTGAAGAATTAATCGCCCATCAGCTTGAATCGAGAGGGCATTCAATCGTTGTTCACTGAAAAATGCAAAAACATCATTGAATTGTTGGTCTACATTTCCATAAAAATCCATCTTAAGAACTGCGCTACCATTGTAATTGTACATCCCGTAAATGATTGTAGTATCGTTTTGAAAAGCAGCATGCTGCGGTTCAATTCCTAAAGAAGTCGATGTTCCGGGAAGTACATTTCCAAGATTATCTAATAAAGCAACCTTATAAGCTGATGCTCCTTTAAATTGAGTGAAATTCCCATAAACTACTAATTGTCCAACATTATTAATATCCAGGTTATATACTTCTAAATTAAATCCTGTTCCAACATTAAAACTACTGTTAATCGTACCACTCGGATTCAACTGCACAATGCGATTTCTCGGTGAGCCGTTCACTGTCGTAAAATCACCCACCAGATAGTAATCTCCATTAGGAAGTTCTTTAATACCATTGACCTTTCCGTTTACAGTCACCGTATAGGTATTATCAAAAGTACCATTCGGATTGAGTCTGCAAAGTTTGTTGGCATTATTCCCGTTATAACTGGTAAATTCTCCTCCAACGATCAGCTTGCCATCATTTTGAACATACAGTGCTTTTACTTTTCCATTAAACCCCGATCCGCTGATAAATCCGGGATCATGCTCTCCGTTTGCAGTAAGTTTCTCAATATGATTCACCGGATATTGTTCAAAATAAGTGAAATCACCAATCGCTACTATTTTGTCATCGGGTAAAACTTTTAGTTTGGTAACAGAGTTGTTAAACCCTTCCACATTTGGGAAGTTGTCTACAATCTGACCATTTGGACTCGTTTTGAAAAAAGATGCTCTCCCTCTATAGCCAAACTTCGCGAACTCGCCTGTTACAATCAGTGAATCTCCGGGTAAAACCTGAACACTGCGAACAATATCGTCAAGCATGTTTGTAGCGGCGAAAGTCATATCCATTGTTCCATTTGGGTTCAATCTGAAAAGATGTCCCACCGGTTGTCCGTTAAAACTTGTGATATCTCCGGCAACGATGATTTTATCATCACTTTGAACGGCACATATTTCCGCTAATTGATAATAATCCCCATTTGGATTAAATGTTGCATCTAGTGTTCCGTCCGTATTAAATCGAAGAACAGGACGGTAATCTAAAGAGGGCATTTGGGTTCTTCCGGATACAAGATATTTACCTGTCGATTGAATGGCAATTTTCCTAAAATCCGTATTGTTAAATAAATTGGACCCCGGAGATAGAAATGTTGGATCTATAGTTCCATTAGCGTCCAAACGAACAATTCCGGAGTAAGCTATTCCGTTAAACTGAGTAAAACTCCCTGCAACAAGGAGTTTTCCATTACTTTCTTCCTTTACATCCCAAGCTACATTATTCGGTCCAGTCCCCATAGCAAATGAGAGATCAGGTGACCCGTCCGTATTTAATCTAGCTATACAATTATATAAGTATCCATTTACGTTTGTAAATGAACCCGATACTATTAATTTACCGGAACTCAAATATTCAACTCCAAAATAGGCGCCTGATGGAATGGTCTGTAAAAATGTTTGATCAATTGTTCCATCTGTATTTAATCGCATGATTTCACGACTATTACTAGGTAAATCAACGCTGCCTAAAGGATATACTCCCCCAACAACAACAATCTTTCCATCAGACTGAATAGCCATGTCCAAAAATACGGTGGTTGTAAAAGCTTCGAAGCTTGATACAAAAGTAGGATCGATGTCTCCGTTTGGAAGCAATCTGGCAATGCAATTTCTATTTAATCCATCAACCGTAGTAAAATTTCCGGCAATAATTATCTTCCCATCCGGTTGAATAACACTTGAACGAATATCCCCATTAACACCTGATCCTAAAAAAGATCCATTAATCGATGGGGCGAAAGAATCATCATTTCGCAAATTCTGCGAAAAACTTTTGGAAGCAAAAAAGATCAAAAGGATGGTGGAGATTAGAGTGGTTTTCATGAATTCATTTGTTATTTAGTTATGTTGATAGATTTCGGTTCTCAAAGGTAGTTAAATTCCATTATATCAGGTATATCAGAAAGCAAAAATCCGCCCGGATTTCTCAAGACGGATTTTCATCTTCTACTATTAAATACTTAATGTTTCACCACTCGCTGCACACTTTGTCCCTGCGAGTTTCTGAAATCAAAGAGATAAACCCCACGTTCAAAATTCTCCAGTGAAACCGTTCCCTGATTTTGGATTCGGTCTTTCAAAACTATTTTCCCTTGCAGATCATAAACCGTCAATTCAGCGTCCGAACCGGAGAAAGAGATATGAACCTGATTGTTCGTAGGATTCGGATATACTTCGAACAAGGTTTGCTTGTAATCCGATAACCCTACTGTGGAAACCGAACCATTGTTGAAATAAATGGCTTGCGTTACCGTGAAGTATTCTCCTATTGATTTATTCGGGCAGAACACACTCAATTGCAACCAATAAACACCGCTTCCGTTGTTCAATACATAAGTGGTTGTATCAAAATTGGAGCCGTTCGGATCAACGATATTCCAGATTACGTTGACTGTGTTTCCGTTCGCCCAGATCGAATCGATGTAAGCCGTGTCGATTGAGTTATAGTAAATATCGCAGTTTGTCGCCGTCACACCCAAAGAATCGATTGCCAACGAATCAATGAACGGATTGTTAAAAACGTAATTGGAATCAACCGGAATCACAATTTGTGTAGAAAGTGTATCACCGCAATGGTCTGTTACATGCAAATCATGTACTCCGGCACAAAGGTTCGTTACCAAACTGTATCCGCTTGAAGTGATGACTTGTGAACCATTGTCGATATTTAACTCAAAATCTGCATTTCCCGAAAGATCGATTGCCACTTCACCCACACAAGTGTTTGCATCGGAAGGCATGGAAAAGGTGTTTTCAAGAATTAAAGGAAGAGATGGGATGATCGTCAGATCCAATGTGATGATGGAGTCACAACCAACTGCATTCAGAATGGTATCGATGTATTGACCGGAAACAGTATACGTTTGACCGTTGATTGGCCAGAGATATGAATCACAACTGGTTTCACTGATTGTATTACTTGTATTCAGGATCGTTAAATTCAGAGTTATAACTGAATCACATCCAAATACGCTTTGAAGAGAATCTGAATAATATCCCGATAATTGGTAATCCAATCCGGTTTGATTCCAATGGTAAGATCCGCATTGAGTAACATCTGTCGTATCATTGTAAATCGGATAAATCGTTAGGTTCAATGTAATAATTGAATCACAGCCCACATGATTTGGAATGGTATCAATGATTGTTTGAGATGAATAATAGGTTTGATTCGGGATGTCCCAATAATAGCTTTCACACACAGCAATATTTAAGGTCGTATCACTGCTGTAGTTTATAATCAAACTCAGCATAATTAATGAATCTGCACCATTCGCACTTGGCGTTGAATAATAAATAGAATCCTGACTTGCAAAATAGGTAACTCCATTGATCCAGGAAAAGGAATCACAGGCAGTGATTGTATCATGCACCATTGGCAAGGAATGGTACGAAAACCGCTCGATACAATTTGCACCAACACCATTAACGGAGCGGAAACGACCGCCTATTGTAAAACTGGATGAATCTGTTTCTTCCAAACTATACACCTCTCCATTTAATTCTGAATCAAGAACGCGGTATTTAAAATTCTGATCAACTGTCCCGTCCGGATAAAGAAGTAATACCCCGTGAGATGTTAGGGTATCCAAACCAAATTTTCCGGCAATCATGATCTTTCCATTTGCAAGCATAACAGCATCTTGCACGTATTGATATTGCGTATAGTTCAACGGGTAATCAAATCCATTGAATACGGTCCCATCCTGGTTAAGTACGATGTATCCTCTTTGCGGAGAACTGTTCCAGGTAGTAAAATATCCTCCTACAAACAATCTGCCATCGTCAAATTCCTTCACTTTTGAGATTCTGTCATTTGCACCAACTCCTGAATTGAATGCTGCATCAACCGTACCGTCCGTATTAAGTCTTACTATTGTTCTTGATGGCCCGGAGTTAATGGTAAACGACGATCCGTAAAGTAGAATTTTTCCATTATCCAGAACGTCTATATTTAATGACGAATTACTCATTTGTGAGGTCGTGAAACCATTATCAATAGAACCGTCATTATTTAGTTTGGAAATAAACAGGTTATTGCCGTTTTGATAAAGAACAATATAACTACCACCCGGAAGCATTTTTATATCGTAAACAATTGCCAGTGAACTTGAGAAAGTTATTCCTGAATTGAAACCAGGGTCAATATTCCCCTGTTCATCGGTGCGGATAATCGGTTCAAATGGCAACGGAGTTCCTGTTCTTAGTTTCCCTCCGATAAGCACTTTAGTCGGTGATTCAACAACAACATCACACACTCTTTCGAATGGTAAACTTCTGAAATTATCATGATAAACAGTTCCAACCGAATCAACTTTAGCAACATGTGACGGTACTAAAATCCCGTTGAACGACTCCATTGTACCAAAAACCATTTCATCTCCATTATCGAATTTCTGAGTACCATCTATCGCAATACCGCCACCCGTATTCCTGTTGAACGTGGTATCAATTTCCCCGGTCAGCATGATTCTTGCCAATCCGTGTATGGCATAATCACCAAATCCATAAAACAATCCTCCGAGCATGATACTCCCGTCAGGAAGTGATTTAATGACGCGTACTTCCTTATCGAATTGACTGACAAAAGCAGGATTCCATGTCCCGGTATGTGAAATACAAGCAAAATACGGGCTGTTATTTCCATTGTAAGAAGTAAATGATCCTCCTACATAAATATTGTTCGTATCTGCGCAGATTGTCTTTACTGTTCCCGAAAACCCACTGCCTGAAGAAAATGAACTGTCCAAAGTACCATCCGGATTTAAAATACAGAACCCGGGACAAGAAATCCCGTCATAGCTGGTAAAACTTCCTCCGATCGCTATTTTACCATTCGGAAGTTCATGTATTGCTTCGACCATACCCAAAGGGCCCAATCCTGACTGAAAAGTAGTATCTAATGATCCATTGTTGTTTAAGCGAACGATATTCTTGTAAGGAAGATTATTCCAACTTGTAAATTGACCTGCAACTAATAATTTACCGTCTGACAGGATTTTAACCCGGTTGATGTAACTGGAGATAAAATTGCTTGTGATTCCGGACCCCACATTGAATGTGTTATCTTTTGATCCACCTGCAGTCAACCTTAAAATATGGTTTACAAATGTTCCCATATAGTTCGTGAATCTTCCGACAATAATGGTTTTATCGTCTGATTGTAATTCCATATCCGTAACATCATCGTTTGTGCCGGAATTATTTCCTCCTGCAGCAAAAAACTGATCTACAAATCCATTGGTATTTAATCTTGCAAGGTTATGCCATTGGGATGATGAACCGGAGTAAAAATTAAAGCGCCCGCCAATGATTACTTTATTTGTGGATTGAACTCCAGATAGTAATAACCCGGTCCAGGAACCACTCGCAATTCCAAAATCCATTCTAAAGCTTGGGTCGATCGATAAATCCGGTTTCAATCGCACAACATGCGGCCGGTTATGTCCATCATAAAATCCGAAACTTCCACTAACTGTTACTTTTCCATCCGGGTGAATATGGAAATCGCTCACACCACTGCTGGGTGAATTAGTATAACTGGAGCCATGGTTTTTGAAATAACCCACATCGTTGGGCATGAATGAATTATCAAGTGAGCCATAATTTGTTTGAGCTCCTAAAATATTCGAGATAAAAAGAATGAAAAGTAAGTATCGGTATTTGATCATGTTCAATTTAGGTTTGGATAAAATAGTTTAAGCCTCTTTTTAATTAACTAACGTTAAAGCTATTAAAGAACAAACATACAAAATAGAATTGTTACTTAGACGGTTGGATTTTCTTACTGCACAATTGAATCTCTCTACAGCATCATAATTCACAAGAAATACAAAATCCGCCCTGATTTCTCAAGACGGATTTCACTATAAGGTTTACTGATTTTTAAGCTTCCACGTGCATGTAGCTCTCTACGCTCGGACAAGAACACACTAAGTTTCTGTCTCCGTATGCGTTGTCTACACGACGAACCGGAACCCAGTATTTCCACTCTTTCAAATAAGCAAGCGGGTAAGCTGCTTCTTGCGGAGAATACGGATAATTCCATTCTTTGTTGATGATACAATCTGCTGTGTGCGGAGCGTTCTTCAACAAGTTATTTTCTCTGTCGGCCTGACCATTTTCGATTGCAGCAATCTCCGAACGGATCTTGATCATTGCTTCGATGAAACGATCCAATTCTTCTTTGTCTTCCGATTCTGTCGGTTCAACCATCAAAGTTCCTGCAACCGGGAATGAAACCGTCGGTGCGTGGAAATTGAAGTCAATCAAACGCTTCGCCATATCAGCTACTTCTACGTCTGCTGTTTTCTTGAAATCACGACAATCCAGGATCATTTCGTGAGCAACAGTTCCGTTTTTACCGGTATACAATACGTCGTAATGACCTTTCAGTTTTGCTGCAATGTAGTTTGCATTCAAGATCGCTGCTTCCGTAGAGTTGCGCAATCCTTCAGCTCCCAACATTTTAATGTATCCGTAAGAGATCAATAAGATCAGGGCGCTTCCGTAAGGTGCTGCAGAAACTGCATGAATCGGAGTTGAACCTCCTGCTGCAATCACCGGGTTACCTGGCAAGAACGGCGCTAAATGTGCTGCCACTCCGATTGGTCCCATTCCTGGTCCACCACCTCCGTGAGGAATTGCAAATGTTTTGTGTAAGTTCAAGTGACAAACGTCTGCACCGATATTCCCCGGATTTGTTAATCCGACCTGCGCATTCATGTTTGCACCATCCATATATACTTGTCCACCGTTTTCGTGGATAATAGACGTGATTTCGCGAATTCCTTCTTCGTAAACTCCGTGAGTGGAAGGATACGTCACCATCAAACCAGCCAATTCATTTCCGATCTGATTTGCTACCGTTCTTAATTCGTCGATATTGATGTTTCCATTTTCGTCACAACCGGTTACAACAACTTCCATTCCTGCCATCACTGCAGAAGCCGGGTTTGTTCCGTGTGCCGAAGAAGGAATGATCATTTTTGTACGTTGCTTGTCTCCTCTGCTTTCGTGATATGCTTTGATAACCATCAATCCTGCATATTCTCCCTGAGCTCCGGAGTTTGGCTGTAAAGACATTGCTGCAAATCCTGTCGACTCACACAAATCTTTTTCCAACTGGCGGAACATTGCATGATAACCTGCTGCTTGCTCAACCGGAACAAAAGGGTGCATATTTGCAAACTGAGGATTCGTGATCGGAATCAACTCGGAAGCTGCATTTAATTTCATCGTACAAGATCCCAAAGGAATCATGGAATGAACCAATGAAAGATCTTTGTTTTCCAAACGTTTCAAATAACGCATCATTTTTGATTCGGAATGATGTCTGTTGAACGTTGGATGTGTAAATACTCCGTCTGTTCTTAATACAGCAGCGTTCAATGAACTATTTGCAGAAGCTGTATTCGCTCCGAAAATGCTCAGAATAGTTGCTACATCTTCTTTTGTATGTGGTTCGCCGAAGCTGATTGTCAATTCATTTTCATTGATGATGCGGAAGTTCATTCCTTTCGCTTCAGCAGCAGCTTTGATTTTTGCCGTATCCACTCCTTTTACCCAAATTGTATCAAAGAATGAATCAGAACCTACTTGAATTCCGGCAGCTTTCAATCCTGCAGCAGTTGCAGAAGCCAATCCGTTTACGTGCTCAGCAATTTCTTTCATTCCTACAGGCCCGTGGTAAACAGCATACATGGAAGCCATTACAGCCAACAAAGCCTGAGCAGTACAAATATTGGAAGTTGCTTTATCGCGTTTGATATGTTGCTCGCGTGTTTGCAAAGCCATACGCAAAGCCATGTTGTCATCCGCATCTTTCGATACACCGATAATACGACCTGGCATGGAACGTTTGTATTCGTCTTTCGCAGCGAAGAATGCTGCGTGAGGACCTCCGTAACCCATCGGAACTCCGAAACGTTGTGAAGAACCAAATACCACATCAGCTCCAAGAGAACCTGGTGATTTCAATAACACCAAGGATAAAATATCAGCAGCAACAGCCGTTTTCAATCCGTTGTTGCGGTTAATAAATCCGGCAATATCTGTAATGTTTCCATGAACATCCGGATACTGAACAATTGCTCCGAAATAAGTTCCGTCATTGGTGAAAGTCGTTTCGTCTCCTTCAACCAATTCAATTCCAAGGTTCAATGCACGACCCAAAACAACATCTTTCGTTTGTGGGAATGCATTTTTGGAAATGAAAAATTTATTTACACCATCCTTCATCTCCTGGCGGGAACGTGAATTCCAAAACAAGATCATTGCTTCAGAAGCAGCAGTTCCTTCATCCAATAAAGAAGCGTTTGCAATTTCCATTCCTGACAATTCCAAAACCATTGTTTGGAAATTCAACAAAGCCTCCAGACGACCTTGAGAAATCTCAGCCTGATAAGGAGTATAAGCAGTATACCATCCCGGATTCTCCAAAACATTGCGCAAAATCACGGAAGGAACAATCGTTTCATTGTATCCTAATCCGATGAATGATTTATACACTTTATTTTGAGCACCAAGTGCGGTAATGTGTTGCAAATATTCCTGCTCACTTAAAGCAGCATCGATCTTCAACTCTCCGGCTAAACGGATATGCGAAGGGATGGTTTTGTCTACTAATTCTTGAATTGATTTAACACCAATTGCAGCTAACATCTCAGATTTCTCAGCTGCATCAGGTCCAATGTGACGGGATGAAAATGCACTCATAAAAATTTCATTCTTTTTTGAAACCTACTTTTACTAGTAAGCAGGTGCAAAGATAGCGAATTTAACGGCTCATTATTTCGATTTAGTGGGAATATTTGTTAAGTCAAAAAAGAAGGTTTGGATAAGAATTCAAGAATCGAATTCAAGCGGGGTTTTCTGCTGAAAGTCAACTAAAAGTGAAACCGAACGTTATTCGCAGGTTGCCTTTCGTTCCAACATTTCCGGACCCCCCATTTTTTCAAATTCCTTGCATTTTGCTTTCTTTTCTTTGATGAGTTTTTTCACCTCCTTTTCATCCGATGAAGTTGGGGTTTTATGTCTCAGCTGCTCGTATTTATTTGTCAGCTTGTCGCTCACACGAATACAATCACAAATAGAATCCTCACCACATGAATTCATTGTGAGTGAAAGAAGACCGAAAAAAAATAAATGTTGTAGTTTCATGTGTTCATTTTTATGAATTCCTGTTAAAATATACTTTGAATAAAGCATCAGTTACTAAAGGAATTCTTTTCTTTGCTTATTGCAAACAAATGTAAGCCATGCAAACAAAACTTCCAAAGGTAGGAACAACCATCTTCACGACGATGAGTCAGATGGCAAATGAGTATCAGGCAATTAATCTCTCACAAGGTTTTCCAAATTTTCCGATCGATCCATTGATTGAAGAGTTATTGGCGAAAAACAGTAAGGAAAACGTACATCAATATGCTCCGATGTCCGGTTTGCCGGTTTTGCTGGAAGGAATTGCAGCTTTGGTTCACCGGGTGTATCAGCGCTCTTTGAATCCGTCATCTGAAATTTTGGTAACTGCGGGCGCTACACAGGGAATTTTCGCAGCACTTCAGGCTTTGGTTCATCCGGACGATGAAGTGGTGATTTTAGATCCGTCATACGATTGTTACAACCCGGCTGTTCATTTGGCGGGAGGACTTCCAATTCACATTCCGATGAGGGAAGACTTTACAATCGACTGGCGGGAGCTTCGCCAGACTGTGAATCAGAAAACGCGTGTGCTAATCATTAATAATCCACACAACCCTTCCGGGAAAATGATGGATCAGGCGGATTATGACGCGTTGGTACAAGTTATGACAGACCACCCGAATCTGATTTTGCTTTCGGATGAGGTATATGAGTTCATCACTTTCGAAAAACCGCACTTTTCCGCACATCATCATGAAATTTTGCGAAACAGAAGTGTCATTGTTTCCTCTTTTGGTAAAACCTTTCATCTCACGGGGTGGAAAGTCGGTTATCTCGTTGCCCCGGAACCAATCATGAAAGAAATCAAAAAAGTACATCAGTTCCTGGTGTTCTCCGTAAATAGTGTCGCTCAGAAAACACTGGCAGATTATATCTCGGCAACCGATGTCACCACATTGGGGCTTTTCTATCAGGACAAGCGGGATCGTTTCAAAGAATTAATGTTCGGAAGCAAGTTTGAATTTCTGCCAAGTGAAGGAACCTACTTTCAAACCGTGCGATACAACGCGCTTTCCGATTTGCCGGATGTGCAATTTTGCGAATGGCTGGTAAAAGAAGTTGGCGTTGCGGCGATTCCGCTGTCTGTCTTTTACGAAGATCGGAATGATTATCACACCATTCGTTTTTGTTTTGCAAAAACAGATGATACCTTAATTCAAGCAGCTGAAAGATTATGCAGGATTTAAAAATCACACTCATTCAGGCCGATCAGTTCTGGGAAGACAAGAAAGCCAACCTGAAACATTACGAAGCGCTCTTGCAATCTGTTTCCGAAACGAACCTGATTTTATTGCCGGAAATGTTTCAAACCGGTTTTTCCATGAATGCTGAAGCATTAGCAGAGCAAATGGAAAACAGTCTGAGTATTGAATGGTTAAAAGTTCAGGCGGCAGAAAAAAAAGCGGCTCTTTACACTTCCTTAATAATAGAAGAAAACGGAAACTATTATAACAGAGGTGTTTTTGTGGAGCCAAATGGAAAAATCAGTACTTACGACAAACGGAAGTTATTCGGAATGGCAGATGAATCCATCCACTTTCGTGCGGGAGACAAAGAAACCATTGTCGAATACCTGGGCTGGAAGATCAATTTGCAAATTTGCTATGATCTGCGCTTCCCTGAAAATTGTCGAAACGGTGAAATCGACGGTCAGCCTGCATACGATTTGTTATTATATGTAGCAAACTGGCCCGAAAGAAGAATTCATCACTGGTCGGCGTTGCTTCCGGCAAGAGCCATTGAAAATCAATGTTATGTTGCCGGGCTGAATCGGATAGGTAAGGACAACACCGGGCTTAATTACAACGGGCAAAGCAAATTAATTAATCTTTTAGGTGAAGAAATTTCCAACCTTTCTGAACTTGAAAGCGTCAATACCATAAGTATCAATTATTCTGAGATGAGACAGTTGCGGGAAAGATTACCTTTTCTTAAAGATAGTAACTACCGTTCATTGGATAATTAATACCGTTTAATAAATAAATTAGCCTTTAATCCGGTTAATTAACTTATATTTAAAACTTCGTAAATTAAAGAAACATGAAAAAACAGATTACACTTTTAGCTTCGGTTCTATTTGTTGCTGGGATTTCTTCAGCTCAGGTAAACAAAAGCTACGAAAAAGCTTACAAAAAACCTATGAAAATTACAACAGCTACGAAAGGCGCTGTAAGTAATACTAATGCTGATGAAAAAGCAGGAGGACAAGTCATTTATCAATCCGATTTCAGTGACAATGCATTGTGGTCTACAGGTAACGTAGCACCGGGTGTTCAGGGAAGTTTCCAATTCGGAGCTTATCCTGCAAACTTCACGAGCTACCTTGGAACTGCAACAACAGGAATGACTGCTCCAATGGCATTCTTTGATGGTATCCAATACTTGTTGGCAGCACCTGGAACTCCGGTTGGAATTCAGAATGCTTATTTGCAAACACCTACAATTGATTTATCTGTTTCAGAAGTTGTTTCTGTAAGCTTCACTCAGGTTTATCGTCGTTTCAACCACGATGTGTTGTTTATCGAGATCAGTACTGATAACGGTGCTACTTGGCCGGCAGCATTGTCTAAGCAAGTAAATAACAATGCGATCGGAAACGGTCCGACATTGAAAACTACTTTGACAACAGATTTCCTTATTCCTGCAGGAGTAACTCAAGGAAAAATTCGTCTTCGTTGGGAGTCTTTGACTGCTGATAACGATTACGGTAGTGGTTACGGTTGGGCTATCGACAACTTCAAAGTTATCGAAGGATACGGAAGCAACCTTAAATTGAAAGAAGTATACAATGTATACGGAAATCAAATGTTGACTGCTACGAAAATGCCTGTTTCTCAAGCAACTGGTGCTGGAAAAATTTCTTTCGGTGCTGAAATTGAGAACGTTGGATCTGAGATTCAGCCTACAAGCTTCAAAGTAGTTTCTGGTGCTTACAACCAAACAAGTGCTGAAGGTGATGTTGCTCCATTTGTTGAAGATTCACTTGAAATCGATTTCACAAACGGATTCACAATTCCTACAACAGTTGGAACTTACGACTTCAAATTCACAGCATTGTCTGATAGTGTACTTTCTTTCACTGTAGATGATACACTTTCTGCTCCATTTGCTATCACAAACAAAATTTTCGCAACGGATGCATACAATGGACTTCCTTCTTCAATGACAGGAGACTTCAACGGATGGGCTACTCCAACAGGAGATCCTCAAATCGGAACGTTGTTCGAAATCATCAATGATGATGTAGCTGGTGCTATTCAAATCGGTATCGGAACAGTTAGCCAGGCTCAACAAGCAACTTACATTGGTCGTTTGGTTTACGGAAGTATCTACAAGTATAACCCTACTACAGAAGTATTTGATTATGTTGACAGAACTGACGAGCATGAAATCGTTGCTGCTGATTTCGGAAACTTGATCAAGTGTTACTTGCCGAACCTTCCTCAATTGACTTCTAGCAACGGTGGTCT
The DNA here is from genome assembly GCA_003856375.1 of Glaciecola amylolytica. GTDB lineage: Bacteria > Bacteroidota > Bacteroidia > Flavobacteriales_D > Crocinitomicaceae > Fluviicola > Fluviicola amylolyticus. The sequence goes on from CP034120.1 coordinate 3,987,131, forward strand.
TTACATGGTAACTGCTGGTACATATGCTAATTTCCCAGTTCCAATTGCATTCGCTGGTACAAACATTGCTGGTAACACAAGAGGTTTCAACGGAACAAGTTCAGTAGGTTTGGCTTCTGACGGAGACAAAGTTGAAGCACCGGTTGTTCGTTTGGATTTCACAGATTACACAGGTCTTGCTGAATTGACTTCTGCAACAAATGTTTCTGTATTCCCTAACCCATTTGTTGGAACAACTGAAATGAAGTTCAACTTGAAAGCTGAGGCACAAGTTTCAGTAGTAATTACTGATGTTGCTGGTCGTACAGTAGCTACAGTTCCTGCTGCTAAAATGAACGCTGGTGAGCAAACAATCGCTATCGACGGAACAAACTTTGTAGCTGGTATTTACAACTACACTTTGAAAATCGGTAACGAAACTATCACAAAACGTATCGTTAAGAAATAATTCTTAATTGAATAATAGGAAATGGGGGCTTCGGTCCCCATTTTTGTTTTCTCAATTTTCTCCAAATGTTTGAATACGGATTACCCGGACTTTTTTTGATCTGCTTTCTTGCATCAACCATCATTCCTTTTCCGTCGGAAGCAGCAATTCTTTTGTTTTTAAATTCAGGGGAATATTCTCCTGGTTCTATATTAATCGCTGCGAGTTTGGGAAACTGCCTCGGAGGAAGCACCAATTATTTACTTGGTTATTTCGGAAGAAAGCTCTTGAGTAAGAAACAATTTTTGAAAAGTGAATCGCTGATTCAGCGTTACGGATTTTGGACCGCCCTCTTATCCTGGGTTCCCATTATTGGAGATCCTTTGTTAGTAGTACTTGGTGTTTACAAGGTTTCCGTCTGGAAAACATTGACATTGATGTGTATTGGAAAAATTGCCCGCTACCTGATACTTTTCGGCGCTTATTATTTCCTTAGTGCTTAGCCAGCAAACGCGCAATCCGATCCGTTTCTACATAATCTTCGTAGCTTGGATTAGAAATGAGCGGGGTTTCCAAAAGCACTTTTTCATTGATCCGCGCAATATCCAAAAACCCGATTTTTTCTTCCAGAAAGAGTTGAACCGAAATTTCATTTGCAGCATTTAAAGCACAAGCCGCCGTTCCTTTTCTATCCAACGCATCATACGCCAATTGCAGATTCCGAAACGTTTCTTTATCTGCAGGTTCAAACGTGAGTTGCGGATAATCCAGAAAATTAAACCTTGGGAAGTTTGTTTTTAACCGATCGGGATAAGTCAAGGCAAACTGGATCGGCAATTTCATGTCCGGAAGACCCATTTGAGCTTTCATACTTCCATCTTCAAACTGAACCAACGAGTGAACAACCGATTGCGGGTGAACAATGACATCAATCTGCTCTGATTTCAACCCGAATAGCCATTTTGCCTCAATCACTTCCAGACCTTTATTCATCATGGTCGCTGAATCAATGGTAATTTTTGCGCCCATCGACCAATTCGGGTGTTTCAAAGCCTGCGCTTTGGCAACTTGCTCCAATTGCTCTCTTGTGTATCCGCGGAATGGTCCGCCGGAAGCTGTCAGATAAATCTTCTCGACCGGATTGTGAAACTCTCCTACCAAACATTGGAAGATGGCAGAGTGTTCCGAATCGACTGGATAAATATTCACTCCTTTTGCGCGGGCTCTTTCCGTTACGAGTTCTCCTGCAACAACCAAGGTTTCCTTGTTTGCCAAAGCAATGTCTTTTCCTGCTTCAATTGCAGCTAATGTAGGTTTCAATCCGGCATAGCCGACCAATGCTGTCAGCACAACCGCTATTTCCTGAAATTCCACCACCTGACAAAGCGCCTGTGCTCCGGCATAAACGTGGATATCCTCAGAAAAAAGTGCGTCTTTTACTTCCTGGTACTTTGCTTCATCACCGATCACAACCGCATTCGGTTGAAATTTCTTTGCCTGTTCAATCAATAATTCCGCATTCGACTGAGCTGTAAGCACCTGCAAGTCGAATCTGTCCGGGTAAGCCTGAATGACTTCCAGAGCCTGAGTCCCGATTGAACCGGTAGAACCAAGAATAGCAACACCTTTTTTCTGCATCCTGCAAAGTTAAAAATCATTCCCGATGATTGCTTGTTTCCCTTCTCAGATTCTATGATTCTTCATACCTTTGATGCATGAAATACCGCATTTTATCTGACGAAGAGCTTCAACATTTGGAAGGTGATCTAAAAGCATTTTTAATCATTAACGGAGTGCATGCCGAAGAATGGGAAAAGCTCAATCAGGAGGAGCCTCAAAAAGCACTTGCTTTGGTAGAATTGTTTTCCGATCAGGTCTTTCAAACCATTTACGAAAAAATCAATTTCCTGGAGCATCGTTCTCCGGAATCCTGTTTGGTGTTCCGTTTCTTAAAAGAGGAGCAGGAACTCATCGCTATTCAGCGCAATCCGGATTCTCAGCTGGATCTTTCCAGTACGGAAGGAATTCACCAGGCACTTAGTCAGCACATGAAAGACTTATCCGTTTTTACCAGTAAACGAGCTTACGGGCAGGAACGCGAACAGGAAATTCATCAATTAATTGAGCAGGGTGCTATTTTGTCGAGTGAAGAATTTTGGAACTCATTGCAGGAAATTCTGTAAGCTCAACCAGATTCCTAGGAAGGCATAAGTAAATTGCACAGTCAAATTGGACAACTACTCACTCAAAATTTGTTTAAGTACAATCTCCGAAAAAAGTATTTGGTACTCTATTCAGAAAGCTTAGTTTTACTCAAGCACCCCGCTTGATGTATTATGAAAATTAAATTCACTTACTTACTATTTGGAGTACTTTTTTTAGTCCTTTCTGCTTGCTCAAATTCAAGCATTGATAACCGCTTGGTAAAAAAGTGGACACTAACTAAAGTTGACGGATACGGGCCTGACAAGGATAAGATTCTTGGCATCAACAATATTTATTTTGATTTGAAAGACGACGAGACATTCAAGGGTCGTTGGTACGATCAAAACAACATGACTGATTTTATCGATTTGGAAGGAAAATGGTTAAGCACTCAATACGATGATAAAATCGATTTATTTTTATTCTACGGACCCAACCAAAAGAAGTCCATCATTTTCAGCATCTCAAAAGTTGAAGGGAATGATATGACGATGCGCATTTCTGAAATAGATTATTTCTTTAAGGCGAAATAAACATATAAACCAATAACCAGGAAGGGGCTTCGGCCCCTTTTTTATTCTCCCAACTTTAGGCTGAAAGCGGTTTAGATGCACTATATTTGTCTTTATGGAACTTATTCAGGCACTTGAAAATCGCTTTGGAGCACATCGGGTAAAATCAATTCAGAATCCTTTACACAATGATCAGGAGTTAATCTTGCTGTTTCTGGAGCTGGAGGTTCCTATTACTGTGCTCATGACGGCTTCTCTTTCCAATTATCAGATGCCGGTTCTTGAAAAATGGGTAGGAAGGGAATTCAACGAGATCTATTTTTGTTTACCGACTTATTGGGATTTTGATGATCACAAAAACTACAATTCTTCCTGGATTTACGATTGGATTTATAAATTGGAGCGTTTCGTCAGAGACAAAAATACCTGGTACGGGCCGGGGCATACCATTCCTACGGCAAATCCGGAAGTTCCTATTTCCGATCTGATGAAGCAGGAATATTTCATTTTTCTGGATCCTATTTTACTTCAAAAAGAACTTGCTCCTATGCAAGTGCAAAATAAAACCATTCATTTTTTAAGTATCGTTCCTCTTTTCGGTGACGAACTGGATTACAAAATGGGGAAAGGAACTCAAAAGTTCGTGCGAAAACTTATTCAGCGGAACTATGACGAAAAACTGGATGATTACCGAAAATCGATCCTCAACAGCCGATTACGCTTTTTCTAATGTGATTTTGCGAAAAAAGCCTGTGCAGATTCCACTTCCTTTTTTGCATTTCCAATCCAGATATTTTCATCATAAATCACAAACGGACGCTTCAAAAAAGTGTATTCTTCCAGCATGTACTTGCGGTAATCCGCTTCTGTCAAATTCATTTCATTCAAACCCATGGATCTGAATTTCAATGCGCGTTTTGAAAACATTCCCTCATAAGAACCCACTTTTTCTTTTAACCAGTCAAGCGTTTCCGCATCGATGTTGGTTTGTTTGATATCGATCAATTCCACATCAGACGGAAGGTTCAGCGCCTTCATAATTTTCTGACACGTATCGCAAGAACTTAAGTAGTAAAATCTTCTCATTGTAAATCTGCTTAATATTATCTGTTTTGCATGTATTCGTCGTTGCGCTTGCGATCTTCCGGCGTTCCGGTATTACATCCGTTTGATTTTTTCGTAAAATGGTGAATCCAGCGAATCTGCAATTGAACCGGCCAGTAATTGCTCGAGAACCATTGAATCGTAGGACGTGCTTTATTCGGTTCATAGATTCCCAAAGCCGGTACCAAAAACCCGAAAGTGAGATAATCTCCTCTTCGAATGGTGCGCGTGAATCCTAAATGCAGATGAAATTGCGCCATGAAGTCCTGCTGGAATTTCACCGGAGCAACCGTTGCAGTATAAGGTACTTTCGGAGCAGGAAGTGCATTAAACAAAAAGTTGAAGCCCAAACCTGTTTCCAAATGCCAGCCTTCACCAATTTTTGTAAAGCGATCAATCGTTACTCTGGCTGTCAGATAACCGTTGTAAAATGAGCCTGTTCTTTCATCAAAAGTTGAAGCCCCTGACGGATCAACGACTTCAAATCGGGTGCGTTCGCTTCCACCGATGTAATTGAATCCAAGTCCCCAATCCAGACGATGAAAGAGATTTGATCCGATCCATTTTACTTCTCCTTTTTCACCTCTTTTTTTATACCAGGCAGCTAAAATTTTCGATGATTTCAAACGATAATGTGCCGCTCCGATTTCAATAAATCCTCCCGGTCTTCCAATGGGATCAATCGTTGCCGTTGCCGGACGTCCATTCACATCCACCCCGGAATATTCCGTTACTCCCGGAGATGTAAAAGTGAAATTCGGCCCGAAAGAAATTTGTATTCCGTCTTTTGTCAATTGACGATAATCACGCGCTCCTCCGAAGAAGTCCTTTCGGCTCTTCCCGTTGAACTTCCGCGATTTCTGCGAATAAGAAAATCCTGTTATCAGAATCAAGACAAAACAGATGACAAATCTCATAATTGTTTTTTTATAAATATCTAAAGATTTCTCTTTGGTTACGAAATCAGTTCCAACATTTTATCCATAACGAATGGTTCATCCCATTTCTCATGAATGTTTTCCAATTTCAGAATTTCCTGCATCAAGGCATCTTGTTTTCTTCCGTTTTTCAGCGCCTCACTGTAGCGTGTATTGCTGAAAGTTACCTGAGAATAAAGCGGTGTCCATTTATCGGGATGTAATCTGGAGAATTTCCCTTCGATTTTCTTCTGAAGCAGGAACTCCGGATCGGCGGTTTTATCACGCATTTCCACATAATTGTCCAAAGCCAGATCCAAAATTGCATTTGCATCCGGAACACGCTGTTCCGAAAAGCGTTTCAGCAAAGTATCCCATTTTCCGCTATTCTGCTCATACATTTCATTGAAGACGGTACAATCTTCAAATCCACAGTTCATTCCTTGTCCGTAGAACGGAACGATTGCGTGGGCAGCATCTCCAAGCAGTACAATTTTATCCTGATAATTCCACGGTTCACAACGAACCATGATGAGTGAACTCGTCGGGTTTTCAAAATAATCGTCCAGCAAAGTTGGCATCAAAGCAACCGCATCCGGGAACGTCAAATCGAAAAATGCAGCTACCTGCTCACGTGTTTGAAGTGTAGAAAAAGAAGTCTCTCCTTCCATCGGGAAAAACAAGGTACACGTAAAACTTCCATCCAGATTTGCCAGAGCAATCATCATGAATTCTCCACGAGGCCAGATATGCAAACAGTTTTTGTCCAGTTTGTGAGAACCGTCTTCGTTTGCAGGAATCACCAATTCTTTGTAACCGTGATCGAGGTATTTCTGTGAGTAATCAAAGGTCATGGATTTCTGCATCCGCATACGAACTGCAGAATAAGCTCCATCAGTAGCGAAAATACGATCCGCCTGAAATTCTTCTTTCTGCTTTGTTTGATCGTTTTGGAATGAAAGCGTGTTCGTTCCCAAATTGACATCCAAACATTTGCGGTCAAAAAAGTATTCGATATTCGGATAGTTATCTGCCAGATTCATCAGTTTCTGGTTCAATCCTCCTCTGGAAACCGAATAAATCGCTTCGTTGTTTACTCCATAAGGCTGGTAGGTCAATGTTCCGTCCAAAGCATGCATACAGCGATTATACATCGGAATGGCAATTTTCCGGATATCGTCAGCAATTCCCGCTATCTCCAAAGCCTTCCATCCACGATCGGAAAGTGCCAGATTAATTGACTTCCCACCGACCAATGCTGCTTTACGCAAATCCGGTCTGCGCTCAAATACCGAAACATTATATCCTTTTTGTGCAAGTAAAATAGCTTGTAAACTTCCTACAAGACCCGCACCGACTACTGCAATTTTTTCCATATTATTCTATTCTTACCACGAAGGCACAAGGGTGCATAAAATTTTCTTCTTCAACACATTGCGTATTCTTTTGCAGGAAATTTAAACACGTGCCTTTGTGGTTTATTTATTCTCTAAAATCGCCTCTTCTAAATACTTCCCAAGGAAATATACATCTTCGAAGGAGTTATACAAGGGAACCGGAGCTACACGAATTACATTTGGTTCTCTCCAGTCTGCCACTACTCCTTTTTCAGAAATTGCATCAAAGATTTGTTTTCCTTTTCCATGAACCAGAATCGACAATTGAGCTCCTCTGCGTTTCGGATCTTTCGGAGTAATGATCTCAAAACGGCATTTATCCTGATGTTTCTCAGACAATCCATCTAAGATAAACTCCAGATATCCTGTCAATACTTCACTTTTTGCTTTCAGGTTTTCCATTCCTGCCTCGTCAAAGATTTCCAGAGATGCCCAGTGAGCAGCCATTCCAAGAACCGGTGCATTGCTTAATTGCCATCCTTCTGCTCCTTCCATCGGAACAAAACCCGGCTCCATTTGAAAACGTGTACTTTTATCGTATCCCCACCATCCTGCAAAGCGAGGAAGTGAAGCATTTTTTGCGTGTTTTTCATGAACAAACATTCCGGAAACTCCTCCCGGACTTGAGTTCAGATATTTGTACGAACACCAGGCAGCGAAATCCACTCCCCAATCGTGCAATTTAACAGGAATATTCCCAGCGGCATGAGCCAAGTCAAAACCAACCATCGCTCCCACTCCTTTTCCTGCTTTGGTAATTGCTTCCATATCCAGCAATTGACCCGTATAATAATTTACTCCTCCAAACATCACTAAAGCCAGGGAATCTCCAAGCTCGAGAATTTTAGCTATAATATCTTCGTCTCTCAAGGTATGTTCTCCTTCACGCGGACTCATCCCGATCAAATCCGTTTCCGGATTCAGACCATGAAAACGAACTTGTGATTCCAAAGCATACAAATCGCTTGGAAATGCTTTCGCTTCACATAAAATCCTGGTTCTGTTTTCCTTTGGCTGATAAAACGAAACCATCAGTAAATGCAGGTTGGTTGTCAATGAATGTGTCACTACCACTTCTTTTGGCAAAGCCCCAACAATTTTCGCGGAAGCATCCGTCAAAAACTCATGGTACTTATACCACGGATTTGTTCCCAAAAAGTGTCCTTCCACACCCCATTTTGCCCAATCATCCAATTCGAGGTTCACTTTCTCCCGAACAGTTTTCGGTTGTAAACCCAACGAGTTTCCTGTGAAATATCTCACCGGATTCTTAGTAAAAGTTGGAAAAAGAAAGCGGTCTCTATAGGATTTTAAGGAGTCCGCGGCATCCATTTGAGCTGCAAACTCGGGTGTAAATTCGTATTTCATCTGACAAATCGATTGTTCTGTAAGGAACTTGTAAAAATTATGCCTCAAATATAAGAAAAAGCGCAGCTTTTGAAGACAGAGTTACGACAAACGTTAGTGCGAAAGTAACGAAGGAGAAGCGCAGCTTTTGAAGACAGAGTTACGACAAACGTTAGTGCGAAAGTAACGAAGGAGAAGCGCAGCTTTTGAAGACAGAGTTACGACAAACGTTAGTGCGAAAGTAACGAAGGAGAAGCGCAGCTTTTGAAGACAGAGTTGCAAACCCAAGCATTCAGGATTCGTGCGGAAGTAGTAAGATTAACTTTTGGGATTTCAATATTAAATGCTCCGGTTAACAATATTGTAATTTTGTGAAATGATCCTTCAGCAAGTCAAGCAAACTCAGTATTCTCGGAAACAAACAGAACTGGTTACCAGGAATCCAGCTACTTTATTCAATACAAATAAAATCCGTTAAGAATTCAAGTGTCAAATCAGTGATTCGTAATATTGCGAATTGGCAATTTGACATTTATTCAATTTAACAATCTTTCCAATCTGCTCATTTAAATTCCTCCTCTCTTTCATTGCCCCAGCGAATCGATTTCGTACTTTTGCATCAAATCAAAAAAACGTCACAATGGCAACAAATACACTCAACAGATCAACATCCGAAGCACTTTACGAAACAGCGAAAAATTATTTTCCGGGCGGTGTGAATTCACCGGTAAGAGCATTCAAATCTGTTGAGGGTTCTCCTTTGTTCATCAAAAAAGGAAACGGAGCATTTATTTGGGACGAAGATGACAATGAGTTTATTGATTTTTGCGGAAGCTGGGGGCCACTTATTCTAGGTCACAATCATCCGAAAGTATATGAAGGAATCGTTGCAGCATTGGGAAATGGAGCAAGTTTCGGAGCTCCTACCCGTTTGGAAAATGAATTGGCAGCATTGATTCTTTCCAAAAACCCGTTTATCGACAAGATTCGTTTTACCAGTTCCGGAACCGAAGCAGTGATGTCTGCAATCCGTCTGGCAAGAGGTTATACCAACAGAACGAAGATCGTGAAATTTGAAGGTTGTTACCACGGACACAGCGACTCTTTATTAGTAAAAGCGGGATCTGGCCTGGTAACCTTCGGAAATACTTCCAGTGCCGGAGTGCCAGAGGCTTTTGCCAATGAAACCCTGGTTCTTCCTTTAAATGATTCCGAAGCACTTCAAACGTGCTTTGAGCAGTTCGGAAAAGAAATTGCTTGTGTGATTATCGAACCGATTCCTGCAAATAACGGCTTGTTGTTACAAGAGTTGGACTTCCTGAAAGAATTGCGTGAAACATGTACAAAACACGGAGCTTTGTTGTTCTTCGACGAAGTTATTTCTGGTTTTCGTGTTGCGTTTTCCGGAGCGGCAGAGTTGTATGGAATTGCTCCCGATTTAGTGACTTACGGAAAAATCATCGGAGGTGGTTTGCCGGTTGGTGCTTATGGTGCTAAAAAAGAAATCATGTCGTGTGTAGCTCCCGATGGACCTGTTTATCAAGCAGGAACACTTTCGGGAAATCCGGTTGCTATGGCTGCAGGATTAGCACAATTAACCGAGCTGAGCAAACCCGGTTTCTACGAAGATCAGGAACGCAGAACAAAATTGTTCACGGGTGCGATAAACTCACATGCGAAAGCAAAAGGTTATGCGTTCGAGCTGGTAACGATCGGTTCTATTTTCTGGATTTCCTTCGACAATTCAAAACACATTCGCTCCGCTGAGGAAATCAATCCGGACATGAGCCAGTTCAAACATTTGCACCGCGCCTTGCTGGAAGAAGGTCTTTATATGGGACCAAGCGGATACGAAGTTGGTTTCATTTCTCAGGCACACACGGATGAAATTCTGGGAAAAGCGGCGGGATTGTTTATTCACGCACTTGATAACATCATGGGAAATTGAGAAACGGAGAATTTTAAAATTCCTCTTTCCTTTTCAATTATGTAGTATCTTTCCGATATGAAATCAGAAGTAGAGAAATTAGACCCGGGAAGTTATTTCTACTTCCGCATTGACTCTCTTTATTATCTTTTTCAACTCTTGGAAATTTCTCCGAATCAGATACTGGTTCAACAATTCTGGTCGACTACCAATGTTCCGTCGATGGAAAAGTTGCACCAGTTCGATCTTAAAAGTGCCTGTTCGGAGTTCGACGAAGAATTCGATGAATTGATTTATCTTGGAAAGGAAGAAATCACAGAAAATCAAAGGCAGGAAATTGATCAGTTTCTAAAAATCAAAACGGCCAAAATTGCACGTGATTCCGGGTTTTTAGCTTTGAAAAAACAAGCTGTTGAAGCCTTTGAAAAAGGAGAATATCAAGAGGCTGTTCGCTTGTTTTCGCTTGCAGCCCCTTATTCTAAATACGATATTGAGTTGTATGAAAAGCGCGGTTTATGCTATCTGAAACTGGGTCAATACTCCGACGCCCTTGCAGATTTTGACTATTACCTCATCCATGATCCGGAAAATGAAATAGTGAAAGCAGCTCTTCAATCCGCCCAAAAAGAAATGACTAAGAAAAAATAATTCGCAATTATCCTAAACCCAATCTTTCAAAACTTTCTTAGCGAGTTTCTTGCGTAGTTTTCGCAATACTTTATCCCGCGAATTGATTCCTCCGATTTTCAACAGATCCGTATAAACCAATTTCCCGTCTCTGTAAAAATGGAATTCAAAAGTCACAGAAACGATGTCTTCTTTATAGATCGGGAACAAGTTATCTGCCGCCAAATCTTCCGCCAAGGTCATGTTTCCGGATGAAGGCTTGAAGCGATTATCGAATCCACGAACAGAAACCAGCATCAATGTATTGATTCCTTTAGCTGCAAGCAGCTGTCCAACTGAATCCGTCATCAAAACCTGCGGATCTCCTCCTGCTTTCAACACATTGAGAGAAACCATGTTTTTCACTTTCACATTTGAAAGAACATCCGAAACCGCAATTTCCAGTGAAAACTGATCTGCCTGCTTGTCAAGATGACTTACAACCAATGCATTTCTCAATTTTAACGGAGGAAATTTTGCTTGTCCGAATCCAACAAGACAAAGACCCAAAAACAGGAAGCTCAACAGTAACTTTTTCATAATTAGAATATTTTTTCTGCAATTGTTTTAACACTTTCGGAAGTTGACATTGTGTAGTAGTGAATTCCCGGCACATTCGCCTTTTTCAATTCTTGTGATTGATGAATTCCCCATTCTACTCCAACTTCAAACACTTCTTTATTGGTTTTACATTTGATCAAATCCTTGCTTAATGCTTCCGGCAGATCAATATGGAAAACTTTCGGTAGAAACGAAATATGATTTAAGGTTGTGATCGGTTTAATTCCCGGAATAATCGGAACATTGATCCCGATTGCTCTGCAAGCATCCACAAAATCAAAATACTTCTGATTGTTGAAGAACATTTGCGTAACGATGTATTCTGCTCCGGCATCTACCTTTGCTTTCAGATAAAGCAAATCCGTACTCAGATTCATTGCCTCAAAATGCTTCTCGGGGTATCCAGCCGTACCGATACAAAAATCAGTTGGCGCCAGTTTAATATCGTCGACCAAATATCGTCCCTGATTCATATCTGTAATCTGATTGATCAGTTCTACTGCATATTTATGTCCTTCCGGATCCGGTTTAAAAGTAGATTCCGTTTTAATCGAATCGCCTCTTAAAGCCAACACATTGTCGATTCCCAAAAACTGCAAATCTATCAATGCGTTTTCAGTTTCTTCACGGGAGAATCCACCGCAGATCAAATGGGGAACGGCATCTACATAATATTTGTTCATGATTGCCGCACAAATCCCAACAGTTCCCGGTCTTTTTCGGATTGCTATCTTTTCAAGAAGGCCTTTTTCGCGTTCTTTGTAGATAAACTCTTCCCTGTGATAGGTGACGTTTATGTATTTTGGTTTGAACTCCATCAACGGGTCAATACCATCGTAAATAGATTGAATATTCGCTCCTTTTAGCGGAGGTAGAATTTCAAAGGAAAATAGCGTGTCTTTCGCTGCGTTTAAATGATCGATAACTTTCATGCCTTCAGAGAGGATATATTATAAATTGGATTCAAAGATACATCAAATCTTATCTTGCGTGCTTTTTTCAATAAAAATCCCGTTTTGCAAATAATGTTAAAAAGAACTTCGTAATGAAACAAAATCCAAAAGTGTCCGTTATCTTTGTATACGCTAATATCAGAAGCAATTAAAATACTTTGGTACGTTATTTGCTAATGATTTAGAGGTTAGTTTTCATAAGTAGTAGTAGTTTAGGTTGGAACAAGAGAGGAGCGCCTGCTTCTCTCTTGTTGTTTTTACACCTTTTTGTTTTGGAAGTAATTGTTTTCGAAACAATATTACAATATTGTTAACGAGTCCCGTTTTCAAAGGGTTTCAGAAGGATTTACAAAGCATTTCATCAGCCGGAATCACGGCATATTTCATCAAATACTCGTTAAAAGACGTTAATTGCAGCTTTCAAACGTACCAAAACAAAAAAATCCCCGTTAGAGGATTAATAAGTAGTAGTAGTTAGGTTTAGTTAGGTAGCGTGTGAAGAGAGACTTTATTTCCAGTCTCTCTTCTTTTTTTTACTCTTTTACCAAAGCATTCGACAAATCCACCAAATACGAATTATTGTTCCCCAGATTTTCCCAAACCAGTTTGATGCGCTTTCCGCTAAAAGAATCCACATAATAGGCAATCCCTAAGTTCTCATAAAAGTGCTGATCCAATTCCTTAAACGGAAGATTTCCGAATTTCAGATTTGACGGAACTTTGCTTCCCGGTAAAACAACCAGGTGTTCTCCGTTGTTCATCTTCCATTCTCCCAACGTTTTTGAATTGACATATTTCGTATAAACCGGTTCATTTCTGTTATTCTGAAATACAACGATCAATACCATCAAATCCGTTTCATTGTGAAACTCAACATCGATCTGACCTTCTTTTTTGTTGAGGTTATTGGTATTGATGTATGGTTTTGTGAACTTATTGTCCTTGGTGAAAAATTTGGTGAAGGGAACAGAATCATTATTTCCCCAATGCTGATACAATTTTTGAAAAAGCTCGTTGCTCCAGTTTCGCTTCCTGATTAGATCAACACCCACAAACGGAATATTGGAATCCAGCTGCGCATCGTTTACCATATGCTGCTCACTCTTCACTTCCGTGATCATCGAATCGAGTTTCTGGCGTTCTTCTTTGCTGAAAGACATATAAGCCGTTTGTTCCTGAGCAATATCCTGTTCGGGGTCGGCCTCTACAAAGAACAAAGCGATGATTCCTCCGGTACACAAAACCAACAGGAGGATGATTACGCTTAATCGCAACCAGGAAACGCGGGTCGATTCAACCACTATTTTTCCTTTTTTGACGTCCGTTCCGAATTCACTCAGCTGTCTTTTATGTTCTGCCGTATAATTTATCTCCAGCAGTTTAGTGCTCAGATACATCAAAAAACGGGTAGAGCTTTTGGGATGATAAGCCAGACTCATGAAAAACTCCAGCAACTGAGTTTTGACCCGGTAGTGATTTATATTCAACAGATTTAATGCAGCAATCAGATTCGGGGTCAGAAAAGCATCAATCTGCCGATGCAAATCCTTGTCTTTTTTAGCTTTTTTCAAGCCCTTCTCCAGCGATTCTTTTTGTTGAAAAATCCATTCCGAAAGAGAATCCTGAACCAGGTTTTGCTGATAGTCCGGCAACAGAACAGAATAGCTCATGAAAAAATGAATATTCTTATCGGAAACGCTGTTAAATCTCTCTGTGAAAACCGGATAAAGAAACGGTTCTATAAAAGTCTTGTATTCTGCAAACAGAGCATGTTGCTCAATCCGGGAATGGTCTGCGAACAATTCGGTGAAATCCCTTTTCTGCAGCAAGTGGCTCAAAGAACGGTTTTCTTCAGTCCAGGAAATAAAAACGAGCTTTTTCTGGTCCGAGCAACAGTCAAAAAAATAGACTTGCTCTTTTTCAGAAGCATCCGGAAATACCTTTCTGCAACTCTCAAAAAAAGCAGCTCTCTGATCTTCGGAAACGGGAAAATGAAGATCGGGATTTTCTTTTTTTAAAGTGCTTAAGCGTAGATACTTCATGACATTTGATTGATGGCCTGAAAGTACTACTTTTCTTTCAAAAAACGGGCGCTAGCGCTTCAGAATCTGGAGCGCTTTCTGAACTTCCTTATCGTAAGAACCTATCACAAAAAAGTAACCTTCTTCTATAAACAACTGACGGGCTATTTCTGCTTTCAGGATGTGTTTGATCAATCCTTCGCTTCTTGCAAAATCGTCCGCTCTATAAGGAACTCCCAATTTTTCACCATCCTTTATCAGTGCCTGAACCAGTGTTTTTGGCGCGGAAAAACTGTTGCTGAATTGCTGAATCGAAGTCCAGGAAGAACGTTTGTTTGCCACAAAATCAAATGCCGCCTGCTGAAATGCTCCCGAATATCTTAAAGCCAAATAATAGTAAGTCGAATTTGACGTATCGAGCGGAACAAAAATATCCGGCATGATTCCTCCACCGTCATAAACGGTTCTTCCCTTCAGAGTTTTAAACTTGTTTGCATTTTTGAAAACCGAAGAATCCGGTGCGAAATATTCTCCGTTATCTCTTCGTTTTTCATTGCTGTGATAGTAATCTTCGTAACTGTCTCCGAAAGGTTTCTGAATACAACGTCCGGAAGGTGTATAATAACGTGCGATCGTAAGCCGGACATCACTTTTATCGGAAAGAGAGAAATCCTGTTGCACCAATCCTTTCCCGAAAGATCTTCGGCCGATAATCATCCCTCTGTCGTTATCCTGAATAGCTCCGGCTAAAATTTCCGACGCGGAAGCCGAGTTTTCGTTGATCAAAACCACTACCGGGGTAGTTTCCAATAAACCTCCCGATCTTGCGTAGCGGGTTGTACTCGCATATTTTTTTCCTTTGATGATCACAATTTTCTGTCCCACAGGTAAAAATTCATCCGCGATTTTCACTGCTCCATCCAAAACGCCGCCACCATTGTCGCGCAGATCGAAGATCAGTTTTTTCATTCCTTTGCTTTTCAATTGCTGAGCAGCAAAACGGAACTCATCCGCACTCGTAACAGAAAAATTATCCAAACGGATATAGCCGGTATTTCCTTCCAGCATCTGAGCACAAACAATCGATGGAATCGGGATGATTCCGCGGGAAATTGTTTTCTCTATTTTTTTGGAATCCCGATAAAGCTGAACCTGCACTTTCGTGTTCGGATCTCCTTTCAGTTTTCCCAATACATCTTCATTCTTGATCTTCTTACGGGCAATGCTTTTCCCGTCAATCATCAAAATCTTATCTCCGGCTTTCACACCTACCCGGTCCGAAGGTGAATTCGGAACGACATTCGTCACACACAACGTATCCCGAATGATTGCAAATCGAATTCCGATACCTCCGAATTTTCCGTCGATCTGTTCATTCACAGCCTTCAAATCCTCATAAGGAATGTAATTCGAATGCGGGTCCAATTCATGAAGCATATCTGAAATGGTCTTTTCGAACAACTTCTTGCTTTCAATGGAATCCACATACTCGCGATCCAGTAAGCTGATAATTTCCTGCATTTTGGAATACGATCCCAATTGATTAGGAGGTGTTTCAACCTGGTTTAATTTTGATCCGATCAGCAATCCTATCGCAAGGAAAACCATCAATAATATCGGATAAACAAAGGCATATTTTCTATTCATTTAATTCGGGTCTGGGATGTGAACAACTTCAACACCTGCGCTTTTCAGAAAATCAACGCCCATAGTGTCTTTATATTCCGTCATGTAAACAACGCGTCTGATTCCGGCCTGAAGAACCAGTTTGCTGCAATCTTTGCATGGGGAAAGGGTAATAAAAAGTGTTGCTCCGCTGCAATCGTTGGTAGAGCGCGCCACTTTCAAAATAGCATTTGCTTCTGCATGCAGGACGTACCAATGCGTTTCGCCTTCCTGGTTCTCGCAGCAATTCGGAAAGCCGGCCGGAGTGCCGTTATAACCGTCAGAGATAATTCTTCCGTCACGGACAATCAAAGCACCTACTTTTTTCCGTTCGCAGTGCGACAATTCTGCCCAGGTTTGAGCCATTCTCAAATAGGCTTTGTCATAACGCATTCTTTTCTCTTCCGTAATTTCTCTTTCTTGCTCTACAAACATCTTACAAAGATAGAATTTAATCAGGTAAGGTGAATTTATATCCGACCCCTCTGATCGAATGAAAAAACTGTGGATTTTTCGGATCTTCTTCAAAGATCTTTCTAAAACTCAGAATGTAATTGTCGATCGTTCGGCCGGTCGGAAACTGATCATTGGTCCACAAGGTATTCAAAATTTCATCGCGTGAAACCACCTCATCTTTTCTGGAATAAAACAGTTGAATCAACTCCATTTCGCGCTTGCTCAGTTCTTGTTTTTCATTTGAAAAGGTATTTTCTACTTCAAACGATGCAGGCAATACTTTGTATTTTCCAATCCGGATTTCGGACGGAATAATGACTTGTTTCTTGATTGGCTGCACCAGAATCGAACACCGCAAAATAAATTCCTCCAAATCAAAGGGTTTCGGCAGATAATCATTTGCCCCCAATTTCAATCCCGCAATGCGGTCAATGGTGTTCCCTTTTGCCGAAACGAAAATAATCGGAATGGTGGAAAGTTCTCTGTAAGCCCGGCAGATATCCAGTCCGCTTACTTCCGGAAGCATCACATCGAGAATCACCAGATCGTACTGATCCAGTTGATCTTTCATCATCAAAGCCTCTCTCCCGTTGCTTATCGTCGTTACCGAATAACCTTCCAATTCCAGATTGAACTGAATTATTTCCAACAAACTTTGCTCGTCTTCGATAACCAATACTTTATTCATACGACAAACTTCTATAAAAAAGTGTTTTCTACTTGGAATCTTCTGTTAAAAGAGTGTAATTTTGAGAAAACTACAAATAAAATAAGCACAATGCTAAAATATCTTTTAATGCTGGGCATGTTCTTGTCGCTTTCCAAGGCATTAAACGCTCAGATCAGTGAGGGAGGAAGCCCCATTGGTTTGAAGAAAATTTCTGCAACAGACAGCTCTCCTTTCCAATATACACCTGCTACCTATCAGTTGGCCAAGCCAAATATTGCCGCAGCAAAAAGCGAAGATCTGGCAAACGATTCAAAAGGTGCTTACCGTGTTGGTTTAAATATTCCGGTTTCGATTACGATATCCAATTCAGGATCCTGGACTTCACTTGCCGACGGCACGAAAGTTTGGAGACTCATTATTTCAAGTAAAGATGCTCAGGCTCTGGGACTTTACTTTTCAGAAACAGTTCAGATTCCTGCAGGAGGAACATTGTTTGCTTACAATGCAAACGGCCGGCAGATTTTGGGAGCATATACTTCCGCAACAGATGATTTTCAGGCGATGGAAATGGTTCAGGGAGATCAGTTATATCTGGAATACAGCGCACCTGCGTGGGTTCAGGAACTTCCGGTTTTCAACATCAGTGAAGTGGTCTATTTCTACAGAGGCGTTGAAGATCATGTCAATGTTTTTGCCGGAGAAGGTGCTGAGGAAAAAGCAGAAAACTGCCAGGTAGACGTTGCGTGTTCGGAAGGAAGCAACTGGGCAAATCAAATCCGATCTGTTGTTCACTACACTTTTAATGACGGAACGGGAACCTATGTTTGTTCCGCTGCAACGATCAACAATACCGCAAATAACTGTAAACCTTATATTCTGACAGCATGGCATTGCGGAGAACGCGTTGCGGGTCAATCAATTTCTACCTGGGTTTGGTACTGGAATTATCAGAAAACTTCCTGTGAAAGCGGTGCAGCAAATTACAACGATCCTTCCAAGGGAAGTAAAACCATGACCGGTGGAACGGTTCGGGCTTCATCCGGAAACGGAACATTGAATAACCCGCCGGAACAATACGAGGTTGCAGGATCGGATTTTTATCTTGTAGAATTGAATGCACAACCTCCTGCTTCCTACAATGTTTACTATGCCGGTTGGAGCAGATCCAATACCGCTTCAGCATATGGTGTCAGCATTCATCATCCTGCAGGAAGTGCAAAGAAAATTTCTACTTATACACAAAGTTTGGCCGGAGCAACTTACAATGGCGGAGCTTCAAATGCGCATTGGAGAGTTTTTTGGGCTTATACAACCAACGGACACGGAGTTACTGAAGGTGGATCTTCCGGAGCACCCATTTTCAATTCAAACGGACTCATTGTTGGTCAGCTTTCCGGTGGATCTTCTGCTTGTATCGCCAATGGTGCAGGACCAGGAAGCGGCCCGGACAAAAACGACTTGTACGGAAAATTCTATTCTGATTGGGATCAAAACGGGACAGCTGCCAACGCACAATTGAAGCCCTGGCTGGATCCAAACAACACGGGTGCGACTTCTGTTGCAGGAACAAATTCTCCGTGCACGCCAACAGCAAATCCGCCGGTAGCACAATTCGTAGCAAATCCTACAACACTGAGCATTGGCGGAACGACTCAGTTCACCAATCAATCAACCGGAAGTCCTACAAGCTGGAGCTGGGCGATCACTCCTGCTACAGGTTGGGCATATGCCGGAGGAACAACTGCTTCTTCGCAGAATCCGCAAGTTACCTTTTCGAATCCCGGATTTTACAGTGTGCAGCTAACTGTTTCAAATTCTGCCGGATCGGATACCGAATTAAAAACCAATTACATTTTCGTAACATCAGCTACTTCTCCATGTGCGGCTACTTCCACTAACTGTGATGAATTCATTCAGAAAGTTGTGTTGGAATCTATCTACAACGAAAGTGTCTGTAACAATTATACCAGCTATAGTTTAAGCGCTGCTTTAACCAAAGGCGACCAATATAACATTGCGATTATTCCTCAAATTTCTGGTCAGAGTCCCGGAACGGCTTATGCTGGAGACGAGATTGCTGCATGGATTGATTTCAACGGAGATTTCGATTTTGATGATGCAGGAGAACGCATTGCTTTTGTTTCCATTACCGGAGGAAATTCGCTCGTTTTCTATTTCACTGTTCCGTCAACCGCTGTTTCCGGAGTTGTTAAAATGCGGGTACGCATCGTCTTCAATCCGGAACAAGGCGGAGAAGGTCCGATTATGCCATGCGGAACAACCAATTTCGGAGAGGTAGAGGATTACAATATTTTGCTTTCCGATCCTTTGGGATTGGATCAGAGTTACCTCGAAACTATCTCCATTTACCCGAATCCGGCAACTGATGAAGTAAAAGTAAATCTTTCAGGACTTGATAATGGAAGTATCTCCATTGAATTGCTTGATATGACCGGGAAAGTACTTCAGGTTCAAAACAAAATCACAAATCAGGAGGGCATTTTTAATTTGGCACCTTTGGCGAAAGGAAGTTATCAGCTTCGGATTACTGACGGAGTTGTTCACCGAATTGCACGCATCGTAAAATTATAGATTGAAAAAACCAAGGGTTATAGTCAGCGTCATCAATGATTTGAACACGGATCAGCGAGTTCATAAGATTTGTTCTTTCATCGAAAATCAAGGCTATGAGGTTTTGCTGGTCGGTCGTTTGCTGCGGTCCAGTCAGAAAATGGAAGAGCGAAGCTATCAAACCAAACGCTTCCGGATGTTTTTCGAAAAAGGAGCTTTGTTTTATGCCTGGTTCAATTTCCGTTTGTTTTGGTTTTTGCTTTTTAGCCGATCCGCCATTCTGGTGGCAAATGATTTGGATACGCTTTTGCCCAATTACCTTGTTTCGAGAATTAAACGAAAGAAACTCGTTTACGATTCGCACGAATATTTTACGGAAGTTCCGGAACTAATCAGCCGGCCGAAGGTGAAAGCCATATGGGAAAAAATCGAGCGTTTCATCTTCCCGAAGCTTCAGTTTGTGAGTACCGTCAATGATTCGATTGCACAGAAATACAAGGAGAAATACGGGTTGACGCTGAAAGTTGTCCGAAATGTTTCTCCCCGTTGGAAACCGTCTGTTGTAAAAACCAAACAGGAGCTCGGAATTCCGGAAGGAAAACCTGTTTTGATTATGCAGGGAGCAGGATTGAACGTCGACCGCGGAGTGGAAGAAGCAATCCGCATGATGCCTTTGTTGAAAAATGCTGTCTTGATTGTTGTTGGCGATGGTGATATTATTCCGGCCATGAAAGAATTGGTTTCCTCCGAAAAGTGGAGTGATCTGGTTCTTTTCTTTGGGAAACGGCCTTATCAGGAACTGCTGCAATTTACCCAACAGGCAGATTTAGGTTTGAGTTTTGACCAACCTACCAATCCCAACTATTTGTTTTCGCTTCCGAATAAAGTGTTTGATTACATCCACACATCCACTCCGATTCTTTGCTCGAACGTTGTCGAAGTTTCAAAATTGGTAAAGAAATATCAGGTCGGTGAAGTGATCAACGATTTTGAACCCCGATCTTTAGCGCTGCAAGTACAGCAGATTTTAGACAATCCTTCTTTAATGGAAGAATGGAAAGCAAACTGTGCTTTGGCGGCTGAAAAGGAAAACTGGGAAGCGGAAGTTCAACAATTAAATGCATTCTATCCGAAAATTCATGAGTAAACAAATTCATATCGTCTCCTTTGATGTTCCGTTTCCTCCGGATTATGGCGGTGTTCTGGATGTTTATCTTCGTGCAAAAGCATTAAAACAATCCGGCTATTATGTCATTCTTCACTGTTATGAATACGGCCGCGGAAGATCTCATGATTTCTCACAAATTGCGGATGAAATTCATTATTATGATCGGAAAACAGGTTTGAAATCCTTGCTTTTCCGATTGCCATACATTGTAAAAAGCAGGAATTCTTCTGAACTTTTGGGCAGACTTCTTGCAGATAGCGCGCCAATTCTTTTGGAAGGTCAGCACAATACATTTTGGGCGGGCGAATTGCAGAAACACAAGCGCAGCTTTGCAATCAGAATGCACAATATCGAATGGCAGTATTATGCTGATTTGGCCAAAAGTTCCAAAACTTATTCCGAGCGTTTGTTCTTCGGAATGGAGGCACGAAAACTCAAAAGACAGGAACTGACATTAAAGAAAATTCCGGTTCTGTGCATTTCTGAAAGTGATCGGCAGTATTATGATCAACTCGGTTTTCATGCAGTTTATTTGCCCGTAACCATTGATTCCGATTTGGTTCTTGAGCCGGTCGAAGGTGAACGATTCGCCTTGTTTCACGGAAATTTATCTGTAGCAGAAAACCTGGAAGCTATTCAGAGACTCATTACAGAAAACAGACAAAACCCCCTGGGAATTCCTGTTGTGATTGCCGGGAAAAATCCGGGCAAACAGCTTGTTTCAAAAATAGAGAACGAGGGGTGGAAATGCATTGCAAACCCCAGTGATTCCGAAATGAACGATTTGCTTCGCAGCTGCTCTGTTCACTTGTTGATCGGCTTCAAATCCGCAGGAATAAAACTGAAAGTAATTCGTGCTTTGTTGAGCGGAAAACCCTGTATTGCTACCGAAGAAATGCTCGGAAATCAGACTTTTGAAAAATACTGTGAGCTTTGGAATCCGACATTTCCATTGGCTGAAAAAATAGAACATCTTCCTATTCCGGATGAACAAGAGATTCGGAAGCGAGTGAATGAGCTTGAAGCAGCATTCGGGATTGAAAAACTGGAAGCGGCTTTCCGTGAAATTGGCTTATCACAATAGTGCAGGAGATTTCCCAAATTCCCCATTTCCCAATATTGGGACGAGGCTAGAAATCAATGAGTTACAAACAAATAACTAATCAAACAAAGGTTGGAACGGATCAAAACGGTGCATCGTATCCAAGGTTTTCAGCTCCCGGTTTTCAACTTTGAAAACCTTTCCAGGAAACTTTTCGATTAATGACATATCGTGTGTTGCCATAATCACCGCAGCTTTCTCTTCTTTGGCAACTGCTATGATCAGATGCATGATCTCTGTAGACGTTTCAGGGTCCAGATTTCCGGTTGGCTCATCGGCAATAATCACTTTCGGATGATTGATCAAAGCACGCGCAATCGCAACACGTTGCTGCTCGCCTCCCGATAAACGGTGCGGCTGCACACCTTCCTTTCCTTCCAATCCGACCATCGACAAAACGGTGCTGATCCGCTGATCCATTTCGCGTTTGTCTTTCCAGCCGGTTGCTTTCATTACGAAACGCAAATTGTCCGCAATCGAACGATCCGACAACAATTGGAAATCCTGAAACACAACTCCCAACTTGCGGCGAAGTCCCGGAATTTGTTTCTTGGAAAGCGATTTCAGGTCAAAATCAACAGCAGATCCCAAGCCATCGCTCAATTCCAATTCTCCGTAAAGCACTTTCAACAAACTGCTTTTTCCCGAACCGGTTTTCCCGATCAAAAAAACCAATTCATCCCGTTCTACCTCGAAATTGATGTTTTCAAGAACCGTTTGACCCAATTGGTCAATTCGTCCGTTTTGAATGCGAATAACTTTCTCCACCTCTTTGAGTTTATAGTTGTAAATTTCAGGATTCCAATCCATGAAATCAAAGTGTAACGAGATTTTATCTTAACACTTATACGTTTAAAACTTTTAAACGCGCTTCCCCTATCTCCCTCAGGTACTGCTTAATTTTACTATCTTAAAATAGTTGTAATGCGTTTTATTTTTTTCATTCTTTTACTCGTTGCAAGCTCTTCTGCATGGTCCCAGGCAAGTGAGAAGTACCATTCTCCTCTAAGCGGATTTTATCGGGCAGAAGATTTGTTTGAGAAAGAACAATACAGTGCCGCACGCAAGGAATTCCGTCTTTTTATCACTGATTACAAGGGTTCAAAGAACGATTCATACTATATCAAAGCGCTTTATTACGAAGGATTATCCGCATTGGAATTGTTCAATAATGACGCTATTGACCTGCTGGAAAGCTTCAATCGGGAATACCCGGAAAGCATTTACAGAAGCAATATTCTTTTCCAGATCGGACGTTATTACTACCAAAAGAAAGATTACAAAAGATCCATTCAATATTTCAAACAGCTCAACAGGTCTTCCGTTGATAAGGAAAATCAGGAAGAATACTACTTCAAACTGGGTTACGCTTATTTCGATGAGAAAAACTATCCCGAATCCAAGATGGCGTTCTTCGAAGTCAAAGATTCAAGCAGTCAGTACGGTGCACCGAGTTTGTACTACTACTCGCACATTTGCTATCTGGACAGTTCTTACCAAACAGCTTTGGAAGGATTTGAAAAATTATTGATCGACAACCGTTTCAACCGCGTTGTTCCGTATTACATCACGCAGATCTATTACATTCAGCACAAGTATCAGGAAGTTGTTGATTTCGCGCCAAGCAAGGTAGACAGCCTGAAACCGGCAGAACAAGTTGAGATCAGTCATATTATCGGAGACAGTTATTTCCATCTCGAAAAATACGACGAGGCTCTGCCTTACCTGGAACTCTACAATTCCAAGTCGAATACCACACGCGATGACGACTATGCATTGGCACTGGCTTATTCCAGAACTTCCAATTGCACCAAAGCTGTGAAATACTTCGATCGTGTAGCACGCGAAAAAGACGTACTCGGTCAGATTGCACTTTACCATGCAGGTGAATGTTATACCAACATGGGCGAACTCGTTTATGCACGAACAGCTTTTGAAGCAGCCAGTGAACTGGATTTGGACAAAATGATTCAGGAAGATGCGCTTTACAACTACGCTTTGTTGTCCTACAAACTGGATATGAATGCCTATGATGAAGCCGTTGAAGCATTCAAGTTGTATTTGGAAAAATACCCGGATTCCAAACGGAAACCTGTGATTTATCAATATTTGGTAAACGTTTACACTTCGACCAAAAACTACCAGAAAGCTTTGGAGTCTTTGGATCAATTAACCAACAAGGACATCAAGTTAAAGTCTGCGTACCAATTGATCGCATTTAACCGCGGAGTGGAATTGTTCCAGAAATCAGAATACAAAAATGCCATCGGCGCTTTCGAATTGGTAGGCAAATATCCGATCAGTCCGGAAGTAAGCGCGAAAGCGACGTATTGGAGTGCAGACGCGGAATTCTATCTGAAAAACTATTCCGAGGCGGTTAAAAAATATACGCAGTTCATGAGTATGTCCGGTTCTCAGTCGAGCGGATTGCGAAACGATGCACTTTACAACAAAGGGTATGCTTATCTGGCATTGAAAGATTATCGCAGCACTCAGGATGCATTCAGAGAATATCTGAAACAACCAAACTTGACAGATCTGCATAAAAAAGCAGATGCGTATATGCGTTTGGCGGATGAATACTATCGAAATGCACTTGCTGATAATACAACCAATGCTGCTGCAATCGAAAATTACAAAGCTGCCTACGACCTGAAACAAGGATATGACGACCAGGCTTTGTACTACATGTCGCGTACCTACGGTTTCATGGGGAAAAGAGATAATAAAATCCAAAGTCTGACGGATCTGATCAACAATTACCCGAAATCACGCTATGTGCAGCGTTCCATTGAAGAAATTGCACGAACATATTTCGAAATGGAAAACCTGGATAAATCGGAACGTTATTACAAGCAAATCATTGCCGATTATCCGAGCAGTGCTTTCGTAAAAGAAGCGTACCATTATTTGGGAGATATTGCTTTCAAACGATCAAATTTCAATCAGGCTGAAACATACTACCTGAAAGTTCTGAACGAATTCAGCATCAACGACACAATTTGTGAACGCGAAGTAAGTTCCCTTGCCGATGTTTACCGTGCGCAGCGATTACTGAACAAAATTGAAGCATTGGCAGGAAAATACAGTTGTGCCGATTCCATTGCAACACAAGTGGAAGACGAGTATTACCGACAAGGTTTTGATTTGTACGAGAAATCAGAGTGGAACGCTTCCATTACTGAATTCGACAAGTATCTGAATAAATATCCGAAAGGGAAATTCTACCGCGATGCGATGAATCAAAAAGCGGATGCATTGTATCGATTGAAGAAAGAATCCGATGCAATTTCGATTTATCAGATCACACTCGCGGGGCCGAATGACGATTACACCGAATTGGCTTCTGTGCGAACGGCCAAGTTCTTATTCAACGGAAATCAAAAAGAGGCGGCTCTTCCATACTACAAACGCACGGAAGAAGTCAGCTCCAATCCGGAATACCTGAACAATGCGCGAATCGGATTGATGCGTTGTCATTTCCTGTTGGAAAACTATGCCAATGCAGTTGAATACGCTCAAAAAGTATTGAGTATCCAACAAACAACGCAATTGAAACTGGAAGCTGAATACATCAAAGGAATTTCACTTTCGAAAGAAAAACGTTATCCGGAAGCACAGCTTTCACTGGAATATGTAGTCAAAAATGCGACAACAATTTGGGCTGCAGAATCTAAATACACTCTGGCAGACAATGCTTTTGCGCAAGCAGATTATACCAAAACCGAGACTTTAATTCGTGAATTATTGAAAATGAAGCCGGGTTACGATTACTGGATTGCAAAAGGATTGATCCTTCAAACGAAAGTATTGCTTCAGAAGAAAGATTTGTTCCAGGCTGAAAACACCATCAAGTCGGTACTTGATCATTATCCGGTAAAAGACGACGGTGTTCTGCAGGAAGCGGGCGAATTGTACGATGAAATTATGCAGTTGAAAACACAACCAAAAACTTTGACAAATCCGAGCGATCCTACGGTAATTGAAGTTGACGTAAAAACAGGGAAATAATGAAGAGAAGTAAAAACTGTTTCACACTCATAGGTGCTTGCTTAATCGGTTCAACTGTTTTCGGTCAAGGTAACGTGGTAGATATTATCACTACGGGCGACCGTTCTATTGAGATTGCACATCGTCTGAATTCACAACCAAAAATTCTGGATACTGTTTTCCCGACTCCAACAACTTCTTTCCCTTTGCTTTCGATCAATTACGAACCAACGTTCGAAATTCCGAAAATCGAACCGGCAAAAGTGAATTTACAACAGAAATTACCACAACTGTATAACGGCTATGCCCGCATCGGGATTGGTTCTTTACTCATGCCTCTGGCTGAATTGTACTATAACAACGGCCGAAGCAGAAAATTGAATTACGGTGGTCATTTGCACCATTTGAGTTCTTTCGGTAAAATGAGAAACGTGGCGCCAGCAAATTTCGACCGCACAAACGTGAGAGGTTTTGTGGGTGTAAACGAAAAGAAATACAGCTGGGATGCTGAATCTTATTACAGAAATCAAGGTTTGCATTTTTACGGGTTCCCGAATCAAGACGCAGACAAAGACAGTATTGCACAACGTTTCAATACTTTCGGTTTAAAAGGTGGATTTCATTCGCACGCAAATGATAGTTTAGGTCTTAACTGGAAAGTGGGATTGGAATACCGTCATTTCAACGACAAGAAATCCAAAGCGGATTCATTGAAAAATTGGAATGCCCGCGAAAATTTCTTTGCAATCCGCACAGGAGCTGAGTACAAATGGGGAACTGAAATTTTCGCTGCCGATCTGGACATCATGCACAACTCCTACAAATTCGGTGTTATGAATGATACCGTCGGAACTTCTTTGATTGGTTTGGAGAATAAAAACACGATCATCAGCTTGCGCCCAAGTATCAGCACTTACTCCAAAAACAGAAAGTTAAAAGCGAAGGTCGGAGTGGATCTAACAGCAAGTCTCGGTCCGAAAAACAAAGTGTATCTCTACCCGATTGCCGAAGTGAAATATTCGCTCTTCAATGACATTTTGATTCCGTATGCAGGAGTAACCGGAGGTTTGACTCAGCAATCTTTCAAACGATTGACTGACGACAATGAGTTCATCCTTTCCAATGTTTCTTTGCAAAACGAACACAAAGCTGCGGACGGATTTATAGGAATCAAAGGAACGCTGTCCAAAAGAATCGGATTCAATGTTTTTGCAAGTTTCTCTCACGTGAAAAACAAAGCTTTGTTTGTGACCGACACCGTGTACTCCGGAAGAAACCGCTTCAATGTGATTTACGATACAATGAACATTACCAAATTGGAAGGTTCGATCTACTATCAGTTGAAAGAAAAGGTAAAAATCGACGTAATCGGAAGATACTATTCGTACAACTCGCGAAACAACATTTTTGCATGGAACCTGCCTCAATTCCAAATGGTTTTGAGAGGAACGTACAACTTGTATGACAAGTTCATTCTTACCGTTGATGTCAACCTCGAAGGAGGACGACGGGCTCAGGTTTTTGCTGCCGGAGAAGATGTCCTGGAAGAGAACAATCAATATGCTTTGAAGCTAGGTTTCCTTGCTGATGCAAACATCGGATTGGAATACCGTTACAATAAGCGTGTATCCGGATTTGTGAACCTGAACAACGTTGCTGCTCAGCGCTACAGACGTTGGTACAATTATCCTACGCAAGGGTTTCAGGCGATGGTTGGTGTGACGATCCGATTCTGAGGAATTACAAAGAATCTCTCTCAAAAAGACGGATAGACATCCATCCATTTATCCGGTGGTATCAAGGGATTCCGGTTCATTCGGAAGATTTGCTTTCATTTACCTGAATTTCATACCTTTGGATCATGAAAAAGCTGTTTCCACTCATTGCACTCACATTGGTTCTTTTCTCGTGTAAAGATCCCGGAGTGAAATACAATCAGGTGATTCAAAACGATTCGGACTACGATGTTTGGGTGAAGGTTTACAACCGGAGCGATTCGGCTGCAACGGTTTTCTTTACTGCCGACAGTTTCTTTGTAGGGAAAAAAAGCGAAACAATTATTCTGGAACGAAACGGACATAAAAACATGTCTCAGTTCGATCCCTGCAAAATGTATCTGGATTCGATCACGGTATCCATTGTCGACACAACCTTGATGCTGAACAAAGATCTGAACAGTTCTTCCAACTACATTTTCACCGAAGTGGAAAAAAACAAAAAAGGAGGAGGAACCTGTGAATGCCGCACTTCCTTTAAAAACAGCGATATCAATTAATTCTGATTGCTGAACAAATGCTTCCGGTGATTACTTCCCCAGGCAGCCAACTCAGCAATAATCGGTTCTAAGGTCAAACCGTAAGGAGTGATCTTGTATTCAACTGTAATTGGTTTCGTATCACACACCGTGCGCGTTATCAACTGATTGATTTCCAATTCCTGCAATTCTTTCGAAAGCATTTTCGCTCCGATTCCGGGAATATTTCGCTTCAACTCCATAAACTTCATCGAGTTTTCGAATACCAAAGTTCCGATGATCTGAATTTTCCATTTACCGGAAAGCAATTCTACGGTATCTCTGATGGCCAACATTCTGCCTGCGCAAGCTGCCGGCTCGTGAATCATTTTCTTTTTCATTACCATAATGCAAAAATACGGCGTTAACCGACTGATTTTATAATGAGTTTCTTCGTGGAAACTAGTTTCCAAAAGGAAATATAAGTAAAAAATAAACTTATTATCAGATAGCTTTGTCAAAAAATTCAAACACATGAAAAAGAACACCATTATCTATTGGACGACAACCAGCTTATTTTCAGCCATGATGTTATTCTCAGCGTCCATGTATTTCACTTCTCCGGAAGTTCAGTCAAATTTTACCAAAATGGGTTTCCACGATGCTTTCCGCATTGAGTTGGGATTGGCAAAAATCCTCGGAGCGCTCGTTTTACTGATTCCGTTTTTTAAAGGTTCTGTAAAAGAATGGGCTTACGCAGGTTTCGGAATTACTTTGATTTCAGCAAGTATTCTCCACGCTTCAAATGGCGACCCCGTTTCGATGATCGTTTCTCCGATCGTGTTTTTGGGAATTCTTGCTGCTTCTCATATTTTCTGGAAAAAACGTATGCAAGTGGCATAAAAGAAGGAATTGAAAATGTAAAATTGAGAATTGAAAAGGAGAAAAAACAGATTCAATCTTTTCAATTTTCAATTCACATTACATCCGGATAATTGCTCCGTCTTCCATTTCAATAATGCGGTGGGTTTTCCCTGCGAATTCATTGTCGTGGGTCACGATAAGAAGTGATTGACCGAATTCTTCTGCGAGTTCCTTGAAAATATCAAACACAATTTCCGTATTCTTTTTATCCAGGTTTCCGGTTGGCTCATCACCCATCACGATCAGCGGATTATTGATCAGGGCTCGTGCAATCGCCACCCGTTGTTTTTGTCCGCCCGAAAGTTGATTGGGCATTTTCAATGCTTCATCCTGAATGCCTAAAATCCGGAGTTTTTCGTAAGCGTTGTGTTCCACTTCCGCCGAGCTGAGCTGATTCAGTTTCAAACCCGGAAGCATCACATTTTTCAGAACCGAAAACTCATTCAGCAAATAATGGAATTGGAAAACGAAACCGATTTTCGCATTCCGGACGCGAGCCAGTTCTCCTTCTTTCTTTCCGCGCATAACTTGCCCGTCGATCAGCAAATCGCCCTGATAATCGGTATCCATCGTCGACAGAATATAGAGCAAAGTAGATTTTCCGCAACCCGATTTTCCGATAATTGAAGTAAACTCTCCCCGTTCGATCGTAAAATTGATCTTTTTCAATACCTGAATATCGAAGGGATCGTGGAAGAATTTGGAAATCTCTTTTGCCTGCAGAACCATTGAACTCATCTTACTTCCCTCTAATAATTACAACAGGATCCACCTTACTTGCTTTTCTCGAGGGAAAATATCCCGCGTAATAAGTGGTAATCACCGAAAAAATTCCTCCGATCAGATAATAGCGCGGATCGTAATTGATCGGATACGTTTTAACCGTTGGAAGTGCATCTGTTTTGAATGGAATCTGATCAATCCCGGAAGAAATCAGAAAGCCGAAAAAGAGTCCGAACAAACCGCCGAAAATTCCGATTGTCAGTGCAATGGTAATGAAAACCCGTTTCACATCCTTTCCGGAAAAACCTGTGGCTTTGAGAATCGCAATCGTATCCATTTTCTCATAAATCATCATATTCAGGATGTTGTAGATTCCAAAACCGGCAACAATGAGTAAGGTAATTCCAACCGCATATGAAATTAAAGTTCTGATAGCAGTCCCCGTTTCAAATTGCGCATTCGCCGTTTGAATATCAACTGCTTCCACATCGTAAATCTGTTTGTATTCCTTCGCAACTTCAGGAGCCTGCGTCATATCCAGAAGCTTCACCTGAATATCTGTCACATAACTGTTGCTTTCACCCAGAAGTTTCTGTTCCGTAGCCAATGAAACGTAACTCTGAACTTTATCAATATCCTGAATTCCGGATTGAAAATAGCCCACCACTTTCAGCTGAACACGTTCTCCTTTGGAAGTGGTGATCTGGATATTATCGCCCACACTTGCCAGAATTTTTTCTGCCGCACCTTTCCCCAATACAATGCTGTTCGGAACATTTTTCAAATCCTGATAATCTCCTTCCACCACATAATCCGAAAAAGCAAACAGGCGGTTTTCTTCCGCCACGTCAATCCCGTTAAGAACTCCGGTCAAATCAACTGCTCCCACATTGTAAAAAACCTGAACATTAACTTTCGGACTTACTCCCAAAACCCGTGGATCGTCTTTCAATGATTTCATGATCACCGAACTGTTTCGAATATCCAGCAGGTCGTTTTTAGGTTTTACGGAACTGATAAAGTTGTGTCCATCG
Organism: Glaciecola amylolytica; assembly: GCA_003856375.1. Taxonomy (GTDB): domain Bacteria; phylum Bacteroidota; class Bacteroidia; order Flavobacteriales_D; family Crocinitomicaceae; genus Fluviicola; species Fluviicola amylolyticus. The sequence continues at coordinate 4,017,704 of CP034120.1, forward strand.
TCACCCGTTTCATAATCAATCGGCTGCTTTTCCGAGGGAAGCACTTCTTTGTAAATATGCACATGCGGCGTGCGATTCAGAATTAATCCGTCCAACAAATTATTCAAACCCGTCATAAAACTCAAAAGCGTAATGAACATCATAATACTGAACGTGACGCCAACCGCCGCAACCAATGTTTGTTTCCAGCGAGCCAACAGCAAGGCTTTTGAAATGCTTATGATCAGTCCAAATTTCATTCGGTTTCCAGCATTATTTCATCAGAGGGTTTCAAACCCGAAAGAATTTCTACAAATTCGAAGTCGCGCAATCCAACACTCACTTTCACTTTTTTTCCGTCGGCCAAAAGAACCGAATCTCCTTTCAGCAAATACGTTCTTGGAATAGTGAGTACTTTCTTTTTGGATTCCAGAACAACATTTGCTTCAAACGAGGTATTCGGAAAAATGCGTTTCGGTGCTTTTGTAAACACCGCTTCTACTTTAAATGTTTTAGACCGCTCATTCATAAGCGGATTTATTTTACTCACTCTGGCTTCAAAAACTTCTCCTTTGTAGCTATCCATTGTGATCAAAACACGCATATTCAAATCAATTTTTGCGATATCGTACTCGTCGACTTGCATTTCCAATACAAAACTGTCTGCCGCACCAATAACCGCCAATGGAATTTGCGGCCCCACCAAATCTCCTTTTTCGATCAAAACGCTGTAAACCCTTCCGTTGATATCACTTTTGATTTCAAAATCGGAAGCTGATTTGGATGACAAAGCCAGATTGTTTTTAGCCTGTTTTGCGTTGAAAGTGATCTGTCTTTTCAAATCATTGTAATGGATCAATGCGTTTGAAAGAGCATTTTGAGAACTTTGATAAGCCAGTTCCCGCTGTTCGAGTTCCACTTTGGATATCACATTTTGATTGAACAGATTCAATTGCCGGACATACAGCAACGAGTCCGTTTTCAGTTTTTCCCGGCACAACTGAATGGCACTTTTTGCTTCATTCAGTTTTTCCTGATTTTCACTTTGATCGTAAAAAGAAGCAGAAAGAGCAGCGTTTTCTTCGTTTATGATTTGTGCCCGGTTATCGATCCGGAACAGCAATTGTCCTTTTTTGACATAATCGCCGTCATCGATCAAAACTTCCTGAATCGTTCCGGATACGAGCGGAGTGACCTGATATTGACTTTTACTCTTGATGGTTCCGGATGCATAGATGGAAGATGAAATATCCTGAACTTCGGGATGAATGGTTTCCGTTTTTGAGCCACAGGAAAACAAAAGCAATGGCAAAATTGCAAGCAATATTCTCATCGGTATTGGAACAATAGTTACATGTCCAATGTACGAACTTAATTTGTAAAAATAAGGTGCTGATTTATTTTAAAACCCAGGGAGCAATTCCCAAAGATTTCAATTTCGGTTCAAGCTGCTTAAACTGAGTTGCGCTTCCTGCGGTAACACGGATTTTTCCGTCTTTCTCCATGATTTGACCTGAGATTCCGTTTGAAGCCAGCAGTCGAACCAGTTCTTCTGCATTTTCTTTGCTTGAGTAGCTTCCAACAATGATCTGTCCTCCGCTTGAAGGAACGGTTGATGTTTTTACCGGTTCAATGGGTTTTGGCGTTTCCTTAATCGGTGCAGGATTTACTTTCTCAAGCACTTTTTCTTCCGAAACGACTGCTGCTTTTTTCTTGTTCAATGAAACGGGAACATAGGTATCCTCATCCATCTCGTAAGAAAACGTTTCAACATTTTTCGGCAGATTCTCTAATTGCTTTTTGCCTGGATGTTCCGTAAAACGGTAGTTTGATTCAGGAACTTTGTAAGTTCCCGGTTTACCGGAATGGAACGGATTAAAGTCAGAAAGAGAGATCACACCGGATTCCAACACATCTGTTTTCACCGGAATCCAGAATGAATAGAACGCAATCGGCAACAAACAAGCCGCAGCAACATAACGCCACGTAGTTGATCTCTTTTTAGCAGCAAGCACCGGATGAGCAATTGCTTCTTCACGAACAATTTCCAAAACCGGAACAATCGGCTCTTCAGTCAAAATAAAAGAAGGCTCGGAGTTTGGAACAACTTGCTTTTCTTCCATTTCCACCGCTTTCACCATGTTCATTACAGATTGGCGGGATTCTTTTGCCTGAGCATCCGAAACCGAAACAAAATGTACGGAACTCAATCCGAAGGATTCGAGCAATAAATTGTAGAAACGATCCTGCTCAAAACACAGGTTTCTTTCCTGATCATAAAACAAATTACCAACACGGTCAATTGTGATTCTGCCTCCCATTTGAAGTTTCGATTCCCATTCCTGAATGTGAGCCTGAACTTCCTGAGCAGCTTCCGAATAACTATAAGAATTTGCCTGTGATAATGCCGCGATCAACAATCCATCGTTGTTAATCAATTGCTTATTGAACAATACGGATTTTTTCGGCGGAACAATAACTCCTTTCGCCGAATCAATTTTTGCAGACATGCGCTGCGCAACGAAACCTCCGAAAGAAGGAACGATGACACAATTGTGCTGCAATAATAAATCTCCTATAAGTTGTTCAACCGTCAACATACCACAAAGTTACGAAAATCAAATTTGTTATACGAAAGAACCGGAAAAGAGTTGCAAAAATGCTGAATTTTGCTTATATTTATATCTAACAAAATCACCTTTATGAAACACCTTTATCTTTTCGTCGCTTTCGCGATGTTTGCCGTCATTGGCTTGAATCAAAGCTCGGCCCAAAACGTTATCAAGACAGATGCCAGTGGAATTGCCACTTGTGATGGAACAGCATTTAACTCGGCCCATTATTGGATGGGCGGTATGTGGAGTTGGAGTTGGTATCAGGATTCCATCCAGATTGCCGGAGCCGATTCCATTATTACCAATCTATGTCCCGGAAATTATTTCCTGGTTTCGGATTCCATGGGAGTACCTGTTTACTGGGAACCTTTCACGATCCAGGATCCGTGTTCCAATTTTGTACATGATGTTTTCCCTATTCATTGCATTCCGGACAGTTGTAACGGGGCAATTAATTCTTATGCGTATGGGGGACACTCGCCTTACGCTTACAGCTGGTCGACCGGAGACAGCACTGAATCAATCAGCAACTTGTGTCCCGGAAATTACACAGTCACAGCTACGGATTCACTCGGATGTATTCAAACGCATACGATCACTATTGAAGAGGAATTTCTGAATGCCGCATTTTTTGTCGATAATGGCTATTATGCTTATTGTTCCGGACAAGCTTCCATTGCTCCATACGGTGGAACACCACCCTATTCCATTCTTTGGAGTACCGGTGACACAACGGATCACATTCAGTATTTATGTGATGGAGCCTATTCAGTCACTGTGATAGACGCAACAAACGATTCCTTGAACTTTCCTTTTACCATTCAGGTACAAGAACCGCGATCACTCGCTGTTGATTCCTGGATTTACGATGATTATGATTCGACTTGTTCCGGATACGCTGCTGTTAATCCAACCGGTGGAACTCAGCCTTATACCATCCAGTGGAGCACAGGAGATTCATCCTATTATGCTTACAATTTATGTACAGGAACTTATTACGTAACCATCGTAGATGCTCTTAATGATTCTGTGACCGTTACGATCAATGTTGGTCCGATTCCAGAGCCGTTTGCTGTTGATTTCTGGTCTGATAACAATTCTCATTTTTATAATTCGTCGGAATGTTCCGGAATAGCATACGCTCGTCCTCGTGGCGGAACACCTCCGTATTCCATTCTTTGGGATACATATGATATCACTGAGTCTGTTGAACATTTGTGTATCGGAAACCATTTTGTGACTGTTGTGGATGCAGCAAATGATTCCTTGTTCTTTTCCTTCACAATTCAGAAACCTTTTGCGACTACATACTGGACATCCAACAATGCAGCTAACTGTGACGGTACTGCAGCTGTCTTCCCCTATGGAGGAACACCTCCTTATTCCATCCATTGGAGTACCGGGGATACAGTCCAACAGATTTATAATTTATGTCCGGGAACATACTCTGCATATGTTACTGATGCAACAAACACCGACACAATGTTTACTTCCTTCACTTTGACTGATTCATCTGCTATTTACGGCCGGGATAATTTGCCTCCCGTTTCAAGTTTGTCGGAAACAGAAAATCTGCTGGAATCTGTTTCGATTTATCCGAATCCTTTTACGGACGTCATTAAAATTGATAATCAGAACGGTTCTGTTCAATCTATGAAATTAACGGATCTGAACGGACGAATCATCGGAGAAAAGATGACTGTAAATTCCGGAGTAATTGAATTTGACGGATTAGAGTCTATCGGTTCGGGAACGTACTTTCTGATTCTTTCAGGAGAAAAGCATTCCAAAACGTATAAGTTGATCAAGTAAACTTTTCAGATAATCTCTATACAAAACCCTGTTCGTCAGCTGACGGATGGGGTTTTTACTTTTTCCGGAGTGCCGAAAGTTTTACTCCTTCCACTGAAAGAACAATGTAGATGTAAAGTACGATCAGGAGATTGTTCATCACAAACTTGATGAGCGTGTGATCGCCATACGGGATTTTGCCTGCAAGGAAATAAATCAGGATACTCAAGCCCAGATACAGGAAAAATTTGCGGAGATTATACTTGATCGGGAAGTGCTTTTGGCCCCAAAAATAAGATACAGTCATTTGAAAAGCATAAACGATCATCGTTGCCCAGGCACTTGCCACATAGCCGTATTTCGGAATGAAAATGTAATTGATCCCAATCGTCAGAATGGCACCCATAATGGAAATATAGGCTCCGTATTTTGTTTGGTTTGTGAGTTTATACCAAATACTTTGATTGAAGTAAATTCCTAAAAACACATTTGCCAGCAAAAGGACAGGTACTATTTTCAATCCTTCCCAAAAGACTTCACTTGTAATGAAATACTTGAAAATGTCCAGATTCAGTGATACTCCAAGGAAGACAACACACACAATCGCAATAAAGTAGTTCATCAATTTGACGTACAATTTATTCCGATCCTGATTTTTCATCTGATTGAAAAAGAACGGTTCTGCAGCGTAGCGATATGCCTGAAGTAAAATGGTTACCAGCATCGCCAATTTGTAGCACGCGCTGTAAATTCCGATCTCCGCATCGGCCATTTTTGCTGTGAATCCATTGGCCGGGTCATATAGCATTTGCTTCAACATAATCCGGTCGATCACTTCATTGATGATTCCGGCAAAACCGGCAATGACAATCGGAATCGCATACACCAGCATTTTTTTCAGCAGCGGAATATCCAGTTTCAGACGAATTTCCTTGAAGTCCTTTCGAAGAAAGATGGGTTTAACCAAACTGGAAATCACATTTGCAATCAGAATGAAAAACACTCCGTTCGTTGGTTCTTTCGGATCTACAAAAAGCAGCAACAAGGCCACATTCAGGAAAATATTCACTCCGATCGAAGAAAATTGAATGATCGCAAATTGTTTGGCTTTTTCTTCCGCCCTTAATTTGGCGAGGGGCAAACTTGACATGGCATCGATCACCACAATTGCCCCCATGAGGATAATGTATTCGGGATGATCATTGAAAAGCAGGGCATTTGCAATATTGCCATCCCAAAAGAACACTCCGAGAAAGAAAAGCACATTCAGCAAAACAACCGTCAAAAAGCCATTTTGAAAAACCTGTTTCTTATTATCACTGTCTTGAATGAAACGGAAATAAGTTGTTTCCATTCCAAAAGTCAGCAAGATCATTAAAAATGCTACAAAGGCATACAACTGAGATACCACTCCATATTCTTCCGGATGTTTTTCAAAAACCGAAGTATAAAGCGGCACCAATAAATAGTTAAGGGTTCTCCCCAAAATAGTGGATAACCCATAAACAGCTGTTTGCCCAAGTAGTTTTTTAAGCGGATTCAATTATCCTCTGAAATTTGGTTTTCTTTTTTCAATAAACGCTCCCGTTCCTTCTTTGAAATCAGCCGTACCGAAACATTTACCGAATTCTTCCACTTCCGCGTCAAATCCTGCCTGACCACCTTTGGAATACAATGCATTCACCGCACGAATTGCAGAAGCAATAGCCGTTCCGGAATTTTTCAAAATCTTATTCGCCAATTCATTCGCCAGGTCCAACAATTCCTCCGGAGCACACACGTGATTTATCAAGCCCCATGATTTCGCTTCGTCTGCAGAGATCATTCCCGCAGTGAAAATCATTTCGTTTGCTTTTCCGCGACCCACAAGTTGTGTCAAACGCTGAGTTCCTCCATAACCCGGAATCACACCCAAAGAAACTTCAGGAAGCCCCATTTTTGCATTGCTTGAAGCAACACGGATATGAGAAGCCATTGCTAATTCCAATCCTCCTCCCAACGCAAATCCGTTTACAGCAGCGATTACCGGAGTAGTCATATTTTCAATAAATGAGAACAGCATGTTTTGCCCTTCTGCAGCTAATTCACGGCCTTGTTCTACTGAAAAGTCTGCAAACTCCTTGATATCTGCTCCTGCAACAAATGCTTTTTCACCTGATCCGGTAAGAATCACAACTCCTGTTGCAGCATCGTTGTTTGCTTCATTCAGTGCCTGATTTAATTCCGAAATGGTTTGTTTGTTTAATGCATTTAATTGGTTTGGTCTGTTGATGGTGATTGTTTGGATATGTCCGTTTTGGGACACTAAGATATTTTCGTACGCCATTTTAAAAGTCTTTTTGTAAAGTTATCGACTTATTTCCGAAGTTGTTACTTTTTGGTGTAATTCCGCAATATTACGTCCGGAATTAGCTTCGTTTGAAAATCTGATCTACCACTTCCCCCATCATTTCAAAAGCATTCGGATTCAAATAATAGTAATGCTCATTTGTAAAATCATCATAACGTTCAAACATCAATTTCGAATCGAGAAGCTCTTTAATATGCTGACTCACTGTCGATTTAGAAAGTTTTGTTAAGTCAATCATTTCCCGACTGTTAGCACGGAAATAAATGCTTAGGTATTCAAGAATTGCTATTCTGGCAGGATGTCCCATAGCGTCTGATAGTTGAGCATATCTTAATTGATATGGACGATATTGTTCTCTTTTTGTTGATCCCATTTTTACTCCTTTCTTATTTAATTTAAGAAAAAAGTTGCCCTAAACCAATTGAAAATCAAATATTTTGAAGCTTGTTTACCTGCCAGGTGCAGAAAAAGGGTTAGAATTGAAATCCTACACTAAAATAAAGGTATCAAAAAAGTTCAGATTGTTTGAATGGGACTCAAATTGATTCGCTGAATCAACCGAAAAGAATAATCTTTATAGTTTAAAATGTGGTTTTCCACAATCATTTTTGCGGAAAATACGGTTGATGAATTAAATTTAAATCGCTTCATTGCACACCTCTAAACGAACAACTAATTGATTAGCGTAATGAAACTTACTACTCAACAGATCACTATTAAATATCTAGTAATCGAAAACAGATGGCATACGGTTTGCTCTTAAGACAATCCTAAAAGAAATTCATACAGTTTTCTATCCTAAAGAGTTGACAAAACATCAACAAATAAAATTTGAATTTGCTTCATGAATACAAAAACAAATAATAAAACACCTCTTCATGAAATAACCGATGGCAACTATTTTCAACAAATAGTTGCTGAATATTTTCGGAGCCTTAAAGACGAACGAAAAGGATTGCACATTGCAGATATTGAAGTTGATGATTCAGGTATTGGATGTGACAATGGATGCGATATTTTTGTTGTCTTTCATTTCGAAGATGCTATTGGAAAACACAGTCACAGGTGGGTAATTGAGTGTAAATCACAAAAAAATGCAGTTGGAAATCGAGATATAAATACAAATAATCTTTTTTCAATTTTAGAGAGCAAAAAAGCCGATGGATACTTACTTGTTTGTGTAAGTGATGCTAGTAGCAGCCTTAGATCATTATTGAAAGCAAATGAAAAACTAAAATCAGTTATTTGGAACGGGACACAATTATGGAGAAAACTAATAGGGTCAGAATCTCTCATTAAGTCTTTTTTTCCAGAGTATTACCAGGCCAATTTCATTAATAATAATGCGAAAAGCGACTTTGATTCAGCGTTTGAAGCATTTACTAAAAAACAAGAAGGATGAAAGTATTTGTATCATATTCAATTATTGATAGAGAGTTACATCTTATTACTCTTCTGGTTTCCAAACTCCGAGAAAGTAATTATACGGTATTTTTGTCCGATCACAATTCTTATACGCAAAGTAGACTTGTTCCTGAATCTGAAATCTTTATTGGAATAATTACTAATCACAGTGATTCAATTAATGCGGTTTTTGCAGAATATAATTACGCCAAATCAATTGGTATTAAAACAATATTATTGATTGAAAGTGGGGTTCAAGTGAATGATAATCAATTAGAATACATTTCTTTTGAACGAACAATTCCCGAAAATGCAATCAATCAATTGTTTGGAATACAAAACCCACCTGTAAAGCAAGCAAAAAAAGATGACTGGTCTGATATGTTAGCTGCTGGTGTTATTATTGCTGGTCTTGCAGCATTAATTTCACTTTTATCAGGAGGTAATAAGAAATAAGAATTTTGATCACCTTTTATTTATAAATACGGTATGCCACGAATTCACTTTTTAAATGTCCTAGAAGGAGATTGTAATATCATTCACCATGACAATGGACATTTCACAGTAATGGATGTTTCCAACGCATCGAATGATAATTGGACTTTACAGGAACAGCAAGTTCGCAATTCACTTGAACGTAAATTAATGGAAGCAAGAAACTACGTTCCTGAAGGAAAGCGTAACTTTCAACAAAAGCATTCACCAGATAACCCGATCCATTATCTCCGAAAAATTGGAGCAAATAATATTTTTCGCTTTATCATCTCGCATCCAGATATGGATCACTTAGACGGAGTTAGGGATTTATTTGACGAGTTCAGCATTCATAATGTGTGGGATACAGACAATAATAAAGAACTAAATGGAGAAGGCAATGGTAGGTTCAATAGTGAGGATTGGGAATTCTATGTAAAATTGAGAGCGAGTCAAATTCAAAATACAAAGCGATTAACACTTTACTCTGGAAACACTGGTGACTACTATAGTAACGACCATCTGCATATACTTGCACCTACCCCAGATTTAGTAAAAAGTGCAAACGAAAGCGGAGACTTTAATGATCTATCATACGCAGTACTCTATAAACCGCCTAAAGCAAATGGTGGTTTTTGGAAAATCTTATTTGCTGGTGATGGATGTGATGAAACCTGGAAGCACATCATTGCGAACCACCATGAACTCGTATCAGATATTGATATATTAATGGCACCGCATCATGGTCGGGGAAGTGGAAGAGATTTTAGTTTCTTAGATGTCTTAAAACCAAGAGTGACTTTAATGGGTAATGCGAGTTCCACGCACTTAGCATATGAGAGTTATCGAGGAATTAGGATAACAAATAATCAGGCAGGGTATGTAGTTATAGATATTAATGCCAATGGTCTACATGTTTATGTAAAGAATAAGGAATTTTCAGATTGGTTTAGAACCAATAGGGCTTGGAATTTAAGCTCTTTAAATTCCAATATTGACGGATACCATCTGTTCTCTTACACAAAGTAGGGAGCTCTTACTTTTTCTGATTGTGCTTTACCCAGAATGGAAAAGCCCCCGTTTCTTTAAACCTATCTAAAACGATCTGATCATATTCATCATAGCCTGCATCACTGTTAATCAGTACTGGTCTAAATCCAGAAGTAAAACTAAGGTGGAATGCTCTGTTGGCTATTTCCATAAACCAGATGTCAAAAATGGTTCTCATTGGTTTTATTGCCAATAATTGAAATCTATTTAAACAAAAAGCATAATAATCTGCTACCTGTAGCAAAGGATTATCATGTGACGCCAGAAATGAAACCTGTGGTTTGTCTGTATATGCCGAAAGCTCATTATAAACTCTATGTGACCCTTTCTTGCCTATCCCTTCGTCAGACAGGATCTCAAAGTTCCTAATTGGATTAATATCTCTTACATAAAGTAGAATACGAAGAATGGTAAACTTCAAAGTATTTTCTTCGAGTGTTAGATAACCTTCACCCTTCAACCCATTTTCGGCAAGAGTATCTGGTGTCATCGTTTGTATTATCACCCCAAATTGAAAAGTTTCCAAAACGGTAGTAAACTTTTCGAAAATTCGCTTTACCTCATCTCTGGAAAGATCCTTATACTCCTTGCGCTGATTCAATAAATCTGTAAAATGAAACTCTTGGATTCCCAAGTAAGAATATGATTCAATTAAGTCCGTAATTTTTACAGATAAGGCTAACCGAATATCTTTTGATATGAATACTGCCACAGAACTGTACCTGGTGCTCTTGAGTAATTTTGATTGACTACTATTACCTGGTGAACCAGAATCATCTATGACAAATAAATCTCTCATTTACATTGGTTTGGCAGTAGACCAACCTAGTCGGTTTGGTAAGTTAACACTATGACGTAGTTGTCCATGAACCTTTGTGGAATAAACTTTAGTCTTCTTTCCTTGCAAATATTTCACAATAATTTCTGAAGGATAATCTCCGGTACAAGAAATGTATGCTGTCTTTGGTTTGAAAACATCCATTATATCAGTATTAATATTGTATTGACTCCCATGATGGGGAACATCCAGAAAATGCAAATCTTCAAGATTATACTTATCAATAACCTGTTGCAGTGCTTCAGGTCCAGCATCCGATGTAAATAGTACTTTCCTATTATCAGCTGTAAACAGTGCTATTACACTGCTATTATTCTCATTAGATTTATCTGCTTTCTTATCAAACCTACTCAGTTCATCAATCCAATTTTCTTCCAATATTTCTGCTTTTTCTAAAGCCACTAAGCTCTCAAATAGTTTATCAAAATCTCGAAATGCAGCCAATTTTTCTTCATAGTAATCTTTTGTGGGACCTAAGATTTTAATCGGAATTGTTAAATGCTCTCGACCTTCTAATGGTTCATATCTTCTAATATCTTTCTCATCAATTAAAGTGATCAAATCTTTCGACAAACTTAGACTTTCACATACATGCTTTAATCCTTTAGAAATGTCCCAAGCCTCAAGTTCATTAAAACTTTTGATGATCTTATCATCAATTTCTACATGAGATTTGGGATCATGTATCCAGAATTCTTTAATATCCACGTTATTGACCACAAATTCAAATCCACCAATATGGTCTTTATCCGGATGCGTACTGATAGCTAGATCAATATGCTTTTTATTTGTGTATTTGTTGATATGATTTACAACCTGAATCCCGTGTGCTTTAGTCTTTCCTGCATCAATGAGTATCACATATTCTATTTCATTCTCATCAATATACCTTAAGATAATGGCGTCGGCATTGCCAACGTTCAACATGTCAATTTCAAATGGCATTGTTCTGGATTAATTGTGGACAATAGAGTTTTACTTGCAGTTCTGTGATTTGTGCTGCGTGAGTAATTAAATCCCTTGCGAGTTCTTTTTTAATTGGTGTAAGATTGGTCCCTACGTTTCTAATGGCCTTAAGCTTTTCTGGAGAGAGGCCCACCTCTTTAATTTGCTCATAGCTACAGCGATCTTGCAGATGTTCGATGATATCGTCTTTATACATAGTTGGGTTTTCGACCCAAGCAATAGCTAAACCATGTTGTTCACATAGTTCTAATGCAATATTTCCACTCTTCAGGCTATCATAAAAACCAGATATACAACCTTCTAAATCCCACCCAATGGATTGGAAACTCATTGCAATATCACTCGCACTATAGATGTTTTGAATCATCTGAAAATGCTTAATCCTCGCCATAAAAGTATCTACAGTTCGCAGGAGTAAAGTAAAGGTATTATTATATGCTTTCTCAAATGGCAATTTATCTCCTGCATCGCTGACAATGACAATATCACACATGTAAGAGCTGTTTTTTTGTGTTAGTTTATGCGCTCCCTGATTATCATAAACTCCACCGTCTACCAATTGAGGATTCACAGTGCCGTATTGCTCTGGTAACTTATAAAAAACTTTATCTATTACAATTGGAGTAAACGCAAACGGTACGCAAGATGAGGCAATAACAGCTCTGGAAACTGGAAAGTTTTTGCCATCAAAAAGTATCGGAGGATTCATGTAAGCATACTTACTATCTTCCATCTTGCGTTTTGAAAAGGTAAATTGTCGTAAGGTCTGTAAGTTAGTCGAACCAATCGCCAGTTCCGGTTCCGTACATAAATTTGAAAGCACAGCTCCAGAGAAAAAGAATTTGTCATAAGCCTCTTCAATGATCTTGCTCACAGGAAAAAATTTGAACTGATATTTGATTAATAGGTAGAAAAATAAAATGATAATGGGAATTGAGTATGGAGCAAAATGTGTAAACTGAAGATAGATCGCAGCCCCTAAAGATATGAGAGCAAATAAGATCAAACGTATAAATTTCCAAGATGTTAGAATATACTTGATCACACTTTTTGAGATCAGTTTTTCAAACATCTGTGTTTCAAAATCTTCGAAGGGACCATCATGTAAACAATACACAGCACCAGTTATAGAACCCCCTGAAATGGTTGAAATCTTATCTACTTTTTGTAGGACACCTAATTCATGAAGTTTCTTTAAAGTCCCAAGATGGTAAACGGCAGCTCTGTATCCACCACCAGATAAGGCTAGGCCAATTTTTTTGTTAGAGAACATTGAATTCAGTTATAATGGTTTATAGAATATAAAGATAGAAGCATTTTTGTTTTGACAATAGCCAATTTATTAAAGCCCACAAAACTGTTAATTAATTATACATTCAACATATAGTCCGTCATCACTTACGTTTACCTTCGCTCGTGCCTTTTCCCAGGATTCTTTTACTTTTAGATTTGTATTTGGATCACAATCTGAATCATAAATATCATCCATTCGGATTAATCGATATTGTGTTTTCTCCTTAAGTCGTTGGTAAAGATTTGTTGCTGGCATTTTCCATCCATTTACTTTGTTGATGTTAGGATCTGTTTTGTCAACTGGAATCATCGCTATTAATTCAGGATGTGACATTCTCTCTAAGCCTGATACCAGAGTTGCATTATGGCTGCAATGATGTCCAACCTTATAGAAAATAGTTTGCGAAAGAAGATTATTAACATGAAACCCGGTAGGTTTGTTTTGCCAAGTTATATTATCCCATGACAACCAGTTTCCAGTTTGGGCATCCCCTACAAAAAGTAAGACATTACCTGATTCTACTAATTCAAAAGCAAGTACGAGACTGGTGTTGTTTGTATAACTATCTAAATAAAGAGCCAATCGTTCACTTTGATATAACCAATCGTTATCTATTTTTTGCCATTCAAGATCTTTTAACTGATAGTTACTTTTTCCAAATTCACTATCAGTTATTGACTTTTGATATATTCTGTCAAAAGGAAAATATTCTTCGTCTACTTCAACTTCTTGCGATCTATCGAAATTACCGAGTGCTTTCAGAAAACTATCTGCTGTTTCGTGAACAATTTTCAAATGTGGATCATAAGTTTCATTTTTCTTCGCATGAATATCAAATAATAATGTGGAGTTTTCAGGAGGACCTAAAACATGAACCTTAACTTTATCTCGACCTATTCGAGGTAATTCTAGTTCTTGTCCCGGACTAAGGTATTTGATATTATTACTCATTTCTTTTAACACTTTTAATCCATCAGCCGGAACGACAGGTACTTTTTTTCCTTCTTGAACATTTTTTTCCGCTTCATCAATACCTACGTAAAAGCCAAGAATATCATGTAATTTGTTTGTTGTTTCATTGGCCGAAAAATTAGTATTTTTCGATTTATGCAGTGCATCCCGAATTTTTTCAAGTGTATTAGTAAAACCGGTTACTTCTTGTTCTATTCGTTGAGCATTCTTATTCTTAGGGTCATCTAACCAAGAAAGCCAACCTTGTCTTGCTTTCATTCTCAAAAAAATGTCTTCCGCGTGTTTAAAACCTGACAAGTGATCATTGTGTTGATGCGTACCGACAACTATATCCAAAGGTTCTCCTTGAAGTGTGCTTTCAATATCCTTGGCAATTTCTCTCATTCGATCAACTGAGTCTTTTTTGTTACGAAAAGAACCACAATCAATGAGTATCGAGTTAGTTGTTTCTCCATCAATAAAACGCAGAAGAAAACAATCACCTAACTCACCTACACGATACATCCGTATATTAATCTGTAATTGATTCATGACAAGTAATATTAAATAGTGTTATAAAAATGAAGTCGGGCAAAATCGATTCTTCTTGAGCAATTATCATCCTGATATATTGAGTCATGGAATGAAAAATTTGAAGCTTCTGATCTTCCTTGCTGATAATTCCACTGAGCAAGAAATCGTCTTTGACTAGCTATATTTTTTGTAATGATATAATCAAGACTAAAATTATTGGCTAAGTTAAAGATCAACGTACAACCACCTCTGAAAATGAAATCGTTACTTTCACCTTCTCCAATAGAAACATTCGCTTTTTGAGTAAGTGTGACTATCACCTGTTCCAAAATATTCCCTTCTCTACCCATTCGATATACGGGACGAATCTTGTGAACTTCCAGCTTCATGTTGTTTTCTTGTTTCCGATCATTCCCCATCTCATCTTTATAGGTAATTGTATTACTTGAAAGCCCAAGCTTTTTAAGGAACTTATCCCATTTGTCAGGTCCAAGAATATCTTGTTTACTCATTAAGAACTTATGAAGTTCACTTTGTCCGTCATTATAGGCTTCAAAAATTTTCTTCCTATCGCTTAACGATAGAATGTATCGTACGTCTTGTTCAACACTTTTAGCGATTTTTTTAAGCGCCGCCTCTTCATTCTTATCAAAAGAACTAGGCTTAAACCATTGTAAACTTTCAACTGAAAATGTGTTCACCAGATCAGGAAAAATACCCCAACTCCTGAAAGAATCCATTAGTGCAACTCGATAATTATTATCATCTGCAGGAGCAGCATCTAAATCAGCTGTAATTAATGCCCTTAGATAATCCCCAAAATTAATATCGACAGGAGGGCAATAATCCAAAGCCCTGATTGCAATATTGAGCATATGCTGTGCTATTTGAGAAAGTTCCTGGGCTAACCTTTTTGTGAGATCATGTGATATCATCCCATTAGGCAAAATTCCAGTTCCATTTGAAGCTATTCTGATCAAATCTTGTGTTTTGAAAGTATAAACTTTAATAAGAGCATCAAAAAAAGCAGCCACAAGTAATGAACCTCTATCATGAGGTTCAAAGACTGTCTGATACAGGGTTGGGTCGGGTGTTTTCCGTATCCACTTTCCATTTTCATTTCTTGTTCCTATAGCACTACGTAAAGCCCCATGTCCATATGGCAGAGCATTTCCAAATTGTGTTGCCAATTCTCCAAGAACGTTGAATTCGTTTAGATTACCACGTGTACTACGTAATTGCGCTTCTATAAGTTCATTCATCGTGAAACGCTGAAGTAAAGCAATAATATCTGCAAAGGCTTCATGAAATGCAGGAACATCATGATTTGTATTCTCCATAAAACGAGGATGAACGCTATCAAGCAGAGCATGTGTTACTTCATGGGCTATTATATCCGGGGAAAGACATGTAAACACAGCGCCTCCGGGGAAACTTACCCCATTAAGTTTAGGCGAAGATTTGAAATACCCAAATAAAAGTGCTTTTTTGGACGAATCATAATATGCATTTGCTTCCCTTAGGGCATGTGGGTATAATCGGATCTTATCAACATATTCTCTTTTACCATCAATTCCTTTTCGGATGCTCCAAATGATTTTTCTTCCCAATGCTTTTTCAAAACTGTCAAGTGTTTTCATTGCAATTGTATAAACAAACTGCTGGTGAAATTGTGGATTCCCCTCACTTGGAGGTAACCCATTTTGAGAAAGCACTTCAATACTGTTAAGATTCAATGGTTCATAATAGCAATTACTTGAAGGATCAATATCAATCACTTCAAAGTACTCCCCGTTAATATGTTGTTTTGCATTTCGATTTGTAGGAGGGATCATATCTTCCCAACGAATCCGATAAATAGTTTGATTGAAGCTAATACTATCTAACTGACTGGAATAACCAGGATCAAGTGTATAGCCTTGAAGATAGCGGTAGGATTTTTTTATCATAAGAGTTACTTCAGTGAATAATGCTCCCAAAATAACTAAAAACCACTAACTATCAAATAATTACATGTTGCAAGCCTCTTTTCGACACTATTTTTAGAGAAATTTCCTGATGTTTATTGTTCGATATTTGAATAATGATTTAGTCATTTCTATAATTCATGGACTTAATTAAATGAATAATTCGTATCAGTACATATTGGTCAATATCTATTATAGATTTATGTTTAGTCGAATTATCATGCTAAATATCATCTGGTAAAAAATCTTGCACTCCAAGTGTAATAGAAGTATTATTTGCCAATCTGATCAATCCTAGAATCTACTAATTTGATATAAGTTGGTAAATCATTTTCGACAAAAATCCTTTTTGCTCTGTCAAAAAATAATTTAGCATCTTTAGTCATATTTTGTTTAAGGCAGACATTACCTTGTCCAACTAATGCTAAACCGATCCCAATTGGATAACCATTATTCAAAAATATATTATATGCCTTGTTATAGAATTCTTCTGAATCACTCAAATTCTTCTTTTCTAAATAAATATCACCACTAGACAAATATCCATATCCTAACGAGACATACTCTTGTGTTTTATATAATAAATTTTCCTTTAATATCACAGATTCATTTAATAATGCTGTCGCTTTATCAATGTTGCCAAGAACCCTATATGCATTCCCAGCATTCCCCAGTAACATAGCTAAATATTTGCCACCAGCTATTTGTCCTTTAAGTTTAAGAGCCTTTTCGAAGTATTGAGAAGTTGCTATTTTAGCATAAGTCCTTTTTTTTAGGCTATCATCAGTATTTTCTGCTTTATCCGAATATAAATTTCCGAGATTTCCGAGAACAGAGACATAAAAGTCATTATCGGATATCTTTGATTTTTCGAAAATATACAATGCTTTTTCTAGATAATATTTTGCTGAGTCAAAATTATCTAAATCGGAATAATACAATCCTATTTTCATGTAAGGACTTGGATTATCCGGTTTAAGTTGCATAGCTTTGATACTAGCATTTAATGCTGATTGAGAATTTCCGATTTCATCATACATATTTGCAAGATTAATATACGCCCCATACGTTGGATACAGCGTTACGGAATTTTCGATTTGTGAAATAGCAGACCCCAATCTTTTATTATCTTCAAAAGTTACTGTTCCTTTAATAAAAGTTGTAAAAGCCATATCCATTGTCTGCTGTTGGACATTACTTTTTAGAACTTGAATTGTTTTATATGTTGACAAGCCAAGAAAAACTAAAATGGCTATAGTTGACATGATAAAAGCAATCAGAAAGTACTTCCTTTTTTCGTTAATTAAATATTCTGAACTACTTAGCCCCTTTTTCGGTCTGAAATTGTATACAAGTTCTAATGCCTTAAGCCTTTGATTTTCTGGTAGCAAATTTAGTTTGTCAGAGATTATTTTTAACTTCTTAGTATACAAATATTTTGCAGTCCAACTAATTATTATCAAAATATAAGCTATAAATGCAAGTGGACTTTTAGCGGCTTGTTCTAGTCCATGAAGTAATATTTGGTAGTCCATTTTGTTATTTGTTTCTGTTGAAGAATTTCACTATGTAGGTAACTTTAACCAATTAAAATCGGAAATAAAACCAAGTTCTAGGAATTCGAATTGTTGGCAATTTCAGTCATATTGACAGTATTTTTAAAGATGTGGAGTCAAATATTTACTACTTATCCTTTGCAAATAAGAAAATTGTCCAAAATGAAACTTGTAGGATTGGTCTTAAAAAAGTAACCGAGAAATTAGAATTATAAGAGATTCTAATAATTAGTTGTTTTTCCATGAATAGTGAATTTTCGGAGTTAATGTACTAAAAATTAAATAAATATAACAAACGAAATATTACAAATCCTATTTATTCTCTCTTTCGGGCTTCAGGACATAATTGAAATACTATAGATTGAAATAGGGGAAAGATTAAATCAAATCGAACACCATATTTATTTTGAGTTAGAATCAGCTTTTAGTTAATTAGAACTCAATATTCGCTGAAGAACTATTTCTTGATTTGTATTCTAGCTTAAGAAAAAGCACTATCCCAATGTTATGTTACAACGTTCACTGTATAAAATGGCGGTTCAAAAAATATTACATTTCCTCTAATAAAAGATAAAAATTGTTCGAATGGAAAGCTATACGAAATCAGATCAGTATTATGCAGACGAATACGACCGGGAAACGATTGAGAAAATGAAGGAACTCGAAAAGCAAATTCCTGAATCTGCCGAAAAAGCAATGGAAGTAATTAAGCATCGGCTTAGGTACGATAATTACGGAGCAGAACGAGCCAACGCCAGGGAAGAATTCATACAAGAACAGAAAATGTCTGATCAGCGTAAAGATCTCTTACTCGCTAATACGCCTGCTCCCAAAAATATCAAATGCCATACGTGTAATAAAGAAATGCAAGTGGAAACGCACATTTTCGGAGTAGATAACAGATTGATCTTTTACTATTCATGCAATGTCGGACACTTACCCAAAAGAGCGATATACGCAGACAGTAGTGAACGGTTTATTAAAGTTAGAATATGCCCCGACTGTGGAGGCGGGTTTGAAAGCGAGAAAAAACAGACAAAAACAAAACTGATTCTTACTGATACGTGCAAAGTCTGTGGGAAGAAGGAAATCCAGGATTTTGAATTACCAGAAGACCCGTTGCCGATCAATGAAGCGGAACGGGAAAAGTACTGTGTAAGCTTTAAAGGTTCAAGGACTTTGCAACAGGATATGCAGGCTATTCTTGACGTTGCTGATCTGATTAAGGAGAAAGAAGAAAAATATGACTACAGTCATGTGAAACAAATCAATATTGCACAGTTGGAAAAGAGATTAAGCGAAGCAGTCGAAAAGGTGGACTTTGTAAAGTTTCAATTTGAGAAACCAAAATCCGAAAGATGGCTCACGGTTGAGTTCTCAGTTCACGATTTTTCGTCAAGAGATCAAAAAAACAGTGTTAGAGCTTTGAAAAAAGTACTTAAAGAATCATTGTTTCCAACAAACTGGCGTTTGATGTCATCTGATATTTTTTACAACCTCGGCTTTCTGACCGGGAAGATCAAAGGGTTTTCTTTGGAAGAGGATTTGATGAAGATCGGCAAAGAAATAGATTCAGGGATTAAATAAACAATTGGGGTTGTCGTGTTTCGAAACTAGTTCAATCTATTCCCGAATCAAAAATTATTTATCGTCTTCGTCAGGGGTTGGAACAATCAGCCGTGTAGCATTTACTTTCAAAACTGTTGCGATCATTCTCAAAGTTTCCAAAGATGGCTGAGAATTATTTGTACAATAACTTGAAATACGGCTTTTGGACAATCCTGTTAACTCGCTTAATATACTTTGCGACATATTCTTCTCTGCAAGAACAATTTTAATGCGGTTGTGAAGTGTTTTTTCGTCTTTGCCCAATGTCTTCATTTTACTGACTAATATATGCAATACCAGCGATTTTAAAGGCTTTCAAGCACAAAGGACATATTCAAAGAAATGATTTCAAAAACTTAAATTCAAAAATAAGATAAACTATATTAATTTATTTTTGAATAATTCGCTTTATTTTTGTATACTTGAATCAATAATATTTTTTAAAAATTATTTGAAACTGGTTTAAGATTGAATGAAATGGTAACTTTGTACACAAACAAAGTAAGGTTACCTAAAAATATTTAGAGTAGCGTTAGCTATTAGGTCTTGTTATCGAAAATCGCCAAATTAAGATCCGCAAGAACTGATAGACTAACCACTCCTGGAAACGGGCGTGGTTGTCTTTGGTTTACTGCGGAAAGGTGTTTGGCGATACCTCGATAATAGTAAGCTAAGCACCACGCCTGCTTGTTTTTATGAACTTCCTGTTTTGGTGCTGAGCAGGAATTAAACCTCCTTTCAATGGCAGCACTTTCAACTACCCCAAAAACTTTCATTTGTAATAAGAGCATCATAATCAATCTGATCAAACAAGATTTGATTAATTGGAAAATGATCAACCTGCTTCAGAAAATGCAGGTTCGTGCAGATGATTATCAATTGGATATCGGTTCTATCATTTTTGAGATAATGAACCTGGATGGTCGCGAAAACGTCGATGAAATCTTTGAGAAGTATATGGAAATGTCAAGGCCAATACTAAAACTAATTGTTGGGCAATCGAACAGGAAAATAGATGTACTTGCTTCAAAAATATATGATTATCTGGACCAGTACTATCAAAAATAAAGATCCTTCGATACTTGCATCTTTGCCCAAATAGCAAATCAAGCATAACAATTAGATGCGACCATTTCAATTGCTTTAGAAATTGAAGTGAAAAAAGTTATTGAAATTTTGATTCCAAGCATTAATTTTACGCCCCTATAACTTTGCTGGAACATTTGCGTAAAAGGCTGAACTGAATAAATATACCATATGTTGGGAGACTTAGAAATTCGACAAGCCATTCACACACTTATCAGAGATAAACGTCCTTCAAGTATCATTTTGGATGAATTGAAAGTTTGTGGTAAGTCTATTGTAGATATTGCCGTACTAGGTTCTGGATTAATTGGAATTGAAATCAAAAGTGACAAGGACACACTAAATAGACTTCCAAACCAAATCGAGGATTACAATAAAGT
Source organism: Glaciecola amylolytica (assembly GCA_003856375.1). Lineage (GTDB taxonomy): Bacteria > Bacteroidota > Bacteroidia > Flavobacteriales_D > Crocinitomicaceae > Fluviicola > Fluviicola amylolyticus. Next base: position 4,038,547 of record CP034120.1, read on the forward strand.
GTTTGACTTCATGGATATTGTATTAGGTAAAAACCACTACGAAAAAGCAATGAAGTTATTACCTGACTGGTGGGGTGTTTGGATTGCGGAAACTATAGATGGAGAAGTAGTTCTTACCCAATTAAGAAAAGGAAAGAGAAACCGTCAGAAAGACAATTTCTCTTTAAGTCAATTTTTATGGAGAGAAGAAGCCCTAGAAATAATGATTAAAGAAGGCATTGCGAACGGGATGAAAACCAAACGCAAATGGATCCTTTGGGATAAAATGGCTAATTCTCTTAGTACCGATAGCATATTTTCTTACGTCAAACAAACTTTACTCAGTCGTTATCAAAATGAATCGTGGAAGAATCAATTGATAATTGAATGAAGTTTTGTGATATGTCTATTTAAAGTAATCGACACCCAATTTGATGAATTTCCTGGTTTATCTTCTCTGACCGAATCAGCCTTTTCCTGTATTTGTTGATCCCCCCAACTAAAATTTGCACCATCGTAACAGGCATGAGCTACCAAAAGTCTTGCCTTGTCAAAATATTGTTTAGTACCTCTGGCTTCATTTTGAGGTTGTCTCCCTCTGAAGATAAAATATGAATCAGTTCCTGTATACTTTATTGAACAACTTGGAGTATTCTGAAAAGGCTCCGCGTCGCCACCACCGGATACAGGATACTGGTTCCCAAAATCTGAATATGTGATTTTGGTTTTTAAAGAGGTGACAACGTTATTGTATAATACTTGCTCGTATCGTGTGATTTCTTTAACTGTGTCAGGCAGAATACCTCCTAAATTTGTTAGAAATGAACCAGACGCTATACCAAAACTTCTATAATCCGAAAAATTGATTGTGGGGATGGTACGATTTAAATGCTGAGTCATGTCATCAATATTTTTTTCGTAAACATATTGACAGTCTATCAATAAATCGACTTGCTTCTTATTCAATCCAAACCTTGTTATTACACTATTGATTGTATTAAGAAGATTAATGTCCTGTGTATTTGTTCTAATTCTTAAACAGCAACCAACATTAGTTATGAATGGTGCGATAATTTGAAAAAGAGAAGCACTAGTATTCTGATTTATTACGGGGATGAAAGTTATTTCAGCGCTTAGATTGTTCAATATAAATTGAACATTTTCCAAGTAGTTATCACTAAAACTACTGAAATCCATATAAATAGTCGCGCTTTTCCCAGCTAATGCTTGATTAATCCTTGGAATAAACTTAGCACAATCGGCTTCCTGGACATCTGTTGGCTGGATTAGAGGTTTTGTCTGCGAAAAGACATTAGTTGATAGTTGCTCAAGAGCAACAATGTCCCCCTGTCGGGACTTAATAATAGGTATATACATGTTGTAACAATTAGTGGCTGTGAATAGAGCCGTGATAAAATTATTATCTAAAAGTTCATGTTGTGAACTTTTTAACTTATTTTAATTAACTGGTTATCAACACGTAATTAACTCTCAAGTGCAAGACAAGATATTAGAACCTTCGGCTAAACAAACACTCTTCATGTGGGTCAATATCTTCATTGTAAATGAAAATTGACCTATATATCGAAAAGCAAAGTTCTTTGAGATGATTCTCAAACGGAACAGACAGGAATCCGGATGATTTATTCCAAATTCAAATAGAGTAAGATGGGCGTCATTACTCCATATACCAATCAACTTAGCCACCTAGATCAGGTTGAAAATTAGAAGTTCGCAGATGTTTCATAAAAAGATGGTAAAAGGATATGATGTCAGAAAGATTCGACAGAACCACGTCCTTGTCCAATAGTTCTTCGGTAGGTCCGCACCAGTCCTCAAAATCGATCACAGCGAATGTGCGGTAATTGCCCCTATGGACGAACGGATATGGCCGCCTTACTTTTTCCATGCCTTGCCCCGGTGCATACTGCATCAGATGGCTGTAGGCTAAATCCTGGACCCTGTTCATTTCCTGATCACTCATGTCAAATCCCGTTTCGACCTTCCCTGGGGCAATCTTGAAGCAGAGCTTACGTTCTTCGATCTGCATATAGATCGGTACGCCATTCCAGTAGTCCCATGTCAGACAAAGGTTCCAGAAACCACCGCTTGGGTTGTTGACCCGATGCCACATGTTTACTTCCATGCGAGATTCAACGAATTGGTAAAAGCCGACCCAAGCATTTCCCTGCCAGAACTTAGGAGCTAGATTCTCAAAAACGTTGTGCTCGGCATCAATACCATCGATGTAGTCTATGAAATCGCGTAGGATGGAATGCGGTGTATCCACAAAAGAAGCTAGACATGCCCGTATCTCATTGCGTCCTACCACATGAAAACCTTTGTCACTAACAGCTTTCAAAGTGCGCATGGGTTCGCTGCCTATCTTGAAATAGGTGCAGCAGAGATCAAAACCTTCCTTGTCGCAGTAATCCTGCGCCTGTTTTTTGTAGCGGTTCAACTGATCGGAATGTTCGCCGCTAAAGGTCTTGTCCTCCAAGATCAATAGGGTCTTGGTGCCATCTGAGAAAAAAATCTCCGCCCAAACATCAATATTATTCCATTGCCTTCCTGCATCAATCTTGCTGATTTGCTTCTCTTTATACTTACTGTTAAGCAATAAGGAAAGTAAATCACTACCACATTTATGTAAGAGCGGATCAAGTTCTTTACAAACTGGATTTGCCCACTGCATCATCCATACGATAAAGGCATCCTGTGAAAGTTCCTTCGTGGAGATCCTGAAAATGTTGGGGCGTTCAATGTTTGTTTTCATGTGAATTCGCTGTGCTTAGTTCTGTTTACGGTTATAGATTCTTATTCCCTTTTTGTCTGTTTTCGGTGTTGAAATGAAGCCCTTGCCCTGGACCAGACTAGCAAATACCCAGTTCTGTGCAGTGTCTTTAATGACCGCCTGTTTACCATTACGCTGGATATCGGAGAAACCTTCACCCCATGTGCCAACAATTTCGAAGAAATCTCTTGAGGGAAAATCAGAGGCCCATTTGATGTACAGATTGACTTTTATGTCAAGGGAAACTAGGGGACACTTAAGTACCGCTTTTTTGATATTAGTCGAAATCACAAGCTTTCCGCCTTCAAAAATGATATGGCCAATCCTTTTCAGCATCAGAGATTTTGAAATGATTACTGCCGGATCAAGAGTGCCAAGTATCTTGTCTTTTTGTTCCAATGTAAATTTGTCACTTTCAAGCGTCGCTATAACTTCGCTGGGATCAAAGGAAAACTTATCAATATTGGACGAAACAAATACTGGTCTCTTTTCGGCAAGTTTAAACGCCAAGCCATCGAAGTTTTCCTGTAAATAACTGAAATTCTCCGGTGTTACGCTAAATTTTTCCTTATCGATCAACGCTTCGACCTTCTCGGTATCCAGTTCGGTCACAAAGTTAAGATTGTTGTAGCTGTAGGGAATCCCGTCCAATAACCTGGAGTAAGCGGCATTTTCGATGCTGTTTTCCATAATTATCGTTTTTCCCAGCTTTTGAATTGCAGGTTTTCCTTTTGGATGATCATTGATGTTAAGTGGGAATGTCGCCAACCGGTTGGCATTTTCGATATCAGAAACAAAGGATGTGAGGGTTTCGTCAAATTTGTCCTCATTTTCCTCCAGATAATATAGAATATTGTCCCACCGTGGTGTAACCTTGTTGGCCTTCATCAATTCCCTGTCCATATCGTGGTTACTGATATTAACCAGGTCCGTGATCTTCGTTACAGTCTGTTTAATAATCCCGATCTTGTAACTATTTGAAATATCCTTGTTGTTAATCAGCTCTGCAAAATGTTTTTCTTCTTCGTGCTTGTTGTCGGGCAATGCGAACCAAACCTCGTCGAGATAACTTTCCATATTTGCCTCAATATAACTCACCAGTTCTTTAGGGGCGTGGATTTTAATGGTACCATAGTTCATCATACCGAATAACTTTTCGTCCAGTGATCCCTTATATTTCATGATCTGCTTAATCATGGTAATATTGATTTGGTAAAGGTTTGTCTTTATAATGAATTCGACCATTTCCCGATGACCAACTTGCAGGTCAAGAACCCCGAACTTTACATCAAGGGTTTCCAGAAACCGTTTCGATTTCTCTGTATTGGGCAGTATCGTCAACAGATTACTCCGCTCTTCAAGATCTGTTTTTAGGGTCGATACACTGGCTATTTTTGCCAGGTCTTCTATCTCTGCACCACACTGCAGGAGCAAGGCCAGATAAAAATCCTTCCGCTGATCGGTGATCGTCGACCTGGAGATATATCGCCACATTCCCGTCCAATGTTTGGTCAGGTATTTAAAGAACTTGTCAACGTGTGTTGTGCGATCAATGAAGCTTTCAATGAACGAAAATGATCGCTCGCTTTCATTGGACAGCGTTCTCAGAACCTTGCTGCGCACATTTCCGGAGTATGACGTTGTCATCAGGAATTCAACCAGATCATAGTTCAGCACATAATCGTGCTCAAATTCTATCTGTGGGATCTTTGAGATAAGTTTGTCTACCTTTCCCAGTTTATAGTCGAAGTCTAAGTATATATGTGCCTTCACATTAAGGAGAAACTCGCGGTCAGGTCTGGTTATGCTTCCCTCGTAGAATATCGAAACGTAATCAAGATAGTTTTCATCAATGTAACCTGCCCGCAACAGAATACTGACCAGTTGTTGTTGCTTCTGGTCCTTAAATTCAAGCTTAACGAGATCGTTCACCATGAGATCTTTTATCGATCTGTTTTTGAGTTCGTTTTTATGAAATTCCTTTTCTGTAATGGCCTGCCTCAAAGCTTCTAGGTTATCTTTTTCCGCATCGGACACGATTTTAAGTCTATCAGTGTAGGAGTGTTTGGAATCCACGGACTTTTGGATCTCGGCAAACTTGACCGACATTGTTTTTGGAATTATATCTCCGAACCTATCCAGGATATTGTACTGCATCTTGTTGTCAATGAAATATTGAAAGGTAGTTTCGTCCATTGCATTTACGAAAGGGTAGGTACTAGAACCAGCTGCAAAGCTGACGGCATTTGGAAACCGTGACAGATATTCCAGTACATAAAGCTTTCTTAGCTCGTTGGCGTCCTTCAGTGCAAGTGCCTGCGCTTCCTTGATCTCTTCTTTTAGTGCCTTGATATCATTTTCTACTTCAGTGGAAAGTGTTTTGACGTAGGTGTTCTTATCATGAAGAGCCTTGTGTAGCTCACCACTTCCATTGCTCAGTTCCACAAAGTCATTTGGATAGATGTTTTTGTAGACAATCATGGCAAGTAGCTTGTTCTGGTCCTTTACCGTAAGCTGTATATGGTAAAGATAGTATTCGTTCATGATGTTGTACAGAAGCCGCATGTCGTCAACGAAGAGTGAAATATCGTCCAATAAGTCTGTTTTTATCGCATAACCATTTGTTCTAACGATATCCAGCAATTTTTCATTGGAATTGGAGGAATTAATCACTGGAATTACAGGTATGATGAAATCAAAGAACTTGGTGCGGTCCTTGTCCGTGAACATTTCGTCGCGCACAGCATAGACAAATGTCACATGCCTTTCGATTTTTTTTGAATAGTTGATCAGATGGTTCAGTTCGCGAAGTTTTGTAAATATTTCGGTCTGTTGAAAGCGGTCCAGATCCTCAATAATTACTACCGTGTAGTCCGTTACCTCAAAAAAGTAGAGGATCTCATCAAGGTGTTCATTCAGTATTGACTTGCTGATACTTTCGTCAACGGCGAATTCTGCATCCTGCACGTTGAACTTTTTGAGCTGCAGACTGCGCAAGGGTCTGATCGATTTGCTGATGAACAGGTAGGTGCTGTATAATATCGTCCCTAAGGCAAGCAATTGGAATGCTATCAATAGGCACTTGACAGGCCGGGTTCCAAAAATCGACCAGAACTGTTCTGAATAAAGCAGGTACATCAGGGCAACTCCGAAAAAGAAAATACCCATTGTAAGTTTTTTGGCGCTTTCATCGGAAAACCTACGGGTCTTTTTAAAACGTGTGTCCGGGATGTCCTCGTCCTTTTCATGATAGAAGATCTGTTGAAGGATGCTAAGTTCAATAAGCCTCAACATGGTCTGTTTAGCCTCGGGAGTTGGTTCTTTTTTATCATGCAGTTCTTCCTTGAAGGTTGCCAGTGAAATATTCAGAAAGACAAGGTCGCTGTCCGTATTATTGGCTTCAAAAGTTTTCAGTATACTGCTTTTTCCCGAGCCGTAAGGTCCAGTCAGGGCGATGTTCTTGATGTCTTTTTCTCGTCTGTTCTGCAAAGCCCACAAAAGCGTAGCACTGTAATGACCATTACTGTCTGCATTCGATACTGGAGATAGGGAGTTATAAGGTAGATCGTTTTGAATAGCGCTATCCATGGATTAAGTTCAGTTTATGAAATCAAAGATAATTATAGGTTTGCTTGATTACCCAATGGTAAGATGCTAGTTAGTAACAATTTAAAAAAATCCATTTTTTTTGTTTGCCATCGGATTCATGTATGTCAGTAATAATGTGGGTTGAGACGGGAATACTGAATATTTAGTGCTGACAGTCCGATTTTAATTGTGTTTTTTGTATTGGTTTTATCTTAATTTCAACCTCATTATTAGTTACTTAACTCTATTCTCATGAAGACCTTTTCGACCTCTTGCGTGTTGATTACCTTGTTTTGCGCGCATCTTTTTGCTCATGCACAGATTTGTATGTTTTCCTAAAGTAAACATTCTCATCTTGAAGCTCATCAATGTATTTCTTCGTGTGAATATCTGTTAAACTTCCATTAAAAAGGTCTTTTTTCACATTTTCAAAAATGCTTTCAACGACTGAAATGTAGGCTGAGAAACTTTCAGAGGGAATCAAATCTTTTGGAGACCTCCAATAAGATTTAGCTTCATCAAAGTTGACATAGTATCCTCGCTGTCTTACCTTTTCAAGGTCAAAATTAAGAGGCTGTTCAGCTTTGGAAGCTACAAAAGCGAGAATAAGAAACGTTCCTATGACAACTAATCCCGCGGAATTCTGCTTTTCTTCTGGAAGTGCATTAATGTTATTGATTATGGTTTTAGAGTAGAGTTTTATAATTGCTTGATGCTTTATTTTATGATCTTTAAAGAAACTCTCAAGTTCCTTAATTACGATGTGTGGGTTGTGTGCTTTAATCTTTAAATATGCTGATTTTGAAAGCTCTTCCAGTGAAGTAATTAAAATGGAAGCCCCATTTCCATTGAATCCCTTTTGGTGACAAGTCTTGGCTATTTCTAATAATGATTCAGCATTTTCAAGGGCTAACTCAGCTCCTTCTTGATATTGGGTTTTCTTTAAATTTAGGAGAGAGTTCTTTTTCTTAGTTGTATTACTTTCCATGAGGTTCAACTTTTATGAAGTAGTGAAGTGTTATCGGATAAATTTACGGTTCTCACCAGTCAGGATGTCGTACATTACAGCTTTGATGTCGGAGTGAATATCAAAGGTTCGGTTATCTTCAAAACATAGGACATCATACTTAAAATGAATTTCAGAAACTTTAAAGAGGTTGTACTTGGGGTGCAAAACATAGGCTTCCTCAAAATGGAAAATATGCTTGTTGTCTTTACTTGGAATTAGTTTATTATTGATTGGTAATCTATCTTGCAGGGATAGCATGTCATCTATTCTTTGACCATTCTTATCAACCAAAATGATGTCAGTATTTAATTTTGTGAGAGAACCTGAAAAATTCTCATCTATTTCCTTCACATTTTCGAGACTCCAATCCTTATCAAGACCTATAAAACAACTACTTACTTTTACTGGTGTTATTGCCCCATTTATGATTAGATGCTTGGGAATGCCTTGTAAATCTTCCTCTTTTGGAGGTCTAATGACCTTTAAACCGATATTGTTACTTGATGCGAATTTGATTGCCCCTGTCTGAAACCCCTCTGTGGTTACTATGATTCCTTTTGAGCAACTTAAATCATCTAACACAGCTTTAAAGTTTCGGATTATTCCAATATTGATTTTCTTGGAGTAACGTTTGCATTCTATAGCAATTGATACTGTTTCGCCAAATTGTTTGTATTGCCAATAAACATCTACTTGGTGAGTAGCCCCGGATTTGCCTTGAATTTTTTGATTGTGTTTTACCTCAATGTTTTCAACTGTGCCCTGGTTCAATATTTGTTGGTAAATATCGCGGATAAATATTTCGTAAGCTGTATTGTGATTCATGGTTATAAATTCAGAAAACGTTACAAAACAAAGATACAGCCGATTTATTTTTTTATACTTGTGGAGAAACTTATTACCTATTTTCTTTTTGATAGATTTGTATAAAAATCAGTTTTTTGTACCCTATTTGCACCTCAAAATCATAATTGTTTTAAAATCAATTGTAGTTACTTTTTTCTTGGAATACTTCCGAAATAGAGTGCATGCCGAAATAATTACCTGATAATAAACTACAACACTACATGAAGTTAGCTGATCCCAACATGACGAAACATGGAGTGACTTGGAGTTTTACTGGGTTTCAGGAATTTTAACGCATTCGATGTAAGATTTGGGAGCTTGAATGCGTTATAGGATTATGGAAGCAAATCACCCACCTAAAGAGTTGTTTTTGAAGGCTCACTCTCGTTTCTATCATTCATTGAAGAAACGATACCTGGATGGTATCGAAAGGGCAAACAATAAGGCCTATGCACGAGCATTTTATTTTCAGACATTGTTTGCTGAAAACAAGTCGATCCCCAAGTACTCTGTCTTTTTTCATTTCCTTACCTCCATATTTAACCATTACCGGAAAGTGGATCAAAGTCATTCGTTGGAATTGACTCTTGGCAGGCTTTCGGAAATGGAAGAAAGGACCTCAACTATTATCGAACAGACGATGATCATCCGGACCACTTTATCGGAAAGATTCTATCAATTGAACGGGCTGTACATTCAAGCGTTAAAAGAGAGTCACACTTCGATTTTAGAACTCATCGTCACAGAACAGCGGCTATTAAAATACAGCGAGAAAAAGATCGTGTTACTATTAGCATTGAATAAAGCAGTGCATGAACTTCACGAAGAATTTTCTCCTTTGGAAGAAGAGATAGAACAACCCATTGAATCAATACTAACACGTTCCCAACAGGTTTTAATATTCCATTACTTCTGCCAATCAAATGGAGGAAAACAGAAAAAGAACGTCAGTAAATGCGCAGCTGCTTTACATGATTTTTTAGGAATTCCATACACTAAAATCACCAATTCTGATCTATACAAAAAAATGCTTCGTCCGTTGACATTTTCAAGTCCAAAAACAACACTCCAAAACCTGGAGATTGTCCGGTCCTTTTTTGAAGATTGGGAACTTGTTCCCATAATTTCCTTAATTGATTCGGATATTGAAAAAGTTAAAAAGACACTCAAATAACAGGATATTTTCGTCCCTTTCAGTCCTCTGGATACTTCAAATGTTAAAACTTGGAAAAAGTTGAATTTTTGGGGTACCCCAATATTTTTTTGCAGCCTGTTTCTGCCCTATACTTGCTCTAAGCATGGCTCTAAAGCCTGGTACAGAACAAAAAAGTATCAACGAATTAAAAACACCTTCATCATGGAAACAGTGGTTAAACTCGCAATTGAACGAATGAGCGAGGAAATTGAAAAATTAAAAGCCCAAACCAAGGAGCAGCAGCAGCGAATTTCCCAATTGGAAAAGATGGGGAACAGGGCAGCGCCTGTTGAAACAAATTCATCCAAGAAAAATGGAGATGAATTGCTGACCAATGAACAGGTAAAGCAGATTCTAAGCATTGGCAAAAATTCACTCATTAAGTTGGTCCAGAATGGCGAACTAGTCGCCATCCGGCTCAATAAGCGAGCCGTTCGTTTTTCCAGGGCAGCAATTATGGAATATATAGAAAAGAAACAGGGATCACATTAATCCTGGTTTCCACAGAGAGTAGTATCCACCACCGATTAAATCACGAGTATGGAACTCAAATTAGTGTTGATGGCCTTTGAAGGGCTATCCAAACGGGTTGACGATATCATGAAAGAGAATCAATCGCTCAAAAATGAAATCCGGGATCTGAGAAAGCAAATCGATTTAAGACCAACAGAATCTTCTGCTCCTGCTTCAGCAACAGAAAGCAAATCAGAGGATGAACTATTGACACTCAAATCAGCAATTTCATTATTGAAAATTTCCCGCAGCGGATTTATCCGGATGGTCAACGATGGGATATTCAAACCCATAAAATTAAACCTCCGGACATTGAGGTATTCGAGACACGATTTACTCAACTTTATCAACGGCCGATAATGAATCAAAAAAGCAGGTGTTTAGATTTAACACCTGCTTTTTACTATAAACTATTTTTTTCAATCATTTCAACTGCATCAAGAAGTCGATGTGCGTATGCAAATGCCGGTATTTTAACCCATGACTTTCGTACTTTGATCAACCAAAATAATAGGAAAATCAAAAGAAGACCTTCAGCAATGAAAAGTGTTTTTGGAATTGGTGCATTTGGAAATTGAAAGTAGTGATTTATCAAAATTCCAACCATTAATAGAATAATCAATGATATTGCTGCGCCCTTCATTCCCCATAAATTTCTACGGAACCCATAGTTAATATTTTCACGAAAAATCAAGTGAAATTTACTAGTATCTCGTGTGTTGTTTATTAGAAATCTTGTCCAGGCCAAATAAACATCATTGGCAGATTCCGGATCCTTTTGCTCTACCTCCTTACTTGGTCTCTGCTCCACGGAGCAAATTAAAAATAGTGCGTCATGATACCTTTTTTTTGTAAGTTGATCTATTTCATCATTTGACCATCTCAAAAGTTGTGTTGTCGGAGGACCTCCCCATTCTTTCCAAAGTTGTTTCTCTTTGCGTTTTCCTCCATCTCTTCCAATCTGTGCGAAAAGAAATGCTAAGGCACCTGTGATCCCTACTGAGATTCCAATTTGCATATAGTTTTCAAAATGAAGAGAGAATACTATTGCGATTACAATTATCGGTAGGATAAAAAGTAAAACAGGATACGTTCTTGCATTAATTGAATACTTGTCCATTAGTTTATTAATTAAAGTACATAAGGATGAATGTTTGTCTTTGTAACCACCGTCATAAGGACTGGAAGTGGTGGAGTTAACTTATCATGCTCAGGTTTAAATTGCTCCATTTGCTTTTTATCAATCGAACTCCATCCTTCTGGACCTACTGGGTGCGTATGCCACTCACCAATATATCCAATTTGACCACCTGAACGAGATGTTATTTTTGAAATATGCTCTAACAATCCTTCGGATCTTCTTGAGAAATGAATAGGAGTAGCTGCACTGTCCGGAGTGTGAATGATATCCACTATGTGGATAGTCATTGTTTTATAGTTCGCCACACCAATGAAAATACCTCCTGTTTCGTTACCTTCAGCAGCATTCATCATGGCACGCATGTGAGCAATCACGGTAGATGCATAACGAATATTCCATCTATCGTCGTTTTTAGCTTTATATACATCAAAAGCCCCTACCTCCCAAGTATTGCTTTTTAAAGAAAAACTATGTTGATTAAAGGTCTGGAAAGACACTTTCCCCAAAGTAGATTCATTCGCAATTTCCTTTTTTAAAATTCGAGAAAATATTGCCCCATGAAGACCAATTGTATCATCAGCCATTATGGTTGTTTCTGAATTACATCCAACTCCTATTCGTAACAAAGAGCTACCAGTAGATGCTAATTGCTGTTCTGCGCGTAGCCAGGATGAAATACGATAATCTACAACTGAGCGGTAAAAAAGCTCCACTTCTAAATCATCTATGCGAGGATTTCCATTAGAACCTTCTTTTAACAGGTAACTCACATTTCCAGAATCAGATAAAACACCTCTAATAAATCGTTGTTTATAGACAGATTTAATTACACGTTCATTCATGAAATTTGTTGAAGCAGTAAAATCAAAAACCCACCAATCTGGAGCTGTTTCAACCAAATCGTCAGATAAGCTGCTAGTTCCAATAATTCCTACCTTTTCCGGCAAAAATAATTCCCTCATTTTCTTTGCGAGTTCCGATGCTTTATTTAACCCAACTGATTTAGAATCAAGTGTGTGCCTGACAAGATTGTGCGGAGACAAATTATCTGGATCTACAAGCAAAACAGGTGGTAAACCAGATCTTGAAAGATTTTCAACAACTTTAGATCCAAGAGCTCCGCATCCATAAACAATAATTGGCTTTGTTACTACCCAATCATCTCCAGCGATTCTCTTAGCGCTCGCTACTGTCAATGGTTGATTATGAGCCATTAATTTGACAGCTGTGCCATCATTTATCGTATTATCTTCTCCTTCGTGTTTTGGATCGAATACAACTTTAAAGCACAGAAACTCGTAATTTCCTGAAAATCCAATAACCTGTTTTGGTCTCTTTACTCCCAGAACAACAGGTACACTATTATTTGTACGTGGAACAAGACTAAAATAATTATCTAAGGATTCTGAAGAAATTCCAAAATTCTGAGCATATTGCTTAAGTTCACCAACATTTGTTGGAAAATCGATTTCAAAGTTTTCACAGATTACTTGCTCGCTGCTGGCGAAAACACCTCCGAAAACCAGAATGCGCTTACTTCCATCATTAGATTTTTTTATAAACTCGGCTTTAACATTAGCACTCGCAGTATAAACCCCTTCCGCAGTTGATAATATTCGATCTAGTGAAAAAATTTCTGCAGCACTCTTCTGTTTCTTTTCCACACGATATTCAAAGACTGTTAATATCCAATCAAGTCGAACTGGAGACGCAATTTCCTTAACAACGGTATCGTAATCAAATGCGACAATCCCGTAATATCCCTCCATTCGAAGTGGATCGAATTGATCTCCATCCTCATTGATACGACCCGTTGCTACATCATGAAACCAATTGCCTATTCTTATTACTAAATCCTGAATGCGTTTCTGCGCATACCACGTGGCCATCTCACCTCGGGTATAACAAATAGCAGGGGGACGTCCATTTGTTGCCACATACAAATGTGCAATAGAATCTTTCGGAAAATCTAATCGATCAGTATATACCCTGGGAGCTTTATGCGGATATTCCTTTAAGCTAAATACGAAAAGCACCGGTTCCTCTGCACGAATATCCAATTCATTCTTATTACCTAGTGTCGGAAGATCCACGTTAATGTTTACAGGAACTGCTATAAAGTTTTCAGAAAACGACAGTACCTTATAGTTTTCTCCACATAGTTCCTGGAGGTGAGTTAGAGAACTCCTCAAAAGGGAGTTCTCTATATTCTCACTGTATGTTTCAAGGGAATCACTGAACACCATTACCGTACTCTGAAGGTTTATTGACTGTTGAAAGGCCTGCTGCACCTGCAATTCGCGACGAACCTTCGTCCTTCTTCGCCTTTATTGGTCCCTGAGTTGTGATCTCAAACACGATAGGTTGAGGTGTGTCTCCTTTCAAGGAGTGAGTAGCTGTATTCAGGAAGTTTTCGGACTTCACTTTCTTTACATATTGTTCCTTAGCCTTGTAGTGAGGAGGGTTGTCATCATTATTTTTGATTTCCTTACAGGAGGCAATGATCTTAGCAGTTCCTCTTTTATAGTCTAAAACATCCAATGAGTTCTGAACCGGATCAGGATTATCCGTTTGAGGAGTATCATTGAAGAAGGTCCATGAACAATGGTGGGGAGCCAGGAATAAATCCCATGTAAGAGCTTCTTCATCGACGTGATTATTATGCTCTTCGGTTTTCTCCACAATTTTCTCCCAGGCATAATGATCTGCATCTCCTCCAAACATTGCTAATGCACAGAAATCCGAACTGGATGCTGTTGATTTAAATCTGGCTTGAAAAACCACGCTTGTATGGTTTTTATCTGGATCTGATTCAGTAAGTTGCTCCTTGTAAGGAGCATGAATAAAAATCGAGAACGTAGTCAAATCTTTCTCATTAAATCGATTAACTACATCTCCTGGAAGTCTGCGAACAAGATCAAGTCCATCTAAATCCTCATTTGCATCATATCCAATAATAACGATTCTATTTCCAGGAACATCTTTATCATCACTATCATCGCGATGTAATTTAATTCGTCGTTTCGCTTCAGCGTTGAAACAATCTTCATCATCATTAGTACTTTCTCCCATTACCATCGGAGAAAACCAAAGTACGTCAATCACAATTTCACCATTATCCTTGTTACTTTTCTTAAAGTCTTTAGGATCGCCTTGGTAGAAGTTCTTTTCAAAACCATGCAAATGATCATCATCTCCATGAGTCAGAATGAAAACATCTGTATAAGGCACAGCAGAGATACCATTTACGGTTCTTGTTTTCAATTGAGTAATTAGATCCGCTTTAACGTCGAATTGGGAAGTGTCTTCATCTCCCTTACTTGATTCACGGATGTTACAATCTACTAAAATATTGGTGGTTTCAGTTCCTTCTTCAATACTGATTAATGACTGATCACCATTGTCTACAGGGTAATATATTATTTTTGAACTCATCATTCAATTGCTTAAAATTTAAATTTTGGCAAAATGCCGGTGTGAATAGTGATAAAGTTCTTGATAGGTTCCCTAAAGTAAAATGTTCTGATTTGCTGTTGTAGTAGTAAAAAATTAAAAAAATGTTCGTTGTTCAATAATCGTATTACATTTGCGACGCGAATCTTAATGAAATACTCTCAAATTTTGTTGAAGTAGTGTCATTTTCAAGTCGAAAGGCTAGCAGGGCCCTTCAACTTTACTTGTTGTACCGAATCAACTATTTCCGTGCCATTGCCATGACCCTGACACACTGTTATTAACCGATTGATTTTCTTTGTCTTGCAATGCTTTTGATGTCATTAATTTGATGCTCGGATGATCGCTGCAATTCCAAAAAGGAGTAGCATAATAGCAAAAGCTGTTGCAATCATTTTAGCATTTTCGCCAGTTGCATGGACACAATTGTCATTCTGGCATAAAGTAATTTCGTTTTGCATAATTGTAGTATGTAATTAATTGTTATTTTTCGACTCGATCCGATCTCTGTACGAGTACCACTATTCTATAATTGACCGGACAAATTCAAAAGTTCACCATGTGGTGTAATTTTTTTTTTTTCGGTTAATAGAATTATGAAGTTAGGAGAGCATTATAACGGAAACCATATTCGCATTGCAGCCCTTTCCGAGAATGATTGGAAGGTCGCATTGAAAAAGTGTAAAACACATATTCGTTTACGAATTCGTCAACGAACTTTGTATGGGGCTCACTCACCATCCAATTTAGGAGCAGATCCAGTAGAACATTATCTCGGAATTGCTTATGAGAAAATTCTGAGTGGTGAATGGGAATGGAAGGAGCAGTATTCTCTTGCGGAACAAATGATTAGAATTGCCGATAAATTCATTGGTGATACTGTCGATAAATATAAAAGGGAGAAGTCAGAAGCTCTGAGAATTGTTTACAAGGACATTGAGGTTGATTTTTATGGCCTGGCGAATGCCCCTCCGGATACGGATGAAATTGAATACGAAGAAAGACTAAAGACTATTGAAAATGCTGTTTCAGATGATCAACAACTTTCAATGCTATTAGAAGGTGTTAAAGCTGGATACAAGAGAAGTGAAATCGCTGATTTATTGGAAATTCAACCTCGACAACTGGATAAGCTAAAAGAAAAATTGGAAAGAAAAGTAAAAAATTATAAATCTTCATCACAATAACCATGGCAACAAAACAAGCTTTAAGCAATCTTTACGGGTTGATGATGGAAATTAATCTTCACCAATCGGATGAGGATGTATTGCACGAACTACACGAACATCCGGATCCGCAAATAGACAAGCACTTATTAAAAATTAGACAATTATCAACGAAATTAAAAGCTGAGGCAAATAAGACCCATTTCCAGACAGTTAAGGAGCAACTAGAAATCTTTAAACAAAAGGGGATAGAAGAGCTAAAAAAATTACTTCAGCCTACTGAACAAGTGGAATTGAGTCCATTATTCAGAAAATTTGAAGAGCTTACCGAAAAGGATGAAAAAGCTATTTCGGAAGATCAAGAATTATTAAAATTGATGCGGATTTTAAAAAATAAACTGGATGACAACCAAAATAAGTAATCCAGTATTAGCCGCAAATGAAGTACACAAAATGCTAGGCTGGACCAACCCTGAGGATTTTACGCTTGATGAAATTGCTAATGCCTTGGGAATTATGATCAGAGATGTCTCAATTGAAGGTTCAGATGGTCGAATTTTAATTGATGAGGATTCTGCAATTATGTCGATTAACTCTTCAATCACCTATGAACCAAAAAGAAATTTTGTTATCGCTCATGAAATAGGCCATTTCACGCTCCATAAAAATATTTCTCAACTTTTTTCTGATACTGATCAAACGTTGTCAGAATGGTATCAAACAGGACCACAAGAACAGCAGGCTAATCAATTTGCGGCTGAACTATTAATGCCTAGTGTCTTGTTCAAAGAAAAATTAGCCAAAAGAAAGTTGAATTTGAATCTTATTCATGAGGTAAGCAACTACTTTAAAACTTCCATTACTGCAACTTTTTTGAGGTACGTAACTCATGGAGATTTTCCTTTAATGGTAGTTTTTATAGAAAATGGTATAGTGAAATGGAAAAGTGTTTCCACAGACTTTCCATTTCACTATTTTAAGCTTGGATCAGAGGTCCCTGCATTAACTGTAGCTGGAGATTTTTTCAACAAAAATCAACGAGAAGATGATCCTGAAAAGGTTGATGCAATCGAATGGTTTCCTGAAGAATTTTGGTTACACAAAAATCCAGATTATCAGCTTTGGGAGCAATGTTATCCAATATCGTCAACTGGATTTATCTCTTGCCTTTGGACTTCTTAAAATCGCAGTCACTAGATCTTTTCAAATCAACCGGATCTTAAAATGATCTGGATTACTCTCTTGTAACCGGGCCAACTCTTTCACAAACAATACTGCATTTTCAAGCAGGGAAGTTTTGTTGTAACCAAAAATGATACTGGTTTCTTTGAGTTGGTGAGAAGTGATTTTAGTCAAGATGGTAACAGGAACGTAATTAATCAAATTGGTAATAAAGGAGCGTCTGCCTGTATGCGACGAAACAAACCTGTCAAAACGTTTGGTTTCCAGTACTCTCTTACCCCGGCAGTCTGTATAACTCAATGTGATTTCCTCTCTCAATTTACAATCAAAAATGAGATCTTTTACGTTCAGATTGAATGCAACTTCGGTATACCGATGAGCGATTGGTCCCCCGTTTTGCTTCCAGGCATCTTTTAATGGCTTCAGGATCGGAATGACCACCTCTACATCGCGCTTTTGGGTGATGAATCGTGCGTAGTCAAATGAAACTCCATTCTTGGAATAGGAAAACTCTGGTTTGACTTTGAATACATCGGAATACCTGCACCCGGTAAAAAGCAACGTTAGAAAGATCAATTTCGTATCCCTCATTCGCTCTGTATCTGGTTTATGCTTAATCACTTTCTGAATTTGCTCAAAGTTCAAATAGATTTTCTCTTCGAACTTTAAAAACCGAACCTTATCATTGGGGGATATTTCAACGGTTGGGATAAAAACATCCACATTATAAGTCTTTGCAATTCTTCGCATGACCGTCTTGAAATCTGCAAACGATAGCCAAAGGCTGTTTTGCTTTTTGACTTTCTCTCTTCTCATTTCCATATACTGAGCATACAACTGCTCATTCATGTCATTGCTATAAAGTGGTTTCCGGATCTCTTTTTCAAAATCTTCAAGACGCCTAACGAAGGATTCAAAACGTTGCTTGGTTTTAAGCGAATAGGAGTCGCGATGGACGAATTCCTGGTTGAT
Source organism: Glaciecola amylolytica (assembly GCA_003856375.1). Taxonomy (GTDB): domain Bacteria; phylum Bacteroidota; class Bacteroidia; order Flavobacteriales_D; family Crocinitomicaceae; genus Fluviicola; species Fluviicola amylolyticus. The sequence goes on from CP034120.1 coordinate 4,056,385, forward strand.
GAAATCGATTAAACGAACTTTGGTGACCACTTCATCCGATTTCCCTTTAAGCTTCACATCCAACTCATTCTTGATTGCTTCGTTGGAAACTTTATCTTTCATTTGAAGATATTGGAAAACATCTTCTATGGTTTTCTGAATAGTCAGCAATTCGTTCTGCTTACTCTTTTGGAAAGGTTGCTTGAGTGTTTCATTCCAATCCTGGCGGGCAATCTTGATTCCGGTGTAATACTTCAGTGGTTTGTAAACGTACTTTAATTTTAGTGCATCAAATTCTTTGTACCCGAAGTTGATAATGGCAATGACGGGAATTTCACCCTCCATTCCTGTCTTCAAGACAAAATTAATTTTTAATTTCATGGTGATTTTGTGTTTATCGTTGATTCAAATCTAGGTGGTTCAGAGCTTACACGGGGTACGAAAAAGGTGCAGAAAATTGTTCACCTATCACGAAATTCCGGTAAATTCCAAATCATTTGAATAAGTTACAAAATCTCCTGAAACGAAGCAATAGCAAGGGAATTGAAATCCTATAAAATTTCTTAAAACAAATCGGTTATTTTTTAATTTAAGAAAAAAGTTCATTTCAATCAATAGCAAAAAAGAAAAAGTTGGACGTAATATTGCGGAATTACATCCGAAAGAAAATTGTCACTTCTTCCGAAGCTTTTTATACAACTTGATCCCCATCATCAGCGCAATCCCTACTCCAAAAAACCCGGTCACTCCGCCCAGCCAGCCTAAACTTGTTTTCATGATCACCAGAAAAACAATTGAAACCAGCAATAAAGTGGCAACCTCGTTCCAGATGCGTAAATGTCCGGAAGTCCATTTCGAAGATTTTGATTTCAATCTGTTCATGATGCCCTGACAGATAAAATGATAAACGAGCAGAATTGCGACAAAAGTCAATTTGATATGCATCCACGGCATTTTCAGCAGAGCAGGATTTGCAATGAGCATCAATGTTCCGAAAATCACTGTTAGAATCATTGCCGGAGTTGTGATGATATACCACAAACGATTTTGCATGACATCAAATTGCTCCTGAAGAATTCGTTTTTCTTCATCCGACCGCGTATTTGCTTCGGTATGATAGATAAACAAACGAACCATGTAGAACAATCCGGCAAACCAGCTAACCACAAAAATGATATGCAGCGCTTTCCAGACAGTATAATTTTCAAGCAAAAAATTCATCCCTGCAAAGTTAAAAAGAAACGGGAACACAAATTGCGTTCCCGTTTCCAAAATCAGTTATGTTGTAATTATACTTTCATTCCTTTAACAACACGGTCTTTTCGTTTTGTTTTTTGAAGTTTTTTCAAACGAACCTGTAGAAAAGAGCTGCTTCCTCCTGAAGCAACCGTAAATGTTTCATTTCCGTATTCGATGGTTCCTCCGTTGCTTTTCCAATCTGCTACCAAATAATACTTTCCACTTGTTTGAGTAGCACGGGTTGCAAATTTGATCACTTTTCCGGAACCAACTTCAAAACGAACAATTACTTCATTGTTTGGTCCGATCTTTTCAAAAACGCCTCTGGTATTTGAAGGGATGATAATTCTATTCTGTGTTTTGGAAGAGCTAACTACCAATTCACCCGAAGTTCCTGTTCCCTGATTTCCGGAAGATTGACTTTTTTCCAGGATAATGTTGGAAGAGGTATAAAATTGAACCTTCGTCATATTTTCAGGAGATAAATCAAAATCCTGTTTTACCTGATCTGTGTAAGGAATTTTCTGAGCACAACTTGCTACAAGAAAAGCTAAAACTGCAAAAGCCAAAATTCGTTTCATGTTTCTATAATTTGTCAAATTCTCAACCCCAAAAATAAGGCCACTTTCTATTTTATTAGCAAATATAATCTTTTTTAATCCTCTGCATTTCGATGTAAAGGAAACAAAATGGGTCTGCTTGGTGTTGCATCATTTACAAACGGTGCTGTTTGCAAATTCAACATGTATTCCCCGTCTTCAATTTCATCTGAAATATAGACCATTTCTGTAATCGTTCTGTCGAAACGCGGTTTATCCGGAACACCCCAAAATCCGTGATGAAAAGCTAAAACACCATCGTCTTTTTCGCGATCAACAGATGGTGTGTCAACCAACAAATGGTTTACTTCCAAACTGTCCAAAACAGCCAATACGTCTACGTCGCAGTATGCCGGATTTGTATCCGAATAATTCAAATGCATTTTCCCCGAATCATTGGGAAGGGTACGAATCATCAATGCCTCCGCTTTTTGCTCTTCCAAGCGGTTTGAAAAACTCGCAGCAGTAATCACTCTGTCTACCGATCCGTCAGCCTGAATCCGAACTTCCGGTTGAACAGTAATTAAAATCGTTTTGTAAAGCAATTTATCCAGAACCCCATTCACAGAATGCACTTCCGGAGTAATGTGTCCGAGACATTCCGTATGTGTGCCATGACCATGCGGGTTAAACTGAATAGAACGGAAATTTACACTCCCGCCTTCAGCAACAGCTCCAACCCATCCGTTCTCACGAACCGGTTCGATACTTGGCGGTGCTACATACCAGGCACGAACATTTTGTTCATTTCCCTCCAATGGGATCGAACAATCAATTCCTTCATTGGTTAAAACATAACTCCCGTCTTCTAAAAATAATTGCATATTTTATTTAGGTAATTTGGCTATCATCCTTTTGTATTCAGTTGTGAAATCGTTCACTCCCTGACAAGCCAATTCTATTTTATAATTTCTAAATGCTTCAATTCTGTTCTCCGGATTCGGATGCGTACTCAAAAATTCCGGTGTGCGGGAACCTCCCGAAGCATTGATCTTTTCAAAGAATCCGGCTCCTCCGTCTGCCTGATAAACCGTAGGACATAAATAAGTTACCGAACCTTTATCCGCTTCCGTTTCATGATTACGGGAAAATTTCAATCCGATCAATCCGGCAGTGATCTCCGACAATTGCTGGCGGTTTCCGGCAATAATTGAAAGCAGTGTCTGAACACCGTACATTTGAGTCATTTGGCGCGTCGAATGTCTGAAATCCGCATGCGCAATTTCGTGACCCAACACTCCTGCCAATTGTGCTTCATTGTCCAGGTATTTCAGGATTCCGGTATAAACGTAAATATATCCGCCCGGCGTACAAAATGCGTTTAAGGTACTATCGTCGTGAATAATCCGCAATCTCCAGGCAAAATTGTCCTTGTGTTTTACCTGACCGGAATTCAAGATCGTATTTCTGATCTTATAGAGATACTGATAAATTTCTTTGTTCGATGCCGAATCCAGCAAAGGATATTCCTTCGGATTTCCATCAATTTCCGCAGCCACCTGAGCTCCTAACGCACGGTCCTGCTCAACCGGAAAAAGATTAATTCCGGATCCTAATTTCTTGGATCCGTTACAATTCACTAAAACACTTGCCGCAGCAATTAACAATGTGGAAAAAACAATAACTCTTCTCATCTTATTGACGTTTATACAAAAATAGATTAATTCCCAAAACTTTAGTCTTTAAGCGATTATTTCTCTTCACTCAGAAATGATGAATTTCGTACTTCTTGTTTAACTTTACATAGTGGAGGACAAAAAAATGGATATCGGATTAAAGTTGAAAACGCTGCCTGAAAAACCGGGAGTGTATCAATATTTCGATAAAAACGGGACTATTCTTTACGTCGGAAAGGCAAAAAACCTGAAAAAGAGGGTTTCTTCCTACTTCAACAAGAATCACGAGCATGCAAAAACGTATATTCTTGTAAAGAAAATTGCCGATATCCAGTACATTGTCGTTGATTCCGAAATGGATGCGCTCTTGCTGGAAAACAACCTCATCAAGAAGTATCTTCCGAAATACAATATTCAGCTTAAAGACGACAAAACTTATCCCTGGATTTGTGTCAAAAAAGAACCGTTTCCAAGAGTTTTTTCCACCCGGATATTGGTAAAAGACGGCTCGCGTTATTACGGTCCGTATCCCAGCGGAAGAATCATGCATACTTTATTGGATCTGATCCGCGACTTGTTTCCGCTCAGAACCTGCGCTTTGGATTTGTCGGCCAATAAAATTGAAAAAAGTTCCTACAAAGTTTGCCTGGAATACCACATCGGAAAGTGTAAAGGTCCGTGTGAAGGAAAGCAGAAAGCTCAGGAATACAACGGAATGATTGAGCAAATTGAAGGGATTTTGAAGGGAAATATCAGCTCGGTAATTCAAAATCTCAAGCAATTGATGCTGCAGGCCTCCGGCGATTTCCGCTTTGAAGAGGCACACGACATCAAAACCCGGATCGAGATTCTGGAAAAGTACAAGGCCAAATCGACCGTTGTTTCTCCGACAATTCATCAGGTAGATGTGGTCACGATGGTGGAAGATAACGACACCGTTTTTGTCAATTACCTGGTGATCAACTACGGAGCTATTATCCATGGAATTACGGTTGAAGTAAAGCGCAAACTGGATGAAACACAGGCGGACATCATCACGTTTGTTTTACCCGAACTGCGGGAGCGTTTTCAAAGCGAAGCAAAGGAAATTCTGGTGGAAACCAACGTTGATTGGGAAATGGAAGGCGTGCGTTTTTTTGCACCGCAGCGGGGAGATAAAAAAGCATTGATCGATTTATCTCTTCGAAACGCCAAATTCTACCGTCTGGAGAAAATCAAACAGGAAAAAATAAAAGATCCCGAAAAGCATACCAACCGCATTCTCGAAACGATGAAAACCGATCTGCGCCTGAAAGAATTGCCGGTTCACATCGAGTGTTTCGATAACTCCAATATTCAGGGAACGAACCCCGTTTCGGCGTGTGTGGTTTTCAAAGATGCCAAACCAAGCAAGAAAGATTACCGTCATTTCAATGTACAAACGGTTGAAGGTCCGGACGATTTTGCGACCATGCGTGAAGCCGTTTACCGCCGCTACAAACGTTTGCTGGAAGAAGAACAGCCGCTCCCGCAATTAATTATCATCGATGGAGGAAAAGGGCAATTGGGCGCTGCGTTAGAATCTCTGGAGAAGCTGGATCTTCGCGGAAAAATTGCCATTATCGGTATTGCAAAACGTTTGGAAGAATTGTTTTATCCGGGCGACAGCTTGCCGCTTTATCTCGACAAACGCTCGGAAACGCTGAAGGTCATTCAGCATTTGAGAAACGAAGCTCACCGTTTCGGAATTACACATCACCGGAACCGTCGAAGCAAAAGTGCTTTGAACAACGAATTGGAGCAAATTCCGGGAATCGGTGAAAAAACCGTTCAGGATCTCGTCAAAGCTTTCAAATCTGTGAAACGGGTAAAAGAGCAGAATGAGGAAAGCTTAGCGGCCGTTGTCGGAAAGGCAAAAGCGAAAGTGATCATTCAGTTTTTTGCATCGAAATAACTGTTTTCGTTCCTCGTACGAAACTCGAACTGATATAAGCGGAATTTACATCTTATAACTCAACTGCAACATAAAACTTCTCGGAGCCTGAATATCTCCCGGACGCGTCATGTATTCGGTATTTGCGATGTTGTTTACAATAACCGCGATCTTATATTTCTCTTTATAAGTATAGCCGACCCGGGCATCAAAAACGATGGTTACTCCGTTGTGTTCTTCCCGGTATTTTTTCAGACCCGGTAGAATCTGCTGATTAAAAAATCCGTTTTCGAAGATCGCATCGATGTTTTGCATGTAGCTGTTGAGGCGCATCGATCCTCCAATGCTGATTCCCTTATATTCCAATTGAAGATCTGCTTTTGCCAAATGCTTGAAACGGTATTTCAGCATATTCGTTGAAGTGTCGGAAAATGTTGCACGATAAGCCGAATCCTGATTCTTCGAAATCGGGTTCATGTAAGTATAACCCAACAAAGCCAACACTGAAATCGGGCCTATTTTACCTTCTCCGGAAATCGATACTTCTGCACCGATAATTTCAGCGGATTCCGCATTTTGCGCCCGGAATCCAAACCATTTCTTCACGTATCCCGGAGCATTCGGATTGAAGAAGTCCAAAGGAATAGAATCCGGTTTGTAGAACCCAAAGGTAAACTCCATCATGTTGTCGTAGTGATTGATAAATCCGGCCAGATCAACGAATCCTCTCCATTTTCCAATTTTAACTCCTTGCTTCACTCCGATTTCTGCTGCCCATCCGGTTTCCGGTTTTAAATTCGGATTGGCAAAAATGAGCAAACTCCCAACTTGCGTGGTGGTGTATCTTTCCGCAACACTTGGATAGCGAACTCCTTGTCCGAAAGATGCGCGTAAATGTGTGTGTTTTGCCACAGCGTAATGAATTCCGGATCGGATAATGGGACGGATCGGAATTTTTTTGGTGGAATCCTTTCCAAAATAAAAATCCGAATCTCCCTGTCTTCCATCCTGCTGGAAATATTCTCCACGAATTCCCAAAACAATGTTCAGTTTCTTCCAGTTCTTTTCTCCCTGTAAATACAACGCACCATTGAGCGAGTTATGGTCACCGAACAAGTATGAGTTAACTTCATTTGCGATCGCTGTCACTCCGGTTGTCAACACCCAGGAATTATTGTTCCAGGAACGTTGAAACTGATAATCTCCGTACCACACTTCTGATTTGGAGCTTTGAGATAAATTCGTGTAATTCTTATTATCGATAAAATATAGTCGTCCTCTGAGCTGATGTCTGTTTCCGAATTTGTCGATGTATTTCACCGTCGGGTCAATGGACACTCTGATTCCGCGATTGTATGTCAGACTTGAAGCAGGCAAACTCGTGTCCGCCCCTCCGTAAGGCTGATAAGCCAGACTGTCGCTTTGCCAGATGATGAAGTTTCCCGTTTTCTGCAATTGTGCATTCCAACCCAAAGAAACTTTGAAGTTTTTGATATTCTTCGGTCGGTAACTGATTGTTCCGTTAAACCTTCCGCGATCTTCCGTCTCACCCTGACGGTAGCCGTCGTTGGTATAGCCATAAGCTCCCAAAGTCAATCCAAAACGCCCGAATTGCTTGGAAAAAGTCAGATCTCCCTGATAAAACTGCGGATTTTTAGACCACCACTTTAAAGAAGATCTTTTCGGATTATCATACACTCCACCCTGAACCTGTACGTTCAGCGCGGCTTTTTCGGTTGGTTCTTTTTCAATCAAAGAAATCATTCCGTTTAAGGCTCCTGATCCGTACAAAACAGAAGACGCTCCTTTTATGACTTCGATCTGCTGTGCATTTTCAATCGGAATGGAATTCCATTTTGCATCTCCGACATCCGCTGAAAGGAGCGGGATTTCATTCCAAAGAACCAAGACCCGGCTTCCTGCTCCATAAGTAAAACCACTTCCTCCGCGAATACTCACCTGTCCGTCCATCGCATAAGCACCTGGAACCTGATCAATTGCCTGTTCCAGATCCGTGATTCCTTTGTTGGCGATTAATTCCGGTTTGATGATGTCCAAAGAAATAGTCAATTCCTCCACCGATTGCTTTCTTCTGGATGCCGCAACGACCACAGGACCTAATTCTTCAACCGGCATTAACGGTTTCAATTGAATAACTTCAATTCGGGTAGAAACTATTTGGATTGTGTCAGTATAATAATCGGTTGCTGAAATAATACACGTAGCAGGAAATCCATTGATTTTTAAAGAAAATTTCCCGCTCTCATTCGTCAAAACCTGAGTTCCGCCAACAATTTTCACCTGAGCAAAAGGAATCACTTCCCTTGTTTCAGCATTCAAAACCGTTCCAACAATCTCTTGAGAAAAAAGCATTTTCGGGAGCAAAAAAAGTAGGAGTAGTGCTTGTTTCATAACGCTGTTTTTTCTTATCTTCAAGAGACCAAAGTACCAAAAAATTGAATTTCACAACTATTCATCATCAAATTGCACTTACCTTTTTAAGTGGTATCGGAAGTCGAAGAGCCCGTATTATAGTTTCACATTTTAACGATCTGGAAACCTTTTTTGCCGAGAAACGTCTGAATCTTGCCAAGATTCCGGGAGTTCCTGCTGATTTCGTATCACAGAAACTGCGCTTAAACGCTTTGGTTGAGGCAGATAAAGTGCTTGAAGAATTAGAACGGATCGGTGCGAAAACCATTTTCTTTACAGAAAAGCACTATCCGCGAAGATTAAAGCAATGTGCTGATGCTCCGTTGTTACTTTACAGCAAAGGAAACATTGACTGGAATCCTCCGAAACTAATCTCGGTGGTTGGTACGCGTCATGCAACGGATTACGGGAAAGGACTCACACAAGAACTGATCGAAGGATTATCGGAACACGAAGTTACAGTTGTAAGCGGAATGGCATATGGAATTGATATTTGTGCGCATCAGGAAGCATTAAAGTTCAATTTGCCCACATGGGGAGTTTTGGGTCATGGTTTGTCCAAAATGTATCCGAGCGAACACCGGAAAATCGCAGAACGTATGTTGGAAACGGGCGGCATTATCAGTGAATTCATTCCCGGACAGAAACCAGAACCAGCACATTTCCCCATGCGAAACCGGATTGTAGCCGGACTAACCGATGCAACCATTGTGATTGAAAGCGGCGAAAAAGGCGGATCATTAATCACAGCAAATCTGGCAGCAGATTACAACCGGGACGTTTTTGCTTATCCGGGCGACATTACAAGGCCTTTTTCCAGGGGATGTTTGAAACTGATTCAAAAGAATCAAGCCACCCTGATCCGAAATTCATCAGATCTTGTAGAGCTCATGAATTGGCAAATAAATGAGCAAAAAGCCGACCGGCAACGCTCTTTGTTTGTAGATCTGAATCAGCGGGAAGAAAAAATAATGACTGTTCTACGCAGCAAACCGGAACTGACTCTCGACACAATCGGATATTTGTCTTCGCTCACAATCAGTGAAGTTACCTGCGATTTGTTAAATCTGGAATTCAAGGGTTTGGTGCGTGCGCTTCCCGGAAGGCGCTTTCAACTAATACACTAAATAACAAGTCTGTTTGCACTTAAATTTCTATTTTTAGGGCCATAAACTAGAAAAATGAAAAAACATCTTTTATTCGGAGTTCTGGCTCTGAGTACTCAATTTGCAATTAGTCAAACCGTAACTAATGCCACGGACAGCAAATATCAATTCACAAAAGTTGTTCAATTAGACGCAACTCCGGTTGAAAGCCAGGGAATGACTGGTACTTGCTGGAGTTTTTCTTCCCTATCTTTCTTTGAAAGCGAATTGATTCGTTTGGGACACAAAAACCCGGCTGAATTAGCTGAAATGTATATTGTCCGCAAGGCTTATGAAGCAAAGGCTGACCGTTTCATCCGTATGGACGGAAAAATCAATTTCAGTGAGGGTGGTGCTTTCCACGATATTCCTTATGTAATCAAGCGCTACGGAATTGTTCCTAAAAGTGTTTATACCGGGTTATTAAACGGAAAAACAACTTACAATCACGAGGAATTGTTTTCGGTATTGAATAGTTTCATGCAAACTGTTTTGGCAGAAGTTCAGAAAGGACACGGAATCGGAAAAGAATGGAAAAAAGCCTTCTCTTCTCTTCTGGATGCTTATTTAGGTCCGGATATCACTGAATTTACATTGGATGGGAAAAAATACACTCCGATGACTTACGCAAATTCATTGGGATTGAAAATGAATGATTACGTATCCATCACATCTTTCAGCAATGATCCGTTCTATGAATCTTGCGAAATCGCTATTCCAGACAACTGGGCTTGGGGAGACAGCTACAATGTTCCATTGGAAGATTTGGTTTCGGTTGCAGAAAATGCATTGAAAAACGGATATACTTTAGCTTGGGGAGCTGACGTTTCGGAAAAAGGATTCAACTTCCGTCAGGGAATTGCAATTATCCCGGAAGACGAATCAACTATTCAGATCCGCGGAAAAGACAATAAATCATTCAACGATGCGGGTGCTGCAAAAACATCCAATGCATTCCTTGAGCCGGTAAAAGAACAAACAATTACGCAGGAAAAACGTCAGGATGGTTATGATGGAAAAGTGACAACAGATGACCACGGAATGCACATTGTAGGTTTGTTTAAGGATCAAAACGGTACACGTTTCTTCCTGGTTAAAAACTCCTGGGGGACAGACAACTTACCTCAAGGATACCTATATGTTTCCGAGCATTATTTCCGTATGAAAACCATCAATATTTACCTGAATAAGGACGGTTTATCTAAGGACTTGAAATTGAAACTAAAATTATAAGTAGAATAATTGGAGAATTTGTCTTTTTTTGTTAGATTCGCAACATTACCACAAATTAAAATAACATGGAAAGACTAACACCCGCGGAAGAAAAGGTTATGTTAAGGCTTTGGAAGTTGGAAAAAGCAACAGTTAAGGAAATTGTTGATTTGTATCCAAACCCTAAACCAGCATACAACACCGTCTCTACAATTGTTCGAATCTTGGAACGTAAAAAATTCATCAAACACAAGCCAATGGGAAGAGGCTACATTTATCTTCCAAAGATTGGTCGTGAGCAGTACCGTGATTATTTGGCGGACTACATTTTGAAGTTTTATTTTGACGGAAGCAGAAACGAAATCGTCTCATTCTACAACAGCAATGTTTCCTTGAGCGAGATTTTATAATACAAAAACCCCCGACAGATTGTCGGGGGTTTTTTATTGACAATTGGTTTTATTCAGAAATAAGCATCTTCGAATTACGTTCCAATTTCACAATCCAATCGAATGTAATTCCGATCCGTTTTTAGTTCATTTTAAAAGTTAAAGCACCCACAAAGCAGATGCTTTAACTATACCTATATACCTAATGAATAGTAGTCATTTAAACCTAACTTTAACACTTAACTAATAAATAAACAGTTTTAAACTCTTTCTATATCGACTTAATCGATTTACGGAGTTTGTAAATTACCTGATTTAAAGCACCTACATAGCAGGCACTTTAAATCAAAACCTAACTTTATACACCTTACTGGTGTTGACCACTGTAAAAAAACCATTTACCCGGATTGAATTGTAATTTTTGATCTTAACTTGTTATAAACAGAATGGATCATTTCATAGAAAAAATATTAACTCATTCAATTATCACAGAATAAATGTTGTTCCTCTCTTTTAAAGAAACAGCCGGAATAACTTATTGATTTAAAGTGCTTTAATTGCTATTTTTCCGGGTTTGGAAGAATCCTGTTATGCCAGTCAGAGAACCAAAAGTACCTTAACAAATCATCAAACATTTATTGGACGATTTAAGTCTGGGGAAATCAAATATTCTCGAGCACAGCATATAAATCATCGCGCAGATCCAGACTCATTTTCTTTCTCAGACGAGATCTTAATACATTAACAGACTCGGATGTGATATTTTTTATGGTGGCGATTTCTTTTGACGAAAGTTGAAGCTTAATCAGCAGACATAATTCTTTTTCATTTTGAGTTAATTCAGGATATCTCTCGTGAAGACGTTGTAAAAATTGACTGTTAATTTCGTTGACATTGTTTTGGAACATCATCAATTTATTATCTACCGCCTGAAAACTCTTTACATAGTTAATCAACTCTGTCAAATCGGTTTTCTCAATCACATTCTTTCTTCTGAGTTGCTGTAAACGAAGAGCTATTTCACCTGTAAACTCAAATTTCTTGGTAATGTTGATGGCGAACGTGAGGAGGTTCTTATTTTTCAGTTCCAATTCCAATGTGAGTCGCTCAGCTTCCGATTCTCTGTATTTTAATTTTTCTTCGTTGAGTTTACGTTCAATATAAGACGCGCGATTTTTACTTTGTTGAACTTTCCTGTTTACTATAAAGAAAACGATCAGAATTATCAGAAGAATTGCCGAAAAACCAATACTCAGAAACAGCTCTTTTCTATTAATCGATTGATCACGTTGTTTGGCTTTCTTTTGGGCTTCAAGTTCCAATGTGATCTGATCATTTTGGAAACGAACAAAATCATTCAGCATAGAATCGAACGATTGATCTTTCAGTGCTAAATAAGCAATTTCCGTCTTTTTGCGCAGTGCCTTAATCAGCTGGTCAGTCTGATGGGTTTTCTCATAATAAAGGGATAAAACATCATAATATTCCAGTTGAAGTTCGGTTTTTACATCTTTCAGCTGAATAGCATCCAAATGTGTTTTTGCATCCTGAAAAAAACCAAAATGCAACTCTACCTGCGCAAGATGAAGTAAAAGTCCTGCTCTCAGTCTCAAATCAGGCAAAGCCAGATTGGTGATCAGAATCATACGAACGGCCTCTTTTTGTTTCTCAAGGGCTTGTTTGTATTCTCCTTTCAGTTCGTGAATTTTTGCAAGGTTATCATAAACAACAGCATAGAGTGTACTGTCGCCTGAGAATTTTTTATTCAAATGAAAATTGCTGATCGCCCGATTATAAAAATATCTCGCTGTAGACAAATTTCCCTGCTCCAAATAATTGCTTCCGATATTATTCAGACAGTGAGTTATCAAACCCGATATGTTGTGTTTTTTAATTAAATGGAGCGCTTTTTTGTAATAGAAATTCGCAGAATCAAATTGATGCGTTTTGGAATACAATTTTGCAATACGCTCAATCATATAGTAGCGTGATATTCGATTTAAGTTAAATTCATGTTTTAGTGATTTTTTCGAATATTCAATGGACATTTCAAGCGCACCAAGCGATTCCAGTGAGCTTCCTATAAGACCAAATACGACACAGCTGTCTTTATTTGAAAATCCGCCTGAACGGCACAATTTCATTAAACGATCAAGTGACCGGAGTTTGTTTCCACAAAAATCATCTAAACCTGCCAGACTCCATTCACCTTCAATTTCCAAAGATTGGAATTTACTGTCCTTGGCTAATTTCAACCCATTTAAGAAATGCTTTTTTGCTTCTTCAGAATCAATATAACAATACTTATTTCCAAGCGCATAGTAGGTTTTGATTTTTTCTTCCCCCTTAACCTGGCTGAGACGTTTTATTAAACTATCTTCCACATTCTTCTGACTAAAACCCGTCTTCGGAAAGAATATGAGTAATACTACAACGAATCGAATCAATTTCCAATGCATAGCTTCCCGGATTGTACAACAATAAGTTTCCTTCAAAAATCTGCAGAAAGATAGAAAAATATTAGAGCCCCTGTTTAAATACAAACCTTTTGTTGTTTTTTCTATTCCTTTTTAGATCTACGACTTATTTTCATGCAGCACAAGCCAATGGGAAGATGCTACATTTTGAAGTTTTATTTTGACGGAAGCAGAAACAAAATCGTCTCATTCTACAACAGCAATGTTTCCTTGAGTGAACTTTTATAATGCAAAAACCCCCGGCAGATTGTCGGGGTTTTTCTTTTTTAATACTATTTCAAATTACTTTTCTTGCAACCCAATCCTCTCCAAAAGTCTTTTGGATATTTCAGATTTTGGGGTTTTCCCATCCAACCATTGATTAGATCCAATTGATATCCATCTTCCAGTATTTTGTATTTCACGGAGCCATAAATTATCTGATCCCAATCTCCCAGATATTTCAAACTATCCAGATTTTCCGGATAAACTCCAGTTCGTACTTTATGTAACTCGATGAGTGAGATAGCCGTTTTGAAATGCTGATCACCAAACTTCTTGTTGGATTCCTCTTTAAATTGTTTGGTGTTACATGCAGTAAGCGTTGCGAACAGCATAATGACCGCAATAATAGTTGATTTCATACAAAGGTGTTTTAATTTAATTGCTTCACCCCCAACGAGTTTCCAGTAATCCGAAATTCCCTGATAACAAAGCATTGAAGGCTTCTTCTACATCATGAATAGATTGTCCTGTTCGGTCACTCAGGTATTCCGGATCAAATTCCTCAACTGTTTTGAACCACTTTTTTCTTGTAACGGTTTTGGGTCGTTTATAGAAAATGTAAAATTCTGAATCAGAATCTCCTCCAACGATAGATATTGCTAATGAATGGTTCGATTTCACATCGACTAATTCCAATGATGGTGAATAATATACTGTTGATTCTTCAGCAGCATTCATTTTTTTTAGCATGTCATGCCATGGAAAGTTTTGAAGAACGGCTTGAAATTCTGATTCAGTAACATTTCCCTTATCGACGATTTTTGGATTGAGGGGTTCGCAAATTGTATATTTAAACATAGGCTATGATTATCATTCAAATCTAACATTTTTCAGGCTCACATTACTCCACAATCTCCCCCAACCTCTCAAAAGCCTGATCCATATTCATCACATGACTGTAAAGCATCCGCAAACGATCGTTTTTCTCACTCATTTTGCAGTCTTTCGGATTGCTTTGGACGTACTTCAAAACCTGCGTGAACATCGGGGAATCGTAATACCTGGATTGAGAATTTGCAACGAAATAGCCAATCATCGAACCTTGTTTGATCACTAGTTTTTCGAAACCGATTTCCTGTGCCAGCCAACGCAATTCGAAGGAACGCAACAGTTCTTTTACTACACGCGGAAGCGGACCGAAACGATCAATCAGCTGTTGTTTGTATGCTTCGATTTCTTCTTTCGTGCTCAGGTTATCCAGATCCTGATAAATGCTCAAACGCTCCGAAACATTGTTGATGTAGTCTTCCGTGATGCGCAGCTCGAAATCGGTTTCCAGAACACAATCTTTCACGAAGTGCGCACCCATGGTTTCAGTATTCCGGTCGTCGTACAAATCCTTGAACTCTTCTTCTTTCAATTCGTCCATGGCTTCGTTGAGGATCTTCTGATACATTTCAAAACCAATTTCGGAAATGAATCCGCTTTGCTCACCGCCTAAAAGGTTTCCGGCTCCACGAATGTCCAGATCTTTCATTGCAATATTGAAACCTGAACCCAAATCGGAGAACTGAACCAAAGCTTCCAAACGTTTACGCGCTTCGGAAGTCAATAAACTGATCGGCTGCGAAATGAGGTAACAGAATCCTTTTTTGTTGGAACGACCAACACGACCGCGCAACTGATGCAAATCACTTAATCCGAAGTTGTGCGCATCGTTGATGATAATCGTATTTGCATTTGAAATGTCAATTCCGGACTCAATAATCGTCGTTGCCAGCAAAACGTCATAATCACCCTGAATGAAATCCATCATGATTTTCTCCAACTGTTTTCCTTCCATTTGTCCGTGACCAATTGCTACGCGAACTCCCGGACATAAACGGGAAATCATTCCGGCCATCTCCTTGATATTCGCCAAACGATTGTGTACAAAATACACTTGTCCGCCTCTGCTCACTTCATACGAAATGGCGTCACGGATTGCTTCTTCCTGGAAGGTAATGACTTCCGTCAAAACCGGTTGGCGGTTTGGCGGCGGTGTGTTGATAATACTCAAATCGCGGGCACCCATCAATGAGAACTGAAGTGTTCTCGGAATCGGTGTTGCAGTTAAAGTCAGTGTATCAACCGTTGTTTTCATGGTTTTCAATTTGTCTTTCACCGCCACTCCGAACTTTTGCTCTTCGTCGATGATGATTAACCCAAGATCTTTGAACTTGACCTTGTCACCCACAATCTTATGAGTTCCCACCAAA
This sequence comes from Glaciecola amylolytica, assembly GCA_003856375.1. Classification (GTDB taxonomy): domain Bacteria; phylum Bacteroidota; class Bacteroidia; order Flavobacteriales_D; family Crocinitomicaceae; genus Fluviicola; species Fluviicola amylolyticus. Next base: position 4,071,848 of record CP034120.1, read on the forward strand.
ATATCAATTTCTCCGCTTTCCACTTTTTTCAAGGTCGCTGTGATTTCTTTTGCGGATTTGAAACGATTGATATAATCTACGTTTGCAGGGAAACTTTTCAACCGTTCCGCAAATGAACGCGCATGCTGGTGACTCAAAATAGTGGTCGGAACCAAAACTGCAACTTGTTTGCTGTCTGCAACAGCTTTGAACGCCGCCCGGATAGCTACTTCCGTTTTTCCGAAACCAACATCTCCACACACCAGGCGATCCATCGGCATGGGTTTTTCCATGTCTTCTTTCACGGCTTGAGTCGCTTTCAGCTGATCGGGAGTATCTTCATACATAAAAGATGCCTCCAACTCGTTTTGCAAGTAAGAATCAGGAGAAAACGCAAATCCGGGTTGACTTTTGCGTTTTGCATATAATTGAATCAAATCGAACGCCAATTCCTTGATGCGTTTCTTGGTTTTTTGCTTCAAGGTTGCCCAGGCCTGCGTTCCGAGTTTGTTCATTTTCGGAGCTGCTCCGTCTTTTCCTGTGAACTTCGAAATGCGGTGCAAAGAGTGAATGCTGACATACAACACGTCTCCATCTTTGTATACCAAACGAATTGCTTCCTGTGGTTTTCCGTTTACATCAATGGTTTGCAAACCGGAAAACTGACCCACTCCGTGATCGATATGTGTCACATAATCGCCTTTCTGCAGGTTGTAGATTTCTTTTAAAGTCAATGCTTGTTTTGCCTGACGGAATCCTTCTTTCAACTTAAAGCGGTGATAACGCTCAAAGATCTGATGATCGGTATAACAAACCAATTTCAGACTCGGCAAAATGAATCCTTCATGCAGGGCAATATTCATCGGCTGAAAATCCACCTCCGCGCCGATGTCTTCGAAAATCTGGTACAATCGTTCGATTTGCTTCGGTTGATTGGAGAAAATCAGGTTGGTGGCTCCGGCCGTTTTCCGGGCAATCAAATCGTCTTTCAACAAATCAAAATCCTTATTGAAAGTGGGTTGATGCAAGGTTTCAAAAGTAACGGTGTCGTTTGCTTTAAAAGCGTATTCGGGTCCGAATTCCACGATGGAATGCACTTGAAGCTGCTCTTTCCAGTCGGACGGATGCATGTACAATTCACTCGGCAAACTATGTTTAATCGTGTTCTTCGGTAATTGATCGTAAACCTTCACCGCTTTTTCATAATCTCTTTCCAAAGCAGCTTTTACCAAGTCATTTGAAGCCAGCCAAAACGTCGTTTGCTTTCCGATAAATTCCAGGAAAGTTCCGTTTCCATCCAACACCAATTGGCGCTGAACATTCGGAACAACCGAGAAATGAGTGTGTGTATTGATCGACAATTGTGAAACCGGATCAAAAGTCCGGATAGAATCTACCTCATCGCCAAAAAACTCTACGCGGAAAGGCTGGTCATTGGAAAATGAGAAGATATCTACAATTCCTCCACGAATGGAAAACTGTCCGGGTTCGTACACAAAATCAACCCGTTCGAAACCATATTCCAACAGTAATTCATTGAAGAAATCGATGGAATAGGTTTTTCCGCGTTCTACACGCATGGTATTTTCGGACAATTTTTTCTGTGTCGGCACACGCTCAAACAAAGCTTGCGGATAAGTTACCACCCAGGTGTTTTTCCCGGAGTTGATCTTTTCCAGTACTTCTGCTCTGGCAACAACATTTGCATTGTCGGTTTCCTCCAATTGATAAGGAGTGCGGTAAGATGCCGGATAAAACAGGATGTGTTTGTTTTCCGGATACAACTGTTCCAGATCATTCAGGAAATATGCAGCCGATTCTTTGTCTTCCAGAATGAATAAATGATTTCCCGGAACCTGTTCACAAACAGAAGCAACGGCAATGGATTTGGAAGAACCGATGAGTCCTTTCCAGTGAATACGAATTTCAGCCTGTTGCAGCAAGTTTGCCGTTTCGTCGAGCCCTTTGAGTTTTTTGAAAAGTTGTAAAAATTGTGTCTGTTCCATCTTGTACCAAAACCGTTAAGGGGCACCAAACAATTGGAGCCCCTGAAAAAGTTACTGCAAAGATAAGTTACTTAAACATGACTCGGATACAATTTCCTGTTTGAATTTTTATTTGATTTATCCGCTTCAGGAATCCTTTATCCGGGTAGAAAAGAAATCACCGGGAAATAAAATCGATTCAAATCAGCGACTTAGGATTCTGAGAACGACTTAGTAGTTTGTTCAACGATTGAACAAAGCGATGGTTATTTTTACTGAAAAATTACTTTATGCGTTGGCTTCCTCTTCTTTTCTTAGCGTCCTTTTCTTTCGGGCAAAAAACGGATACCCTTTCGGGATACCAGTCTAAAATTTCAGGGGAAGAAATTACGTACTATTCTCCCTATGATCGGTTTGCGAAAACAGCACTTCTGACTCGTTGCAACGGAAATTCACCTGTCGCATGGAATGCTGAGCCATTCAAAGGAAAACAAAAAATGGTCACTTATGAAGTCTTGATCGGGCATTCAACAGGAACCAGTTCGGGAAGCAGGGATTTTATTCTTTCACTGAATGATCTTGAAATCGGTACGCTTACCACACAAGCCAGGCAGAAAGGAAAATACAGCTATTCAACAGGCAAAAACAGCAAAGGCTTTGTGCAATTTGTGTGGATGGAATACGACGCAAATAACGACGGTTTCGGAAAATTGTATATCACCGTTCCCGCTTCTTCCGTCAAACAAAAAGCAGCATTTTCCATTTTGGGAACAAACGCCAATTCCCGCGACTGGTTGATGGTTTTTATGTATCAGCGAACCTTGAAGATTGATGTTGAATCAACACAATTGGTAACCATTAAAGAAAAGAAACGCCAGCTGAATCTATACATCGATCAACCCTTATCGCAATCCACGACGTTACACATAAAATCAACTCTGTTTGATACCTCTTTCACCGTTTCACACGGTTACAACAAGCTTAGTTTGCCGGTTTATCCTGTTGATTTCACCGGAACTGATGAGATTTATTGTTTGCTGGATGGTGTGGAAGGCGGAAGAAAAGTGAAGTTGGAGATCGAACCCTTGAAATCCTATGAATTTCACATTATTCACCATTCTCACAATGATATTGGTTACTCGCATTTACAAACCGAAGTGGCAGAAATCCAAACCAAAAATATCCGGATGGCCCTGGAGTGGATCAGAAATGCCAAACCAACCCAAAAACCCTATTGGCACATTGAATCGTTATGGGCAGTGGAGAATTTTCTGGGAGAAGCGTCGGAGTCAGAGAAGCAGGAGTTTTTTGCGTCTGTGAAACGCGGAAACATCATTCTCTCTGCTAATTATGCCAACATTCTGACCGGATTATCGCGGCCGGAAGAACTGAATTGGATGTTGGAGTACTCCAAACAATTGGAGGAGAAGAATAAGATTGACATCCAATCTGCAATGATTACGGATATTCCGGGAATTACTGCTGCAGGATTAAATGCTTACGTTCAAAATGACATTCCGTATTTATCATTGGGACCAAACTATGTAGAGGCTTTTGCAGATCATGGCGATCGTGTTGGCGGAGTAATCCGCGAGCAGGGCGACAACGCATTTTATTGGAAACCAGATTCGAATTCAGATAAAAAGGTATTGGTCTGGACAGCCGGAAAAGGTTATTCTTTCTTCCACAATGTCGGTGACAAACAAAAACAGGAGCGCTGGGAACAAAAAATTTCCGATTACTGTATTGAATTAGATCGCGAAAAATATCCGTATGATATCGTTCAGCTCCGCTATACCAAGAAAGCAGACAATGGTCCTGTTGACACCACTCTTTGCAATTTCATTGATAACTGGAATGCAACTTACAGCACTCCCAAATTGGTTCTAAATTCGGTGAATACACTCTTCCGCGAATTTGAAAAACGCTATGGCTCAACTCTTCAGATCGAAACCGGGGAAATTTCTCCGTATTGGGAAGATGGAGCCTTTTCTACTGTAGCCGAAGAAATTCTGAACAGAACTCTTTCTTTAAAAACGACGGTTCTGGAGGAAAAAGCCCGAAAGGAGGGAAAATATGACGCGAACAAACAGGCATTCTATGCCCTACACCGGAACATTCTTTTGTTTAACGAACATACCTGGGGAGCCTGGTGCAGTATTTCCGATCCGGAAGCCTACTTTACTACGGAGCAATGGAAAATCAAGAAGAGTTTTGTGGATTCGGCAGAAGCGCAGTACCAACGTTTGGAGAAAATCATCGGAACAGCAAACGAAACAACATTAATTCCGGGAGCTCTGTTGATAGATGATTTTAAAGTGGATTCAAAAACAGGCGGAATTTCCGAATTAATTTCCTCCGGAAAAAACCTTTTTGCTGAAGAGAATGATGTTCATTGCTTTGAACCCATTTATAGTTTAGGAATCAACCCGCAAACCACTCACACCCCAAATGCTATCCACATAAGCACACTAGCTGATAACTCCGCAAAGAAAGAAGTGCTGGTAAAAGTCATTCTCGGTGAATCGTTAAAATTAGAGATTCTCTATTTGCTTGATAAGAAAAAACGATTGTTGCATGCGCAATACAAAGTCAACAAAGAATTGGTGAAGGACAAAGAATCCATGCATATTGCATTGCCGTTATCGGGAGGAACAAAGGACATTTTATATGGTGCTTCAACAAATCTGATTTCTTTTTCAAAAGATCCGCTACCCGGTTCGAACAGAGAATTTATTTGCACCGACAAAGAACTCCTTGTAAAAACCGCCGGGCGAGCATTTCGCATTTATTCACCCCAACTCAATTTGTTTGAGGTAGGAGGAATTATCAACGAAACACAGGTAAACGGAGCCAAAGAGTGGAAAAGAGAACCGGGCGACATTTCCCAACTTTTTTTGTATGTCTTTAATAATTACTGGCATACCAACTACAAAGCATATCAGGAGGGTTTCTTCGAATTTGAACTCATTCTTGGAGTTGAGTAAGCCTGATTTTTTTTCAATTTGAAACAATTGTTTTCAAAACGAAAAGAAATGAAGCATCTTTATTCTTAAAACCCTTTAAAATCAAGGTTTTCTATTTATGGCATACCTTTTATAAGGTATTTATAAAAATTAAAATTATGAAAACGATATATTTTGTGGCGTTGGTTTCAGTGGGTATGTTGGGAGTTTTTGCTGGGTGCAAAAAGGAAGAAGGAAAAAGTCGCATGACTGTGAAGATGGTTGATGCACCCGGCGATTTCCAACAGGTGAATGTGGAAGTGTTACAGGTTCAGGTAAATGTGAGCGGTGGCGGTTGGGTAGCTTTACCTACGAATGCCGGAATTTACGACCTGCTGACTCTTCAAAACGATGTTTCGGCAACGTTGGTTAACACCGGAGAGTTCCCTGCTGGCCAATTGAATCAACTCCGATTAATTCTTGGAGATGAAAACACGGTAATGGTAGACAGCACGTATTATCCTTTGGCAACTCCATCGGCACAACAATCCGGATTAAAGATCAATCTCAAATCAGATTTTGCTCCGAATCAGGTTTATGAAGTTTTGCTCGATTTTGATGCTGAAAATAGCATTGTTACTCAAGGAAACGGAAGTTATTCATTAAAACCAGTAATCAAAGTGCTTTCCATAAATCCGATTTAAGGGTTTTAGTGAATGTATAGCTCAGTTCTAACTGAAAAGGGTCGTGGAAATATTCACGACCCTTTTCTTTTTTCCACCCGTTCGTTCAATCAGCCGATTATTCCGCTCAGTTAATCAATCGACGCGTTCCATCAATAAAATAATCTTTTCACTAACCATATTGATTCTCTTGTCGTTCAGTCTTATTATTCACTTTAAAACTCAATTTATGAAAACAATCATTACTTCGATTTTTAGCCTGGGAATCATGAGTGCTGCGCTTGCACAGGGTTCGGTGACCCTTTCAATCGCCAATTCAAATGTCAAGTATTTTGTTGCCAACAACGGTACTTTTTTCAATAATCCCATTCCGGGCAATGGAGCCGGAGGCTATGTCGTGCCAAAAGACAGTGCCGTAAGTTCTATTTTCGGAGCATTCGTTATGGCCACCGGAAAAGACCTGAATGGCAATATAAAAGGTGCGATTGCCAGAGGGTATAATTCCGATTTTTCTCCCGGACCTTATTTACCGAACGCCGCAAACTATAGCGACTCCTCTTATACCGACAAGTATTCATCTGCTCTTTGGCTGGTGGCAAAATCACAAGTTGACCATCACATTGCTCACTGGATGGATTCTGGTTATGTTGTACCGGGAATGATTTCTTCCTGGCCCGCAAACGGGGACTCGGGGAATGGAGAAAGCTTTTTACTTGCCCCTTTCCATGATCAGGACGGAGATCAGATCTACGAACCACAGGAAGGCGATTATCCTTTGATTCGGGGGGATAGAACGATTTACACCATTATTAACGACAATAAAAGCCCACATCCGTCCGGAATTGATCCGGTTGGAATGGAAATCCATATGATGTTTTATCAATACGATGTTCCAACGGATGATTTATTGACCAATACTGTTTTTGTGCAAACCACGGTTTTCAACAGAGGAACTGTTACGCTGCAAGAATTCCATTTGGGTCATTTGATTGATTTCGATTTGGGAGATCCGTATGACGATTACATCGGGACTGAGCCTGCCCGAAATCTGGCTTACATCTATAACGGAGATTTGAATGACGAAGATTTTTCGGGAAATCCGGGTTACGGCGTAAATCCTCCGGCATCGGGAATCATTAATCTGGACGGAAAACTGGCTTCCAACGTTTCCTTTCCAAATTTTACAGACCTGAATAGTGCAGCTACAAATCATAATACCTTATTAGGTCTTTTACCCAATGGAGCTCCGGTTCTTGACGGAAACAACCAGCCAACGAAATACATCTACAACGACATCGACCCGAATACCGGCTGGAATGAGTTTATCGGTTTAGCCAATCCTCCGGGAGATCGTTTTTGTGTTGCAAGTATGGATGAAGAAACGTTCGGTCCGGGGAAAATTCTGTGCTACAACCACGCAGCTATTTTCGCCAGAAGTGGCGAAGGAACTTTAACAGCAAGTGTAGACAGTTTGTTTCAGGTTGCGGATCACATTCAGAGTTTTTACGACGCTCAGGATTTTTATTGCGAAGCACAGTATCTGGAACTTCCCGAACATGGAGATCTTTCCTTTTCTCTTTACCCGAATCCTTCAGATCAATACTTGCGTGTGGATGGTTTGACTTCGGGAACCTACCGGATTTTGAACCTGGAAGGAAAAGAAGTTTCTACAGGAACTCTTGAAAACCCGTTTATCCGGGTAGAATTTCTAAAAAACGGTTATTACATGCTTGAAATTACTTCCGGAGGAAAAGGCGGAAGAAAATCTTTTATAAAGGATGGGAATTAAATCTTGTTTTCTTTCTAAACTTTAATTTACGATAGATACAAACGAAGCGGCTTCAGAAGGAGTCGCTTTTTTTTAAAAAAATTTTACCCTTCATTGAACCTTTTCATTCCGGTTGAGTAATCCTTTTAGAAACCAAAATCACGTGCACGGATTTATTTAACTTGTAAACATGAAAACATTTCTTTTTAGCATTCTTCTTATGAGCTCCTTCCTGGTTTACGGACAAAAGCCCGAAACCGTTTACAGCATCGCAAAGGAAATGCGCGATCAAAGTTGGTATGAAGGGCAGATCAAAGCGTGGAAAGCGGAAATCAATAAAAACAAAAAAAACGGAATTGCCTGGACCAATTACTACATGGCGGCAAGAGCCTTGAGACATAACAGCTATCAAAATCCGGAAATGCGCGAAAAATACGATGCGCTTTGCCATGCCATTGTTGCCGATGTAAAAAAATCGTATCCGGGAAGTTTCGAATCCTATTACCTCCCTTACATCGAACAGGGATTGGCTGGTCCGGCAGATGATTTGCTAAAAGCGGCTGAAATCAGCCCGAACGACAAGCGTCTTTTCGATGAAATGATCATCCATCACCATCTTAATTTTAATCAACCGGAATTTGAACGCTACTGCAAAGAGATCTTTAATTCCAATGAATATTCTATCGGGATTCTCAATTGGGGCTACAATATTCTTTCCGAACTGGATGAAAATGCCATTCTTTTCACTTGCGGTGACAACGATACTTACGGCGGATGGATCATTCAGGCCGTGAAAAATTTCCGGAAGGATGTGACCGTTGTAAACACTTCCCTGATTATGTTAGACGATTACCGAAACCGATTGTTTAAAGAATTGGGGTATGCGAATCTGGAAATAAAAGATCCTCAAAGCAACGAAGAGTATGACGCCAATTCGAATCGGATTTTCAATCACTTTTTCACAGGAAAACGACCGGTTTATGTTTCTGCAACCGCTATCAGTTCTTTCGAAAAAGAATTCGGCGGTAAATTATACCTTACCGGTTTGGCTTACAAATACAGTGAGTCTGAATTCGACAACGTGAGTATCATCCGCAGAAATTACGAAAAACGGTATTTGCTTGATTATCTGAAACAGGTTTTTGCTTATAATATCTATGATCTGAAAGGTGAAGAATTGAACGGAATGTATCTTCCTTCGATGATCAAGTTGTATCAGCAATACAAAGAAAGTGAGGAAGTTTCCAAAAAACAGGATCTCGAGGTGCTGCTTTTAAAAATTGCCGAACAAAACGGGCGGCAAAACGAAGTGTATGAATTAATCGGCAAGAAAAAGTAACCCCGGCAAATGCATCTCACTAAAAATGAATCACACATGTTGAAAATCCTGATAAGCATTGTAAGCGTTCTGCTTTTGAACCCTTCTTTTTCTCAAAAAATAGAAACGGTTTCTCTCGACAAAAATGATCCGACGAAGAGTTGTTATACCATCATTTATCCGGATGCCTTGCCCTGGAAAGGATGTTTGTTTCTGCTTCCCGGTTTCGGAGAAAATGCCGAACGCGTCTTGTTGCAAACAAATCTCCCGCTTGAAGCTGCAAAGAGCGGTATTCTGACCATTATTCCCTCGCTGCAGGACGGAGTTCTGTCTTTCGGAGTAGATTCGGTGAGTCAGCAGACTTTACAGAAAATTGTAGACGATGTTGTTTCGAAGCAAAAAATAAGTTCTTTGAATTTTTGGATCGGCGGATTCTCTATCGGAGGCAGCACAGCGATTAAGTTTGCGGAAAACGCGAAGATCAAACCAAAGGCTGTTTTTGCAATTGATCCGCCGCTCGATTTCGAACGGTTCTATCAGGCTGCAAAACGCGACTTGAGACTTACCACAAACGGCAAGGAGAATCAGGAAAATGTGTACATGGGTTTGAGAATTCAGGAAATTATGGGCGGAACTCCGGAAACAGCTTTGGCGAATTACTACGCCGTTTCTCCCTATTCTTTCACGGATGAGTCGCAAACGGCTGTCAAAAAACTGATCGAAATGCCGCTCCGGATTTATTCGGAACCGGACATCGATTGGTGGATGAAGGAAAGAAATGCCGACCTTACAAATATGAATGTAACAGATTGTTCGGCCATGATCAACGAACTGAACAGATTGGGAAATCAGCAGGCCGTTTTGATTACCACTCAAAACAAGGGTTTCAGAAAGCCGGATCACAAAAGGCATCCGCATTCCTGGAGCATTGTGGAAAATCAGGAGCTGATTCAATGGTTGCTTCAACAGAAATAAAGAAGCTATAATCGAGTATACGTGAGCAGTTTACATCATAAACAACAAAGCGACGAAGAGTTGATGGTTCAGGTTATGAGCCATCACTCTCATGTGGCATTGGTGGAACTGCATCGGAGATACAGCAAAAAATTGCTGGGATATTTTATTAAAATGCTGAACAAGGACGCTGATCTGGCGCAGGATTTCGTTCAGGAAATTTTTCTGAAGCTCCTGGAAAAAAAGCACTTGTTTGATCCGGAAAAGAAGTTCTATTCCTGGATTTTTACCATTGCATCCAATATGTGTAAAACGGCTTACCGTCATCACGGAAAAACGGTTTCGTTACACACACAGGTCATTGAACGCGGTGTTTTAGGGGAAAATGAACTGGAAAAGGGTCTTTTTCTAAAAGCATTGGAAAACAGTATTGGCAACCTGGAACATCACCATAAATCTGTTTTTGTGCTTCGGTATCTGGAACATTTTTCACTCAACGAAATTGCGGAAATCACGGAATCTTCTTTGGGAACCGTGAAGTCGCGCTTGTTTTATGCAACCCGGAAAATTACCGAAGAGCTAAAACCTTACGACCCAAGTTTTGAAACAACCTTATTTAAATTGATTTGATATGGAAGAGCAGCACGCACGATTATTTGATCTCATTGAATCAAAATCATTTGAAGAACTTTCTCCGGAAGAAAAGAGTTTTGTTCTGAAGCATCTCAGTGCGGAAGAATATGCTTTTCAACGCAAAATTATTGCTTCAAGCGCAGAACTGGAATATGAAACAGAAGAGCCGCTTCCATTGGTTCTTAAACCGGAAAGAACAGCGTTTTTCTCCCGCAGCATTCCTTTGTATCAGGCACTGACCGGCGCAGCTTGCCTGATCCTGGTATTTATGGCTGTCTGGCCCGGAAAATCTCAAGAGTTGAAGATGAATTTTGCCGGAAATCCCCTGAATATTTCTTTGCAGGGCGCTTCTTCAGTTCAGATTATTCACGATACGATTACCAAAGAAATTCCTGTTTTTCAGGCTGCTTCCGGAATTATCCGTGATACGGTTACGGTTGTTCAATATGTTTTAAGACAGCAGGAAAACAGAATGCTTGAGGCCGGGAATACAATTGCTTTGCCCGCATTGAATGAGCAATTGATCGAAAACAGAAGCTTGTCTTATAAGGACGATCAGACTACGCAGTTTTTGCCGAATATTAATCTGGTGAATACCATGAAGTGAGTTCTGCAATCAACTATGAATATGCAAAAAACCCGACGTAATATTGCGGAATTACGTTCAATATAAATTATTCATATTCTTCTCTAAAAAAGAGTCTTTGATTGTAACGTAAAATCAGACTCAAAGCCAGAAAAGACAGGTAATCAGGATGATTTTCAGTAAAGAAAATTCTTGTTTTTTTAATACGTAGATTGCAGTCCGATGCCGGACGTAATATTGCGGAATTACATCCAATTCTTAATTTGCAGATTCTCCACTTTCAGGATTCGTCTCCTTCGAGCCCCATTTCAAAATCAATTCCCGTCCGTAAAACACAAACAGCAGCACCAATCCCAAACCAAAGAAGATCAGCGCAATTGGCCGGGTTCCGTCATCAAAGAAAAATTCTCCGATCATCCAGACAGAATTTGCCAGAATCCAGGCAATTACAGCCAGATTGTGCATCAACTCGGAATAAGATTTACGCATTTTCCACGTGAGCCAGATAGCCACGGAAATGGTCGGAAGGATCATAAACGTTCCCATCCATTTCAGATCGGCAACCCAACAAATGTCTTTGAGCAGCCACAGTAAAATATGAAGGTTTTCTATTTTGCGAAAATCCAGAAACATTTAAGCTTTTCGTGCTTTTTCCAGACAATCGATTGCTTTTTCCATCATTTGTTTTGATCCTGTGAAGAACCCACAACGCTGATGCAATTGATTCGGCTGAATATCCAAAACGCGTTCCGTTCCGTTCGTTGCCATTCCTCCGGCCTGCTCAGCCACAAATGCCAACGGATTGCATTCATACAGCAAACGCAGCTTTCCTTTCGGGCTTTGGTTCGTTACAGGATAAATGTAGATTCCCCCTTTGATCAGATTCCGGTGGAAATCTGCTACCAATGAACCGATGTATCTTCCGGAATACGGTTTTCCGTCGGCATGTACTTCCTGACAAAAAGAAACGTAATCCTTCACTCCTTGTTCGCATTCGTGAATGTTTCCTTCGTTCATTGCGTAAATGCGTCCCGTTTCCGGCATCCGCATATTCGGGTGCGACAAGCAAAATTCTCCGATGGAAGGATCCAGCGTGAAACCGTTTACTCCGTGTCCTGTTGTATAAACCAACATCGTGGATGAACCATACAAAACATAACCGGCTGCCACTTGCTGCGTTCCTTTTTGAAGCATGTCTTCCAAAGTAGCAGGTGTTCCTTTTTCCGAAACCCTTCTGTAAACAGAGAAAATCGTTCCGATCGAAACGTTGCAATCAATGTTGGATGAACCGTCCAAAGGATCGAAAAGAACAATGTATTTTCCGTTTTGAGCACGCGGAGCGGTAAATGCCAAAAAGTCATCGTTTTCTTCCGATGCAATTCCACAAATTTCGCCACTGGATTCAAAAACTCTGATGAATTGAGTATCTGCAATAACATCCAGTTTCTGCTGTTCTTCACCCTGAATGTTTACATCTCCCTGAGACCCAAGAATGTGATCTACAAGGCCGGCTCTGCGGACATCTCTGGCTACGATTTTAGAAGCAATTGAAATATCATTTAAGATTCGCGATAACTCCCCGGAAGAACCTGGAAATTCCGCTTGACGTTCCATAATAAAATCGCTCAGTGTGATGATGTGTGACATAAACAAAGATTTAGAACAAAGGTAGGGAATAATTGAAAAAGATAAATCCAATTATTCAGAATCAGCAGACAGTTATTGACAACGAATTATTTTTCTTTCGTATCTTTCTTCAGCAACTCGTTGTATTCTTCCAAAAGTCCGTAATATTTGCTCTTCCAATATTCGAGGCTGTTTTCGCCGTAAGGAGCAGCTTCTTCATTGACAATGGATCTTCGGCTTGCAATCTGTGGAATTTCATCCGAGAAATCGTGATGCAGTATTTTCCCGAATTCGAGAATAAGTTCAAGCGATAAATCAGGGATTTCAAATACATTATAAATCCACCGGCGGCTTTTTCCCATTTTCTTTGCCACCTTAGTAAGCGGGATTCCGCTCTCACGAACAACTCTTTCGACTATCTCACCTCGATGTACCATGGGGTAAAATTCTGCACTTTGTTGTGTATGATTGTTTACAGATGATTCTCACTTATGTAAATTTTGTATCTTTATTTCAACATTATTTAACCCGTTCCCTGTATCTCAAGCCCAAATTGGTGGGTGGAACATCAAAAATGAAGCGAATGAAAGAGAATCTGCTCCCAATCAAAATGAGTTCCCGAAAATCCATTTTCACACTCCTGTTTTTCCTCTTTTCCTGTACCAATCCGCTTACAAATAAAGGCGAAAATAACTTCCGGCAAATTGCTTCTTTTCAAAAAGAAAAAACTTCCCGAACAACCAATTCTTTTCCAATTAATTACATTATCCGAAATAGTAAGGCCAGAAAATCGCGCTACAATCTGAGCCGCGTTTTTTCTCAAAAATTGAAGCGGATCAACAGCTCTTTCTTCAAAAAGTGGTTCGATAAACGTGTTGTAAACATCTCCGGAAATGATCGGATTATTTTCTGCTTTTCACCCGATGACCGGTACTACTTTTTTGATTACAAGGATTCGGACGCTGTTTTTTACTGTTCAATTATAGAGTGTCTGAGCGATCAGCAGACTTTTCGGCTGTATCATTTCACCATTGATAAGCAGCAGCAACTAGTGGTTGACGCCGATTGGATTGCAGCTCAAAGTAGTAAAAGCAATTATTGTGTGAATAATCTGCTGATTTACAATTCGAAAGGAAACAAACTTACCGTCAATTCCACCATTACCTCTTCCTTTCGCAGTTTCCGCGGGTGCAGAAAATCCGTTCAGGAAACATTCCGTTTTTCACTGGATGGAACTTCCCGCAAAACATTTAAATGATCTCCGAAATCGCGTTCAATCTGCCGAATTCAAAATTCTCTGAGAAATTATTTGCCGAAACAAAGCAAAGCTCTAAATTACCCCTAACTTTGCAGTATGCTTCAAAAATTCCGGTACCATATTTTGCTTCATCTCGTGATCTTCATGTGGGGTTTTACCGGTATTTTGGGAAAATTAATTCACATTGATGCGCAGTACATCGTTTGGCACCGCATCCTGATTGCTTTCGTTTCCCTGTTGATCGGATTGTACTTTCTGAAAATGCCCATGCGGATCCACAACCGGAAAACAATGCTTAAAGTTTTCGGAGTAGGAATTCTGGTGGCTTTGCACTGGATCGGGTTTTATACGTCTATCAAATTATCTACTGCTTCATTGGGAATTTTGTGCTTATCCACAACGACTTTGCACGTCACGTGGCTCGAGCCGCTGATTTTCAAAAAGCGCTTTTCTCCGGTGGAATTTCTCTTCGGTTTACTGGTTATTTTCGGAATTTATTTTGTGTCCGATAATTTCAATGAAGAACAATACCTTGCTTTGGGAATCGGTTTGCTGGCGGCACTTTTAGCTGCTCTTTTCTCCGTTTTCAATGCAAAACTGGCTGAAGAAGTTCCGTCCTCTGCCATTACTTTGCACGAAATGGGAATCGGTTTGGTGTTTATTTCCGGAATGCTTTGGTACAACGGAAAGCTAGACTCCGGCCTTTTTCAAATGACAGCGAGCGATTTCGGGTGGTTGTTGTTTTTGGGAATTTGCTGTACTTCTTTCGCTTTCATTGCAACCATTGAAGTGATGAAGCGTTTGGGAGCTTTTACGGTTTCATTGAGTATCAATCTGGAACCGGTTTACACCATTCTTCTGGCGATTCCGATCTTGCACGAAGACGAGTTATTGAATGGAAATTTCTACGCTGGTTCAGCCATGATTATTCTGGTTGTGATTGCCAATGCGATCTACAAGGCCAAACAACGCGAGCGGGAATTGAAAAAGGGAATGATCGAATAATTCCCGAATCAGGGTTCTTCGTCAGGTCCGAAAGTAATTTCCCAATATTACGACATCTCCCTGTTTTCAGGGCTTTCAGAATGTTCTAAGCCAAATAAATCCTTCCGATCAAACCTTCTGGTCCGCACTGGTTTTACCCTCCGAAACTCCTGGTTTTTACAAATTCAGGAACAATCTCCACTCCTGCGCCTGATGTTCGTTCATTACCCGCGGGAATTTATTCTGAGAACCCAGCTTTCCTTTTTCTTCCATGAACTTGTAGAAATTGTTCACACTCGTTTGATAGGAAACAGGTGATTTCAAGGTGTTGTATTTTCTAACGGATGCGTAATCATCGTTCAATTCACATAAGAAGTCATCCACCGTTTTCATCACCAAATCGCTGTCCAGCTGCTTCTCAGATCCAAAACACCAATAATGTCTTTGTTCTTCCGTGTTTGCATACAGGCAGAATTCCGGGATGGCAATGTTCAGTTTCTCTCCGGCTTTCATGATCGCCATGTTGATATTGTCAAGAGATAAATGTTCTCCAACCAAACTCAGATATTGTTTAATCCGGCCGCTGATGCGGATTTCGCGTCGTTCCAGATCAACAAACTGCACCAGATCTCCAACCAGATAACGCCACAAACCGGCATTGGTAGAAATAACCAGCGCGTAATCCTCTTTCAACGTTACCTCATCAACCGTTAAGGCTTTTGCCTCCGGTTTCAGATTTCCGTATTCATCAAAATTATCTCTGTTGAATGGTACAAATTCGAAGAAAATTCCGGATTTAAGCAGCAACTGCATTCCATTGCTTTCTGCTCTTTTCTGGTAGGCAAAATATCCTTCCGAAGCCAGGTAGGTATTCAGGATGTGTACCTTTTTTCCGCATACTTTTTCAAAGCGCTTTAAATAAGGTTCTACATAAACTCCTCCGGATAAGTACAACTCCAAATTCGGCCAGATGTCGTGAATAGAATCCACCTTGTACTTCTCGATGATGCGTTCCATTAACATGATGCACCAACTCGGAATTCCTGCCACTGTACTGATATCCCACTCCGGTGCTTTTTCCACCATGCGGTCCAGTTTTTGATTCCAATCCTTGATCGCAGCAGTTTCTGCATCCGGTTTGGTGAGCGGAAGCAATACAACAGAAGTGTGTTTCTTTAAAATTCCGGACAAATCACCTTCATAGTGTTTTCCTTTCTTTTCCGGTTTGGATGAACCTCCAACGGCTATCAATGATTTTTGGTAAAACCCGTCCGACAAATTCAAGTCTGCCGTTGCGGTGAATTGTTTAAGGGTATTTCGTTGAAAAGAACGGATCATTTGCTTGGTTACCGGAATGCGTTTACTCGGCGAACCCGTTGTTCCTGAAGAAAGTGCAAAATACTTGATCTTTCCCGGCCAGATTACATCCGCTTCTTCGTCCAGACAACGATGCAGCCAAGTTTGATAAAATTGATCGTAATCGCGAATGGGGATTGCTTTTTGAAAATCCTCCACCATATTTTCCGATTCAAGAATTGATTGAAAATTATAGTGATAACCAAACTTTGTTTCCTCAGCAAACTTTAAGAGCTTACTTAATACTTTCACCTGATCTTTGAAATCCAGTCCTTTCAGTGCATTTCTCCGTGCAGAAAACTCGGTAGTCTTTTTAAGTAATTTCCCGATTATTGGCATCTTTTCTCCATTTTTTAGTAGCCACAAAAGTAGCTTAATCCTAGCAAAAGTGAGAAAAAACAACGACTTATTGTTTTATTAACGTCTTATTTTTAATATTGAACGAAGAAATGGATTCATGCATCTAAAGCTTTGATTACATTTGCACTACTATATAAAACCCAGAAAAACTCCTTATGGAAAAAAAGACCATTATTGTTCCACATGATTTCACCTCAGTTGCGGAAAATGCTCTGAATCATGCTATTAATACTGCAAAAATAACCGGTGCAGAGATTCTCCTCCTTCATGTTGTGGCTAAAGAAAAGGCTGTAGGTGAAGCAGAAGAAAAATTAAAGGCTGTTGTTGAAAAGCATAAGGAACAGATAAAAATCACTCCATATATCCGTGTTGGGAATATTTTTGATGATATCGGCGATTTCGCTTCTGAAAACCACGCGGAATTGATTTTCATGGGAACTCACGGGCAAACAGGCTGGCAGCACATCACCGGTAGTTATGCTCTTAAAGTAATTACGCATTCAACTGTTCCTTTTATTGTCGTTCAGGACAAACCGATTAAGGAAACAGGTTATGATGATATTGTGGTTCCTTTGGATCTGAACAAGGAAACAAAACAAAAACTGGCTTATGTTGCCAATATTGCAACGTATTTCAAATCCCGCGTACACGTGATTACTCCAGACGAAACGGACGAATTTTTGCGTCATCAGGTAAAAGCCAATATTCAATTTGCCGTTCGTTTTTTCCATGAAAGAGGCATTGATGTAACAACGAAAGTAGTTCCTACCAGCGGTTTCGATAAAGAAGTGGTGAAGCACGCCGTTTCATTGGATGCGGATCTGATTGCTATCATGAACCTGAATCGCAATAATATGCTTGGAGTTATCACGGCAAACCACGAGCAATACATTTTAACCAATGATGCTCAAATCCCGACATTGATTGTCAATCCGGTAGCAGGGAAATACGGAAGCAGCGTATTATTCAGCTAAAAGGATAAACACATATTTAAAAGAAAAGTCTGCAGGTTTGCAGACTTTTTTGTTTTATGACTTGTGCGAGCATTTAATTGATACATTATTGTTTCCCACAGATCTCGCGAATTACGCAGATATTAAATAAGTTCATAATCTGGGTCATCCTTTGCTCATTTCTTAAAATAATCCGGAGTTCTTTGAAGAATTAGTCTTTATACTCATCCCGCAACAAACGCTCTTCCACTTCTTTCAGGTTTTGCATTTTCTTGGTTTGTCGGCTTGCAATGGCTGTTGGGGTGAAATAGGTATGCATATTCAAAAACGCAACCTGCATATTGTCCCACTGGCGGTCACCTTCTATCTTTCCATGCTCACGCAGCTCTCTTCTCAGTCGGTCTGCAATTTCGTGGAAATCGTCTCTTCCCAGGTAATCCAGATCTGCATCGCAAATGATTTGCTCCAGTTTGTTTTTCGGTTTGTGTGGAATCTGAGTCACGAAAATGAGTTCTTTGATCTGGGCAATGTGCTGATCGGAATATCCGTATTTCGGCAATATTTCCTCCGCCATTCGCGCTCCTATCGGTTCGTTTTTCTCGTAGTTTTCCACAAATCCGGCATCGTGATACGTTGCTGCAGATTTCAAGAGGAACAAGCCTTCATCCGTTACTCCTTCCAATAAGGCATAACGTTCCACGGCGCGCACCACGTCTTTGGTGTGTTCAATACTATGATAATGCAGCATCGGCGACAAACCTTTCTCCAACACTTTCATGATGTGGCGTTCTGCTTTATAGTAGTTGATGCTGCTGTATAAATGCAGGTTGACAATCTGCTGGAAGCGTTCATTCGGATACAAGCCTTCCCCGCCAACAGATAGTTCGGGTTTGATCCGCTCTACCGTAAACATTTCGATCAGGCCTTTGCTTTTGGTTCTTACTTTTCCGCGATAAGTACATTCAAAATACGGTTCTATCAGTTTGAACGTCGAGCCAGAAATCGTTACCCTTCCCGGTTCACCCATCATCTCCATCCGCTGAGCCTGGTTCACCGTTGCTCCCCAGATATCATAGGCCAATCTTTCCGAGCCGATAACTCCGGCTGTTACTTCTCCGGTATTGATTCCCAAACGCAGTTCCCAATATTCCGTTCCGTTTTCAAGAGCTTCTTTTTTCAATCCCGCGATATAATCCTGAATCTGGAGCGCAGCCAAAACCGCATCAATCGGATTGGTATTGTTTCGAACGGGAACTCCACCGGCACACATATATGCATCACCGATCGTTTTGATCTTTTCCAGGTTATTCTTTACAATGATTTCATCAAACTTTCTAAAGTAAACATCCAGTTTGTTTACCAAATCTGTCGGCTTGAGTCCTTCTGCAATTTTGGTAAATCCAACAAAATCCGTAAATAAAACCGAAACCGTTTTGTAGGCCCTTGCAGATGCCCGGCCTTTCGTTTTCAATTCTTCCGCGGTCGATTCCGGAATAATGTTTCTCAGTAATTTTTCCGTTTTGTCTTTTTCTATCTGCAGTAATCTTCTTTGTTCTTCAACTTTGTTCTTCTCCTCCTCAATGACTTTCTTCTGAGATTCGATTTTCATGTTTTGAGCCCGGATCTCTTTCGTTCTCTCCACAATTTTCATTTCCAAACGAACCTGATCCCTGCGCGCCAAATCTATTCTGGAGCGGATAAAGACAATGATCACGATGGTCAGAACCAATAGTACAATCACCCAAAACCACCATTTCCACCAAAAAGGAGAGGCTACTTCAATGCTCATTTGCGTACTCGCCTGCACCCAATCTCCGTCCACTCTCCGAACGTATACTTTCAATACATAAGATCCGGGAGTCAAAGAAGTAAAGTGAATTTCGCTGGACGAGCCCAAAAACACGGAGCCTTCATCCAGGCCTTCCAATTCGTATTTGAACTGCAGCAGATCACGGTTGATCAGATCAGTCGGAACAAAACGAATGGTGAAGCTGCGTTCATTGTATTTCAGTTTGATGTCCGATTGGTATGGAAATGCGTCTTTAAAAGGCGCATCTTTATCTCCCGGACGAAGCCATTGATCATCAAAGCGAAACTTCAGAAAATTCACATAAACTTCTTCATTTCGTTCCTGCAATGAAGTCGGATTAAAGAAGTTATAACCCTCAATTCCTCCGAAATACATTTCACCGGTTCCTGAAAGCAAATAAGCTCCGGTATTGAATTCATTACTCATCAAACCATTCACCTCCGAATAGTTGGTGCATCGTTCCTGCAGAATATCGAATCTGCAAAGTCCTTTATTGGTGCTCAGCCACAAATTTCCTTTTTGATCCGGAAGAATTCCGTAAACAAAATTGTTGGGTAAACCTTGCTTGCGTGTAAATGCCGTAACCTTTCCTGTCTTTAAATCCAATTTCAGTAATCCGGAACCGGAAGATCCCAGCCAAAGCGTTGATTCATCTTCCTGATAGATGCTTGAGATGACATCCCGGCTTGCTTTCAGAATGGCTTTGTTTTGTGCATACGGAACAATTTGCTCCTTGCCGTTCTTATCCGTTTTCAGTACGTTGATTCCTCCAACTCCGGTTGCGAAGTAATAAACTCCGTTTAATCCTTTGTATGCAATTCTGCACACTCCGGCTCCGATACTTGCTTTTGGTTTTTGAGGATCGTAGACAAAAGGGGTAAAACTTCCGCTTTTTTTGTCATACAAGAGCACTCCGCCTTTTGTAGCAATAAAAAACTGTGTCTTTTTGTAGGGAGTAATTTCATAGACCCGCTGAAAACTCGACGGATTCGTAATTCCTTTATAATTGATTTTTTTGAAGGTTCCTTTTCCGTTTTGAATCACCAGTTCATACAAGCCGTCATTGGCTCCAACCAGCAGGTGTTCTTTATCCAGAAGATGAACAGAGACAATGCTCTTCTCATTAAAATCATCCGATTTGGAGATATAATAGTGTTGGAAAAGGCCGGTTTTCCGATCCAATTCCGAAATAGCAAAGTCCGTAGCAATAAATACTTTGGAATGATCCGGCGATTCCGCAAAGCCCCAAACACTTTCCGATGGCAGTCCCAAACTCAGATTGGCTGTGGGGCCGACTCCAAAAAATTCATCGTTTTTCGGGTTGAATCCGCTTAATCCGCGCAATGTTCCGATCCAGATCGTGCCGCTTCCGTCACAAAACAACTCGTTCAGCTCATTGAAGAGGATTCCGTTTTTCTGAAAAATATCTTTTTTGCTGAATGTTATCCGGTATCCGTCATTGGAACTGTTCACGCTGATCAATCCGTTGTTCACCGTTGCAATGTAAAACTCGGCCGTAGATTTCACATAAACATCCGAAAACTCTTCGATTCCGTAATCTGCTCCGATGAACTTCAGAAAAGGAAAAAGCTTTTGCGTTTTGACATCAAACAACCACAAGCCTTCATTACTTGACAGGATGTAGCTGTTTTCGGAAAACAATTCCACATCCGAAACCAGCCAGGTTTTTTTGATCTTTGGCGGAGCTAAGGATTTCCATTTTTCCGTTTTGAGATTGTAGATGTAAACACCCACATCTTCAAAGGAAACAAGCAATTCCTGTTTGGTAATGAATTTGATATAATGAATCCGCTTGGAAGGAATCGATCCCGTTAAAAAGGAAATCTTTTTGGTTTTCCGGTCGTATTTCGCCAAACCATGAGTGGAAGATCCCACCCAAATATTTCCGTTGTATTCTTCCGAAATTCCTTCGATGGAAAGATTGTTGTCATCTGATGCCAGTAATGAGCGGAAGTTCTCCGTTTTCGGATTGTAAATTGAAATTCCGTCGGCTGTTCCGAACCACAATTCCCCGAACTGGTCTTTCAGACCGCAATGAATATAGGAACTCGCCAGGCCGGGTGTATCGTCAGAAGTGTAGACTTCAAACTGCTGACCGTCAAAACGATTCAATCCATCCTGCGTTCCCAGCCACAAAGTTCCCACTTCGTCCTGGACAATAGTCGTCACCGAACTCTGTGAGAGTCCATCGTTAATAGAAAAATTTCTAAAACGATATGAGACTTGACTTATCGCGCTAGTAGTAGTAAACGCAACAACAGCTCCAATTCCTATTAGTCGAACGAGCATCGTGTATTCATTTCGTTTATTCAACGAACAAATTACTGAAAGGTTTCATTATCAGAGTTTAAGCCTTCTTTTCTGCAGCTCCCGCTTTGCTTGCAGCAGCAGCTGAAGCTTCCATGTCCCGGTCAAACAAATAAAGTCCTCCTTTATCTCCACCGATCAAGCGTAATTTATCCAAAATTCCACGTGCCAATGCTTCTTCTTCCAATTGCTCGGAAACATACCATTGTAAAAAATTGTGTGTGGAATAATCTTTTTCCTGCAAACAGATATCGACTACACTGTTGATACTTTCAGTAACCAATAATTCGTGTTCCAACAACAATTCGAAAACGCGTTCCAAAGAATCAAATTCAACAGGTGGTTGCGGAACCGCAGGAACGATTGCAACTCCTCCACGTTCGTTCACAAACTTAATCAGCTTCAACATATGAAAACGCTCTTCATCCGAATGCGTATACATAAATTTTGACGTCCCGTTCAACCCATTGTTTTCAGCCCAGGAAGCCATTGCCAGATAATATTGAGAAGAAGAAGATTCCTTTTGAATTTGATCATTTAACGCCGCTTCAATTCGCTTATTCATTGCTGTAATTTTTTGTTCTGTTTCACTCAAAGTTACCATTTTAAGCTTAGAATTAAACAGCTTGACTGCAATAAATTGTATTTTATAACCAATCTAAGTTAGGAGGAAACAAAATTTGCAGTTTCGTCATTCATTTTGCCCTGATTCTTGTTGTTCTTTTGAGTTATTTTTTCATAATGTTCCAAACCGATCCGCAAGCGTCTTTCGATGGATTTCCGCAATCTTTTCGGACTCAAAACGGTAATGCCCTCGCCAAACGAAAGAAATTCCTTTTCCAGTTCAAAATTATGGATGACATTCAGCGAAAGTGTTGCTCCGCGCTCGTCTTCTTCCAGAGTTTGCTGTGATCCATGCAACGGTTTGGAAATAACATAGGGCGCATGACGGCTATTCACCCGGAATACCACCGGTTCGGGTTTGTCTTTTAAAGAGCGGGTTACACCAATGCACGGCTTGAAATAATTGTCCACATCGAAAAAAGCATCCTGATAAGGCAAGCGGTAATTCTCGTAAACATATTTCATCCGGTCGAGCGCCAGAATGAATTCCTTTTCCTGATTATGAGTCGCACAAAGTAAAAACCAACGATTCCGGAATTCCTTCAATTTGTATGGATTTACCTGCATAACCGTGGGTGTTTTTGCCTTGAAACTCTGATAGTGAATGTCGAGTACTACTTTTTTCTGAATGGCTTTCACCAGGTGATCGATCCATTCCAAACCCGGCAGGCGGTGATTGGTTTCCAATTCTATGATCTCGCGCTGTTCACTGTTTGAAGCCAGAATTTTTCCTTCCAGTTTCGAAACCATTTCCTGCATTTCACGGAAATAACCGAAGCCTTTGAATTGTTTCAAAACGCTCAACACTTCTTTCATCGTTCCCAGATCACCTTCACTTAAAGGAATGTTCGTAATGCTGTAATCTTTCTCTTCGTAAGTGTAATAACGTTTATCGACCACAACGATCGGTGCGTTGTAGCCCAATTTATCGCTGCGCATGTTTTGCAGATCGAGCTGAACCGTTCGTTTTGAAACACCTCCTACTCCTTCATATTCATACAAAGCGTCTGCACAAGCTTCCACTAAATCTTCCAAAGTCCATTTTCGAAACCTGTTTTGCAAACATTTATCGATGGTTTTATAGCGAATTAACGCATGTTTTGATACCGGCATAGCTGAAAATTACATTTTTCTGTGCAAAGATGAAAATAATGTACGCAATCTATTTGCGTTGTTCTATTCATTGTGAACTAAATTCCATTCATAAATACCTGTTTTTAAAGGAAGACAACAATTTTTTTGAAAAATATTCATGTGCGCAATTCAACTGCGCAGTGTGTCTAAATCTTTGTCACATCAAACAAAACAGAAAACGTTCTTTGAAATTGTTTGATAACGGAAATTCGCGCTTTGCAAACGAGATGTTGGTTTATACGCCACATTGTGCATCAGACTCTGTCGAAATGTATCCAGTTGCAAAGAATGCTGTTTCTTCTTGTACATAGGGTACAGATACATGGGTCGTCGGTTCGAATCCGACAGTTATCTGAAAAATAACTTAACTCAGTTGGTAGAGTAATGTCCGCTTAGGTTTCCAACCCAAGCACGTGTCTTTTAAACACGCTTAACAACAACCAAAAGGAGTAACCCGCTTTCGTGTCGGAGATTTTGTCCAGTACAAAATAACTGACCGGAATGTGAAGCCAGAGCTTTGAACGGTTTGTGCGGAACAACATCAACACTTTGATTCCTATAAGTGATTAGATGTTTTCCAATCAACAACTTCCTTGTTCCGCTGAACGGTCCGGAAAGCCGGTTGCTTCTTTTATTAAAAAATGAACTTAAAAACAAAAAATATGAAAACAATAACTGTAACAAAAAACCAACGTGCATTAGTTTACAAAAACGGACAATTAACGGACGTTTTGAAATCGGGAACACACAACTTGTTCTGGGGTAAAACCGCTCAAGTGATTTCTGCACAACCGGCAATCAACGCTCAGGCTGCTTTGTTTGCGGAGTTAGAGAACGGCGAGTTTTCGAACTTACTGACTCGTTACGAGGTGGATTCGAACCAGTTATTGTTGCGATTCTTAGGTAAGAATATCATTGAAACATACAATGTCGGAACCTACTTGTTCTGGAAATCCGAGATGGCGATTTCCTACGAGTTGATCGAAACCTCATCAACTACGAATATTACAAACTTTGACCGTGCGGTGTTGGAGTCTTCGATTATGATTGAGCGTGTGCACCGCGTAGTTGTTCCGGAAGGAAATCAGTTGGTGGTGTTCGTGAACGGAGCTTATCAATACACTTTGACTGCAGATACCTATTACTTCTGGAAGAATGCGAATGTGTTCACCTTCAAAGTAGTTGATTTGCGAACATTGAATATCGAAGTTCAGGGTCAGGAATTGTTGACCAAAGACAAAACATCGATTCGTGTGAATTTCTCCGGTCAATACAAAATGGTCAATATTCACCGGGCGGTGGTTGAAAATTCCAACTACTATACTCAAATGTATGCAGCCATTCAATTGGCAATCCGTGAAATCATCGGTGCACAAACCTTAGATCAGTTGTTGGAAACAAAAACAGAATTGTCGAATCAATTGGTGGAACGGGCAAATGCTTTGTTGGAAAACATCGGTTTGGAATTGATTACCGGAGGATTAAAAGACATCATTTTGCCGGGAGATGTGAAAGAGATTTTGAACAAGGTGTTGGTTGCCGAAAAACAAGCACAGGCAAACATGATCATGCGTCGGGAGGAAACTGCAACCACGCGAAACTTGTTAAACACAGCCCGATTGATGGAAGAAAACGACATGTTATACAAATTGAAAGAAATGGAATTTGTGGAGCGTATCGCCGATAAAATTGACGGAATTCAGGTTCATGCCGGAGCAAATGTCTCTGATCAGTTGAAAACCTTATTCTCAAAATAACATCTGATTCCACCTGAATCGACTCTGTACTGTCAACAGAGATTAACAGCTGCTACTGACAGATTGGTGTGGCGGCTTTATAAAAGATTAAATTTGAAATCATGAGAAATATTACCGGTTCTGTTTTAGTTGAGATTGGGTTTCCATCCAACGAAGCTTTCGGAAAGGCATTGAAAGTGTTGAAGAAAAACGCCAAAAGAAACGGATTAGAAAATTTATTGGCAGAAGTGAAATTGGTGTTGGAAACTCCGGCTGATTTTGCGGAACATGCATTATGGGCAGACGCCGCCAACGAATTGATTGCCATTGAAGCCAGAAAAGCGCATATGATTCCTTTGAGAGAAGAAGCATTGCCGTTCGCAGTTTATGGAGAAGCACAGATTGAAAAAGGTGCTTTTGACCAAATGAAAACTGCCATGAAATTGCCCGTTACCGCTTTCGGAGCTTTGATGCCCGATGCACATCAAGGTTATGGATTGCCGATCGGGGGCGTTTTGGCTACAAAAGATGCCATTATTCCTTACGGTGTCGGTGTCGACATCGGATGTAGAATGTGTTTGAGTATTTACGATATTCCGGGAGATTTCTACTTCGGGAACGAGGCACAATTGAAAAGAGAATTGATTGCTTATTCCCGATTCGGAGCCGGAGCCGCCTGGACAAAAGGAATGAAAGCCGATCATGCCATTCTGGAAAGAGATGAATTCAACCAGATTCCGATGTTGAAAACCCTGATGGATAAAGCACATACGCAATTGGGAACTTCAGGCGGAGGAAACCATTTCGTAGAATTCGGATTGCTGGAAGTTCTTCAGGAAGATGAATCCATCAATATTCCAAAAGGAACCTATCTGGCTTTGCTGACACATTCCGGATCGAGAGGTTTGGGAGCAACCGTTGCCGGACATTACACCAAGGTGGCGAAAGAATCCTGTGTATTGCCGGATGAAGCACGGAACCTGGCATACCTGGATTTAAACTCCGACAACGGAAAAGAATACTGGGCGGCAATGAATCTGGCCGGTGATTATGCTTCTGCCTGTCATCACGTGATTCATGACCGGATTACCAAAGCCATTGGCGCGACTTGTTTAAAGCGGGTTGAAAACCATCATAATTTTGCATGGAAGGAAATTCACTTCGGAGAAGAATACATTGTGCATAGAAAAGGTGCAACTCCGGCTGCAGAAGGCGTTTTGGGAATTATTCCGGGAAGTATGACTGCGCCGGGATTCCTGGTGAAGGGAAAAGGAAAACCGGAATCCTTAGCATCCGCTTCGCACGGTGCAGGACGACAAATGAGCCGGACACAAGCTTTCAAAACTGTTCAACGGGACGAATTGAAAGAAATCCTGAAAACGCACGGAGTAACCTTAATCGGAGCCGGACTGGACGAAGCTCCGATGGCTTACAAAAACATCGAAGAAGTCATGAAATCACAGGAAGATCTGGTAGATGTTCTTGCACGATTTACACCAAAAATGGTCAGAATGGCCGAAGACGGAAGCAGGGAGGATTAAGACCTCCCTGTTTTTGTTTTATAAAAGAATCTAAAACCTTGAAAGTCATTTCGTACTTTTGTTAAACACAACGAAAAAAATGGGTAAGAAAAAACCAAAAAAAATAAAAGATAAATCAACCAAAAAACTAAAAACCGGCCTGTATCACATTATTCGAAAGCTATTTGAACAACATCAGGACTCGCTTTTAAACTATAAACAAGTTTGCACCTTATTGCATGTTCATGAAAGTGAGTCGCGCAAATTGGTGGTGGCTTTATTACGCGAATTGGAAACAGAAGGATTTATCCGTAAAAGCGGGCACGAAACCTATCAGTTTTCCAATCAGACGGAAACCGTTGAAGGAGAATTAGAACTCACTCAGCGCGGTTCCGGATTCGTAAATCTCGGGAAAAATCAAGCGGATATTTTCATTGCTCCTCATAATATCGGGCAAGCCATTCACGGAGATATTGTCCGGGTTGCGCTTACCAAAAAAAGCGGAAACAGACCGGAAGGAAGAATTCTGGAAGTTATTTCCCGCGAACGAACTCAGTTTGTGGGTACAATTCATATGTATGACAAACATGCTTTCCTGATTCCGGATAATACCAAAACGGGGGTGAAAATCTACATTCCGTTTGAAAAACTCAATAAAGCAAAAAACAAGGATAAGGCTTTGGTGAAAATCACCGTTTGGCCGAAATCTGCTGAATTTCCGTTCGGAGAAGTAATTCAGACTTTGGGAGGAAACTCGCTGCACGACAATGAAATGATTTCCATTTTGGTCAGCCAGGGAATTCCGATCGAATTTGAAGCGGATGTTATGACCGAAGCAGAACAGGTGACTTTGGAACTGGATCCGGCAGAAGTAGCCAAACGACGCGATTTCCGTGATATTCTGACTTTCACCATTGACCCCGTCGATGCGAAGGATTTTGATGATGCTTTGTCGATCCAAAAACTGGAAAACGGACATCTCGAAATCGGTGTGCACATTGCAGACGTAAGTCAGTACGTGAAACCGGATTCTGCCATGGACAAAGAAGCGCTTAAGCGCGGAAATTCTGTTTATTTGGTTGATCGTGTGATTCCGATGCTTCCGGAGCAGCTTTCGAATATGGTTTGTTCCCTTCGACCGAAGGAGGATAAATTCACTTTTTCAGCTGTTTTCGAAATCGATGAAAAGGGGAAAATTTACAAGGAGTGGTTCGGAAAAACAGTGATCCATTCTGACCATCGTTTCACCTATGAAGATGCGCAGGAAATTTTGGAAGGAGCAGAAGGTCCGTACAAAGAAGAATTGCATCTTTTGGATAAACTCGCAAAAATCTATCGAAAAGAGCGATTTAAAAAGGGTGCTTTGATGATCAACTCGGAAGAGATTCGTTTCAAACTGGATGAAAACAAAGAACCGGTTGACGTGGTTGTGAAGGTTTCGAAAGATGCTCATCAGCTGATCGAAGAATTCATGCTTCTTGCGAATAAACACGTAGCGATGTTTGTTGGGAAACCACAAAAAGGGAAAGATCCTGTTCCTTTCGTTTACCGTGTTCACGACAAGCCGGATCCGGAGAAAATCGCATTATTCAGTTTATTTTTGGATAAATTCGGTTATTCTTTGGAATTCACAAGCCCTGAAAAAGCGGCGGAAAGTATTAACAAATTACTGAATGATATCCGTTTGAAAAACGAGTACAACATCATTCAGCAAATGGCGATCCGAAGCATGGCGAAAGCCACTTACGACACAGATAATATCGGTCACTACGGTTTGGCTTTTGAATATTACGGACATTTTACCTCACCGATTCGTCGGTACGCCGATTTGATGGTTCACCGCATTTTGCAGGAATGCCTGGAAAACAAACCGCACAAATACAATCAGGTTCTGGACGATATCTGCAAGCGCATTTCACGTACTGAACGCAAAGCAACGGAAGCGGAACGCGAATCCAACAAATACTTCCAGGTGGTGTTTGTTCACGATAAAATCGGTGAAGAGTTTGACGGAATTGTTTCCGGTTTGGCTGAATTCGGATTGTTTGTGCGCATGAACGAAAATGCATGTGAAGGAATGGTTGCATTGCAGGGGCTTCCCGGAGATCGTTATTCCTTCGATGAGAAGACGATGACGATTGTGGGACAGAAAACCGGCAGAACCTTCCATTTCGGAGATTCGGTACGTGTGAAGATTTCAGAAGTGAGTCCGAGAAAACGCACCATTGATCTGGAGTTGGTTTCGGTTGAGGAGTGAATTATAGAAAGGACTTCTGAAAACAAAAAAACAGTTCATTCAAATGCCTGCTGGCAGGCACTCTGTATTTTCCACAGATGCACAAATTAGTTGCTCGCCTACCGGTCTCGCTTAAATGGCGCTTACCAGGCGCCATAAGAAATCTGTGCATCTGTGGGAAAATTATCACCTCACTTTCTCTGGTTCTTCGGTAAGTTATCCGTTTTTATTTTGTTTACACCTCTTTCTGATCAAGGTTTAAGCTAAAAAAGGTTTTCCAACTCTTTGTTTTGCTTCTTCTAAAGTGATTCCGTTTTCCCAATCCGAAATTAAAGGATGATCGGTTTGATGTGGTATAATTTCCGACCGAAAACCGTCGTTTCGTGTTTCGATATTCACATGTAAATGGAGGGTGCTTTCCCGGTAATCATTCAATTCGTTGCAGATCATTCCAAAATATGTTTTCGGTTCTGCGTCTGTTCTAAAATCCGCTTTGTATTCATCAAATGTTTTCTCACTGACAGAAACCCATATTCCGTAGTCAAGCCCTTCGCACCCGCCAATAACCGGAATGCTCAAAACGGTTCGAATAAACCGGTCTGTTTGCTCCGGATGGGTAATAACGCAAAAATCATCTGAAATTTCCACCATTTCTCTCTTTTCGTCATCCGATAATTCATGATAATAAATCGGCGCATCAAAACCTATTGCCGGTAATTCATCGTGTGTTTTACCACAGATTTCGCAAGTGTTTTTTTTATTCTTCCAAAACATTCCAATCGGTTTTTTATCAATTCAAAGTCCTTCTTCCGGAAAAATTTTGGGGAAATTCTCCTGATAGAAAAGCATCGAATGCAAAGTAAATAAATTGGATTCGTTCACCTGTTTCATCCTCCGATAAATAAAGTCTCCAATAAGGGTTGTTCGGGTCTTTATACAGTTCATACTGTTTCCCTCCCAACCGAAAAGAAATGCTCAATTTACTTACAACCGAAGAAACCGCGACTGAATTAAATGATTCCCGAATTAAAGAATCTACTTCTGCGGAATCTCTGTTTTCTTCCGTCCAGTCGTTTTTTTTCAGGAATTTTTCCGGAACATCTTCCATCCGATATCGAAAAACAGTGTCCGAATAAACGGAACAGATTTCTCTCAAAAAATCCTCCATTTTTTTCGCAGGTAATTTTCTGTTTCGAAAAACTGCCGGACGTTCCATGCTGTCCGCAATCCGATTCGGTCCAAAACTTCCATTCCACTCACGAAAACTGGATCTTATATCAAAGGATCTCATTTTATACGCTTGCTTCCGTTTGACATATGTTATTTTTTCCCAGCTTTCGCAACCTCCTCTCATCGATTTTGAGTCGATTGTTTTACTGCAATCGTATCCGGAATGATATGAAAACAACAGTGTATCACCCAATTTGTCATTTGCATGCGGTTCTTTTATTCTGAATTCCTGTTCATCCATGGGTTCTCCCATATCATACGTTACGAGTCTTTGCATCTGGCCGTTTTCATAATACCAGGTCCAGATTCCAAAACGCTGTCCTTCCAAAAGCTGGCCGGTTAGTTTTAATCTTCCGCTTTTATAATGTTCTTTCACTGTTCCTTCTGCTAAAGAACCTTTTACAAATTTTCCATCCAGCAATGAAGAATAAGTGCGGAAATCAAAAAAGATTTTGAAAGCACCATTTGCCAGACCATTTTGTAAAAAGTACTTAAATGTTGTTGGCGTCGTTGTTTGTCTGGAAACAACACCATCCAAACTTGAAAAATAAACGGTATCTGCCATTTCGGAGATATAGAAATGACAAAAAGTGGAATCGGCTTTTTTTGAATTGAAAAGCGAAGCGTGATGTTTTTTTAAATCAAAAACGATTACTGAATCTGCAGATTGACCATAATGGTATGAGGCTATCAGTAACAGCAGCAAACAAAGAATTCTTGCTTTCATACTTCAAAGATGCTCATTCATTCCAAAATCCATAAACTCATTCCTTTTTTTCCTTATCCTTCAGAAATTCATCCGTGAAATGGGCTGTTTGCTTGGGTTTGGAAAATTTCTCTGCATTAAAATCCTGAGATTTTCCTTTGGGAATGGACAGTGAAGACCACCCGTTTTCGGAAAGCATTTTTCCAAGGAAAACAATTTGACCGATGTGATACGGATAGTGTGCCAACTGTCTGTTTATGGCTTCGGTGATGGTATGTCCCTGATTTCGGATGTAGATCATTTTATCCAGATCTTCCGGTTTTAAAGCATTCAGTGCTTCAAAAAGGCAATTCCAGCCTTCATTCCACTTATCAACGAGCTCTTTCCGGCTTTTGATCGTGTCTTCAAATTCCGAATCGCGGTCCCGCCACTCTTTTTCGCCGTCGCTTGTCAGAAAATCCGTCCAGCGGGAAAGCATATTTCCCCAAAGATGTTTCACAATAACTGCGATGCTGTTGCTTTCGTCATTGTATTTCCAAAACAAGCATTCATCCTGAAGCTGCGAAAATGTTTTGTCTCCGAGCTGTTTATAATACTCAAATTGCTTTCGCACGCTGTTCAAATAATCGTTTGTCATCATTTCCCCATTAAAAAATTCTGCCGCGGTTTAATTTCACCTGAACTGCTTCGGTTTCTCTCCTTTGGCAGCAAACTCTACCAATTCATTGATTCTTCTTTCCCGCGTTTCCGCTTGTTTTGCGAAGGTAACCCAGTGCAGCATGGTTTTCCGGACGGACTTACTTAAACTTAGGAAAAATTCCTTCGCCCCGGAATGTCTTTCAAGTGCTTTTTCCAGGTCATCCGGAATTTTTAACGTTTCTATCTCGTCCAGAGCCGTCCAGGAACCATTTTGCTTCGCCTTTTCGATACAATCCAAACCGGCTGCGGTCATTTGTTTTGCCTCTATCAGTTTGTCGACCTTTTCTTTGTTGATTTTCGACCAGCCGCTTTTTGGTTTTCGTTTGCTGAAAAACTGGATGAAGCATTCCGCATCGATTGTTTTTTTGGTGCTGTCGATCCATCCGAAACAAAGGGCTTCATCCACCGCATCGCTCCAGGAAATACTCGGTTTTTCGGATTTCTTTCTATAATAAACAAGCCAGATTGATTGCTTTGACTGATGATTTTCCATCAACCATTGCCTCCATTCCTCTTGGTTTGTAGGATAAAATGTTTCTATTTCCTGTTCATTGATCTTCATTCCGAAACCGGTATTTTTATTTCATTGCAACTAAAATACTGTTTACAATGAGAATACCCGTTAAATGATATGCTCCGCTGATGATTCCGTAATGGATCGGCCGCGGAATGTTCGGGTTAATCGCAATATTCATTGTGTTTGCAACTAAAAATCCTAGGCCCACAAGCAAAGAAAACTCCAAACCTTGGTTGAACGTGGAGATGTTCAGAGCGTAAAATAACATGGCAGTTGCCACTGTAATTACCAAAGCACAAAGTGCAGGACCAAGAATAAAGATCGGAGCTTTATTGTTCAATTCTTCGTTTGCCTTTCCCAAAGAGATCTTGTATTGTTTCGCAAAGAAAAGTGTAAACCACAATGCCCCCAATACGAAATACGCTGCAAAAGCAACCAAAACACTCACCCAATTCAAATTTGTCAATTGATTCATCATTACATTCATTTTTATTTGTTTATGATGCAAAGCTAAATCCGGGTTGTGACAGCCTTATGTCAGGGGTAAAACTACTTCAATGATATCTGTCGAAATATTCCTGCAGGGTCATTTGATGCGGCTCGAACTTTTCTCCGAGAACATGGAGACTCTTGATGCGGTCGAGTCTGAAAAAACGGAAATCTCCGCGCAAGCGGCACCAGGCAACCAACAGCCAGCTTTCCTGTGTGCTTAAAAGGGCAAAGGGTTCCACCAACCGGTTTGTGGAATTTTCTGCTTCGTTGGTATATTCGATCTTCGTGACACAGAAATTGGTCAGCGCAAACTGCAGATCCGACAAACTGTTGCTGTTTCTGTCTCCGCCGCTGTTCTGACTGAAACGGGTTCTTCCCGCCAGCAAATCGGCTTTGACTTTTATCGGATGTCCCAGAACTGCTTTGATCTTCTCAATGGCTTCCGAGTAATCCTTAACAAAGGATGCATCCTTGTTTTTCAGAACCAATTGCTCGGCAACAATCAATGCGTTGGCTTGTTTTTCGGTAAACATCACCGGCGGAAGCCTGTAACCGTCCATCAACGAATATCCTTTTCCTTCTTCGGTAAAAATGGGAATTCCCGCTTGTTCCAATGCCCGGATATCGCGGTAGATCGTCCGGATACTCACCGAAAATTTTTCGGCCAGTTCTGTGGCTGTCAGTAGCCGTTTGGTTTGCAGCTGTGTGATGATCGCCGTCAGGCGCGAAAGTCGTTTTGTATCGTTGTCGCTCATTGTTTTCTTTATCCGTTGCTGCGAAATAGCTCCATCATATTTTCGGGTTTTGACAATTCCCGGAATCCGAATTTACGATACAATTCGTGTGCATCGGAAGTAGCCAAACGCAAAACTTTCACCTGACTCAAAGATTCGTGTTCCAGGATGTATTCCATCAATTTTTTGGAATAGCCTTTCCCTCTTTGTTTTTCATCAATAAATACATCCATAATATAGGCGAATTGTGCGTAATCTGTTACCACGCGCCCATAACCGATTTGTTTCTCATGGAGGTAAACACCAAAGTTGAGAGAATTTTCGATACAGGTAAGCATCGTTTCCCGGCTTCTGTCTTTTGCCCAGTAAGTTTGCGAAATAAATCCCGTAATGTACTCCAGATCCAGCCGGCTTCTCTCCGTTGTAATGATCAGATTTTCCATATTCTAAAATAGTATTTATGCAGATCGTGATTTCACTTAACGATAAAAACAAGGAGTTATTTCTTTTTCTGAATGGTAAAAAAACGAAGAGCACAAAGCTTAGCATCTTATCCGTTTCATAACCGTTAAAAACATTTAGAAGCCCGATATCAGAGGGTTTAAAATAAAAAGCCGCCTAACCGAAGTCAGGCAGCTTTTCGAGGTTTACCAACTATAAGCAATCAATCCGTAATCTGAACGGATTTTGTAACAACGGTTCCGTCTGTGTATGTTAATGATAAATAATAAACTCCAGGTGCCAGATTCAGATTCGACGCTTCAAATCCCATTTGAGTTTTGGTATACACCAACGGAGTTTCTTTTCCTGTAAGATCTCTCAGATTCAGTTTCTCAACCGATCTATTCGGAACATAGACATCAAATGAACTTTTCACCGGATTCGGATAAATACTGAATCCGTCCTTTTCAAATTCCTCTATTCCCAATTCTCCCATCATCTCGTTTGCAGCAGCAAAAACATTCGGCAGTGGCCCGATTTTTTCTGTAACCGGAAAATCTCCTGCTATCTGCGGTTTTCCGGTATTAATCAATAAATTTCTGATATCATTCACTGATAATCTGTTTCCGGTATGCTGTTGGTGAAGTGATTGAAGTAAAGCCACAGCACCTACCACAATTGGAGAAGCTCCGGAAGTTCCACCGAATGAATTGCTGTAATAATAATCTTCTCCTTCACTCGAATAAGCCGTTCCGTAGCCGGTTGTAACAACTCCTTCGCCATTTCCCTGAACATCCAAACGACTTCCGTAATTTGAGAACCACAATCTGGAACGCGGTGTATCGTCCTGACCAACCGCTCCTGCTCCAACCATAATAGCTTCCGACCAGTTTTCCTCTAAGAACGGATAATGTCCTTCGTTATCTACACTGAATAACGGATTATCCAGATTCAGGTTTCCGTTTCCTGCAGCTTCCACTACAATAATTCCATTTCCGGAAATGAGCTGAATAGCATCATAAAAAGGTTCATACCATTCAACCGGTGCATAACCTTCTTCCGGAGTTCCCTCCAATGCCATGATCTGCTGTTCGATCAAAACGATGTCTCCATTTCCCAAGTCTGTTAAAGTGCTGATCAAAGCCTCTTCCAGATAATAACTTAAATTGATATAAGCTCCCGCAAAATATAATTCACTTTCATAAGCAATTCCTGTTGTCCCGGTTCCATTATTCAACGAAGCAATTTCTCCGAGAACAGCTGTTCCGTGATTGTTTCCGAATCCCGGATCTTCCGGTGTTGGACCAACAATTGTCACAGTTGGCAAATCCGAATGGCTTGCATTGAATTGATACTCGATATCACAGATCTTTATTCCCGCTCCGTGATTGTTGTATGTATTCCAAAATTCCTGTACGTGAATTCCCGGTGTCTGATCAAACAGATAAACCTGAGTAGTTTGAAAATTCGGCGCAGCCGGCGTGCTCAATTTTGGCGGAACACTTACATATTTGATATGTGAAAGACTCTTCAGTTCTTTTTTAACTGTTTCAAGATCTACTCCTTCATTTACATGAAATTCAAACAGGGTTTTCGGATTTGAAAGGTTCTTTTTCAGCCGCTGTTTGGCTTTTTCGTAATATTGATCTAAAAGTTGCGGATCTATTGAGTAGAAAGGTTCCCAATGACCATATTGTTCCAACGCATTCGATTTGGGATATGCATTATTTTCCATCAGTAACTTTCCGGATCTTGCAGAAACGGTTAACTGATCTTCAAATTTGACGTGTAAAATTTTCTTTTCGGAGTTCTGTGCAACAGTGAAAAAAGAACCCGCTGATATCAGGATTAGTAGTATTCCTTTCATAAGCCTATTTTTCTCAATGCTAAGCAATTATTTCAAATCATTTTCAAATAAAATGTATAACTGCTAAAATATTGAGGGAAAGGTGACTTGAAAGATGTAAATAGTAACGCTTTTTGATTAAAGCATCTTGATTCTGTTGGTCAGTTCATCTCTGTACGAACCACCGATCGGGATTAGTTTGCGATCGTTTTCCAGCTGTAGATTCGGGAAATCAATAGAAGCAATTTTATCCAAGCGAACAATGAATGAACGGTGTACGCGGATAAACTGATCTGTTCCCAATTTTGTTTCAATATCCTTCATGGTTGAATGAATCGTGTATCTTGTTTCATTCGTGTTGATAACCACGTAGTCTTTCAACGCTTCAATGAAATAAATATCGTGCATATTCAATTTCACCAATTTGCTGTTGGATTTCACAAATATGAATTCATTGAGGGAATCTTTCTCTTTATTTTCAACCAAAGAATAAAGCATATCGCGCTCACGCTCAACTTCTTGCTCCTTTTTATGCTTATAAAGTGCCATTTCAATTGAAGTATGCAGATCAATTTCTTTGAATGGCTTTAAAATATATCCGTAAGGTTCTGTGACTTTCGCTTTTGATAAGGTTGCTTCGTCGGCGTATGCTGTTAGGTAAATGACCGGAATAGAGTATTGATTCCTGACGATTTCTGCGGTTTCAATACCGTTCATTTCGCCCTTCAACATGATGTCCATTAAAACGATATCCGGCTGATTTGCCTCGAGTAATTCAAGTGCTTTTTCACCTGACGGCGCTGCACCAATTACCTGATACCCAAGCTTTTTCAAACTGGATTGGATATCCTTCGAAACAATGAATTCATCTTCTACAACTAATACATTAGCCTTCGTCATTCTTTACAGCTTTGGATTCAAAAGTAATGAAAATTGCCATTTAATCATTATCTCTTACAATTATTTCATAGACGCATTACTTTCGTTCGTCTATTCGAATATAAACTTTAACTATGAATTGTGCAAATTCATCTTCAAAAGGGGAAGAGATAATAAAAAGAATAAAATATTTATTTAAAAAGAATTTTACTATATCTATTAGGGCTGTTAATTCGTGTAAAACTTTCATTTCAATGATTCGTTTTTTAAACTTATGAGTCATTTGGATCGATTTATTGACAATGAATTCATCCCTTTTGAACTTCTGTCACAAGAGTTTATGTAGATATGAACAAATAGAGCAGAATTGTTAATGTGGATAAAATAGTTTGGTTTCCATCTGTTAATATGTGTTTAACATGGTGATAAGATAGCGATAAAAACACCAAACTTTTGGGTGCTCAATCCAAAATCTTGTACATATGACTAAATAGTTGGGATATCCTAGAAATACTTGTTGATTTTTCTTAACAGATATTGACAATTAAAACACAAAAGCTGTGTATAACTACTTTTCAAAATCCCTTATAAATCAGGGGTTTCATTTGAATCGTTTTTTCTTATTGTTAATTGATTGTGCGATTTGTTGATAAGGTGTAACTTTGACAAAACGTTTATTTATATGTCTCAAATTATTCCAATCGGAGCGGACCACGCAGGATTTCAATTGAAATCAGAAGTTATTAAACATTTAGAATCATTGGGTTACCAGGTAAAAGATTACGGTTGCTACAGTGAAGAAAGTATTGATTATGCAGATTTCGGGCATCCGGTTGCTGATCATGTGGAAGCAAATGAAGGTTCGAAAGGAATTGTGATTTGTGGAAGTGGAAACGGTATTAACATGACTGTGAATAAACATCAGGGAATCAGAGGAGCACTTTGCTGGAAAAAAGAAATTGCACAATTGGCTCGTGAACACAATGATGCCAATATTCTGACGTTGCCTGCTCGTTTTGTTTCCGTAGAAGAAGCACTTGAAATGGTGGATATCTTCTGGAATACTGCTTTTGAAGGTGGAAGACACCAAAATCGTATTGATAAAATTCCAATGTGTAAGTAATGTAAAATTGATAATGGAGCATTGAGAAGTTGTGTCTTTTCAATTTTAAATTATCATTCCGATAGCTATCGGAACTCAATTGAATAAGTATGAAAAGAATCCTCAGCATTTTATTTTCGGGCACTTTGCTTGTTTCCCATTCCCAGGAAGTCGATCTGGCTAAAAAATACAGTACATATATTAATGAAGCAGATTTGAAAAAGAATCTGTCCATTATTGCTTCAGACGATTATTTAGGAAGAGAAACCGGAAAACAAGGTCAGAAAATGACAGCTGAGTTTTTAACAAACTATTTCAAAAAGCTGGGTTGTGGCTTTGCTCCGGGAATGAACAGTTATGAACAACACTTTGATGTGATTGAAAGTACGCCCGGAGGAACCATGAGTTTAAGTAATTTGAATCTGAATTTCAAAACAGACTTTATTTATTATGGTTCCAAGTCGCGGATTGATCTGGATAACATACCTGTTTACAGTACGGAACAATTATCAAAAGTTGATGACAAGCCGTGCTACGTGGTTCATAACTTAAGAAGCATGGAAGTTCGCAAGGAAGTTTCAGCCTTAAAAAAAGAATTGCCAAAACATGTAAAGGGAATTATTCTTGTTTCCGATAAGTATGATTCTTTATATGAATACCTGGAGCATTACGTTACAACCAAAACAATGACTCTGGCAGATCAAAAGAAGAAAGAGGAGTTTCCGATCCTGTTTGTAAAAGAATCGTCACTGGAAGCCTTAAAGAAGAAATCAAACGGATTTTTAATCGGAAAAGGAAAGGTGATGAAATTTTCGAAGCCGGTCTTTACATTAAATGCCGTGTTAAATACACAGGAAGAAAGATTGACCAGTTCGAATGTGCTTGCATATATAGAAGGAAGCGATCCGGTTCTTTCAAAAGAAGTAGTGATTATAACAGCTCATTACGATCACATCGGTGTGGATAACGGATTGGTTTTCAACGGAGCAGATGATGACGGAACCGGAACAGTTGCTTTATTGGAATTGGCAGAAGCTTTTATGGAAGCAAAGAAAAACGGTGAAGGTCCGAAAAGATCGATTTTAATCATGCCGGTTTCAGGTGAAGAAAAAGGATTGCTTGGTTCCGATTATTACTCTTCACATCCTGTAATTCCGTTGGGAAACACCGTAGCTGATTTGAATATTGATATGATCGGTCGAAATGATATTGCGCACGATAAGGATACAAATTACATCTACATCATTGGTTCAAATATGCTGAGCGACGGACTTCATGAAGCCAATGAAAGAGCCAATGAGAAGTACACACGCATCAAACTGGATTATAAATTCAACAGTTTATCAGACCCGAATCAGTTTTACTACCGCTCAGATCATTACAATTTTGCAAAGCACAGTATTCCCGTGATTTTCTATTTCAGCGGAGTACATGAAGATTACCATCAGGCAACGGACGATGTGGAAAAGATCATTTTCTCAAAAGTGGAAAAAGTAGCAAAATTGGTATTCTTTACTGCCTGGGATCTTTCAGATGCTGCGAAAAGAATTACTGTAAACCATTAATTAATTCCAAGCAGGGATTCAATCAAAGCATTGGTTTTCTTAACGTATTCATTGTAAACTTCTCCTGTTCCCGGACCGTTGAATCCGGTGTG
This sequence comes from Glaciecola amylolytica, assembly GCA_003856375.1. Classification (GTDB taxonomy): domain Bacteria; phylum Bacteroidota; class Bacteroidia; order Flavobacteriales_D; family Crocinitomicaceae; genus Fluviicola; species Fluviicola amylolyticus. Next base: position 4,110,927 of record CP034120.1, read on the forward strand.
AATGCGCTTCACTTCGCCATCTCTTCCGATGTAAATAGAAGTTGGGAAAGAGATCACTTCGTTCAGCATATGAAAATGCTCAGAAGCAATTCCTTTGGAAGCTTTTCCACCTACGAGAAAAGTGAAATCGAGATTCTTGCGCTGTTTCAATGTCAGGATCTTTCTGGCTTGTTCCTCAAATGAATCAGTAGCTTCATAACCGATTGAAATAATTTCCAATCCTTTTGAATGATATTTGTCGTAGAGTTCTTTGTAGTAATTTGTTTCATCCATACAATTCGGACACCAGGTTCCCATGATCTGAACGATAACTACTTTTCCTTTCGTTTGCTCGTTCGGAAACTGATAATCTTTTCCTTCAACCGTTTTCAGATTAAAGCTGAATTCTTTGGAATCCGGTTTTAAAATAGTGATGGAATCCGGATTTCTCAATTCAAAGTCCGGATTATAGGTTGCTGCGAAATCCGTTGAATAATGTTTTCCGCTATAGAAGTAGCCCTGTATTTTGTGATCCTTCAAAGTTCCGTTTAACAAGAAGGCATGAGAACCGTCAAAAGCAGATAAGTAGAATTTGGAACCGTCAATATAACCTTCCAGAAAACGATAATCTCCGGTTTCTGTGCGGAACGTTCCTGTAATGTGATTCTGATCCTGTGCGATAATTCCCAAAGCGTCTTCTTCGTCCTTGGATTCAGGAGAGAAATGAGTTTCCCATTTTCCGTTCAGATTTCCCGTTACTTCATCCTTTTTTCGTGGTTTTGGATTGAAATTAGCGAAAAATGGAATTTTGTAATTTGCGCCTTTATTATAGTTGAACCAAAAACCTCTGATTTCTTTCTTTTTATGTGTGATAAAGCGCAGCTCGGAATCAAAGCTTGGAAAAGGAAGAATGATGGTATCTCCTTTGTTGATTCCGTTTGTTAATTCGATTCGTTCTTCGGCATTGTTTACAACCAAAAGAATCCTTTTTTGTTTTTTTTCTACCGTTAAATGAACGGGTAACTGCGTTGTTTCGTTTAATTGAAGGTATGCTGAATAAGATCCTGGAGTAAGCGAAATCTTTTGAGAGTATGAGAATGTTGCTGAAAAAGAACTCAGTAACAAAAAGGCAAGCTGTAATTTCATGGAGTGTTAAAGTAGCAATAAAGTTAATTTTTTATTTGGAAGAAATTCTACTAATGCAACCTTTTTTGGTAGTTTAGAGTCTATTGATACAGCAAGTGCTATGGAAGATTTAACATTGGTAAATGAATGCGCCAAAGGAAATTCAAAAGCACAGCGAGCGTTGTTTGATAAGTTTGCCCCCAAAATGTTGGCTGTATGCCAGCGTTACCTGCGAAATAACCAGGAAGCTGAAGACGTTTTACAAGATGGTTTTGTAAAGGTTTTTCAGAAGATCGTGGATTTCAAAATGGAAGGATCTTTGGAAGGGTGGATTCGAAGAATTATTGTGAATACGGCTTTGGATACCATTCGGAAGAATAAGAAATTATTGGATGATGTTCAGGTTGAAGAAGTTCAATACAAAGTATCTTTTACAGACCATCAATTTGATGGAATGGATTTGGCACAGTTAATGAAATTAATTAATGACATGCCGGATGGATACAGAGTGGTCTTTAACATGTTTGCAATAGAAGGTTATTCACACAAAGAAATAGCAGATACATTGGGAGTAACGGAGAATACCTCCAAATCACAATACTCGCGTGCACGAGCTTTTCTACGCACTCAACTAGAATTATTAGAACGTGATTGAAAAAGATAATATACAAGAACTGTTTTCGAAAGCTTTTGAAAACCAAACCTCTGCGGTAAGGCCGGAGTTGTGGGCTGGTGTTCAGGCGAAGATGGCCGCTGCAGGAGTTGCTTCAACAGCTGCTGTTGCAACGAAAGGTCTTTCTGCTTTGACGAAATGGATCATTGGCTCAGCTGCAGTGGGAACTGTAGGTGTTGTCACAACGGTTATTGCTTTGAATTCCGGTGAAGAGTCAATCAATCAAAAAGAGAAGACAACTCAGAAAGAATCAGTAAAAGTGGCAGCAACGGAAGATACTTCCAATGAACAAACACTTCATCTGAATACTCCGGCAGATTCGGATAAGCAAAAAACTGCTGAAAACAAGGAAACTAACATTTCAAACAAGGAAGATCAGCTTAAAAATGATTTGCTTGTTTATGACATGAAGCTGGATGAAATGCTGGTTCCTGCAGACAAGAAAATTGAACCGAAATCAGACGATAAGAAAGGTGCTGAGCCTGTTACTAAAGCAGGAACTGAAGATAAAAAAACAAATCCTGCGCCGGCTGGATCCGGAATATCAAAAACTACTTCGGATAATAAAGTAGTCGAGAACACGAAGAAATATCCGGAAAACACAAATGAGCCTGTATTTGTTGACTTGGAAACAAAAGTGACTCATTTCCCGAATGCATTTACACCGAATAATGACGGTCAAAATGATACTTATTTCGTGAGAGTTGAAAACATTGTGGATTTCAGATTAATCATTTTTGATGATCACAACAACCTGATGTTCGAGACAAATGATCCGAATGAACATTGGAACGGAAGAAATAAAGCCGGAGAAGAAGCTCCTGAAGGAATGTATGCAGCTGTGGTTACAGGTAAGCAGCAAGACAAAAAAAGCTTTAGAGATATTCAGATGTTCCAATTAATAAGACGCTAATAATTACACACGTAAACTGAAACAAAGTGAAAGAGGAAGCATTCGTCATTTATTTGGCGGGTGCTTTTTTTGTTTGCAGCTTTTGTTAAAAATGGGGAGTGTTGTTTGTTGAGTGAAAATATATTGATAATCAGTGTATTAAGCACTTTAATTTAATCTTGAACTTGAGGTCGGTTCGTAATATTGCGATATTGCAAATTTACGATTGAAAACTGCGGTAAATGATTCGAAAATTATTTCTGAAGGATATAGACGAACCATGAGCTCCGTTTTGCTTAATAGATAGAAACAAAAAAGCTCCTGTTATTAACAGAAGCTTTTAAGAGGTCTCGTCCGGATTCGAACCGGAGTGCACGGTTTTGCAGACCGGTGCCTAACCGCTCGGCCACGAGACCGTATTGTGGGGGCAAAAATAGTAAATATTTCTTTAATCTACCAAGTTCCCGACTCAATAATAATTGCGACGTTGTCTACATCTCCGTTAATCGGAGGGCAGATCTTGGTAACTTTTACCCGAGAACCGATTAAGCCTTTGATTTCCTGTTCAATGCGTGAAACAATTCGCTGACCTACATGTTCGATCAATTTTGAACGAATAGCCATTTCCTGTTCCACAATGGCATTGATATGAACATAATCAATCGTCTCACTCAGTTCATCGCTTTGAGCTGCCTGCTGAAAGTCGGTTTTCATGTGAACATCTACAACGTAGTTTCCACCGATTTTTCCTTCCTCCTCGAGGCATCCGTGAAATGCATAGAGCTTAATTCCGTTTACTTCTATAATGTGTTTCATCCTAGTTTTGCCAATCCGTCGTTCATTCGGTTCAAACATTCAGCCTTTCCAAGATAAGCTGCAATTTCAAACATAGAAGGCCCCATTCCTGCTCCTGTAACCAATAAACGGAACAAAGGAAGCACAGCTCCGATCCCTAAGGATTTCTCTTCTAAAAACGCTTTAAATGCCGTTTCAACGCTGTTTGCATCGAAGTCGGAAAGAGCTTCCAGTTTGTTTTTCCATTCAGTCATCAATGCTGCAGATTCCGGTTTCCATTTCTTAGAAACAGCTTGCTCATCGTATGAATCTGGTTTGTTGATCAGGTAAGAACCTTCAGTCATCATATCCTTCACAAACGTTGCGCGTTCCTTCATTAATTTACAGAAAGCTTCCAAACGCTCTTCCGAATCCGTTAAGTTGAATTGTTCTTTTAATAAATGCGCCAATTCTTTTTCAGGAGTGTTTTTCAAATATTGTTGTTGGAACCATTTTGTTTTGTCCGGATCGAATTTTGCTCCGGCCTTTCCTACTCTGTCTAAAGTAAATGCCTGAATCAATTCATCCATGGAGAAAATCTCCTGTGTTGTTCCCGGGTTCCATCCTAAGAAAGCAAGCATATTAATGAATGCTCCTGAGAAATAACCGTTTTCACGATATCCGGAATACAATTCACCTTCAGCCGTTGTCCAGTTTGCAGGGAAAACAGGGAATCCTAAACGGTCTCCATCTCTTTTAGAAAGTTTTCCGTTTCCATCAGGACGCAATAATAAAGGCAAGTGAGCGAATTGAGGAGCTTCCCAACCAAATGCCTGATACAACATAATATGCATCGGTGCAGATGGCAACCATTCTTCTCCGCGGATTACATGTGAGATTTTCATCAAATGATCATCAACGATGTTTGCCAAATGGTAAGTCGGCATTCCGTCGCTTTTAAATAACACCTTGTCATCCAGATTGTTTGTGTTTACGACAACCCATCCTCGGATAATATCTTCGAAGCGAACATCTTGATTACGAGGCATTTTGATACGAATAACATACGGCTCCCCGGCATCCAAACGACGTTTTACTTCGTCAGCAGGAAGTGTCAGCGAGTTTTTCAGGTTCGTACGCGTCACGCTGTTGTACTGCCAGTTAGGCATTCCCATTTGTTTTGCCTGCTCACGAACAGCTTCCAACTCTTCAGGAGTATCAAATGCGTAATAAGCTTTATCATTTACAACCAATTCCTCAGCAAACGGACGATACATTTCTTTTCGTTCACTTTGAACATACGGACCGTATTCTCCACCGATTCCCGGACCTTCATCCGGAATAATTCCACACCAGTTCAAAGAGTCCATGATATATTCCTGAGCTCCGGGTACAAAGCGGGTTTGATCGGTATCCTCTACACGAATGATAAAGGTTCCGTTATTGTGTTTTGCGAAAAGATAATTGTAAAGTGCTGTACGAACACCTCCCATGTGTAAAGGTCCTGTTGGGGACGGTGCGAAACGAACGCGTACGTTTGACGAACTCATGCTTGTAAATTTTATGCAAAAGTAATTAAATAATGACCTGATTCTGCAAAATCACCCAAGGTGAAAATTGGGAAAGATTAACCTTTTTTAAGAGTAAAGTGTACAGGCACTTAGAATTTAAGGAAGATGTTCTGTATGAACTTTTCTACTTTAGTAAGTTATTCTTATAAGAATTGTTTTTATGTCAGCTTTTGATCGCTTAATTGAACAAATAGACGCCTTCATCCGGAAGTATTACAAGAGTGAAATACTAAAGGGTGTATTGATCGTGATCGGCTTTTTGTTGGCTTCCTGGCTAACGGTGAGCGTGATGGAATACTTTGGTCGTTTTCCAAGTTCCGTTCGATTGATCTTGTTGCTTTTGTTTATTGGAACGAATGGCTATTTGCTGATTCGTTATTTTGTTCTTCCGTTCATGCGTTTGTATTCGTTTGGAAAGCGAATTAACCGTACGCAGGCTGCTCGTATCATCGGTTCGTTTTTCCCGAATGTTTCCGATCGCTTGTTGAATACCCTTCAGTTAAATGAAATCGTAAACGAAGATGACAGAAGTTTTGAATTGATTCGTGCAAGTGTTTCACAGCGATCGAATGAACTGTTGGCTGTGAAGTTTGAAGAAGCTGTTCGATATGAGGACTCCAGAAAATATTTGAAATATGTAATTCCTGTGGTTTTGATTTTTGGTGCTGTAGCCATTTTCACTCCGGGTTGGATCACCAAAGGATCATCGAATGTGGTGAACTTTTCAAAGGCACAGGAAGCTCCGTTTGATTTTCATTTGGTTGGTAAAAAAGATCGCTTGAAGGAAGGAAGTTCATACAATGTTGAAGTAGATATTACCGGAATGTATGTTCCGGAACACGTTTTCCTGGTTTCGAATCGGGGCCGTTATAAAATGAATAAGGTTCGAAAAAATAGACTCTCCTTCCCTATTGAGAATTTGAAATCCGATTTGGTCTTTCACTTTGAGAGTGAAGGATTTGAATCAAAAGAATTTCAGGTAAAAGTTTTGGGAAATTCTTCTTTGGGAAAGGTGGTTGCAACATTGCACTATCCGAAGTATTTAAAGAAGAAAGACGAACGCTTATTGAATATTGCTGATTTGGATTTACCAGAAGGAACCAAAGTGGATTGGACTGTTGAAGCGAGAAATGTAAGCTGGTTTAAAGTTTTCGGAAAAGGATTTTCAAAGCGTTTTGAAAGTGGAAACGGAGAATTTCAAAACACATTCAAGGAAGATGAAAACCTGAACTTCGTTTTGAAGAACAAGGATTTAAATGCGTTGGATACTTCAAACATTCAGGTTCATGTAATCAAGGATGCCTTCCCTTCTATCCTGGTTTCCGAAAGTGTGGATTCTGTAAAAACATCTGTGCGCTTATTCGAAGGGTTGATCTCGGATGATTATGGTCTGACTTCTTTGTATTTCATGTACACGATTAAAAAGAAAGACGGAAGTGAATTAAAGCGTAAGATGTTGGTAGATAAATATGCTACCACTAACGACAAGTTTTCCTTTGCTGTTGATTTCAGCAGAGATAACATTGGTGTGGAAGACAAGATTTCTTATCACTTTTTGGTGTACGACAACGATGGTGTGAATGGATCTAAAAGCACGTCTTCTCAGAACTTCGTTTATGAATTGCCAACGCTTACGGATTTGAATGACAAGCGTGATGAAGTTCAGAAAGAATTGAAGAATGCATTGACAGACGTTTATAAGAAGACAGAACAATTTCAGAAAGATGTAAACAAGCTTCAAAAGTCCCTGATGAATAAATCAAAAAGTGACTTTAAGAATATGGAGCAGGTTCAATCGTTGAAACAACAGCAGCAATCACTTCAGGAAGAATTGCAATCAATCAAGGATAAATTGGATGCGAGTAATCAGGAGAAGAACAAACTGAGTGAACAAGACGAAGAATTGTTGAAGCAGCAGGAGTTGATTGAAGAGCTTTTGAAAGAAGTCATGGATGACGAATTGAAGAAGTTGTTGGACGATTTGGAGAAATTGATGGAGAAAAACGATCAGCTTCAAATGAAGAATGAAACACAAAAGCTGGACGCATCAAGTGATGAAATGAAGAAACAATTGGATCGTACGATGGAAATGCTGAAGCGTTTGCAGGTGAATGAGAAGATTGACGATTTGGAAAAAGAGTTGGATCAATTGGCTGAGAAGCAGGAACAATTGGAGAAAGATATTAAGAATGAAAAACTGAATGAGAAAGAAGCTTCCAGGAAACAGGAAGAACTGAACAAGGAGTTCGATGAATTGAAGAAGGATATGCAGGAGCTTCAGAAGCTGAACGAAGAATTGGAAAGACCAATGCCTTTGGATTCTTTTGAACAGGAGCAGCAGGAAATTTCCAAAGAAATGAATGATGCGAAGAGTAAACTGGATCAAGGGAAGAAAGGAAAAGCCGGAGAAAGTCAGAAGAGCGCTGCGCAGAAAATGAAAGAACTTTCCGATCAGCTGAACAACGAGCAGGAAGCTGCAAACAAAAAACAAAACGAAGAAGACATGAGTTTGATTCGTTTGCTGTTGGAAAATTTGATGTCTTTGAGTTTCGATCAGGAATATGTGATGAACAAATTCGGAAAGGTGAAAGACATGGATCCTTACTATAATAAACTGGGAAGAAAGCAGCGAAGCATTATCGACGACAATAAACTGGTTGAAGATAGTTTGATGGCTTTGGCAAAGAGACAAACGAAAATAGCTCCGTTTATTGACAAAGAATTGAAAGATATCAGATCAAACTTCGGATTGATCACGGACGAAATCGGAGAACACAACCGCAGAGGATTGCAGCAACATCAGCAATATGTGATGACGAGTTACAACAATCTGGCTCTGATGTTGAATGAAAGTTTGCAAGCGATGCAGCAACAGCAGCAGGCAAATCAACAAAAACCAGGTTCGGGTTCTTGTGATAATCCTGGTGGTGCCGGACAGAAACCAAGTGGTGGCCAGATGTCATCAGGTGATATGAAAGAAATGCTGAAGAAGCAATTGGAGCAAATGAAGAAAGGTCCGAACCCCGGAGGAAAACAACCGGGAGACAAACCCGGACAAGGAAATCAGGGAATGCCGGGATTGGGGAACAAAGAAATTGCGAAAATGGCCGCGCAGCAAACTGCCATTCGTCAGCGTTTGGAGCAATTGCGAAACGAGATGAATAAAGACGGACAAGGAAAGGGAAATCAATTGAATCCGTTGATTAAGGAATTGGAACAACAGGAGAAGGATTTGATCAATAAACAATTCTCTCCAGACATGATTCGTCGTCAGCAAGATATTCTTACACGACTTTTGGAAAGCGAAAAAGCATTGAAGGAAAGAGGCTTCGAAGAGAAAAGAGAATCGATTTCCGGAAAAAACATCAATTATGGTAACCTTATTCGATTTGATGAGTATAAGCGTAACAAGCTTGGACAGGTTGAGTTGTTGCGTGCGGTAGATCCTTTGTTAACGAAGTACTACAAAGACAAAGCAGGTAAATACTTCAATCAGTTCTAGTGAACGTAGAACATTAAATGAATAGAATGAAAGAAGGGTTTACTTTAATTGATTCGTTAAGCATTCCTTCAGAATTGAATAATTTGCCGGTTGTTGAATCTATGATTGACAAAGCGTGTCAGACTATTGGAATAGATGAAGATATGTATGGCAATGTTTTGATAGCGGTAACAGAAGCGGTGAACAATGCCATTATTCATGGAAACGCAATGCATACTTCTAAAGAAGTGAAGTTGGAGTTTTATGAAACAAGTGATGGTTTCGGTTTTAGAATTTGTGATGAAGGAAAGGGTTTCGATCATGGACATCTCCCCGATCCTACCGCCCCTGAGAACATTGAGAAGGAAAATGGAAGAGGAATTTTTCTGATGCGCAATCTGGCGGATGAAGTTTCTTTCAATGATTCAGGAAATGAAGTAAACGTTTTTTTTAATAAATAATGGTAGAAGTTTTTTTTGAAGATATAGAAGAAGTTCCGGGTGTAAACCCGGAATTTTTGTTTGCATGGTATACCAACGTCTGTGCTGTTGAGAAGAAGCAGTTGGGCGATTTGTCTGTGATCTTTTGTTCGGATGAACATTTGTTGGAGATGAATAAGGAATATCTGCAACACGATTATTATACAGATATCATCACGTTCGATTATACCGAAGAGGATTTGGTTTCCGGAGATTTGTTTATCAGCGTGGACCGGGTTCGCGATAACGCGGATCAGTTTGATTCGGTGTTTCAAGATGAATTGCATCGCGTATGCATCCATGGTTTGTTACACTTGTGCGGATATAAAGACAAGTCTGAGGCTGATGAAGAGTTGATGCGTTCGAAAGAAAATGAAATGTTGTTGTTGCGAAAGTTTCACGTGGAACACTTAAAAAACTAAACACATTGTGCTGATTTGTTTCACGTGGAACGTGAGGTGTTCGGCAAAATGGTGTTTGTGTTTGCGACAAATCAAAAGGAAATTCACTCAGGGAAATGTTAATGTTACGTAAGTTTCACGTGGAACATTTGAAGGCTTGGGTGGAATGGTAGTAATTTTGTTCCACGTGAAACATGAAATAGTATGTTGAAGAATTATGATGTCATTGTAGTTGGTGGTGGACATGCCGGTTGTGAGGCTGCTAATGCAGCAGCGAAACTGGGGAGTTCAGTGTTGTTGGTTACAATGAATATGAATACAATTGCTCAGATGAGTTGCAACCCTGCCATGGGTGGAGTTGCAAAAGGGCAAATCGTTCGTGAGATTGATGCGTTGGGTGGCGGATCCGGAATTGTCTCGGATTTGTCTGCGATCCAGTTTCGAATGCTGAATCGTTCGAAAGGACCGGCAATGTGGTCGCCACGAACACAAAACGATCGCATGAAGTTTGCTGAAGAATGGCGCTTGCTTTTGGAGCGAAATCCGAATGTGGACTTTTGGCAGGATATGTCGAATGGTTTGATCGTTGAAAATGGAAAAGTTGTCGGCGTTCGCACTTCGATGGGAATGTCAATATATGGTAAGTCGGTTGTTTTGACGAATGGAACATTCCTGAACGGATTGATTCATTTGGGTGAAAAGCAATTTGGCGGAGGGCGAATTGGTGAGAAAGGTGCTACCGGAATTACGGAGGATTTGATCGCAATGGGATTTGAAGCCGGAAGAATGAAGACGGGAACACCTCCAAGAATCGACGGCCGTTCGTTGGATTACTCCAAAATGGAGATTCAGGATGGAGACGAGAACCCAAGCAAGTTTTCCTACGGGAATACTGAAGCTTTGAAAATTCAAAGAGCTTGCCACATCACCTACACTTCTACTCTGACGCATGATTTATTACGCGAGGGGTTTGATCGCTCACCAATGTTTAATGGTGCAATCAAAAGTAGTGGACCAAGATACTGTCCGAGTATTGAAGATAAGATCAATCGTTTTGCAGACAGAGACCGTCATCAGATTTTTGTGGAGCCGGAAGGCTGGAATACGGTTGAAATCTATGTAAACGGGTTTTCTACCAGTTTACCGGAAGATGTTCAGCTTCGTGCTTTGCGTTCGATTCCTGGTTTTGAAGAAGCGAAAATGTTCAGACCCGGTTATGCGATCGAGTATGATTACTTCCCTCCTACTCAACTAAAGCATACTTTGGAAACAAAGTTGGTTGAAGGATTGTATTTCGCAGGACAAATTAACGGTACAACCGGATACGAGGAAGCAGCTTGCCAGGGATTGATGGCTGGAATTAATGCAGCACTGAAGGTTCAGGAGCGCGATCCGGTTATTCTTACCAGAAGCGAAGCGTATATTGGTGTTTTGATCGATGATTTAATTACGAAAGGAACTCAGGAACCTTATCGTATGTTTACTTCGCGTGCTGAATACCGGATTTTACTTCGTCAGGATAATGCAGATGTTCGTTTAACACCAATGGCTTTTGAACTAGGTTTGCAGGATCAGGATGCAATGGATCGTGTAAATAGAAAAGTAAATGCTGCGAAGGAACTAATCGGGGCTTTGCGAAAAGAAGGAGTTAGTCCGGATGTAGCGAATCCTGTATTGGATTTGGTAGGAAGTTCTCCACTTTCTCAGCAGGTGAAATTAGCTTCCGTACTCACAAGACCGCATGTTACAATGGAACATGTTTTGGAAATGAGTCAGAGTGTTCGCGAGTTGGCTGATAAGTTACACGTGGAACATGAAGATGCTGTTGAGCAGGCTGAGATTTTGTTGAAATACGAGGGTTATATTGCACGTGAAGAAGAAGTAGCACTTAAACTTTCCCGTTTGGAAGAGGTTTCGATTCCTTCTACAATGGATTACGGCCTGTTGAAATCACTTTCTTCAGAAGCAAAAGAGAAGTTGGGCAAGATTCGTCCGGTGACAATTGGTCAGGCATCCCGCGTTAGTGGTGTTTCCCCTAGCGATATTTCAGTTTTATTAATTCATTTAGGAAGATAGTTTCACGTGGAACATTTAAACCAATCAACTTGCCCCTCTTGCGGAGCACAATCTTTTAGTACGTATTTGACAGTTAAAGATCACTTTCTTTCAAAGGAATCCTTTAATCTGGATCTTTGTGATAACTGTCAGTTGCTGTTCACAAATCCGAGACCAACACTGGAAAAAATCGGCGATTACTATAAATCGGAAGAGTATGTTTCGCACAGTTCAACTAAGAAAGGAATCGTTAATCGCGTTTATGCAAAAGTTCGTTCTTATACCTTAAAGAAGAAAATAGCTTTGTTGCAAGAGTTAGTTTCCGGTAAAGATCTTTTGGATATCGGAGCAGGAACCGGCCACTTTTTAGCTAAAGCAAAAGAATCCGGTTTTCATGTTTTAGGTTTGGAACCGGATGAAGATGCACGAAAAGTTGCTTTGTCTGAAAATGGAATTGAACTGAAGGATTTGAATTTGCTCCATCATTTGAACCAGAAATTCAATGCAATTACCATGTGGCATGTTTTGGAACATGTTTACAACCTGCAGGAAGATCTGGAAAAGATTTCGTCTTTGGTAAATCAGGATGGTGTTTTAATTATTGCCGTTCCAAATTATACCTCTTTCGATGCTCAGTACTACAAAGAATTCTGGGCGGCTTATGATGTTCCACGTCACCTGTATCACTTTTCCCCGAAATCACTTATTCCGTTAGTTGAGTCAAAAGGATTGAAATTTGAAAAAATGCTTCCTATGAAATTTGACAGTTACTATGTTTCGATGCTGAGTGAAAAATACAAGGGCGGATCTCTGCTGAAAGCGATGAGAATCGGATTTTTGTCAAATATGAAAGCAAAGGAAGGTTTGTCGAGTTCTCAGATCTATATTTTCCGCAAGAAATAGTGTTTTTAGCCCTTTTGAGAGCGGTTTGCTGTGTTTGAAAGGGAAACACCTTGCTTGTGTGCCGATCTGCCCGCAAATCAAGTGAAATTTTTAACTTTTTTACCGGTTTTCCGGGCGATTTAGAGATTTTTCGACTTCATACGAAATGTTTTTTGAAGATGAAAGAATAATCAATGTCAGGATTGAAATTTTGCGCTCCTCGCTTTTTTATAAAGAGCAAACAAAAAAGAATAAGGGTTTGTACAAAAAATGAAAAGGTGATTTTTAATTATTCGGTTCAATCCAATCTCCGTTTTCACGAATCAGATCAATCAAGGCATCCACAGCCTCACTTTCCGAAACATTTTTCTTTACCACGGTTTTTTCTTTGTAGAGATTGATTTTCCCAGGACCTGTTCCAACGTATCCGTAATCTGCATCCGCCATTTCTCCCGGACCGTTTACAATGCATCCCATAATGCCGATTTTGAGTCCTTTCAGGTGGGAAGTCCGCTCACGAATTTTTGCGGTGGTTTCCTGAAGATCAAACAACGTTCTTCCGCAAGAAGGGCACGAAATGTATTCTGTTTTTGAAATGCGTGTTCTGGTAGCCTGGAGAATCCCGAAAGACAAACTGTTCAGATCCACGATGGGTTGTGGTGCTGTGATCCAGATTCCGTCGCCAAAACCATCAACGAAATGGATTCCTGCATCAGAACTTGCATACAATTGCAGCTTTTCCAAATCAGAAATCTCGTAATTCAATTTGATGATAACTGGAACCTTGTTGTTTAATTCCGCTAATTCGTGTTGAAATTTGCGGATTAACTGTGTTTTTTGCTGCTCCTGACTTTCTATGATATAAACGACATTGCTTGTCGGGAGCTTGGATACATCCGGATTTTGATCCAGATCCACTTGAATAAATGCAAGTTCTTCCGGTTTGTTTTGAGCATATTCTTGCAGCGAACAAAGAGGGTATGCATCCGGTCTCTGGTGTTTTTTCCAGGTTTCATAGTTCTGTATCAAGCGAATAGTTCCCGGAATTTCAAAATCTATCGTTTTGTCTCCGATATAAACATAGTCTGCCGCCTGGTCTGCAATATTCCATTTGTCCAATTGCTCAGAATAGGAATATCCAAAACCAAAAAAATTAGTTGAAACTATTTCTTTCTTTTTTGATAAATCTGCAAAAACAATTGAAGTATTACTTCCGCCAATGTTTAATAATGGATTTGTAATTCGCTTGTTATAATGGAAAAAGTCAAAGTTTATTTTGGATGAAAAATTTAGTTCTTTATTTGAAATAGTGTCAAACTTTTGAAGTAGTTTTTGTGCTACCGGAATTTCGAATTCGGGATCTTCTGTCAAAGAAACACGAATAGTGTCCCCTAGCCCGTCTTCCAACAATGCACCAATCCCGACTGCAGATTTGATTCTTCCGTCTTCCCCGTCACCGGCTTCCGTTACTCCGAGATGCAAAGGATAGTTCATCCCCTGCTCTTTCATCGTTTGAACCAGCAGACGATAGGCCTGAACCATTACGAGCGTATTGCTTGCTTTCATCGAAATGACCAGATCGTGGTAATCATTTTTGCGGCAAATATGTATGAATTCCATAGCCGATTGAACCATTCCTTCAGGTGTATCCCCGTATCTGCTCAGAATCCGGTCGGAAAGTGACCCGTGATTTGTTCCGATCCGCATAGCTGCTCCCTGTTCTTTGCAAAGCAAAACCAAAGGAGTAAATTTCTCTTCGATGCGGTCTAGTTCGGCTTGATAGCTTTCTTCAGTGTAGTCAATTTCTTCAAATTTCTTTTTGTCGGCATAATTCCCCGGATTCACGCGTACCTTTTCAATCAGTTTTGCGGCTATTTCCGCTGCGTTCGGTGTAAAATGGATATCTGCTACCAGCGGTGTGTTGTAACCGCGTTTAACGAGCTCTTTTTTGATGACCCGGAGGTTTTCAGCTTCTTTCTTTGACGGAGCGGTCAGACGTACCAATTCACAACCTGCGTCAATCATGCGGATCGATTGTTCAACAGAACCCTGGGTGTCCATCGTATCTGTTGTTGTCATGGACTGAATTCTGATTGGGTTGGAACCGCCGATTGGAGTGATTCCTACTTTTACCTCACATGTTTCGAAGCGTCCGCGATTAAATAAATCATTACAGAAATGAATTTTTTCCGACATTCTAAAGAAATTGTACAATGCAAAAGTACGGAATGAATTTCAGTGTTTCACGTCTTCTATCAGCATTTGAATCAATTGACTTGCCTCGTTTTTCAGATAGTAGTTTCCCTCGAATTCTTTGTAGTCTGAATAGACGAGGTCGGCATAGATTAGTTCTTGAATATGCCTGGAAACCGTTGCCTGTGCCAGAGTTGTAATCGATTGGAAAGTGTCATTGGTAGCCCGCCGATTTTCGAAAAGGTATTTCATCATCGTAATTCTTGCAGGATGTCCCAGAGCTTTGGCAATTCTGGCCAATTGCAGTGTTTGGTCCGGATACGGATGCATTTTTGTTATTCCCATGGTGACTTCTTTCTTATTTAATTTAGGAAAAAAGATCATTTGAAAAAAGGGTTTTTTTGTTAAAATTGTTTGCGAAATAATTGGAAATGAGACTTTTTACATTCTGAAATCCCCTGTTTTCGACCGGTTCGCAATATTGCGATATGGCAAATTTGCAATATTTAAATTTGACATTTTCGCCGAAAAAATGAAAGAATCCGCACAAGCTGACTGCCCTCAATTCAACCTCAAAACACCACGAACAACCTGATAACTAAAACTATACAACGAATCAATCGCCTCATCTTTAAAATACCCCGGCTCCCAATCGAAATTTTGTTTGATCAGAAACGTCAGAATTTCCTGATTCAACTCCTTATTCTTCGTAACAACCTCTGACCAACCGATCGCTTTTCCTTCACAATTGATCAGAACACTCACCATTCCCCTGCCCTTGAAATCCGGATTGTTTTTCAGGAAGGAAAGCTCATTGTTCAATTGTTCGATCAACTCTTCTTTGCTGACAGAGCATCTTGGTTCAACCTCCCCCTCATTTCCGTTGTAAAGCTCAAAAACATCCTTTGCCGGAGTGCACATTCCATCTACTTTCTTGCGAAGCATCACGCGTTTGGGCTTTTCTTCCGGAACTTCTTGCTGGGCCACAGAATGAAATGAAGTCAAGAGTAAAAGGAGTATCAATTTTGTATTCATAAAGAGAAATTAATTTTTAATACCGAAACAAGGTTTTCTTTCATGGGATTTCTTCGACGAAAAGAAACATTGGTTTATCCGTTATAAGCTCAATATTCTTTCTGTTTTTATGCAATTTGAATTTGTAATAGCAAACGAAATCGGTTTTTTTATCAATAGTCCCCCATCCATAAACGAAGACCTCATATCTTTTTTCAGACCGTGATTTCGAATAGGGATAAACCAGATAGTAAACCTCATTGTTGTCTTTTGCAAGTGCTGAATCCAGGATGGAAATGCAATCCATCATTTTTATCCGTTGGATGAGTCTTTCTACTAATTTCTCTTCTGCTTCGATTTCTTTTTCAAATATTTGATGCCAGTTCTCTCCATACTTTAGTGAAATCAAAGAATCTGTACGCTTGTTAGATCTGTCTGCACTATCTTTTAATTGTGGCGAAATCAAACAGTTCGCAACACTTTTGAAAGAAATGCCCCATCGGTCTGCAATAATCGCTTTTGCGTTTTCATGAATATTATTTCTTTTAAGACCGTATTCAAGTATCTCGAAATCAGGCGAACTGTTTTCCTGCCCGTTTACGAAAAAGGTAAACATCCAACAAATGAGGCAAATACAGTTTTTAGGGAATCTCATAACACGATGGATTTAGGTAATGCGAGATATTGCAAATTAACAGAAACTGCTCAGATAATTGAAAATTAGTCAGATTATTTTCTTTTTGCATAATGCACATTCCCGCAGCAATGCTTGAACTTCTCGCCGCTATCACAAACACATGGGTCGTTTCTCCCGATCACCGGCCTGTTCTTAACCAGTTTCCGGTCAGCCATTTTTTGATTGAAGATTTTCTCAAGCAAAGCATACAATTCCGGATGTTTCTCTTCCAGTAATTTCGGGCGCTCGAAAAAATATTCGCTGATCACAGAAAAGAATTCAGCCTTGTTCGTTGCTCCATAAGGATTAACGTCCGATTTTCCGGCATAAATCCGGTCAATTTCCTTGTTCATGGAGTCAATCCACGGAATGGCATATTGACGTTCCATCAACAACTTGGGAAGACCGTCGATCTGACCGTCCGACTTATCAATTAAATGCACAAATTCATGAATGGCAGTGTTTTGCTTATCGGATTCGTTTTTGAAACCGAGCCGGAGAGCTTCCTTCGACAAAATCATGATTCCTTCCATGCTTTGATTTCCGACCATTCCCAAAATTCTGCGTTCGGAATCCCCTTCGAATTCAAAGTTCTCATTGAACATTCTGGGATAAAGCAACACTTCGCGGATATTGGTGTATTTCCAGGAATCGAAACCAAAAATCGGAATAATGGCACTGGAAGCAACGAGCAATTTATCGCTTAATTCCACATCTGTTTTGACTCCCGTAATCCGGCAATTGAGCAGAAATTCCTGAACCTTATATTCAAAACGTCTTTGCTCTTCCTCGTTTAAAGAATCGTAGAACAAAACTTCCTGCTCCAGAAAAGATTTCCATTCCTTTGGAAAAGGTTCTGAGGGAGTTTTCCATTTCTGATGAGCTGCTTTTCTGTAAGATCTCAAGCCTAAAATCAGGATGCAGAATACAAAAACGACGATGATAATTTGTATGGTCTCAATGTTCATATTTTGAAATTAGCATTTTTAATTCTGAATCTTAATGGATTTTCACGTGAAACAGCACCGGAAACGTCGAAATTTGTAACTTTCGGCCATGCATTTCGACGAATTGATTCATTTCTGTTTCCAGCTCCCGGGGGCTACGGAAACTTTTCCATTTGATAAGCGGACACTTGTTATCAAGGTTCAGGGAAAAATGTTTGCGCTTGTGGACGTGGAAGATCCAACGGGAATTAACCTCAAATGTGATCCCGAAAGAGCTATTGAACTGCGTGAACGTTATGACGGAATTACGCCCGGATATCACATGAGTAAAAAACACTGGAATACGGTTTCACTGCTCGGACAAGTGGATGATTCCCTGATAAAAGAGTTGATCGTACACTCTTACGATTTAATAGTTTCGTCTTTACCCAAAAAACTACGTGATGAGCTTGCGAATTGATAAATATGTGTGGTTCGTACGTTTGGCAAAAACGCGCACCCTGGCCACAGAAATGGTTCAGAAGAATAAGATCAAACTGAATAATGCTCCCGTGAAAGCTTCCAAGGAAGTGAAGATAGGAGATACGGTTTCAATCATAAAAAACAATGCAACTTTCAGCTATAAAATCAAGGATTTACTGGATCGGAGAGTAGGTGCAAAGCTTGTTGCAGATTACCTGATTGATATCACAGATCCGCTGGAACTCGAAAAATTCAAAACCTATCAGGAAGCTCAAAGCGTTTATCGTGAATATGGAACCGGCCGGCCTTCCCGTAAAGACAGAGACAATTTCGACTCCTTTTTTGAGTGGTTGGAAGACGAGGATGATGAAGACTAACTAAAACCACATAAACCATTATTCATGTCAAAACCGCTCTATGTTCTGGGAACAGGACTTTCACACAACGGATCGGCTGTTCTTTTGAAAGACGGAGTTGTTTGCGTTGCGATTGAAAAAGAACGCATTACGAGAATCAAACATCAGGGAGGAAACGACACGGATGCCATTCTGTATTGTCTGAATGCGGAAGGAATCACGCTTGCAGATGTCGATTTGGTAGTTCAAAGCGCCAATTTTGAAACACCGGATCGGGACCGTTTTCACGGGAAACGGTTGTTTGCCGATTTTCCGGATCTTCCCCTGATAACGATTTCACACCATTTGGCGCATGCATACAGTGCGGTCGGAACCTGTGATTTTGAGGACGGTGTGGTGATGGTGATTGACGGTTGCGGAAGTCCATATGAACAATGCATCGATGTTTCGCGTGGAACGGTTTTTCCTGAAAATATCGAAGAGTTGGCTCAAAGTCAGATGTACTGTGAAAAAGACAGCTTCTATCATTTCGACGGGCAAGAATTAACACCGCTTTTAAAAGATTTCAGCCCGATAGAACAAGCTTCCGGACAAGAACTGAAATTACCCACCACAAAACATTCCATCGGCGGATTTTATGCTGCCATCAGTCACTATGTCTTCGGAAATATGGACGATGTGGGCAAGTTGATGGGACTTGCTCCTTATGGTAAATCCGGTGAAATCGAAAAAGAAGCATTTGAATTCAGGAATGGCTCTTTGCTGGTAAAAGACGACTGGAAACAAGAACTGAAAATGCCATCCAAAGATTACCGGTTTTTCAAAGAAAACTTTCAGTATTACGCGGATGTGGCATTTTGGGCACAGAAAGAAGTGGAAAAAGCCGTTTTCATGTGTTTTAAAGACCGTTTAAAGCGTTTTCCTCATAAAAATGTGTCTTATAGCGGCGGAGTAGCTTTAAATGCTGTAGCGAACGCTTTTTTGCTAAATGAAGGTTTGGTAAAGAATTTCTACATCGAACCGGCTGCCGGAGATAATGGCCTGGCTTTGGGCTGTGCCTATTACGGTTGGCTCGAAGTCTTGAAAAAACCGAAGGTGAAGCACACGGAGAGTACTTGTTTCGGAAAAGCATATTTACCGGAAGAAATTGAAGCATCTTTGAAAGATTACCCCGAAGATTGGAGAGTGGAAACACGCGATTCGAACGAATTAATTCAAATCACCGCTCAGTTTTTGGCCGAAGGAAAAACCATCGGCTGGTTTCAGGATCACTGCGAATTTGGTCCCAGAGCATTGGGTCATCGCAGCATTCTGGCCCATCCCGGAATAAAAGGATTGGGAGATCATATCAATGCGAACATCAAGTTTCGGGAAGATTTCAGACCCTTTGCTCCGGCTGTTTTACCTGAACTTGCTTCAGGCTATTTCCGTTCGGGAAGAAAAAGCCCCTACATGATTTTGGTAGACCATACCAAACCGGAATATGCGGATCAACTGCAGAATGTGACACATGTAAACGGAACCGCCCGCGTTCAAACAGTCGATAAAACGTGGAACAAATTGTTCTTTGAACTGATCCAGGCCTTCGAACGTGAAACCGGAATCGGGGTGCTGCTCAATACCAGCTTCAACAAGAAAGGAATGCCGATTGTCGAAACTCCGCAACAAGCCCTTGCTTTGTTTCAGGAATCAGCCTTGGATGTGTTGGTGCTGAATGATGTTATTTTAAGGAAACTATAGCATAGTGAAATCCCACAGATGCGCAGATATTGGTAGCTCCAGTGAGTCTGGTAAGCGAGCATTTATCTGTGCATCTGTGGGAAATAAAAATCACAATGATTCTCGTACAACACCTTTTTAAGGCTCCGCGCGCAACTGTTCGAAAACGCTCACATATTCCTGCAATTTTTCAAATAATCCTTTCAAATCAGCGGGGATGGCCTGCGGAAACAATTTCTTAATTTGTGCAACTCCACCGTTGGCTGCCTTTTCTGCGCCCGCTTTATCTCCGGCAGCGAATCTTTCCGCCATTAATTTCATGCTCTGGTTTACAATCGCTACCGCCATCATCCGTTTGTGGTTCATATCCAGCGTCATGTCCAGCAAACCGGTTGCCGTACTCCATTCCGGATGCAGTTCCTTCTCTACCACTTTTTGCTTTTTACTCACCGGATCCGTGTAAGTCATGCGCGCAACGACTTTTTGCTGCTCGATTGCCGGAGTAGAATTGATAATATCCATTTTCACCAAAGCCATTTTTTGCAGGCCCGGAAATAAATGATCGATATCAACAGTGACTTTTCCTGCATTTACGTTAGCATTTTCATAGCCCAATAACTGGCGGTAAACAATCTGATCGTTGAATAATATTTCCAGTTTTACATCTGTTCCAATCGGATCAATTGCACCGTCAAAGGTTTTGAGAAATGCCTGACTGTAATGAGAAGGGTCGCCCGCCATCTGCATCGTTCCTCCGCCAATAGTTGCCAGTTGTTCCAGCAAAGCGGCGTTGTAATCATAACCAACTCCGATTGCTGAAATCTGCAAACCTTTTGTGGCATAGCTTTTTGCCAGATTGATGGAAAGCTCAGGTTCGTCGCCACCATATCCGTCCGATAATAAAACCAGGCGATTCACCATGTTCGGTTTTTTATTGGCTTCCAATTGTTTGAGTCCTTCCTCAAAACCAATGGAAATGTTCGTTCCTTCGCGCGGCTGCAGTGCGCGGATAACATCACAAATGGCAGCTTTATCCGTTACAAACTGAGAAGGTAGAACCTTGTACAAATTGTCATCGAAAGCAACAATACCGATGCGGTCTTGTGGAGTCAAACGACCAATGAATTCAATCAAGGTGTTTTTCAGCAATTCCAATCTGTTTTCATTCGACATCGAACCGGATACGTCGATCACAAAGAAGAGGTTTTTAGGAATGTACGCTTTTTTGTTTTTGGCATTCACTTTAAAACCAACTTCCAAAACGGCCTCTTTGGAGGAAGCGTTGAATTTGTTTCCCCATTTTAGAAACAGATCCACTTCATTATCGCTTGAAGGATATTGAGCAGTCACGAAATCATTCACATTCAAAGCCACCAGATCTTTTACGCGGGGAATAAAAGATTCGATGTTTTCCAATCGTGGATCAGGAGTGTAGTGAATCGTTTTGCTCATGGTCGCGAAACCTTTCATTCTGCTTAAATCAAATGCCTCAGCATCGCGCTGAAAGGTAAAGTCAACCACATATTTTGTTTTCAGGGGAAGCATAAAAACAACTTTACCCTGTGCGTCGGTTTTCCCTTTGTATTTAATGGATCCACCAACTGTTTTTATATAAACGGGTTCATTAGCAATAGTCTCACCGTTTTTGCGAATTGTTAAGCTGACTTGTGCATGCGAGCTGCTTGGCTTGATTCCGGCCGGAATAGTTTGAACAGTATATTTTCCGGTTTTTGTTTCGGTGAATGCCTTTTTCTCATACGTGATGAATGTTGTTCGGGCAATGGCTTCGTTCCCAAAATCGGCCCAGTCCATGGAAGGAATCTCCGCCACATCGATTTCATAATCGTTTTTGTTGGGAACCATAAAAATACATTCTCCCAGAGAGTTGGTCGTTCCTGTAAACTGTTCTGCCAGTTTAAAACAAGTCAAACTAACCGGAATATTTGCCTGAGGTTTGTTTTCCCGGTCTTTCAAGACCACTTTCAAGACGCAGTGAGAAGCATCTGGCGGAGTCATGGACGGAATTTTCTGAGGTGTTTTTTTGAAGGAAATGGTAGATCTGTCTGGTAAAATCCGGTTTTCCCGTTCCCAGACTTCGAGATCATATGTTAAATGATTCCGTGCGTTTCCCTTGCCTCCGGCTTCAACCCACAAACAGTTCGTCATATCACCAACCGATCCGATCCAGAGTTCTCCATGGTCGAAAACCATATCGAGAATACCTGCCGCATTGGTTTTCTTTTCAATACGTTCGAAAGTGGTTGCTTCAACAAAACGCACAGAGAGATTTCCTGCCGCCTGATTTTGATTATTTACTACCTGTAAATGATAGTTGATCTGAGCATTGGCAATGGGTATGCAGCATATCGCTGCCAACAGAAGTCGAAAGGGTTTCATAAGCTTGAACAATTGGGTTTGTATACTTCAAACTCCGGATTTTGAATTCGTTACATTTTCCGGCAAAAGTAAAAAGACGGATTTACCAGCCACCACCTCCGCCGCCTCCGCCACCACCACCTGAAAATCCACCTCCGCCGGAGAAAGAACCTCCGGATGAAGAGCTTGGTGGAATAGAAGATGAAGAGATTACGGAAGAAAAAGAATTTGAATTGAAGTGAGAGAATCCATACATACCCATTCCTAAGTACCAATACCCAGCCATTCCATAACCGGTTTGCAATTCAACAGGATTGAATTGACCTTCCCATTCTTTGGCCAATCCCAAAACAATGGCAAAGGGTAGAAGCCGCTCGAATGTCTCAAAATTCAAATCGGGAGGATTGTTAAATTGAATGCGTTTTTTATCCGCATATTCGATGAATAATTTCAAACCAAGAATGTGATCCATGATTTTTCTTCCTTCAGGAGTAGGCTGCTCAAATAAATAACCGAAAAGAATGGTGAGCCCAAACCCCAAAACAGCCATAATTGCTATGATGATGTAGGAACCGCCAAATAATAGTTTGATTCCAAATGCAGTAAGTATAAAAAGAAACAGAAACAGGTATTGTGTTCCGTTAATTCGCGAATTAAATGTGCGGTATTTTTCCTGATGACTTTGTGTAATATTGGTTTCCAAATCATCCATACCCTTTTTTATGGTCGCATTGAAAGTGTTTTCGTAGAAAGAAAAAGAATCTTTATTAGAGAAAAAGGCCTGATATACCTGGTTTTCAGCAGAAGTTAAATCTTGCTTTGGGTTATCGGTTTTCGTAAAAGTAAATTTCGTTGCACCGTGTACACTTTCTTGCTTGATTTTCATCCAACCTTTCGCCCCTAATGAAGCAATTTGTCCGGTGAAAGCCGTTGATGTAACGATTCCTCTATTCATTACTGCATAAACATCTGCGGGTGAAAACCCTTCCGGGGCGTCATATTGCGGCATGATTGTTCCGGGTTTTGGATCACGGCCGTATTTCGACCACAACCAGGTATTTCGGATGAGCAAAAAGATGACCATGAAACCAAGTAATACCCACAAAGCATGGCTTTTTATCCAATAGATGAAATTCTCAAAATCAGTAGGGTAAATCAGTTGTTTTTTATCCCAGGATGCAGCAAAGGTCAATCCCTCAAAACTGTTTAAAGGAGCTGTTGTCTTATAAACCAATTCATTATCCAAAACCTGAGTCACGGAGAAATTTTTTCCGGATGCCCCGCTTTCTCCGGTGTAAGCCGTAAATCGTTTGAATTTAATTCCTTTAGGCAATTGCACGGTCGCACGTAAGGAATCTACTGAAAATACCCAGCCGTTTCCGTTGGTGTTCCAATACAATTCATCCATGTTATTCAAAAAACGCAAGACGTGATTCACCTCGTAAGTGAACTCATAACTGTGTTTCCCGACGGATAAGCTTGTTTCTTTGCTTCCGAAATAAGTTCGGATTCCATTGTCCATATTTTCAGTGTGATAATCCTCTGTTTCTCCGTCTCGCTTGAGGGAAATGAACTTGAAATCCACATTTGTTCTTCCACCCTGATAATCATAACTTAAGGGAATATCGCGGTAAATACCATGATTGATTTGATCCAAATCACAGTAGATCGTAATGCGTTCCGTGATACGCATACTGCAATTTTTCTTGACCTGATAGGTTGCATCAAAATAAATAATCCGTTCATTTTCCTGCTCTTGAGCATGTGTCTTTACCCCGAAAAGAAGGAATAGTCCCAGAAAAACGGATTGGAGAAGCTTAGCCGACGGTATTTGGAATAACATGATGTTGTGAGTTTGCTTGAACATAATTGCGTTTGATATGTTTCCCTCTTTGAACGAACCAGGAATATGGAATTTTTTCCTGAAGGGAATTATATGCTTCCACAGCACCATTGTAGAATTGGCGGGAGTAAAGCAGGTGATTTTCGGTTTCTGTAATTTGATGAAGCAGTTTTTCAAAACTTTGATCTGCTTTCAAATCCGGGTAAGCTTCTTTGATGAGGTTGATTTTATTCAGAATTTGTGGGAAATCGTCTGTTTTATCCCAAATTCCGGTGCGCTTTTGAGCCAGTTCTTCCAATAATACCGCTTCGTGTTTGGCATAACCGGAGGCAATCTGAACCAATTTTGGAATCAATTCGTGGCGTTTGAGCAATTGCACATCCATGTCGGCAAAAGAAGATTCCACCAAATTGCGTGCGCCGATCAATTGATTATTGAAAACCACCGACAAAACGATGATCAGAATCAGGACAAGGGCAATAATGAGAATGTAAACGAGCATTTTTTAGGTGAAAGTAAGCATTGAGATTTAAAGTTCAATCTCTTTCATCCCGCATTTCTCACAACCAGCCTGTTTCTTGCGTTTGGAGGTCAATACAAACCTGCGAACAAGATAGAAACCTGCCCCAAGAATTGCCAATATGACCAGAATCGTTTGCATTACTTGAAAAGATTGTATGTAATGTATGCTCCAAGGTACGCCAAAAAGCCCATATAACCAAGCTGAACCATCGGCCACTTCCAGGATTTTGTTTCACGTTTTACCACCGCCAGAGTAGCCATACATTGCATCGCAAACACATAGAAAACCAATAAAGAAAGCCCGCTTGCGAGTGTGTAAGTTGCTGTGCCGTCAGCGCGTTTTTGAGCTTTCAGCTTGTCCATCAATTGAGTCGGATCATCGTCCACGTCATGAACAGAATAAATCGTTGCTAAAGATCCCACAAAAACCTCGCGTGCTGCAAAGGAAGTGAGCAGGGAAATGCCCATTTTCCAGTCATAACCCAAAGGTTCGATTACCGGTTCGATGAATTTCCCCATGTGACCCATGTAAGAATGTTCCAGCTTCGTAGAAGCTACCTGAGTTTCGTATTCGGCCATTGCTTCTTCTGTTTTTGCAAGGGGAACAGGGATTTCTTTCGCGTATTTCTCCATGTCGTCTCCCGGACCGAAACTTGCCAGAGCCCAAAGAATAATGGAAATAGCCAAAATGATTTTCCCGGCATCGAACACGAAAATTTTCACTTTTTCAAAGACTTCAATCCCCACATTTCCCCAACGCGGAGTTTTGTAAGCAGGCATTTCCAGTAGAAATACACTTAGTTCCTTCTTTTTGAAAAATTGTTTGATCACCCATGCCACAAGCAAAGCAGAAACGATTCCAAGCAGGTAAAGCCCGAAGAGAACAAGGCCCTGGAGGTTTAAAAAGTTGAATACGAGTTTGTTTGGAATGACCAGAGAAATCAGAAGCGTGTAAACCGGCAGACGGGCAGAACAACTGATCAAAGGAGCGACTAAAATGGTTGTCAAACGTTCTTGCCACGAGCTGATCGTTCGCGTCGCCATAATTCCGGGAATAGCACAAGCCGCGCTTGAAAGGAGTGGAACAACGCTTTTTCCGTTCAAGCCGAAAGGCCGCATCAATTTGTCCGTAATGAAAACAACGCGTGCCATGTAGCCGGTTTCTTCCAAAATGGAAAGCATGAAGAAAAGCAATCCGATTTGAGGAATGAAGATCAATACTCCACCGATTCCGGGAATGACTCCGTCAACGATGAGTGAAGTGAAAATTCCTTCAGGCATGATTTCTCCCAGCCAGGAAGCCAGAGAGGAAGTTCCCAGATCGATCCAATCCATCGGGTAGGAGGCAAGCGTGAAAACGACCTGGAAAATGATCATTAGAAGAACCAGAAAAATGAGGTATCCGAATACCGGATGAACCAGCCATTTGTCGATTTTATTTGAAAAGGATTCTTCCTGTTTTTTCTTCTTTACAACATTGAACACAAGTGTTTTTATCCGCTCGAAGCGCTCGTTTGTATCTTGCATCTGACCTGCCAGATCTTCTTTGTCTATCAGGGAATTCGGTTGGAATGTTTCACGGGAAACGGCTTCTTCTGCCATCCATTCCTTTAATTCCGAAAGTCCGGTTCCGATTCGTGCATTGGTGCGAATGATCCGCGCCTCAGGGAAAGCTTCCTGCAATCGGTCGGTATTTAATTCAAAACCATTTCGCGAAGCAACATCCGTCATATTCAGGACCAAAGCGGTTGGCAAACCGAGGTCGTAAATCTGAGTAAATAGTAAAAGATTACGTTCCAGATTGGTGCTGTCTAATACAACAGCCACTTTTTCGGGGAAATTTTTGTTGGTTCGATCTGAAATAACGGAGTAAACAACTTCTTCGTCTTTACTGCGTGGATAGATGCTGTAAGTTCCCGGAAAGTCAATGATTTCGATTTCTGTACCGGAAACCGTCAGATAACCGGAATGTTTGTCTACCGTTACGCCGGGAAAGTTTCCGACATGTTGTCTTAAACCTGTAAGCCGGTTAAAAAGAGAACTTTTTCCGGTATTCGGATTTCCAAAGAGGGCAATTTTTTTCATCTATTCTACTTCAATCAAAATCGCTTCGGAAAGCCTCATGGATAAAACATATCCTGAAATATCTACTGCGATCGGATCTCCAAAAGGAGCTTTAAACAGCACTTCAACTTCTTTACCTGCGTAAAGCCCCATTTCCAGGAGTTTTGGTTTGAGCTCACTTTCCACGATACCCAATATCTTCGTTTTTTGATTCAATGGAATCTGCGCAAGTGTTTTCATGGGAAACAATTTGTTGTTGAAATTCTCTGAAGCTACAAAATTAGTCGAAGAAGGCGGTTCTCCCAATACCGAATTTGCGGTATATCCTTAGTTTGCGGATTTTAAATCGTCCAGAATCTTCTGAACATCATTTTCGGTCGAAGTCAGTTTGCTTTTACAAAGCTGAATCAACTCGGCAGCGCGCTTCACTTTCTCCGAAAGCAGGTCCACAGAAATCTCTCCGGATTCAATGTCCGCAATGATTTGCTGCAATTCTTCGTATGCCTGCTCGTATGTCAGTTGCTGTTCTTTCACCAAACGAATTTACGGAAAAATAATTTAATTGCTTTGGCGGATTCAGACTTCCCCCCTTTGGAGCACGGCAGACGCATCTAAATCATCGCTAACGATGGTTTAATTAATTAAAATTGAATGAAATGAAACTTACAGAAGAACAGGAACAAAGTGCTGCTAAATATAGGGAGCGGGAAGCACGTAGAAATGAAAAGGCATCCGAAATGATGTCCCTTTTAAAAGGATTTACGTATTCGGATGCCAAGTCTGTAATATCTCAATTACAAAGAGATCTTGAGTCTATATCTGTAGTTATTATTGATTAGACTCCTTGAATTTATGAAACAACTGGAACTCCAGTATTAAATCTCTATTCGTGATATCGGTCATATACTTCATGAATAATTCTAAATTATCATCTGCTTCAATTTTAAATAGTTCATTGAAGTCATTTTTGGCTTGCTCAATGTAGGATTTCTGATCTTGAAATTTCATGTTTCAGTGAATTAAAGTGAGAAGCGAATATAGTATTATTCCTCTTTTTTCTGAAGGTACGGGCTGAATATGTAGTATTTCACTCCGCTATCCAAGAACGATTTACTTTTGCTTGCATCTCCCAGTTGGAGATAATCATACGTGTATGTCTTTAAGTCACCATCTTTACCAACTTCCGGTTGTCCTTCCATCACATCAGCAAGAAAATCTTTCATCTCCTCGAACTTCTCTTTATTTGGAAGCAAAATCATTACTCCGTCATCAGATATTCTGCACTCAGTAACATCCCATTTATAGGTATTACTGTATTTATCACTTCGTAATGGGAATAACGGAATTATAGTTTTTTCAAAGTAGTCAATAGCTGCCTGCTTGTCACCGGAACCAGCTCCAGCAACATCTACAATTGTGTTGAATACCGCCAATACATCTTGGCTAAAAGATACTGATGTAATCATCAGTGAAATTGATAGGATTAGTTTTTTCATGTGTTTTTTAGTTTATAGATTTACTTTTTAATTTTTCTCCAAATAAAGCCTACACCTAAGATTAATAACACTGTAAATGCCCCTTTAATTAATCCAGATAATGAATTGTTGGCTACTATATTCGCATCCTTTCGAGATAGATTGTTTAGTATAAATGGAGCAATGATGATTAATAAGATTATTATCCCTAGTGTAATGAGCAAGTTTTTCAGTTTTCTATCCATTGTTGTAGGTGCTTTTATTCTTTTTCAAATAGTGCTCAACACTTTGAAATAGATTCACAATAAGCATCATTCCAATGAATGACAATGAACCTACAATAAGCACCCTCCATATATTCATAGTATCACTTCTACGAATAGGCGTTGAATATCCATATTCTATGAATCTTTGGTTTTCCTTCTTTCGTAATTGATAGGCATCATAGTTTATTTCCCGGCTCTTCCCATTAGAATATTCGTAATACTTGTGATCCGGATTCTCATAAGCATAAAGTAGTCCAAACAGAGTAGCAGCTATGAAGGACACTGCAATTTTCATTGAAAGCTTCATAAGTTAAAAGCTCTCCAGTTCCAAAAGAGTGATTAGTTGAAAATAGCAGGGCGTGGAACCGAAGATCTCATTCACCTGATCGAAGCGTCGCCAAACGCTTTAGGACAGAACAAGATAACAGCCCCACGCCCACAATGATGTGTCGAGGAAAACTGCGAATCCTGTTTGTGTCCTTTGAATTATTGGCGATATTTCGATCAGACAAACAAGGCTTACGCCTACTTATATGTAATTGGCTGTAAAAGTAAGAAAATCAAATTGGTTACGCTTTCAGTATTTACCACATTTATAACCATTCTGCACACATAACAATCCACTCATCATTCTCAAATTCCATTAGCATTCATTCTTGTTACATTGCTATTTCGGAAGGATTCTACAGGAAAGCTCACCACTATGACTTTCCGTGATGCATTTAAGGACTTAAAAGATCATCGCATGAATAGAACGAAACTTCATTCATTGGAAAGCATTTTGTTTATAGCACTGGCAGCGGTAATAGGAGGTGCAGAAACTTGGAATGAAATAGAGGAATTTGGAAATGAGAAAATAGATTGGTTCCGAAAACACCTAGATTTACCGAACGGTATCCCATCACACGATACTTTTAACCGGTTCTTCTCTGCTCTGGATCCGGATAAGTTTGAGGAGTGTTTCCGTAAGTGGGTAAGTTCTATTGGAATTGAGAGTAATGGAGACGTGGTGTCTATTGATGGTAAATCAATCCGTGGAGCTAAGACAAGTGCCACATCTGCAATTCACATTGTAAGTGCGTGGTCAAAGAATGGAGGTGTCACATTGGGCCAGAAAGCAATTGAAAGTAAAGGTGGCGAACTGAGAGTAATACCAGACTTGCTCGATGCTTTATTCATTGAAGGATCCATCGTTACAATCGACGCGCTTGGTGCTCAACCAAGCATTGCAGAAGTGATTGTGAATAATGGAGCCGACTATGTTCTGCAAATTAAAAACAACCGGCGCCAGATGGTACGTGACATTCAATACTCGTTTGATAATAGAGAGCCTCATTCTATTTCTGAATCAGTCAATAAATCTCATGGTCGCCAGGAGAAGAGAGTTGTTTCAGTATTGTACTACCCGGAACTGATCAGAAACCACGAACAATGGATTAATCTCTCCTGTATTATCAAACTGGAATCAGAGTCAATTCACATCTCTTCCGATAAGGTGGAGAAATCAACAGCGTATTACATATCCAGTTTAAACTCGAATGCAGAATATATCGCTAATGTCATAAGATCTCACTGGGGAATTGAAAATAGTTTGCACTGGGTACTTGATGTGGCGTTCTCTGAAGATCGTGGAAGAAAGCAGGATCATAATTCGGTTGTGAATTTCTCGTTGCTGAATAAGATTGCTATGGATATGTTGAGAAGAGAAGATTCAGTAAAGATTGGAATCAAGTCCAAAAGGATGAAGGCAGGATGGGGAACCAGTTATTTAGAGAAGATATTAGGAATTTGATTATTTTAGTGACTCACTATTAAACATTGAATCATGGCAAAGACATCAGGTAAAAATGAGCAAACATCTAAAAAAGTAGCTACTCAGGCTAGTAAATTGCTATCTAATACGAAAACATCTAAGACCGTAAAGAGTGTTGCTGCTTCAGCATTAACTCAAGCTCCAAACAAGCCTAAGAAAAAGTAATGTTTAATTCATCATATATCTTTTCGGTTAAATACTGTATGAAATATGCATAGGCTTCATCAGAGTCGCTAGAATGTGTAATACCTATTCTTTCTAAGATGAAACAGACGCAGTGGAAGATTTCGTGATTTAAAATAGCCAATCCATTAATTGAGGTTGGCTTTTCTTTTAGCCATAAAAAAGTTTGACCGGTAGAGAACATTGTTGTTCTACCTGATGAAAGAGTAGGTATCTTAAATTCCTTAACTACAGATTTATCAGGAAGTATCTTTGAGAGCTTTTTACGAACTCTCCTCTTGTCGTCTCCAAATGACACAAGAATATCAAATGGGTATATTTCACCTTTTACTATGAACATTCTATTTGATTTTACTTGCATCTAAACCGCGAGCGGTTTAGATGCGTTTCCCGTGCCTTTGGAGGGGGATAGAGGGGGAGGATTTGCTCCAGCTCATTATTTGAGAGTAAATCGATTCTCAAAATTTGTGCAATTCTGTGTTTTCGAACCTGAATGAGCTCAAATATTATGAGAAAGGACAAGGTGTTTTGAAATAAAAGGGAAGATATTGAATCAAAAAAACGAAACAGTCTTGATTTTCCTTCCCTCCAAAGGGGGAAAAGAGAAAAAATCGTCATTTCACCTTCGCTTTCAATTCCTGTGCTTCGGTCACAATTTTCAGTTCTTCACCTGCTTTTGCCTGATTTTTCTTCGAAAGAACTCCTTTTTCGTTTGTAACAATGGCATAACCACGTTGGAGTACAGTAATCGGGTCGAGTAATTTCAGGTGAAGCTCTGCCTGCTCCAGTTTCGCAGATTCCCGTTGAATTTTACGGGGAAAGGCCTGAATCAGCAATTCTTCGCGATTTTTTATGGTTTGTTGTTCGCTGTTTAAAAGCGTTTTGCTGTGAATTTGAAGCAAATTGATGAGGTTTTGCTGCTTGTTTCTATGTGTTTCCAACAGGTATCCGGAAGAAGAACGTATTTGATTACGAAGTTCTGAAAGGATTTGATTTGAATGAGTCATTTTGTGTTTTACCTGAAACTCAAACTCTTTAACGGCGCTCAGAAACGTGTTTTTTTCATCTGCTAAAGCTTTCTGAACTTCTTGCTGGAAAGCCCGTGTAAGTTGAGAAAATTGATTCTTCTTGTCTTGAAAAACGCGGTGAATCTGCTGCGGAAGTTTTAATAAGAACTCATCCAAGGGTGCGTCCAGCTCTTCGAAAATGCTCAAGAGAAAATAAGCCATGTCAGAAGGGGTGATCCCGTTCCGGAAAGCAATCATTTCGCAAACTGTGAGGTTGGTTGAATGACCAATTCCGGTTAAAACAGGAAGCGGAAAAGTGGCAATGGCCTTTGCCAGTTCATAATTGTTGTAACAATGCATTCCGATTTCACCGCCGCCACCGCGGATGATGACAACAGCATCAAAATGATGCCGGATCTTTTGAATTCGTTTTAACTGATCCTGAATGGAATTGATCGCCGCATCTCCCTGAAGCGTCGCTTCAAACAAAAAAGTGTTGAAATGATAGCGTTTCGGATGCCCGTTGAGCAAGGTCACAAAATCGGAATATCCTTTGCTGTCAGCTTGCGAAATGATGGCAAGCCGTTTGGGGAGCAAAGCCATTTCCAGCTGTTGATTCGCGTTCAGAATTCCTTCTTTGTTCAGACGTTCGAGTGTTTGCTGCCGTTCTTTTTGGAGCGCACCCAAGGTATAATTCGGGTCGATATCGATGATTTCCAGCCCGATATTGTAGAGTGGGTGATAGGTAATTTTCACGTGAAACAGCAATTCCATTCCGTCACGCAGGGGTTCTTTTACAATGTCGTGGAACTTTTGCTGGATTCGTTCAAAATTCTGTTTCCAGATGGTTCCGCGCATTTCCACTACAATGGATTCGTCTTCCTTTTGAACCAGTTCCGGATAGCAATGGCCTTTCCGGGTGAAGTTCAATTTGTGCATTTCGGCAGTGACCCAATAGGTACGTGAATAACGCTCGGCAATCGTCTTGCGAATCGACTCTGCGACCTGTTTGAGGGTGAAATGCTGTGGAGTTTCCATTACCTAAAGGTAGAGAAAATAGATGGAGTGATTTTCATATTGATTCATCCTGATCAAGGATATCTTCCGGCGTATTTTTCTTAAATAGTTGTTTTCTGACTTGTATTAAAGTAATACCGAAAGCTCCGCTGATAATAAAACCGGCAAAAATCAGAATCATCCCTTTCGCCAGGTGTTTATGATCTGCAATTTGTGTGATAACAATTCCGGAAATGAGCAGAACAAGCCCACTAATGAAATAGATAATTATTTTTTTCATAGAGTTCTTTCGATGGCTTCAAAAATAAGTCTTTCCGGGGATTTTGAATGGGGTTTTTGAGTATAAGATTCATCGAAAAGAATGGGTTTATTTTACAAATGGACATCCCGCATTGGTGGAACAAGTTGTATCCGTTTGTCCTTTGAAATCAGGCGTTTTGATCCTATTCCTGAATCCTCCACGGTGGATTCAACCTGTTTTCCCCGGCAAAGAAAAGGATCAATTGATTTCCATCCGGATCTCTCAGATAAGCTTCCCGCCACAACCAGGTTTGATCTTTGGGAAGCTGGCCAAAAACAATTCCTTTTTGAATCAGCTGCTCTACTTTTTCATCCAGATCTTCACATTCAAAATAAACCGAAACACCATTTCCTGTTGGCAGTTCTTCAACCAGATGAACGGAAAAAGTGGTATTTCCTTCCGGTAAAACAAAACGGGCATAATGCGGAGATTCAACAATTAGTTTCAAACCGAGTGTTTGGTAAAAAGAAATGGATCTTTTGATGTTTGAAGAAGGAACGGTAATCTGGTTTAAATTCATATCGATTTCGGTTTTTTCAATTGAAATTAGCGATTATTTTCTAAAATCCGCTGATTGTATTTGACATGAGATTTGAATACTTCTTCATCTTTTAAATGCCAGTTTTTCTCCTTCAGAATCCGGGTTCCCTTTTCATCAAACATGCAATAAGTTTCGTAGTAATTGTGCTTCCCGATATTCTCATCTCTGAATTCATAATTTCGGATATCATACCATTCGTTTGTGTGGATGTAATACAAACCTTCTCCTTTTAAAACGAAAACGGGATTTTTCAGTAACAGT
Source organism: Glaciecola amylolytica (assembly GCA_003856375.1). Lineage (GTDB taxonomy): Bacteria > Bacteroidota > Bacteroidia > Flavobacteriales_D > Crocinitomicaceae > Fluviicola > Fluviicola amylolyticus. The sequence goes on from CP034120.1 coordinate 4,144,275, forward strand.
CTTCCGATGGATTCAAAAATGGAATCAAGTAGAAACAGACCAACCAAAATGCTTAACAGAATGAGTATCTGAAGATCATTTTTACTTGCTGTAAATAGGTTCAAAGCAACAAATCCAAGCAGAAAGAGAACTTTTACTACAAGCGAGATGGTGTTTTTTACTTTGCAGTAGTAAACACGTTTTCCCGTAAAGGAATCAAAGTTCATTCGGTTTAAGCGTTTTGCCTTACGGATGTAACTAACGAACATATTTCTGAGAAGAAGTTATAATTTTCGTTTTTTTCAATTGAAATCAGCGGTTTTTCTTGTTATTTGCTTCTTACAGCTATGGGATTCCAAATGTCATTTATCTGACTGTTAAGCTGATAACTAAAGAGAATCAGGCTGCCAAGTAAAATGGATTTTATCGGGTTGATCATTTCAATACTTCCTTCCTGCTTTGATTTGTGCAGCTAATTCCTCCGCTTGCTGTTTGGTAAAGTTTCCGCTGATCTGTGTTTGCCCACCAGAAATTTCCGCAATTACTTTCGGGCAGGAAAACACTTTTTTATCCAGAGTAAGCGCAATGTAGCGACCAATATTGTCGCGGGTCATGAGTTTCCAATCGTGAGAACCTTCCTGTGTCATCGTTAGATTGATAATTGGTCTTTTATCATAATCGGAGATGCTTGCAAACGCGTCCTTAATGTGTCTTCCGTCGATTCGTGCCAGGCCATCTTTGGGAACCTTAACTGCATACAAAGCGTATATTTTTTTATAGTTCAAGGTTTCTTCTACTCCGAAAGACCACATGAACTGAAGATCTTTGGGAAACATCGCTTTGACTTCCGGATGATCCAGAACGGAATTGACTGATTGTATATCTTCTTCCTCTACATACCCGAAGGCGCCTTCACCCCGAAAACTAACCCAATTTTCCAACCCGATTACGTCTTTCAATAACGCTTTATTTTGCTTTGAAAAGGTGTCGTTTTCATGAAACCATTTACTCGCAGCATTCCAGGAATCCTGGATTTCGTATCTGTTATAGGTTTCAAAAAACTGAATATTCAGAGGTTTAACGTTTTTAAGACGTGGTGGCTCAGATTGTGAAGAACAAGCGATTAAGAGAATCGGGATGAGCAGAAATAGAAAAAAATGTTTCATAGAAGGTTGTTTTGGCAGCAAATTTGATTTTTCGAAGATACAATTTTATCATTTATTCTCCCTAAACAAAACAAGGGCCTCACCTCATTTTTGAAAGCAAAGCCCTGATTCAAAGATTTATGCGCTTTTGATTTTTTTCCCGAACGTGCTGGTTTGTCTGATGTAATCTGCTTCAAGTCAAATCTCTACGTAGTTCAAATATTCGTTCAATTCATCCAATGAAATCCCTTTGTAAAATGAAACGGCAATGTATTTTTTACTTGGCATACTGCGTAATGCAGTATTTTTCAAAACCACAATCAATCCGTCATTTGTTTCCAAATAAGAATAGTTTTTCTGCAGGATAAATTTCTTTCCATAGGTGCGTTCCAACGCACTTTTTTGATTTTGGTAGATTTTCGTGGGCTGCATGAATGAAACTCCCACAAAATAGTGATCATAATAACTTTCTTCCGAATCGTTATCGCTTCCCATAAATTGGGGATATCCTTCCAATTGAGTTTTGATAACTGGTGCTTCTGTTGTTGCATGACCCCAAAAACCGTAATATGGCAAATACATCAACCCCAATGTTTTTTTTGCTTGATCTACACGGATGGGAAGCTCGAAGGTTTTACCATCAAAGTGAATGGTTGTTGGCGAAGCTGTAGGACGATTACAAGCAAAGAGTAAAAGCAGACTGATTAGAATGGGGAATTTTTGTTTCATTTTCGGTCATTTAATTATTCAGGCTGCCCAAAAGTAAGCAGATTGTGATCCGGATCGAGAATAGAAAACTCCCGTTGTCCCCAAGGTCTGTTTGCCAAATGGCCATTTGGGTGAATTGCTGCCGCATGACGGTTTGAGAACTCCTGATAATCCGCATCGATATCGTTGGAACGAATATAAACCTGCCCGTAATTTTCTTTGGGATCGAGCTCTTTGAAGAGGAAAAAATGAATTTGAATCGATCCTTTTTCCACCATGAGGTAGTCTTCAAAATCGGTGTTTCCAAATGCTTCGAAACCGAGTTTTTGGTAGAATTCTAAAGTTGTTTGTTTGTCCCGCATGGGAAGTTTGGGATGGATGGATGTGAGCATGGTTCTTGAATTTTAATTACACATTGTTGTTCCCCAGTTTGAGTGACCTCTGCCTTCACGACATTTCCAATTTTTCTTGATTTCTTCCACGATCCAGGTTTGCTTTGTTTTTTTCGCAATCATTATAAATTTTACAGCATATTGAGAATCGTCTTCAAGATGCTCATGAATCAGAGTGATTTCGTATTTGTTTTCTCCCAAATTTTTTGTTTGGAGCAGCAACTTGGGAATTCCTTCACTTTCCGGATAGTCGTAATAAAGTTTGATTAATTGTTCGGGTGTTTTAATGTCCGTTAAGTGTGCAATCTTTTCGTTGAATGATTTTGTTTTCAGTGACTTATATGATTCCGAGCAAGAACATAGAATCACGGGAATTAGAAATGCATAGAATAGTTTCATAGCGATCCGGATTTTTATACATAAAGGTTCTTGTAACAAACATAGCAATGATTCATGATATTTCGAAATTCTTCATAAAGCTGTCAATTCTGTAAAACATCCTCCTCCTTTATCCCGCTCCAAAAGGGGAATTGGAATTACTTACCTTATTTCCTCTCTTCTATCGTGATAGATTCTCAAAAAGGAGGAGAGCGGATATTTTTCCTAATTTTGTATTTATGAATAAATCGAAATTTACTGTAACAGCAGCGCTCCCATATGCGAACGGACCCCTTCATTTAGGGCATGTTGCCGGTGTCTACCTTCCTGCTGATATTTTTGTGCGTTTTTTACGCTCGAACGGACATGACGTTGCTTTCATTTGTGGATCGGATGAACACGGCGCTGCCATTACTTTGCGTGCGAAAAAAGAAGGAATTACTCCACGCGAGATCGTAGACAAATACAACAAGATAATCGGTGATTCATTCATGCAATTCGGAATTTCATTCGATATTTTCCATCGTACTTCTGCGCAGATTCACGTCGAAACAGCTCAGGATTTCTTCAAGGTGTTGGAGAAAAACGGAAAATTCATCGAGGAAACAACCGAACAATATTACGACGAAGAATATCAGCAGTTTTTAGCTGACAGATATATTACCGGAGATTGCCCGAACTGCGGCAACAGCGGAGCTTACGGAGATCAATGTGAGAAATGTGGTTCTGCTTTGAGCCCAACGGATTTGATTAATCCGGTTTCGACTCTGAGTGGAAAAACACCTGTTTTGAAAAGCACATCTCACTGGTTTTTGCCGATGGATCGTCACGAAGAGTGGCTGCGTCCGTGGATCAAGGAAGGAATTCTGGACGGAAAACAACAGCACGACCCGAAAGCCTGGAGAAATCAGGTAATTGGACAATGTCTGTCGTGGATCGACGGAGGTTTGCGTCCGCGCGCAATGACCCGTGATCTGGATTGGGGAGTTCCTGTTCCGCTTCCGAATGCAGATGGAAAAGTATTGTATGTTTGGTTGGATGCTCCGATCGGATATATTTCCGCAACGAAACAATGGGCTTTAGACAACGGGAAGGATTGGAAAGACTACTGGTGCAATGAAGAACGCAAATTGGTGCATTTCATCGGAAAGGATAATATTGTTTTCCACGCGATCATTTTCCCGATCTTGTTGAAAGACCACGGAGGCTTTATTTTACCGGACAACGTACCGGCTTACGAGTTTCTGAATCTGGAAGGTGACAAATTTTCAACTTCCCGTAATTGGGCGGTTTGGCTGCATGAATACCTGGAAAGATACCCGGATAAAATTGACGAATTGAAGTATACTTTGACGGCAATTGCTCCGGAAACAAAGGATGCGGAATTTACCTGGAAGGAATATCAGGCGCGAGTGAATAATGAACTGGCAGATATTTTGGGGAATTTCGTGAATCGTGCTTTGGTGCTGACGCAGAAATACTACGAAGGATCAGTTCCTGCATGTGGAGATTTAACAACGGAAGATCAGCTGGTACTGGACGAAATGAAGGCGATTCCACAGCGAATTGCAGATTTGGTTTACCAATATAAATTGCGTGATGCGCAGGCAGAAGCCTTGCTTTTGGCTCGAATCGGAAATAAATACCTGGCAGACAATGAGCCGTGGAAATTGGTGAAAACTGATCCGAAGCGTGTGGAGACGGTTATGAATATTGCTTTGCAGATCACGGCAAACCTGGGATTGGTTTTGGACCCTTTCTTGCCGGAAACGGCTGCAAAAATTCGCGGATTTGTTGGAATTGAACCACAAACCTGGGAGCACTCAGGAACTATTTTGCTGAAAGCAGGAGATCAAACAAATACTCCTTCTATTTTGTTCCAAAAGATTGACGATGAATTTGTAGCACGGGAAGTAGAATTCCTGCATGCGTCGCAACCGGCGGCAGAAACGAATTTCCCGCCTCAAAAGGAAGAAACATCTTTTGACGATTTCACGAAAATGGATATTCGTTTGGGAACGATCGTGGATGCAATTCGTGTTCCGAAAGCAGATAAATTGCTGCAATTAACTGTAAATACGGGAATTGATACCAGAACAATTGTTTCGGGAATTGCCGAGCATTATGCTCCGGAAGAAGTGATCGGAAAAACGGTTGCTGTTTTAATGAACCTTGCGCCGAGAAAAATCCGTGGAGTAGAATCTCAGGGAATGATCTTAATGGCAGAAAATGAAGAAGGAAAACTGAGCTTCATGATTCCGGAAAAAGGCTTTGAAGCCGGCGGAGAGATCAGATAATATGATTTGTTCCATAAAGGAGCACAAAGGGCGCAGAAGATTTTCTGTGCCTTTTTTGTTTGAATGAAATTTGGGAGTAGACTATTAAAAATTCAGGTGACTTTTTGAAACTCTATTCCGCGAACCTTTGCGAAATCTGCGGGAGTTATAAAGATTTGTATTTTTGTGATCGATGACTGAGAGAAAGAAGATAATCCTGTACAATGAAGTAAAACTCGTAATGATTTCGATGCTGACAGCCTTAATGTGCTGTGTTTTAGCCTTTGCATTGAAGTGGTCAACGGAAGCAGCTCAACACAGGCTTTATAATTTCGCGCATCACCATCTGATCTGGTTCATTGTTTTTCCGACCTGTGGAATTACGGCAATTTATTTCCTGCGCAAATACCTTTTTCAAAATCGAAAGAATAAGGGAATTACTGAAATCTACAAGACTCTGGATCAGCGTAAGGATCATTTGCCTTTCTTCAAGATTCCATCGCATTTTCTCAATGGGTTTCTTACTGTAATCTTTGGCGGATCGACCGGAATTGAGGTTTCTACCGTTGTGGCAACGGCTACGATTGGAAATGAAACATACAAACGCGATTTTTCTGCAAAAATATATAAACGCGAATTGATTAGCGCAGGAGTTGTTGCTGGTGTTGCAGTATTATTCGGCAGTCCGATTGCCGGATGGTTGTTTGCACTGGAAGTCATTGCCCGAAAAGTAAACAAAGCACTTTTGCTTAGCTGCAGTGCGGCGGCATTGGTTTCCTGGATTTTTATTCTGAGTATTGACAGCAAACCTTTATTGCCGTTTCAGGTTAATGATTGGTCGTGGAAAGCCTTACCATTTTTTGTTTTATTGAGTTTGTTCGGAGCATTAATCTCTGTTTATTTTACGGTGTTGGTTATTCGAATCAAGGAGTTTTTTGCACGGATTCCCAATAATTTTATCCGGGTGAACCTGGGCGCTTTGTTGGTCGGAGCAGCTATTCTGTGTTTTCCTTTTCTGTATGGAGACAGTTACCACGGAATGATTGAAGTGATCGGGAAGGCAATTGATCACGAACCGGTTTCTCTTGCCGTTTTAGGCCTATTACTGTTAATGAAACCGCTTGTTGCAGCACTCACTTTGGGAGCTGGTGGAGATGGCGGTGTTTTTGCACCAAGTATTGTGGTCGGAGCAATTTTGGGAGTCTTTTTTGCGCTAATCTGCAATCAGTTTTTCCATACGGAGTTGATTCCGCTCAATTTTGCTTTGGCTGGTGTGGCGGCTACACTTTCTTCCGCAATTTCTGCTCCGTTCACGACATTGGTTCTGGTTTGCGGCTTGGTTCCGAATGGATATGCGCTCTTTATTCCGGTTTTTGTAAGCAGTTTTGTTGCTCAGCGGATTGCCCGTTTCATCCTCCCATACAATGTGTATACTTATGGAATGGACAAAGCTTCCGCGAAATAGATTTTCTCCGATTAATCGGTATCAAGATCATCATCCAGCAATTCCCGTTCTGTTTTTTTGCGAATGAAGTAGCGTATTACCTGAACAATAAAAACGGTAATGGAATACAAGGCTGCTATTCCGAGTAAAATGAAAACCCAGGAAGGAATCACACGAAAGAAGTTTTATCGGATAATAGAATTTGCGTTACTTGCTGGATACGGCGTAGCAGTTTCGATCCGAATTGGATTTTGCTTCACAGTTGCTCTTCGCTTTCTTTTTACTTGTGGGTGAATAAACTCCTTCTACAACAGGTTCTGCACCAAAACCATTTGCACAGTAGCACGAATAATCTTTTTTGCAGGCAGATAAAGAAACGAGAAGAGATGTAAATGCGATGGTAATAGTCACTGTTTTCATAATGGAGTTTTAAGTTAAAGGAAAGGTAGCACTTTTAATTATTTGAAAAACAGGATGTTTATTTTATGGCTTTACCCGGATTTTATCTACGAAATAGTATCCGAAAACTCCTTTTTTCAAGTTGCAGGTGATGGAATCCTGTAATAGGAGAAATTGTGCTTCACCAACGGTGAACCGTTCGGTTTTGCCATCCAGGTTCAGATAAATGTAGTGAACATCCCGGCTTCTCCGGCTACCACTACCAATAGTTTTTTCTGAAATTTTAAAGGATTCATTTTTGATTGATTCAACGACGATGTAGCGATTTGAAATAAATACTAACGCACAGAATAGCATAGGTATTCCCAAAGGAAACCCAATCCCGAAACCATTGATGTTATCAGAAGAAATAAAGGAGAAAGGTTTTTTGATCGACCAACGGATTAATAGTATTCCCGCAAGTATTCCGATTCCAATACACCACCAGAATAATTGCATGCCGTGAATGGTATGATCGAGAATTTTAAGGGAACCGAGAAAAGCACCCAGGATAATAAAGAAAAAGAGAGCAAAAAATTTCACAACTCGTTTCTGTTTGGGTGTCAGGTCTTTTTCAGGAGCTTCTGTCTGCAAATAGGCAATGTACTCAGGAAGCAGATCAAGGAAGAGTAGCATGAACAAATGATATCCGGAAAACAATAAACTCAACCCGATCAAACGCAAAGGGCCTTCTTCATCAATAATGGGATAAGTAATAATCGGACCGATCAGAATATAGAAAACCCTCAAAACATAAGGATTGATTCGGGAGGGAGCTGCCTGCTGTTTCTTCTTTTTGTTTTGAGGAATCTTTTTAGAGTTTTTGGCCATGAGAATGATTTCCGGATAAGAAATTTTGGTTCAAAGTTAGAAAACAAATGAGTTATCCTAAACCGGTTTTCTTTCGTGACTTACCAAGTAAGCGTTTACGATCTTCTTTTGCAATTTGCGATTGCGCAGCACGGAACGCTTGTAAGTGCTTTCGGAAAGATGTACAAAAACTTGTCCCAAACGAATAAAGAATCGCTGGATGTAGGGATGAACACGCCAGAAAGTAGCCGGCAAATGCATGGTTTCACAAGACGTTTTCCCGAGGAAAAACCAATTGTATCCCAAATGTGTTTTGTAAACGAGCTTCTTTTGCCAGTTTTTGGATGGAAAGGGACCGTCGACTGGTTCCAGAGTCAGTGCCTTTGCCAATGAAATGGTGTCTTCATCTGCAGGAGCTTGTGTGATTGTCCAGGAATAAATGGAGCGAGTGGCTTCATTTTCTGTTGTTGGAAGATACGAAGCGGGGATTCCCAGTAAGTGTCCGACATATTTCCAGAAATGAAAAAGCCCTTCGATTTCATTTTCCGTAATTTTCAATCCTGATTTGCGAAGTCCGTCCAGAAAAATGATGGAAAAACCCAAATTGGTTGCGATCATGTCCCACTGATTTAAGGGAGCTCCCCAGTTTGCTTCCTGCCATTTTCCTTCGTCAAGAATGCTGACACGGGCATATGCATGCATCAAACGAACTTTCAAACACTCTTTCAGACCGATTTGAGGCTCTGTGAGCGCGTTTTCTCCGATGATGCGAACCCAGAACTCAGTTGTTTCCGTTAAACGTTTAGCAGCGCCCTTTTTTAATGCTCCGGTAAAAACAAGCGGTTTGTTGATTGCTGCCGATTCATAACCACCCATCAGGCAGTAATTGCGCAGAACCATCAAACCGAGCGAACCGGATCTTCGGCATAAACGGGCACCTTCTTCCAACAATTCCGGATTTAACCACGAAGGAACGGTAGTTGTTTGCCGGACCAAAAGGTTTAAACTTTCCGGACATTCAACATCCTTTTTTCCATTTAAGAGTTCTTCAATCCATGTGTCAGCCTGGCGAAAACCATGAACCTGGTACACTTCGCGAATTACCTGATCGGCTGGAGAATCTGTTTCAAACAAACGCGGAATGAAGTGTTCGATTTCCGTTTTTTGAGGAAAATCACCGCTTAATCTTTTTGCCAGTTTCTTCCCGTTTCCGGATTCCCAGTAAATGGAAAATCCCGGAGAAGGATAATAGAACCTAGATGGAATCATTACTTATTGTCTTTGTTTTTCAAAAGGAGGTCTTTCATCGTATCCATTTGAATTTTCTGCATTTCCAATAATTCCTGCTGCTGATGAATGATGAGGTGATCTAATTTTTCGTGCAGCAAACGGATTTCTACTTCAGACTTCAGATTGATCATGTAATCTTTCTTTGCACGTTCTCTGTCTTTTTCCTCCTGCCTGTTCTGACTCATCATAATGACCGGAGCCTGAAGCGCTGCCAGACAAGATAGAATGAGGTTCAGCAAAATGAAAGGGTAGGGGTCGAAACCTTTGTTTAGTAAGATGAATGCATTGAAAGCAATCCAAATCAGTAGAAACACCATAAAAGAAATGATGAAAGTCCAGCTTCCGCCAAAAGAAGCAACTTTATCTGCTACCCGCTGTCCGACTGTGTCTTTTGAAGCCGAGTCTTCCAATTGATCCGAGAGCAATTTTTTGTCACTGAGGGATTCAAGAACGGTTTTGTCGAGTGAAGAAAGTTCCCCGAGCTGCTCTTCCATCATATTGGACAGGTATTTTTCACGGTAATCGTTGAGTTCACCGATGGAAAGGAAGTGACTTTCCGTAAAATCCGGGTGTTCTTTGCGGATCAATTCTAAAATGCTCCCACGAATGGTTTTGCCTGAAATACGTTCAGCTAAGGGGAATTGATCGTTTGATAGATCACTGCGAAAAGTGCTCATACTTGAAATGAATTTGTATCAGGTGAATTTACGCAGAAAGATTTAATTTAATGAAAAATGCCCCAATCCACCGAAATGAATTGAGGCACTTATTTAAGTCAATAGAAAACAAGCCTTTCAGCAAACTTTCTGATTTCTTTTAGTCAAATTCAAATTTGATCATGACATCTTCTTTTTCTTTCTTGTAGATCTCCATCAGGAAAGTATTTTCAGCTGCCTTGCAAATACGCGTTACTCTGAACTGGTAAGCTTTGTAACCTCCAACATCATTCAAGTCAGCAAGTTTGATTCTCTCCCAGTCACCGTTTTTGTCATCAACTTTCATTGCCATTAAATAACCACCAAGACCATTTTTGTGTGCAGCAGGAGCTTCGTTTTTACCAAGCGCTGCATTTTTTTCATTGTCTACGAATACAAGATAATGATTAGAACCGCTTTTAGCATACGTATAGCTCAACTGTCCTTCAGAAAAAGGGTTGTAATTATCACCCAATACCATTGCCTGATTTTTAGGAAGTTTAGTGATCCAGGCCAATTCACCTGCTTTAGAGATTTTAGCAATGATCATATTTCCAAAATGAGCTACATTGGTAGTTCCGGTCATGTACATTTCATTTCGAACATATTTTTGTTCTCCTGTAACAATGAAACTTCCGTCTGCCTGCGCAAAGAAATCAATCATTTGCAAATCTTCAATTCCTTCACGTCCTTTTTTCTCGCTTTGATCTTGTCTTTTTGCCTGACGATCAGATAAATAAGATTTGATCAATTCTTGCGGGAACTCCAGATTGTATACATGGTTTACACCAAATTCCGGAGAAATTGTAAATCCATATACTCCGTTAGCCATGAACGCAAGTGTTCCGGTGAAACCTCCTGAAAAAGTTCCTTTGAAATCCAAACCGGAAGCATAGAAAGAAGAACAAATTACATCACCGTCAACATCTTCGATCAGGCGCATTCTGTTGAACAACAAACTTCCGTCTGTTCCTTCCAATTTATGAGTTTGCACACCGTCGTCCTTTGAAATTGTAATTAACTCAAGTTCCTTCGTTGATGTAAGGTAAGAGATCATATACACCAATCCTTTGGATGTTACCGTGTAAGCGATGTTATTCATTTCAGCTTCTGTGTGCGGCATTTTATATTCACCACCCCATAAAGCTTTCATTGATTGGTCAAATACATGGAATCCTAGTTCGTCATAACTTTTTGAATCGCGTTTGGTTTCCGGCTTTAAGCGGTATTGAACCATTACGTGGGAATGATCGTAAGATTGGTAAACAGTGAAGTTAACACCTTGAAAAATAAGGCCTTCCATTCCGCCTGTTTTTGCCGAACCCCAATTTAAAGGATAATCTCCCTCATTATCAAGTTCACCTTTTGTGATTTTTCGCTTTGTTTGAAGCAAAGAAACCGGTTTTTCCATTTCTAATGATTCCGGATCGATTTCGATACTGAAAAGCTCAAAAGCTTTAATGCTGCTATTGTACATTTCAAACAAGTAGTAAATACCTCCTTTTGTTTGAATGATTCGTTGAAGTAAACTTCCTTTTTTAAGAGCCGGAGTCGTTTTTCTCTTGATCAGATCTCCTGTTGTGCCATCAAAAGTCTGAAGAGTAATTTCGATACCATCTGTTTTTACTGCCAATACATTTCCATTGGTAAGGGTTAGATACTGTTTGCTTGCAGCATCTACTACCTCATAAGGTTTTCCAGTACTTACATCCGCTTTTGTGCCGCCACCTTTTTGTGCAAAGCAAAAGCCATTCAGAGTAATTAAGGATAGAAAGATTATTTTTTTCATTACTATATTTTTTTTCAAATATAGTTATTCATTTGATTATTGATGGTTTAGAGAAATTTTAGGGCGAGCCTGAAGCGACTCACCCTAAATTCCGGTTGTTTTGTTATAATAATTCGTTCGCAAGATTCGCCAATTCAGAGCGCTCGCCTTTTTCAAGACGTACGTGGGCAAACAAGTTCTGTCCTTTCAGTCGGTCGATGAGATAAGCCAAACCATTACTGTTCTCATCCAGATAAGGCGTGTCGATCTGATGCACGTCTCCGGTGAAAACAATTTTGGTTCCTTCTCCGGCACGTGTGATAATGGTTTTTACTTCGTGCGGAGTGAGGTTTTGCGCTTCGTCAACAATGAAAAGAATATTGGATAAACTTCTTCCGCGGATGAAGGCAAGAGGAGTAATCAGAATACGGCCGCTTTCCTGCATTTCAACAATGTGTTTATGCCGTTTTTCGTTTTCGCCGAACTGCGATTTAATGAACTTCAGGTTATCCCACAAAGGCTCCATGTACGGACCGATCTTATCGTTTGCATCTCCGGGAAGAAACCCGATTTCTTTATTCGAAAGCGGAACCAAAGGCCGCGCCAGGATAATTTGCTGAAAAAGCTTGTGTTGTTCCAGAGCAGCCGCCAAAGCTAAGAGCGTTTTCCCTGTTCCGGCAACGCCTTGCAAAGCAACCAGTTTGATGTCGTTGTTCATTAACGCATTGATTGCAAAAGCCTGTTCCGCATTTTTAGGTTTGATCCCTGAAGTATATTCTTTTTCGACACGCTGCAAGGTGTCCGTATGAGGATCAAAATAAGCCAAGCCGGAACTTTTCCCGTTTTTCAGGATATAGTATCCGTTTGCTATCTTTTGATTTCCCAAAATTCCTGCTTCATCGATCGTTCCTTTCAAAAAGAGCTGTTTGATTGTCTCGGATTCGATTCCTTCAATGGTTGAACTGGAAGTTTGTTCCAACTCATTGGAATGAACTTTTCCTGTTTCATAGTCTTCTGCCAGAATACCAAGTGCTTTTGCCTTGATTCGTAAATTGATGTCTTTTGTAACAAGAATGACTTCTTTCTTCGGCTCCTGTTCTTTCACCACCAAAGTAGCATTGATGATCTTGTGATCGTTTTTCCCCGAACCGTAAATTGCCTCAGCATCTACATCTTTTGGTTGAGAATCGAGTAACACACGAAAAGAACCCAGATTCGGGCCTAATGAAATCCAGTGCTGCAGACCTCCGTTTACCGAGATCTTGTCAATAAAACGAATTACTTCACGAGCTGAGAAGTTCTTGGTGTCATTCCCGATCTTGAATTTGTCCAGTTCCTCTAAAACCGTAATCGGAATTGCGACATCATGCCTTTCAAAATTCATGATCGCGTCATGGTCATGTAGTAGAACCGAAGTATCTAGTACAAATAGTTTGTTCTTTTTAGCCATACTGAAGTATTTGTATTAAAGTACTTTTTTCTGACCTCCGTTACACGGACTACAATTCAAACTTATTGACAAACTTTTGTGATTAAAAAAGGGAGCTTTTAACTCCCTTTTAATGTTCTCTTTATTTTTCTATCACAAACCGCTTCAGTGTTTTAGCACCTTGGGATTGCAATTCTAAGTTGTACATTCCGCTCACCAGTTTTCCACAGTCAATTTTAGTTTGACCGGGAACAAGGGTTAGAATAGAAATAACTCTTCCGGTTTGATCCAAAACACGTGCTTCAATGGTTTGGTTGGAAGTGTTTTCTACATTCAGGAAACTATTCGCAGGATTCGGGTAGATACTGACAGCCAAATCAATCAACTCGGAAAGGGAATTCGGCTGGCTTGTTGCAAAACGATTGTCTCTGTTTGAACGGGTGGTGTTGAAATCCTGAGCCTTTTTAGTACTTGAACAAGTGCCCGGAGCGTCTACGGTTACTACATAAAACAACCCGTCTGTAGAAGTTGGCTGATCGGTGTAAGTAAACAAGTTGTTCGGCATTGTAGCAATGGTTTCCCAACCGTCTGTGTTGGTGTATCTTTTCAATATGAAGTTCGGATAGCTGAAACCTTCGTATTTATCCCAGAATAAGTTCATATCGCTTCCCAAACCATGATTCACAACCAGGTGAATTGTTTTGTGATTGCTGCTCAATTCCGATTCCATTCCACAAGCATTTACAGAAGTGATTTTGTATCTCCAGGAACGCACATTGGGTGAAGCCGCAGGATCATTAAAAATGGACTCATCGTTGTAATCAACCGATCCGACAACTTGATAAAGTCCTGCCTGCGATGTTTCCCGGTAAATGTTAAAATGGTCGATTCCGTTCGTAAAGGGTTTTTCCCAAACAACCAGATTCTTGTTTGTGAGCTCGTCAACCGTCACCAAACAGATTTCCGCAGCTTGCGGAAGAGTCGCTCCGACAGTTGCTCCCAAAACGGTAACGCATCCTGAAGCTCCTGTTACGGAAACGGAATAGGTTCCCGGAGCAAGATTCGAATTGTTTTGAGTGGTGGCTCCGTTTGTCCAAAGATAACTTTGCGGGTTTCCGGAAATCACAGCTAACTGGATTGAACCATCGTTAGAACAAGTAGATGGAGTAATACTGTTGATGATCAGGTTTGGGCCGAAGGTGTTTGAAACCAAAGCACTGCTCGTAAAAGTACAATTGTTTGCATCTGTAATTGTACAGAAGTAAGTTCCCGCACCGATATTGGAAATTGAGGCATTGTTGATATGCAGATTTGTTCCCTGAGCATCTGTCCAGACGTAATTGAAAGGAGCTGTTCCACCATTGAAAGATGCTGTTGCCTGACCATTTGCTGCAGAACAGGAAGGTTGCGTGATCATCATTTGGTTGAGCATGATTTGCTGTGGTTCCTGAACCGTATAAGTTGCAGCAGAAATACAACCCAATGCATCTGTAATCGTTAATTCGTATGGTCCGCTTTGAAGTCCGGAAAGATCTTTGCTTGTTGCTCCGTTCGACCAGGAATAGACCAATGGGGTCGCTCCACCATTCGTTGTTACGTTAATAGCTCCGTTGGTTGCTCCGTGACAAGTTGTTCCTACCGCAGTTCCTGTTTGGGAAAGTCCGTTTGATCCGATCATGGAGGAAGCAGTCGAAAGACAACCGTTTGCGTCCGTTACGGAAACCACATATTGTCCGGGAGCAAGATTTTCAGTGTTTGCTTGTCTTGATCCGCTGCTCCAATAGATGGAGTAGGGCGACTGACCCGAGGTGATTGAAACGGAAGCTGTTCCGGTGCTTTGATTGCAATCGGAAGAAGTGCTTGTTACATTCAGATCAGGAGTTTGATTGATCGTAAACGACAATGTGCCTGAACTGGTGCAGCCGTATTGATTTGTTTTGGTGTAGTTCATTGCGGTTGCCGAACCTGTTGGGTAGGAAGGATAAAATGTATTGTTCAAAATACCTGTTCCGCTCCACGTTCCTCCTGCCGGACTTGCCCAGGAATTCAAATTGATCGGATCGGTGTTCTTGCAGACAGCAGTAATCGTATTTGTAAAAGCAAGATCCGGTTTCGGATAAATCGTAACAGGAATCAATCTTGTTCCGCAGGAAATGCCGTTGTCAAACAATTCGACCTGCAGATCAACAATCATCGGCGAACTCACATCATTGGTATTTCCGACATTGATTGAAAATTGCAAGCTTCCGGAACCCGAAACACTAATAGCGGAATTCGGAATGATGGAAACGTTTTGAGAAATACAAGTCATACTTAAACCCTGCTGGCTGAAATTCGGGTCCAGACAGTAAACAGAATTGTTTGCAGGATTATTCAGCAAAGATGATTCACACATGGTGAAAAGACTGTGATCTTCAATATTTGCCGGTTGATTGTATTCCTTTACATAAAATTTCCCCGCGTCTACATAAGCAATTACATAAATCCCGTTGTGAATCTGCGTTTCCAAAGACGTTGCTGTTGAAGGAGCCAGAGTATTTCCGGAAGAAACAGTTGAAAGGGTTGGTGCTGAAACATCACTTATTTTCACATAGAAACAAGAGGCCGCATTTTTGTAGAATACATAGGCATCGTTGTTATACGTATCAAATTCAAAATCGCCGATCGTGCTTCCTGTGCTCAGAACAAGCTCTGTGTTCAAAGTAGCATTTGCGAGCGTGTTGAACTTTAAGGGGTAATTGGAAGCGCTGGAAGCCCAAATGAAGGAATATGCAGACAAGTTATTGTTTCTTTCGATCTGCATTTTGGAAATGTTATCAGCCAAAAGACCGGCTTCAAAAGTGTAATTTTCAGAATAAATACCTGAAACACCGGAAGCGTCCAGATGAATGTTACTCGTTACTCCGGTTTGTCCGTGAATGACAGCAGCATTATTTTCATCGACATAAGAACTTAGTTTTCCGGAAGAAGCGGAAAGCAGTGCGTATGAAGTGGCAGTTCCGTGAAGCGTCTGATCAGACATGTTCATGGTGATTACCCGATTGTAAGTGGAAGAAGCGGTGTAAGGATTTTTAAAGGTCAGGAACCACTTTCCAAGCGAAGTTCCTTGCAAAGAGTAGTCAGAGCTGTGATCCAACTGATTGTAGTTTGCCCCGAGACCTGTTGTCTGGCTGATCCATGCCCCTCCGTTGAATTTATAAATTTCAAGAGCCTGATTTGTTCCCTGATAGAATGTTTTGGCTGCGAAAACAGGATAAACTTCATCCAGAATAAGGAGTTTGAGATCAAATACGTTGACATCTCCGATTCCGGCATTGCCGATCAGATCCCAACTGTTATTTCCGGCATTCCATCTGACAACCGAAACCTTTTTGGAGTGATCTGTATCGATATAGGCCGCATAGAGTTTTCCGCCGGGTGTAATTTCAATGTCGACTTCCGTGGCATTCGCTATACCGGCAGCATTTCCGATAGAATTCCAGTCTTGTGAGAATGAAAAAAAAGAGATCAAGGTGACGCAAAGGAAGAGAACCTTCTTCATGTAAATTAGATATTTGTTGTAGCCTTTAAAGGGGCGGTAAAATTACTGAAATATCAGAATACAGATAACGAAAAAGATAGTCAATAAAGGATTCTTAAAATGAAGCTGAAGAATCGCACAGCCTTTTTCGGCTGATTTTTAAAAAAAGAGGTCTGCGAATGTTATTTTAAAAGTTTTGTTTTCAGCTGTTTATGAATAATCGTTATTGGATAAAGAAATTGTGTGAAATGAAAAAGGTTGATCGGGAAGATCAACCTTTTTTTGATTTTTTATGACTTGAGTCTGATTCTTTAACGTTCAATGACGAAGCGCTTCAAGGTTTTAGCACCTTGTGACTGCAATTCGAGGTTATAGACACCTGCTGCCAGTTTTCCGCAGTCAATTTTAGTCTGACCCGGAACAAGTGTCAGAACAGTGATTACTCTTCCCGTCTGATCCAGAACAGTTGCTTTGATCAATTGATTGGAGGAGTTTTCCACATTCAGGAAGCTGCTTGCAGGATTCGGATAAATATTCACCGCCTGATTAATCAGCTCAGATAAAGAATTTGGCTCCGCTGTTGAAAGACGATTGTCTCTGTTTGAACGGGTTGTGTTGAAATCCTGAGCCATTTTGGTACTGGAACAAGTACTTGGCGCATTTACGGTTACTACATAAAATAATCCATCCGTAGTAGCCGGTTGATCGGTATAAGTAAACAAGTTGTTCGGCATTGTCGTAAGTGTGATCCAACCGTCTGCATTTGTATGTCTTTTCAACACGAAATTGGAATAGTTGAAACCTTCATAACTGTCCCAGAACAAATTAATATCATTCCCCAATCCCTGGCTGATCACCAAATGGATGGTTTTGTGATGTAAGCTCAACTGAGATTCCGTTCCGCATGCATCCACAGAAGAAATTTTGTATCTCCAGGAACGCACATTCGGAGAGGCAACCTGATCATTGAAAATCGATTCATCGGAATATGCTACGGAAGAGACAAACTGGTAGAAACCGGCTTGCGACGTTTCACGGTAAATATTGAAATGATCGATTCCGTTTGTAATCGGTTTTTCCCAAACAACCAGGTTGGTATTGGTTAAAGAATCAACCGTCACCAAACAGATTTCTACCGGTTCAGGAAGTGTTGATCCGACTGTTCCGCCCAAAACAGTAATACATCCGGAAGCTCCCGTTACGGAAACGGAATAAGTTCCCGGTGCAAGATTCGAAATGTTTTGAGTAGTAGCACCGTTTGTCCAGAGATAACTTTGAGGACTCCCGGAAATCACGGTCAGCTGAAATTCTCCGTCGTTGGAACAAGAAGAAGCGATAATGGTATCGATAGCTAAGGTCGGTCCGAAATTATTCGAAACCAAAGCACTGCTGGTGAAAGTACAATTGTTTGCATCTGTAATCGTACAGAAGTAGGTTCCTGCACCGATATTCGTTAAGGTTGCATTGTTGACATTCAAATTCGTTCCCTGAGCATTTGTCCAGATGTAATTGAACGGACTTGTTCCACCATTAAAGGATGCCGTCGCCTGACCATTTGTTGCAGAACAAGCGGGTTGTGTGATCGTCATTTGGTTGAGCATGATTTGCTGAGGTTCCTGAACCGTATAAGTTGCTGTAGAAACACACCCCAATGCATCTGTAATGGTCAATTCGTATGGACCTCCGGCACAATTGGAAAGATCTTCTGTTGTTGCTCCGTTTGACCAGGAATAAATCAAAGGAGCGGCACCACCTGTCGTTGTGACATTAACAGCTCCGTTGCTTGAACCGTAGCACAATGCTGCAGTCGGAATTCCTGTTTGAGAAAGTCCGTTTGATCCGATCATGGAAGTAGCGGTTGAAAGACAGCCGTTTGCATCGGTTACGGATACAACGTATTGTCCGGGAGCTAAATTATTGCTGCTCGATTGTGTTGATCCCGTGCTCCAGTAAATCGAATAAGGCGACTGGCCGTTTGTGATCGTTACGGAAGCAGATCCGGTATTTTGATTGCAATTTGATGAAGTGGTCGTTACGTTCAGGTTCGGAGTTTGATTGATTGTAAACGGCAATGTTCCTGAACTTGTACAACCGTATTGATTCGTTTTGGTGTAATTCATTACAACGCTTGAACCTGTTGGGTAGGACGGATAAAACGTATTATTCTGAATCCCGGTTCCGCTCCATGTTCCGCCAGCCGGGGTTGCCCAGGAATTCAGATTGATCGGATCGGCATTCTTACAGGCATCATTGATGCTGTTCGTAAAAACGATATTCGGTTTCGGATTGACCGTAATGGGAATTAAAGCCGTTCCGCAAGAAACTCCGTTGTCAAATAATTCGAACTGAAGGTCTACAATCGTTGGAGAACTCACATCATTGGTATTGCTGATATTCAATGAAAAGTTAAGTGTTCCCGCACCCGTAACAGAAATAGCAGAATTCGGGATTACCGAAACGTTTTGTGAAATGCAGGTCATGGTTAAACCCTGCTGACTGAAATTCGGATCCAGACAGTACACGGAATTACTCGCTGAATTATTGAAAACAGATGATTCGCACATCGCGAAAATATCGTAATCTTCAATGTTAGCCAGCTGATTGTATTCCTTGACATAAAACTTTCCGCCATTTACGTATGCAATGACATAGATATTGTTGTATACCTCTGTTTTCAGCGATGTTGCCGCAGTAGGAGCCAAAGCGACTCCGGAAGTAATTGGCAGCGATACTACGGGTGACGATACATTGTTGATCTTTTGAAAAAAGCAGGAGGAAGCGGTTTTGTAAAATACATACGCATCATTGTAGTAAGTATCGAAATCGAAATCCAACACATTGCTTCCTGTACTGATATTGGCTTGTGTTCCGAAAGCCGTTCCGTTGAAAGAACGGAACTTTAAAGGATAAGTGGAATAGGGAACAGCCCAAACAGAACTGTAGGCTGTTGCGCCGTTGTTCTTTTCTATCAGCATTTTGGAAGCGCCATCCATATTGTCCAATGTATAATTGGAATAAGCGGCTCCGTTCATGGAAACATCGAAAGGAATGTAGTCAGACATATCTGCTTCTCCGTGAATCACGTAGGCATTATTTCCGTCAATGTAAGAGCTGACCTGGCCCGCGAAATCAGTTTGTTCTACATCCGGACTCGCTCCTCCGTAAAGAGTCTGCGTGGTCATATTGACTGTAATCAAAGCATCTTCAGGAGAATATCCCGTTGATTGCTCGTCGACGTTGTAAAAAGTCAGGAAAAGCTGATTGGAAGCATTTCCGCGCAGTGAATAATCGTAGGAATGTTCGATGTGGTTATAACCTCCCGGACCGATTGCCTGAGGCAACCAGGTCGTTCCGTTGAACTTGTAGATCTCCAAAAATTCGTTGGTCGTCTGATAGAATGTTTTTGCAGCTACAACCGGTGTTGTTTCACCGAGAACAACTAATTCCAAATCAAATACATTGGCATCTCCGATCCCGGCATTTCCTATCAATTGCCAGGAACTGTTGCTAGCGTTCCATTTGCGTACGGTAATTTTATTGGAATTGGAAGCATCAATGTATGCTGCATACAAACTTCCATTTGGTGTGATTTCTATATCAACTTCTGTAGCATTGGCAATTCCTGTCGAACTTCCGATGTAATTCCATGACTGAGATAAGGAGCATAAAGGAATCAGAGTAATGCAGGCGAAAAGTAGTTTTTTCATCATAAGTAACTCAATGTTAGAAATAAGGAGCAAAGGTATGTAAATATAATTCCGCGATTTGCACAGAATAGTGGCTTGCAGTTCTCCTTGAGTGCTTTTGAGGCTTGTATAAATAGTTGGTAAAAAAAGAGGGGCAAAAAGCCCCTCCGTGTCGTTTTTATAACAGTTGAAAATTAGTACTTACTGATTCTTCGGATGATTTTGGAATCTCCGGAACTAATTTCCACTAAATAGATACCTGATTGAATATCATAGAGTTGTATTTCTGTCTTCGTTTCACTGCTGTTTAAAATCCTTACTACCTGTCCGGAAAGAGAAGTGATGCGATAAGTAAGAGATTCGTTACCGCTTTGTTCGAAGATCACAACTCCCTGCGTCGGATTCGGATACATGCTGATTTCATTCAGATAGTTCTCCGAAATACTGTTGGAAGAAGTTCCGTCAACACCGTCTCCGGCCGAGAATTGACCTCTTTCACGATTGGATCTGGTGGTATTGAAATCCTGCGCTTTTTCGGCAGTACATGGTGAATTCAAGGACATTTCAATGTAGTAATCGATTCCGGTTGAACCAGGAGGAGGAACATCGTTGTGAGATGAAGTTCCCAATGCAATGGTCGGACTCACGGCAATCCAGTCAATCTGATCCGTTTTTCTCCAGACAACATAACCGTTTACGTTTCCGGAACCTTCGTAATCGTCCCAGAGAATATCAATGGATCCGTTTGCTGTAACCAAAAAGGTGTTTAAGTGCAGTGTTTTGTGTTCGGAAGAAACCGGACTTTCTGCTCCGCATTCGTTTACCGCAGACATTTTATATCTCCATGAACGATTCATCGGAGAAGCCACCACATCATTGAAAGCAGAAAGATTATCCGCCATTACGGTGTCGATCAATTGGTAGTTTCCTGCCAGATCCGATTCCCTGTAAATATTGTAATGATGAATTCCGGATGTTTCCGTGCGCTCCCAAACCACTAAGTTGGTTGTTGTTGAAGTATCTACCGTAACCAAACAAATAGGTTGAGTAAGCGGTGCTTTTGTTCCTACAAAAAAGGTTTTTTCGGAATAACAAGGTTGGCTGACGGAACCGCTTAGTGCCGTAATGGTATATGAACCGGAATCCAGATTGAAATTGCTTTGTGTCACCGCGCTGTTTGACCAGGACCAGGAGTTTGCCAATGTTCCTCCGTTCGGATCCAGAACAAAGTCAATCGCAATCAATCCGTTGTTTTGGTTACAAGCTGTTTTTGTGACGATCCCGTTAATATCAACCGCAAATTCGTCATCCAATTGATAAGTGAATTCTCTGACACAATTATTTCCGTCAGTTACTTCTAGCGTGTACAAACCGTGTCCTACTCCTGTTAGGTTCGAAGTCGTTTGACCGGTTCCGACCCAGTTATATGTTGGAGTTCCCGTTGCGCTCACAAAGGCCGAAATACTTCCGTCTGTTGCGCCGCAAGTGGGTTCCGTTCCAAGGAAATTTGCCGTTATTCCTGCTGGTTGCGTAATGATGTATGATCCTGAAGCCTGACAACCGTTATCGTCCCAAACATTGATTGAATAACTTCCGGGAGCCAGGTTGGAAATGGTTGAAGTTCCATAACCGTTAGACCAAAGGAATTGGTAGGCATTGGGATTCACAATATTGATACTGATCGAACCGTCATTCAGACCGTGGCAGGAAACATTGGTAATGGTTGGAGTAAGTGTCACGCCGGTTGCCTGAACCGAAGTTGTTCCGGTAATGTGACAATTGTAATCGTCAGTAATGTTGTAATAATAAGGCCCCGGGGCGAGATCGGAAATGGTGTTTCCAGTTTCTCCGGTAGACCATTCCAGACTGTAAGTAGGAGAAGCACCCGGAGTGAATGTTACGGTTGCCGTACCGTTTGTGCTTCCGCAGGCACTTGGTGTTGAAACCACAGAAGCGGTTCCGAGGACAGGGAAAAACAAAGCAACAGACGCATTCACAATACATCCGTCTATTTCATCCTGCATGGAAATACTTCCTCCGGTAAAACCTTGTGAAACGACCGTACCGTCAATAGTAACCCCGGAAACTTCGTTCCCGTTGATTTTAAAGATTCCGTTGTCGTAGTAATTTACATAATTGGTCAGGTTGATGAGGTTGTCATTCGAACAGAGATTCAAAGGATTACTCGTAAAATTGACTACCGGAGCGGTTATGTTACCAACTGAAACTGCCGGAAGGTCGATATTAGTGACACTGTATCCATCCGAAAGATCAATCGAAATGGCAGCATTTCCGCCTGCAGCTCCAATAGAACCATAGATTGCATACTTTGTGATGGCAGGTGATGAACCGTTGTCGAAATAAATGATTTGTGCTGTGAGGTTACTCACAATTCCATTGGCATCCGTAATGCTGTGAATTTTCAGCGGGCCATCGCGGTTGTCATCGTAAAATTCCAGGGCGTGGAACAACTGGTTGTTGCTGTTCTTACAAGTTCCTGTATTGACGATGATGGAGGCCGGATTTATTTCAGATTTCGTATTGAAAACGTCGGAATAATAGTATCCGTCATTTTGATAATTGATTGCGAGATGTTCTCCCGAAGTATCCAATGCCAGCATCATCTGGTTATTCACTCCGGCAGTAGGTGGAACCATTATTCCCAAAGTGTCCCAATCTCCGGTGTTCCAGTCTTTACGGAAAACATATAAATCTGCGAAGGTTGTGCTTCCTGCCGAGGCAAAATGCGAGAGTAAAAAGGAATATGCAGCATTTTGTGTCGTTTCAAAAAAGCTTGTATCGATATTGAATGGCAGAGAAAAATCCGTTGTGGTGTTCAGTGCAATATTGGTCGTTCCCGAAAACGTTTTCTCATAGGTTGTTTGATTGGCATAGTTGCGCATATACACTTTTGGCTCATTTTGGCCATTTCCGATCAAGAAGAAATTCCCTGAAACGAAGTTGGTTCCGGAGTTGTTTTTCAGTCGTCCGTCATTGGCACCCGTACTGTTGTAGTAAGATATTCCGTATGGAGTTCCTAAGGGAGCAATGGCAATCCGGTTATTTCCTCCACCTGAAACACCGTAGTAGATGGAGCTGGCAGAAAAACTGATAATGTATTTGGAAGCATATGAATTGGATAGAGGATCCAGCTGCGTTCCGATAAAAGAAGGAGTATTCCAACTGGATGTACCGGTGTTGAAAGTACATAACTGCAAAGTACTGTTTTCGGAATACATTACGATCAGGGTTCCTGATCCGCTTTCTGCTTTAAATTCCCAATTTGCACCCAAACCACCGGAAGCGATCAGTGAAGTATAAACGTTTAGCTGATTGGTCGAAAAATTAAGCTCGTGCATAAACAAACCACTGCTTCCCCCTGTTACGATAAACGCTTTGTCGTTGACAATTTCTGCCTGTATTTTGCTGATATTCCCGACATAAGTAGCTTCCGTCTCGACTCTTTTCCAGGTTTCCTGCTGCGGATCATATACCGTTACTCTCAGGTAATTGCTGTTTGAGTCTGTGAAATGGTATAATTTGCCGCTATAAAGAAGCGATTTTATCTCATTTCCATAGGAAATATAAGGATCGGCTGGCATATCTGACGACCAATCGTACGTTTGTGCTTTTGAACCGAATGCGGCTGCAAGAACTACGAGGGTGAAAATGAGCTTTTTCATAAGTACTGAATTAAATAGTGATGGAAAGATCATTGTTCCTTTCTGGTGCAATGATCTTTTGATGTGTTTTCCGAATAGTTTAAAGTTTAACTACCCGTTTTGTAATTTTTGTATCGTTTATTTTTAACTCCACGAGGTAAACACCTGCTGTGAGATTACTTAAGTCTAAAGTTGCAGTATGTTGATTGCTTTCCTCCGTTTGTATTAATTGACCGG
Source organism: Glaciecola amylolytica (assembly GCA_003856375.1). Classification (GTDB taxonomy): domain Bacteria; phylum Bacteroidota; class Bacteroidia; order Flavobacteriales_D; family Crocinitomicaceae; genus Fluviicola; species Fluviicola amylolyticus. Next base: position 4,168,132 of record CP034120.1, read on the forward strand.
AAAGGGATACGATGTTGTAACTGATATTTTCAGTTCCTTCCTGAACAAAGATCAGTTTATCTGAAGTTGGATTGGGATAGAACTGAATGGTATTCAAATAGTTTTCGAAAATGCTGTTTGAAGAGTTTCCGGTTCCATCGCCTGCAGAAAACTGGCCTCTTTCCCGATTGGATCGAACGGTGTTGAAATCCTGTGCTTTTTCGGCAGAACAAGGTGTGCTCAGAGCAAATTCCACCATGTAATCCAATCCCGGAGTTGCATAATCAACCGGGTCCGTAAAAGTCAGGGTATTGTTCGGAACGGTTCCTGCCTGTTCCCATCCGTTTGCGGTAGTGTGTCTCCAGATAATGTATTCCGTAAAGGCTGTTCCTTGATAAGCATTCCAGTTTACCTGAACGGAATTGTTCCCCAAATCCAACAGATCCAGGTGAATCGTGCGATGTGCTGTGCTCAAAGGACTTTCTGCGCCGCAACTATTTACAGCACCGATTTTATAGCTCCAGGAACGTTCCAGAGGAGAAGCTATTACGTCATTGAAAAGCGAGATATTGGTAGCTCTCACGGTATCGATCAGCACATATTCCCCTTGTGTGGAGGTTTCACGATAAATGTTGTAATAATCGATACCCACTGTTTGCACTTTTTCCCATACAACCAGGTTTGTCGTAGTGGCTTCGTCCACTGTGATGACACAAATATCTTGTCTGAGCGGATTTACTGCCGGAACATTCCATCCTTTCAAAGCTCTGCAGTTTGTATTTGCCACAAGAACCGTACAGACATAATTGTTTGCAGGAATATTCAGTAAATCTTCTGTTGTTGCACCGTTCGACCAGCTGATTGATTGAATCGGATCTATGCCCGCCGGTGAAACATTCACTAAAATTTTTCCGTCACTTCCTCCGCAGTTGGTTGGAACAACCGTTCCGGAAATGTATGCTGAGTTTTCTTCGCTCATGTAAACCGGTTTCACAGCCATGCAATTATTGGCATCTTTTACGGTTGCTGAGTAGATTCCGAAGGCTAAATTTGAAGCAATATCTCCGCTTGCACCGTTCGACCAGGTGGTGGTGTAAGGAGGAATTCCACCGGAAATTCCCCAAACTTCCGCTTCACCGTCTGATGCCCCGCAAGTCGGGCCAAAGTTTGATCCTGCCTCGAAAACCAATTTTTCAGGTTGGGAAACGGTAATTGCTTTGGTAATCACACAGTTGTTTGCATCTGTTGCGTAAACGGTATATGTTCCTGCTGATAAACCTGTTACGGCAGTTCCTGTATGTCCTGAACTCCAAACATAGTTAACCGGAGTTGTTAATCCCTGTTGCGAAATCGTGATACCTCCGTTCGTTTGGCTGTAGCAAACAACATCCGTTACGTTACTTGTGATTGAAATTCCAAGCGGATCAATCGAAAAGGAAGTAAGCGTAGAACAGTTGTTGGTATCCGTATGATAATAAACATATTGACCTGCTGACAAGCCGTTTATGCTACTTGATCCAATGATTCCGTTAGACCAGTTTTGACTTAAAGTGGGAGCTCCTCCAACGACTGTTGCAATAGCTGTTCCTGTTGCTCCTCCACAAGAAGTGGGAGTTGTTGCAATACTTACAGTAGGTGAAACAAAAATCTCAACAGACAAGTATTCGTAAGCGTAGCAAAGGCCGTCGGTTGTGTAAGTATAATTGATATAAGCTTCGCCATTGGAAGTATATCCTTCCTCAATGGCATTGAATTCACTGTTCTCGTAGATGTCACCATCATTATCGAAAACTCCACCTGCCGGATTCACAAATTGATTGAGGTCAACAGTTCCTTCACTGGTGCAGATTTGCGGATTGGCTGTAAGCGTAATAATTGGTGCTTCTGCGACCGTAATTAGCGGCAGAGTAATGGAAACATTATCCGTTCCATCAGTAACCTGAAGGGTAATGACACAAGTTCCTGAAATCGTGGTTCCGAATTGAGAATAGAGATAAGTATTCAATGTTCCTGTTGCGGAACTCGATCCTGTGGAGAGTGAGTTATCAGGAATCACTGCCTGATTGGATGAGCTCATGCTGAGGATGGTAATCAAATCGCCGTCGATATCCGTAATTTCCAAAGGAACGAATAACTGTACCTGATTATCGTCATTGGAACAGATCGTTGGATTGACAATCGTTTGAGATGAATTCAAAACTGGCGGCGTGTTTACAGCTAAAGAAGTGAAACACAGCAAAGTCATGCTTGCAATAGCCAATATTCTCATTTGTAGCGTTTTAATTTAGAGTGCCAAAATTAACTAAACTATTGCAATAGAATGTATTGGATTAAGTAATTTCCAAGTTAGAATGTGTGGCTGACAAACTACGGGTTGTTTTATGCAAACAAGGCTTTTAACACTTCGTCAATTCTGGCGCAGGGAACCAATTCTATTTTGAAATTTGACTGCTCGATGCCTTTGTTGTATTTGGAGATAACAATCTTTTCGAAGCCTAGTTTTTCAGCTTCGCGAATGCGCTGATCGATGCGGTTTACGGGTCTGATTTCTCCGGATAAGCCAACTTCTGCCGAACAACAGATTGAGCGGTTGATTGCAATATCTGCATTGCTGGATAAAACGGCTGCCACAACGGCCAGATCGATTGCCGGATCGTCCACACGGATTCCACCTGCGATATTTAAGAAAACGTCTTTAGCTCCGAGCTTGAATCCGCAGCGCTTTTCCATAACTGCCAAAAGCATATTCAATCTTCTCAGGTCAAAACCGGTAGAAGAACGTTGAGGTGTTCCGTATGCGGCTGTGCTCACAAGTGCCTGAACTTCGATCAATAAAGGTCTTAATCCCTCCAGTGTAGCTGCAATTGCAACTCCGCTCAGGCCGTTATCTCCCGAAGAAATTAAAATTTCCGATGGATTTTCTACCATTCTTAAACCGGAACCGTTCATTTCGTAAATTCCGAGTTCGTTGGTGCTTCCGAAACGGTTTTTAATTCCGCGAAGCAAACGATACACATGATGCTGATCTCCTTCAAACTGTAAAACTGCATCAACCATGTGCTCCAATACTTTCGGTCCGGCAAGGGAACCTTCTTTGGTGATGTGTCCGATTAAAAACACCGGAACTTCCGTCATTTTAGCGTAGCGAAGCAATTGAGCCGTACATTCCCTGATTTGGGAAATACTTCCCGGAGCACTTTCAATCTGCGAGCTGAACAAGGTTTGAATCGAGTCCACGATCAGCAATTCGGGATTTGTTTCTTCGGCTTGTTTGAAGATATTCTGAATGTTTGTTTCTGTGAGGATGAAACAAGAGTCGTTTTTCTGACCGATGCGCTCTGCACGCATTTTAATCTGCTGTTCACTTTCTTCTCCCGAAACGTATAAAACGCGGAGGGAAGTCTGAACAGCTAATTGAAGCAAAAGGGTCGATTTACCGATTCCGGGCTCTCCACCGAAAAGGATCAAAGATCCGGGAACCAAACCGTCTCCCAAAACGCGGTTGATTTCACTGTCGGGTAAAACGATTCTTCGCTGTCCGTTGGATACGATTTCCTGCAAAACCTGTGCTTTGGCCGTTCTTCCGGATGAGGTGGAGAAGGCAATTACTTGCGGCAACTGCTTTTCAACCAGTTCTTCTACAAAGGTGTTCCATTCTCCGCAAGACGGGCATTTCCCCAACCATTTTGGAGTTTCGTAACCACAATTCTGACAGAAAAATGCTGTTTTAACCTTTGCCATGAATGAAATTTCTTTCGAAGTTAACAAGAAAAAGTAATAGTGCGAAAGGGATTTTGTTGTCGAAACGGTTTCCCCCTTTGGAGGGAGATAAAGGGGGAGGATTTATTCTCAAAATAGTGCGATTCTGTCTTTTCAAACACTTTCAGTGTAAGGGCCTTTTTAAAAACTCATGGAAACAAAAAACCCGGACAATCAATGCCCGGGTCTTCTGCTGAATTTTTATCGTTTATCTAACGATGAAGCTTTTTTGAGAGGTTCCTTCATTGCTCGTTAATTGAATGAAGTATAAACCTTTCGCTAAATTCGTCGCCGGAATTGAAATCGTATTTAACTCTGACTGAAGCGTCTGAATGATCTGACCTGCTGCATTTGTGATATGAATCGTTTTAATCCCGTTTGCAGGAGTTTCAATGGTTAAAAACTCACTCACCGGATTCGGATACAATTTCCAGTTAGCTGCAAATTCTTTCAAACTTGCTGTTGTAACACAGAATGAATCCGTACGGGTTGACCCAAAGTCTGCATTTGCTGCTGTCAGTTCTGCCATTACTGTGTTGTCTGCATCTGTAATTGTGTAAGATCCGTTGGCACAACCCCATGATCCTTTCAATCCGTCTCCCCATAAGTCATTGATGGTGAATTTGTAACAACCCTCAGTTAAACAAAACGGAATATTCAATGTTGACGGACTTGGAGTCATGGTATATGGTCCTCCGCTGTAGAATGTTGTTGTACCTGCATTGTTTTGTACTAACCAGGAAACTTCGTCTCCAGAACAATCCAATGTCAGATTCAACGTAACCAGGTTACCGCCTACTATGACACTGAAAGATGAAATCACAGTATCGTTTACCAGATTTTGATCCGTTGAACTATTCGGATTTGATACAATCGCTTTAAAATTGTGATTGCCACCGGTCAAACTGATTGTTGGCAAAGTAACAACGCTGGATGCATATTGAGCCAGAGAACCAGTCCAGTTATAACTTAAGTTAGTTGCTCCGTCGAATCCGTAATTAATGGTTGCTGATGTCAATAGCGAAGTTCCGGAGTTGACGATCGTTACTTTCGGAGAAACGCTTCCGGAACAAATGGTTCCTGAAACACCCTGAGGATTTGACATTGCCGCATCAATTGCATGAGTAACACCTGTTGGATTGTAACCGTCAATAACAGTTGCTCCTGCATTGTTAGGATCCAACCAGGTTTTCAGGTGATTGGTGCTGTTACTTCCGCTCGGATTCCAGGAACTTATCAAGCGACCGAAATAATCCGAAGCAGTTTGATTGGAGCAAGAAGCTGTTCCTCCCCATAATTGCCCGATAATGCGGTGATTTTGATCAAATAGCGGAGCACCGGAAGAACCACCTTCTGTAGTTGTATTTCGATCCCACTTTAAAGTCCATGTTGAGTTTGGTTCCGTAGAGCTCATTCCCTGAGAAATTGCCAAAGGATTATCATCAAAGGAGATTTTTTTGATATCTCCGGAAGGATGGTGAATACTTACAGCAGAAGTCGGAATAGAACCGGTGTTGTCCCATCCTGAAAAATAAGGGTTAAAAGCCGCGGGAACAGTGTTTGCTACAAGACCACCTGTGATTTCTACCAAACAAAAATCGGAAGGAGTTCTTCTTGCGCGCAAAACAGATCCGGAAAGTGACGAGAAACTTGGTGAACTTCCGGGATTGGTGCATCCTGCAGCCTGCCAGTTGAAACGGAAAAGCCAGCTTGCCTCACTACCGTTGTAGCAATGGTTTGCGGTCAAAACATACGGTTTTCCGTCGTTCATCGTATTGTTAATCAACGAACCCGAGCAAAATCCATTACTTCCCGAAACAAGCATAACTGCGCCGTTTCTTTGGTCAACCCAAAGAGCCCCGTCCGAACAATTTACATTCATGTTGCACGAACCGGAACCGGCGAATGCCTTTGCCTGAAATTCTTCTGCAGTTCTGTAACCGTGAGTTACGGTTTTAATATTCAAAGAGGCTGTCTTTCCAACGTTTCCTGCAGGAACATAATATTCGACAATTGCAGTATTTCCGGGAACCAATTCGGCTCCTAGATTTCCTTCATACAAGTGGTATGCAGTAAATTTTCCTAGAATGAATGATTTGTCCGGATTGTAGATATACAATTCATTTCCCTCCGGAATCACAACGTTATCCAATGTAAGATTGACTGTTAATGCATTCTCACAAGTGACAATCAATTGCCAGATTTTGCCTCCGTTCGGAAGCGTATTCCAAGTCCCGGAATTTGTCATGTTAAGCGAAGTGGGATTGTTGAACCCAAAACGCCAGGGGGCATTTCCGGCTTTATCCGTTACTTCGTCTTCAGCTCTTAAAGCAGAAACATCTGGCTGTGAAAAGAATCTCCTCTCAATTTGTTTAATTGAAATAGAAGTTTTAGAACTTTTCGGAATGCCTCCGTCTCCTTGTTGTGCCACTAACGAAAAGGAGAGAGTTAGTAAGGCACATGCTAGTAGTTTTTTGTTCATTTTATCGTTTTATTTGGGAGAGTTTACTTTTTTACTCGTTTAATGCTGCAGCCTCTTGGCGGAGTGGAGGTCGTTTTGATCTCCTTGTCGCTGGCTTTCGCTTCGATGGCATTCTTCAGGTAGTTCTCATCCGAAGTGCGTTTTCCGTCCACTTTGTTGTCAATGGCTCCGGTGTAAATCAATTCCATCTTCTCATTCAAAAGGTATACATGCGGAGTAGTTCGTGCTCCGAATGCATCTGCCAATTCTGAATTTTTATCCAATAGATAAGGCATTGAATACGCTTTTTCCTGTGCTCTTTTCTTCATCGCTTCCATAGAGTCGTCGCTATCTCTTTTGGCCTCGTTTGAATTGATCAGAACCATTTTAAAACCGTTTTTTTCGGCAAATTTCTTTAAGTCGTTGTATTGTTTTTCCCATCCTTCGAAATTGTCGCTTCCAACCACAAAAGGGCAGGTATTACAAGAGAAAACAACCAACAAACCATTGTCTCCCGACATGGCTTCAAGATTGTACATCTTTCCGTTCAGGTCTTCCATTTGGTGCTGAATCATCGGAACGCGTTCGCCTAAAGGAAGTGTTTTTATTTCCGGATCCTGAGAAAATGAAAGTGTAGAAATCAAAATAGATAATCCGGCAAGAGTGTTTTTAATTGTGTTTGAGAATGACATCATTTGGATGAAATAATATTACATTTATCTGCCAATTTACGCTTTATTCCTTATATGAAAAAATCTTTAAGTATTCTTTTTGTGCTTTTTAGCATTTCTATTTCGGCTCAAAATTTTGAAATACCGGGACTTAAACAACCCTTTTATGACATCATCGAATGGAAAGGGATCGGAAGTATTGTTCTGAGTCGTGATCTTACCCTGACTCAGAAACAAGTAGATTTAACAATGGTTTCAGGAGATTCCAAGAGTGCGTGGCAGCAGGTTTACAACCCGATGGCTAAGGAAACCTACTTTATCTCTGAAGACGGAGGAAAATATGCCTACTTTCTTGAAAACCTGGAGCTGAACGACGGAAAGGTTTTTGTTCATCAATTGAGCGCTGCGGGGAATATTAAGGTGATGAATGTGAATTTCCTGACGCAGATCAAACGTTTGGGCTTTAGTCCGAGCGATTTGTATCTGACGGACATCATCACCACTGAAAAAGCGCTTTTGTGGATGTTCAGACACCGGGATAAGGAAAAACTAACAACGATTGCGGTTTCGATGACTCATCACAACTTCAATTTATATGCGTTTGTTGTTTCTGAGAATGTAGTGAGTTCTTCTAAGATCGAAGATCAGATTTCCTGGTATGTTGCAGGCGAAAAAGGAGAAAATATTTTGTTTGCTGCCAGACTTCATGCCGGAAAGGAAGCAGGTTGGAGAGTGAAAGAGTACAATCCGAAAGGTGTGATGGTTTCGGAACTGGTTTTGGAGCAGAAAGGAACCAATTTTATTGCACATGCACGTGTTGGATTCGGAAGAAGAGGAAGTGCTTTGCTGAAGAGAAGCGAACCGAATGAAAAAGGAACCCTGATTTTTGCGAAAGGATCTTACTATGTCGGAGGAATCGAGATGAACGGTACGACGGCTAATTTGGTGAGTTACCGCATGGAAGAGAAAGTGTGGAAGAAAAGCTGCGAGTCTGTTTGTGCAAATTTTAATGCGAAAAAAGAACTGGAAGTGGGTTGCTTCGGAATGAGCGAAGGAATCGGCTGGTATGTCAATTCTGCCAAGCCTGAAGGACACTTTCACAGCTTCACATCAGGTACCGGAATTGTATCCGGAACGATCAATCAGGCAACTTCCAACCCAAGTCGTTTGCTTACTGCGGAATTTCCAAGTAAATTTGTCGCCGAATTGGATACCAAGTGGTTGATTTTTGATACAAAACAACTACCGGCAAAAGGAAATATAACCTTCGAATACAGGGAAAAATGATAATTGGAATTTGTGGAGGGAGTGGATCAGGAAAAACTACTCTTTTAAAACGTTTGGCGGCATTTTACGGTGAGCTTCAGCCGACGATTTTTTCAATGGATAACTATTATCTTTCAATAGATCAGCAATTTCTCGATTCAAACGGAGAAGTGAATTTTGATTTGCCGACAGCTTTGGACAAAGAGCGACTGGTGCGCGATTTGCAGGATTTGAAGAAGGGAAAATCCATTGAAGTGAAGGAATATCATTTCAATGCCCCGCCAAACAAAAATGTTTTGATCACATTGGACCCCTCAACCATTATCATTGTGGAGGGTTTGTTCCTGTTTCAATACCAGGAAGTAAATAAGTTGCTCGATTTTTCTATTTTTATGGATGTTGATCCGATGGTGCAGCTGGATAGAAGGTTGTATCGGGATCAGGAAACGAGAGGCTATTCGAGAGAGGCGATTTTATATCAATGGAACAATCATGTGGTTCCGTGTTATGAAAAATACCTTGCTCCATATGTTCATCTGGCTGATTTTGTGTTTGAGAATGATCAAAACGCGGATTTGGAATTTGAACGGCTCATTCAGGTATTGACTCCGAAATTATTATGCTTAAAGGAATAATTCAATTTTTTGCAAAACGAGGATACGCGCTGATTCTGAGTGCTTCTTTTTTGCTATTAATTGTTTTATTATTCAAATTCAATCAATCGAACCGGGATGAGATTGAGGGATTTCAACACGTTTTTCTGGCGCAGATTGAAGCTGCGGACAAGCAATTGGATCAACTTCCGGCGGATTGGAAGAATCTGAATAAAAACACCTTTTCCAGAAAATACAATTACCTCGAAAGAACCTTGTTTGTTCACGTTTATCAGGGCGATTCCATGGTTTTTTGGAATACGAATAAATGTCCGGTTAACCGCTTTACCGATTTGCATTTTCCTGTCAATGGAATTGTTCAGCTGCAGAACGGTTGGTACTATTCCATGTATAAAGATCAGGGAGATCTGACATATGTAGTAACCTTCGGAATCAAACGGGTTTTTCCGATCAACAACGATCAGTTAAGGGATTACTTTTTTGATCCTTTTCCTAAAATACAGGGAGCCGTATCTTTGGTAGCTGATAAGCGGTCGACGATTTTTGATTCGAAGAAAGAGCCGGTTTTCAGCATTCAGGATGCTGAACAAAGTACCAACGATACGGTACTTCTGACCGTTATTTTTGCAGATGTTTTATTGATTTTCTTCCTGATCGGATTAAAAGTGAGGAAGAAATTTACCAATAGAAATACAGCCCGGCTTCTGTTTATTTTCGGAGTGCTTGTTCTGCGATTTTTAGCGCTCAGATTCGATTGGTTTTCCTGGATGAGCACCACGCCGCTATTCGACCCGGGATTAATGGCCTTGAATAATTGGCTTCCGAATTTCGGAGAAGTGTTGGTTTGGGTTGTTACCCTCGGACTCATTTTTCCTTCGATTCTTCGGTTGATTTCGGAAATAAAGCAAAAATGGCTGATTTACCTTCTGCTTTGCCTGATTCCGGTATTCACGATGGTTTTTCCACAGTTGATCAAACTCATTATTGTCAATTCCACCATTCCGATTCACCTCAATGAGCTCTTGAAGCTGACTGTTTTTTCGATGGTCTTTATTCTGATTATCGGGATGGGAGCCTTGTTTCTGCTGCAATTTTATCAGGTTGTTATCGGAAAATGGAAACAAACGAATCCGTCTGTTTTGCTGGTTGTGTTGGTTCTTACGGGAATCTTTTCGTCGGTGATTATCACCAATGAGTGGATTTTCAGGCTGCACGGTTTTTGGATTATCTGGATGTTTTCCCTCCTGATTGTTCCCATAATTGTGGTCTTTCGTTTGAATCAGAATTGGAGTTTCATGTCTTACTTGCTGGCAACTTTTCTGGTTTCTTTCGGGATCACCATGAATCTGGAAATGGAGGCGAAGAAGAAAGAACGGGAAGAACGGCTGCTTTTTGCAAATCAATTGGCGGATGACCGCGACATCAATGCCGAAGTGGATTTCTCCAATGCTGAAAAGAAGCTTGTTTCGGAACCTTTCATCAAACGCTTGTTCCGCCACGATACCAAACCGAGTTTTTCCGAATTGAAGGAAGCCATGGAATATCAGGTTTTCAAAGGATATTGGGAAAGATACGATGTTGATTGTTATTATTATCTGGAAGACAGTGCAAGTATCCGCCTGAACGGAATGTACAAACGGCAATTGGATGAATTGATCGAAAGACACGGAATACGTTCTGAAATAGACACCAATTTGTACTACGTAAAAGATTACACCAGTCAATTCAATTACATCTTCTATTTACCGCTCGAAAGAAATGGGGTAAAGGTCGATTTTTACGGAACGATGAAATCCAAACGGATTCCGGAGAAAATCGGTTTCCCACGGCTTTTGATCTCAAAACAAACGGCTGTTTTTGAATCGCTGGAACGATATTCCATTGCAAAATATTACAACAACCAGTTGGTTCTGAATTATGGCGCTTACAGTTATCCCACAAGTCTGAGAATGTTTGGAGATAAAAGCGCTGAGGGACATCAGTGGTATGAAAAAGATCAGGTCGAACATTTAATCTTCAAAAAATCCAGAACCGATGCCATTATTCTGAGTAAAACGGTTCCTTCCTGGCTTTCTTATTTAACCACAACGGCGATCCTGCTGGTTTGTTTCGGAGCCATTCTTGTGTTGTTTTTACTGATCAAACAAATCAATCAGGTTCGAGTTTCCAACGGAATTTCGATGATTACAAAGATCCAGCTGGTATTGATCGGTTTGATTGTGGTTTCACTGGCAGGTTTCAGCATTGCGAGTACGAGTATGCTGAGCGGACAATACCGTTCTTATTCGAAGGATCAGATCCGGGAAAAAGTCAAGTCGGTGATCAACGAGATTAATTCGAGACAGCGTTTTGTTTCGGAAAAATTCAGTGATAAAAATCAGGACGAACTGGATTATCAGTTGAGAAGGTGGTCGAAGGTTTTTCTTGCGGACATCAACCTGTATCAATCCAATGGAATTCTGGCGGGTACTTCACGAACGAAGATCTACAACATGGGTTTGCTGAGTGAACAGATGAATCCGAAGGCCTTGTATGAATTGATGTTCAATAAAAAGTCGGAATTCATTCATGAGGAAAATATCGGTTCTCTGGTTTATCTGTCGGGTTACGTTCCGGTTTTCAACCACGAAAATGAATTGCTTGGCTATTTGAACATTTTGCATTTCGATCAGCGGAACGTTTTCGAAGATCAGCTCAAACAGTTTTTTGTTGCAGTTTTGAATGTCTTCATGCTCCTGTTGGTGCTTTCTATTTTGGTGGCCCTTTTGGTTTCTTCCTGGTTAACGAGCCCGTTGATGCTGTTGAAAAAGAGTTTTTCCCAATTGGAGTTGGGGAAGAATAGTTCTCAGATCAATTACAAATCGAAAGATGAGATTGGTTCACTCGTAGCTGAATACAATCATAAACTGGGTGAGCTTGCAGAAGCTGCGGCAAAACTGGCACAATCAGAACGCGAAAGTGCCTGGAGGGAAATGGCCAAGCAAGTAGCACATGAGATTAAGAATCCGCTCACGCCAATGAAATTGAGTGTGCAGCATTTGCAGCGGGTTTTTGATCCGAATGATCCGAAGGCAAAAGAGCGGATAGAACGCGTCACAAATTCATTAATCGAACAGATTGATGCTTTAACACACATTGCGAACGAATTTTCAAACTTTGCGAAGCTGCCGCAACCTGTGATGGCTGAAATTGATCTGATTGATCTGACGAAGGCTGTAGTGGCTTTATTCGACAATGATGAAGATGTAGCTGTGAAACTGGAATTGGGTGCGTCAGAAGCGATTTTTGTGAATGCCGACAAAGAAATGATTTTGCGGGTTCTGAATAATTTGGTGTCGAACGGAATTCAGGCTGTTGCCATCAATGTGAAACCGATGATTGCTATTTCGATAGAAAGCGATCCGGAATTCTGTTATGTGCGGATCTCAGACAATGGTTCGGGCATTCCGAAAGAACAGATTCAAACAATCTTCGAGCCTTATTTTACGACGAAATCTACAGGAACAGGTCTTGGGTTGGCAATGGTGAAACAGATTGTTGAAAACCATGGCGGATCCATTGAAATTGAAAAAACGTCGGAGCTTGGAACAACGGTTTTGTTTACACTTCCAAGACTGGAAAATAAGTGAGGGGACACGATGTATCGCGTCCCCTCTGTTATATCTGCTGTAATTAAAGATTTTATTGAATCACAAAGCGAATCACCTTTGTTTTGGATTGAAGATAGTAGGATCCTGCACCCAAAGAACTCAGATCAACTTGCTTGCTTTCTCCGGCTGTAACGCTGATTGTGCGAACAACACTTCCTACCAGATTAATTACTTTCAAATCCTGAGATCCGGAAGATTGAATCGTTAAAGTTCCACTTGTCGGATTCGGGAAAAGAGATAAGTTTTCAATCTGACTCCATTCTTCCATTCCAACGGTTGTGATGGAAATGCAATTCGAAAGCCTGGAACAAGAACCGATCGTCACGATCACAGCATAAGTTCCGTTTTGAGTTGCCTCATAGAATGAATTCGTAGCTCCCGGAATCGGCGTGTTTCCTGTTGCGCAGTTGACCCATTGGTATCCGTCTCCGCCTAAATCTGCAACGAGATTAAGACCTACTTGCTGGATTTCAGCATCAATTTCTTCCTGGAAAGTCAATTGAGTAGTGATAATGCTGTCGCAACTTGAAATACCTGAAAGTGTGTCGATATAAGTTCCGTTTAAAGTATAAGTATGATTTCCGATCTGATAATTTTCACCGAAGCATTTATGAATCTGGTGAGTAGCGTAAACCGGGACGTGAAACACAATTTGAATGGAGTCATAACTGTGACAACCGATGCTGTTTGTGGTCTGAACATGATAAGTTGTTGTGACCTGTGGAGAAACGATCAACGAATCTGCAGTAGAATTATCGTCCCAAAGATTGGTATAACTGGTATCAACCGTTAATTCAGACCATTCTCCGTTACAAAGAATGGTAGAAGTAGCCTGCAAATTTGAAACCGGCAAAGAACCCACGTTGAAAGTGATCGAATCAACCCGGCTGTAGCCGCAGGCATCGGTAATGCTTACGTGATATTCCAATGTATCGGTAGGAAATGCGATGGGTTGAACAATCGTATCATTGTTTAGTTGAGTTCCGGTCCATTGAATGTCGAAAGGTTCCTGACCTCCCAGAATTGTCAACGGGATAGTATCGGAATCGTTTAAGCAGATGAAATGATCAGCCGGCATACTGGTTTTGAAAAAATCGAATTCGTAGGTTGGAGCAGGACTCACATTTGTTTTTGAAAAGTACCACATGTCCGGGTATCCGTAGTGAATCGCGTTCAGATAATTCTGCGGAAAGGTATTCTGGTTACATCCGTTGCAATAACGCATATCCAAATAAGTCAGGTGCTGACCGATTTGCGAACTGGATCCGAAGTAGTAACCGTCAGTACTGGATTGAAACATTTCCAGGATGTATTGTGTATCCTTGATCAACCAAATCGGAGCTGCGATATTCTGGTAAGTGTATTGCGCAGCCGGCCCGGCAACTTGTTCCTGATGAATAATAGCCTGCGTAGCATTGTTGAATAAGGTGATGTAACGGGTCGAACCGTTTGGTTCCCGTTTTCCGAATGCAGTTACCAGAACGTCTTCATTCGGATAAAAGCGGAATCCGCGCTGACTGTCGGTAACTCCGCCTGCGCCGCCATTACTCACGCTATCCGTGGATGAATGCGGTCCGAAGAAAGTTCCCGGTATTGCTGATTGAGGAGCTGCTGCTGCATTTCCGTAATTCATGAAAATGGTTTTTCCGCCATTTGCCTTTAGGGTGTCTATTTTCACCCAGATTAAAGTGGAAGGAGTGTTTATTCCGGATTCGATCCAGTAGTTCAGGATCTCACCGCCGTTACATCCGGTTGAGAAGCGAATATCGTTACCGTTTGGCAGCATTTCACCGTTTGATATCGGTGTTTGTGTGTTGACAGTGATTTTGAGCTGGTAGTTCGTTACAAGGTTTCCTGAATGTTCAACAATTGTAATCGGCTGGTTGTGTGCCCATCCGGGAATTTGTGAAAATCCGAAAGCGTTGATTAACAGCATCAGAAGTAAAAGGGAGTATCTCATTTTTTGCAGTGTTTTATGCAAAGATAGAGATACAAAAATCTAAAAATGAGTAAAATAAAAAAACCAAGGGTTAACCCTTGGTTTTTCTTTATACGTTAAAAAATGGTTTATTTAGACACGACTACATTGAAACGGCTTGTTGTTCCGTTCGTGTAATTCAAGTTAAATACATAAGTACCAGCATTCAACCCTTCAACTGAAGTTTGGAACTGTCCGTTCTCAATTTTCACTTGTTGAGTAGAAACCTCACGTCCTGCCATATCAACAATTTTCAAAGTTGCATCACCTGCAGCTTTTACTTTAATTGTGATTACTTCTTTAGCAGGAATCGGGAATGCTGCTGCTTCAACTGTGTTTTCAGCTACTTCCAATGTTGTTCCTGTTCTAAGTGCGATAGAAGGAACCGGTAGACCTACGAAACCAGCGTTTGTCCATGTTGAACCTTCAGCACGGATCGGGAAGCGAATCAAATCATCCGCATTCATAGCGAAATCGTAATGATCTGTTGTGCTATACGCCATAAATGCTTTTGGAAGGTAACTTGTAATACAAAGCAAGTAAGACTGATTGTTAAGGAATCTGTAATGAGGAGCGCTTGTGATCGGCATGAAAATCGTTTTCTCAAGCAAAGCATCTGCAGGATCCGGATAGATGTAAGAACCTGCCGCAACCTCGCTGATTTGAGCAAATGTACCAAGAGCAGTTGTTTTATCAGGATCATTCCATGTATACAAAGACCATGTAAATTCAACACCGTCTAAACTAACTGTCGCTTCATCATCAGCACCGATTGTAAATCCACCGTAGTAAACTCCGTCAAGTGCAACTCTGTTTGCATTAGCATCTTTGAGCACGATACATGTTTCGAACTGTGTGTTCGGCAACGTAGCAGGACGATAGAAACCATCTTTGATGATGATATCTCCTGTAGGATCAAGACGAGCCAAAGACCATAGGGAATCACTGATGCTGAAGTAGTTTTTGGAAATATTATCACCAACAAACTCATCCGTTGTTCCCATTGTTACAGTGTATGTAACTTCATACTGACCAACTGTGTAAGAAGATCCCGAGAAAGTAGGTGTTGTCATGAACGATGAATCACCTGAGTTAATGTTCGCAGCAGTAGAAGTCTGATTGTAGATTTCTGTACCGTTTCTTTTAACAACTGTGTTTAAAGTTACACCTGTTTGGTTGTTAACTCCGTAATTAAAAACCCATCCTCCAGGGTTTAAAGAGAATTCGGAAGCATTTTGAGTTAGAGCTACCGGCTTGGAACCGAATCCTGCTCTTACCGAGTTGTTGTCAAAAATCGTAAGATCATCGTCGTAATATCCGGTTTTGTCACCGATTAGAACAACCACTTTTTCAAGTGCATCAATACGTTGTTTGATCAACGTCCCTGTAGCAAGGGTAACAAAAACAACCGGAATGGTTACCGCAGGTCCTTCAGACATTGTAGTACCTCCGTCCATGTTTAACAACTGGTCTTCACGGTTTACAATGATTACCGCAACAGCTCCGGCATCCTGACACATTTTAGCTTTTACACCAAAACCACAAGCTCCGATAGGAGTTGCTGCACCATCACCACGATAAACCATCGCTACTTTTCCTGCCAAACTTCCTGCACCCAAAGGGTTACATCCGGTTGCAGAGGCAGGGTTTCCCTGAGCGTTAACTCCGCTTGTTCCGTCATTGGCAATTACAACCGTGTCTAAAACAGGAGTAAATCCAACTAAAGTCTGCAGACCCCAGTTGCTTCCATCACCATTACTGGTGAAATCATAAAAACCTTCGATAGATGCAGGCGCTTCAACAGAGAAT
This sequence comes from Glaciecola amylolytica, assembly GCA_003856375.1. GTDB lineage: Bacteria > Bacteroidota > Bacteroidia > Flavobacteriales_D > Crocinitomicaceae > Fluviicola > Fluviicola amylolyticus. Next base: position 4,184,319 of record CP034120.1, read on the forward strand.
ATCACTTGTGACATTGCTGTTGAACCTACCATTACCAATCCAAGGGAAAGTAATAGTTTTTTCATAACATAAGTAAATTAAAGATGCCCTAAATTAAGGAAAAATTAACAAATAAAAAATTTTTAAACTATAAAGTTGAATTCTCTTATAAATTGATTGTCAGTTTAGAAAACAAAAAAAAGCTCCCCGTGAAGAGAGCTTTTGTATTTACTGGGGTTACAGCTTAATTAGTCAGCTGCAACCATTGCTTTTAAATATTCACGATTCATGCGTGCAATGTTCTCCAAAGAGATTTCTTTCGGACATTCAACAGCACAAGCTCCTGTGTTTGTGCAATTTCCGAAACCTTCTTCGTCCATTTGCTTCACCATGTTCAAAACGCGTTGCTGCGCTTCAACTTGTCCTTGCGGCAATAAAGCCAATTGAGATACTTTCGCGGAAACGAATAGCATGGCAGATGCATTTTTACAAGATGCCACACAAGCACCACAACCGATACAAGTTGCAGCTTCAAACGCCTTGTCAGCTTCTGCTTTTCCGATCGGAATAGCATTTGCATCCATGGTGCGTCCGGAAGTGTTTACGGAAACGAATCCTCCGGCTTGTTGAATGCGGTCAAATGCCGAACGGTCAACAACCAAATCCTTGATTACCGGGAATGCTTTTGCTCTCCATGGTTCTACGTAAATAGTTTCTCCGTCCTTGAATTTACGCATATGCAACTGACAGGTTGTAACAGCGCGATCCGGGCCGTGTGCCTCACCGTTGATGTATAAAGAACACATTCCGCAAATTCCCTCACGACAATCGTGGTCAAATGCGATCGGTTCTTTGCGCTCATTCACCAATTGTTCGTTCAATTGATCCAACATTTCCAGGAATGAACTGTCTGTTGAAACATTGTCCAGTTTGTATGTTTCCATACTTCCTTTCGAATTCACGTTCTTTTGACGCCAAATCTTCAGGTTTATATTGATTGTTTTTGATGCCATAACTCTAATGTTTATGAATCGGTTTTTTGATAGGTACGCGATGCATTGCGTGCCTGCCAAAAACCTGATTATTTATAATTTCTTGCTGCTATCTTAATGTACTCGTAGTTCAATACTTCTTTGTGTAACTCGGATTGGTTAATGTCCATTCCTTTGTATTCCCAAGCTCCAACGAAGTTGAAGTTTTCGTCATCACGCAAAGTTTCACCTTCCGAATCCTGATATTCTTCACGGAAGTGTCCACCACATGATTCGTTACGCTGCAAAGCATCTCTAGCCATCAATTGACCCAATTCCATGAAGTCAGCAACGCGAAGTGCTTTTTCCAATTCAGGATTCAATTCATTTGCATCACCCGGAACGTAAACTTCTTTGTAGAACTCTTCACGTAAAGCGGCGATTTCTGAAATAGCCTCAGTTAAACCTTGTGCATTTCGACCCATTCCTACTTTGTTCCACATGATGTGTCCCAAACGTTTGTGGAAATGGTCAACTGTTTTCGATCCGTTGTTAGTCAGGAATTTCGAAATCATATCTTTCACGTAGTTTTCTGCCTCTTCAAATTCCGGCAAATCCGTTGAGATTTTTCCGGTACGGATATCTCCCGCCAAATAATCTGAAACAGTGTAAGGAACTACGAAATATCCGTCAGCCAATCCTTGCATCAAAGCAGAAGCTCCCAAACGGTTCGCACCATGATCTGAGAAGTTTGCCTCACCTGCCACGAAACATCCCGGAATAGTAGATTGCAAGTTGTAATCAACCCAAACCCCACCCATCGTGTAGTGGACCGCAGGATAAATTTTCATTGGAGTTTCATACGGGTTCTCATCTGTAATTTTTTCATACATCTGGAACAAGTTTCCGTATTTCTCTTCCACCCATTTTTTACCCAACTTGATAATTTCTTCTTCACTTGGATTGTGATTTCCTGAAGTATGGGCTGCTTGTTTCCCTTTAGATTTAATCTCAGCTGAGAAATCCAGGTAAACACCTTCCATCGTATCATTTGCCTCAATTCCGAAACCTGCATCACAACGCTCTTTCGCAGCACGGGAAGCAACGTCACGCGGAACCAGGTTTCCAAATGCAGGATAACGACGCTCCAAATAATAATCTCTATCTTCTTCAGCAATATCCGTCGGTTTCATTTTACCTGCACGAATTGCTTCAGCATCTTCTTTTTTCTTCGGAACCCAAATACGACCGGAGTTACGCAATGATTCTGACATCAAAGTCAGTTTCGATTGGTTTGTACCGTGTACCGGAATACAAGTCGGGTGAATTTGTACGTAACAAGGATTTGCGAAGTAAGCACCACGTTTGTGAGCTTTCCATGCTGCTGTTACGTTAGATCCCATTGCATTGGTAGAAAGGAAATAAACGTTTCCGTAACCACCTGTACAAAGAATCACAGCGTGCGCTGAATGACGCTCGATTTCACCGGTAATTAAGTTACGCGCAATAATTCCGCGGGCTTTTCCGTCTACTTTCACCAAATCCAGCATTTCATGACGGTTGTACATCTGAACATTCCCCAAACCGATTTGGCGGGAAAGCGCTGAATATGCTCCTAACAATAACTGTTGTCCGGTTTGTCCTGCGGCGTAGAATGTACGTTGTACCTGAGTACCACCGAAAGAACGGTTGTCTAACAAACCTCCGTATTCACGTGCAAAAGGAACACCCTGAGCAACACATTGATCGATGATATTTCCGGATACTTCTGCCAAACGGTGAACGTTTGCTTCACGCGCACGGTAGTCACCACCTTTGATTGTATCGTAGAATAAACGGTAAATCGAGTCACCGTCGTTTTGGTAATTTTTTGCTGCGTTGATACCTCCCTGAGCTGCAATGGAGTGTGCACGACGAGGAGAATCCTGGAAACAGAATGCTTTCACATTGTATCCCATTTCTCCAAGAGATGCCGCTGCAGAAGCTCCGGCTAAACCTGTTCCAACAACAATCACGTCAATTTTCGGACGGTTATTAGGTGCAACCAGGCGTAAGTGATCTTTGTAGTCGGTCCATTTTTTTGAAATGTGACCTTCTGGTATTTTTGAATCTAGAATAGACATAAAGTGCTTTTTTGAATGTTATCTATTTAAATAAATCATAACTGGAATAATCGCGAATGCCAAAGGAACTACAATTGCAAATGCTTTACCAACGAACGAGATCAGCCCGTTGTACTTTTTGTGGTTCAATCCCAAAGATTGGAATGCGGAAGCGAATCCGTGCCATAAGTGGAACATCAAAACGAACATGGAGATAACGTATAGGATAACTGCCCAAAGTGCGTATTGATTCGTTGGCTGACCTTGCTCAGATTGTCCGAAGAAGTTCATGACAACTGTATGCAAGTCGCGGTAACCTTCAGCTGCAACCAAACCGCTTTGAGGATCCTTGAATTTGGTTCCGTCTGATTTAACCTGAATTTCTTTTTCGTTGGTTTGCGGATTGATGTATCCAACCGGGATATAAACACCCATAGTTGTAAGGGCCTGAATTTCCGTATACTCCTGAGACATCTGCTGACCGGTCATTGGGTCTTGTCCCTGTTGTACTTTCTTCACTTCAACGTAATGCAACGGAACTGTTTCAGCAATTTTTTGCTTGTACCAGAAGTTTGCCATGTGAGTACAAATGAACACCAAAATGATCGTACCCAAAATAGCCATGTAACGGGAAGCCGTTCCGGAATTGGCACTTGGCTTGTTGTAAGCGTAATTTTTCGGACGAGCCTGCTTGTTCTTCACTGCCAGATACAATCCAAGGAAGGCATGAGCCAAAATAGAGATGTAAGTAGCGTAAGCCAAAATCTTGATGAAGATGTTATGACCCATGAAGTAGGCGTACTCGTTGAATGCGCGTCGACCTTCTTCACCTGTTTTTGTAATTAGTTGAAGGTTTCCCAACAAGTGTCCGATAAGAAAGGTTATCAGAAAAAGCCCGGTTAGAGCCATCCAATACTTCTTTGCTATTGAGGACGTAAATATTCCAGATTTACTCATAGTATTTTAAAAAATGTTTCAAACGTTACAAATTTAATAGCTAGAACAACCTAAATCAACGTTTGACCTTATTTAGAAACAATATAGATTATTTTAGAAAAGTGAGCATCAGCCTGAGTTGGAACCAAAAAAAGCGACATTTCTGCCGCTTTTTCTTTTTTTTGGATCAAAAATTTAATGGCTTGCTGCCTCGCTGTCCAGAGAAATCCCCTGTTTTTTGAGGAGTTTATTTACGAAAATTGCAAAGAATGTGATGTATGCGAAACAAACTGCTCCGACAATGAATGAAGGTTGGATTCCAATGATGTCGGATAATTTACCCTGAATAGGAGGGATCAATCCACCACCCAAAATCATCATGACTAAAAATCCGGAACCTTGTGCCTGGTGTTTCCCCAATCCTGCAAGAGAAAGAGAGAAGATACATGGCCACATAATGGAACAGAAAAGCCCTGCACTTAAGAATGAATAGATGGAAACCATCCCGGAAGTATTCAAACCAATAAGGACACACAGTAAGCCAAGACCTCCGAACACTGCAAGTGAACGGGCAGGCTTGTCATTCGTTAAATAAAATGCGCAGATTTGGATGAGTACACAAATGATGTACCAGTAAAGCATATCAATGTTGTAACCGTATAATTTGAAGATGCCCAGAATGATTCCAAAGGCAATTAATGGAACGATGAATTTCAGGATTAATTTCGTTTGATCGGAAAGGTTGAATGCATTGATTGATCCGGACCAACGGCCAATCATCAAACTTCCCCAATACATGGCAATGAAAGGAGTGGTTTCAGAAGATTCCAGTCCGCCAAATGCAGGTTGTTTCAGTAATTCACTCAAGTTACTTCCTATAGCAACTTCCACACCCACATAAACGAAAATCGCAAGCATTCCCAAACTCAATTGTGGGTATTTCATAGCGCCCCAACCATTTTCGTTCTTTTTCGCAGAACGATTAGCAAATAAAATTCCGCCAAGAACAACCAAAATTCCGGCTGAGAGCCAAATCATACGGTTTTTCTCTAGAGGTCCGGAGATTTTTTTGATTTCAAGCTCGATTTCTTTCTTTGTTTGCTGCTGCTCTGCTGTCAGAACTTTGATGGGTTTGTTGTCTTCACCGATGGTTAATTGTTCCAAATCACCTTTTAATTCTACCAATTGTTTTGCTTCATCAGATCTGTAACTGCTGAAAACAGGAGAAAAACATGCTATCAATAAACCGGTTACAACCAACATGGTCACCATGGTCTTTTTTGGACGGATGGAGCTGTCTGCGGTTGAATTTTCCTCTGTTTCCAGTTTCCCGCTCGGAAGAGTTTTGGAAAAACCGAATAAAGCAGCAACACCCAGAAACAAACAACCGACTCCGGCATAAAGAATAACAACCTTGCTGAGACTCAGACTTTCGATCATTTCATCATCGATTGCAGCAGAAGTACCGAAGAGAGCAAATGCAACAACTAAAGGACCAAGTGTTGTTCCGAAACTATTGATTCCGCCGCCCAGATTGATGCGATTACTTCCGGTTTTTTCATCTCCCAATGCAATCATGAATGGATTGGCTGCGGTTTGTTGTAAGGAAAACCCTAAGGCAACAATGAATAATCCGAATAACATGGCTGAAAACACGTTCAGATACACAGAAATAATCATCGTTGCAGCACCCAAAGCGGAGAAGAGCAATCCGTAGACGATTCCTTTTTTGTAACCCCAGTTCGAAACAAGATCTTTTCCGGATACGGTACTGAATACAAATAAACCAAGTGCTCCCAGATAATACGCTCCATAAAAGGCAAAATCGATCAACTGGCTTTGGAATTGATCCAACCCAAAGTAATGTTTACAAAACGGTATGAAGACGCTGTTTCCTGCGGCAATGAATCCCCAAAAGAAGAATACTGTGGTAAGAACGGTTAATGCTCCGTAGTTAGTTTTTTTAGTTTGCATGGATTGCTTTTTCGATTACTTCGCCGAAAATAACTAGAATTCGCTTATGATGGTATTTTTAACCTTGTGTGAAGCGTGAATTAACTAATTCGTTATAGCTCAAAGCCCGTTTTACTTCTCTTCTTCAAGTAATTTTCCGATATCGCCGATAAGCTTGTCTACTTCTTTGGAATCCGTTCCGTCGTAATAGCCTCTGATGCGCTTTTGTGTATCCACCAAAACAAAGTAATTGGTGTGAATGAAATCCGAACCGACATCTCCCTGATTAGCTGCTTCAGCAGGTTTCAATACAAAAAAACTGCGTCTGGCAAGTTTGTACAGATCGGTTTTTTCACCTGTCAGAAAGTGCCATTGTTTGGGATCAGCGCCATGACCATCCGCATACATTTTCATTTGAGCAACGGAATCTGTTTCGGGATTGACAGTAAAACTGAGGATTTTGAATTGGTCGTTTCCTTTGTAAGCTGCCTGAACGCGCTGCATTTCTGCATTCATTCTCGGACAAATGGTTCCGCAGGTTGTGAAAAAATACTCGGCAACGTAAACCTTTCCTTTCAAATCTTTCGATCCGTATTGGATTCCGCTTTGATCCGTAAATGAAAACTCCTGGATGGTATGACCGAATCCTTTCCGTGCCAGATCTTTTTCCACCATTTCCGATTCCACGTCAATGGGATTATAGATTTTCAACGGCTTATCTTCCGGTTTCGTGAAGATATACGCAACAACAACTCCGACTACGAAAATGAGACCAACAATTAGAACGCGCATCTTGTTTTTTCACAAAAGTACATCCTAAAGTGTTTCGATAAACATTAATCTCCTCCTAATTTCAGCGTATACTGCAACATCACGGTTCTTGGAGCTTCAACCTTCAATGGTCTCAGAGAATACGTTTTGTTCAGAATGTTGCTTCCGATAATTGCAAAACGGTGTTTGTCTTTCAATAAATAGGAAATACGTGCATCAAAGATCCAGTTACCGTTACGGTGAGAATTGAAGAAATCCATGTAACGAATGTCTTGAATAACTGCAATTTGTTCAGTAGCAAGCTCAAATTCTTTGATTATTGCGTCCATATTAACAATCTTCGAATAATACTTTGCACTAAATCCAATAGAGAATGTCTTAAGTAAAGTGTATTCCATATCAATTTTCAAATTGTGGAGGAAACGATACTTCAAAACTCGTGAATTGGAATCCAGAGATGTAGTATTATATGAGTATTTATTATCATAGGCATCACCTCCATAAATATAGTCCGGTGACTTAGTTATAGGTTTAATGAAGGTATATCCGCATAAAAATGTCAAGTCACTTTTCTTCCCAATATTTACAGTTCCTGCAAGAGATGCGTCGAGACCTTTAACTTGCGAGTTTCCGGTATTCAAAAATTTGAAACCGAAGGAATTAGATAGATTTGTCAATAAAGGTTTCCAAATTCCAAATGTATATTCAATGGTGTTTTGATATTCCTGCCAAAATGCTGCAACATCGATAAAACTCATTATAGGACCGATTTTGAAACCTTGTTTGACACCAAACTCTGCATTCCAGCTTGACTCAGGCTTTAGGCTCGGATTTGGAAATACACCAAAATTCCCGACACCTGTGCTGATGAATCGTTCTGTAATAGTTGGAAAGCGATAACCCTGTCCATAGGAAGCCCTCAAAAATGTTGCCTTGGTCAGTTTGAAATTAGTTCCCGCACGGAAAATAGGTTTTAATGCTGTAACGGTATCATTCAATTGGAAATATTCCAAACGGCCTCCAACAGATATAGTTAAGCGTTTCCAGAATTTTTTTTCTGCCTGCGCATAAGCGGAAAGATTTAATAGTTGGTTTACCGGTCTTCCTGAACCGACATAAATATTTGCATAGGAATGGGTATGCTGGGCAGTAATTCCACCAACAAAATCAACAGAAATAATTTGTTTTAGTGTGTTTCGGAATTGATAGTCACCATATAATACAGTTGCCTGGTTACTTTGATTGGCGGACATTTCATTGACAGTTCTGAAAATACGTGTTCTCAGACTGTGTTTTGCTCCGCGTTTACTTGAATAAGTAACATAAGGATCAATATTGAAAATCAATTGTTTTTGCAAGAATCCAGCACCGGGATAAAGCCTGAATAATCCGTTGGTGTCATTTAACCAAGCCAAAGCCATATTGGTTTCCTGAATCATGAAATTTCCATTGACTCCATATTGTAAACCCTTAATTTTTTTATCGCGACGAGATAAATTAAAATTCAAACGCGCACGTTTGCTAACCATTTGTTTGTTGGTGAAATTGGTAATAGTATCAGCCCAAACGCCAGAGTCAGCTATTGCAGGTCCGATATACCCGTGATCATAATTGAAGTTCCCCCCAACTACAATGTCCCATTGCTTGTATTTCCTTGAATGTAAAAAAGTTGTACCGGCAATTAGTGGGGTATCGTCATACCATTTTGAACCATCTTGAGATGGAGTGCTGTACAAGCCGGAATATAGAATGACTTTGGTTAAAGGTTTTGAGGTGGGATAAGCTGTCCGAATATTAATAGATCCGGATAATGCAGAACTACCTGAAAGTACAGATGCTGCGCCTTTGATTACTTCAACCTGGCTGATATTTTCCACAGGAATAAATCCCCATTCCGGTCTACCTGCATCCCCTGAAAGCATCGGCATATCATCGACCATTACGGCAACTTTAGAACCAACTCCGAAAGTAAAGCCACTTCCTCCGCGAATTTGGGGTTCTCCGTCTAAAATATTTAATCCCGGAGTCTGATCCAAAACCGTTTCAATACTACGGGTGTTTTTGCTTTCAATTAGTTTTGGTTTTAAGACCTCCATCGAAACCGTTTGATCTTCCAGAGGCTTATCGAATTTTCCTACCTTTATTTCTACTACATCTAATACTGTTGAGATTTCCTCCATTGGAATATCCAATTCAATCAGGCCATTTTCTGTTACGTTGATTTGAATGGTATCTGTATTCATACCGTCCATTCTGCAAATCAGATTATAAACCCCAACAGGAAGGTCCAAAACAAACTGACCATTCTCGTCAGAGCTTGCTCCATACAACTGGGTAGTCTTTACAAAAAGAGATGCTCCGACAACAGCCTCGCCCTGTAGGTCACGAACCTTTCCCGTAATGCGGCCGGTTTGAGCAAAAATGAAAGAAGAAGTTGTAAGTAATAAGATGGATAGCAAGTATTTCATAAATGCAGTATTAAAAAGTGAACCACCATCCTGATAAAGAATGGTGGTTACACGACAAAGGTATGAAATTATTATTTCTTAACGATGCGAATTGTTTGAATCGCTTGTCCCTGAGTTAATTGAATAACGTAAATGCCGTTTTCAAATCGAGACAAATCAATCGTATCAGCAGTATTTGAAACATTTCCGTTCAATACTACTTGCCCCGAAATAGAAATCACTTTAAATGCTGTTTCTTCAGAAAGACCAGACAAAGTCAATTTTCCGTCCGTTGGATTTGGATAAACTGAAACAGCTGAAAGCGTGTTGTCCTCCAATCCTAAACACTCGTCAACCAAAATAGTGTTGGTTGCAGTGTTTGAACAGTTATTTGCATCAGTATAAGAATACGTAATTGTTTTTGTTCCTAATCCTGCAGTTGCCGGGTTGAATGAACCCGCAGTAACTCCTGTTCCTGAGTAAGAACCTCCTGTAGGTGCTCCGCCAGTCAAAGTAAAAGCATTGTGGTAGATACATACATCCGTAAGAGCAGCTAAGGTTACATTTGGCAATGCATTTACAACAACAGTAAATGTTTCAGAAGATGCGGCACAACTTCCAACAGCAGCAATATCATTTGTTACAGTATATGATCCTGCAGTAGATGTGGATAAATCGATCAATCCGGAATTGGAATTGATTGTCAGACCACTTGGTGAAGCAGAAAATACCCCGCCACTTGCTCCTGCTCCGAAAACCGGTGCCGGGTCTGTAGCATCAGAACAATAAGCTCCCTGACCATAAGTAAATGTTGCATCAGGAGTTGAAGTAAGTGTTACGTTCACATTTGTTGTAGAAGGACAGATTCCAGGTACTGAATAAGTAATGGTGTAAGTTCCGGCTGTACTGTTATCAACATCGATTTCTCCCGTTGTAGTACTAACAAACGTTAAACCTGCAGGTGTAGCACTGAATGTTCCGGCTTGAGCTGTTAGAGGTGTCTGATTACCGTCTGAAATACAGATTGTATTGGATGGATAATTAAACGCTGAATTTGCAGCAGCATTAATTGTAATGCTGGTAGTCTTTGTATCGGGACACGCACCGGAAGCAGTGTTTGTAATAGTGTAAGTTCCTGCTGTACTTGCTGCTAAATCAACAACTCCAGTTGTAGCATTGATAGATAAACCCGCTGGTGTTGCAGTAAATGTTCCCGCATCAACAACTGTTGGTGTTTGATTTCCAGCATTTGAACAATATGTTGCATTGCTGTAGCTGAATGTCGCATCCAATTGATTATTTACTGTTACAACAACCGGGCTGGAAGTTTTAGATCCCCACTGATTAGTAGCTGTTAAAACAACATTGTATGTGCCGGCAGTTGCAAATGTATGTGTTGCGTTTGCAGTGGTAACCGCAGGAGTACCGTCTCCAAAGTTCCAGGAATAAGTTGCCGGATAGTTTGTAGAAGTATTTGTAAAGCTCAAAGAACCACCTTCACAAACAGATGTTCCACTAGCGGTGAAATTTGCTTTAGGTACATAAATTAATTCCAGGTCATCAATAAACAATTGATCATTTGCACTTCCTCCTCCAGGAGTTTTATTAGTGGTAAACGTAACGATGATATACGCAGATGTCAAAGATGCATTTACTGCTGAAAATGGTATTGAAACCCTTTGCCAACCGCCATTAGTATACGATACAGCTCTGGTTGCTTTCGCCTTTAATGTAGTTGTACTTAACGTGTCATTCGGATCTTTAAAATTAACATTCGTATGAATCATGCAACTTACTCTTGCCTGGCTGCTCGTATTAATAGGAACGTACTTTAACCACACAACAATGGAATCTGGTGTATCATTAAAATTTTCAGAATACAAGGCGTCTGTGGTAATAGTTCTATTATGGTTAGCCGCATTAGTCGGCGAGATACTCTCAGCATATATTCTACCCAAGGTTAGATTTCCATTAGCTATAGCAATTCCTCCAACATCTCTTGACCATATTCTTGCAGAATAAGTCCCTGATGTTCCGGGACGAATATCCGTACTGCGATCTACTTGCTTAGCTTTAGCAGCACTAGTTATAAAAGTAGTTACGGCATTCATAAAGCTATTCCAGTTTGTCGGCTCTACTTCATCTTGTCCAAGATTTTCCCAAGCCTCGAAGCTGCTATTATCAATCTGAGTCTGGGCAGATGCTTGCAAGGTGAGTGTCAGTAGGGATAAACTAAGTAAAATTCTTTTCATAGTTTGTGTTTTAAGATTCTCTTAGAATCGGGTTAATAAAGCAAATTTAATGGTTTTATTCGATAGGAATTCTATTTTTTAATCAGGGACTATTACAAGGATTTGTAGAAACAATCAATTTGTGGGTGTTTGCAGACGAAGAATTCATAATGAGCTCCAAATGAGTTTTTAAATAATCGATTTAGCTGCATATTTCACGGATTCTAAATTACCAGGCCCGCATCATACTTTGGTTGAAAATAGATTTTGTTAATTTTTTAAGGGTAGAAAGATTTAACACTTATTTCTAAATTCTTTAAATCAAAGAATAGACTGAAGCACCTGGAATTCTATTATTTTTGAGGCAAAATCCTTCAAATGAATAAAAAACTCTTAGCAGAAATATGTAAAACACCTGGTGCACCGGGACATGAAGAGCGGGTAAGAAAGGTAGTTCTGCGTGAAATCGAATCGCTTTGTGATGAAGTGGAGGTTGATAACATGGGAAATGTATACGCTATCCGAAGAGGAAAGTCGGATAAATCCGTAATGGTTGGAGCACATATGGATGAAATCGGATTCATGGTGACACATATTGATGACAAAGGATTTATTCGTTTCACAACTCTGGGTGGTTTTGATCCCAAAACACTGACTGCTCAGCGGGTGATTATTCATGGGAAAGAAGATGTGATCGGAGTAATGGCTTCGAAACCGATTCATGTCATGACTCAGGATGAACGAAACAAGGTGGCAAAACTTTCTGACTATTTTGTGGATACAGGTTTGCCTGCTGAAAAAGTAAAAGAATTGGTTTCCATCGGTGATGCGATCACAAGAGAAAGAGAATTTATCGAAATGGGTGATTGTTTCAATTGCAAATCACTTGATAACCGTTTGGCAGTATTCATTGCAATTGAAGTGCTGAAATTGTTGAAAGGTAAAGAGCTTCCCAATGATGTTTACATGGTTTTCACCGTTCAGGAAGAAGTAGGAATCCGTGGAGCAAATGTGGCAAGTTTGAATATCAAACCGTTCTTTGGATTTGGTTTGGATACAACCATTGCATTCGATTTGCCGGGAGCAGCAGCTCATGAGCAGATTACCAAACTGGGCGAAGGAACTGCAATTAAGATTATGGATGCTTCAACGATTTGTGATCCGAGAATGGTTCGCTATATGAAACAGGTTGCAGACCGCAATCAAATTAAATGGCAGCCCGAAATTCTGACTGCAGGCGGAACTGATACAGCAGGAATTCAACGCATGTCTCCGGGAGGTTCTATTGCAGGAGCAGTTTCCATTCCGACAAGACATTTGCATCAGGTGATAGAAATGGCACACAAAGAAGATATTCAGGCAAGTATTGATTTATTGGCTTCATGTTTGTTAGAATTGAACCAATTCAGTTTAGAATATTAAAAACACATAGAATTTCATGAAAAAGATCATTTTCTTCTCATTTGCATTATTCATTTCTTCGGTAGGAGTGTATGCACAAAAAGGGCCTAAGAGTTCTCTTAAAACTTTTCACAAACGTGCAATTGTTTCCTATAACGTAGAGAATTTGTTCGACACCATCGACAATCCGAATGTGATTGACGAAGAATTTCTTCCTTCCGGAAAATTGAAATGGAATTCTGAGAGATATAATACCAAGTTAGATCGTTTGGTAGAAGCTATTACGATGAATCTGACGGAAAATCCGATTGTAATTGGGTTGGTGGAAATTGAGAACAAAGGAGTTTTGACCGATTTGAAGAATCACGGACGTCTGGCAAAAACCAATTATGGAATTGCACACAAAGATTCTCCCGATGCAAGAGGAATTGATTGCGGATTACTTTACGATCAGAGTTGCTTCAAGTTGATTTCAATGGAAAACCTGACTGTTTCGATTGATTCTATTCCGGATTTCAAAACACGCGATGTGTTGTATGTGAAAGGACAATTGCAGGGAGGAAAGATCATTCACCTGTTTGTGAATCACTGGCCGTCAAGAAGAGGGGGTGAAGGCGAATCTGAGATCAGAAGAATTCAGGCAGCAACCGTTGCACGTGCAAAAGTGGATGAAATTCTGAAAGCTGATCCGAAGGCAAACATCGTTTTGATGGGAGATTTCAACGATCATCCGGACAATAAATCCATTCACGATGTATTGAAAGCAAAAGAAGTGACGGATAAAACAGCGGATCTGGTGGATTTGTTTGCTGACGATCACAAAGCCGGAAAAGGAACTCACAGCTTCAAAGGACAATGGGGAGTTTTGGATCATTTCATTATTTCATCGGCAATTTACAAAGGAACCAACGGAATTAAACTGGAGCCGAACGACGGAATAATCGTGTATGAAGAAAAATTGCTTTTCACACAGAAAGACGGAAGTAAAAAACCGTCCACAACATACGGCGGAAGCAACTATTACGGTGGATATTCCGATCACCTTCCGATTCAGATTATTCTGAAATAACGAAGTTTGTTCCGATAATTTGTATTTTCGGTGTAAGATCTAAAACCAAATGAAGACAATTTCTTTCACTACCTCGCAATTCGTTACGATTGATTATGAACTGGCAAGCCCTGTTTATAGAGCTGTTGCGGCGTTTTTAGATTTGGTTTTCCTATGCATCTATTTTCTGATTGCAAGTTATTTTATCAATCACAATTTGTTCGACCTGGATTTTAATTCCAGAGCGAACAGGGATTCTTTTCTGACGGCTTTTCTCATTCGTCTGCCATGGCTTTTGTATTCTCCGGTCATCGAGTATTTTACAAACGGGCGTTCTTTAGGAAAGTTGATTATGGGAATCCGGGTGGTGAAAAGCAACGGTGAAACAGCCGGTTTGAGAGAATATTTCACGCGTTGGATTTTCAGAATCGTGGATATCTGGGTTGGAGGATTCGGATTTCTTGCCTTACTGGTTGCCGGAACGACGGAGAAAAGACAGCGAATCGGAGATATCATGGCAGATACGGTTGTGATCAAAGTAAAGGATACGCAATTGTATGGTTTGAAAGATGTTTTGTCCATTAAGAATTCGGATACTCACGTTCCTACTTATCCCAATGTGATTCGCTTCTCGGACGAAGACATGTTGTTGATCAAGAATACGATTTTAAGAGTACAGCGCTATCCGAATGAGGCAAACAAGGAATTTGCCATTGAATTGGCAGATGAAACGTCTCGTTTGATGGGGCTTACCGAAACTCCCGCGAAACGAATGGAGTTCTTAAAAACGGTCCTGCAGGACTACGTGGTATTAACACGTTAAAAACCAAAAAACAGAATGGGTGTGTTATTTGTTGTTCCGACTCCGGTTGGAAATCTGGAAGATATTACTTTAAGAGCAATCCGCTTGTTGAAAGAAGCAGAGTTGATCTATTCCGAAGATACACGTGTTACAAAAAAACTGCTTTCACATCTTGAAATTACAGGAAAGCAAATTATCCCGTTTCATGCACACAATGAGCATAAGCAATTGGAACGTTCCGTTCAGACGGTTCGGGAAAATCAATGTACGGTGCTTGTTTCGGATGCGGGAACACCGGCTATTTCCGATCCGGGCTTCCTTCTGGTAAGGGCTTGTGTTGAAGCCGGTTTGGAAGTTACTTGTCTTCCCGGCCCAACGGCTTTTGTTCCGGCGCTGGTTGCAAGTGGCTTTCCGTGTGATCGCTTTGTTTACGAAGGATTTTTACCACATAAAAAGGGACGCCAAACCAAATGGCTTTCTTACAAAGAGGAAGAAAGAACGGTTGTTCTCTACGAATCGCCTCACCGAATCGTAAAAGCATTGGAAGAATGCGTCAATTTCCTCGGTGCAGACAGAGAAGTGTGCGTTGCCCGCGAGATCAGCAAGCTCTTCGAACAATTTGTGCGTGGAAAAGCAGAAGATGTCTTAAAACACTTCCAACAAACACCTCCCAAAGGAGAAATCGTATTGCTTATAAAAGGAATTTGATTGGGACGACCCTTTACGTTCCCACCTTTTTATCATTGCCATAAAAAGGTGGAATAAACCGTTTTAATTATTGTGTAATAAACCCGAACTGCGCTCCTGACGAAGTGTCTTCACCGTCAAAAGTCATCACCGGAATAGAAAGTTCGTTTTCTGCCAAACTCTGAACCAGATTGGTTGAGAAGATGGAGAACATATCCTGATAATGTGTAGCAGCCAACAGGTTCGCTTTTACCTCACGGCAATATTCAATCAGATTTTTCTCAAAATTACTTGAGTCTAACAGATGAATGGTTGTTGCTAAACCATTTTCCTGCAAATATCCGTTTGCGACTCTCAGATTCACATCGATCTTTTTCATCAAACCTTCATCGGCATAACGTTGGCCAACCAGGTAAATCTTGGAGTTAAAGATTTGAGCAACCCTGGAAGCATAGCGAACGACCTGTACACTTTCTCTTGCAAGGTCAACGGTCATTACAATCGATTTGATTCTATGGAAAGAAGTATCCTGTTGCGTAAGAATAATCGGAACATTGCTGTTTGAAATAACAGATAGGGCAGGGCTTCCGAAGATTTTTTGCCAAATGGAAGTACTGTGAGTTCCCATAATGATCAGCTGCACTCCGATTGAATCTGCAATAAGTCCGATATCTCTCAAAACTTTTCCAATCACAACGCGGGTCGAAATAGTCACATCCGGATTTTGATACTTGGTTGCCAGATCCCGTAGCTGTTTTTCAGCCGGAATTCGTTCTTTAGCATGAGAAATGATATGCAATAAAACAATATCACCCTTATTGTACTTCGCTGCATCCAAAGCAAAAACCAAAGCGTTTTCAGTGATGGGAGTAAAATCAATTGGAACCAGATAGTGGAATGTAGCTGCCATTGTATCAAATTTAAGTTTGACTAAAAGTAACACTTTTTAGCTTTCAAGGGCAGAAATCAGAACAATCTCACTAACTTTTTACTTTAAATTTGCATATGAAACAAACGGAAGCATTTCATTTGGTGAAAAAGGGCAATGCCGAATCTGCCTTTGAGTTGAGAAGTACCACTTTGCCTGAATTGAAGGGGAAACAGGTTCTCATCGAGGTACAAGCTTTCGGGCTGAATTATGCAGATGTGATGGCTCGTTTGGGCTTGTATCGGGAAGCTCCTCCGATGCCTTGCGTAATCGGATATGAGGTCGTTGGATTGATCACGCAGGTTGGCAACGAAGTGGATGCTGCATTATTGGGTAAGCGGGTTGTTGGATTTTGCCGTTTCGGAGGATATTCAAAACACGTCATTACGGAAGAGTACGCTGTTTCGGTAATTGACGAAATGGATGCCGGAGTTGCCTTGTCTTTGGCGACCCAATTTGTAACGGCATATTACATGGTTCACCGTTCGGCGAATGTATATGCAGGAGAACGCATTCTGATCCATGCAGCAGCAGGTGGAGTCGGAACTGCACTGATTCAGCTTTGCAAAATGAAAGGAGCATATGTCATTGCGAAAGTCAGTTCGAAAGAAAAGGAAACTCTGGTACGCAATTTGGGTGCCGATGAGGTAATTAATTATAAAGAAGGAGATTATTCGGAGAAAATTTCTGCTCTTTTGGGCAAAGATCGACTGGATGTCAGCTTCAACCCGGTTGCCGGATCAACCTTTAAGAAAGATTGGGGTCTTTTGGGAACCGGTGGAAGACTTGTGTTATTTGGTGGTTCTGAATTATCAAATGGTAAGTGGGGACTCCTTTCAACACTTAATTTTGTTAGAAGGATGGGATTTGTTGTACCAATCGGGTTAATGATGCGTTCTAAATCCATCATTGGTATCAATATGCTAAAGATAGCCGACTTCAAACCACAGATACTGACTCAATGTTTAAATGAGGTGGTACAAATGGTAAAACTAGGGCAAATTCAAACGGTCGTAGGAGGAGTTTACAAACAAAGCGAATTCACGAAAGCCCATCGTTTGCTGGAAGAAGGCAAAACAATTGGTAAGTTAATAATTGAGTGGGATGAACAACCGAATTAACTATTGGGGTATTGCAATAATTTCAAGTCTGTTCTTGAATGCTTCTTGTATTGAGCACAGAGAAGAAGTGAAACAAAAGCGGAAACCGGATTCTTCGAAGCAGGATGAAGAAAAGTATATTCATGATAAGGATTACAAAACTTTCCGGATTTATGAAGGAAATATTCCTTGCGAAGATTGCAGCGGGATAGAACAGCGTTTGGTTGTAAAAGGAGATACGCTTGGTATTTTCCGATTGACGGAAACCTATAAAAATGCAACCGAAGATGGTGATGCAACGATTGTTTGCAGTGGACAATGGAAAAAAGTGAAGCAAAAAAACACCGAAATCCTGATTTTGTCTCAAGGCTCTTTAAACGATTCCGTTAGAAGAATGGAATATGAACTTCATCCTAAAGGGTTGGTTCAAAGAACATTGGATAACGAATTATTGAAAAACACTTCTTTGTATCATCTGAAACTGGTCCGTAAGTCCAAATTTCTTTAACGAAATATAGCTTCTTTGCATCCATTCTTCCTGTAATTTTGCATTTTCAATTAAAATAGGGAGGAGACATTCAATGAAGTTAAAAGGGTATTTGCTGGCGCTGGTTTCAGCAGTTTCTTATGGATTAATTCCCCTTTTTATTCTTCCCATAAAGGCGTTGAATTTTCCCCTGGACACAACTTTGTTCTACCGATTTTTAATTTCCGCTCTTTTCCTGTTGCTCTTTTTGCTTTATAAAAGAGAATCTCTGAGAATTAACAAAACAGAATTTCTTATTTTACTTGTTCTCGGGCTTTTGTATGCTTTGTCCTCAGACTTTTTGTTCATAGGGTATGATCTGCTGACACCGGGAATCGCTTCTACGGTTCTCTTCGTCTATCCGGTATTTGTGGCTTTGATTCTGGCTTTGTTTTTCAAAGAAAAGATCACCCGGTTTACCCTCATTGCCTTGGTGGTTACTTTCTCCGGTATCGTGGTTTTGAGTACGAACGGGTCCGAATTCAATATTAATTTTCTGGGACTTTTGGTGTGTGTATTGTGTGCCTTGTTTTATGCTGTTTACATGGTCATTGTCAACAAGGCGAAGCTGAATGTTTCCGGAACGAAGATTACCTTTTATTCGCTTCTTTTCTCGTCGGTATATTATCTGATCAAAACACTTTCTTTAGGCGGATCATTGGAAGCTTCACCGTCTTTGTTTCTCCATATTTCGATTTTTGCTTTGGTAACAACCGTTTTTTCAATCACTGCTTTGATTTACGCCATCCAATACATCGGATCAACTCCAACGTCCATTATGGGAGCTTTGGAACCGGTTGTTGCCGTAATTATCAGTGTTTGCTGCTTTGGAGAGTTCCTTTCGTGGAATTTGATTCTGGGGGTTATCCTGATTTTGGCTGGTGTGTTGATCAATATGGTCTTTGACCGGAATAAGGTTCATTAAAAAAAGGAATATATAAAAAGTAGGCGCGCCATGCATGGCGCGCCTACTTTTTGGATTTATATATTTTACAATTTAATTCCCAATTCTTTCAATTGTGCTTCATCAATAGCAGACGGGGCGTCGATCATCACATCTCTTCCGCTGTTGTTCTTCGGGAATGCGATATAATCGCGGATAGAATCCGAACCACCCATGGTTGCAACCAGGCGGTCTAAACCGAAAGCCAAACCACCATGCGGAGGAGCTCCGTATTCAAATGCGTTCAATAAGAACCCGAATTGATCCTGAGCTTGTTCCGGAGTAAATCCAAGCAATTCAAACATACGTGATTGAAGTGCGCGGTCGTGAATACGAATTGATCCACCACCTAATTCAACTCCGTTCATTGCAAGGTCATAAGCATTTGCTCTTACTTTCCCCGGATCTGTGTCGATCAGACTAAAATCTTCCGGTTTTGGAGAAGTGAACGGGTGGTGCATCGCGTGATAACGTCCGTTTTCCTCGTCCCACTCCAATAATGGGAAGTCAAGAACCCAAAGAGGTTTAAAATCGTCACCTCTGCGAAGACCTGATTCTGTTCCCATGCGCAAACGCAATTCATTCATCTGCTTGCGTGTTTTGTCCAAATCACCGCTTAAAACAAAGATCAGATCGCCGGCTTTTGCACCGCTTGCTTCCGCCCAGGTTTTCAAAGTTGCTTCGTCGTAGAATTTATCTACCGAACTTTTGAATGTTCCGTCTGCGTTGCATTTAACGTAAACCAAGCCCAAAGCTCCGATTTGCGGACGTTTTACCCAATCCGTAATCTCGTCCAATTGCTTGCGGGTATATTCGCTTGCTCCCGGAACTGCAATTCCGATTACAGCTTCAGCATTGTCAAATACCGGAAAATTCTTCCCTGCGGAAAGTTCTTTTAAGTCGGTGAATTTCATTCCGAAACGGATATCCGGTTTGTCGGAACCATATGTTGCCATTGCTTCGGCATAGGTCATCCGCGGGAAATCCCCTTCAAAAGTGATTCCGCGAACGGTTTGGAACAAATGTTTGATCAAACCTTCAAACATGTTCAGAATATCTTCCTGTTCCACAAATGCCATTTCACAGTCAATCTGAGTAAACTCCGGCTGACGGTCGGCACGCAAATCTTCATCACGGAAACACTTCACAATCTGATAATAGCGGTCAAAACCGGAAACCATCAACAACTGCTTGAATGTTTGAGGAGATTGCGGCAAAGCGTAAAACTCGCCCTGATTCATTCGGCTTGGAACAACAAAATCGCGTGCTCCTTCCGGAGTGGATTTGATCAAATAAGGAGTTTCTACATCCAAAAATCCTTTTGAATCCAAAAATTTGCGGGTTTCCAAAGCAACGTGATTGCGCAGACGCAATTTTTGCTGCACCGGATTTCTTCTCAAATCCAGGTAGCGG
The DNA here is from genome assembly GCA_003856375.1 of Glaciecola amylolytica. GTDB lineage: Bacteria > Bacteroidota > Bacteroidia > Flavobacteriales_D > Crocinitomicaceae > Fluviicola > Fluviicola amylolyticus. The sequence continues at coordinate 4,204,557 of CP034120.1, forward strand.
AATTGTGCACGCAGTTCTTCTCCGCCGTCCGTATCGTCTTCAATAGTGAAAGGAGGTGTTTTTGCCGCGTTCAAAAGTGTCAGCTCCGAAACTTTAATTTCAATTTCTCCCGTCGGAAGGTTCGCATTTTTGCTGCTTCTTTCAATAACGGTTCCTTTGGCCTGAATCACAAATTCACGACCCAATTTTCTGGCTTGCAAACACAATTCACTGTTTTCTTCCAGATTGAAAGCCAATTGTGTAATTCCGTAACGATCACGTAAGTCAACGAAAGTCATTCCTCCCAAATCCCGGGATTTTTGTACCCAACCGGCTAATGTTACTTCTTGTCCGATGTGTGTGGCGCGTAATTCGCCATTCGTGTGTGATCTATACATGTTCTTGAAAATTGAACTGCAAAATTAACGAATGTCGGAGAGCTTTACAGCCGTTCAGATAATTTTTTTAAGAAAGCATTGTTTCCAGTCCGGCAGCAAGGTATCTCAATGAGTGATAAACACTTTGGAAGAGATGAATTCGTTGTGGTTTGTAAGTAATTGCACGAAGAGTAAACCTGTTGCTTGTTCCGGGATATCGAACTGAAACGCGGATTTTCCTGTAGAAAGAATGTTTTCAGCAGGTAAGATGCTTCCGGAAAGGGTTATGAAAACAACTTTCTGAAGATCTTCAAGTGCGAGTCCTTCCACCAGAATCTGCTTGTTTTTAGGATAAACCGCCAATTGATTTGCATTCACTTCGGAAACCGAGAGATCGTTGATACAAGTCAGGAAAGCCGGATCGTGATAATAAATCGTATCCAATTCCGAACAAATCAGTCGGGGATAGTCAACGTCGAAGATCGTTATACCGGATAAACCAGGATTCAAAACTCCGGAATTGCTTCCTGTTCCGAATTGCCAGCTTTCGTTATAACCTGAAGATTGATCGATTCCTTCCAGTCCGATTTTTTGAAATTGCTGAGCGTTTATTGTAATGGTTGAAATGGAATTTACCTTCACCCGGACAGGAGAATAACCTGAGAAGTTGCTAAAAACAGTAATTGTATCCTGAAGATTGACATCGAAATCGTACAGTAATTTCTCCGTTCCATCGGAATCAAGTGGGGGAAAGAAAAATACCTTGGAAGAAGCGGCTTCGTACCGGAGAGCTCCGGCGTATTCTAAATTTGAAAAATCCGGATGATTCGATTTGTGAAGTTCTTTGTAGGTAATGGAATTGATCACAATGTCCGGACCAGTAACAAAGTATCCTTCAGTGGTGTACCATTTGGAACCCGTTGAATCAAAAAGGTTGGTTTGACTCTGGGAGAGAAAAGGAACAAAAAACAATAACAGTAATTTTTGGCGCATGATTGAATAGTTTAGAATTGATACTAAGACGAATAAAGAATTCAAAAGTTTCTGAATGGTTGGATAAAATCGGGTGGGTTTTTCAATAAGATCATTCCTGATCGTCCAGGTGAAATTAAATAAAACAGTTGTTTTTTCAAAAATTATTTGAAAAAAGAATAACGGCTAACCACCTGATAATTATGGGTTTTAATTTTTTTCTCTGATTTTTTTCTTTCCTGCTGTAACAAATTGAGAAGTGAGATGGTCATATGTTCGAAAAGCCCAAAGTACTAAGCGAAACAGAAAGCAATAAAATTTAGAGATATGAGAACAGGTTTATTTATCACATTTATATTCTTCATATTCGGTTACAGTTATAGTCAGAATAAAGAGAATAAAGAAGAGCCGGATACGACACGAATCCAATTGAGAGAAAAGTTGATTCTGATCATTAAAAATCATGTGGAAGAAGATTCCGATACAATTGATGCGGCTCCGGATGAAAAAGAGTTGAAACATTTTGAAGCTCACTGGGCAGGATTGGAATTCGGACCGACAATTTTGCTGAACAGTGCAATGGGAAATGGTTTCCCGAACGACAAACATTGGGAAAATGACCCGGGAAAATCCTTTAGCTGGAATTTGAATTTTGCTGAATACAAATTCAAAATCTACAAAAACTACATCGGAGTCACTACCGGTTTGGGATTAAACTGGACACAAATCGGGTTAAAAAACAACTTGCTGTATGCAAATTCTGACTCCTTGTGGGTGATAAAAGATACGGTGAACGATTACCGGAAGAATAAATTGAGAGCCGTTTACCTGACAGTTCCGTTGATGTTGGAATTTTGTTCTAACGGTAAATCAGACAAAGGATTTTATCTTGCTGCCGGTGTAATTGGTGGTGTGAGAATCGGATCCAGCACAAAACAGGTTATCGAAGAAGACAAATCGAAAGAAAAAACAAAAACAAGAGGTGTTTACGGATTAAACGCCTTCCGTTTGGACGCAGCTGTGAAATTAGGTTATAAAGACATCGGGGTATTTGCAAATTATAGCTTGCTTCCACTGTTTGATACCGATAAAACAGTTGGAGTTTACCCGCTAACCTTTGGATTAACAGTCAATTTTTAGCGATTTTAGATCATAAGTAATAAAGCGAAGGAAAAGGAGGTTGAATTTAACCTCCTTTTCTTTTTGGTGTAAAATGAGTTTAAGTCGTTTTTTGCTAACTTTGAACGAGAACTATATGATACGTTTATTCATTTGTCTGGTCTTTATTGGTTTTGCTGAAGTTCTTCATGCACAATCCAAATGCTCGTGCGAATCCATGCAGGATTACATTGCACAGCGTGATTTTGACAGCACGGCTAAGCACCAGGCGATAAACTTATGGAAGTTTTCAAAAACGCTGGAAAAGGATAAGAATCCAAGATGTCTGGCTTTCTCCTTTCAATTAAAAGCACAGGTTCAAATTAAGAACGGCCAGTTTGCTGATGCCAGAAAAAGTCTGGATCGTGAAAAGTTCATTTTAGACAGTATCCGTTGTAAAGCGGCAAGTTATATCGAAAACAACCTGACTCTTGGAGATTTGCTGATGCTTCAGGGAGAATACGAAGCTTCCGTATCGAGTTATTCCAAAACGGTGCGCATTCTTCAGAAAGCGGGAAACAACGCTATGTTGTCGAGAGCCTATCTTGGTTTGGCGGCGGCTTACGGCAGATTGAAGGATAAAGACAAGGCAACATACTATACGAATCTCGCGTATCCGGTTGTAACGGTTTTGTCTGATAACGAATCCAAAATCAATTTACTTTCCGACTTATCTGCGCGATACTACAAATTGTACCAGCTTCACAAGGACAAAAACTATTTGGATTCGGCCTTGAATGCCGTTTCATTTTCGTTTGTTCTGGCAAAGAAAATCCAATACACGGAAAGCTATTTGCAGATCTACAATTTGTTTGAAGACCACGCATATTATAACCGAAATTTCCGTTTGGCACTGATTTATCTCGACAGCGCATTGCGGCAAACAAATTCGAATTATCACTGGAAAGAACGTGGGGCGATTTACGGAGACATGTCGGATATCTACCTCGAACTGAAAAGATACGATAAGGCATACCAGTTTGCAGATTCCAATCTGGTTTATGCTCAGAAAGTGGGAGATCCTTACGACGTGACGAATGCCCTTGAATTGCTTTACAACTGTGCAAAACTGAGCGGTGAGTACGAAAGAGCCTTGGTGGTATTTGAGGATTTGTCTAAAATGAAAGACAGTGTGGTCAAAATCCAGAATGCCCGTGCTTTGAGCCAATTGGAAGAAAAATATCACCGGGTAAGGAAAGAAAAATCCGACGCGGAATACGAACAGGATAAGCGCTTGCTGCAGCAACAAAAGCAAATCGGGAACCTGAAATGGCGCCTGATTTTGGTCGGAAGTATCATTTTTGCCTTGCTTGCAGCTTATGTTTTAATGGTTTTCAGACAAAAATCGATCAAGCAAAAACAAAAAAGACTGGAAATACAACAGCGTTTGAATCGCGCCCGCATCAATCCGGATTTTATTTACAATGCCTTGAATCAGCTTCAAAACGAAAGCATCAATCAGGGAGCAGATTATAAAAAACAAATTCAGTCGTTTTCCAAATTACTGAAGCAGGTATTGGACAGCACGCACGATGATTTCATGACGCTCGACCGCGAAATTGAATTCTTAACCTTCTATCTGACGCTTCAAAGAGATCGTTCGAAACAGGCTTTTGATTTTTCGTTTGAGATCGATGAAAATCTGGATCCTGCAAATGTTTGCCTGCCGACCATGATTCTGCAGCCTTTCGTTGAAAGTACCGTTTTGGAAGGATTTTCCAATTTGAACCGGCGCGGAGAACTGAAGCTGCGTTTTTCGTTGAAAGGATTGAACGAACTGGCTATCGTTATTGAAGATAACGGAAAAGGATTGAAAGCCATTGATTCTTCCAGAGCTTCTGAAATCATCAATGACCGGCTTTACTTATTGAATAAGCTCAATAAAACAAGTTCTTCGTACCTGATTCGGGAACGATCAAGCGGAGGTGTCTCAGTAGAAATTTTCATTCCGCTGATTACAAAAGCTTACGCAGACGAACTCAAAAAAGAAGGATTCTGATCAGAGTGACGGATTTTGCTTCATTTCTGCGTCTTTCATCTCAATTAAATGACGGTAATGATTCTGCAATTCCACCTGTGAACGAATGATCGCTTCATTTCCGCTTGCTTCCTTGTAACTATTCTTCTGCATTTTGTCTATGATCCGTGCTTTTTCACGATCGCTCCACTGAAATGCGAAAATGAGTTTGATCTGTTCCTGAATGGCTTTATCGTAAATAGGAGTTCCTACCTCAATCCGTTTGTCCAGGTTTCGTTCCATCCAGTCTGCAGACGTAATGAAATAGAGCGGTTTATTGTTATTCCCGAAAACCAGAAACCGGGTGTGTTCCAGAAAGCGATCCACAACGCTGAGAATTTCAATATTTTCACTCAAACCTTTGATTCCCGGAATCAGACAGCAGATTCCGCGCACCAATAACTTGATCTTAACACCGCTTTGAGAAGCTTCATACAACTTATCGATCAATTGCGGATCCACCAGATTGTTGATCTTGATATGGATAAATGCAGGCAAGCCTTTCTTTGCATTTTTGGTTTCGTTAGTGATCAGACTGACATATTTCCTGCGTGCATTGACGGGTGAAACGATCAGTGTTTTGAAGGGATGGTGATGAAGTACATGTTCCATCATGTGAAATACGTGATGTACTTCTTCCGCAATCCTTTTATCGGCTGTAAGAAGTCCCACATCCGTATAAATCTGTGCGGAGCGTTCATTGAAGTTTCCTGTTCCGACATAAGTGATCAATTGTTCTTTTTTATCGGAATGGCGTTTGATTTGTATCAGTTTGGAATGAATTTTCAGGTGTTCCGGCCCGAAAAGCACTTTTGCACCTTCTTCCTTCATTTTTTCAGACCAAAACAGGTTATTTTCTTCGTCAAAACGGGCCTGAAGTTCCAATACCACGGTTACGTCTTTTCCGTTCCTTACGGCGTTCACCAGGGCGTTCATTACCTGTGAGTTTTGCGCAACCCGGTAGATGTTGATCTTAATGGAGGAAACTTTCGGATCGATGGCTGCTTCCCGAAGCAAATCTACGACATGATCAAAACGGAGATAAGGATAATGCAAAAGAACATCCTTTTCCAGAATGACCTTGATCAGACTGTGCTGCTTGTGAAAACTGGGATGATCTACGGGCGTATAAGTTGGATAAACGAATTCGTTGTTCCCGAAATCCGGAAATTTCATGAAATCCTTGAAATTGTGATACTTTCCTCCGGCAATAGTGTTGATTCCTGAAGTCAGATTCAGACTTTTAATCAGCATTTCCAGCAAATCCTGCGGCATCCGGTGATCGTAAACCATCCGAACGGGTTCTCCTTTTTTGCGCTGTTTGATGCTTTTTTCCATTTTCTCAATGAAAGACATCGATACGTCATCATCCAGATTCAGTTCGGCATCGCGGGTAAATTTGAAAGTAAACGCTTCAATGGTGTCGAAAGAGAAAATAGGGAAGATGTCTGCCAAATGCAAACGAATAATATCATCAATCAGAATCACACCTTTTCCTTTCTCAGATTCCAGGATGTAAAATCTGGAAACCAAATTCGGAACTTCGATCAGTGCAAAGCGCGCTTTTCGTTTGTAATCCCATTCCATGCGCACAGCAAGGTAAATCGCCTTGTCTCTTAAACGTGGAAAAGGTCTTTTTTTGTCCAGCAAAACCGGAACAATATCGTGAATAACAGAAGAAAAGAAATAGCTTTTCAGTTCTCTTTTTTGCTTGTCGTTTACGGTTGTTTCATCGTAATGACGAATTCCGTTCAGTTTGAGCTTATGAAGAATGGAGGCATAGGCATGTTCAAACTTGCGTTGTTGTTTGATCACCACATTGCGGATTTCTTCAAACAATTCTTCCGATGTTCCTTTGTATCCTTCAACCTTTTGGTCGCCAAGCTGAATCATGCGTTTGATGTTCGCCACACGCACACGGTAAAATTCATCCAGATTATTCGAGTAAATACCCAGAAATCGCAAACGTTCCACCAACGGAACTTCATCATCTAAAGCCTCTTGCAAAACGCGGTCGTTGAAGGAGAGCCAACTTAATTCGCGGTTAAAGTATTTCATTGACAAATGTTTGTGTTTTGATGCGTGCGTTTCCTGACTCTTTACCATGTTTTATGAATATGGTGGCAAACTTAGCACCATGCTTTTTATTCTAAGTTAATAAATTTTTGAGATTGTGTTAACAGAATAAAAAAAGGCAATCCGCCCCGGACTGCCTTAACTTTTGCAAGCTGAGAGTTAATTAAAAAATGATTATTCCGAACCTCTTGGTTCTTTGATAAAGATATTGGAAAAATCTAAATTCTCCAATGAATTTGTTTTAAAATTTCGAACTCTGGAATTGATCATCGTAATGAAATCATCGTTTGTGAGCGGAATCACAACAGCATCATCTACAATCTGTTGATCGCACTCTACCATAATGTTTGTACGCTTGTCCGGATCCTGTTCTTTGTTCATACGGTCGTACAAATCATCAAATTTCGGACTTCTGTATTTGAAAGGATTCATGAATTCGGAATTCATCGCTGCATATTTTCCGTAGAAAATGCTCAGGAAACTTTCTCCGTCCGGATAGTCAGCAATCCAACCGGAAACCCACATACTTGCCTTTCCGGATTTGACATACTGATTGCGTGTTTCAAAATCAATCAGTTCTACGAATACCGAAATACCCAGATTTTCTTTCAATTGCTGAGCAATGCCTTTTGCCAGCAAGTGGTTGGCAGCGTCTTTGTTTCCGCTCACATAGATTGTCATGACCGGGAAACCGTTTCCATTCGGGAAACCTGCTTGCGCAAGTAATGCTTTGGCTTTTGCAACATTGTAATCAGGTCCTTTCACCCGGTTTGCAGGGAAAAACTCGGTATTCGGAATGAATCCGTTCAAAACCGGATATCCTTCACCAAGCAAGGTGTGATTTACCAGATTTACGCGGTTGATAGCGTGATTAATCGCTTTTCTGACGCGCACATCCTTGAAGGCAGGATTTCTTTGAGACATTCCCAAAAAAGTAACTGAAAAGGATTGTTTGGAATCAACTTTGTGTTTCACCGTCTTTCCTTCCTGAGCTTCCTGCAAAGAACCTAAGATATTGTCCACTTCTTCCGTGGGAATTTCCAATACAAGGTCTATTTTTCGCTCTCTGAAAGCAATGAGTTCACTTCGTTTGTTTTTGGTATAACTCAATTCTATTTCTGCAAGGAACGGAAGCTGATTCCCGAATTGGTCTTTTGCCCAGTAATTCGGATTGCGTTTCAAGGTGAGTCCTTTTCCGGAAAAATCTTCCAGCATGAAGGGCCCTGTTCCTACAGGATGGTTTTTGATATCATTTTTGTACAGATCGTATGCTTCTTTGGGGAAAACTCCAAAACCGGAGTAAGTGAGCAATTTGTCGAAACCAGCAAAGGCTTCCACCAGATCAATCCGGAGCTTGTATTTGCTCAATACTTTAATTCCTGAAACTCCGCCGGCTTTCAATTGTGTTTTGGTAGCATCGTTATAGGCAGCAGCTCCCACAACGCGGTCGTGGAGCATGAAACTGACTTCGTTTATTTTCAATCCGCTGCAAGCCATGTCGAGCGTAAACTTCACATCATCTGCAGTCAATTCGCGGCCTTCTCCGTCCAGACATTCATCCGGATGGAAGTAAACACCTTTTCGGATGGATAAAGTATAGGATTTCCCGTCGGGTGAAATGCTGAAACTTTCTGCAACAGATGGAATCACCTTGGATCCGGATGCATCGAGACGCAAAATGGGGTCAAAAATCTGGGAAGTAATTCGTTGTGTATAAAGAGTAGTAGCTTGAAGGGGAAATAATGCTTCTATTTTTTCAGAAGACATGAAGCGAAATTCACCTCCATACCTGGCTCCTCCGATAGCTTTCAGATCTTCCACATTTACCGAATCATCCGAACATCCAGCAAAACCGAAAGCAAGCAAGGAAATAAGAATGAACTGTTTAAACATAGTAAGTACCGTTGTAGTGATTCACAAAAATAACATTTAAAACAAATTGCGCTAACCTGGAAGAAATATACTAAAGTATGCTTTTTCGAGAGGTCATTCCTTAAAAAGGCAAAAGCCCCATAATTGGAGCTTCAGCATGTTGGTTTAATAAGAGTAGTTTATGTTGGTGTAACATAAGTTGATTCAAATATAGTACTTTTTGATTAAACGGTATAGTTTATTAAAAAAATTTTTAGTATCCGATTTTGTTCCTAACTCGTTTTAGTGTCTCCTGAGCAATTAGTCTTGCTTTAGAAGCCCCTATTTCTAAGGCTTTATCAATCTGTGACTTGTCTGCCATCAATTCGTTATATTTTTGTCTTTCTGTTGAAAATTTAGTTAAGATCAACTCCAAAAGTGCCGTTTTAGCATGTCCGTAACCAAATCCGCCAGCGAGGTACTTGCTTCGCATGCTTTCATTTTCTTCAGCAGAAGCTAAAAGACGGTAGATTTTGTAAATATTGCACGTGTCCGGATCCTTTGGTTCTTCCAGTCCTTTACTGTCTGTAATAATCGACATGACCTGTTTTTTCAACTCCTTTTCAGGCAGGAAAATATTGATAATGTTACCTCTTGACTTACTCATTTTTTCACCGTCCGTTCCCGGAACGATTTCCGTGTTTTCGTCAATTTTCGCATCCGGAAGAACAAAGGTTTCTCCCATCTGATGATTGAATCTGGAGGCTACATCACGTGTGAATTCAAGATGCTGCAACTGATCTTTACCAACCGGAACCAATTCCGCATCGTAAATCAGGATGTCGGCCGCCATGAGCATCGGATAAGTAAAAAGACCGGAATTCACATCGTCCAAACGATCTGCTTTATCCTTGAAACCATGCGCCAAACTCAATCTTTTGAAAGGAAAGAAACACAATAAATGCCACATTAATTCCGAAACTTCTGCTACATCACTTTGTCTGTAATAAGTGGTGTTTTCAGGGTTCAACCCGCAAGCTAACCAAACAGCTGCTGTAGAATACGTGTTTTCACGCATGATTCCGGAATCTTTGATCTGAGTCAAAGAATGTAAATTCGCTATAAAAAGAAAAGACTCGTTCTGAGGGTCTTTCGACATTTTAATAGCAGGTAGGATTGCACCGAGCAAATTCCCCAAGTGTGGAGTACCCGTGCTTTGAATACCTGTAAGAACTCGTGACATTTGAATTGTTTTTTGCGAATTTACTCGTTTCTCTTCGCTTAATCGAATGAATTGTTTAGAATTTCGAGATTGGCTGTTTTTTTGTTACCGATTTTTCAATGGAAGCGTTATTTTTGAGAGGTGAAGCAGTTCCTGGGAGTCTTAAGTTTATGTTATAAGTTGTACGTCGGGCTGATCTTCGTAACAACCCTGCTGTTTTTCTACCCTTTTATTTGGATCACACTGGCCCGCGTTTCCTGGAGGAAATGGAGTTTCCCGATTAATGTAGTTTGGAGTTATACGGTGAGAATTCTGAGTTTCATCTGGGTGCACCGCCTGAGAAAAGTGAAACTTCCCAAAGGGCCGTACCTGATTGTTTCCAATCATACTTCATATTTCGACATTTTCATCATGTATTCCCTTTTGCCGCGCCACCGGTTTTTGTTTATGGGGAAAAGCGAAATTTTGAGTTATCCCCTGATGAAAACTTTCTTTAAGAAATTGAATATTCCGGTTTATCGTAATGATCGGATCAAATCTGCGAAATCATTCATTCAGGCCAAGAATGCGATAAAAGATGGGTGGTCGATCGTGATTTTTCCGGAAGGAGGAATTCCCGATTTTGATTTGCCACAAATGGCACCTTTCAAAGAAGGAGCATTCAAATTGTCGAAGAATGCTCAGATTCCGATTGTCCCGATTACTTTTCTGGATCATTACCACATGTTCTCGGATCCGGATCAGGTGTTGGGATATGCGCATCCCGGAATTTCGCGGGTTTACATGCACGATATTATTTCAGTTGAAAAGCAAAACGGGATGTCGGAAACAGAATTATCCGATTACGTGTTTGATGTTTTGGCCGGACCTTTGAGACAAAGAGCTTTAATGAAGTAATCGAAAAGCAATTCGAGCAAATTTTGTAATTTTGCAGCATGGAAAAAATCTCTGAAGAAACAATTGATCACATTGCACACCTTTCAAGACTGCGTTTTGAAGGAGATGCGAAGGTTGCTATCCGTGAAGATTTGGATAAGATTATCGGATTTATGGGGAAATTGTCTGAGATTCCGACAGATGACGTAGAACCGTTGATTTTCATGAGTGATGAAGTGAATGTACTTCGCGATGATGTGCCGGAAGTAACGATCACACAAGCAGAAGCATTGAAAAATGCACCGAAGAAAGATTCGGATTATTTCCGTATTGCAAAGGTTTTAGACAAGTAAGAACTAAAACACCCATCCAATCGTAATTCCTGCATAAGGTTGAAATCTGATTTCTGCTTCTCCTCCCCGGAATACGAATAAATCCGGATTAGGTCTGTATTCAACATGCGGCATTCGGGTAAAAAGCAAATCTGCTCCAAGGAAAAGATGCTCGTTGATCTGCTGACGGAAGTTATAGCGGATATAATAACCGGCTCTGTTAAATGCATATTTTTTGGGCGCCCGCTCAGAAGGATTTTCTCCCGGAATCTTGATATAACCCTGAAGATCGTAGTTTAAACCGTAATAAACTCCCGCAGAAAAAGTGTGCTGTCTTTTCAGACGATCCGCTGCGCTGTATTCATCCAGAATAAAAGAAAAGCCAAGAGAGGCAGAAAGCCGGTTGATGCTGTTGATGACTTTGTAGTTTCCCTGATCATCGACAGCATAGCTGTAGTAATCGGTTCTTTTAGCCGCAAATTTGTAATATGTAAGTCCCAGATCGAGCTGTAATCTTTTTTGACTCCATGAACGAGTGCGGACTTCTGTTTCCGTAGGATCGATTCGTGGTTTTTCAGTGGTTAGCAATGTGACTCCCAATGCGATGTCAGACAAAGAATTCTTCCGGTTCACATTGGGCGAGGTTTTTTTCATGGAAGAAAGCGGATATGCAGCTATTTCCTGATTATGTCTTGCAGCAATGGAAAGGTATTTATTGAAGCGATAAGTGATTTTTCCCTGAATGTTATAAGAAAGGGTAGTTTGTATACTTGCGTTTATGGGTGAGAGTTCCATTACGAGCTGATCACTGTTCTGCTGTCCGGATGAAAAAATTGAAACGAAACAAACGGGTATTAGAATCGCTGTTTTCATAAATTGAGTTTGTTTGGTGGTTTGTTACTATCAATGAATTTAATTGATAGATCACATAACGCTAATTTGTTTTCGAAGAAATAAAGAATAGTTGATTCTGAAAATGACAATTAACATCACGGGTTGCTGCGTGAAAATTTAGTTGGTGCTGATGAATAACGGATTAAAAAAATCCCCAAACTGCCTGCGCAAATTTGGGGATTCCTGATTTCTATTTATTCGTTTTTACGAACGAATTGCCTTAATGCCAGGTAATTCAATTCCTTCTAAATATTCTAACATCGCGCCTCCTCCGGTAGAAACGTAACTTACTTTGTCAGCCAATCCGAATTGATTGATTGCTGCTACGGAATCACCTCCACCGATTAGAGAAAATGCTCCTTTTTCAGTTGCTTTTACAATGGATTGAGCTACTTCGGCCGTTCCTTTCTGGAAATTGCTCATTTCAAAAACTCCCATCGGACCATTCCACAAGATCAATTTGGAATCCTCAATGATCTCAGCACATGCTTTGATAGATTCAGGACCGATATCCAAGCCCATCCATCCCGAAGGAATTGCGTTGATCGGAACCAACTGTGTGCTTGCGTTGTTGTCAAACTTATCTGCAACAATCGTATCTGTCGGAATGTATAAATTCACTCCTTTTGCTTTTGCCTTTGCCAAAATATCGTTGGCAACATTGAGGAATTCATCTTCGACCAAAGAGCTTCCCACATTTCCTCCCTGAGCTTTTACAAAAGTGTAAGCCATTCCGCCACCAACAATCAGGTTGTCTACTTTTTCCAATAAACGATCAATAATGGTGATTTTGGAAGAAACTTTTGCCCCTCCAACAATAGCAGTAAGCGGCTTGTCATCGCTGTTCAAAACGCGGTCCACACTTTTGATTTCTGCTTCCAGTAAGTAACCGAACATTTTATCATTCGGGAAATACTTTGCTACAACAGTTGTCGAAGCATGCGCTCTGTGAGCCGTTCCGAAAGCGTCATTTACATAACAATCTCCGTGTTTCGCCAAATCTTCCGCGAAAGACTCCGTTCCTGCAGTTTCCTGCTTGTAGAAACGTACATTTTCCAATACCAGAATCTCTCCCGGTTTCAGATTAGCACTCATTTCAAAAGCACTTGCTCCGATACAATCAGAAGCAAATTTGATGTTTTTACCCAATAAACTTTCGATTCTTCCAACGATGTGTCTCAATGAAAACTTGTCTTCAGGACCTTCTTTCGGTCGTCCCAAATGTGACATCAAGACCACGCTTCCGCCATTTTCCAAAATGTGCTTGATAGTCGGCAATGCTGCACGAATTCGTGTATCATCAGTTATTTCCAGTGTTTCTTTGTTCAAAGGAACATTAAAATCAACACGCACCAACGCGCGCTTGTTTTGAAAATCGTAAGTTGCTATTGTTGCCATTAATGGAATCTTAATTTTGCGGCAAAGTTAGGGTAAAGATCGGAAATGGCAAATTGAAATTCCGGACTGAAATAAAATGGCGACGAGGATCCGTCGCCATTTATGAGCAGGTAGTTTTAGAGATCGTAATTTTTTATTCAGACCAAAGAACAAGGTCTACAATGATCACACCGTCTTCATTCACAAGTGCATTTGAAAGTGTTACCGTATTTGAACTGGTTCCGCTCCAATATCCGTTGAATGAATCGAAAGTATACGTTCCGGCCGGAAGGAAGAAAATCCCGGTACTGTAACCACGCTCGTCTTCCGGATAAAGATATTCTCCCGTCGTTTGGTTGTAAGCATAGTACCCATGCAAATCGTTTGTATAAGTTGTTTGTCCCTGTGAATCTACCAGACGAATTTCTACCGTATAGATTGTTGTCGTTTGCTTGATCACTTCAATCTCCGAAACAATATTGTCTGCAGCATCAGCTTGTGCAGCCAGAACGGTGCGAAGAGCCGGAATCAATGAATTGGCATCGTTGTAATGGTTTTGAATCACCGCATCTTTGATCTGATTTGTCAGATTAATCACATCATCATTCAAGATAACCAGCTGAATTGTGAGCTGAGTTACGGATGTTCCGGAAAAAGGTACAGGGCTTTCATCTTGTGCTAGTCCCATAAAGTAATCGATGTCGTCCGCATTGTTTTGAACGTGATTAACAAGTACAAACAAATCGTCGTAAAATGCATCAGCATCCGGAGTTCCTGTGATATTCAATTCATAAACAAGCCGGTCAATTGCATTTGAAGCATTTTGTACATCCTGAGGAATGTTTTCGGCCGTTTGAATGGCGTTATCAAGATTCTGTTGTGTGTTGTTCTGAGCAAAGGAAGTGCTCAAACCTGTCAGCAAAAGAGCTGCTGCATAAGTAGCTAATTTTTTCATAGTGGAATTATTTTTTACTTCCTGAAAGGTACTTTAAGGAATATTAAAAGGTCGGAAGAAAGAATTAAGTTTTAATTAAAAAACAACTTTTTTGTGAGAAACTCTTTGGGTCTTTGCGTTTGAAAAATGAATTCTTCCCCGAGAATTGGATGATCCGAATTCATGCCATTAAAAACCAAAGCCCCATCAAACCTAAAGGCAGTTCCCACATGAATTCAAGACGCAATTGATAACCTACCTTGAAGGAAATCAGGTGGCCGACCCCTCCGCAGAATAGAATGAAAGGAAGGAGCCAGTGGAATCCCAACAAATGAGCCTGAAGCAAAAGTGCCAGAAAGAGCAAGGAAAAACCAATGTATTTTGAAAGTGAAACACCGATTAGCTGCGGAACGGTGAACAATGATTTTGGGTCATGTAATGCATCCCGACTATCGAAAGGAATGATCTGTGCGAAAACAGCAATGAAAAGAAGCAGGGGAACTTCCTGAGGAATCAGATCCAGACGTTTCAATGAAGCAAAAGGAATCAGAACAATGAGAACCCAGCTGAATGAAATCAGTATATTCTTGGCGAAAGGAAAATTTCGGATTCCGTTTCGGATCAAAGGAAGAGGAAGTGCATAAAGCGCAACAATCACCGCATTCAGGCCAATGAGGAAAAGACATTCTTTCGTCAAAGGAATGTAAAACAGGCAGGCTAAACACGAAAGAAAATTGACAACGAACCAGGTAATTTGAAAAGGGTAGGTATTTTGCATCCAAAGCAAGCGGCGATTGGAACGAACAGTATGATGTAACTGACGCAAACGGAACAAACGATGAAGCTGATAGGCGCTAACTGTTCCGGTGAAACTCCAGAGAGCGAACAATTCCAGATGATCCAGATGAAAATAACTCCCGATTCCGTAAACAAGGCTCGTTACGCACAAAGCAACCCAGCTATTTGTATAAATCAATATGCTGAGAGTTGGTCTCATACTATTTTAGAATTTCTTGCAATACTGTTTCAACAGCAATATCGGAGATGCAGTCGCAGTCTTTTTTTGCTTTGCATTTAGGGCAGTTTGCATCAAAAACAAGTGCTGTTGACTGTTTGCCCAAAGGTCTCCATCTTCCGGGGTGAATCGGAATTCGGGGAGAAAACAAACCGATGGCTTTGGTATCTAAGAATCCCGCAATGTGAAGCGGTCCCGTGCTGCAGGCAACCAATGCAGAAGCATTTTTTATCAGCCAGATCAATTGGTCAATGCTCAGTTTTCCGGTTGAATCATGACATTTCGGATTGTCGGATAGTTTTTTGCGAAAGAGTTTTCCTTCTGCTTCCGTTCCGGTAAAAACAACTTCGTAACCGTTTACGATTAATTTCTCCGCCAGATCCAGGTATTTTTCAATAGGCCATTCCCGGGCGCTTCCCTGCGATTTAGGATGAAGAACAACATATTTTTCTGTGCGAACGCTTTCAAATTCCTCCGGCAGCTGCTGTTTTTCAATCATGAAGCTCGAAGTGTATTTGTTGACTTCTTCAAATGAAGGAATTTCCGACAGACCAAAAGGGCGGAGCAGTTCGAAATTCAATTGAGCTTCGTGCAGCGGTGATTTCTTTCGGGTAAAATCCGGCCGGATATTGCAAGTGCTCAAATGAAAAAAACGGTGAGACGTTCCGATCCGGGTTGGAACAAGTGCTTTTTTGAACAGTTTAGCCAATTCCTTTTTGGGAAAAACGTGAACCACTGCATCGATTCCAAGGTTTTCAACCGCGTCGATCTGTTCCTTTTTAGGCAGTGTAAACAAATCATCTACTTTGACAATATCATCAATTGCAGTATAGTATTTTACGATCGGAGCGGTGTAATTTCTGCAAAAAAAAGTGATTCTGCAATCCGGAAACTGCTCCTTCAACCAGGCCGTAACCGGAAGTGTGAGTAATACATCGCCAATACTGTCGACCCGACTAATTGCAATATGTCTTCCGTTCCAATTCTTATTTTCCTTCACGATTCAGTCTTCTTAGTTCCTTGTATTTTAAAACGTTGGATTGAGCACTGATTTGGGCAATCTTAAAACCTTTCCATCCGTCCAGAAAGCCTAATTTAATAAAATACATGGCAATGAAACGACCCAATGCGCTGATATACGGTTTCAGAGGACCAACTTTTTTACCTTTTGCATGAAATTTCTGTGCTGTCAACAGCGAGTACTTATCTGCGCGTGCACGATGATCTTCGTAGGAATAATAGGAATAGTGTTCCAAAACACCTTGAAATATTTTCGGTTCGCATGCCGGATAAATGAGTTCTTCGTGCACATATTCGCCCGACCAGTAAGATCCTTCTTTGGGAAACAATCGTGGTTTGATATCCGGAAACCAGCCGCTGTGACGAATCCATTTTCCCATGTAATTGGTCATGCGGTTCACGGAATAGGTTCCTTTGAAACCACGAGCTTTCTCCGTCTTGATTTCGTTATAAAGTTCGTCACTCAATGCTTCGTCAGCATCTAAAGAGAGAATGTAATCGGAAGTAACGAGGCTGTTCAGGTAATTTTTACTGGCTGCGTATCCTTCCCAGGCGCGTTGCTCAAAGCGAACACCGTATTTTGAACAAATTTCTGCTGTTCGGTCGGTGGAAAAAGCATCCAATACGATGATTTCATCTGCCAGATCCCGGATGGATTTCAGACAGCGTTCCATGTTGCGTTCCTCGTTTAAGGTAATGATAACAACCGCAAGCGAGTTCATATCGGATTATTTAACACGTAAGCGTTGTCCGACACGGATACGGCTCGCAGAAACTCCCGGATTCAAACGCTGCAACTGCCCCATTGTCATTCCGTGCTTTGATGCGATTCGTGAGAAAGTATCTCCGCTGCGGATCGAATAATATTTTTTTGCAACTGGAGGAGTTGGTATCGGAGGAGTCGGTTTCGTATTGTTTCCGGCATTTTCAACACTGTCTTTTACAGCCTCGGCATACTCTTCGTTTTCAACCGTGGTACTGACTTTCGTTTGGATCTTCAGCAAATCCCCAACCATGATGCGGGCACTGGTCAGATCGTTCCAGTTCATCAGTTCCTGAATCGCTACATTGTATTGAGCGGCAATGCTTCCGAGACTTTCACCCGACTTCACTTTGTGATAGGTGTAATTGATCGTGGTGATAACTTTTGTTTTCGGAACATCGATCTTACTGTTCACAGGATTCGAAACGACCAATTGATCATTTTTAGAATCGACTGCAACATCAGTTGGAAGCGGGTTTTTGATCCCTCCGGAACCATAAATACGCTGCTCCAGTGCATAAAGCGAATCTTCCAGACTAACGAGTAATCCGATTTTTTCCAAAGGACCTGTTACGCACTGACGCGGAAATGTCGGCGGAATATACGATGTTTTATAAACCGGATTCAGACCTTGAATTTCTGTTACCGACCAGGAAACGATTTTTTCAATCGTTTGCATGTGAATTCCGCGATTCAGACACAAGGTATCCAATTGATAAAAATGAATCTTCGGCTCAACCGGAAGAATATTGTGTTCTGCGTGATAAGTCAGTAAATACGTCGCTGCGATGAAATTCGGAACATATCCCTGAGTTTCTCTCGGAAGATACGGTCTCACTTCCCAGTAAGTTCTTTTTCCTCCTGAGCGGCGGATTGCCTTATTCACGTTTCCGGGACCGGCATTGTAAGCAGCCAGAGCCAGATTCCAATCTCCGTAGATATCGTAGAGTTTCTTCAGGTAGCGGCAAGCAGCATCTGTTGCTTTTACCGGGTCCATTCGCTCGTCGATGTATGAATCTTCTTTCAAACCGTACTGTTTTCCGGTTGCATACATGAACTGCCATAAACCAAGAGCTCCTGCGCGCGATTTAACCTGAGGTCTCAATCCGCTTTCAATCACCGAAAGGTATTTCAATTCAAGCGGAAGACCGTATTCAGCCAGTTTTTCTTCATACAGGTCGAAATACAAACGGGAACGTCCAAGTACAACTCGTGCGAAGTTTCTTCTGTTTTGAGCAAAGAATTTGATCGTCGACAATGAAACGTTGTTACAATCGAAGCCAAAAGAAGATGTTTGATTCAGTTTTGCAAGCCGTTTGCAGTAATCTTCGTCTGTAAAAGAAGGAATTGTTCCTGCTTCATAATCCAGCGCATCAATAATGGAATCGTAATTCAGTCCTTTTGCGAAATCATTGTAGTAGAGATTCAAACTCTGGTCTACTATTCGGATAAATGCCTCTCCGGTTACGGTATCTTTTACTGGTGGCTTTGGTTTTCGCTGAGCGAGTGAGTGCTCAGAATGAATCAAACAAATAAAAAGTAACAGAGGGATGAATCCGAATCGTTTCATAGGCAAATAAGGGTTTAATTTTGCATGATCTGATCTGCTAATGAGAAAATTGCTTCTTCATTGAAATCGTCAGCCATAATTTGTAAACTCAATGGAAGTCCGTTGCTGTGCATTCCGTTTGGAATTGCAATCGCCGGGTTTCCTGTTAAGTTCGCGTGTACAGTAAAAATATCTTGTAAATACATCTGAATCGGATCATTGATTGAACCGAATTCAAAAGCTGTGGATGGAGTGGTCGGCAAGATCAATAAGTCAAACTGACTGAAAATCTCTTTTGTTTTATTCTTTAAAACACGTCGCACTTTCATCCCTTTCGTGTAATACGCGTCATAATATCCATGGGAAAGTACGAAAGTACCCGCCATGATACGTCTTTTCACTTCAGTTCCGAAACCTTCCGAACGGGAAAGTGTATAAGTTTCTTCAACTCCTTTGGCTTTTGGAGATTGATAGCCATAGTGAACACCGTCAAATCTGGAAAGATTGGAAGATGCTTCTGCAGTTGTCAAAACATAATAAGTCGGAACGAGGTATTCCAGATATGGGAAGCTTACTCCTTCAACGGTGTGACCTTTCGCACGCAAATCGGCGATGGTAAGTTCCATCATCGTTCGCACTTCCGGATCCACACTTTCGTTTTCAAGCGCTTCTTTCAGATAAGCAATTTTCTTTGTTCCTATCGCCGGAATTTCCGTAGAAAAACCAAGCGGTTTGGAGGAGCTTGTTGCATCCTTCTGGTCTTTTCCGGCCATGATTTCCATCACCAGAACCGTATCTTCCAGATTATTGGCAAAAGGCCCGATCTGGTCGAAAGAAGAAGCATAAGCAATCAATCCGTAGCGGCTTACGCGACCATAAGTCGGTTTGAAGCCCACTGTTCCGGTAAATGAAGCCGGTTGTCTGATAGAACCACCGGTATCCGATCCCAAAGCAACGGTACATAATCCAGCCGAAACTGAAACAGCAGAACCTCCTGAAGAACCTCCGGGAACATGTGTCGGACGAAGATTGTTCTTCACCGGCCCGAACGCAGAATTTTCATTGGAACTTCCCATTGCAAATTCATCACAGTTCAAACGACCGATAATAATTGCATCTTCCGCCAAAAGTCTTTCAACTACAGTAGCCGAATAAAGTGATTCAAAACCCCCGAGGATTTTCGAACTCGCACTTACAGCATGACCTTTGTAGCAGATGTTATCTTTTAATCCGATAACCATTCCAGCCAATCTACCTGCTTTTCCTGAAGCTAACTTTTGATCTACCAAACGAGCCTGATCCAATGCGCTTTCTGTAAATACTTCCAAAAAGGCATTTAAATCTTTGTTTTTTTCAATTTGCTCTAAGTAAGAATGCACGATACTCTCCACAGTTCTTCCTGCGGAGAGTGCAACTTTAACTTCCGAAAATGTTCTATACATGTAGAATGGATTGACTTAATCTATTTTTTCTCTTCTGTAGTTGTTGGAGCAGAAGAACCGTCCTCGCCTTTGCTAGCGTCTTTGAATTCTCTGATTCCTTTTCCAAGACCTTTCATTAATTCAGGAATTTTTTTCCCTCCGAACAATAAAAGAACTACAGCAAGGATTAAAATAATTTCTGTTGCACCTAATTTCATAACTTCCTAATTTGTGCCAAAATTAAGGAAATATCAGATATGTTTTCTGTTAAAAATGCGACAGTCTTGGTTTTGATTCAAATTCTTAAGGTTTTTTAGGAAAAAGAAGTGCAGGTTTATTCTTTGGTGTAGAGCAGTTTTGTGCCTGTAAACAAGGCTTTTTCCAAGCGTTCCCATTGCTCAAAAGTTGGTGCAAGAATCGCTACTTCCGAGCCATAGCGCGTAATGGTGTTGATTTGTAAAATAGATTCGAAAAGCGGCTGGAATTTCAGTTCACTGTGAATGATCGTCATCGTTCCACCTGAAAAACTCAACAAACTGGGTTCGAAATAAGATCCTTCGTGAAAATTGATTACGTATCTGTTTGCAGTGAGTTTCGTGAAGGTATTCAAAGAGCCTTCTCCCGCAATCATCAATTTCGATTCGATTCCGTAATAATAATTTTCTCCTTCCAAAACGCAGGGAACGGAATCATTGGTTTTAACCCCGAACAAGTAATTTCCTCTGACCTGCAATTTGGACGATTCCCGAACCTGCTCCCGGCTGATGCTTGCAATAGCCATCGTTACGATAGAAATCCCTTTT
This sequence comes from Glaciecola amylolytica, assembly GCA_003856375.1. Taxonomy (GTDB): domain Bacteria; phylum Bacteroidota; class Bacteroidia; order Flavobacteriales_D; family Crocinitomicaceae; genus Fluviicola; species Fluviicola amylolyticus. The sequence goes on from CP034120.1 coordinate 4,225,193, forward strand.
TCATCAATCACATAAGTCGTTTGTGAATCGCTACTTTTGTACTTTCCAAAATGAATTTTATCGGTTGTTGTCTGGGAAGGGCTTCCGAAAGGAAGCGGGTCTGAAAATTGGACGGTTTTTTGAGAAAAACTGAATAAATGAACAAAAAGGGTAAAAACAAGAAGAACTTTTTTCATAACTTATATTAGAAAACGGAAATTTATGCAAAAACACTGGTTTATCAAACAAAGACCCACTACCGACAAAATTCAGGCCATGGTTAATGACTTAAAAGTGAGTCCGATTATGGCTTCTTTGCTTACTCAAAGAAATCTTACAACTCTACCCCAGATTCGTTCATTCTTCACTCCCGAACTAGTTGATCTGCACGATCCGTTTTTGATGTTGAACATGGATGCGGCGGTTGAAAGACTGAATACAGCTGTTCAAAATCAGGAGCGGATTACCATTTTCGGAGATTACGATGTGGACGGAACGACCTCTGTGGCGTTGGTCTACAGTGTTTTGAAAGATTATGCTTCCTTGGATTTCTACATTCCGGATCGCTATGACGAGGGTTACGGTTTGTCTTACAAAGGAATAGACACCGCTTTGGAAAAAGGCTGCACTTTGCTGATTGCGCTCGACTGTGGAATCAAAGAAGTGGAAAAAGTGGCTTATGCAAAGGAAAAAGGATTGGATATTATTGTTTGCGATCACCACACGCCGGGTTCCGTTATTCCGGATTGTATTGTGTTGGACCCGAAACAGGAGGGATGCGCTTACCCATTCAAGGAATTATGTGGCTGCGGGGTCGGATTTAAACTACTGCAAGCCTGGTTTTCAAAGACCGGCAAGGATGTGGGGGAGTTATATGAATACCTGGATTTGGTTGCAATCGCAATTGGTGCGGATATCGTTCCGGTGACGGGAGAAAACCGGATTTTATGCAAACATGGAATCCAGCGGATGAATGAAAATCCGCGGATCGGTATTCTGGCTTTGGTGGAACAGGCGCAACGTTCTTTTCCGCTCGATTTGTCGAATGTGGTTTTTACCATTGCTCCGAGGATCAATGCTGCCGGCCGTTTGAAAAGCGGATCAAGAGCGGTTGATCTCTTATTGGCGGAATCAAAGGAAGAAGCTAAGAAAATTGCTTTGGAAATTGATGAATACAATTCCGAAAGACGCATTTTGGATGCCCAGACAACAGAAGAAGCACTGGAATTGATCGCACGTGACGAATTATTTTCAAACCGGAAATCAACGGTTGTTTTTCAGTCCGATTGGCACAAAGGAGTCGTCGGAATTGTAGCTTCAAGATTGATTGAACATCATTACCGCCCAACGATTGTTTTGACTGAGAATAAAGGAGAAGCTACCGGTTCTGCCCGTTCTGTTTCAGGATTCAACGTATATGAAGCCATTACTTCCTGTGAACATTTGCTCACTCAGTTCGGAGGTCATCAGCATGCAGCCGGACTTTCCATGCCTTTGGAAAATATCATTCCTTTCAAAGAACATTTTGATGCGTATGTGCAAAAACACATTCAGCCGTTGGATGAAGTAGAGGATTTGGTGATTGATATGGAAATTGCCCCTTCCGATTTGTTTTTGGCAGGAGAATCTGCTTTTCAGGTTCCGAGAATTTACCGGATGCTGGAGCAAATGGAACCTTTCGGCCCGGGAAATGACAAACCGGTTTTTTGCGTCAGAAACGTTTATGCCGACAAGCAGCGAATTCTGAAATCAGCACATCTGAAATTTGATCTGGTGGATCCGGCTAAGGGAATCCGGCTTTCAGCGATTGGTTTCAGTATGGCAGACAAAGCAGATCTGGTTGCATCAGGCTGCGCTTTTGATTGTGCATTTACTTTGGAAACAAACACCTGGAATGATAAAACGACCTTGCAGATTCAGGTGAAGGATATCAGGGAAACCCTGTAAAACAAGTAGGGGGCGAAAATTTTTCGCCCCCTACTTGTTTATTTAATGATTACAATGGGATATTCCCGTGTTTTTTCTTCGGAAGTGTTTCTGATTTTTTCTCCAGAGATTTGAAAGCGGCAATCAATGTCGTGCGCGTTTCCTCCGGAAGGATCACCGCATCCACGAAACCTCTTTCAGCTGCGCGGTATGGATTTGCGAACATTTCAGCATATTCTGCTTCTTTTTCTTTCCATTTCGCCTCTTTGTCTTCAGCAGCGGCAATTTCGGATTTGAAAATGATCTCAGCGGCTCCTTTTGCTCCCATTACAGCGATTTCGGCTGTTGGCCAGGCATAATTTAAGTCGGCACCGATATTTTTAGAGTTCATCACGTCGAAAGCACCACCGTAGGCCTTACGTGTAATGACTGTAATTCTTGGAACGGTTGCTTCGGAGAAAGCATATAACAATTTTGCCCCGTGTGTAATAATTCCGCGCCATTCCTGATCAGTTCCCGGAAGGAATCCAGGTACATCTTCCAATACCAAAAGCGGAATATTGAAACAATCACAGAAACGAACGAAACGTGCTCCTTTACGTGAGGAATCGATATCCAAAACTCCTGCCATGGAAGAAGGCTGGTTGGCAACAATTCCGATGGATCTTCCATCTAAACGAGCAAAACCAACTACGATATTTGGTGCGAAATCTGCCTGCACTTCGCGGAAAGTATCGTCATCAATCAAACAATCGATGATTTCGCGAATGTCGTATGGCAGATTTGAATTATCCGGAACAATATGCTGGATGCGGTTTGATTTTTCTTTTGCGAACAAAACGCTGTCGAATTGAGGAGCAAGCTCCATGGCGTTTTGCGGCATATACGTCAAAAGTTCACGAACTTTACGCAAACATTCCACATCGTTTCCTGCCGTAAAATGAGTTACTCCGGATTTTTCCGCGTGAGCTTTTGCTCCACCCAGATCTTCCGAGCTTACTTCTTCGTGTGTTACGGTTTTTACTACGTTTGGCCCGGTTACGAACATATAGGAAGTATCTTCCACCATGAAAACGAAATCCGTCAATGCCGGAGAGTAAACCGCTCCACCTGCACATGGCCCCATGATTACTGAAATCTGAGGAATAGCACCGGAAGCACGCGTGTTTCGATAGAAAATATCTGCATAACCTGCAAGGGAAACAACCCCTTCCTGAATTCGGGCACCACCGGAATCATTTAATCCAATTACCGGAGCACCATTTTTCATGGCAAGATCCAGAACCTTACAGATTTTCTGAGCGTGTGTCTCCGAAAGAGAACCTCCAAGTACGGTAAAATCCTGAGAGAAAACATATACAATTCTTCCGTGGATCGTTCCGAATCCGGTAATAACACCGTCACCCGGACTTTTCGTTTTCTCCAACCCGAAAGAAGTTGCTCTGTGTTCCACAAACATTCCGATTTCCTGGAACGAGCCTTCATCCATTAATAAAGTAATTCGCTCTCTTGCACTTAATTTTCCCTGTGCATGTTGTTTATCAATTCGAACTTGTCCGCCACCCAATTGAGCAGCTTCTCGTTTTTGAATCAGTTCAGCATTCTTTTCTTTCATGAAAAAAGGTTTGTGGACACCAAAGATACACTTTCATGTTAAAAATCGGTTTTCAGGAGAACAACAGAACAAAAATCATTCATTGAAGTGTAGGTTTCTGTATGCAGTATTCATTTTATTTTTGATTGATATTCAGTTTTTTATATCCTTTTTTTGTCTGGTTTTACGCACTAAATCCAGTTCATCTATTTATTTCAAATCCGGGTTTTGTTTTCCTGTTTCAGAAAATGCTATCTTAGATTAAAAGAATAGTTGCTTATGCGAATTTTCAATCTTTGGTTACTGATTTTCGTTGTTTTTGCTTCTGCAGCTTGTAAAAAAGACAGCAAACGCCGCATCGAGAAATTTCATCGTCAGGAAGTGGGTTCTTCCGCAAATGAGATCCTTTCCAACAAAGACTACAAATCTTTAACAGTGGAAATCGTCTACATGACCGGTTACCGGCCAACGGATGAGGCCGTGAACAACTTGAAGTCGATGATCAGTCAGTTTTGCAACAAACCGGACGGAGTTAACTTTAAGTATCACGAGATTTCTGCTCAGGGGAAAACAGCTTATTCCATCAGCGATGTCAGATCGATCGAAACCGATACAAGAGAAGAATTTACTTATAAAAAGGACCTGGCCATCTACTTTTTGTTTCTCGACGGACCATCAAGTGAAAATCAGGGAGGGAATATGGTTTTGGGGCAGGCATATTACAACACGTCCATGGTTATTTATGAGAAATCACTGCAAGATAATTCGGGAGGATTCGGGGAACCGGAGCTTTACAAGCTGGAAACGGCAGTCATTAATCACGAATTCGGACATATTCTCGGTTTGGTCAACAACGGTTCAAATATGTATCATGCACATCAGGATTCTGCTAACGGAGCACATTGTGATAATTCGGATTGTTTGATGTACTGGGAAGCGGAAACGGGATCAATCTTCTCCAACCTGATAGGAAATGTACCCATCCCGACATTGGATAATAATTGTGTGAAGGATTTGAAGGAGAACGGCGGGAAATAATTTTAAAGTGAAAAGTTCTTTTTTTGATGTCAAATTCAATAATTTCAGTCTCCTTATTCTATTTAAGTTACTCAAAAACATGATTGTATCGAATACACGGAACTCTTTTTTTAACTTTTCCCTTCTACCTTTTAACTAGTTTATAACCATTCTAAATTAACAAACCTGACAGTTTTCTGACAATTGAGAACTTCCCGTTTCCCAATTTTGCAGGAATAACACTAGAAGTTACCATTCGTGATTAAGCAACTGCACACAATCGCTTTTACACATCGAAATTTGGAAGTCTCCAAAATCGGACGTTTGCACATCGAACAAGATGCTGTTCAGTCGCGTTTTCAAATTTTAAAAGAACGTTTGCACATTGACGAGATCATGTTTTTGTCGACTTGTAACCGGGTGGAGTACTTTTTAGTGACAAACGAACTGGTTTCCGAAGCATTTCTGATCGACTTCTTTTCAGCGCTTTATCCTGAATTTGACGAAGAAAAAGTGAATTTTTTCGCTGGAAATGCACTTGTTTACGGAAAAATGGATGCAGTGAATCACGCACTTCGCGTGGCAGCTTCCATTGATTCTCTGGTAATCGGTGAAAGAGAAATCATCACACAAGTTCGGCAGGCTTACGAACAATCGCGCGATTTAGGTTTGTCGGGAGATACCTTACGAATCTTGTTCCGTCACACAATCGAAACGGCGAAACGCGTTTATACAGAAACAAAAATCTCTCAAAAACCGGTATCGGTAGTTTCCATTGCTTATCAGCGTTTGGTTGGGATGGATGCTCCGAAAGATGCACGTGTACTGGTAATCGGAGCGGGAGTGACAAATACGGCGATGCTGCGTTTTTTGAAAAAACACGGAATGTCGAATTTTGTGATCTTCAACCGGACTTTGGAAAAAGCAGAGGCTTTGGCAGAAGAATTGGGTGGAAAAGCATATCCGCTTACAGCATTGAGTTCATACAAGGAAGGTTTTGATATTTTGGTTTCATGTACCGGTTCGGAAGAAACGATGGTTGATGCAGACCTTTACGAAACCTTGTTGAATGGAGATTCTGCACCTAAGATTACAATCGACTTAGCACTTCCGAGTGATATTTCAGAAGAAGTTCATCAAAAATTTGCTACAAGAAGCATTTCCATCGATGTACTTCAGAAAATCTCAGACAGTCATTTGCAGGAACGCTCACAGGAAGTCATTCATGTGGAGCAAATCCTCGAAGAAGCAAATAATGAATTTCGCAATATTGCGAAGTTCCGTGCTATTGAAGTAGCAATGAGACCAGTTCCACAAATGGTCAAAGACATCCGTGCAACGGCATTCAATGAAGTTTTTAAAAACGAATTGGATCAACTGGATCCTTCTTCCATGGAGATCCTGGAAAAGGTCGTTGGTTATATGGAGAAGAAATACATGAGCATGCCGATGATTATGGCTAAAGAAATCATGTTTAAATCGTAATTTTACTTCATGAGAAAAATTCGTATCGGTTCGCGCGGAAGTGATTTAGCACTTTGGCAGGCAAATCATGTTAAAAAGCAATTGGAAAACCTGGGAGCAGAAGTAAGCATTACGATTATCAAAACTCAGGGAGACCAGATTCAGCATTTAAGCTTCGACAAACTGGAAGGAAAAGGTTTCTTTACCAAGGAAATCGAACAGGCTTTGTTGGATGAATCGATTGATCTGGCCGTACATTCTCATAAAGATTTAGAAACAAATCCTCCGGAAGGATTGATTATAGCAGCGGTTTCCGAGCGTGAAAACCCGGCGGATGTACTATTGATTCATCCGAATGCGTTTGAAGCGGAAGCATTTTGGAGTTTGAAACAGGAAGCTGTTGTGGGAACTTCATCTGCCCGAAGAAAAGCACAATTGGTTGGTTATCGCCCGGATGTGACGATCAAAGACCTGAGAGGAAATGTACCGACAAGACTTCAAAAATTGATCGACGGTGAATACGATGCGATTTTGCTTGCAAAAGCAGGATTGGAACGTCTGAAACTGGATTTGCAGGGAATGCATGAAGTGGTTTTGGATCCGGAGCAATTTATTCCGGCACCCGCACAGGGAGTTTTGGCATTGCAGATTCGTGAAAAGGACAATGAGTTGTTTGATTTCATGCAGGCAATGAATCATGTCGATATTCAATCTCAAATCGCATTGGAAAGAACGGTTCTGAATCGTCTGCAGGGAGGTTGTCAGCTTCCTTTGGGAGCATATTGCCCGGAAGAAGGAAGATTATTGGTCGCTTTTGCTCACGAATGGGAGCAGGGAGCTCAATGGTACGAATTCGAAGGCCCGCATGATCTGGACATGGTCGATGTAGTCCTGGAGGCATTATTGGCAGAAGAAGATGAAGATCACGAGTATATTTCTTAGTTCAGAAAGCGATTCGTCTCTTACTTTCCTTTCTTTTTGTGAGGAAAACAAAATTTCCATCCTTCGAAAATCATTTATTTCTTTTGACGCGGTTGAATTCGAACTTCCATTGGAATGGGATGTCGTTTTCTTTTCGTCGCCCCGGTCTTTTGATTTCTTTGTTTCCAAAGGAATCGAATGGAAACCGGATCAGCAGATCGCCTGTATCGGAAATGAAACGAAAAGACACATAGAATCTGCCGGACTTACGGTTTCGTTTGCAGGAGAGAATGCAGGAAGCCCCAAAGAAGTTGCCGCTCATTTCAAAGAATGGTTGAAAGACCGGATTGCCTTGTTTCCGCAATCAACCAAATCGAACAAATCGATCGAAACAGCACTTCCGACCAATCAGCGTAAACCATTGGTAGTTTATAAAACGATCGAAACCCCCATTCGACTAAGTGATGCGTTCTCCATGTATGTGTTTACGAGTCCGTCTAATTATGAGAGCTTTAGCTCTTTAAATACACTTCCGGATGACGCAATTGTGGTTTCCTGGGGAGAAATGACAGATCAACAAATTGTAAATCAAGGCTCTAAATCAGATCATATTTTAAAGACCTCAACCTATTCTGAATTGTTGAAAATCCTTCATAAATTAAATTCCTAAAAATTAGATTTTTTTAACTAAAAGAGCTAAATTTAGTTATGTTTTAGAACCAATTGCTTTCAAAGTTGTTTAACTTTGTGGTGTTGTTAATAGAACAACGAGTGCCAAAATTGACGTTTAAAATTCAAAAAGTAATACTCACTAATTTCTATTCTATGGAATCAACTTCTAATGAAAATTATGAATTCCGCGTTTATCCAGATGAAAAGTCGCCTAAACTCTTTAAATCCCCGCTGCTAGAGGTTTTAACTAAAACAAAACTTTGGATTATTATCGTTTTGTATAGTGTTTTTGCCGCTTTTTGGCTCTGGTTTTATGTGTACTATTTTCAAGGAACGGCAATCAGCCTGATCTCATTGTTCTTTCTTGGGTTTTTTACATGGACGCTGGGCGAATACGTGCTGCACCGTTTTGTTTATCACAAAATCAAAGATGCATCTTACGATACGGGAATGCAATATGTATTCCATGGAATTCACCACCAATACCCGAGTGATGAGGATCGGATTATTCTTCCTCCTGTTCCCGGTTTGGTAATTGCAAGCGTATTTCTAACGGTTTTCTATTTTTTGATGGGAGGAGCCGCATTGGCTTTCGGTCCAGGATTTTTGATCGGTTACCTGGTTTACATCACGATCCACTGGATGGTTCACAGCAAACCTGCTCCGGCTCGTTTTAACTTTTGGTGGAGACATCACAATATTCACCATTATCAGCAGCATGACAAAGCGTTTGGAGTTTCCACGCCTATCTGGGATATTGTTTTCAGAACCATGCCTGTAAAAGGAAGAAAAACCATAACAATCCTTAAGAAATAATAAAGGAAAGTACGTAAGATCCTTGTGTGCTTTGTGCTCTTAGTGGTTTACCACAAGACTCACAAAGAGCACGGGGATTTTTTTTGGAATGACTTCTTTTGTGTAGAAATCAGTTCCCTCTTTGGAGGCGGGAGAGTTCGCAATAGCGAATGAAGACTGAGACCAGCCTGAAAGGTGTTGGTCGAAGGATAGGGGGAGGACTACGAAAATCGTAATCTATTTCTCTATAAGAATCAAACTGTGGCGAATAGCGTCGAAATGATTATAGATTAGAATGGTGCGCGGACGATCTGTTGCACCATTTTCTATTAAGTGTCGTGCTTGCCCGTTGAGTAAGCGAACAGCCAGATAACTTGCAAATGCGCTCACTGTTCGGTATTCCCCGACAGCTTTTTTAAAGAATACGACCGGTTTGTTTCCAAACGATTCCTGTACTTTATCGTACCACGAATCAGTTAAAGCATCTCCGTTTTTTCCAAGCAGCAAGCAATCGATATCAGCAGGAGTGAGGTTTTGTTCTGCAAGAAACGAATGAACGAAATCCACGATTTCCTCTTCTGAAAGATTGGAAGATTGCTTGAATGCACTGAATTTTGCCAAACTGCCTTCCGGATTGTTGCTGAGAAAGAATTGTGTGGACCCTTCTCCGCAATACGAGCCGTTCGTCTGTGAGTTTAGCAGATCATCATTGGAGATCAGTTCTTCTTTAAACCGATTTCCAAGGCGGTCTATATTGTAGTTATAATCGGAAATTTCTTCGACAGCACCCAGGAGAATGCTTTTTTCTGTTTGCTGGTGTTCGTCAAAATACAAAGAAGCGTCCAGCAAGGCGGATTCAAAGGCCAACGAACCATTTACATGAGTCATGTTGTAGCCTTGATTCTCGGAAAGCAAGGCCACTTGTCCGGCAAGTGCATTGGGCGTACTCTGAACAAAGTTTGTAGGAGTCAGAGTTCCTTCGTTGTATTCTACAATCTGATTCAGGAATTTGATACAGTCTTCCAAACCGCCGTTCGCCGTTCCGAAGATGATTCCGTCTGGCTTTGAATTTCTTCCAAGCAAAGGTAGTGAAACCCCGATTCCCATTCTTACGGCTTTTCCCATGCGGCGCAATTGCCCGTTCGGAATCAAATCCTGGTAAGAAGGTTCGATAGCGGTATAGATATACTGATTCAAGGTTTGCCAATCGCCGTTCTCAAACGACAGATCATGCGTTTTTTGTGGTGAAATAGCGTATAAATCGGTTACGTACATGCTGAAAAAATTAAAGAGGTGCAATTTCCTCCAAAACCAAAGGAATTGGAAAGAACGTGTTTAATTTCTGTTTCAGGTGTATATTTCAATACAGGACGAAAAGAAAAATCTTCGATCGGTTCCTGTACTCTTAAACTTGGATAAAGCTCCTGCCCTTGAAGAGCAAAGATGCTGTAAATTGCTTCAATCACACCGGCAGCCGCCAATGTATGTCCGACATAGGATTTGGTTGAACTGAAAGGAGGAACCTGTTCAAAAAGCTTTGAAAACGCATAGGATTCCGTCACATCGTTGTTTGGAGTTCCCGTTCCGTGGGCATTGATATAGTCGATGTCCGAAGGTTTCAAAGAAGCTCGTTTCAAAGCGAGTTCCATCGCCATTCTGGGGCCTCTGGCGTCATCGGAAGTTGCTGAAGGATGAAAAGCGTCATTACAGATCCCGAACCCGGCAAATTTCGCCTGAATGGTAGTGGAATTTTTTACATCTTCTCTTCTTTCCAAAACAACATATGCTGCTGCTTCACCCAAACTCAATCCTTCGCGATTCGTGTCGAAAGGTTTGCAGGGTTCTTCGCTCAGAATGCGAAGTGAATTAAATCCGTTGACGGTAAACTTCGCCAGGCAGTCGCTTCCTCCCGCGATCACGCGATCCACTTTTCCTGTTTCCAGTAAACGTGCACCCAATGCAATGGCATTTGCCGAAGAAGAACACGCCGTATTGATCACGTCGGTAATTCCTTTCATGTTGTACAAACGAACAATTTGCAGTGCGTGATCCGATCCTTCGTAATTTTTCACGAATTCGGAAGGAGTTCCCTGAAGGTTTGCATCGTTGTACAGATCATCGGTATAGCACATTCCTCCAACGGTACTCGAGCTGATAAAAGCTGTGCGCGTTGAAGAAACATCTTCCAAACTCAGTTTGGCGTGCGTAATGGCTTCCCGGAAAGCTTTAATGGCAATAAGTGAAGTTCGGGTATAGCCGAGCCCTTTTTCGAGCCCCAGTTCCGAAAGCAATTCCTCATCACTTTGATCGATTTCACCGAAAACCAGTGATTCGGTGTAATGGGATTTGAAATGCTTTGCTTTCTTGATTCCCGAAATTTCCTGTTGCAAGGAATGAAGGTTTTCAGCAATGGTTAAACCAATTGAACTGATTGCACCCATTCCTGTCACAACAATTTCACCCATAAATTTATTTTGTGCGATTCTCAATGATGTAATCTACAATTGTATTTACATCTACCAAAATTTGTCTTCCCTCAGTCGGGTTTTTGATTTTAATACCGTATTCACGGTCTAATAATACGATTAGTTCAACGGAATCAATGGAGTCTAAACCAAGATCTCCACCAAATAAAACTTCATCGTTCTTAATGTCTGCAGGAGTCAAATCCAACAAATTCAAATACTTAATTAAATGTTCTTTGAATTCAACGATTAATTCTTCTCTGTTTGTAGTCATATTTTAAATATAATTTTGAATTCTCAACTTGATGAATATCAACAGCTGACAAATTACAGTGAACAAAAATAAGAAAGATATAGTTCCGATTAATTCACTCCACGCACCATTTTTCAAGAAAAGGGTGTAATAACCTTCCAAACACCATTTCAAAGGTGAGATATTTCCTATGGTTTGCATGTAATCCGGCATGACGAAATTGGGAACCCAAATTCCGCCGATTGCTGCAAAAATAATGATCGAAATGGCACCGAATCCATTTGCCTGCTCCTGTGTTTTGGCATAAGTTCCAACCAAAACAGCATAGGAAATAGCCGAAACGGCGGAAAGTAAAGTCACAACCAAAAACGGTAAAAAGGCATTCGGCATAGCCAATTTCGGTAAGCCGATATGCGGGAAAATATAGATTCCCATCAGGAAAAGAAGCAATAATTGCGACAGCGCAACAAAAAGATAAACCAGAAATTTGGAGATCAAGGTTAAAACGAAAGCTTGCGGAATGGTCTGCAATCGTAAAAAACTTCCCGAAAGGCGTTCTTTTACAATGTTTCCGCCCAATGAAATAACCATGAAGAACATCGCGAAAATGGACCACGCAGGAACGTTATGCTGACTGGAATTGGGAATTAACTCAGCAACCGAATTCAAACTTGCATTCGCAGTTTTTAATTTAGTTTCGCGGTTAATAATGGCTTGTCGAATGGTTGCAGGAATGGAATCGTAACCCATTTCCAGAAATAACTTCGAAACCATTTCCTCATTTTCAATCCCGTTGGTGATTGCCTGAATTCCATTGATGACCGAAATGCGGAAATTCTCCTGAACAACCGGATCGAAGTAAATGGCAATTTCCTGTTTCTTGGGCTTCATTTTGGGTGCTTTTTCAATGACGCCCATCTGCTCCAGCATCAATTTGGAAATGTTGTTCGCATTATCACCCAGGCGCTTGCTGAAATTTGCCGGAATATAAATTCCCAGCATGGCATCTTCGTCAATGGTATTTCGTTTGAGAGCTGCTTCGGAAAGTGTGTTTTTTCGTTTGATATCAAAACTTCCGGAATGAACCAATGCTTTTACCAATGAATCGCCCAAACTTCCTTCATCCTGATTTGAAATCAGAACGGTGAGTTTGTTTTCGTTTACAATCTGGAAAGCGCTGTCCTGAACAATGGTGATGATGAAAACCAAAAGCAGGGGCATGAGGTACATCAATAGCAAGCCCACTTTATCGTGAAGTACCAACAGTATTTCTTTCCAGACAGATGCTCTTAATTTTTTCATTAGTCGCGTAAAACGGTTCCCGTCAATTTGAGGATCAAATCCTCCAAGTTACTTACTTCGTGTGTTGCGAGCAAATTAGTCAAGGTATTGCATGCAATGATTTTTCCGTGATCAATCAAAATGATCTGATTACAGAATTCCTCCGCTTCCTTTAAGTGATGCGAAGTGTAAATGATTGTGGTGCCTTGTTGGTTGAGTTCCTGCAAGAGGCTCATGATGGCAATTTTACTTTGAACGTCCACACCAACAGTGGGTTCATCCAAAAACAAGATTACCGGGTTATGAAGAAGGGAAATGATGAGGTTCAAACGTCTTTTCATTCCTCCTGAAAAAGTAGACACTTTGCTGTTTTTTACATGAGAAAGTCCTACTTTTTGTAATAAATCGTTTATTTTTTGATCTAAAACCGCACTTTTAATATCGTACAGACTTCCGAAGTATTCCAGATTCTGCTTTGCCGTGAGTTCTGGGAAAAAGGAAAAATCCTGAGGTACAAAACCCAATTTATGGCGCACTTCTCTCGGAGTTTTCTCACCATCCAATGAATAGATGACAGAACCTAAAGTTGGGTCGAGAATGCTGCACAAAATGGAGATCAACGTTGTTTTACCTGCTCCGTTCGGTCCGAAAATCCCTACAATTTCACCGCGTGCAATGGTAAAATCCACTCCGTCCAAACTGGGAGAAGTGCTTCTGTTATAGGATTTATAAACCTTTGAAACATGCAAAAGAGTCTCCTGCATTTCAGTTAGAATTTAATTTTCGCCAGATCTTGAAAAGCATCTTTTTCCACCGCGCTGATTTGTACCAGAAGGTCTGCACAAGCGTCAAAGTCTTTTTGTTCTGTTAAACGGCCTTTGTAGATTCCGGACATCAAAAGAGCACTGTCTCTCCAAAGATCTCCTGCCTTGGTCATTTTTTCGGAAACGCGAAGCAATTCATCGTTTTGCATAATTGCGGCAGCTTCTTCTAAAAATGCGGCATACAAAAAGCGGAAACCGCCGCCGCCTGTTCCGATTTCTTCCTGCATCCGGACGATTTGTCCCAAATGCAATCCGGCCTGGCGCGGACCCAATTTTTCTCTCCAGCCTCTGATCTTTTTCGACGTGTAAACAATTCCTTTTACTCCGGCAACGGATCCGGGAATTTTCAGCATATCTCTGCAATTGCGTTTGATTCCCTTAACGATTGCTTTTTTGATCTGCTCCTGAGTAATGTTACCTACCTGAACCGGATAATAAAGATGTCCTTTCGGAGCGAGTGCACCTTTTGCAAAACGCACTTTTTCCAATTCTTCGGCACTGATAGAAGTTGTTACTTCCATTACGGGATCACTTACCAGGTAACGATCTCCTTCTTTCCCGAAGACAATCAGGTTATGTGCATTGAAGTGAAAACGGTATTCTTTAGGGAAGTAAGGCAGGTGAAATACACCAACCTGACATCCAACCTGAACACCTTCGGCCAATTTTGCATCCAGAAATGCCATAGCATCTTTCGGATCTTTGAATTTTTTGCGTTCAACCTTTACGTCCAGCGCTTTGCATGTACGCTTGAAAATTGCTCCGGGCATGGTTCTGAAAGAAATCGCCGGACCATTATTCACGGTCATGAAAGGAATGTGAATATAGAATAATCCGGAACCCATTCCGAAAGCCAAAGGCTCTGAAATGAAACCAACACCTTGGTGCTTTAACAGACTAACTGTTACGCCATTTTCACAATGCGCTGTTTGGTGATGAACAAATTCTGACACTAAGCTTTGAAGTTTTTGAGTTCGTTAACGGAAATTTCAAACGCATCTGCATATCTTTTCAGGACAGCGTCGTTTAATTTTTTAAATGCACCCGGTTTCAAATGTCTTTTGATCCGGAATTTCCAAATACCTGTGTAGCCGGATAAAACAGTTAAATCCATCAATTTTTCTTCCATGAAGTAAAGAATAGGACTTGCTTCACCGCTTTTTATTTTCTCTTTTGCATCGGAAGTTCTTCGTTCGATTTCCTTCCAGGCTTCATCCAAAGCTACTTTTTTTGTTTCCCAGCCGGTACTTAATTCTGTATCGTAATGACCCTCTTCGTTCTTCACGTAACAAACTTCTCTTGTAAAATGTTCAAGAGCACTTTTATCTTGAGGAACTTCGGACTTTTTCATTTAGCAAACAGTTAAGTACGCAAAAACGTATGAGAATCTTGAACTTTCAGGAACCGCAAGCAGGATCGTGTCACCCACTTTTAATTTACCGCTGTTGAACAACTCGTCTACCATCAGGTAAATTGATCCGGCACCTACATTTCCGCGTGTTTCCAGGTTGGTAAACCAACGTTCTTTTGGAATTTCATAGTCGTAAGCCAACAATTCATCGTAGATTTTATCTGCGAAGAAATAGCTCGACATATGCGGAAGGAACCATGTAATATCTTCTTTTTGAATGTTTTTTTCGACCAACAGATCGTACATTCTTTTGAAACCAACTTTTACGATATGCTGATCCAGCAACTTAACATCCTGCTTGATGCTCATGATGGATTTGTCGATCATCTCCTGAGGTTCGAAATCCATGTAGCTTTTCAAGGTTCCGTCGCTTCTTTTTTCGGAAGCCATGTACATACACGCTTCGATTTGGTTGGCGAAAGAAATACCTTCCATCCATTCGATGCGCAACGAAATACCTTCTTTGCTTTTCTGATCTTCTAGCATGAAAACTCCTGCACCGTCAGAAAGCATCCAACGAAGGAAATCTTTGTCAAAAGACAAGAAAGGGTTTTCCTCCAACTCGATAAGTCTTTGAATTTCCAATTCGAACTGATCGGAACGCAAAACGCGCGACAAACGCTCAGAACCGGATGAAACTGCCTTTTTGCTCATTCCAGCTAAAACAGACATATATGCATATTTCATCGCATGCATTCCAGAGCAGCAAACTCCTGCAGGAGAAACAACTTCAATGTTTCGGGATTCCGGCAACCATCCGTGAACCATCACACCGTGAGACGGCATCATTTGTTCCGGGGAAGAAGTTCCGCAACTGATTAAATCCAGTTCCTTGATTTCTTCCGGTCTGTTTTCGAATAACTTGCGAATAGCAAGTGCAACCATTTGTGAATTGGTATGGGTTGCCTGACCATTTTTATCAATAGCATAATGACGGCTCTTAATTCCGTTATTACGCAAAACGATTCTTCGTGATTTGGATGCGCGATCATTAATTAAACCCAAGTAATCTTCCATCTCATCATTTGAAATGGGATCGTTTGGTAAAAAAGATGCCGTACGTGTAATATATACTTCCTTCAAACTCATTCTTTATCTCAATTGAGTGCCTCTGTAATATGCTAATTCGCGTTTAATATGTCTTCCTGTAAAGGGGCGTACAAAGATATGATATATCGTTAAAACTATTGGTGAAACGATAAATAAAGCGAAAATCAAATAATATTTAAAGAAGTTCACCCAGAATTTTCGGTTTCCACCTTTCTCTGTTTTCTTGATAATCAGGTTCGCCCAAATTAAAAAAAGCTTTTTGGCTCTGGATTCAATGAATAAAATGGATATAGGAATGATGACACCTCCTTTTGCAATTAATGCATCCTGGAAAGTATTTTCTTGATTGGTTTCTAATTTGTTTTTCAGCAATTCTCCGAACTGACTTACGTTTTCAATGTCTTCATCGGAAACACCCGGTTTCGGGAAAATTCCCCACTTTTTGGTCTTTTGCCCCGTAAGCATCCAATGAAGGATCGTTACTACGCTCACCAGATTACTTGTCTTGTCAATTAAAGGAACATTTCCGATCAGTTTACCTCCCGCAGAAGCAATTTGTTTTTTGACTGCTTCCTGAGAATTGATCCACATATTTCTGCAGCCCAAAACGGAAACAACCGGAGTGTCTTTCATTAATTTACGGAATCCTTCGTGTTGCAGGATGGAAGAAGCTGGCAGTGAAGGGGAAAGAAACCATGGTTGGTATCCAAAAATAATCAAGTCATACTGGTCTCTTGAAAATTGCAATTCTTTAATTGGAATCGCTTTTTCGAGAACTGTTTCAGGCATTGCGTCAAAAAAAGCAGGCCCGTTCCATGGAAATGGAAAAGCAGTAACGGGTTCAACTTTCACCCATTCTATTGTGCTGTCAACGAATGGCTTGCAGAAATTTTCAAGAATTTCCGTAAGCTGTCCCGACTGAGAATAATGTATAACTAAGATGTTCTGTGCCATAGTTAATTGGGGTCTTGGGAAAAAGAATTCCTTTTAACCGATACAAATTTAGCAAGGTTTTGTTTCAAAACTACTTTTTGTTGCCTTTTGGAACAAGAATCATTCCACTTTAATATTCCATTCTTTTAAAGTTATCATTAGTTTTGCCGTCCATGGAATCAAGTCAGGCATCGATAAACCGCATTTCCGGTTGTGTAATTATTCCCACCTATAATAACGAGCGCACTTTGGAGCGCGTTGTTCGGGGAGTGCTTGAATTGGTGCCGGCCAAAGATGTGATCATTGTCAATGACGGATCTACGGATTCCACGGCAGAAATTCTGAAGCAATTCGAGACGCAGGTAACGATTTTGGTAAATGAACCAAACAGGGGGAAAGGATATTCTCTTCGAAAGGCCTTCAAGTTTGCGCAGGAAAAAGGCTATGAAAATGCACTGACGATTGATTCTGACGGACAGCATTACCCGAGCGATATTCCGGTGTTGGTGGAACAGGCCATTCTGAATCCCGGAGCAGTAATTATGGGTTCCCGGAATATGGAACAGGAAGGAGTGCCGCAGAAAAGTTCTTTCGGGAATAAGTTTTCCAATTTTTGGTTCAAGGTAGAAACCTGGATCACTTTACCTGATACACAAACAGGTTTCCGGATTTATCCGTTGAAACCAATGAAGAAAATCTGGTTGTTCACCAATAAATTTGAACTGGAAATAGAAGTGATCGTGAAATTGGCCTGGAGGTTTGTTCCTTTTGTTGCCGTTCCGATTCAGGTGAAATACGATCCGAATGAGCGTGTTTCGCATTTTCGCCCGGCGCGTGATTTTACGCGAATCAGCATTCTGAATACGTTTTTGGTGTTAACGGCCTTGATCTGGTATTACCCGAGAAAGTTTTTTTCCATCCAAACCTGGAATGTTATCAAGCACGAAGCCATTAAACCGGAAGAGTCGAATTTTAAAAAGGCACTTTCAATCGGTTTCGGGGTTTTTATGGGCATTGTCCCGATCTGGGGCTTTCAATTATTGATCGGAATTCCGCTGGCGGTTTTGTTCCGGATGAACAAAGTTTTGTTTATCGCAGCCGCAAATATTTCCATTCCACCAATGATTCCTTTTATCATTTACGGAAGTTTTCTGAGCGGTCAATTATTTCTGAATGGCGAAACGAATATTTCTCAATTGGCAGATCTGAGCCTGGAAGCGATAAAAGCAAATGCCTATCAATATGTGATTGGGGCCTGCATTTTTGCAGTGATTGCTTTCGTGGTTTCTTTTTTGGTGAGTTTCGGGTTGTTGAAATTGTTCCGGAAAGAACCGAAAACAGATCATTAAACTAGTCGGGGGCGTCCTGTATATACGGGATTCGCCCGAAATCATTTTAACATACAATTGCGTGATGATTTACCACAAATGCGCAAATGTTGGAGGTGCTTACCAGTCGCCTCGATCTCTTACAAAAACGGATAAATATTACTTATTTGGTTCAAAGGCGAGTGCGATAGCCGAGCTAAAAATTTGTGTATTTGCGGTAAAAATTAAGTGGGAATTGTAATTAATTCCCAAATTTTTCGCCCCGACTGATTAGTTATAAATTCCCTGAAACTTCAAGCAAATTCCTTCAGAAGTACTCATTTGTCCGGAAACCTTCAAGCTTTGATCTTCCTGTTCCGTAATGGTCATCTTAAGTGCAGCATCCGGAGTGTTTACCGGATTCAGAACAGCCAGAAATTTACTGGTGGCAAGTGTTTTCAATTGAATTGTTTTGTTGAACTGAGTTCCCAGGATTTCTTTCACGATTTCCAATTGCACAACGCCCGGAGTAACCGGATTTCCCGGAAAGTGACCATCAAAAATGGAATGTTTCGGGTCAATTGAAATGTGTGCTTCCAATACGTTTTCCTCAAAATTCAATGAGTTTATGCGGTAAAAACTGTCTTTTAGTATCATTAGAATGTTGTGAATTTGCTGTCGTTAATAGTGCCGTTTTGCTGCATATTGGTAAAACTGTAGATCAGTTTATCCGTTTCATTTTGCTTCATGGTGAGTTCTTTCAATAAAAGCTGCTCTTTTCCGAAGATCAATGAGATTTCTGCAACATAGCGTTTCATTTTGTCGCTTTTGGGTGTCAAGACCAATTTATAGTTCGTTTTGCTTTCGTAATAAGTGATCTTAAAATCTTTTTCATTCAGGAAATCGCCGGTCATCATCTGAACCATCAGTTGCTGAATTTTCTTCACAACCATTTTGGAGGATGCACTGCTCACTTCCTTTCCTTTTTCCTGAAGTTTGACGGTTTTACCGTTGATGAGAATGATCTGACTTTCGGGTTTGGTTTTCTCCCAGCGAATCTTGTCTTCTTTTTTGTACCACATTTTCCCCGAACCCTTTTGCGGCGTGCTCAATAGGGAAGAAGAAGCCGTTTCAGAAAAATCGGATTGAATGGATTTGGTTTCCTTGTGCTGTTTTTCAAGAGCCGTTTTGCAAGCCTTCGGGTCGGAAAGTTTGGTGTATTCCTGAGCGAAAGAAGCACCGGATACCGTTAGAAAAAGAAGGAAACTAGTGATGAATTTCATGAGTCATTTTTTTCAGTTGTTCTTGCCTCGCAAAGATAATACCATTCGACTGCGCACGTTGAATATATGCTTCCAAAACTGCGGAAGTATGCGCTAAATTGTCGTGCATTAAAACAATGCTTCCTTTTTTGGTCAGCCGGATCAGCCGGGTAAGCAATTGTTCTTCGTTTTTGAATGAATCGTAGGAGCGTACATTCCAACCAACAATTTTCAGGTTTCGCTTTTTGAGTACGCTTGCAATGCTTGGATTCATGTATCCGATAGGCGGACGGAAAATCCGGATTTCTCTTTTCGTAAGCTGAGCCAGATTCTTTTCTGCTGTATCAATTTCTGCCGCAATTTTTTTCCGGCTGTACATGGCAAAGAAAATAGGGTGATTTTGCGTGTGATTCCCGATCTCGTGCCCTTCGTCGATGATGCGCCGGATCAATTCCGGATGTTCCATTGCTTTCTTCCCGATCACAAAAAACAGTGCTTTGATCTCGTATTTCTGAAGAATATCGAGTACTTCGGCCGTATGAGCAGGATCAGGGCCATCGTCAAACGTGAGAATAACTTCTGGAGCAGAGTTTTTATAGACCGCCGGATAAAAGTATTCGAAGCGAAGAAACAAGATTCCGAAAGCGAGAATGACATTGAATAAAACGACAATGGAAATAATGATCGTCCAGAAATAAGGACTTTCGCGAAAAAACAGAAAACAGATCAGAAGCGAAAGACACCCAACGGCAATATTGAGTTTATGCTTCATTTCTGCTCAAAAGAGTTAAGCCTAATTTTCCGGATTCCAGGTTGTTTACGATCAATACCTTTTTTGCTGAAGCTTGTTCAATGAACCAGTCGTGAGCCAAATGGAATGCAAAAGCGGAAGAACTTTGATAATATCCCGAGTAAGCGAGGAAATTAACGTGTTTCGGCCCGGATGCCGCAAAGATATTGTTTCCTTCCAGAATCAAATCCAAATCGGATAATTGGATAGCGTGCTTCTTCAAAAACGAGGAAACTGCCTGCTCCGGATTTTCATCCGAAAAAATCACTTCACATGCCTGAACATATGCAATGGATTGGTTTTTATCCGAAGAAATAACTCCGAAGCTTGCTCCGGAAGTAAACGGAAAGTCTGTTTTGATTAAGGATCCACGCAATCTTTCCAAAAAGGGAATGGCTTCATCGGCTGCACCGACAAGCACGGATTTTTTTCCTTCATCCACACACAAAAGTCCATCCATCAAAGCAACTTCAAACGAAATAGCGTTTTGTGTATGCGTCATGTTGTATGCGTGGTTCTTCAAGTCCAACGAAATCTGACCTGAAATGGTGTTGTGGGTACTTTGTATAAAAGCAGTCGGTGAAAGAATATCTCCGCTGACTGTATTGATCGTTAGCAGGAATTTTTCAGTGTCTGTCAGGCAGCCAAGTGCCGTTCCAACGGAAATGGAATCGAATTCAAGAGCGGTTTTTTGCTGACATTCTTTCGAAGCTGCAATTCCCATGCGTAAAATAGTGCTCAAACGTCTGAGCGCTGCAACAGGAATATAGGTTTTGTAATCCGGTGAGATTAAAGCATGATCGGAATTCAAAGGTTTCAATTCCTTCCACAGATTTTCCTTCTGAAAAGAATCCTGATGCGTAATTGACTCGATATGTTGAATGAAATACATGCTAAACCTTGCTTAAAATAATGGTGGAGTTGTTTCCGCCAAAACCAAAGGAATTGGAGAGAATGTGCTTGACCTCGTTTCCTTCCGAATAATTTTTCACGGGAACAAGTCCTGTTTCTTCAATCGCTTGTCTGAAATTCAGGTTGGGAAGTAAACTTCCGTTGTTCAATGCCAGAATTCCGAAAACGGCCTCAATTCCTCCGGAAGCAGCTAAGGTGTGACCTGTATACGCTTTGGTGGAACTAAAAGGTGGAACGGTATTCCCGAAAACGTTTTTGATTCCGTGAGATTCGGATAAATCGTTGTTTGGAGTCGCTGTTCCGTGTGCATTGATGTAATCAATATCCTCCGGATTCAAACCGGCAACTTTCAAAGCACCTTTCATCGATAAACTTGCTCCTAAACCTTCCGGGGAAGAAGCGGTTTGATGATAAGCGTCCGAAGCATTGCTCCATCCGGAAAGAATTGCCAAAGGTTTTTTACCCGTTTTTTGGATACTTTCTTCGGTTTCCAGAACCAGAAATCCTGCACCTTCTCCGAGATTCAACCCTTTTCTGGTTTCATCAAACGGTCTGCACCATTCGTCGTCAAAGATCATTAAGGAGCGAAATCCGGAAATGGTGAACTGTGAAAGTCCGTCCGTTCCTCCAACAACTGCGCGGTCCAATTGTCCGCTCAACAGCATTCTTGCTCCGAGCATAATGGAATTTGCCGCAGAAGAACACGCTGTGGAAATGGTATTGACATATCCGTCGATTCCCAACTCTTTCGCAATCTGTTCGCTGGTAGTTCCACTCGGGTGATTTCTATAAATTTCCAAATCATCTTTTTCGCCATTCAGGAAGTCTTTGTAAGCGATTTCACTTACGTCCATTCCTCCGACAGATGTTCCGGAAATCAATCCTGTTTTCAATTCAGCCGACAACGCATGACCCTGAAATGCTTCCTTTGCAGCAATCATTCCGAGCAAGGCGGTCCGCGATGCATTCTGAGTTAAAGAAAAACGTTCGATCAACTCGCTGTTTGTCCAACGGATTTCTCCTACTTTAAATCGTTCTGTGTAGGTTTTTTCTCCTTGCCTGATGCCGGTTTTTTCAGAACGCAAGGCATGCAAGGTTTCTTCTACGTTTTCACCGATAGAAGAAATAGCGCCATATCCAGTAACGTAAATGCGCATTTATTGATTTTTAGCAATGTAATCCGCCAAGGTATTTACGGATTGAAAAATTTCTTTCCCCTGATTCGGATCTGCGATTTTAATTCCGTAGTTGGAATCCAATAGAACGATGAATTCCAATGCGTCGATGGAATCCAATCCAAGTCCCTGATCTCCGAACAAAGGAGCATCGTCTTGAATATCTGCCGGAGTTAAATCTTCCAGATTGAGTTGCTCAATGATTTGAGCCTTCAGGTTTTCTTTTAAGTCACTCATTTCTATATTGTTTAATTAGAGTTGAAAGTTCGATTTCAGTTGAATTTATTGTCTCGTTCGAAGGAGAAAGCAAAAATAGGAAACATTCTTGTTCGCCATTCGTTTTTGCTTCTACCCATCCACCAAGACAAAGCGTATTTCCTTTGTTAAATCCGATTTGTGCCCATTCCGTAAAATTTGCAGCGTTGAATTGCTCTTCGATGAAAAAGCAGTTTTCGCCGTACCATTTATTCCGGATCGACAATTCTCCCGTTACGATATTCGGCAACGTATAAACGAACAAAGACGGACTCGGATTGTTGAGTTTTTGATAAGAATCTACAAAGAGGTTGTCGGTATGCTGACTCGAAGAAGAATTTGCAAAAAGGAGGAACAAATCGTTTTCCAGGTCTGCATCTTTGGGGAAAAACGGAAGCAATAATTCCGTTCCGATGAAGGCCATTTTCGACAAGACATCCATCTTGTAGAATTTAGGATACTCCGCACCCAATTGCTGATAAGCTGCCTTGAACGGATTTTCTTCGGCTTTGGTATCAAAAACCAATTTTCCGTTGAGTTTCGTTCCATCCGGACAAACGTAGCTATGTGCCAATATCTTCATCCTTCTTTTTGTAAGATTAAACTTGCATTTCCGCCACCGAATCCGGAAGCGGTTTTGAGTACGGTTTTCAATTCTTTGGAACAAACTTCCCGCACAATATTCAATGGAACGGAAGTCCCCGTTTCGTTAAAACCTAAGTTCGGAAACAGAAGGTTTTGCTCCATCGATACAATGCTCATAATGGTTTCGAGAATTCCGGCTGCACCAAGTGTATGACCGAAATAACCTTTCATGCTGTTGAGCGGAATGTGGTCGAGCTGCGTTCTTCCGAAAGCAATGCTTTCCATTTCATCGTTGAAAACAGTTGCTGTTCCGTGTGCTGAAATGAAATCGATATCTTTTGCGGTCAAACCGCTTCGTTTAAATGTTTTTTCAATGGATCGTACCAAACCTTCTCCTGTACGCGATGGTCCGGAGATGTGATTGGCATCATTGGAAGATGAGCCGCCTTTGTACAAAACCGCATGGTCGCGCATTTTCTCTTTGGAAACCAGAACAATTCCGCAACCTTCACCCAAAGTGGTTCCGTTTCTGTCTTTGTCGAATGGTTTGCAAGCGTCACTGCTCAGCGCAAAAAGACTTTGAAAACCGTAGGAAACGAATTCCGAAATGGCATCAATTCCGATCACGAGTACCTGGTCGAATTTATCCGCCAATAAATAATCTGCTGCTGTATTGATGGCAATAACTCCGGAAATACAGGCATTTGATATAATAAAAACCGGAGATTTCGGAAAAAACTCCCGGATAATCGTTTGTGTGCTTGAGAAAGTATCTTCGGGCAGTAAATCCAGATTTCCCTTGGTAGAACTCACAATGACTGCTGTTCTTTCCAATGAATTTTCCGCAAGTGTGAATTGGATTTGCTCCAAAGCTTCCCGCAACAGGCTGTCATAACGGTTCGTTTCGATTTCCGTTCTTTTTGCCAAAGGAAGATTGCTGTTCTGAAAACCTGATTTTTCAAACACCTGAATTCCGGAAGCTCCGTTTTTGAAAGCTTCCAGGTGTTGTTCAACCGTGTTTCCAAGCGGTGTAACCAAAGAAAGGTATTGTATGTAAACGGATTTATTCATCAATCCAGTTTTGCTTTTCCTCCCACATATGATAGAATTCAGGCTTGATCAATTCCAATGTTCTGTCGGATGTGAACATAAATACCTGCATTGTCATTCCGGTTGCTGCTACCTGTTTGGTTGCATGATTAATTACTTCGTAGCGAAATACGATCTTTGCCGAATCATGGTGTTCCAGGATTACGTTTACCAAAGCGGATTCACCGTAGAAAATGGACGCTTTATGAGATATTTCCGATTTGACGATGGGAATGAAGTAACCTTTTGCATGCACATCCAGGTATTCGATTCCGTAGTCTTTGCCGAATTGCTCTCTGGCGTCCTCAAAAAACTTCAGGTAGTTTCCATGCCACACGACACCCATTGCGTCTGTTTCACTGAAGCGTACAGGTATCAGAATGGATGATTTCAGAACTTTCATGTCAAAACGATTTTCATTTGACAACTCAAAAGCACTTCTCCGTTCGATTTTGCGGTTCCTTCAATTAAATGAATCGTATCGAAGGTGCTCAGGATCTGAACAGAAGTTTCGATCTGATCATTCAATTTTGCCTGATTTGCGATTTGAACCTGTGTCACTGCTCCGATAAACCCGATTTTCGGTTCACCGTCTTCTTCGAGACTGTTCAGATAACCAAATCCTGCAGCGCAGGTTTGAGCAATGTTTTCAATCAATGCCGATTCGGATAAAACACCGTTTTCCAGAAACAGATTGTCGGAAGCAATCGTGAAATTGCTTTGAAAACCCGTCTGATCGGCGTTCAAAAGAGCGTCAATCATCACAAAAGGAGCCTTTTGCGGGATGATCGATGTAATATTTTCTTTGTTAATCAACATAATAATCAAAAAAGTTAAACCATTGGGTCGGACTGGCTTTTACCTGTTCTTCCAAATGCTTTACATAAGCCTCAGCAATTTTCTCAGGAGACTCAAATTCGGTCAAAGGATTTGTTGCACTTAATTCGTAGTGAGTGCTTCCCGATTTTACTGCGTATACAAAGGTAAGCGGAACTTTGAATTTATGTGCCATTATAAACGGTCCGGCCGGAAATTCCGCCATGCCGTTCAGGAAGGGCAATTTAAAGTTTTTCTGACCCGGAGTTGTTCTGTCGGCATGAAGCGCGATCAGCTCGTTGCGTTTCAAAGCCTGGTGAATCAGGATGAGGTGCGACAAATCATCTTTAATGGGAATCAGTTTGTATTGTGATTTCCCGGTCGAATCTTCCACATACGCTTTGATTTTTTGAACCTCAGCGTCCAGCATCAGAATGTTGATCTTTAATGTGATTCGTTCTCCAAGCAAATTTCCTGCGTTTTCCCAGTTTCCCACATGAGCGGAAAAGAGGAAACCACCTTTCCCTGCCTCATTCATTTTGATCAGAGCCTCTTCGTTGTTAAAACGAAAAGTAAAGATTCTTTTACGCGGCGTTTTTAAAGCAATTCTGTCGATCAGCGTTTGTCCGAACAAATACAAGTTGCGGGCAGTGGCTTTAATTGCTTGCCATTTCGTATAATGAAATCCTTTCTGATAAAACGAAATAAGTGCTTTTCTGGGTTTTCTTGAAAAAAGGAGAAAATAGCCGGAAACACCGATACAAAAAAAGTATGCGAAACGGACTCCTAAGAATCGAATAGAGTAGATGAAAAACTTATAACCCCAAAGTGAACCCCGGGTTTTGCCGTTCCATTTTTGTTCCATTCACCCTTAAGCGTTCAAACGTTGTTCAACTAAATCGTAGAAATCGCTAAACGTTTCGATACTTTTGAAATCCTCTGCCGTTGGCTTGATTCCTAAATTTTCTTCAATAACGACTACTAAATCTACATAGTCTAAGCTATCTAAGTCTAAGGTTTGTTGAAGATTGTTTTCAGGTAAAATTAATGCAGCATCAACCTCAAATTCTTCGGATAAGAATTGTTTTGTTGTAAGAATGATGTCTTCTCTTTTCATAAATTGTGGGGTTCGCCTATTTTTTAAACTTTTTAATAATCAGGGAGGAATTTGTTCCTCCGAATCCAAATGAATTGGACAAAAAGCAATCGATCTTGTGTTCCATGTAATTTGGAATGATATTGATCTTTGCCGACTGTTCATCCGGATTTTCAAAATTGATATTTGGTGCCACGAAATCGTTGTTCATCATCAACAATGAATAAACGATCTCACTTGCTCCTGCCATCCAACATTCGTGCCCGGTCATACTTTTGGTAGAACTAACAGGAATTTTGGAACCCAAAACACTGGAAATGGCTTCTGCTTCCGTTGAATCACCGATTGGTGTGGAAGTAGCATGCGCATTCACATAATCGATATCTGCAGGTGTTAAATTTGCTTGTTTCAAAGCCATGTTCAAAGATCTGAACTGACCGTCAAAATTCGGATTGGAAATGTGGTCGCCATTTGAAGAAAACCCGAAACCAACAATTTCTCCATAAATCGGAGCATTTCTTTTCAGGGCAGATTCCAATGATTCGATAATCACTGTTGCTGCTCCTCCTGAAGGAACCAAACCGTCACGATCCCGGTCGAAAGGTCTGCTTGCTTTTGAAGCATGATCATCACGAACGGAAAAAGCTCCCAGTCCATCGAAGCTGCTCATAGCGTAAACATTGATTTCCTGCGCTCCACCGCAAACAACTCGTTCCTGCAAACCTTGTTTGATCAGCAAATATCCCATTCCAATGGAATGAGAACCTGAAGAGCAAGCTGCGGAAATGGTAAAGTTCATTCCTTTCAACTTGTAAATCGTTGAAAGATTCATGTTTACCGTGGAATTCATGTTCTGGAAAATATCTCCGCTTCCGATCAGGGTGGTGTTCTTTTTCAAACGCACTCTGTCAACGGTGTCAACCACAGCGCCTGCCGTAGAATCGTTTCCGAAAATAATTCCTGTTTCTGTTTTATCCAGAAAATCAGCATCCAATCCGGAACCTTCCATCGCTTGTTTTGTCGACATGAAAGCAAAACGCGCGGGTTGGTGCATTCCGATTCGCTGACGACGAGATAAAAACGGATTCAAATCCGGTTCTGCAACCATTCCTGTGAAACACGAACGGTATCCGAATTCCTTACGTTCTTCATCGTAAATAACGCCGCTGCGCCCAAGACGCAATGACTCCAGAACTGTGTCCAGATTCTCACCCAAACACGAGTAAGCACCAATTCCAGTAATTACTACACGATGTTCCATTCTTAAGCGTAAATTCCTCCGTTAATATTAATAACCTCTCCCGTAATGTAAGCTGCCTTCTCAGACGCTAAAAAACTCGCAAGATACGCTACTTCCTCCACTTTTCCAAAGCGATTGGCAGGAACCATTCGTTTTAATTCATTCATATCCAGATCACTAGTCATGTCTGACTCAATGAAGCCCGGAGCGATAGCATTTACGGTGATATTTCGTTTAGCGATCTCCTGAGAAAGTGCTTTTGTTGCAGCAATCATGCCACCTTTGGCAGCAGAATAATTGGTTTGTCCGGGAACACCTTTCAACCCGCTCAATGAAGCGATGTTGATGATGCGTCCGCTGCGTTGTCTTAACATACGTTGAATAATTGCCTGAGTACAATTATACATTCCTTTCAAAGAAGTGTTCAAAACAGCATCCCAATCGTCTTCAGTTACCCACGGAAACAAGTTGTCTTTCGTGATTCCCGCATTGTTTACCAATACATGAATAATTCCCTCCGGATTATTGGAATACCAGTTTTCAACCGTCTCTTTTACCAAAGCACCGTCCTTCACATCAAAGTGAAGAAGTTCTCCGCTTCCGCCAGCCTGTTGAATCAAATTCAGCGTTTCTTCCGCTGCTGCTTTATTTGAAGCATAATTGATCAAAATATGCAGGTTCAGATCCTGAGCCAATTGAAGGGCAATTGCACGCCCGATTCCGCGGGATGCACCTGTTACTAAAGCACATTTCATAGGTTGAGAGTTGTTTGCTTAAGGGTATTTGTGATATTTTTAATTGCTTCAAACTGTGGAACATCCTCATTGATAGTCGGAGTGATGGCGCGAATTTGAGCATAAATTTCTTTGGTCTTGGAAGAAAGTTTGTTTTTCTTGGTTTCCTCCAGTAAATCAATTGCCTGACAAACAGCCATCATGTGAATGGCCATGACCTGAAACCCGTTTTCGATTACTTTTTTCGTGATCACAGCACTGTTGGTTCCCATACTCACGATATCCTGATTGTCGTTGTTGTTGGAAATACTGTGAACGTACATCGAATTCGAAAGCATCTGGCTTTCAGCAGTTGTGGAAGTTGCCGTAAACTGCATTCCCTGAATTCCGAAGTTCAAACCAAGTGTTTGTGTATTCAGGAAAGGAGGGAACAATCCGTTGATTTTGCTGTTCAGAATGAAATTCAACTGACGTTCTGCAAGCATGGTCAATTTGGTAATCACCAGTTTGATCTTGTCCATTTCCAATGAAACGTAGTCTCCGTGGAAGTTTCCTCCGTGGAATACATTTCCGCGTTCCAGGCTCACAACCGGGTTGTCATTGGTAGAATTGATTTCGTTTTCCACGATTGCTTTGGCAAAATCCAAGGTGTCTTTTACTGGGCCAAGGATTTGCGGAATACAACGAATCGAATAATACTCCTGAATTTTCTTTTTGAATTCCGTTGTTTCAGCGGCTTTATCATCCGTGAAAAGCTCTTCGCGTTTTTTGATCAGGGTGCTGTCTTTCAGGAAATCACGCATGGATTTAGCAATTGCATGCTGACCAGCGTGTAGTTTCACTTCAT
This sequence comes from Glaciecola amylolytica, assembly GCA_003856375.1. GTDB lineage: Bacteria > Bacteroidota > Bacteroidia > Flavobacteriales_D > Crocinitomicaceae > Fluviicola > Fluviicola amylolyticus. The sequence continues at coordinate 4,253,886 of CP034120.1, forward strand.
TTAAGCCTACCGAGAAAGAATCGTCATATGCTTCAACAATTTCGTTGATCATCGTGGAAGCGGCAATAGCCCAATCCAACAAACGGTAAGAGTAGATCAGATTTACGGCACCGATTCCCGACATACAGGAAGTTCCGTTCATCAATCCCAATCCGTCGCGCAATTTTACTTTTAACGGAGCAATATTTTTTTCAGCTAAAACTTCAGCTGTTTTTCTTCGTTCGCCATTAACGTAAACATATCCTTCACCGATCAGGTTCAGGGCCAAATGTGCCAGCTGAACCAAATCGCCGCTTGCTCCAACACCTCCGTGCTCAAAAATTTCAGGAATAATGTCGTGATTCAGAAATTGAACCAATTGTTCGATTACTCCGTAACTCACTCCTGAGTTTCCTTGCATGAAGTTCGTTAGGCGCGATAAAACAACTGCTCTTGCAGATTCTGCATCCAATACGTTTCCTGTTCCGGAAGAATGGCTTCTGATCAGGTTGTATTGAAGTTGGTTTAATTTGTCTTCGTCGATCTTGAATTGAGCCATGGGCCCAAATCCGGTGTTGATACCGTAAATGATCTTATCACTTGAAAAGTCCTGTAAAAAGGAAAATGATTTTTCCAGGGTCTGACGAACGTCATCAGAAATAATGTATTCCTTTTTTTCAAGGCTGAAAGCTTCTACTTGCTTTAAATCGAGTTTGTTCATGTGTTATCGGGGAGAGAATAACTATTTCGGTAATTTAACTTCAAGAATGGTATGGAAACGATCCAGGTGCAATCTGTGCTCCTCAACGGTTTCAAATCCTGCTTTTTCAACGATGTATTTCAATGCAGAGGAAGAATACATTTTACTGTTTCCGTTTGCCATTGCAGTGAAATAAAGCGAAGTTGCGATCAAGCTGAATTCTGCAGCCGGGAAACGCTGATCATCAATGAAAGTTTCCATGATGAAAATTGTTGCATCCGGTTTCATATTTTTCTTGATTTTCAACAAGATAGCTTCAATTTCTTTCTCGCTGAAACAATCCAGAAACTGACTCATCCAATATACGTCAGCTCCGGCAGGAATTTCAGAATTCGGATCAAGCATATCGCGCTCATTGAAATCAACGCGGTCTTTAATTTCCGGAATCGCTTCAATGTTTGCTTTCGCAACTTTCAATTGAACCGCCAGATCAAAAATACTTACGCGCACATTCGGATCGTGCTGCGTACTAGCAACAGCCCATTTTCCGGTATTTCCACCGATGTCATAAATATGCTTCGGATTGTGACGGAAAATGATTTTCAGGGCTTCACCGAATGAATTGTCTGAATAATGATGATCAAAATCAAACCAGGATGTTTTCAATGGTTCCGGTAAGATGGAAAGTCCTTCGTAAATCGTATTCCACGGACCAATTTCTTTCAAACCTTCCGGTTTTCCGTTCAAAATGGAATCTTTCAGGTGAAACAATCCTTTGTAACAGATATCCTGCGTAAACATCATGTTCACTTTTGTCATCTCGTCGCGTGTCAGGAAATAACCGATTTTGGATAAGGTGTACTTGTCACCGTTCAATTCCAGAATGTCGGCAGCTTTCGCCATTTCAACCAAAACCCGAACACCGTATTCACTGATATTTTTTCGCTTTGCAATTTCTTCAATGGTAAGGCCTTCTCTTTCCTCATAGATTTCATCCATGATACCAAGGCTGGACATCGTATATACAGTTTGGAACACAAATGGGCTAAAGGCAATTTTTTGAGCCTCGTACAAAGAATTTAATGCTTTCATAGGTTTAATCTATAATCCGAAGTTGGGTTTTTTATAAGTTATTTCTGTTCGATTAAGGTTTTCAAAATGTGGCATCAAAGTTAGAAAAAAAAATAGTTTCACGAAGGATTGTTAAATCTTAGAGCGCAGTTATCTGCTAAAATCCAAAATGAACGCTTATCCGAAGCGCTATTTCATTAATTTTGAAGTCGAAATGAACGAAGAATTTGACGTTACCATCATTGGTTCGGGAGTAAGTGGTTTGCTCTCGGCGGCCTTGTTATCCAGATCCGGAATGAAAGTACTTGTGTTAGAGAAACACTACCTGATCGGTGGGTATCTGCAAGGTTTCGAACGAAAGGATTTTGTTTTCGATACGGCAATTCATTGGTTGAATCAATACAATGAAGTGGGAACCGTTACGCGGGTTTTCAAAATGTTGGGAGAAGATTTCCCGAAGCCGCAACCGATGAAACGCATTCAACGCCACATTTCGAATAATCACGATTACATTCTGACTGATAATCCGGATGAATTGAGAAATCGATTGATTCAGGATTTCCCGCATGAAAAAGCGGGAATTGAACGTTTTTTTAAAGTTGCCAAACGAATTGCACAGGTTTCATTGCGATTTACGGAGTTTTTTCAATCCGTTGAAACAAAATCCCCATTGGAAATACCGTTCTTTCGTATGAAACAACTTGGAATCATTTATCCGTTGATTCCATATGCAGTTGGTGGAGCGGATGTGAAAAAAGGATTGAGTAAATTTTTCAAAGATCCGGATCTGCAGGAGTTGTTTTGCACCGAACGTGATTTGCTTTCCTGTATTTTCCCGATTGCCTGGGCATATAATTCCGATTACCAGAATCCGCCGATTGGAGGAAGTCAGGTTATTCCGGCATGGCTCGAAAAACAAGCGGATCAGGATAAATGTGAAATCCGATTGAGTTCAGAGGTGATTGGATTTGAGTTTGATTCGGATCAGATTTCGGGAGTTCGTTATAAAAAGCGCGGAAAAGAATATCTGGTGAAAACCAAATACGTCATTGCGGCTTGTGATGTGGATTTATTATACCGAAAACTGGTTCCTTCCGAATTTGTTCCCCCGAAATTCTTTGAAACACTCAATGATTCGGAAATGTACAGCTCTTCGGTTACGATTTCGGTGGCGCTGGATTGTCCGGCAGAAGATTTGGGTTTCGGACACGAATTGACTTTGATCTGTGAAGAATCCAGTACGCGTGACGAACACAGCTCCGGAGATCCGCACAAATCGGCTATTTCGGTTCTGGCTCCAACGGTTCGCGATCATACGTTGAGTCCGGAAGGAAAAGGAACATTGACATTGTATGTTCCGGCGTGGATGGATTACATGGATAACTGGAAGACTGAAAAAAATGCAAAAGGCGATTTTGTCCGCACAGAAGCATATAAAAAATTGAAAGAGGATTTTGCGCAAATCATTCTGGACCGCGTTTCAGAAAAAATGTGCCCGGATTTACGCCGGCATATTTTATTCTATGAAGTGGCAACTCCCGTAACTTATTATCGCTACACCGGAAACAAAAACGGATCGATGATGGGAACCAGACCGGGAAAGAAAAATATGCAAAGCAAAATTGCGCATTACCGCACTCCGATTAAAAATTTAATTATTGGCGGTCAATGGGCTGAATTGGGCGGTGGAGTCCCGATAGCAGTGAAATCTGCCTTTAATGCATCCTTGATTATCCTTAAGAAATGGGATAAGCCTAAATTCAAAAAACTCCTGAATGCATACAAAAAAGGGGCGAAACTCAACTCATAAGATATTTTCGTAGCTTTGTCCACTTTTATTTCCTCTACCTTAAGAACTAACACAAATGATCGGTCAAGTTTGCGCACGAATTGTTGAATTTTTTCTCCGGAAAAGATTTGTTTTTTGGGCTGTCTTCTTACTTGTAACTGCCTTTTTGGTGTTTGGTGTTTCAAAATTGCGCATCAATCAGGATTTGTATGCCATTTTCCCGCAAGGCAAAGAGTTTAAAAAATTCAACAGCATCGTTCAGAAAAATAAGCTGAACAAGCAAGTTGTCTTTTCGATAAAAAGCCAGGAAGATGAGGAACAGACTCTTGAAAAACTGGAAGAGCTTCAGGCAGATCTTCAAAAACGCTTTTCGAAAGAACTGAGCGGAGTTGAAGTGGTTAAAACGGTAGACGAAGGCGCGTTGATCGGTTTTCTTCAAAAAAGTTCCCTTCGAAGTCTGGAAACAAGCGATTTTCAACGAATTGAAGGCAAATTGGAGCCAGATTCGATCCGGAAAGCTCTGAAACGTACTTCTGACATGCTGACCGGCCCGAATGCCTTTTTCATCAGCAGACTGGCAGCAAATGATCCGCTGGGATTGTTTTACGGCCGCTTGAAGGAATTGAATCCAAGCGCCGATTCAGGAAATTACGTGGTGAAAGACGGAGTTGTTTACTCACGCAACGAACAATATGCTTTTTTCTTCGGAACGATTGAATTGAATCAGAAGGATACCAAGAAATTGGAGGCATTTGCAAAACGTCTGGAGGATTTCAAACAAGAAAAAGCCAAACAGAAAGACCTTGGTTTTGATTATTTCGGAACTTTCCAGGTGGCAGTTGAAAATGCTAAGCAAGTGAAGTTTGATGCTTTTCTGACATCCATGCTGAGTATTTCCGCTATTTTGCTTCTCCTGATCTTGTATTACAGAAGTATTTTGGCGCCGTTCTACTTTTTACTTCCGGGCTTCTTCGGGATTTTGAGCGGAGCAGGTTTGGTGGGTTATCTTCATCCCGATATTTCTGCAATTTCATTGGCAACTTCTTCTGTTTTGCTGGGAATCGTGCTCGATTATTCCTTCCATTTCTTCACACATCTGAAGCATTTGGGATCGGTGGTGAAAACCGTGAAAGAAATTAGTTCACCGATGATGCTGGGTAGTTTCACGACGATCGTAGCCTTATCAGCTTTACTCTTTACGAATTCGGTGGTGCTTCAGAATTTTGGTCTCATTGCGCTGACAACCCTTTCCGGATCGGTTCTGTTTACCTTATTGTTTCTGCCGGTTTTGGTGCAGTTTTTCCGAATCAAAGTCTCGGAAAGAGATAACGTTAAAAGTAGTTTTAAACTAAATAAATCGTTTGTCCGGATTTCCTTTTTGCTCATTGCATTGGTGTCGATGGTATTTCTGTACAAGTCCTCAGAAATGGAATTTGATTCGGATATGAACAACCTGTCGTTTCACACCGAAGAGTTAAAAAGAAAAGAGAAATTCTATACGGGAATCAACCCGAATACGGACAAAAAACTGTTTGTTTTCTCTTCCGCAGCTTCAATGGAAGAGGCGCGTATCTCCAATGATGCGGTTTACAATGAATTTGTTTCAAACAGAGCGCAATTCGGAATTTCGGAGTTCGTTTCACTTTCTCCCTACTTGCCTTCCAATACTACTTTGAAGAAATCAGATGAAAATTGGGTTGCCTTTTGGAAAAAACACGCACAGGTGAAACAACAGATTCTGGATCTGGCTCCGGAATACGGTTTGAATGGCGAAGGTTTTCAGCCTTTTTTCAAACTGATCGAAAAACCGGAATTTGATAAGGAAGAAGGGCAGAGATTGGTGGAAGAAATCGGGCTGCATAAGTTCGTTTCGGAGGATGCAGGTCATTATTCCTATGTAACTTCCATTACGGTAAAGAAAAACAAACAGGAATCAGTCAAAGAAAAACTGACGGAAATAGATGGTGTTTTTGTGCTGGATATTTCTGAAATGGCAAAATCGATGCTGAGTGTTGTGAAACAGGACTTTGATTATTTGTTCCTGTTCTCTTCCATGCTGGTCTTCTTTTCGATTCTGGTTGTTTATGGCCGCATCGAACTTACTTTGTTTGCCTTTTTCCCCATGGTGCTTGCCTGGGTTTGGATTCTTGGTTTGGCAAGCATGCTGGATATTCCTTTCAACTTCATAAACATCATTGTTGCAACGTTCATTTTCGGTTTGGGAGACGATTTCAGCATCTTCACCACGGATGGCTTGATTCAGCAGGCAAGAACGGGTGTAAACTCCATTAAATCGACTCAGTCAGGAATTATTCTTTCCGGAATTGCAACCATTATCGGAACGGGAGCACTCATTTTTGCAAAACACCCTGCTATTCATTCCATTGCTGCCGTCAGCGTGATTGGAATCGGATCGGTGATGCTGATTACTTTGTACGTTCAGCCGCGCGTTTACCGCTTCTTTGTTTTGAACCGGAAAGAAAAAGGTCTTGGACCGATTACTTTCTTCTACTTCATTTACAGCATGCTGTTGTTCCTGTATTTCTTCACCGGAAGTTTGATTCTGAATATTCTTTTGTTGTTTGTTCTGATTCCAACTCCGATGAAGCGGATTCACAAGCAGGCAATTTTGAATTATGCAATTTCGAAATTGGTGAAATCGACCTTGTATGCTGGGTTTCATATCAAGAAAAAAATAGTTGATAAGGAAAAGCTGGATTATAAAAACCCAAGCATTATCATCGCAAATCACACCTCCTTTCTGGATATTCTGGCAGTTCTGATGCTGCACCCGAAAACGGTGATCATGGTGAAGAAATGGGTGTATAATTCACCGATTTTTGCTCCGTTTATTCGTTATGGAGGCTATTTGTTTGCGGAAGAAGGTGCAGAGGGAAATCTGGACGAGATCAAAAAGCGTGTCGGAGAAGGATATTCATTGGTTATTTTCCCGGAAGGAACCAGAAGTAAAGACGGTGAAATCAAACGTTTCCATAAAGGAGCTTTCTACATTGCCAAAGAATTGAACTTGCCGATTCAACCCTTATTGATTTTGGGAAATCACGAAGTGAACCCTAAAAACGATCTGATTATCAATCAGGGACATATTATCATCAAACCTTTGGATCGATTGTACGCTTTAGAGGAAGAATCATATAGTGCCTTCTCCAAAAGAGCCGTTCAGATCATGCGCCAGGAAATGCATGAATTGCGAAAAGAATATGCCACAACTGCGTTCTATACCCGAAAGGTCATGGAGAATTATTTGCTGAAAGGGCCGGTTCTGGAATGGTACGTACGGGTGAAATGGGGCATGGAAAGAAAGAATTTTGATTTCTATAATCGACTGATCGACAACCGGAAACGAATTGTGGATGTAGGCTGCGGTTATGGATATTTATCAGTTTTCCTGAATTATTTCGATCCCGGCAGAGAAATCGTTGGAATGGATTACGACGAAGACAAGGTGACGGTGGCAGATAACTGCATTAAGAAATCGGAGAATCTGCGTTTTGAAAATGCAGACATCCGGGAATGGGATTTGCCGGAATCGGATGTGTATTTCTTCAACGATGTGATTCATTATTTACGACCGGAAGAACAGCTTCACTTATTGCATCAGGTAAACGAAAAACTGAGCAAAAACGGAATTATTGTCATTCGCGATGGAATCATAGAATTACAGGACCGACTGAAAAATACCAAGTTAACAGAAGTTCTTTCCACAAAATGGTTTAAATTCAATAAGACGACGAATGATTTGTCTTTCCTGTCTGCAAAAGAAATTGAACGCTTTGCGCAGGAAAACGGCTTCGGATTCGAATTGATTGAACATTCATCAAAAACATCGAATGTATTGATGATTCTTAAAAGAATGTAAGTTGGACCAGGGAAAGAAAATAGTGGTGATCGGAAGTGGAATCGGAGGGCTTGTATGCGCTTTGGTTTTGGCGAAACACGGCTATAAGGTTCAGGTTCTGGAGAAAAACCATCAGATTGGCGGTTCGCTGCAGGTTTTTAGCCGCGACAAACAGATTTTCGATACGGGAGTTCATTACGTTGGCGGTTTGGATAAGGGCGAAAACCTTTATCAGATCTTTAAATACCTCGAAATCTTTGATGATCTGGAAATGAAACGCCTGGATGAAAACGCGTTTGATGTTATTCGCTTGTCGAGCGGCATTTCGGTGAATCACGGAATGGGTTATGAAAATTTCAAAAAGCAATTAAAACTCAGTTTTCCGGATAATCAGAACGATATTGATGCAATTTGTGCCGAAATTCAGGAATTTTGCACCTGTTTTCCGCTTTACAACCTCGAATTGGATTCGGAAAGAAATTATGTAGATCATCCGGAAGTATTGGAGGTCGGGGCCTGGGAACATCTTTCCACCTTAACCAGTAACGAAGATCTGATCCGGATTATTTTGGGTTCCGGACCCTTGTATGCGGGAATGAAAGGAATTACACCTTTTTATGTCGTGGCTTTGATTCTGAACAGCTTCATCAAAGGGAGTTATCGTTTTGTCAACGGAGGTTCGCAAATTGCCAAATTACTGATGAAACGGATCGGCGAACACGGCGGCGAAGTTCTGAGACGAAAAGAAGTGGTCTCGGCATCTTACAATGAATCCGGAATGATCTCTTCCCTGAATTGTTCGGATGGTTCTGTTTTTGAGTGCGATTTCGTGATTTCAAACCTGCATCCGAAAGAAACGGTTCATATTCTGGGAAAGGAACACTTCAAGAATGCGTATGTGAACCGCATTTCGTCCGTTCCGAACACGATTGCGTCTTTCATGCTCTATTTGTCTTTCGAAGAAAACTCCTTTCCATATTCCAACTCGAATTATTACGATTATTTCACGGATAATATCTGGAACGAAGAGTTTAGTTTTTCTGATTCCTGGCCGCAAATGACTTTTACTTCCGCTCAGGTTTCGAAATACACAAAAGATTTTGCAGATTCCCTTTCGGTGATGTGTTACATGGATTTTAACGAGTTCAAAGCCTGGGAAAACTCCGTGCGGACCATTGTCAAGGAAAGCGAACGGGAGGAAAGCTATGAAGCATTCAAAAAAGTCTGCGAAAACCGGGTGATTGACCGTTTGGAAGAACGTTTTCCCGGAATCCGATCAAAGATTAAACATGTTTATTCTTCTACACCGATCACATACAGAGATTATATTTCCACACCGGATGGATCGATGTACGGAATACAGAAGGATTTCAATCATATTCACAAGACACAGATCAATACCAAAACACACGTTCCAAACCTGTTTCTGACAGGTCAGAATATCATTTTTCATGGAATTTTGGGTGCGACTATTGGTGCTCTTGTAACATCTTTTAATTTTGTAAATAATAAGCTAATCGTAGAAAAAATCAAAATGTATGACTAAAGAAGTTGATGTTGTCGTAATTGGTGCAGGTCCAGCGGGTTCTGTGGCATCCTCTAAACTAATAAAAGAGGGTTTCAAGGTTTTGGTTTTGGAGAAAATGCAGTTTCCAAGATTCGTAATCGGCGAGAGTTTATTGCCTCACAGTATGGATTATTTGGATGAATTGGGACTTCTTCCTGCGGTTGAAGCTTTGAAATTTCAAATTAAGACAGGAGCATGCTTTTATCATGACGGTGAACGTTGTGATTTCCTGTTTGAAAATCAGTTTTCGGAAGGTTGGTCTTATACTTTTCAGGTAAAACGTGCGGATTTCGATCATACTTTGATCAAGGAAGCTGAAAAGCAAGGTGCAGAGGTAGAATTTCAGGCAGAAGTTACGGATGTGAAGACTTCAGCAACAAGACAAGTAGTTACTTACCGCGATAAGAACGGAGATATTCATGAAGTTCACTGTCGTTTTGTGATGGATGCAAGCGGATACGGACGCGTACTTCCTCAGATGTTTGATCTGGAAGTTCCGGTTTCTACTCCGCCGCGTGGAGCTGTTTTTGCTCATATCGATGATAGAAAGAGAACTCCGGAAGCAGGCCGGAATATTTTCGTGCATGCTTTCAATGACAATACAGCATGGATCTGGTCGATTCCTTTCTCTGACGGAACGGCTTCTGTTGGAATCGTTGGAAACAAGGATTTCATAGAAGAATGCTATGCCGACGGAGGAAAATTGTTCAAAAAGCGTGTAGCTGAGTTCCCAGGTTTGGACGGACGTTACGACGGAGTTGAATTCATGTTTGAACCGCGTTTGATCGTAAACTATGCCGTTTCTGTAAAACAGGTTTACGGAGAAGGATATGTTTTGTGCGGAAACAGTACAGAATTCCTTGATCCGATCTTCAGTTCGGGAGTAACGCTTGCGATTTCTTCCGGATACAAAGCAGCAGCATTGGTTGCAAAGCAATTGAACGGAGAAAATGTGGATTGGGAAAACGATTACAGCGTGGTTTTGAAGAAGGGAATTGATGTCTTCAGAACATACGTTCTGGCTTGGTATGAAGGAACTTTAGGAGATATTTTCTTCAGCGAAAAGGTAGATGATCTGATTCGTCAGCAAATTTGTTCCGTATTGGCAGGTTATGTCTGGGATGAAACGAATCCTTTCGTTAAAAAGCACAGCACTCTGGTGAATGCGGTTGCGCATATCGTGAAGATGTAATGATATATTGAAAAGATAATAAAGAAAGGACGTGATGTATCGCGTCCTTTTTTGCTTCCCACAAATGCACAAATGTAAAGGGCGCTTACCGGTCTCCCTTCAAAGTATAAAAGAGACGAGACCGTAAGGCGTCTCAAAAATTTGCGTATTTGTGGAAAAGAGGTTTAATCCAATTCTGAAAACGGATAAGCTTATCAATTCTCATTTTTTATGCGGGAATCAGGATTTCTTTTCCAGATACCATATTGTTTTTCTGTAAGTTCAATAATCACGTTGAAAAACGTTCTTGCCCAATAATTTCGAAAACCATCACCACCTGTTTTTCCGCTGAATTTGCCGTAAAGCAATATCTTATTCTGATCGTTGAGATTAATGGCAACAAAATGATAGATACCTGTTTCCTGAGTTTGATCCAATGATTCGGCTATGAGCAACAGCCCGATTCCCTTCAGTTGAAAATTATAGGAATTCAGAAATTCTTCTATTTCAGCTTTGGTATAGTTGGGAGTTTCATTATCCGCCATGTCCTCAGCAATTGAAGTTTCATTGATTTGAGTAATGACTTCGGTTTTAAATTGAACAGACAATGAACGAAAGATGTTCCGGATGTCGTACTTTCTTTTTTCATCAAGAATCAGTTTATTCCAGGCAGGGAAGTAAGTTTCTTTTATTTCGTCAACGGTTAATTTCGGATTTTCAGAGATGCTTCCGATCAATTTGACATGAGAATAATCGATTCCAAGCCAGATAACCTTTGCTCCGGGAGTCTTGAAAAGATCGTTTGAAGTCTGGGCAGAAGAAATCAAAGATGTGAGTAGTAAAAATAGTAGGTAGGGAAGTTTGGTTTTCATTGTTTCGAGTTATTTAAACACAATTTTCTCCGGTTTGCGCATGTGGTTTTTGAAAACCTGACTGCGCAAATAATCTGTTTCCAGAAACACAAAATGGGGAACTACCCGCAATTTCGCTTTGCAATCTTCAATAATTTCATTCATTACCGGAGAATGCTCGATTCTGTTTTCCAATAAGATGGTGATCGTGTCGTGGCCCAAATAATCCTTTGAAACCTCGATCTTGTAACAGCTTACTTCCGATCGGCTGTCAAAAATTTCATAAATGGATGGAGGGAAAATAGTCGTTCCCTTAAACTTGATCATTTGATTTTTTCGTCCCAGAATTGGTCCCACACGAACAGAATTTCTTCCGCAAGTGCATGGTTCTCTGTAAATACGGGCTACATCTCCTGTTTTGTAACGAATCAACGGAGTTCCTTCAGTTCCGATTGTACTGATGACGATTTCTCCTTTTTCACCATGAGGAACTTCCTTTCCTTCTTCATCCAGGACTTCCAGATAAATCAGATCTTCGTTTAAATGCCCGCCTTGATGTGCCGTACATTCTGTGAACGCTGCTCCCATTTCAGTGGAAGCATAGGTAGAAAACAATTCGATATTCCAATCTGCATGAATGCGTTTTGCCAGTACATTTTCGGATAAATCATCTTCGCGGATGGGTTCTCCGATGCAAATAACAGAACGAACGGAGCTTTCATTGATGTTGATACCATTTTGCTTCGCATAATCAATCAGATTGATCAGAAAGCTCGGAACAGCGATCAAAATCGTGGGTTTGTTTTCCAGAATTGAATTCCATTGCAAAGCCGGTACTCCCGGACCAATGCGGATCATTCCTGCGTTGAGTTCCTGAACTCCCAGGTAATAAGCCAACCCGGCCATGAATTGCTTGTCGATAGTAGTCATCAATTGAAAAAGATCCCCGGTTTTTGCTCCGGTTAATTCAAAAGATTCCTTTTCGTTTTTAGCCAGACGTAGCAAATCTTTCTTCGTCAGATAAATCGTTACAGGTTTTCCGGAAGTTCCGGAAGTCGTTACGTATTCCGCAATCTGATTCGGTGAAACACACAAAAAATCACGATTGTTCAGCGACAAATCTTCTTTGTTGGTAAACGGAAGCATCCGGAATGTTTCTGGAGTCACGTTTTCAAGAGCCGCTTTTGAAAAATGTCTTTGGTAGAAAGGAGAATGTGTGAGTACATAATCCAGCGTGTGAACTATCTGTTGAAATTGGATATTGTTTTCAATTACTTCTGACATTCTTTGATCAAATTTTTGAGTTCCTGCTCTATTTGTGGCGAAGCAACACGTTTCGTCAATGCTTTTTGATAATACAAAATAGCTCTTTTTTTGTTTCCTTTCTTCTGAAAGTATTTTCCTAATTGTTCGTAGGTAATGTATAATTCCGAGTTATTGGAAACAAACGTCGCGATTTGCTTCTCGCTAAGATCCAGTTTTTGATCAAACATCAGGTAGGCTGAAATTTGCTGTTTCACCGTTTTGAAATCCTTGAATTTCTGGTAGGAAACAGATTTCACGAATGCATCCTGCGGAATGGAATCAACCAACTGAATGTGTTTCGTTTTAAACGTTTTGGCAAGATCATATCCCAAATAAGTTCCCAACTGGAAATTAGTACTCGAAATAAAGTAAAGCCTGCTTTCAGGTTGCATCACAACACTGTGGTGAGCCAGCAATTGATTTAACGCCCGTGGATTTCCCATTCCGAGTGTATCGCCGTCCCAACCGTTTTGATTTCTCAGAATAGAAGCGGCAGCCATTGGATTCAACACCTTGGATTTTGCCAATAACTGATTCATGCGGTCGAAACGGTATTTGGAATCGCTTTTTGCAATGTTTTTAACGTTTTCCGGGTCTTTTTTGAATGTTTCGGATTGATAGTGATTGGCACAAACCAGAACATCCGTTTTGCTTTCGTAAACTCCCAGTTTAGCCGGAGATTTCTCTATTAAAACAGCTTTTCCGTCTTCAGCTGAAGAAATCATAAGCGTTTCGGAAACGAACGTGTGCCGTTTTTTGGCAATTGTAACGGCTTCGTCAATGTTTTTTGCGTACTGCAAAATTTCCCGTGCCAGAAGCGAAATCGGCATTTTAGAACTTGTCGGCAAATCCGATTTGGAAGCGTTGATTGTTACCGTCAGACCTTTTTCATTCATTCCGGAAGCAACTCCGGTGAATCCCGCCCAGGAATAGGAAGTGAATTTGTATCCTTTGCTTGGATTCACAAAAATGACCAGTTTATTCTTCGCGAAATCGTCACCGACATAAAAATCGAAGTTTCTTCCGACCAACAACTGCTGATTTTCACTTTTAGTTCCTTTTACCGCGAAAGACGTACAACCTACAACACTGTAATCATTCAGCGCATGACCAATATCATGAGCTGCGTGATAATTCAGGATGCGGGTATATTTTGAAGCGATGTAATTGTAACGGTCGGAAAATGATTGTGAAATTCCGTAGATCTCTTGCTGATTTTCCAGCGGAATGTTTTCGGGAAGATCGCTGTTGAAAAACCCGACCATCAATTTAATGGCGTGTCTCCAAAGTTTATTCGGAAGGAAATTATTGATTTGTCCCACGAAAATATCTTCTTGTTCCTGAACCAATTCTTTTGCAAGTTTTCCGTAGATCAAACCTCTTTCATAAGGTTCACCTTCCAGATACATTTCCCAAACGCCGAATTTATTCTTTTTCAGGTAGGAACTTCCCAATACGTAATGGTCTTTCCCAACTTGTTTGCGTTCACCAACTTCAATAGAAGGAACTTCCGGAGTATCAATCTGTGCATTAAACAGAATGATCGTAAACAAAACAAAGACAAAAGCAAATACCAGTTCTGTGGGAATCCAAACAAGACGGAATAGGTATTTTAATAAGGTTCTTAACACGGATTTGAATAAATAGACTACAAATATACGCTATTTTTGAGCTGAATCTGAGTAAATTCAAGTCTGAGCGAACAATGATTAGTATAATTAACAATCCGGATTTTGTGCTTGCTTATTTTAAGCAGGAGAACTACGAAGAATCGCTGCGGAACGGTGTGAATAAGCGTGATCTGGAGAAACAAGGGGTTCAGAAATTGCTGAATGAATTGGGTTATGGAAATCTTCAGGTGGTTTATAAAGCGACAGGACAACCTTATTTCGAAAGCAAACCGGATCTGTTTTTGTCCATTTCACATTCGAAAGGCTGGTTTGCCGTGATGCTTGCTTCAAAGCCGGTTGGCATTGACGTTCAGGTTTATTCGGAAAGATTAAAAGCCGGACAGGATTATTTCAGAAACGACAAGGAGATTCAGTTTGCGGAGAATGAAACCGCACTGCACTTAATGTGGTGTGCGAAGGAAGCTTTTTATAAATGGAAGGAAGGTAATATCGCTGATCTGAAGGAAGACGTTAGTTTGTTGCGGATTGAAGAGGAGACCTTGGTCATGGATTTTGAGGAAACAGAATACTTACTGAAGTACCAATTGATTGAAGATGCTTTTTTGGTTTTTGTAAATGAAACTAATTATTAAGTTTTAATCATTCAATGATCACTTGAAATAAACCATCTTAATTAGAAGAATTACAATAGTTTAAAATTCAAAATTCCCTTCATTCAAAATCTTATCAGCCAAAACGGAACTAAGTTTGTAGTAGCTTTCATTTGTCCAGCCTCCTACATGTGGTGTCAATAAAATTTTATCGGATTGAAGCAGGAAATTCAACTCTTCGTTGGAATCGTTTTCGAAGAAGTTTTCAAAGGATTTTTTCTCAAATTCATTGACGTCCAATCCGGCTGAAATCGTTATTCCTTTTTGAATAGAGTTAATTAATGATTTAGTTTCAACTATTTTTCCTCTTGATAAATTCAACAAGTAAATGGGCTTGCCAAGGGCATCGAAAAACTCCTGATCTGCAAAGTAAATGGTCTCATCGTTTTGCGGAATGTGAAAAGAGATCACATCCGATTTCCGAAGCACGGCTTCCAGGGTTGCTTCAATGACAAAATCATCGCCGAAACCTGTTTTGTATTTGTCGTAAGCCAAAAGCGTGATATCAAAACCGCGTAGTTTTTGAGCAAAAGCCCTCCCGTTGTTTCCATAACCGATGATTCCAACCGTTTTTCCGTCGAGTTCCACTCCGCGATTTCCTTCCCGGTCCCAGATTCCGTTTTTCACATCGCGGTTTGCTGTGTGAATTTTGTTCATCATGGAAAGGAGCATTCCCAAAGCATGTTCACCAACGGCATTTCTGTTTCCTTCCGGAGCATTGTGCAGGGTAATTCCGCGTTTTAAGCAATAATCTTCGTCGATATTTTCCATTCCGGCACCCGAACGCGCAATAAACTGAAGGTTCGGAGCGAATTTCAGGATCGATTCATCCATCGTGAAACGGGAACGAATCACAATTCCGTGAGCATCATGCAACCTGTTTTCGCATACTTCTCTCGACCACTCATGACCTTCAATGCATTCGTATTCCCCGCTTTGGGTCAAACGTTCCGATAAAATGGGGTGAACGGTATCTAGAAAGATAACTTTTTTCATGGGGTAATTTTGATTACTCCGAAGTTACCTCTAATTATTTGAAAGACTTCAGTGCGAATTGTAAAATAATAGGAATGATGCGTTCAATGAAGGTGGCTTCTCCGTTATTAGATCCGCCCAAAGCTTCGTGAAGCATATTGGAAGGCTGCAGATTTTTCTTTGCTCCCTGCACGCCTCTTTTGAATTTTTGCGCATGAATTTCACGCTCGAGCTTCAGGATTTTCAAATCCAGTTCAATTTCTTTGAAAGAATTGTATTTCCGCGGTTTTCTGCTCATCAGTCGTTAAAAAAGAGGGTGGAACATTTGCGCAGAATTTGCCGCTCAATGATTCTCGAACGAACGAATAGCAGCAGAAAAATAAGCACCAGGTAGATTCCGGATACAATCAGAAATCCGAGCCAGTAACTTTCGAGTGCTTCACCGATTGCCAAGGCAGCAGAAACGGATCCGAAGATCAAAAACATCATCAGGAAGAAGGAGAGCAATATCAGTTTCACCACCATTTTGGTAGATTTCATCACGATTTTGAAGCCCCATAATTTGTAGTATTCAATCGTGCTTTCGAGATAGGCCTTCGCTTCTTCCTGAATTTGCTGGGTGTTTTCCTTTAGTTCGTCAAACGCCATATTACTTTGCAGTTTTCTTCACCGGAGTTTTCAGTAATTCCAATTTTGCTTCCAAAAGAGCAATCAACTCGTCTTTTTCGTGATTTCCGCTTGCGATGGCTTTATCAATAAAATCACTTAGATTTTCTCCGACAGTTTCTGCCTTCTGATGTAAAAGCTGTGCCAATTCGTGATACTTGTCAATCAACTCATCTTTTGATTTACCAACTCCGTCTTTGATTTTTTGGCGTGTTACCGATCCCTTATCCGGAGCAAGTAAAATTCCAATCCCCGCCCCAACTACTGCACCTGCGAGAAGTGCTAAAACCATATTTCCTGTGTTACTTGACATAATATTTTGTTTTATGTGTTCCTAATAAATATAGGAATAAAAGTCAGACAAGCGTTCAACCAATCAGGCATTTAACGTTAATTCTCATTTCCTGTTAAAGGTGGAAGCCACGAATTCACGAATTTTTTGCTCGGCTAACGCGTTCGCTTTTTGAGCAAGTATAACTTTAAAGAACAAAACGTTTGTATTTCAAGCTATCTTCATTGAAGTTGACCAACAAACCAAGCGGCAAATCAGAAACAGCTAAATAATTAATAACCTGTGCATAATGCGACTTTGCAAGCTGACTGACCGATTTGACTTCTAAGATTATAGAATCGAAAACTACAAAATCGGCATAAAAATGATGAGGAAGAATGATATCCTTGTAATTAACCTTGAATTCCTTCTCACGTGTAAATGGGATTTTCTCTTCTTTAAACTCATATTCCAAAGCGTCTTTATAGACGATCTCAGAAAAACCATGTCCCAAGTTTCGGTGGACTTCCATACAGAGACCAATTATTTGATAGGCCTCATTTTCTAGTACTAATTGTTTCATTTACTTTAAGATAGTCAAAAAGTTCATTTCAAACAAAAGAATATTTCACTTTATTTTAAGAGACGTTTCAGAAGTTTGCGAGCGCGTTAGCCGAGCCCTAATTCGTGAATTCGTGGCAACTTCTATTTCAGTTCCGACATCACAAAACTGCTGTTCACCTGTCCGATATGTGGAATACGAGCCAATTGATTCTTCAGGAAATCCTGATACACCTCCATATTTGCGACTTCAATAATAAGCATGTAATCAGTAGCACCGGCTACGTGATAAGCATGACTCACTTCCGGTAATTCACGGATTGCACTTTCAAAAACGTCAATTCCTTCTTTCTGATGACTTTTCAGACTGACCTGGCAAACTACTTTCAAATCCCGTCCAATTGCTTTCCGGTTGATCAAAGCGGTATAACCCTGAATCACCCCGATGCGTTCCAGACGTTTGATGCGTTCAAAAGTAGGGGTAACGGAAAGTCCGATTTTACCCGCAACTTCCTTGTTATTCATCTTGCCATTGGTCTGCAGCAAAGCAATAATTTGCTGGTCAATTGTATCTAAAGACGCCATCTTTTTTGATTTTGAGAAAATAATTCTGCTTTTTGCATTTCAAATGTTAAATATTGGAATGTAAAAACAACATTTTCTAAAAATATAGAATAATATTCTTCAATTCTGAAATTGAGCAAAAAATCCTTTTTCTTAGTGCAAAGTATTAACGTATAAAATTCTTAATGAGACCAGAAAGTTTAATGATGAGTTACGGGTACAAACCTTCTCTTTCGGAAGGGGCGATTAAATGTCCGATCTTCCAAACTTCAACCTTTGTGTTCAACACGGCTGAAGAGGGAAAGGCATTTTTCGAAGTAGCTTATGGAATTCGTGAAAAGGGGGAAAATGAAGAGTTGGGATTAATCTATTCACGATTAAACAATCCGGACCTTGAGATTCTCGAAAATCGTTTGTGTTTATGGGACGAAGCGGAAGATTGTGCCGTTTTCGAAAGTGGAATGTCGGCTATTTCAACTGCTTTGATGGAGTTTTTGTCGCCTGGAGATTTGTTGCTTTATTCCCGTCCGGTTTATGGCGGAACAGACCATTTCATCAATCATTTTCTGAAAAAGATGCAGATTGATTCGGTAGGATTTCGTGCAGACGAAGATTTCGAACTGATTGTTGCCCGAATTGAAGCCACTGGAAAGGCTGATCGTTTGCGCATGATTCATATCGAAACACCTGCAAATCCGACGAATGCTCTGATTGATATTCGGATGTGTGCGGAGATTAAAAAACGTTTCTCAACGGCGGATGCAGAAGTGATTCTGTCGGTTGACAATACGTACATGGGGCCATTGTGGCAGCATCCCTTGAAATTCGGTGCTGATTTGGTTTTGTATTCGGCTACGAAATACATCGGGGGTCACTCAGATGTGATTGCCGGAGCTTGTTTGGGATCCAAAGCATTGATGGCGCGAATCAAAGGATTGAGAACCTTCTTAGGAAACATGGCAGGTCCGTGGACAGGTTGGTTATTGATGCGCAGTTTGGAAACCTTGAAAGTCCGAATGGAAGAACAGGCTAAAAATGCGGTTGAAGTTGCTAAGTTTTTGCGTTCACATCCGAAAGTAAGCCATGTCTATTATTTGGGCTTTATTCCGGAGCAGGGAACAGAAAGTGAAAAGCGTATTTATGAGGAACAATACACTTCCAGTGGCGCGATGATTGCCTTTGATGTCGTTGGAGGAGAGAAAGAAGCTTTCGCATTCCTAAACAACCTGAAGCTGATCAAATTGGCAGTGAGTTTGGGGAGTACGGAAAGTTTGGCCGAACATCCCGCAACGATGACCCATGCAGATGTGCCGCAAGATGTAAAAGATGTTATGAAAATATCTTCGTCATTGGTTCGTCTATCCGTTGGGGTAGAACACTACGAAGACATTATTTCAGATATTTCACAAGCGTTGAACAACGTTTAAAGATTTTTCTCCGTCATAGATGGAGAAAGTGGGAGGGTTCTGTTGATTTATTACAAAACATGGATACTTCCAAGACACCACACAGTCTAAATTACTACTGCGAAATTCCCTTGCTGACGAAAGTTGGCAGGGGATTTTGGCTTGTAGAAGGATATTTTTGGTTAATAAGTCCAAACTTTTACCCCTCTCCCAAATTCTCCCTATCTTCGTAAATTCAAACAATTTGATTTTTTCTTCTAATGAATCCAACACAGGTATTAACGATTTACAATAGTTTAAGTGGTGAAAAAGAAACGTTTAAACCCATTATTGCCGGTAAGGTGGGAATGTATGTCTGCGGACCTACGCTCTACAGTGAGCCGCACATGGGGAATATGCGCACCTTCATCAATTTCGATTTGATTTACCGTTATTTACTTCATGTGGGGTATCAGGTGAAATATGTACGCAACATTACGGATGCGGGACACATCACCAATTCGGCCGGTGAAGCGGTTGATTCTATTGGAAAAGCAGCGCGTGTGGAACAAGTGCAATCTCTGGAAATTGTTTACAAATACAATGTGAAATTTCAGGATTTGCAGCGCATCTATAATTTGTTGCCACCTTCCATTGAACCTACGGCAACCGGACACATTCAGGAGCAAATCGAAGTAATCGAGAAGATCATTGAGAACGGATTTGCTTATGTCGTAAACGGATCAGTGTATTTTGATGTACGTGCTTACAGTGAAAAGTTTGAGTACGGAATTCTGAGTGGCCGCAAGGTAGATGAACTCGAAGAAGAAACACGCGAATTGAATGCGCAGGAAGAGAAAAGATTCTTCGCTGATTTCGCTTTGTGGAAGAAAGCCAATCCGGATGATATGCAAATCTGGCGTTCACCCTGGGGAGACGGAAATCCGGGCTGGCATATTGAATGTACGGCTATGAGTACGAAATACCTGGGAGATCAGTTCGATATTCACGGTGGAGGAATGGACTTGAAATTTCCGCATCACGAAGATGAAATCGCACAAAGTTGTGGTTCTGTTGGCTGCAATCCGGCGAATTACTGGATGCATGCAAACATGCTGAACGTGAACGGAAAGAAAATGTCCAAATCTTTGGGGAATTACTTTTTACCGAAGGAAATTGTTGAAGGAACAACGAATGTATTCGATAAACCATATTCACCGCAAGTAATTCGTTTTTGCATGATGCAGGCGCATTATCGCAGTACGCTGGATTTCACTCCGGATTCTCTGAATGCGGCTGAAAAAGGATTCGAGCGCTTGTCGGAAGCATACGGAAAATTGGGTTCTCTGGAAACAAAGGAAACCTCTTCTCAGGATGTAAAAGCCTTGGTTGATTCGTTCTACAAAGCAATGAATGACGATTTCAATGCACCGATGCTCATTGCAAGCTTGTTTGAAGCAGTGAAATACATCAATACCATTTCAGAAGGAAAAGCGGCTATTTCGGCGAGTGATCTGGAGTTGTTAACCGGTGAATTTACTGCATTTGTGTTCGATGTACTTGGACTGACGATCGAAAAAGCATCTTCGGACGGCGCTTTGACGGCAGCAATGGATTTGGTATTGGATATGCGCAAAGCAGCACGCGAAAATAAAGATTGGAGCACATCAGATAAAATCAGAGACCGCTTGACAGAAGCCGGAATTGTTGTAAAAGACGGCAAGGATGGTGTGACCTGGACTGTAAAGTAGACTTCAAGACATCAGGATATTGAGATTTTAGGACTTAGATTTCCTTAAGGGAGCAAAATCTAAGTCTTAAAATCCTAAATTCTTAAAATCCTAATATCCACTCAATGGAACATTTCGGAAAATCATACAAGCTTTGCAGTCGAAAAACCATCGACCGTCTCTTCAAGGAGGGAAAACAGCTGCGTGCCTTTCCGTTAACGGTTTATTATCTGGAAACCGAAACGACCGAAAAAGTTCCCTTTCAAGTGGTGCTTTCTGCTCCGAAACGACAATTCAAACGGGCGCATGACCGCAATTATGTGAAGCGTTTGATGAAAGAGGTTTTGCGCAGGGAAAAACAACCTTTGGAAGATCTTTTGAATGCCCGGGAAAAACAATTATCACTCTTCATCGTTTATGGAAACAAGGAAGTCCTGAGTTACCCGGAATTGGAAAAGAGCGTGCGGAAACTGTTGGGGAAACTGATTGCGGAATTCGCTGATAAAGAGTAATCCGTTTGCCATTCATCAAAAAACCTAAAAAATCAAGTACCTTTTCCAATCTTTCGGTATTTTTACCCAATTAGAAGTCGGTTTTACGGAACGATTTTTGAAAGTCACGAAATAAGAGAAAGCACTGCTTTCAATAAAAAAACAAGCGTTAGCGCAGTTAAAGAAAAATAATAAATATGAAGCAATTCCTGCATGTTTTCGTCCTGATAACCATCGTTTTTGGTTTTAATTCTCAGGTAAAAGCGCAATCCAACGGGTTCGAGGAGATTAAATCCATGGAATTGATGGATCTCATTTTCCAGCAATTGGAAATGAATTACGTAGATGAGATCAAGCCGGGTGAAATGAGCAAAACCGCTATTGATGCGATGTTGAAGCAATTGGATCCGTACACGGTTTATTATCATGAATCGAATATGGAGGATTACCGCATGATGACCACCGGACAATACGGAGGAATCGGAGCTTTGATCCGGAAAATGGGAGATTATACTTTTATCGCTGAACCATATGAAGGAAAACCGGCACAGTTGGCTGGTGCAATGGCAGGAGATAAAATTCTTTCCATCGAAGGAAAAGACATGAAAGGGAAGCCGAGTGATGAGGTTTCAGATGCTTTGCGCGGCCCGAAAGGTTCTACCATTCAATTGCGTGTAGAACGTGCGGGAGAAGAAAAGACGATCTCAATTACACGTGATGAAATTAAACTGGCAGATGTTCCTTACTTCGGAATGTTGAATTCCACAAGCGGTTATATCCGTTTAAACAGTTTTACCCAAACAGCTTCCGCTGAAGTAATTGCTGCATACGGAAAATTGAAACAGCAGGGAATGACCTCTTTGGTCCTGGATCTGCGCGGAAATGGTGGAGGTTTGCTGATCGAAGCGGTGAAAATCGTCAATATGTTCGTGAAGAAAGGACAAACTGTTGTAACAACGAAAGGCCGTATTCCGGAAGAAAACAGAGTATATACAACTTCAACTGATCCGATCGATTTGAATATTCCATTGGTAGTTTTGGTGGATGGTGGGTCTGCGTCTGCATCCGAAATTGTTGCGGGAAGCTTGCAGGATCTGGATCGTGCGGTAATCATCGGAACAAATTCCTACGGAAAAGGGTTGGTACAGCGCACGTTTGATCTGAAATACGGATCCAAAATCAAAGTAACCATTTCAAAATACTATACTCCTTCAGGACGTTGTGTTCAGCGTTTGGAATATTACGACAAAGAGCTTGGTGATAAGCCGAAAGCCATTGCAGATTCCTTGCTGAAGACCTTCAAAACGGTTAATGGCCGTAAAGTAATCGACGGACGTGGAATTGAGCCGGATATCGTGGTGGAACAAAACGATTATTCCCGCTTGTTGCTGATGTTGGTGAGCAATCACGTTATTTTCAATTATGCAACGGATTTCAAACGTTCACATGAAACCATCGGGCCTGCTAAAACCTTCAAGCTGACTCCGGAAGAATACGCTGCGTTTAAAACCTATGCTCTGAAACAAACGTTTACTTATTCCACGGCTTCTGAAGAGCAACTGGAACGAATGAAGAAAACAGCAGAAGACGAAGGATATTTTGAAGACATCAAAGCGGATTATGAGCAATTATTGTCGAAGGTAACTCCGTCGAAAGAACGTGATCTGGACAAGTTTAAGGATGAAATTGATGATATTCTTTCAAGTGAGATCGTATCTCGTTACTATTATCAAAACGGTCGTGCAGAACAGGCATTTCAGGCCGACAAAGATGTGCAGAAAGCACTGGAGATTCTTTCAGATTCAAAACAGCTAAATACTATTCTCGGGAAATAAGCGTTATCGATTTTATATAGCGATTACTTATGCTGGATAAACTCACCGGTAAGCCTGTGCATTACTATATTCAATTGGTAGCAATGATGGGAATTGCAGCCGGATTGCCTTATAGTAAAATTCCATTGTCGCTTGGCACCATGCTTTTGGGTTTGAATGTCATTTTACTCTGGGACTGGAGAACAGTTTGGAAGAACTGGATTTCCAACAAGTGGCTTTGGTTATTGTTTGCATACATCGGAATGGAGATCATTTCCATTTTATGGTCAAACGATAAAAAAGAAGCGCTCGATATGATCCGGAAAGAAATGCCGCTTTATACGATTCCTTTGGCTGTCGTTGCCATTCCTCTTACAAATGTGAAACATTACATGTGGGTAGCACTCAGTTTCCTGCTTGCAGTTTTCGTAATCAGTTTTATCAACGTAGGAACGTATTTCCATTGGTGGGGCTCAAAGGTTTATGACGATATCAGAAGTCTTTCCCTGTTCGTTTCTCACCTGCGTTTTGCCATGATGATTGTTCTGGCATTGGTATTCTGCGCAGCCTGGTGGATTCGGAAATTCCCTTATCGATGGATTGCTTTGATTCTGGCTTTGTGGTTTGTCTATTACACGAACCTGTCTCAGATCGGAATGGGATTTTTCACTCTTTCAGGAATCATTCTGATGATGTTTTACTTCAAGGTGAAATCCGTTAAACGTCCATGGGTCAAACGAAGTTTTATCGGATTGTTTGCCATTTGTATGCTGACTTCCATTGTTTTTATCTGTGTGAAACTTCAACCCGTTGCACCCAAGATTGAAATCAATACGGATGATTACGGATTAAGAACAGCGAATGGAAATCTCTACACGTTTGACATGCCTCAAAACATGAACTGGGAGAACGGATATCCGGTTCAGTATTTTGTTTCCGAAGATGAATTGGAAAAGGAATGGGCGAAGGTTTCCGATGTCCCTTATCGGGATGGAACTGATTTGAAGGGCAATCCGATCCGGAATATTTTGCTGCGATACATGACTTCGAAAGGATTTCGCAAGGACTCGGTTGATTTTCAAAAAATGACGGAAGAAGATATCCGGAATGTGGAGCGCGGATTTGCTTCCATCGAAATGTCGAAAGGAGGTTTGCCTGCACAGATTTACCGCATGCGAAACCAACTGTACAATGTGCAGGATCCGAATGGAAAATCACTTCTGGAGAAAATAGAATCGAACAAGGCAGGTTTAACGATTGTGAAAAAACACCTTGTATTGGGTGTCGGAGTGGGAGATATGAAAGAATCATTCAAAGAAACCTATCGCCTGAATCATTCGAAATTGACTCTGGAGAATCAGCATTTAACGCACAATCAATACATCACGAGTTGGGTAGCCGGGGGAATTTTTTGCTTCATCGCCTTTGGCCTTTTATGGTTGCTTCAACTCATCACAGCATTGAGAATAAACGCTTTTGAATGGACAGGATTTCTGGTGATTACCATGCTTTCCTTCCTGATCGAAGACACGCTTCAGACACAAACCGGAGTTACTTTTGTTGCTTTCTTTTTTGTGTATTTCATTACCGGAAGGCGGGTTTTGTATCCACAAAGGATCGGAAAAGAATAAGAATTTACATTAGAAGCTTCTTTTTGAAGGGTTTAAACCGTATCTTCAGATAAATTGAAATTTAATACTTTGTAAATGCAAATCGGTTGTTTCTTGATTTTGAAAGGCCTACTTTTGCACTCAAATTGAGAATCCATGCGTTTTGAGCTGACCAAAGACTTTCTTGAGCGCATCCGGCAAGCCATTTTGTCGGAGGATAGGCTATGGATCATAGAGCACATCACTGATCTTCACTTTGCCGATATTGCTGAGATCATGGATGAATTGTCTATTGATCAGGCAAGATACCTGTATTATCAACTCGATGAAGAACTTCAGGCAGATGTCCTGATGGAATTGGAGGAAGAGGTTCGTGATCGTTTCTTAGCATCTTTGTCTGTCAAAGAAATGGCAGAACAATTGGAGAATCTGGATTCCGATGATGCTGCCGATATCCTTGGAGAACTTCCGGATGATAAAATTCAGGAGGTTATTTCTCAAATGGAAGACGACGATGCCGCAGATGATATCGTTGATCTCCTTAACTATGACGAAGACACGGCCGGAGGACTCATGCAGAAAGAGTTTATCCAGGCAAGATTGGATTGGCCGGTAAATCGTGCCTTGGTTGAGCTTCGAAGACAAGCAGAGGACGTTGAACAGGTTTATACGATATATGTCATTGATGACCTGAACAAATTAGTCGGGGTTCTTTCATTGAAAAGACTGCTCTTTGCAAGTCCTAAAACACCGATCCGTGATTTATACGAAGGCAAAAACCTGATTTTTGTCACTACGAGTGATTCTTCCGAAAAGGTTGCCAAAGTGATGGAGAAATACGATTTGGTTTCCGTACCGGTTGTCGACTTACAGGGAAAACTGGTTGGACGCATTACTATCGATGACGTTGTAGATGTAATCAAGGAGGAAGCAGATAAAGATTTCCAGTTGGCTTCGGGTATCTCGGAGAAAGTAGAATCCAATTCGAGTGTATTCCGGATTTCCAGAGCGCGTTTGCCCTGGCTTCTGATCGGAATGCTGGGTGGAATTTTGAGTGCGCAGGTTATTTCGCGTTTTGAAACGAACATTACACATCTTCCGGCATTGGCCTTTTTTATTCCCTTAATTACAGCGATGGGTGGAAATGTGGGAGTACAATCTTCCGCAATTATCGTACAATCGCTGGCGCGTGGAAATGACCCTTTTGACAGTATTTTTTCAAAAGTAGGGAAAGAAGCCATTGTTGGTCTGGTGAACGGATTGCTTTGTTCTTCGTTGATTTTTGGAATTTCTTATTTCTTCAATGACTACCGTCTGGCTTTAGTTGTAAGTATTTCTTTGCTTACAGTGACGATCTTTGCCGCTATTTTCGGAACGATGATCCCTTTGATCCTGAATCGCTATAAGATTGATCCTGCTTTGGCTACGGGGCCTTTCGTTACCACTACGAATGATGTCCTGGGCTTGTTTATCTATTTCACAGTCGGATTGCTGCTGCTGAAGTAATTTCTCTTTTTCATTAATAGAAAAATAATTTAATGTCAATCTATTGATTTTCAATGGTTAAACTATTTCTATTGAAATTATTTTCAACTTTTTTTCATGTTTGAAAATCCAAAACTTTTTGATGGTCGTAACTGAGTCAAATTTTTAATTCAAAACTTAACGATTATGAAAAAGGGATTATTATCAATCGCATTAATTGCTTCCACAGCATTATTTTCTAACTCATTTGCTCAGGGAGTAAACGTAATGGTTGGCGGAGAGTCAATGTATCCGGCAAAAAACATTATAGAGAATGCAGTTAACTCTAAAGATCATACAACATTAGTTGCAGCGGTAAAAGCTGGCGGATTGGTTGAAACATTACAAGGAAAAGGTCCTTTCACGGTTTTTGCTCCGGTAAATGATGCTTTTGAAAACCTTCCTGCAGGAACGGTAGAAACATTGTTGAAACCTGAAAACAAAGCAACGTTGGTGAAAGTGTTGACCTATCACGTAGTTGCCGGAAAAATGGACTTCAATACGATTGCAGCAGCTATTAAGAAAGGTGGCGGTAAGGCAGAAATGACAACTGTTTCGGGAGGTAAATTGTGGGCAATGATGAACGGAGACCACAACATTACGATCAAAGACGAAGCGGGAAATGTCGCAAATATCTCTACATACGATGTGTATCAGTCAAATGGTGTGATTCACGTAATTGACAAAGTGTTGATGCCAAAAATGTAAATTTCCACGGGAAATAATCCTGAATATCCTCAATGCTGAAAAGCTTGAACTACAACATTCGGGATTGCTTACCCAACAAACTCGTAGCAAGGGTGAACCCTGACTCCGGATAATTTTATCTGGATGTCAGGGTTTTTTTATATCAGAATTTCAAGACCTGGATTTTCCATATTACTTCAATTCGGGTCCTGAAATCTTAATATCCTGCTGTCTTAAAGTCTTTTATACTATTCCACTACAAATTTCTCCTGGAACTCCGTTTTTTCATTGCTGGCACGAATCAGGTAAGTTCCCTTCAGTAAAGTCACTTTATTCATTGGCAGCACGTGATGTCCGCTTTCCAATAAATGATTGTTCTGATAAAGCACTTTTCCGTCCAAAGAAACAATTTGCAACGTATAATTTCCTGTTTTTGGAATGTTTAATTCGAGACTGAATTGTCCGTTATTCGGATTTGGTGAAACGGAAATAGTTTTTTCGGAGCGTTTCGTTTCAATTGAACGAATATCCGATAAAGCAGCCTGTCCATTGATATCCACATTCTTCAATTGGTAGTAGCTGATTCCTTCAAGCGGATCTCTGTCCGTGAAAGTATAGAATTGAGGTGTTTCAGAATTTCCATAACTCAAAACCTGTCCGATTTCTTCGAAATTCAAATCACTTCCCGCTCTCATAATGGCAAAATGCCGGTTTTCTTTTTCGTAATTTGTCGACCAGCTTAGTTGCACATCTTCCCCGGAATGAGCCGCTTCAAAATCTCCCATATCAAGGGCCAGCGGACAAGTAATGATAAAAGTTGCAGTTCTCACCGTTCCACACGCATCCGTCACAGTAGCTGTATAAGTTGCCGGCCCGTTTGTAACATTTAGGGTACTTGAAGTTGCTCCGGTATTCCAGGAGTAAGTATATCCCGGAACTCCATACAATGCTGCCGGATTTAAAAGAGTTGTTCCCGAAGCGCAAGTTGGAGCTGCAATTGTTGAAGATCCATTTCCGGTGGTTGTGTTGCCAAGCGTTTCAGCATTTCTACCTTGTACGGTTACTCTCCAGGAATACATATAGTTGCAATTGTTCGTAGCGAAACTACAGTTGTCGACAGATATATTATTACAGTAAGACCGGTTGCTGTTAATCGTAAAGATCAGATTTTGATTGGAACAGGAAGGTGTATAGCATTGAGCAAGGGATTGTGTTCCTGAGCTGTTAAAAGGCAAGGTCGGATTCCATGTTCCGTAATTGTTGCATCCGGCAGCAGAACAAGTCCAGATTGTTCCCGGAGCACCAACCGGTGAGATTCCGCCGCAAGAAGATGTGATCCAAATCTGGGCTTCAGACATCCAGCAGTCGAGTCCATTACTGGAGCAGTAGTTTGTTTCGACATCCCAATAGGTAGAAACATCCCAGGGCTTTGTTCCTCCGGGAAAAGTGACAGTTAAGTTATTCGAACAAAAGGATGGACTTGGTAATGAACCCAGAATCCCACTTATTGAAGAGATCGGCCCGACTACAGTTACGAGCGGATCAATCGTAACAGGATAGATCAAAGAACTGTTATTCAGATTGGCCGAATCACATACGATTTGAAGCGTGTTTCCATTCAGAATATATGGACTGATCCAGGAGTTTTTACCACCGGATGCATCATAAGATTTTGCAGAACTGAATTTGATTTCTGCCTCACCGGTATGAATATTTTCGAAAATCACCATTCCGTTTGGCGAAGACTCGCCGGTATAAATGTACCCGTTCAGGTTTGCCGGAACATCCAGTTGATCTGTGAAAACAAGTCGTTTCACATGCAGGTTTTCACGAACCACAAAATCTGATTTGATTCTTCCTTCCCGGAAAACAATTTTCATGTCTATTCCCGGAAAAACATTTGTGACATAAGCGCCTTCATTCCCCACAACAATTTGCGACCAGTTTGCCTGATAAATACTCTCCGAGTTGTCATTATGGACGACTTTCAGGGAATAATTGTTGAATCTGAACTCAGATTCTCCCAGCAAAAAGGAAGTGGATCTGTTTGAAAGATCCAGAGTAGTCGGCCAGTTCTGAACTCCTGATTGATATTTTTGAGCTGAAACCGGATGAAGGGTCGGATCAATAGCACGCCAAATACCGTTTTGATACAAATTGATCGGGTTACTGGCTTTTTCAATATAGAAGAAAGTCGGATTATCCGAATCAACGTAGTAACGCGAATCATACGTTCGTTTACTGATGTCTTCCACGACATTTTTCCCGTATGGAGCACCGAAAGTGAGCTTTCCGAAGTCGGGATGTGCATAATAAGAATCGGAATTATATTTCCTTCCGATATCGGCTGAATATGTGCGCGAATGAATGAATTCGATTTCGGGTGACATTGGCTCAAAATTGGTTACCTGGGCAATCAAATTAACGCATAGAGCAAATGCAAGTAGTGTCGTAAACAGGTACTTTAACATAGCAAGAGTATTAGCAGGTTTCAGGCTTTTACGCCTAAAGTTGTAGTTATATTTATTTTCTTGAGCCCTAAATATAACTATTTTTTTACGTACGATTGTTAATTTTTACGTCAAACAAATGATTTAACAATCTGACTTTTAGGGTAATTGATCTATCAACTATTTTTGAATGGCTTTTTTTTCGAGGGAAAACCCGGATTTGAAAGAAAGTGATCAGCTTCTAAAACCCGACAAAAATGGATTGATTACCTTTGTGAAAAATTTCCGCATGACATTTCACGATTTAAATATTAAAAAGCCAATCCTAAATGCGTTGGATGAGCTTGAATATACTGTTCCAACAACGATCCAGTCGGCAGGGTTTTCTGTGATGATGTCCGGAAAGGATGTGATAGGACTTGCACAAACCGGAACAGGAAAAACATTGGCCTATTTACTGCCTTGCCTTTCTATGTGGAAGTTCTCCAAAGAACCGCATCCGCAGATTCTGATCATCGTTCCGACACGTGAATTGGTGGTTCAGGTAGTACGTGAAGTAGAAAAGCTAACACCTTACATGAATGTGGTTGTTGGCGGAGTTTATGGTGGAGCAAATATCAGTACTCAATCTGCAATGGTTTTGCAGGGATTGGATATTTTGGTTGGAACACCGGGTCGTATTTTCGATCTGGCTGCTAACGGATCTTTGCAATTTAAGCATATCAAGAAAGTAGTGATCGATGAGGTGGATGAAACCCTGAATCTGGGATTCAGACCGCAGTTGATGCGCATTTTTGAACTGCTTCCTCTTAAAAGACAGAATTTGCTTTTTTCTGCAACTCTTTCCGAAGAAGTAGCAACATTTATTGAAGCATACTTTGAAAATCCGATTAAGGTGGAAGCTGCAAGAGCGGGAACACCACTTGAAAAGATCAAACAGGAAGCTATTTCTGTTCCGAATTTTACTTCCAAGGTGAATTTATTGAACCATTTGCTGGAAGAAAACAAGGATATGACGAAAGTGCTTGTCTTCGTTTCTTCCCGTGTTCTGGCAGAAAAATTATTCGATGAACTGGAGCCGGTCTTCAACGTTGAATTGGGAATCATTCACTCCCAAAAAGCGCAAAACTTCCGTTTCAATGCTGTAAATCATTTTCAAAACGGGATCTACAGAGTGTTGATCGCTACGGATTTGATCGCCCGCGGGATTGATGTTACGGACGTAACGCATGTAATCAACTTTGATATTCCGGATAACACGGAAAATTACATTCACCGTATTGGTAGAACCGGCCGACAGGATAAAGACGGACATGCAATTACTTTCTTAGCTGAAAAGGATAAGGAATTCTTCGGGAAGATTGAAGAATTCATGAACAAGCAAGTGGATATTCAGGATTTCCCGGAAGAAGCAGAACTTTCAGAATTGGTTTTGGAATTCGAGAAACCACAGGTGGCAATGAAAAACACCTTGGTTAAAACACCGAAAGATCAAACCGGACCTGCATTTCACGAAAAGAAGGATAAGAACAAAAAAGTGAATGTTCGCTACAATCATAAGAAAGCCATGCAGGACAAGTATGGAAAACCGAAAAAACGAGGAAGTAAGAAAAAGTAGCTTTAATGGAGGATTGAGAATTGAAAAGTTAACAAAAGAATGAATTCAAGCAATAACCTTTTCAATTGTACATTTTCCATTCTCAATTTAATTGATTGCGTATCTTCATAAAAAACGTTAAGTGAATGGTTGATTTTAACATTTCACCTACATTCGTTATTCGCATATGATTAAGATTCGGATCAATCTCGTAATTACTGCAGTATGGATTGCCATGCTGGCCCTTTTGTTGATTCAAATCTTTCAGACTTTACAGCTTTACGACCGGAAATCAGACGATTTCAAAAGCAAGGTGAATACCGCTATGGAACGCATCGCCATTCGTTATGAAAAGGTGGAAGACGTGAGAAGGTATTCTTCCTTAATGAGCAAAGATGTTTCGGGTCAATACAAAGACGTTCTGAAAGAAGAATTCCAGAACTTGTTTGAGGTCAAAGAATCGATCTCCATTCGGGATACGGTGCTGACGGTGAACGGAAGACTGGAAAATTACCTGATCGTCACCGGAAACAGCTACGATTCGATTTCCGGATTGTATTCCAAGCAGGAAGTACTTGCAAGAGATGTCCGCCAGATTCATGAGTTGTTTGACGGTTCCAATCCGAGTTTGTTTCACAAAGATTCCGTCAGAGCGGCATATCACCTCGATCAGCGTGTGATGCACAAGATTGTCAAGAAGGCCAAATACATCAATGAATTGATGGTCGAAACGTTCCGCGACAATATGTATCTCGATCCTGAGAAACGAATCAATTTGAAGATTCTGGATTCGATTATCCGAAAAGAACTGGTAGCGGATAAATTGCCGGACGAGTTCGATTTCGTGGTCGTAGAAGAAAATAACGAACCGGTGAAGTTTAAAATCGGGTTAAGCAATTACGATGTCAAACTGGATACGGTCAAGGCACAATCAACAATGCTTTTCCCGAATAAAATTCTGGAAGATAAATTGACCTTGCATGTGAATTTTCCGCACAGTCGCTTTTTCGTATTGAAATCAATGGGGAGCTTGCTGGTTGTGAGTTTGATTCTGGCAGTATTGATTATTATCACTATTTCGTACATGTTTCGTACCATTTTAACTCAAAAGAAGTTATTCGAACTGAAAAATGACTTTATTTCGAATATGACGCATGAGTTTAAAACACCTATTTCAACCATTTCATTGGCTTGCGAGGCAATGCATGATCCGGCGATGATGGGTGGTCAAACAGAAAATGCGGCTCCTTTTGTGAAGATGATTCAGGAGGAAAATAAACGACTGGGAATTTTAGTTGAATCGATCCTGCAAAGTGCGGTGATCGACCGTGGAGAACTGAAAGTGAAAATGGAAAAGGTTCCTGTGATTGAAGTCATACAGTCTGTGGCAAAAACAGCGTCCTTCCGGATTGCGGGTTCTGACGGGGAATTGATTCTCCAACTTCCTAAGGAAGAGGTCTATATCGAAGGAGATCGGATGCACTTTACCAACATGGTGAATAACCTGGTAGACAATGCAATTAAATACAGCAAAGACAAAATTCACGTAACGGTAAAACTGGAAGTATTCGCCGAACGATTGGAATTGTCCGTGATAGATAAAGGAATTGGTATTAAACGTGAACATATCTCGAAAATATTTGATAAATTGTACCGTGTTCCAACCGGAAATGTTCACAATGTGAAAGGCTTCGGTTTGGGCTTGAGTTATGTGAAAGCGCTCGCAGATATGTTCGGATGGAGCCTTCATGTAACCAGTCAGGTGGGAGAAGGTTCAGAATTTCGTGTAACAATAAAAAGATAATTATGGCTAAGCAAAAATCAATTTTATTAGCAGAAGACGACGACAACTTGGGTCAATTATTACAGACTTTTTTAAAAGCTAAGGGTTATCAGGTTGAGCTTGCGCGCAATGGGAAACACGCATATGAAAAATACACAGACGGACATTTCGACTTCTGTATTTTTGATGTGATGATGCCGGAGATGGATGGGTTTACATTGGCGAAAGAAGTACGCTTAATCGATCCGAAGGTTCCGATTCTTTTCCTGACGGCGAAAGCAATGAAGGAAGATAAGCTGGAAGGCTTTGAAAGTGGTGCGGATGATTACATGACCAAACCCTTCACAATGGAGGAATTGCTGGCGCGTATCGAAGCAATTTTGAGAAGAACAGGAACTCCGGATACGGATGAAAGTGAAATTCAGCAAATCGGAACCATCCAGTATGAACCGGTTTCAAGAATCCTTCATTTGAAAGAAGAACAAAAGAAATTGACAACCAAGGAAGGACAATTGCTTCACCTGTTGTGTAAGAACCGCAATGAGGTTTTGGACAGACAAGCCGCTTTACGCGCTATCTGGGGTGATGACAATTACTTTAACGGTCGTTCGATGGACGTGTATATCGCAAAATTGCGTAAGCTTTTGAAAGAAGATGAGCGTATCGAGATTTTGAATATTCACGGAAAAGGATTTAAACTCATTGTTCACGAATAAACCCGGATTCCGTTATTGCTGAATTCGCGATAAGAACTATATTCGCTTCCGTGATACGGAAAAGAAACCTGAAGACTCGTCATCCCGATAATTATCGGAAGATGGGTCTTTTTTCGTTTAAGACAAGTCTGTTCTTGCTGCTGCTTTTTGCAATGAACGGCACACATCTGTCTGCACAGGAAGTGTTTTCCATTTATTATCCAAGCGGCGATTCCAAGCTCCTGGAAGAGAATAAACAGCAAATTCAGAAATACATTTTTTCCTACAATCTCAGGAAAATAGACAGCCTTCAGGTCATCGGTTTTGCGGATTCAACAGGAAAGAAAAAGCTCAATTTTCGGCTTTCGAAGAAACGGGCAGATCGGGTGAAAGAATATCTGGAAAAAATTCTTCCTGCGAAAGCTATTGTTTCGAGTTATGCGAAAGGGGAGGAAAATGCGTTCAGGAATCCCAATGAAAACCACCGGAGAGTTGAAATTCACTTGTTTTATGCCGGTAAAAGGCTTCTTCAGGACACTGCGGATCAATACGAATATTTCGGAAACACTAAAGTATGTTTTGTGCTTTCGGATTCGATCATGAAGAATTGCAATATCATCCGGATCAATGACGGAAGAGCCAATTATGTGATTCTGGAAATGGAACCGCATTTGTTTTCCAAAAACCAAACATATTACACCCTTACGAAGAATTCGCAATATGCGAAGATTGTGAAATGGAAATTGGAACTCAGCGGAGAAGGGTGGTGGAAACACGAACGGTATCGGGCGAAAGTCAAAGAAGCGGATTTCGAATCGTATGGGATTCTGACCAAAAAGCGGATTCGGGAAGATGCCGCAGAATGCGTTGTTTGTGATAAAGACATGAGTGCTCCGATGAAACTGAAATCGGAATTGCTTCCGGAAGTTTATGTGATGCAGCATTTACAGCTCCGGAAAAAAACGCTGGAAGGAGAATACCTGTTGATTGTTCCCAAGGACTACGTTTCCCCTTCGAGAAGCTATTATTTCGACCGGAATTACGATTTGCCCGTTACCTGGCATACCAAATTCGGAATGCGCAACAGGCCGTACTATTTTGCATCCGTTCCGGCTGAGTATTTGAAAAAAAATGATTGGAATATTTACTCCAATCGGGCTGCCTGCATTCCTTCCGGAGATTCTGCAAAGATCAGCTATCCGTTGGATACCATGAATGCGCATACTTGTTTTCCGGAATCACGCGGAGGATTGAATGCCTTGGAATATGGCCTGGAAGCAGGTTTTTGGAATATCGATTATCAATCGGCTTTTGTGTCGGCGTATCTTCTGTACGCTGGAACGCGATTCGAATACAGTGTCAATGTCGGAGTGGATCTGAAAGCGCGGATTCTGGGAATAGTGAAAGCGGATTATTTACTTTTTTCAATTGATCCGTTTAAGCAAAGTTATATCGGAAACGCAAACCGGTCGGCGATTCATGATTTTCATCCCACTTTGGCGGCTTACGCAGGAAGTAATCTGAATTTGATCACTGGCCGCGTTACTTCAGGATTGTTTCATGCTTTGTATTTAGGAGCAGCTTACAAGAACAATCCTTTTGCTTTCGGTTTTGACCGTTTTTATACCAATGTGGGGATTTCCACGAATTATCTTCGCACAGGAGGATTGAATTTTTCGTTGTACCTCCAGATTGGGGTTAAATTTAAAATATGATACGATAGTGATGAAAAATTTTTCACCACTACTGAAATAATCAATCTTATCTTTGTACGTGAAAAAAAGAAATCCATGATACGCATTCAGAATTTGATCAACGGCGAATTAGTTGCACCAGTTAAAGGACAATACATCGATAATTACGAACCTGCAACAGGTAAAGTTTACGGTGAGATTCCGAATTCTACGGAAGAAGATGTGGAATTGGCAGTTGCAGCGGCAGAAAAAGCGTTTCCCGTTTGGTCGAATATGACAAATGAAGAAAGAGGTGCGATTATGATGCGCATCAGTCTCGGAATTGAAAAGCGCATGGATGAATTTGTAGCTGCAGAATCGCGTGATAATGGAAAGCCGCTTTCATTGGCTGCACACGTGGATATTCCACGAGCTGTCTCCAATTTTCATTTTTTCGCAACGGCTGTTGAGCATTTTGCTTCCGAATCGCATTACATGGAAGGAATGGGGATTAATTACACGACCCGCAAACCGATTGGAGTGGTGGGATGTATTTCTCCGTGGAATTTGCCTTTGTACTTGTTTTCATGGAAAATAGCACCTGCATTGGCATCCGGAAACTGTGTGATTGCAAAACCTTCCGAAATTACACCTTACACAGCCTATTTGTTGAGTGAAGTAGTGCGGGAAAGCGGCATGCCGGCCGGAGTATTGAATATTATCCACGGTTTGGGACAACATGCAGGAGACGCGATTGTCAAACATCCGAAAATCAAAGCGATCTCTTTTACCGGAGGAACAAAAACGGGAGAATACATTGCCCGAACTGCCGGCCCGATGTTTAAAAAACTTTCCCTGGAATTGGGAGGAAAGAACCCGAATATCATTTTTGCAGATTGTGATTTCGATGAAATGATCAAAACAACGGTTCGTTCTTCGTTTGCAAATCAAGGTCAGATCTGTCTTTGCGGATCTCGGATCTTTATTGAACGCAGCATTTACGACCGATTCAAAGCTGCATTTATCGAACGCGTTGAAAAACTCACTGTTTCCAATCCGACGGACCCGAATGCGAAGATGGGAGCGGTGGTTTCCAAACCTCATATGGAAAAAGTACTTTCCTATATCGAATTGGCAAAAGAAGAAGGAGGAACCGTTTTAACAGGTGGACACCGCGTAATTCTGGAAGTTCCGTATGATGAAGGATATTACATCGCGCCAACGGTTATCGAAGGACTTTCTTACGATTGCAGAACGAATCAGGAAGAGATTTTCGGACCTGTGGTAACACTAACACCATTTGACACCGAAGAAGAGGTACTTATGATGGCGAATAGCACACAATACGGCTTGAGTGCGACTATTTGGACTTCTGACCTGAAAAGAGCTCACAGAACGGCTGATAAAGTGCAGGCGGGAATCGTTTGGATCAACTCCTGGCTTGTAAGAGATTTGCGGACACCATTCGGAGGAGTAAAAGCATCCGGAGTTGGAAGAGAAGGCGGCTGGGAAGCATTGCGCTTTTTCACCGAAGCAAAGAATGTGTTTATTCCGTACTAGTTAATCGTAATTCGCAATCTATTTTTTAAACTTTCTCTTCTTGATCAGGCTTGCAACTTCGAACTCCAGTGAGCCGTAGACTTCTTTTTTCTTCAAAGAATCAATGTGGAAAAGCACGTCGGTTCCTTTGTATTTCCATAAACCGTTACAAGTAGAACCCGTCGTTACTTTCGGAGGTCTTTTGGAGGTGTAAGCGCCGATACTTTTCGGAAGAAGGTTTAAGTTCAATGGCGGCGAGAACAGGAAATGATAGTATTTTCCCTGTTTGGTGATGATTCCTTTGGCAAAGAGCGATGAAACCAGTTTGTTTCCGTTTTCATTGACAGAGAATAACAGCGAATATGCAGGAACTGCAACTCTCTTGATTTTCCGGGTTTCAACCGGATTGAATTCTTCGTCATAGCCCATTTCTACCACTTCTTCGTCGATGAGCTGCGTGCCGCCTTCCTGAAAACACAGATCGCCTTCCCAGGCATCAAAGAAAACATCTGTAGGAAAACTAACTTTTTTCCCCAATGCCGTGATCCACTGATAAAGCGGATTTTTCTTGTCTTTTTTGAATTCTGAAACATCCAGATGGATTTCCAATGCCTTTGTTGAGATCTGATTGCGTTCGAAAGTAATTCCGGCTTGTTTCTCTTTGATTTTCAAATTTTTTCCGGAATGAAGATAGGTTTTCAGCTTGACGTTTAGCGAGTCGCTGTCGTGTGCAAACATCGCATAATCAAACCCGAATTTTTTGAGTCGCGGTGAATTGGAATAAAGCACGATTTTTTCGTCCCGGAAAGTCTGTTTCTTCAGGAATTTCTCCCAGGATTTTTCGATATCTCCTTCATGAGCAAAAATAGCCTTTCCGATACGACGCTTGATTTTCGACCCTTTGTAAACCAGCAGGTAATCTTTTTCGTAGAAAATGTAGAGTCCCAGATCTTCAATTTTTTTGACTCTCCGGTTATATACGATCGTGTCCGAAACCTTCATGTACTGTTCCAAACGGTTAAACCCGTTCTGAATCTTCGTACTGTCGAGAACGCTTACAAAAGTTCCCCATTCATCTCTTCCGTTCGAGAAGAAATAAGCGGTGCTTTGAATATCAATTCCGATTCCTTTGGCCTGACTCAACAAGAAATCATACGTCAGGTATTCTCTGAAAGGAACTTTGTTTTTAAACATCAATGAGTTGGTCTCTTTCGCGATGTCTAAAAGATTGTACCGGCCTACAATTTCACTTTCAGGTAAACGATCCAGAAGACTTGGAGGCGGATCCGGAGCAAACAGTCGGGGACGGATATAAAGAAACAATGCCAATGCTGCGCATAGCAATGCGATTAACACAACTTTATTTCCAACACCTTCTGTTCTCATTTAACGTTCTGTAGATACCAGATAGGCTGTGTTTACCAAATCAAGCAGGTATTTTCCTGCATTGTCAAAAGTTCCTTCAAAACTGTAAGTCAGATTGTAAGTTGTTTTCTGACGGCTTGTTTTTGAAGAAATCACTTCGATTTCCCCTTTTTTTCCACGCATGGAAGCAAGTACATTGAATCGGTGATCATTCAGAATAGATTCCGGCAGACGGTTGATCATGTCTCCCAAATTCATATATCCGTAAATAGAACCGCTTTTTGCAGCATTTTTAGCCTGTTTCCCGCTCAAAGCGTCAACACCGTAACCATTTGAATGATTCTTCGCCAGATCTTCGTCATTGGTGAAAATGAACAATCCGTTTTTGTTGATCATATAAAGCGGAACAGAGTTCAAAATAGCTTCTTCGTAAACCCAGTAATCTCCCATATTTTTGAATTGGGTCGTGATTCGGGACATGTGCTTCAGAATTTTATTCGGGATATCCGGACGGGCAGTTGTGAAACCTAAAGTAAAGATCGGCATATCTTCTTCCGATTCAATCTCTTTTTCTCCGTATTCAAACGTTTCTTCATCATAGAAAAACTCGATTCGCTTTGTTTTCACGCGTTTGATTCCGTTGAAAGTACCGAACATACTTCCTTTGTAAGTATTGAAAAGCTCATCTGTGTTGATGAAATCATTTAACAATTCGATGGTCAGAACGTTCGCGGAAATACGCGCATTCTTCTCCTCACTCAGGATCGGCATAATTACCTCATATGCTTTTTCGTAACCTTTTTTCAAGTCGATTTGGTATGTGAAGAAACCGGTATTGTTTTTCGGAATGTATTTCAACACATTCTTGTCGAATTTAGCACTGTTCAATTCCTGGTAAATGCTTCCCAATCCTTCACCGTAGTTTGCTTCTACTTTTAGATCAATGGTTTTCTGGTTAAGAACAATGTCGCCCAACATGACGTTTCCGGTATACAATTCATTCAAATCGCGGTATAAATCCGGGAACA
This sequence comes from Glaciecola amylolytica, assembly GCA_003856375.1. Classification (GTDB taxonomy): domain Bacteria; phylum Bacteroidota; class Bacteroidia; order Flavobacteriales_D; family Crocinitomicaceae; genus Fluviicola; species Fluviicola amylolyticus. The sequence goes on from CP034120.1 coordinate 4,292,867, forward strand.
TTGCCTGCAAATAGAAAAGACTGTTGGTGTTTTTGAAGTTGCGGCTGTTGTCCAGATAGAAAATCGCATCGGACGTATGTGTCAGCTGTGTTGCCAAACGATTGTCGATCGCTTTCAGATTGGTTTTTTTGACGAACAATTCTTCCGTAATCAAAAACAAACGCTTGCGGGAATATTCGGATTCGATACTATCGCGTAACTCGTAGTAGTTTTTGAACAAATCGTTCATTTCATCTACTGCTACAGGAGTTTCCTCCACATCTTCTTCGATAATTTCTTCTACTTCATCTCCGTCTTCGTTCATTGCAGGATCGTCGATGGACATTTCTTCCTCATCATAGGTATCCATTTCCTCGTCGTAGTATTCATCTTCCGAAGACCAGGGCAATTCAAATCCTCTGGCAACCCAGATGGAATCTGTGATTTCAGTCAGTTTTTCCTGATCGGTATCCACACGGATAAGTAAACCTACATTTCCCTGAATCATCAGGTGATTGAAGTAATTGTTGTAGTATTCCGTTCCGGGAACCAAACTCTCCTTGCGGTCAAAATCATCGAATACAGTGAAGAGTTTTTCTTTATCCGTAATTCCGAACGTAAATCCGGAGATTTCGAATTCAGGATTCTTTCCGTAAAAGATATTCATCTTCTGGTTGAAATCAATTCCCGCATCTTTCAGGGTTTTTCCCTGAGTTGATCCGTCAAACAATTCGGATTGCAATTCGGTCATGAAATCATAGGAAACCAATTCATCCATGGATACTTTCTGAAGAATGGAAATATTATTCAGACTAAAGACAGTAACTGCATCTTTAGGGATAATATCTTCGGATTTTTGTCCCCAGGAAATAGCTCCTAAAAGGCTTATCGGAATTAAAATTTTAATCTTCATATGAGGAATGAATGAACGGATTCTACACGAAAGTAAAATCATTTTTTGAATTGATTATGCTATTTCGTTTATCAACCGTTATTTGGTTGATAACTTGTGTTAAAATAAAAAGAAATAAGGTGTTTTCCCGAAAACTAATTGGAAATTGTAATGGTATTCTTAAGAATTAAGGGATTTGTTGCAACGGAATAAGTGCTTGATTTGATCAAAACTGCAGTTTTAGTTGGGGAAATCTGAGCCTGACCGTTATCACATTTTAAGATTGCTTTGTCGAAACGGGAAACCGAAATGTATTTGCCTTCTTTCAGTTTTTCCTGATCTTCTGCTTTGAGTTTGTGAATCACACTTTGAAAATTCGGATTGATGCGTGTAAGGGTTTTTCCGTCCCAGGTCAACCAGTTTTCATCAAAGTCCGAATTGTTCTTATCCTTGCTTTCTTCTTTTACTATTTCGCGGATTCCGTTTTGCAGATCGGCAACATTGTCAAAATCACAGGAAATTTTAAAGATGAAATCGTCGTAATTGGCTTCGACTTTCACGTTTGAGATTCCTTCTTTTTCTTCCAGTTTGCTTCTGTAAAACTCAATTTTTTCCTTGATTTCAGGAAGTTTCGGAACGCGTTTTCCTTCCACGCTGTCGAGGGCAAGAATGGAATTAATTCGCACTTTACTGGCGCTCATATTGACGGTGTATTTGTATGTGCCGCTTCCGTCAGCATGAAGAATAATTTCATCAAAGATATCTACACAAGAGGACAGTGTAAGGATCAGAAAACCAATTAGAAAAATACGCATAAGTCAATTTCAAGTACAAAAATACGGAACTACCCGAATCAAAAACAGTACCAGAACAATATTTATTTTCTATTGGAAGAAATAACTTTGGTTTTCAGTGACGGTAAAAGTGGCTTTCCGACCGCAGATAAAGGCTCTGTTGTCGGGAATATGACCAACCGGAGCTTGGAATGCTATTGGAAAAGAGCGGAACTGCGTGTGCTCCGAGATCAATTCTTCCATTGTCCATTCGGTTGCTTTGGCCGTGTCTTTTAGTTCGGTCATTCCTCCGATAATCAATCCTGAAATCCGGTCGAAAACACCTGCCAGTTTGAAGGCGCTTAACATTCTGTCGATATGATACATCTGCTCTCCCAGATCTTCGATAAATAAAATGGCGTTTTCATAATCCGGGGAATAGGGTGTTCCGAGTAAGGAATAAAGAATAGACAAATTTCCGCCAACAACTGTTCCTTCAGCCATTCCGGGTTTATTCGACGGATGTGCTTCCCAGATGTATTCATTCTCTGTTCCGCTCAAAACATGCATCATGGATTCCAACGATTCCGGAGAGTTTTCCTGAAAATTAAGCGGCATAGTCGTATGAGCGGTTTCGATTCCCAATCGTAGTCCCAGGCAGTTAAAATTGGTGATGTCGGAAAAACCCAGAATCCATTTTGGTTCGCGGAGCAGATTTGCCCAGTTCACCAGGTCGAACAAACGAATGGTTCCGTAACCACCGCGATTGCAAACAATGGCTTTTACATCCGGATGATCAATCGCCCATTGCAGATCGCCGGCTCTTTGTTGATCGGTTCCTGAAAAATAACGGAATTCACCCGAAGCATTCGGACTTACCAACACAACAAATCCTTGCTTTTCGAAATACGCTTTGGCAAAATCAATGTAAGAAGCATCAATTGCTTTTGCGGGAGAAACCAATGCAATTGTATCGCCGGGAACCAATTTTGGAGGACAAATCATGACCTAAAGGTAATTCAAAATGGAGAATGTAAAATTGAAAAGTTAAAAGCAAAAGGATAAATCGAAGGAAAATTTTGTTTTTTTTCGATTCTCAATTTTACGTTTTGAATTAACCATTGATCGGTCCCATCACCACCATTTTTTCCATAGTTGGCGTTGGGCTTCCGCCCATTTTTTCAAGCGTAATGGCAAATGCGGTAATGTTCTGAGCATTTACATCAAATGGTTCGGTCATTTGCTCCACTTCATCGTAATTGAAAAGACCAACCGAAACCGGCTTTCCGTCTGCAATTACCCAAAGTTGATATTGCATGTTTGCCGGTGGCGGAGTGATTTTTTCTGCATGCATCACCGCTTTTTTCATGTCTGTGCTCCACATCACTTTTACGGTGGCATTCGGTTCCATAGCTGTTCCGGTCATCATAACCGTGCGGGTGCTTTGATTGGCCAATACTTCCTGAACTTGCTGCAAATGGTCTTTTTCCAGAATCATTGCCTGTAAAACCTGATCATTTTTCAAACGGTCTTTTTCCGAAGAAGCTAAAGCTGAATCCAGACGTTTTGCTTCGCGATTCGATACAAACCAAAGTCCTCCGATTCCGATCGTTAAAATCAACGAGGCTGCAGCCATCATTTTCCACATCGGACTCACTCCTTTGATTTCCTGAGCTGTATTCATCGGGATAATCTTCGCTTGCTGCTTTGTTTCATGATTTGAGTTGGCACTTTCCGGCTTTTCCTGCGGAATTTGAGCAATTGCTTCTAAGATCGAATTGCGAACAGCAGGATTCGGAGCTTGCGCGTTTTCAAGCATCATTTCTTCACAACGCTTTTGAACACGAACAAATTCCTCCCGGATTTCCGGATAGATTTTGGAAAGACACGCCACTTCCTGCATTTCCTGTGGGGAAGCAAGACCGAGTGTTACCGACTCCAAAATTCCTGACGCTATGTATTCGTTTATATCCACAATATCAATAATGTAAACCATTTTCTCAACTCCATCATGGCCATCCGCGAGCGGGTTTTCACAGTTCCGAGCGGCAAATCAAGCTCGTCTGCTACTTCTTGCTGCGTATACCCTCTGAAGTATAAGTATTCAATCATTGTCTGTTGTTCTGCAGGAAGGCGGTCCACCAATTGTTTCAATCCGATGGTTCCAACATTCTGCTGAACTGTTACAGAGCTATTTACGCTTGTTTCCAGAATTTGGATTTCGGACTTGGCTTCTTTTTTCAGTTTTCTCAGTGCATCGATAGACGTATTGCGTGCTATATTGAGCATCCAGGTAAAAAAACTGCCTTTGGTATCATCATACATCTGAATGTTTTTCCAGACTTTGATGAACGTGTCCTGAAGGACGTCCTGAGCAATGTCTTCATCATTGATAAATCGGGCAATAACGCCATTGATTGCGCCACAGTACCGATCATAGACTTCGCCGAAAGCATTTTGGTTTCCGGCTTTTACCTTGTGAACGAGGTCATTAATTTCTATGCTATTCAATGAATCCAACGAAACGAATGTAGCGAAATAATTTTAGAATGAGAATGCTGAAAACAGAATTAACTAACACTTCTGTATTTTAAAACCGGCCCGAATGCAAATCCTGTCAAAGTAGCGGCAATAAGTTTCTGGTATTCTAAAAATCCGGATAAAGAACCAATTATAAGTGCAAAAACCAGAAATGAAATTCCAATAAATTTCCAGGAAGAAAACCCAATCCGGCGCTGAAATCCAGTGAAGAGGTAGTAAGCTGAATAACCGAATGTAAAAACTGTCAGGCCGCAGTTTAGCGATGGGCTGAAGAAAGCAGCACTTAGACCTCCGGTAATGAGTATGCAAAAGCTGAATAGCGCAAACCCGGCAGATGAGGTATTTTTTTCAATGCTATAGGCAATAACTGCGAAAGCCATTACATCTGTTATTCGTAATATCAGTTGGATATTTACAAAAGGATAGGTAAAGAGACGATACCATTCTCCGGTTTTCCAAACAGAGTTTGAAACAGCCCAGTGAAAAACATAGGGCTCTTGCTTTACCGTAAAAATATTAGGGTCATGCGCAATTTCAACGAAAAAGAAGATCAATATCAGGGTAAGTAAAAAGGCTGTTACAGGAGTTTCCCGGATGTGGGCCAGCGTTTCAGCCAAAAAGGAAATGTCAAGCATTCCAGTCTGATGCAACTCATACGAACTAACATTTCTTCTGAAAAGACAAAAAATAAAAAAGTAGATGATGTTCAGCGAAACGGCGATACCCAGAAGCCATTGATGTGCTGTATTAAGTCCAGGCTGAAAGGAAGATTCCAGTTTGAAAATTTTCTTCGGAACAGGGCCTTTGTAATCAACATCTTCCAGTGTTTTGTGAGCATATTCCAGATCTTCGGATTGTTCCAGAGGGATGAGGTATCTTGTTCCCGGACTTAGATTTAATGTGTTGTTGACTTCGGTCATACAATCTTCGTGTACCTTATTGAATACCCGGCCTTTTTCTGAATCGCTTTCGTCGGTATCGATCATTTCAGATTCCGAAAACAGAATCCAGAGATCTTCTTTTTCAAAATTCACCAGCGCATAAGACAGAAAATCCACTTTTGGATTTTTTCCGGAAGTATATTCATAGAAATCTCCCAAATAGGTCATCGTTGCCTGCGGAATCGGTCCGGTATATTTCCAAACGGTGTTTTTTGCAGAGAAATCAATTTCAGAGAAATCGTGTATTTCCTGCTGATTCATTTTCAGGTTCTCGTATGCGATCTGAAAGGCAACAGCGGGAAACGTAATGAATACGATTGCAAAAAGAGCAAACACGTAGTTGTTTTCGTAGCGTTTGTTGAAGAATAACTTCAAGCGATGGTGAATGATCAGAAAATAGGCGCTGATTCCCAGAAACAAGGGAATCCAACCGATCAAAATTCCATGATTGATATCAAGCTCTGTTTTGTTTAATAACCAGCTGATCAGAAAACTGATAAAAAGCACGACTGCTGACGCAAGTAAGGTCGGAACAAGTAAAAAAAGAAGTGCTTTTTTGAATTTCATGAAACAGGACTTAGGATCACAAAGCTAATCTTTAATTGAAAGATAAAAAACGATCTGTATATTACCCATAAGTGCTTGCAAGAACAAAGTATTAATGTCCTGAATTCAGTCAATAAATTAGTACCTTTGCATTTGTTTTGAAATTCCCTTTTAATTGATTTAAGGTTTATGAGTCAGAAGTATAGCGAGTATTCAGGATTGAATTTGCCGAATGTAGCGCAAGCAGTTCTTGAAAAGTGGAAAAATGAGCGTGTTTTTGAAGCTTCCATCACTTCACGTGAAGGAGCGGAGCCGTTTGTTTTCTTTGAAGGTCCTCCATCTGCGAATGGATTACCAGGTATTCACCACGTAATGGCTCGTTCGATTAAAGATATTTTTTGCCGTTACCAAACCTTAAAAGGAAAACAAGTGAAGCGTAAAGCCGGATGGGATACGCATGGCTTGCCTGTGGAATTAGGTGTTGAAAAAGAACTTGGAATTACAAAAGAAGATATCGGGAAGAAAATCTCTGTTGATGATTACAACAAAGCATGTCGTGAAGCGGTAATGCGTTACACGGACATTTGGAATCGTTTGACGGAACAAATGGGATATTGGGTGGATATGGAAAATCCATATATCACATACGACCCGAAATACATGGAATCTGTTTGGTGGCTGCTTGGACAATTGTATAACAAAGATTTGTTGTATAAGGGTTATACGATTCAGCCATATTCTCCTGCAGCAGGAACAGGACTTTCCTCTCACGAATTGAATATGCCGGGTTGTTACCGAGATGTGAAAGACACGACGGTAGTTGCGCAGTTTAAAATTGCTGACGGATCCAATTCCCCCTTTGGAGGAGGAAAATTTTCTGAAAATTCTTTCTTCCTGGCTTGGACTACCACGCCATGGACGCTTTCTTCCAACACGGCATTGTGTGTCGGACCAAACATTGAATACGTTTTGGTTTCAACATTCAACCCGTATACGCATGAAGCTGTTCAGGTTGTTTTGGCAAAAGACTTGGTGAAGAGCCATTTCGGGAAAGGATTTGTTGAAGCTGAAGATGCTTCTGCTTTGAATAATTACGATCAATCAGGAAAGAACATTCCGTTTATGGTTTTGGGTTCTTGTAAAGGTTCTGACTTGGTCGGAATCCGTTACGAGCAACTTTTGAAAGGTGCTTTACCGCATGAACATGCAGATCAGGCGTTCCGGGTAATCTCCGGAGATTTCGTAACCACTTCAGACGGTACGGGAATTGTGCATATCGCTCCGACTTTCGGTGCAGATGATGCGCGTGTTGCCACAGAATCAGGTGTTCCTGCAATGCTTGTTCTGGATGATAAAGGAAATCCGGTTCCATTAGTGGATTTGCGTGGTCGTTTCCGCATGGAAGTTTCGGATGCAGTTTTCGGTTTGGGAGGAGAATTCGTGAAAGCAGATTACCTCACTGAAGCTGAAAAGCAAACTGAATTGGAGAAGCAGAAAGAAAATCTGAAATCCATTATTCCGGATCTGAAAGCATACATGTCCGTGGATGAGCGTATTGCTTTGAAACTGAAAATCGAGAACAGAGCATTTAAAATTGAGAAATACGAACACAGTTATCCGCATTGCTGGAGAACTGATAAACCGGTCTTGTACTATCCGTTGGATTCCTGGTTTATCAAAGTGACCAACGTGAAGGAGCGCATGATCGAATTGAATAATACGATCAACTGGAAACCCGCTTCAACAGGAAGCGGACGTTTCGGAGAATGGTTGAAAAATGCGAACGACTGGAACTTGTCGCGTTCCCGTTATTGGGGAATTCCGATCCCGATCTGGTCTACGGAAGATGGTGACGAACGCATTTGCATTTCTTCTGTTGAACAATTGAAAGCAGAATGCGATAAAGCGGTTTCGGCAGGTTTGATGACTGAAAACCCGTTGAAAGTATTTGTTCCGAACGATTTTTCGAAAGAAAACTACAATCAGATTGATTTACATAAAAACTATGTAGACGAGATCGTTTTGGTTTCTGCTTCCGGGAAACCGATGAAGCGTGAAAGCGATTTGATCGACGTTTGGTTTGATTCCGGTGCGATGCCTTATGCACAATGGCATTATCCGTTTGAGAACAAAGAATTGATCGATAACAACAAATCTTATCCGGCTGATTTCATTGCAGAAGGAGTGGATCAAACCCGTGGATGGTTCTATACTTTGCATGCAATTGCTACGATGTGTTTTGATTCGGTTGCTTACAAGAATGTGATTTCAAACGGCCTGGTTCTGGATAAGAACGGTTTGAAAATGTCGAAAAGCAAAGGAAATACGGTTGATCCGTTTGAGACATTGTCAAAATACGGACCGGATGCAACGCGCTGGTATATGGTTACCAATGCGCAGCCTTGGGACAACCTGAAATTCGACGTTGACGGAATTACGGAAGTTCAGCGCAAGTTCTTCGGAACGCTTTACAACACGTATTCGTTCTTTGCCTTGTATGCAAATATCGATGGATTCTCTTATGCTGAAGCAGAAATTGCTTTGGAAGAGCGTCCGGAAATTGATAGATGGATTTTGTCGAAATTGAATTCCCTGATTGCGCAGGTGGATGAAGCTTATACTTCTTTCGAACCTACAAAAGCAGGGCGTTTGATCCAGGATTTCGTTTCCGATCAGTTATCAAACTGGTATGTGCGTCTTTGCCGCAGACGTTTCTGGAAAGGTGATTACACGACAGATAAAATCTCTGCTTACCAGACCTTGTATACCTGTTTGGAAGCAGTTGCAATCATGGGTTCACCAATTGCGCCGTTCTATTTGGATCAGTTATTCTCCGATCTGAATGCGATTTCAGGCCGACATTCTGTGAATTCGGTGCATTTGGCTTTGTTCCCGAAATCAGACGCTGCTTTGATTGATTTGGAACTGGAAGCACAGATGGAGATTGCTCAGAATGTGTCTTCGTTGGTTTTGGCTTTGCGTAAAAAAGAGAAAATCCGTGTGAGACAACCTTTGCAAAAGATCATGGTTCCGGTATTGGATGAGCATTTTTCGAAAAATATTCAGCATGTTCAGGACTTGATCTTGTCGGAAGTGAATGTGAAAGAACTGGAGCTTCTGGATGCATCAAATAATGTGTTTGTGAAATCCATCAAACCGAATTTCAAAACGATCGGTCCGAAATACGGTAAGCAAATGAAAGCAATTGCTGCTTTGGTTGCTCAGTTGGATCAGCATGGCATTGCAGAAGTGGAGCAAAAGCAAGGTTGGACAGGAATCATTGACGGTGATGAGGTTGTTCTGGATATGAATGATTTTGAAATCCGAGCAGAAGATATTCCGGGCTGGCTGGTTGCATCCGAAAACGGATTGACGGTTGCTTTGGACAGCACAATTACGGAAGCATTGCGTATGGAAGGAGTGGCGCGCGAGTTGGTAAACAGAATCCAGAATCTGAGAAAGGATTCCGGATTGGAAGTAACCGATCGCATCAATCTGACTTTGAAATCTTCCGAATTCATCCAGTTAGCGGCTGAAGCGAATAAGCAATTCATTTGCGAAGAGGTATTGGCTTCTGATTTGAAGATTAGTTCCGAACCCTTTGAAGGTTTGACAACCGATATCGAAGAAGATGCGGATACTGTGATCAGAGTTGATAAAGTATAAAAGCAGACTGAGCGTAGTCGAAGTCTGCATATGCAACATAATAAATGCCGGAGAAATCCGGCATTTTTCGTTTAAATCCTACTTTTCCGGAAAATTCAGCCACTTTTTTAGCGGGTCTTCTTATTTTTAAGGAAAAGTGAGATCGGGAGATATGCAGTTGTTCAGAAAAACGAAGAAGAAGGAATTGGAAGAGTTGTTCGAAGACTTTTACCATTCTGCTGATTATACTTCCGACAACCTGGAATTTCTGGTCGATCTGGTGGCCTATTTTCGTCCGCAGGAAATCGGGAAAGGAAGAACAGTCAGCATTCGCCCGTTGATTGAGTATCTGGAGCAGAATTCCGTCAAGCGTTACGCAATGACCGTCTATTTGCGAAATCTCTTTCAGAACCGCAAATTCACATCTATTTTAACGGATTCGGGAATCATCCGGGATGCATACTTCATTCGGGAAGTAAGGGAACGTTTGGCTTCCAAAATTCTACCCGAACAACCTGAACCGGATACTTTGCAGTTCTTATTGAACCAGGTTTTCTACAAGCAAAAAGATATTGAATGGATTCAGGAAATTTCGCTGGAGGAAGTCAATGATCTCGTGACCTTGCTCGAATTACCGACGATTTATGACGGAACAGAAAGTAATTTCGCCATTACGGAGGTTGTGAACGGAATCAGTTTGTTGATTCAGCGAATCAGCGGACGGGCTTTGGAACAAGATGTTCTGATCATGGTTCCGGAGTATGAAAATGTGCAAAGTCCGTTTGAACTGTTCGAAAAGAAACTGGATGTGATTGTTTCGAAAATCATCCACGAGAAAGATTTTTCCGTTTCCCTTATTGACCCAGATTACCGGGATTTGGTTTCCTTGCTTCAGGGTTGTCATGATATCATCAACAATGCATTTAACAACAGTGCCCGATTCGGGATTTCCATTCGGGTCAACCAAAGTTTACTTCGGATCAGGCAGCAGTTATATCGCATAGAAGCACTTTTACCTCTTTTAGCTGCGGATACCGAACAAGATAAACGGGAAAATTCGATTTATCTGGCAATCAAGCTGATTAAATACAACTGTAAAAAGAACAATATCCGTCGGTTGATGCTCGACAGCACGCAGACGATTGCTTATGAGGTGACGCAGCATACGGCAAAAACGGGTGAACATTATATCACACATTCGAAGAAGGAATATTACAACATGCTGTTGACCGCCATGGGAGCAGGTTTGGTCGTCGGATTTCTATGTGTTTTCAAAGTCCTGCTCGGAAAATTTCATGTGAGCGATTTCGGTCATGCGCTTTTGTATAGCTTGAATTATGCATTCGGATTTATCCTGATTTACCTTTTGGGCTTCACATTGGCAACCAAGCAACCCGCGATGACCGCTGCGGCAATTGTCAAGTCGATTGAAGCCGGAATGTCCGGTTTGGTCAATGAAGCGGATCGTCACCGCTCTTTTGCCATTCTGTTTGCTCAATTGTTCCGTTCTCAGTTTATCGCCTTCGTGGGGAATGTCTTTGTGGCCTTTCCGGTTTCCCTGATTTTAATTTGGTTATTGCAGGGAATGGCCGGTTTCAATATTGTTGATTCACATAAGAGCCAGAATTTACTCACGGATATCAACCCGATTGAATCAATGGCAATCTTTCACGCATCGATTGCCGGAGTGTTTTTATTCCTGTCGGGGATTATTTCAGGTTCCATTTCAAACAAGATCAAGCATAAAAGGATCTACAACCGGATCAAAGAACATCCCGTATTAAAGATTTCGATCGGAAAGGAAAATGCAGCGCGTTTTGCCGGTTGGATTGAACGGAAATGGGCAGGAGTTGCTTCGAATTTTTGGTTTGGTGTTTTTATGGGATCAACAGCTTCGGTAGGAATTTTCCTTGGTTTGAACCTGGATATCCGCCACATTACCTTTGTTTCGGGGAATTTAGCTATCGGTTTATTCGGAGAGAACTTCCACACAGGTTGGTATCCGATCCTGATGGGAATTATCGGAATCGGGGTGATCGGCTTCTTCAACTTCATTGTCAGCTTTTCACTCTCTTTGTGGCTGGCTCTGCGTTCCCGTGATATTCCCCTTTCGGAAGTGAAGTATCTGTTCCACTCAGTCTGGTTGTATTTCAGATACAAACCCCTTTCCTTTTTCTTCCCTGTGAAAGATTCTTAAACGTATCATTTATTGATATGTCATTTTATTAAAATGCTAATGAATTAAGGTTTAAAGTGTTAAATAATTAAGAAGTAAGGAGGTGATTCCTTATTTTCGTCTTTCATTAATTATTAACTTACTATGAAAAAAAGAATACTGCTAATGTGTTCGTTTACGGCCGCCTTGTCGATTACATCGTGGGGACAGAATCCGCTGAAATCTTTACAGAACGCTCCCACGGTAGCATTTACAGAAGTACTGCCGAATCATTCACCAAGTCTTGAAAAGACAATATTATGTCAAGACACCCTATTGTATTCCTATGCAAAAGAAGTATTGCTGAGCACAACACCTGCGCCTGTCCTGAATGCCCTGGCGTTGTGGCAATCCGATAATGAAGGAATTACTCAGACCTATCTGTTGAACGGTGGATCAGTCAATGTTTCAGGTGCGCGATTCTATGCTCGCCGAAATGCTGGCAGCCCGGCTGCAACAGCTACTGTTTCGATCTCTGTATACAACGTAAACGGAACGTATATGCCTACAACGTTGATTACATCGACTACAATTAACATTTCAAGTACTACTGCTGCATGGTATAATGTAAACTTCCCTACACCTGCAACAGTGACTTCCAATTATGCAATTGTAATCGAGTTAACAAATGCAAACCCGAATGCACGACTGGATATTGTAACGAACAATCAGACTGGCGGACAAGCTTATGATGAGAATATCTGTGCTTTCCGTTCTGCAGATGCTGCAAGTTATCCTGCAAGTGCGGGTAACTGGGTTCCGATTCCTACTGCAACACCGGGATTCAATTTTGAGCCTATTGTAGGAGCAATTGTTAATTACAACATTACTGCAAGCTACACGGCTCCTACAAGCGCCTGTGCAGGAACTCCCGTAACATTTACAAGTACAAGTACTCCTGCTGCTGCATTAGCAAGTCGTATGTTTAACTTTAATGTATTCAATACGTTCTTTGGTCTTGCACCAACCGACTCAACTTATGTTTTTAACCTCGATAACGCGCAGCCATTCCTTTATGGAAACGCATCCACTACCTATACTTATAACACACCTGCTACTTATGATCCTGAACTAGGAATATTCAGTGGTTTCTGGTATGGATGTGTAGATGTTGCGAGTACACCTCTTACGATTAATGCATTACCGGCTGCTCCAACAGTTACACCTGGTGGTCCAACGACTTTTTGCCCTGGTGGATCTGTAACGTTAACTTCTTCCGCTGCTAGTGGAAATACCTGGTCGAATGGGGCAACATCGCAAGCTATTACTGTAAGCGCTGTTGGTTCATACACCGTTACTACGACAGCTGCGGGATGTACATCTACAGCATCTGCTGCACAAACTGTTACGGTCAATGCTTTGGATAACGCAACATTTACCTATCCGACAAACTCTATTTGTGATGCTGCTCCGAACCAAACTCCTACAACTTCTGTTGCGGGTACATTCTCTGCAACACCTGCAGGATTGAGTTTTGTGAGTACAGCAACAGGTGAAATCAACGTTGGAACAAGTACTTCAGGATCTTACTCCATAACATATACGACTTCCGGTGCTTGTCCGAACACAAGCACACAAACAGTTGTGATTTCAGGAGCACCGGATGCGACCTTTACATACGCCCAGGGAACTTATTGTTCTTCTGCTACAAACCCAAGTCCTGTATTTGGTGCAGGTGCAAGTGCAGGAGCATTCAGCTCAACAGCAGGTTTGGTCATCAATACTTCTACAGGTGTAATTAACCTGGCTTCAAGTACTCCGGGAACTTATACAGTAACAAATTCAATTGCTGCAAACGGTTCTTGCCCAGCTTCTTTGGAAGTATTCAACGTAACAATTACAGCTTCACCAACAGCAGTTGTTTCAGGTGGCGGACAATTATGTGGTACGGGAACTATTCCTGTAACGATTACTTTATCGGGGACAGGTCCTTGGGATCTTACTTACACAAACGGTACAACACCAACTACGGTTAACGGAGTTGTTACTTCCCCTTATACTGTAAATGCTACTGCAAACGGAACATTTACGGTTTCGAATGTAACAGCGGGAGCTTGTTCCAATGCAGGAACAGGTTCTGCTACTGTAACTTTTAACGCAAATCCGACAGTAACATTCTCGCCGGTTGGTAACGTATGTGACAATGCTAGTCCTGTGACTTTGGTCGGATTGCCGGCAGGAGGAACTTTTTCAGGATCGACAGGAATTTCAGGATCTACATTTAATCCATCTGGATTGACTCCGGGTTCTGTTACTTTGACATATACTTATACTGATGCAAACAACTGTAGTGGAACAGCAAATTCTACATTTACATTGAATGCAGCACCGAATGCAACACTTGGAACATTTACGGATGTTTGTTTACAAACTGCTTCATTTGGTTTAACAGGTGGTTTGCCAGCTGGAGGAACTTACTCAGGTGCAGGTGTAACTGGTGGAAACTTCAATCCTGCAACAGCTGGAGTTGGTTCAGAAATAATTACTTATACGGTAACTGCTAACGGATGTACAGATGCAGCAACTCAAACGATCGTAGTAGAAGATTGTGCAGGAATTGAAGAAACAATTGATTTCGGATTGGAAATTTATCCGAATCCTGCTAGTTCCGCTATCACGATCAAAGCTGGAAAAGATGTTACCTTCTCTATGATTTCTGAGGACGGTAAAATGGTTTATCCGCTTTCTTCTTTAAGCATGAATTCAGAAACACAATTGCAGGTTTCTCATTTGGCAAAAGGAGTTTATTTCCTACACTTTAACAGTGCTCAAGGTGCTTTGGTACAAAAAGTACTTGTGAAGTAAGAGAATCGTTGATTTATTATAAAATGCCGTCTTCGAAAGAGGACGGCATTTTTTGTTTCAAAGAATAGATCGGGTTAATTCTTTATTGCTAATTTCGGAACAATTGAAGTTATGCCGAAAAAATACGCTGCTATAGACATCGGATCGAATGCTGCTCGATTGCTGATTGGAGAGATTGCCAAGGAAAACGGGCATCCGTATGTGAAGAAAATATCTTACACGCGTTTACCTTTACGTTTGGGTGAGGAGGTTTTTGATACAGGAGAAATCAGTATCAAAAAGGCAGATGATTTCATCAAAACCATGAAAGCATTTCGTTTGATTGCAGACATTTTTAATGTTTCCGCAATTCGTGCCTGTGCAACGAGTGCCATGCGGGATGCGAAAAACGGTCCGGAAATCATTCAGCAGATTAAACGAAGTACCGGAATTCAGATTGAAACGATTTCCGGTGACGAAGAAGCCCGTTTGATTTTCGGAACATTTGCTTTACTGGATATCGAACGCTCGGAATCCTATTTGGTGATTGATGTTGGAGGAGGTTCTACGGAAATCAATGTGTTTGAGCACGGAAAACGCGTAGCAGCAAAAAGCTTTGATATCGGAACTGTCCGGATGTTGAAAGATAAAGTAGACAAAAGAGGCTGGAAAGAGATGAAACTTTGGATCAAGGAACATGTGGAAGATAATCCGCATTTGGTCTATGCTACCGGAGGAAATATCAATAAAATCCACAAATTGCTGGGAGTGAAAGAGAAATCTCCTGTCACTCTGAGAGCAATGAATAAGTTGTACAATGAACTGCAGCCATTGAGTGTTGGTCAGCGAATGGACCGGTATCAATTGAAACCTGACAGAGCCGACGTAATCGTTCCTGCTTTGGAAATTTTCCGCTTTTGCATGATCGCACTCAAATGCAAGGAAATGTATGTCCCGAAGATTGGATTATCGGATGGAATCGTTTACGATCTGCATAAGAAACGGGTTTGATTGCTTTACTTTATTGATTAGTGTATCTGAAAAAATCGTTTCAATAAATAATAATATCCAGTAATGAGTTTAGATAACTGATTACCAATAATTACAACCCATCAAATATCTTCCGCTTTCTTTCGTTTCAGAAGCATGAACCCTTTCTTTTCCATCCTTACTGCTGCAATCTTGCTGTCTGCCTGTTGTGACGAGCAAAGTAAAACCAAGACTCAGCCAAATGGGTATCTTTCCTTAAAAGACACATTGGAACTACCTTTCGACACGGCTCGTGTGTTGGCATTGTACGATATGCCGGTTCATGTATTCGCGCAAAATGCTCCCGATGATCTGGATACTTTTGTATTGAGCAATCTGATGTATGCCTGCGATTGTCCTTCCTGGGCAAGTGAGAAAGAATTGAAACAGATTGATGATTACACGATTCTCGATCAGGAAAGTAAAAAGCAGCACGATGTGTTCTACCTTGAAAAAGGAACTGCTAAAATTCAATTACCGGACGAGTTCATGGGTTTTGGGAATAAGATCCGGTTTTACGGAAAGATCAGAACCCGGAATGGTTTGCCAAGAGATGGATCACTTATGGATCCCGATCCTCCGTCCGGTCCGGTTCTAACCGTTTACGGATACGAAGTGATTCTTCCGGCTTTCGTTTACGGACCGGAGGTTCATGTTCCCGATACAACAGGAAAAATGCCTGATTGGGCACAATATGAAATGAGTGTCTTAAAAGTAACCGGACATAACTATTTTCCGCGGAAGAATTGATTACAGCACATTTTAGGTGAATCGCAGATTTAATTGATCAATCAAACCGCATTTAAAGAAGTAGTCTTGATCCCGATGCCTATTTAGGGAAACAAAAAAAAATCAATGCTTTGTATCTGTTAATCAGAATGATATGAATCTTAATTTCTGGTGTCAAATATTAAATTCAGATCAAGATTGCATTTTCTTTTGGCAGTTCGATACAGGTATAAAAGATTTTATCTATCATTGTCCTTCTCTTACCAATCGCTATTTATGAATAAAGTTTACGCAGAAGCGGTAACATTCTTAAATTCAAATACAAAAAACGTATTCAACGATGCTTTTTCCTTACTCTGGTAAGGGAATGATGCTGTCATGCTTCGATTTTAGATTCATTGATTCTGAGCGGTAGAGAAACTGAATTAGAAACAATTAAAAACAGCAAACATGAAAAGACCACTGTTCAAGAGGGTTTGTCTGTCCGTATTGCTTGCCATGAATATGGTTTTCGCTTACGGACAGCAGGAGCAAAACCGAGCCAAAACTCCTTGTTATTTTGATGAAATGATGCTCGATCAGATCAAAAAAAATCCGGAACTACAGAACCGGATGAATGAGCGAGAGTTTTTGATCAACGATTTTATCCGGGAAAAATACAAAGACCAGAATCCCGGAACTCCAAAGAATCTAAGCGCCAACCTGATTATTCCGGTGGTTGTTTACGTGGTTCATGAGTTTGGACCGGAGAATATTACGGACCTTCAGGTAACCAGTCAGATTGACGCCTTGAACGACTACTTTGATCCATATGGAATTCAATTTTGTCTGGCTACTAAAAAAGGAACACAAAACCTGACTTCGATCAGTACTCCATCAGGGATTACAAGTACGACTCCGGGGATTTTCCATTACGGGAATTCAGTTTTGACGAATCACAATGTGAATCAGCAGGCTGCATTAACAGCTATCGGAAGCACTTTACCGGCAGATCAGTATTTGAAAATCTGGGTCGTGAAAGGAATTACATCCAGTACTTTGCCTCCGGGACAGAAAATATTGGGTTACTCCATGCTGCCTGAATTTGCTGTGAGCACGACAGACGGAATCGTTATGTCGCATGATGCATTCGGGGATGTGGCAACTTGTTCTTGTACTACTTTGGAACCTTATAGCCAGTTTGGTAAAATATTGGTTCATGAAGTAGGACATTACCTGGGGCTTTACCATACATTTCACGGTGGTTGTCAGGGAATGAACGCTTCAAACTGTTCTACGGACGGAGACAGAGTGTGTGATACACCGCCTGTAAATGCGCCGAATTCCGGTTGCCCGTCCAGTTCATGGAATACGTGTAATGAATCTCCGAATTTACCGGATGATATTCACAATTACATGGACTACGTTTCTGAAGCCTGCATGACAGGTTTTACAAATGGTCAGAATGACCGGATTTTGGCGCAGATCAATTTGTTCCGTTCCAATCTGGTTAGTTCAAGCAACTTAACATATACCGGGGTGAGCTGTACAGGAGGACTTCTTTCAGACTTTACAGCCAGCAATTACAATCCATGTATCAATACATCCGTTACTTTTACTGCTATTCCAAGCCCGGGAGCAACATACTCCTGGAATTTCGGAGATGGTACAACAGGTACCGGAGTAACAACGACACATACGTATACAGGAGTTTATCAACCTGCAAGCGTTGTTTTAACGATTACTAACGGAACAAATTCCGTATCGTCTACTCGAATGGTTTTCGTTTCTCCGTGTGATCCTCTAAACAAAGATCAGGGAATCTGGTATTATGGTCAGAGAGGAGGAATGAATTTTGGTTCAGGAGCACCTGTATACAGCAATGCATCTTATATTAACAACAACTATATCGATGAAGCTTGTGCTGTACAAAGCACTACGTCAAACACCTTGTTGTTTTATACGAACGGAAGCGAAGTATGGGACGTAAACCACAATACAATCAATACAGGAAATTTACTTAAATCAGATCTTTCTGCTCACCGCGGAGCTGTTATTGTTCAGAATCCCGGAAATGCGAACCAATATTACCTTTTCACAAGAGACGGTGGAGCTTATGCTCCGGGTATGGCAACTACAGTACCTGGTGACGATGGATTCAGATACAACATCGTTCAGATAAATGCAGGTTTGGCAACAACAACTGCAAGCTGGAACGTTCCAATTGCACCGCCATCTGGTTTGGGTTACATGTTAGGTAACGACGGAGCAGTTATGGGAGGTGAAGGAATTGTCGCTGCAAAATCGTGCAACGGATATTGGATCATTACAACCAGTAAAAAAGGCAGTCAGTATTACATTACTATTTTCAGCCTTACTGCAAGCGGTTTAACATTCCATTCGGAAACATTATGTCCGTTCAATACTTCACAGCAATCTCTTGAAGTATCACCTGACGGAACGAAATTGGCTGTCGGATCGGGAACAAACGGTACATCTGAAACAACAGGATTGGCCGTATTCGATTTCAATATTTTTACGGGAGCACTTTCCAATCAGTTGATTTTGAATAACCACAAGTCTTACGGATTCTCTTTCAGCCCGGATTCTAAATTGGTTTATTCCAGTGGTTGGAGCAGCAGTAATTTGTACCAGTATGATTTGACAGATCCTTCACCGGGAACATCCGGAATCATTGTGTCGAATTCGGCTTCTTACGCTTGTGAAATGCAGCTTGGACCAGATAATAAATTATATCTTTCAAGCGGAACAACTTACGTTCAGGTGGTTCACCAACCAAATGTAAGAAGTTCAGTATCTAATCCGAATGCTTGTCTTTATACTCCGACAGGACCGGTTATGCAGACAACGCTTACGCACAGTATGCCTAATTTGATCGACGCGACAGGAAACTCAGCATTCTCAAACAACCTGGTTGCTACGCGTATCAACTGTTCGCAGTATTCATTTACTACGGATATTTGTTCCAATACGTTTAGCTGGAATTTTGGTGATCCTGCATCAGGAGCATCCAACACGTCGACTTTGCAAAATCCAACGCATACTTTTTCTGCTCCGGGAACATATACGGTTACAGTAAATGGCGGTGGAACAATCCTTTCGGTAACGGTTCAGGTTGGAGCTTCTTCAGCAATTTCCGGATCTCCTACCATTTGTTTGGCAACGAATTCTACTGGAAACTATGCATCGAACCTGCAGGCTGGACAAACAGCGTTGTGGTCGGTTTCAGGAGGCGGAATTTCAGGTCTTAACAACCAGCCGGATGTAAATGTGATCTGGACATCTTTGCCGGGAACAGTTACTTTAACGGTTACTGATGTCAATACGGGTTGTACTTCAACTTCTACGTTTGTGGTTACGGAAGTATGCAATACCTGTACTTGTAACTTAAATCCTGCATTTAATTACAGTATCAACACGACTACTTGTCAGGTTTCATTCAATGCTCAGCACGGCGGAAGCTCTTGCTTGCAAAATGTAACTTACAACTGGACGTTTGACGGAGCACCTGCAAGTGGAAGTAATGCAACATATACTTTCCCAACAGCAGGAGCACATGTTGTTTGTTTGACTGTGACTGCTATTGCAAATGGTCAGCTATGCTCACAACAGATTTGCCAGACGGTGGTAACAAATTGCGAACCTCCTTGTGAGTGCAAATTGAAGCCGGAATTTAAATATTCGGTAGATGAAAAATTGTGTCTTTACTCTTTTGATGGTGCTACCGGAGGACCAAGCTGTTTGCAAAATGTAGAATACCATTGGGATTTTGGTGATGGAACTACAGGAACCGGACAAATGCCGGATCACATTTTCACTGCAGCGGCGGTTTACAATGTTTGTTTGACGGTGATTGTTCGCAACAGTAAAGGTGACATCCTTTGCCAGGATACTTACTGCGAGGAAATTGATGTGAAATGTGCAGGTACGTGTGAGTGTAAATTGAAACCGAATTTCAAATACACGGTAGACGAGAAAGAATGTATCTACAATTTTGAAGGATTCACCGGAGGACCGAATTGTTTGCAGTTTGTAGAATACTACTGGAGCTTTGGTGATGGTACAACTTCAGTTGGACAAAATCCGGGTCATGTTTACAGCTCACCGGGCAGCTACGAAGTATGTCTTACAGTTGTTGTTCGCGATGCTAAAGGAAAAGTAATCTGCGAAGATAAATTCTGTGATAAAGTAGACGTAAAATGTGCCGGCAGATGTGATTGTAAATTGGAGCCGGTTTACACGATGACTAAAATCGGTAGTTGTGAATTCGTCTTTACAGCTTTCTCAGGTTCTCCTTGTGTGAATATCGACGAAATCAAATGGATTGTGAATGACATCGAGGTTGGATCCGGACAGAATTTCATCTTCCAGTTCCAGGTTAATACCAGCTATACGATCTGTATGGTTGTGATCGGCAGCTTGAATACTGGTGAGAAATGTGAAGAGAAATATTGTCAGGAATTCTTCTATACGGATTGCTATCCATTCCCGTTCTTCGGACTTAAATCAGCAGCTGTAAACGGAGAAGGAGTTTCTTCTGCACAGCAATTGGAATTGTATCCGAACCCGACAAATAACCAGTTCCAGTTGAAATTCAAAGATTCTTTTGAAGGTGACGTAAACGTTACACTGAAATCGATGGATGGAAAAGTAATCGGACATTCGGTTTACAGTCGATTGGATGCAGGAAATGAACTGATTGTTCAACTTCCGGCTTCTGTTTCAGACGGATTCATCATGGTTGAAGTGAAAGCAGGAAACCAGGTTTATACCGAAAAACTGATGATTTTGAAAAAGTAAATCAGACAGATTGATTATTGATAATCAGAACGCCCGCTTTATGCGGGCGTTCGTTTTTTAGACTCTGAGGTAAGGTTTCCAATTCTATCAGAGATTTGATAAGTTTATCGCAATTCCTTAAATTCGAAAAGTATTTGCATTTTAGAATTCTATGAGCACATCTCCCACACACGACGCGCGCATTGCAAAAATGATCTTTGCTTCCGTTTATCCGCATTATGTCACAAAAGTTGAAAAAAAGGGTAGAACAGTGCAGGAATTGCAGCAAGTCATTCAATGGCTTACCGGATTTGATGCAGCGAAACTGCAGGATTTGATCGATCAAAAAGTCACTTTTGAATCATTTTTTGAGCAGGCTGACCTGAATCCGAATGCTGAACTGATCACAGGAGTAATTTGCGGTTACCGGATCGAGGAAATTGAAAATCCACTGACCAAAAAAGCGCGCTACCTCGATAAATTGGTTGATGAACTTGCCAAAGGCAGAAAAATGGAGAAGATCCTGCGGGCTTAGTCATTTGTACTCCTCATCTCAATAAATAAGCTATTTTGGTACTTAAAATGGCTGCTCATGATCGACGCGGAATTAAAGAAGAAATTGCAAAGCTCCAATCCGGAGGAAGTTGAGCTGGGTTTGCTGCAGGGAAGCAATTCTCCGGATATTGCGCCAATCATTGATTTGTTCGAATCCATCTGGAGCATGACTTATGCCGGTAGTTCTGACCCTGAATTCAGCGATATCCAAAAAGGCAGTTTATCCGGGAAAATAGCGCTCATGAACGAGCAGGAGGATTTGATTCCGGGAGAATTGTCTGAAGTAGGAGAAGTGACTGAATTGGATTTGGGTGGTTTTCCGGAAGCCATACTTTTTCCGGAACTCTTACGATACAGGAAACTACAAAAACTTCAGCTTTGGGAGAATGAGGTGAAAGTTTTACCGGCTGCATTTTTTGAATTAGCTCATTTGAACCAACTCTATCTGTCTTGCAACCTGGAAGAACTTCCACCCCTTGTGGAGAAACTGCAGCAATTAAGGATTCTGTCATTACCGGGGAATAAAATCAGGCAAATTCCGTCAAGTATTCAAACATTGAGCAAACTGGAAGAACTGGATCTGAGCAATAATCAATTGACAGATCTACCTGTTTTTTTATCCGAATTACCGAGTTTAAAGAAGCTATTCGTTCATGGAAACCCGGAGTTGGTATTGACTGAAACAGAAATCTATCGGAAAAAAGGAATTGAGTTGATGGTTTGATTATTTCGAATGTCGTCTGTTTAATAAGCATTCATGAGTTCCTGAAATTTGCTGACGAAAAGCCCTACATGATAACCATCCATTAAACCATGATGCGCATGAATGGAAACGGGCATAATCGCTTTTCCGTTTTCCCAAAGTACTTTCCCGAAGGAGATTTTGGGAGAACTATCCGCAAATGAAAAACTTCGGGCATGTGAAAGTGCTGTGAAATGTAACCACGGAACAGCCGAAAAATGAATCACATTTTCCCCTGAAACAGCAGGAACTAAACCTTTTTCACTTCTGACACGGGCAATTACCTCGGTTGCCTTGGCATAAAACAAGTGCTCGTCTTCTTCATAATCCATGTAGGCAAAACCAAAAGTTCCGTCTTCTCTGTTAATGGTCGGTGAAGCATTTATCCGGTCAAAAACGAATACTTTTCCATTAATAATCCGATAGCGGAATTCCTCTGTTTCGTTCGCCGCTTTCAATGCTTTGTGGAGATAGAGCAAGAAAAAGGAAAGAGAACTGTTTTTTGCAAAGTTATAGGCCTTTGTAACCTCAATATTCACAGTCACACCGAAGAATGGTTCTTCAAATTGACAAAAGAACTCAAAATGTTCCTTTCTTTTCCAGTCAGCTATAGCTAGTTCTCTTTTCATATTAAGTGTTTTATGATTTCTTCTATGGAGTTCAATTTCAGGAACCTTTCGTGTTTCAAATCTGTCGGATGTTCCTCATGCGACCAGGTTATATGATAAGGGATGTGTGCGGCCAATGCGCCTGTTTCCAATACCGGCAAAACATCCGACTTTAGTGAATTACCCAGCATTAGGAAATGTTCCGGTGCGCAATCCAGCTGCTTCATTAGTTTTTCATAATCAGACACTTTCTTGTCGCTCATGATTTCGATGTGATGAAAATAAGTGAGCAACCCTGATTTTTTGAGCTTGCGTTCCTGATCCAGTAAGTCGCCTTTCGTAGCAATAACCAAGCGGTATTTTCCATTTAAGCTTTTCAATGTTTCTTCTACTCCGGGCAATAACTCAATGGGTTTTTCAAGCAATTCATGCCCGAGTTCAAGAACTTTGGTGATCAATTTCAGAGAAGCCGTTCCATCACTTACCCTCACAATTGTTTCCATCATGCACAACATAAATCCTTTGATTCCATAACCATAAAGATTCAGATTCTTCATTTCAGTTTTGAATAGTTCCTGAGAAACACTGTGCTGTGGCAAATAATCTTCCAATAATCTGCAAAATTGCTTTTCTGCCTCCTGAAAATAGGGCTCATTCATCCACAAAGTGTCATCAGCATCAAAAGCAATTGTTTTTATGTTTTCAATCATTTTATCTAATTTTCTGCAAATTTGAGATTGAATATTTATTTGATAAAGGACATTTGTCCCGGGAAAGCATGTTAAGAACAAATCAATCCTTTTTGGCTTACATTGAACAGCTCTATGAGCAGCAAAACTCCGTGGGCGAAATCTCGGTAAAATCGTTTCGTGCCGGGCAGAGATTGCTCAATCAGGGAGAACAATCGTATCACATTATGCTCATAAAGGAAGGAGTTGCCAAATGTTTTCTGACGGAAGAAAATGATAAGGAATACATCCTTGAATTTTTAGGAAGTGGTGAGATTATCGGTGAAATTGAAGCTATTCGAAACATTTCATGCCTGTGTAACATCGAAGCGATGACTGCTGTTTCTGTCTATTCTTTTCACAAAGAAACCTTTTCCCGATTGCTGAAAAAGGATATTCAGTTAAACAACCTGCTCATTGAAGCATTTGCCGAACGGATTATCAATACTTCGAGCCGGGCATCCTTTCAGCAATTGTATACGATAGAACACAGTTTGTCGAAATTACTGGAACTTCAATCCAGGCAGGATTTGAGCTTATCTAAAGAGGATATGGCTTCCTATCTGGGAATTACATTGAGAAGCCTTAACCGGGCTCTGGAGAACTTAAAACACTAGAAAAAGTGCGACATAAAAAGAGGGGACGCGATGCATCGTGTCCCCTCTTTTTAGAATGTATTGTATCAACTATTTTCTTAATCAATAAACCAAACCAGTGTTACTGACTCCTGTAGTTCGATTTCCTGTGGAGCAAAACGCAAATCCGCACCATCTGAAAGTCCAGCCTCTGCAAACATTCTGTTGTCTGCTGATTTGTAGTAAACCGGTGGTCCGTAACTTTCACTTCCGTAAATGATTGACTTAACTGCTCCCATTTTCACGCCTGCCGCTGTAGAAAGGTTAGTCGCTTTTTTACGTGCATCAGCTACCGCTTTAGCCTGAAGTTCAGCTTCTGTTTTTTCACGTAGTGCATCAGAAAGGTAAAAACCAATGTTGAAATCGATCGGATCTTTTGCCTCTGAGAAACGTGCTGCAATTTTCTGCAAAGTTGCCTGACTGTAAGCAAATTTAACCGTCAGGTTTTGAGAAACCACGTAACCGCTGTCAATTGCACCATTCTGACGGTAAACTCTGTTTTTAGAAGCAGAATAGTTGGTTGTTTTCACATCTGATTCCTGAAACCCGAGCTGCTTCAGAATTTTCAAAAATTGCTGAGTTTGATCACCGATTGCTTTCGTGGCATCTGCCATGTTCATTTTCACAGACGAAAGATGAATGTTCAGCTCTGTCATATCGGGAACAATAGAACCTTTGGAAGTTCCATTTACAGTAACTGTAGGTTTCGAAGCGTTTTCTGTCTGTCCGAACAATGTTCCTGAAGTCAGGAATAAAAATAAAATGAGCTTTTTCATGATCAATTTTTGTTTGTGTTAATATAAATGTACTGATCAATAAGCAAGACCTGTGCCAATTCAGGCGGAAACTTTGAGGATAAAAAACAAAAAAACTTAAAAAAAGCTTTTCAATCAGGGTAAAAAGCAGAGTATCAGAGTATCAGTGATGAGCGAAATTTTCCAATTTTTGGAGGAGAATCCGGAGGAAATTGTGAGGATTTCCTTTGTTTCTTCTTTCAATACGCTTTTGTGAACCTAATGTCAGAGATTTCTAACTATTTGATGGAGGATTTAAATTCACTAGAAAACTTTATTTCTTTGGTTTAGGTGCTTTGGATAAGTACATCTTGATATCCTGCCGTAAAATTTTCATTGCTGTCTCTCTTGTTATAAGAAGTTTGCTATCCTGTGGAATAGAAGTATACTGAAACCAATAATTATTTTCATTTAAGGGAAATATATTTTCAGGAAGCTCATTTATTCTAACAAAATTCGGATGCCCGCTTGGTGTCTCTTCACATGATATATACGATACGCCATTATTACTTTTCATAGTCATATCTTTTCTGTGATTAATTGATGGAAACAAATCATGCCCCTCAATGTATAGAAATCCAAAGTTTGACTTTCTGGAATAGGCGGAAAGAACAATATAATGTACAGAATCTACTTTGAACAAACAGTTATCATATAACCAATCATATCCTGCATTTTTCAACTCCTCCATAATGATAGGTACAACATCATTTAATCTAAGCCAGTCAGTTGATACAAATGGAGTTCCCAAATTTGGATTCTTTCCTTTTGAATAATAATCATAATAATTGCTAGTATCAACTTTAAGATTGATGTCCTCCTGTCCAAAAGCTATGTTCCTAATAAAAAGAAGTATAAAAATGATAGTGTTTTTCATCATCAAAAGATTTAAAGATAACAGTTAGTTTATTAAACTATTTAAACAGCTTAATAGAATTTCTCATGATTCTCATTCTCCGCTCTCATTCTTAAAAAGAAAAGTCAGGTAGAATGAGACTGAGAACGAAGTACAAAAAGAAAGCCTCAACGAAAAAATCGTCAAGGCTTTTCTTTTAGTGATGATCCTAATGAGAGATATTTCGAACTGTTTAATAGAAGATTTGAGAAGAATCCAGTAGCAACTTTATTCTAAGTCTGGGAGTGTTCAACGGTTTTGCGTTCAGGTGAGTTTCGGAGTACCAAGCTGTCAAGTTACAATTGAATTTGAATCCCCCTTTGTTGGGCGTAATTATTTATTTATTAATCTCTTATTTATACTTTTTTCAATTTCTTCAATAGCTACGTATGCATTATTTCTTAATATTAAGTTTTCACTTTTCAACAAAGGTATCAACTTCTCTATCGCAAACTCTTCGTCTCCAATTTTTCCTATTATTGATGTAGCGTAATTCCTATAGTTAACTTTTTCTTTGGTCATTTCTTCAAATAACCAATTTATAGTTTGATCTGTAAAGTCCTTCTTCTTTATTTCTAGTAAAGATACTATAGACAAGATTTTATGCCTCAACTCATATTTACTATCATTAACTTTATCTAAAATAATGGACTTAGTATGTTTCGTGCATAAACTTAAAAATCTAGGAACAGAGTAATACCAGTAAAAAATATCATTTCTTTCTATTGATTCCTTTTTCATAAGTGTTTCCCAATTTACTAGTAAAAACCTGCATACGTCTTCATCTATATAGTTTGAGATATTGTCCGATTCATTTGAATAATTTTCAATAATGAATCTATTACGCAATTCATCATTTTTGTTTATGAGTGGAATTATTTCTTTGCTAAAATCTGAAATATTTAAAAAGAGACTTTGATGCAGTGCTATTTCATATTCAGGCCTAAAATCAACTAAATGCTCTAGAATTACTTCTTTAGCAGATTCGTAATATCTTTCGAAAACAATATTTGCTAAATTTATTTTCAAAGAACCATTTTGAACTGTTTTCATTAACTCATAAGCTTTTTCAATAACCTTATCTGACTTTAAATCTTTAAGATAACTTGCAAAGTAAGAACCAATCGAATTACTTTCAAGGTTACTAAATGATTTATCAATAATTTCTTGTGATGAAATAGTTTCCTTATTATAAGGCCAACTTTTACCACCAAGACAGTGAATAGCTTCTTTTTTTAAATCATCATTAGAGTCATCAAGCAAACTAGATAATATACTAACGACTTCAGGAGAATCTTTTCCTTCTAAAAGTTTGACTGCAATTAGCTTATCTTTTTTAATATCAGAAGCTAACATTTCTTTAATTTGAAATAAATAAAAAATTGTATCAAAACAACTTAATATATATGCAACATTAGATATTAACAGCTCCTTAGAATCTACATCTTGGATTTCTTTTGTTTTATTTATTAATATATGTAAAATTGTATTGTCCTTATATTCGATAAGAGCTTTAGCATACCCACTTGGGTAGCTATTCCCTTTTTCGAACAAGCACTCTATGATTTTTGCTATACTTTCTTTGTGATTAGTTTTAGCAATACAGTAAGCTACTTCTCCACCAATGTCATCATCATCAATAAAATCAATAAGATTAAGCAAGTATTGCTGATCAGAAATGATTTTACTTATCAACCAACCTAAACGGCTTTTCTTATTCAATATTAAATTTGTGTCATTGAGACGTAAAAACAATTGCTCTATAAGAATTTCCTTTATAGATAAATCTTTTATCGAGGCAAATTCATAAATTGAATAAGCATAGAATATATCTTTTATTACAATCTCTTCAATTACTTTTTTAGCTTTTTCCACATCTAATAGAGATACAAACAACATCATTGTTTCGTCCCATCTAGAATCAATAATTTTTTCGTCAATAATAGATTTATCAGCAGCATATAGTTTTGTAAGATGATACGCAGATAGAAATTCCAAAATAGTCTGATGTACAAATCCTATTTTACCTTCTCCATCAGGTAAAAGAACTTTCTTTGAAACCAAAATGTTAAATAGTTCATTTTTATTATATCCTGATGATTCAATTTGTTTAAGGATTTGATTAGGATCAATATTTATCTCCCCTAAATTGGTGAGTTTATAACCAATACTTGCAAATAACTCTAAAAAGTTAATATTATACCCATACTCTCTATTTATGCTGTCATCTATGGAAACAAAATATTTATTAATTAAAAGTTTAGCTGTTACTTGACTTAAGTCCTCTTTTGTTATATAGTCAATAAATAACTTAAAAAAGAAAGGACTAGATAAGTTATATAGGAGCTGAGTCGAAATTTCCTCAGTTTTTAAATTCTTTTCTTCTAAAGCATTAGTTAAGTAACTGCGGTTAAGTCTTTCTATTTCAAAAACTGGAAAATCTAAAAATGACAAATAATTTAAACTTCTTGTCGATAAAAGTATCTTATTTAATGAATACTGTTCAATAAATTCTTTAAGATTTTGTTCAAAGAATTTTGTTTCATGATATTCTTTAGGTATTTCATTAACTGCATCAATTACAATAGTATACAATCCACCTTTCAAAGTTTCTTCTTTGTCAACTGTGATCGGTAAAGAAGATTTAATTAAATCTATTATACTACCACTATATTCTTTACATTGTATAAATACAGGAATTGAATTTTTTGCAAAATCATCATCAACAATATCTCTTGATTCAATAGCAATTTGCGATGTAAAATATTCTAAAGATGTCGATTTTCCTGAACCTGGTTCTCCAACAATTATTAACCTATTATTAGATTTTAATGCTTCACCGATAGGGATATATTTTTTTATTTTTGGTTCATCTAATTTATTGTTTGGACTAATTAAGACTCCATCTAGGTTAAAGATTTTTACATTTCTAGATTGGAAACCAAATACTTTCGTATCACAATACCTCAATAGAGCCAATTTGCTTGAGCTAGACAGTTCAATATTCAAATTATCTTTTTGATTTTTGACATATTCATTTAAATCATTTAAGAGTTCAATTAAATTATGGTGCTTGTGTCCTTCCTCTTTCTTGGTTGGATAAGAAACTAGCGTTATACCATAATTCTTGTGCCAAAACTTTCTTTCTAGATCAGTAACATCAGACATAACTGCAAAATGTTGTCTATTCCCTCCTTTATAAGTTTCAGCGATAAAGTCTTTAATCAAGAGAAATGTCGGGTCCGTCAAACCAAACCCAAGGTATAAAACAGGTCTTTGAATTAACAAATGCTTAAGTGTTTCAATAGTCGATTCCATATTATATCTAATTCTTCTATAGTCCTCTTGGGTGAGAATTATTGAGTCTACATTATTCATGTCTCCATGCGGTTTAAATATAAATTTGGAAGAAGAATGTTTTTGAATGGAGGCTTGCTCAATGGGCTGATCATTATTGACCTGTCTTAGCATTAAACCATTATTTAACTTCTGGTATGTGATTTCAATAAGAGAATCATAGTTTGTTGTAATATAGCAATCAGAGCCTAATGATATTATTAATTCATGTACTTTATGTGGTTTAAGATTTCTGTCAAAAAATTCTTCTCTAATGAATTCTGCAAAATCACCATCTGTTGATAAAGATTTACAATAGCTTGCAGCAATAAGCAAATCTCCGTTATTAATTACGCTAAGAATCTCTTCTTTTTCTTTTTCGTCACATAAACCTCTATTTTCAAGAAACTTGGAATAGTCTTTTAGAAGTTCGTACCATGATGGAGCTCCAGACCATGTAGATATACCTGAACCGATAAAAAGTACACACTCCTTTGAGTTTATTGATTCAATCAGAGATTTTGGGAATTGATATTTCATAGTATTTAGTATAGATTCTTGAATTTCTATCTCGATTAATTAAGCCCAACTTACATATAAGCGCAAGTTTAATTACTTACGACTAAGTAAATTCGATTTTCAAACGGATTCTAAGAAATCTTTGTGAAAAGTTTTAGTTACGTTATTGCTCCAATACTACACAATAATTCTGAAAAACAATTCACTGTTTAAAAATTCCCAAAAAGAAATTTTACCTGAAACCCAATTGGATTCGAACGACTTTGATTAGATCAAAAAACACAATAAAATCAACGGTTTTCAACAGATTTTGCTTTGCCACCTTCCCTCTCAGGGAGGAAACAGAATTGAAGCTTCGAACACCTTAATTTACTCCTCGGAACAAAAATTGATACCTGTTTAACGAATTTCTCCAGCGGACACTCGCCCAATTACACGATCCGAAGATCTCAAAGAGTACTCGAAGTTGTCACCCGTCCTTCCAAACGGTTCTAAGAAGCGATAAGTTGCTAGTGCGGCTGCCAATCCCGGAAAGTGCTTGTCATTTGGGATCCTGATCCCTTCTTTCCTGGGATAGGCCCGCACAGGCAACTTAGCTGAACGCCGTAATTGGGCCAAGGCAGTTTTGCCTACTTTTTCTGCCTTGGCAAAAAGTAGGAGAATATGGGATGAAATCTTTTGGAAATAAAAAAGGGAAGCGAAAGCTTCCCTTGTGACCCCGGAGGGATTCTAACCCCCGACCGCTGGAGCCGAAATCCAGTGCTCTATACAGCTGAGCTACGGAGCCGGTACAACTAAAAATAGCTGTTCTTTTATTTTGGTCCGGTGCTTTATACTCCCGATTGATATCGGGATGAGCTACGGAGCCTTTTAAACCGCTTATTTAACGGTTCAGATCCCAAAAATAGTTCCTTTTTTTACTTCTCTTGCGAATTTTCCAATAATTTTGATGAGTTTGCGTTTATACACCAAAACAATTTTCATGCGAAACGCTCTTTTAATAGCTTCAATCGTTTTTTCTTCTTCCGCATTTTCCCAACTTGGAATGGGACAATGGCGCATGCATGTTTCAGCGGCACAAGCCGTTGATGTGGCTTATGGTAATGGTTTGGCAATGGCTGCCCTGAAAACCGGAGTAATAGAATACGATGAAGCGGCAGGAGAGAGCAAAATTTACAATGATCAAAACGGACTTTCCGATATCCTGGCTTCCTGTATCATTTACGAACCGGGAACGAAATCCTTTTTTATCGGGTATGACAATGGAAACATTGATCAATTGTATGCCGATGGAACGATTGTAAATATTCCGGCGGTTAAATTGGCAACAGTTACGGGAAATAAGCGGATCAACAGCTTTACGATCAGAAACGGGAAGGTTTTTGCGGCAACAGGATTCGCGGTCATTGTTCTGGATCCGGTAAAACATGAAGTAAAGGATACGTATAATCCGTTTTCAATGCCTAAAAACTATCAGTCCGTATTGTTTCTGAATGATTCGATTTATGCGTTGCATAATGACGGGATGGTAAAAGCACTTGAAAACAACTTCCTGTTGGGAAATCCGAATAACTGGTATGTTGATGCACGCGTGGACGTTCCTGCATTGGATGTGTCGTATCACAGTGCCGCGATTTACAATAATGAGTTTTATGTTCTGGTAAAAAAGGAGGCTTATGGTGGAGATTCCATTATGAAAGTAACTCCAACAGGTTTGCAGACATTTATCGGAGCTGATTTTAGTATGGAAATTCAGAAATTCCAGGTCGTGAACAACAAATTCGGAGTCAGCTTTTCGGATACTTACATGCTTTTTAACGAAGATTTATCCATTTTCTTCGGGATTTCCAGTTATTCGAACCCTGCTCCTGAAATTCGTTCGGTTGTCTACGACGGAACGAGCTATTGGGTCGCAGATTATAAGAATGGTCTGGTGAAGTATGATGTTTTTGGAAATGCAAAGATTATTTCCACGGAAGGCCCTCCGAAAAATGATTTCTTCAGTATTACCGGTCAGGATGGGAAAATAGTCGTTACCGGTGGTACGATTGACCGAATCCAATTGAATTACAGTCTTGCCGGAGCGTATACCATGAAAGACGAAACCTGGACCTTGTTTGACAAGGCAACTCAGGCGCCCAAATGGGATAATAATACCTGGGCAATCGGATCTGCAGCAATTAATCCGAAGGATATAGAAGAAATTGCTCTGGGAGGATACTGCGCAAATGGTTTGAGTATTGCCCACGGAAATCAGATTACGGATGTGTACAATGCTTCTAACTCCATTCTTGAAAATACAACGGTCGGGAACAATCAGATGTGTATTACCTCATTGGAATATGACGAAGATGGAAATCTTTGGATCGGAAATGCCTATTCCATGAAACCGTTGAAAGTAAGAATGGCCGACGGAACCTGGTATGAAATGGCTACTCCGAATACTGCTTCTTCCGTTTTCATAACGAAGCTGGCAATTGACTATAACGGAAATAAATGGATGGGTGTTTATGGAAAAGGTTTGATGGGATACAACGACAACGGATCGATTTCCAATACGGCTGATGACCAGACGAAACTCATGCAGCCCGGAGCAGGTTCCGGAAATATGCCTTCCAATAATGTAACGGCTTTGGCTGTTGATTTTGACAATGAAATCTGGATCGGTACGGACAACGGATTAGCTGTTCTCTACAACAGTGCCGGTATTTTCAATGCTTCCGGAACGACAGATGTTTCGCGCATTCTGGTAACGTATGACGGAAACGTGGAAATCCTTTTGGGGAATTCATACATTTCCGATATTGAGGTTGACGGAGGAAACAGAAAATGGATCGGAACTGCAGAGTCAGGAGTGTTTTTGGTTTCTGCCGACGGACAGGAAGTGATTGCAAATTTCAACAAAGACAATTCACCGATGATTTCCAACAACGTATTGGACATGGAATTCAATCATTTGACCGGAGAGTTATTCATTATTACAGACAACGGAATGGTTTCTTACCGTGCAGATGCCACTTATGAAGACAAGGAATACGCTTCAACGGTTGTTTTCCCGAATCCTGTTAAACCGGATTATTTCGGACCGGTTACCATTCAGGGAATCAAGTACGGAAGTGACGTGAAAATTACGGATGCAGCAGGAAATCTGGTCTACAAGACAACTTCCAATGGTGGAACAGCTACCTGGAACGGAAAAAGATTGACAGGCGAAGACGTGAGCTCCGGAGTTTACTTCATTTGGACCGCTCCTACAGAAGGAAAAGGGAAAAAAGTAGGTAAAGTGGTTGTCATTCGATGAAAACGACAGACAAAGCCATTGTTTTATCGCGTTTGTCTTATTCGGAATCAAGCCTGATCGTCAATTTATTTACCCTTGAAGCAGGTCTTCAGACCTTTCTTTTTCAGGGAGCCAAAAAGAAAAAAGGATTGATTTTGTTTCCTCTGGAATTGGTTGAAATCGCCTATTACAAACGAAACGACAGCAGTTTAATGAAATTGACGGAGATGCAGGCTTTGGAGCCTTTGCATCATTTGCTGGACAATCCTTTGAAATCGAGTATCGCTTTTTTCATATCAGAGTTAATGATGAACTGCCTGCGCGACAATCATCAGGACAAACGTCTGTTTCAATTTTTAAGTGAAGAAATTCAGTGGTTGAATCTCAGTGAAGAATTGAGTAACTACCTGATTTGGTTTCTGGCTCAGATCTCTAAACTGGAAGGTTTTCAGCCGGAAATTCAGAATGTAAATCCGCGTTATTTTGAATTGCAGGAAGGGAAATTCACAAACGAATTGCCTTTTTTGCCTTCTTATCTGGAAGAATCCTGGCTGCATTGGCTCACAGATAGTTTACGTTTGGAGAAAACGGATTTTCTGGCAGTTTCTATCCCGAAAGAAGAACGCGTAAAATTGATCGATGCCTGGTTGGAATATTACCAGTTTCACGTCAGCGGAATGAGGAAAATGAAGTCTTTGGAAGTGATCCGGACAGTCTTCAATTAATTCTTCCTTTCAATTTCCTTCAGATTTTCCATCTTTTTAGCAGCAAGGAATCCGTTGATATCGTCAAAGTGAGTTTTTACCCGCTTGTTCCCGAATTCATATACTTTGGTAGCCAGTCCGTCTAGGAAATCACGGTCATGTGAAACCAGAATCAACGTTCCGTCAAAAGCATTCAGGGCATCTTTGATAATATCCTTGGTTTTCATGTCCAAGTGGTTCGTAGGCTCATCGAGAATCAGCAAATTGACAGGTTCAAGCAATAACTTGATCAGAGCCAAACGCGTTTTTTCTCCCCCTGACAGTACTTTTACCTTTTTGGTGGAAGAATCCCCACCAAACATGAAAGCGCCCAGCAAATCCTTTATTTTGGTGCGTACGTCGCCTTCTGCAATGCGGTCGATGGTTTCGAAAATGGTCAATTCCTCATCAAGCAAAGAAGCCTGATTTTGGGCAAAATATCCGATTTGAATGTTGTGTCCCAATTCCAGGTTGCCGTCAAAACCGATTTCTTTCATGATTGCTTTCACCAACGTCGATTTTCCTTCACCGTTTCTTCCAACGAAAGCAACCTTTTCACCGCGCTCAATGGTCACATTCACATCGTTGAAAACAACATGATCTCCGTATTTCTTACTCATTTCAGTAATAACCACTGGATAGGAACCGGAACGTGGAGCAGGAGGGAACTTCAGGCGCAAAGCAGAATTGTCCACTTCATCCACTTCAATGATTTCCAGTTTCTCCAGCATTTTCACACGCGATTGAACTTGAAGCGTTTTGGAATAAGTTCCTTTGAAGCGCTCAATGAATTCGGTTGTTTCAGCAATGAATTTTTGCTGTTCTTCGTATTGCTTCTGCTGCTGGGTTCTGCGGTCTTTACGCAGTTCCAGATAATGCGAATATTTGGCTTTGTAATCGTAAATACGGCCCATCGTCACTTCAATAGTCCGGTTGGTAATCGCATCTACAAACGCACGGTCGTGGGAAATGACCACCACGGCTTTCGCGCTGTTGATTAAGAAATCTTCCAGCCACTGAATGGATTCGATATCCATGTGGTTGGTAGGCTCATCGAGTAGAATCAGATCGGGTTTTTGAAGAAGGATTTTTGCCAGTTCGATCCGCATTCTCCATCCACCGCTGAATTCCGACGTGGGTCTTGTGAAATCTTCCCGTTCGAAGCCCATTCCTTTCAGTACTTTTTCAACTTCGCCGTCGTAGTTGATCTCTTCGATGGAATAGAATTTTTCGCTCAGTTCGGAAACGCGCTCGATGAGCTTCATGTAATCATCCGTGTCATAATCCGTTCGAACGGTAAGTTCCTGATTCAATGCTTCAATTTCATCGCGCATAGCGAAAATTCCGGCAAAAGCTTTGCTGGTTTCTTCAAAAACAGTGCAATTATCTTCAGTCAATAAATGCTGCGGTAAATAAGCA
This sequence comes from Glaciecola amylolytica, assembly GCA_003856375.1. GTDB lineage: Bacteria > Bacteroidota > Bacteroidia > Flavobacteriales_D > Crocinitomicaceae > Fluviicola > Fluviicola amylolyticus. Next base: position 4,327,974 of record CP034120.1, read on the forward strand.
ATCACGGCATCTTTCGGAGCCGAAACGCCTCCTTTGGTTGCTTTGTTCACTCCGGCCAGAATTTTGAGCAAAGTAGATTTCCCCGCACCATTTTTCCCCATCAGTGCAATTTTGTCCGTGTCATTGATCACAAAAGACACATCGCTGAACAAAACTTTACCACTAAACTCTACCGTTACACTATCAACTGAAATCATATTTTCCGATTTTGGAAGTGCAAAGGTACTGACAACTTTGGACTTCGCAGAATTTCAGAATACAAAAAAGGTTACCCGGCGAAAGAAGAGTAACCTTTTGGTTATTGGTGTAAAGGTGATCAAGTAGGAGCAGGCTTTGGAATTGTTATACGAGGAAGACGACGATGAGGTCAACCAAAACCGTTACAATGAATAGGTTCATGATCCATTTCATAGGTGCCACGGCCAATAGCAAACTAAGAGTTGTCATGGTTGGTATTACAACTGCAATCAAAGACCATGTATGGAGTGCAGCGCCGTAACTCATAGTAACACCGCCCAAACAACCTATAATTAGTAAAGTGATTGCAATAACACCAAATCGATATTCACTTGCCAGATTCTCCAGCTTCATCCAGGTGCTTTGTTTTATTTCCTGTGTTTTCATAACTTTCTGATTTTGATACTTCAAAGTTCCGGATTAAACAGGGGATGAAAAATGAGCCGAATCACGAAAAAAACTGATTTATGTTAGGATTTGTTATGAAATGAATCTTTTTTCATCGACTTGCTTATATTTGATTTAATAATAAGAGTAAAAATTAGGTTATGAAAAAGGTAAAAATGATGTTGCTGTTAACAACTTTGGGGTTGTTTTCAAGCAATGTGCAAGCTCAGGGGTTTGGGGGAAGTGGAAGCAAGTATTTGCAATTGGGCTTAGGTTTGAACCAGCATTATTCCAATTATTCTGATTATGACAGAGCGTACAACACGAATTACGGAGCATTCAATCTTCAAATGGAGTTTGGTGTTCACAAATACGTCGGGTTGGGATTTGTAGTCGGAGCAGAAATTGCTGTTAGAAATGCTGGTTATTACTACGGTGGACCGCTTTATGCTCCGGCATCCTCACCTTATTGGAGTGTTGGTGTTCCGATCGGATTTATTGCAAACTTCCATTTCCTGCAGTTGATTGCAGACAAAGCCGGAAAGGATTTTGCGAATAAAATGGACGTATACGGTGGTTTAAACATCGGTAGTGGGCCTGTTTTCCGAAATGTGCGTAAAAAGTATGATGGTGATCCATACTATGATTCTAACGTCGGAGCCTTGTTCTTTATCGGGCCGCATGTCGGATTCCGTTATTTCCCAAGTGAAAAAGTGGGAGTATACGCAGAGGCAGGTTATGGAAAATCATTGATTACAGGAGGAGTAGTTTTCAAAATGTAATTTTGAACAAAAAAAGTAGGGGGCGAAAAATTTTTCGCCCCCTACTTTTTTATACGATTTTTTAAATTACATCTTTATAAAAGACTCCGAATACTTTTTGCCATCCTTCGTTTGAATCACTAAAAAGTAGCGTCCTGAAGCCAATCCCGAAATAGAGATTTTAGAATCCTTTTTCTCTGTTTCAATCACTTTTTCACCCAATTGTGTAAATACCTGAATGTTTGAAGCATCTACCAGGTTAAAGTTCTCGATTGCCAGAAAATCTGTAGCCGGAACCGGATACAAAGCGATCTTTTTACCATCAATTTCCAACAAGCTTAAAGGATGTGCTCCTTCTACGATTGTAATCGGCTCGTTGATGTTCGGATTGTTCACCTGATCAATATGACCGGAAGGCCATTTAATCAACATTGAATCGATCACAGTTGCAGTTCCAAGACCAAAATGAGCGTTGAGTGTATTCATGTATCTGAAACCGTCACCACTTCTGATATCACGGATTTGTTTTCCCCATGCACCGTAAATTTCCACCCGTGCACCAATTGCATTTGAATTACTTTGAATTCCCTGAAGGTTAATGGTAATCCAGTTGTTGTCGTTTTTGTCACTCATGTAAACCGTGTTTCCATTTCGGATATCCAGGAAACCATCGTTGTTCAAATCACCGATAGCTCCGTTCGAAAATGCAAAAACGTGCGGAGTAAAAGTCATATCGCCATTTCCGAACATGATTTTATTTCCTCCTCCCAATACATCAGTGAAACCGTCGTTGTCAAAGTCGAAAGAAACATGCTCGATACTTAAGCTTGGATTCAAATCCCATCCGGAACCGGTAGTTATATCGGTAAACGTTCCGTTACCATTGTTTTTCATCAATGAGTGTCCTCCGTCATCTGTTGAACTTGCTCCGACCAAAGCATCCATCCAGCCATCGTTGTTGAAATCATTCCACGCGGAAGACCATGATTGGCTTGGATTTGCCATACCTGCTGCTACGGAAACATCGGTGAAAGTTCCATTACCATTGTTCTGATGCAATTCATCGATTTTAGCTGTTGAAGCTCCACCACGACATTTTGCGATGTATAAATCCTGATCTCCGTCGTTATCGTAATCCATCCAGATAGAACCGTAGTTTCCACCTTCCGAGTGATCTCCCAATCCTCCCTGATGGTAGGTAAGGTTTCCATTTCCGTCATTCAGGTAATATACGTTCGGATCCACATCGTGACAAGAAAAGGCATCCAGATTCCCATCATTATTGATATCTACGAAATTGGTTCGCTGGCAGAAAACATACTCAGGACCTGAAATTTCCGTAAAAGCTGTTCCCGTTGCATTGGCTTTCATGAATGTTACCCCGGAACCACTTCCGTAAAGCATATCATTGAAACCGTTTTTATCGATATCTCCGATTGCCATACTCCAGGACGGTTGAAACGCCGTAGCTGAAGTTGTAATATTTGTTGTGACAAAAGCACCGCTGATTTGTTGATAGAGAATCTGAACGCTGGATGTGGATACCGTTACGATATCATCCAGGTGATCTCCGTTCATATCCGTTACTGCTAATCCATAATTTCCGCTGATTGCTGGAAACGTATTTGCGGTAAAAGTGATCGGAGGAGTAGTAGGGACAACAATCGGGCTTTCAGTTAATTTAAAACTGAAACCAGCGGAAGACCATCTGTTATCGAAAGCAATGGTATACGTTGTTCCGTTCGTGACGTTGAAAGTAGCTGTGGAAGTAAGCCCTGATCCGGTATCATCATCACCGGAAACGCAGGTAAATGCTCCACAGGCTCCTGCATAAACATGAAAGCGTGTATCAATTCCACTGGAAGCAGGTAGATCGGTAGTCAACTGAACTGTATAATCGGCAGTTGGGGTATAGGTATACCATTCTGCAGCAGTCACATTGGTAAGCCCGTTCAGCGCGCAAGGGAGGGTTGTAGCCTCGGTTCCGTCAACTGCGGTAACAACATGAGTTCCTGCAGTAATAGGAAGAGCGCTGGCGCAGGTGTTTTGTGCTTGCGATAGTAGCGGTAATCCAAGCAAAAAGCATAAAGTAACATTTGTTTTCATCTTGTAGGATTTTAGTTTATAAATAGCGGGTCAGTTACAAGTTTGTTTCCAATTGATCCAGTCTTCCAGAAGTTGTAAGCCTTCTTCGTGAACAATACTTCTGCCCAATAGCGGCATTCGTTCACTTTGAACAATGGATCCTAAGCGATAATACATCATAGAACGGTCTTTATCGCTCGGTTTGATGATATAAGCCAATGAGGAATTAATAAATTCTTCCGGTTCGACACACAATCCCAAATTAATCGGATCTGCAGTCTCGGAAAAAGCTAGACGCATCGGTCTGTAATCACAGTGTTTTCCTTCACTGTGGCAATGTGCGCAGTTGATATCTACATAGGAACGGAAGCGCTCATCAATGCTTTTCGTCTGATCCATGTAGTTTACGGTGGAAACGATATTACCCGGAAGCGTATTTTCAAGATAATCAACTGAAATAAGCTTCTGCAATTGATTTTGAACGCCTTCATTATAGGCATAATTGATATTCATGTTCTGAGGTTTCACACCAATCGGAATGGGCTGATCATTTAGTTTATGGCAGGTATGACACTCGGTTCCGGAAGGAATCCGGTAAGAAGTGCTTTTGGATTGCCCATCCTGAATCCAGCTGATACTGGTATAGCTCCCGTTTAAATCCAGATAAGCTTCGGTTTGCTCCGTATTCCAGACATAATTGGCAAAAATCCAGCCTGAAGCTTTTCGGATCATGATGCGTGTTTCGATAATGCGCGTTCCACCGCCGGGTTGAACATTGTCGTAGTAAAAAGACTTAATAAGTGCTGATCCGACAGGAAAATCCAACACTTCCTTATCGCTTACGTAGCTTGCTTTTGTACCGGCCGGCATCCAGATAAAACGCTTTTTGTGTGCATAATCCGTAAACAAGGCAGAAGCAGGCTCGTAGGGAATGACTTTATCTGCAGGATTCTGATCCTTCAACGCACCTTCAAAGAAACGGTAATCGGAAAGTTTTGTATACGGAACAGTGGTTAAATCTACAGAAACACCGGTTTCCTCTTCGACAGGGGGTGTAACAGGTTCAACTTTTGCCTTCTTTTTGCAAGACGGAAATAGAAATAAAAGAAGGGTAAATGCACCGATAGCGCAAAACCAGACAATGAATCGATTCGAATTCGTCTTGCGTAGTTTCATAAGGAGTGATAGTCTTTTGTTAGTTAAAGTAACATTAGAAGGAAGTTAGCATTTATTTTAAATGCATCAGCATTCTCTTAACAATTGTTTCACAATACTATAGATAACTATTTGATAAATATAGTTGCTTGAAAAGACGGTTTTGTGAAAATTTTGTTGAATTTTTAGGTGTTCTTTTGAATTTTAACAAAATAAACTGGTTACCTGGGTAAGTTGTGGATAAGTGCACACTTATCCACGAATTGAAAATTTTAAAACCTGAATAAAGGTGAGACCCGATCAGTCTTTTGGAAAAGCGTAAGGGAACTCTTTACTTTTAAATGGTTGCAGCTTGTCAAATGAAATCAGGAAACCTTCTGTTTCACATGCTCTCGCAGCTCTGAAAACGGACGCATAGAATACGATTCCTTTTGCTGTAAATTCCCAATCCGCGAAAGTCCAGCTATCGGGCTGCAGGTACAAATCATTACACGAATCATCTTCTTCGGTATCATTTTCTGCCGGGTAAATTTGTTTGCCGGCCAACAATAGTTCGATGATTTTGGGCGCAAAATAAGTTGTACGATAAGTTGTAAATTTTGAAAACTGTTCAGAATTTGCGTTTTCTTCATATTTCACAACAGAAGAATCAAATGCCAGGATATCTTCCAATGAATAACTCTTCCCGGTATTCAGGTCAAATAAATAACCGGTTTTTCCGAAATCAGGATGAGCGCCACCGCAGTAATAGGATGACCAAATAGTGAAACTAAGCAGGTTTTTATCCAGGAAATCCGGTGTGATTGTATATTCGATATTTCCCCCGGAGCTGTAGTCAAAGCTTGAAGAGCAACTCAACTGATCCATGGCGTTACGAATCAGGATTTCTTCCAGTTTGGGATTGATGCGTTTCTGAACTGCCGGGTCGAAATCGGAGCTCAGATAGAATCCATAAGTATTGCCGTGTTTTTCGTGGACCCAGCGCAGGTTTTTTCCTGATAACAAACTAGTGGAATCATCCTGAAACTGAAGATATCCGGAACGTACATATTCGTATAAATCCGTTTTCCGGTATTCTTTTATCCATGGGATATGGCTGTAGGGATTGGTATTGTCTTCAGGAACAATTGGAAACAATTTCACCGGAATCTTTTTGCCTTTTCCGTTTTCCCAGGTCCCGCTGAATGTATTGTTTGATTTGATCAGTGTGAATTTTTCCTTGAAACCGGTATCATTTTTATCAAAATAGAAAACAAAGGTGTTCTTGTTCCGAAAACCTTCCAAAACAATGTCTTTTAAGGAAGAATGGTAAAAATAACGCATATCCGTAATTCGTGGTTCATCTGTAGGATAATCCATCGTATAATCTTCAAATTTCATACAGATTTTTGCTTTTCCGATTGTGCCCTGCAAGGTATATTGAACGGAAGCAAAAGAACTGAACCCGATAAGAAGAAAGAGAAGGAAGATACGTGTTTGCATGTGTAGCTTGTTTTAATGTTATCATAAAACAAAAACCGTTCCCTGATTTTTCGGAGAACGGTTTTTCAAATGCGATTAGCCAACCAGGTCAACAATCAGAATGTCATCAGTTTTGGTGACTTTCAGAAGACTGTTTTTAGTTAGTCCTTTGATACTGGTATCCCATTGCTTATTGCTTAAATTCGTAAGGGTTTTCAATGCATTCAAATCCATTGATTTTTCGCGTTTCATGATATCGAAAATCAATTGCTCATTCTCATTCAAAACAACCTTAGCTGTTTTTTCAGGACGCATCTGAGGGAAGAACAATACTTCCTGAATGGAAGGATTATTTGTCAGATACATGATCAAACGATCCATTCCGATTCCCAACCCGGAAGTAGGAGGCATTCCGTATTCCAAAGCACGCAGGAAATCCTGGTCGATCAATCCGTTTGCCTCATCATCTCCTTTTTCGGAAAGTCTCACTTGCTCCTCAAAACGTTCACGCTGATCGATCGGATCATTCAATTCCGAATAAGCATTTGCGATTTCTTTTCCGCAAACCATCAATTCGAAACGTTCCGTCAATTCAGGATTATCGCGGTGTGTTTTACACAATGGCGACATTTCCTTCGGATAATCCGTAATAAAGGTCGGCTGAATGTAATTTCCTTCACACTTTTCACCGAAGATCTCATCGATCAATTTTCCTTTGCCCATGGTTTCATCCACAGCAATTCCCATTCCTTTAGCTGCCGCTCTCAATTCGTCTTCCGATTTTCCGGCGATATCAAAACCGGTGAAATCAATAATCGATTGGCGCATGGTTATACGCTTGTAAGGAGCTTTGAAGCTGATATGGTGTTCTCCGAAAGTACATTCCGGTGTTCCGTTTACGCTGGTTGCACAATGTTCCAACAAACGCTCGGTGAAATCCATCATCCAGTTGTAATCTTTGTAGGAAACGTAAATTTCCATTGCAGTAAATTCCGGATTGTGCGTACGGTCCATTCCTTCGTTGCGGAAGTTTTTGGAAAATTCGTAAACACCGTCAAAACCACCGACGATCAATCGTTTCAAATACAATTCGTTCGCAATACGCATGTAAAGCGGAATATCCAAAGCGTTGTGATGTGTAATGAAGGGACGGGCAGAAGCTCCACCGGGAATTGCTTGCAAAACCGGAGTCTCCACTTCCATGTAGCCTGCATCATTGAAGAAATTACGCATTGCCGAGTACAATTTCGTGCGTTTTACGAAAATCTCTTTCACTTGCGGATTCACCACTAAGTCAACATAACGCTGGCGGTAGCGTGTTTCAGGATCTGTTAATGCATCGTGTATTTTCCCGTCTGCATCGGTTTTAGGAAGCGGAAGCGGTTTCAAAGATTTACTCAATAATTGAAACTCTTTCACGTTTACGGAAACTTCTCCGACCTGTGTTTTGAAAACTTCTCCTTTCACTCCGATGAAATCACCCAGATCCAACCACTTTTTGAATACATCGTTGTAAAGTGATTTGTCTTCTCCCGGGCAAATTTCGTCGCGGTTAAAGTATACCTGAATTCTTCCTTCCGAATCTTGTATTTCAGCAAAAGAAGCTTTTCCCATTACGCGCTGACTCATCATTCGACCTGCCAGACAAACCGTCTTCCCCTCTTCAAAATTGTTCTTGATAGAAGCAGAGTAATCTGTTACAGGATAAAGTGCCGCTGGATACGGATCAATTCCCGCATCGCGTAAATGTTGCAACGTTTGACGTCGCTGAATTTCTTGTTCTGATAATTCTTGTGACATTTTTAATCGATATTGAGACTTCGGGATTTTAAGATATCAGGACTTGCCCAATCTTTGAATCTTACGTCTATTTTATTTTTTGTTTCGTTAATTTAAAATACATTTTTGACAGCTGATTCCACCACATGATGGAGTGAACTTTGTCGAACTACCAGTGCGGACAGCTGTCACAACCGTTCTTCGTCTTGATGTAGAACAACAATCCCAAAGATACATTGTAAGTGGCTAATCCGAATGCTTGTTTTGCCCGTTGATTCCTGTCATTTAATCGCGTTTTGACTCCCGGAAGATGTGCGAAAGCTAATCCGCCTTCTCCCTGAATGAACAAATGTTTGAAAAACTCCAGACGAACACTGGCATTGGCTCCGATTCCGTAACCGGAAAGAGCTGTTGACCTGTTGGATTGCTCGTTTGAGAATCTGAAATTGGTTGTTGTCAGCATCGGACCCAGGTTCAAACCAACATTTCCCGTAATGGCAAATTGTCTGCGGTCTCCTGCTTCCCAGATATCGTAGGAACGCAGCAATTCGATTCGCATGTAATTCAATCCTCCCGAATGTTCGTAATGAAAATGATTCGGATCAATAACAGTTGATTCCTGATGATAATTTCCTTCCCAAAGCGAATCAGCTCCCATTGCAAAATGACCGTCGAGAACCACTTCATTATTCGGCGCCATGACGTAATTGAAATGATCTACTCCCAATGAAATAGCCCACTTTTCCGTGAAATAATAACCGATCCGGAAGTTGTATTGCGGAATGGTCATATTCATCGGATTCAAATACAGATTGGCACCAAACTTTGGCTGTCTGTCTGTTGCTTTCACGCCTTTCATTTCAAAATCGTAATCCGACCCGATAAAGTGGATATTGGATTTTGTATAAGCGGTTCTGTTGTATCCCCAATAGAAAAAAAGTGTACCTGCATTAGTACTTCTTTTTCGTTGATGCTTTCGAACCTGAGCATTAGCCGGAATGGCAATAATTGCTAAAAGTAATAGAACAAACAGCCTTTTGTGCATGGTTGAATTATTTAGTCATTTTTAAAAAATGAACCTCTTGTTCAGTCAAATGTCTGTAATAACCTCTTGGTAAATCTTTCTTCGTTAAACTCGCAAATTGCACGCGGTCTAATTTAACAACCTCGTAGCCCAATTTCTCAAACATACGACGTACAATGCGGTTCTTTCCGGAGTGAATTTCGATTCCGACTTCACGGGAAGATTTACTGTCTTTTACATATTCGGCTTTATCAGCCTGAATGCGGCCGTCTTCCAGATCAATTCCACGCATCAACAACTCCAAATGTTCAGCTTGAACAGGTTTGTCTGTTTCAACATGATAGATCTTCGTTGCCTCATAGCGTGGGTGAGTCAGCTTTTTAGCCATATCTCCGTCGTTCGTGAAAAGCAACAAACCGGTTGTTTCACGATCCAGACGCCCAACGGGGTAAATTCGTTCCTTACAAGCATTGAATACCAAACGCATCACTGTTTTTCTTCCAAGAGGATCATCCATTGTAGTAATAAATCCTTTTGGCTTATTTAGTAACACATAACGTTTGATTTCTGCGTTAATTGTTTCACCGTCGTATTGTACGCGGTCATCTTTTTTGACCTTGTATCCCAGTTCTGTGATGATTTCTCCGTTTACGGAAACAACTCCGGTCTGAATCAAAACATCCGCTTCTCTACGCGAGCAAACTCCCGCATTGGATAAGTATTTGTTCAAACGAATTGCGTCATCGTTAAAGGAAGGTAACGGATCTCCTTTGCGAACTTTCGGTTTAAAATGTGGTTTTGAAGATCCTTCTGCAGCTGCTGTTCCCGGTTTCGGGGTGCTGCTTCTCGGAGCATCTGATTTCTCCGTTCTTGGAGCAGGTTTTCCACCTTTTGAAGTTGGTTTCCCTGTTCTTGGAGCAGGTTTTGAGCCACCTGGCTTTGTTCCTCTTCCTGTTGTTGTACGGCCTTTCCCTGTACCTGTTTTTCTTGTGTTCATCACGAGCAGAATTAATGTTTACTATCGCAGTAGACGCTGCAAAGATACGTTGTTTAATTTAAAATGTTACAAACCTGAAAACCAAAGTTTTAATTGATACTGGAGAATTGAAAAGAGCTGCGCTGAAATTAGCTGCATTAAAAGGGATGCTTTTCCCATCTTTTCAATTACGTCGAAAAAGCATCTTCAATATGTTCCAGTTTGGTTCGAAACTGATTGTGAACGATGGAAACAATGTCGAAACGCACTTCATTGCTCAGATTTCCCGATTGCACATAATGATCGGCACATAGTATGATTTGCCGCTGCTTCTTTTTCGTGACTGCCATCCAGGGTTCTCCGATTTCAGCCGTTTGTCTGGTTTTCACCTCAACAACAATGATCTTCTCATCTTTCTCGGCAATAATATCTACTTCGAACTTCAAATACCTGTAGTTCGTTTTTCGAATGGAATAACCGTTTTTCAGTAAGAATCTTTGAGCCATCTGCTCTCCGAAAACACCCAATTCCTGATCTGTCATAGCTCCTTTCTTATTTAATTTAAGAAAAAAGATGAGATCTTTCAAGTGAATAAAAAGAAGAGTGAGCTTATTTTTTGACGGAACACAAAGTATAATGTCCTTCTACCGGAGTCTGATTTGTTTTGATCACATCACACTGCGTTTTTGCGTCTTTTTTGCTTCCTTTAACCGGATAAGCCGTAGTTTGTTCCCGATTGACAGGTCCGAAATCTGTGTAATCAACCCAGGTTGTTTTACATTCACAGTTCTTTACTTTAGAACAAGAAGCTAATAAAGATAAGCCGAAGAAGGCAGCAAGCAAAAATTTCATATTCATCGTTTTAGGTTCAATAAGGCTGCAAACCTACTAAAATCGATTTGATTATAAAATCAAAACGCGTGATTGGACATTTGGGCTTCGTAATTATCTGGTTCTAAATTCTACGTTGCTTCCTCCGTTGGTTTTAACGACCTGCTGCCCGAATTCAAATTCGATTTCCTTGATGACTTTTCCACGCTTGTCGTAAAGCTTCATTTTTCCATGCTTCAAGCCGTCTTTGTAGTCGGTTTCAGAAATTACATTTCCTCTGCGATCCAGTTCGGTTGTCTTTCCGTGCAATTTTCCTTCTTTGTAAGTGTTGGTATTACTAGGGATTTTACCGCCCGGCCAATAGGTATACCAAACTCCGTCTTTTTCGCCGTTCTTGTAATCTCCTTCTTCGATCTTTTTGTAATCCTTTTGCGAAAAAGAAACAGAATGTCCGTTTTTGATACTTTCTTTCACCTCATAATCCTTCAGAGGTCCGTTTTTGATTTTCGACTTTTTGGTAATTACCTTGTAGTTGAAAATATCTTTTTCTTTTCCGTTTTCGAAGAAACTGGTCCATTCTCCGGTTTTTTCTCCCTCTTTGTAGTAGCCGAATACGTTCGGTTTTCCGGTAGGGTAGTAGGATTCCCATTTTCCGCTGAGCAATCCGTTTTTGAAAGTGGCAATGTTCTTTTCTTTACCATCATCCCAATAATTGACCCAGATTCCTTCTTCTTTTCCGTTTTTGTAAACCCCTGACATTAACAGCGTACCGTTTTCATACCAGGTTTCCCATTTTCCGTCCTTTTCGTCGTTTTGGAAATTTCCCACCTTGAATTTACTTCCGTCTTTGTAGAAGTAAGACCAGGTTCCCGTTTTTTTATCGTGATCGTATTCCGCGTGATAGCTGACTTGTCCGGTTGGATAATAGTAAGTCCATTTTCCGTGTTGTTTCCCCAGATCAAAACTTCCTTCCTGATCCTTGGTTCCTTTTTTGGTATACCAGGTCCACAAACCGGTTTTTTCTCCGTCTTTGTAAGCTCCTTCTACGTTTACCTGCTTGTTGTCATAATAATACTTGTATTCTCCGTGGAGTTTTCCGTTTACGTAGTTGGTTGTCTTTTCGATGGCTCCGGTATAATAGAAATAATTCCAGGTGCTGTCTTTCTGACCTTCCGTGAACTTCCCGTTAATGAGCATATAACCGTAAATGGAAAACTCTTCGAAAGGACCGTTTTTCAATCCGTTTTTATAGTTGTACCATTCTTTTTCCATCCCGGTATCGAAGAATGTAAGGTATTCGCCGGTTCCGTCTTTGATTTTTTGAGTATGAAGGCTGTCGGGCATCCAGAATTCGCGGAGATAAACCGTGGAATCGATGATTTCCTCCACCTGTTTTTTCTGTCCGGTTACATAATAGTATTCCCAAATGCCGAAAGGTTTTCCGAATTTAAAATATCCCTGAACACTGAGTTTTCCAGTTTCGTTCCACTCTCTGACAATGCTGTCCTGTTCACCCATTTTGAAGTAACCTTCCTGCTTGTTTTTCCCGTTGGAATAACTTGCAATAACTCGTCCGTGAAGCTTCCCGCGATAATAGTTTCGTTCTTCAACCACAGTCCCGAAACGATCATAGTAAAGCCATTTTCCATGCTTGTCTTTAGATTCCCCGAGTTTGTCTTTGTAATAAGATCCTATTGATTCCAATTGCGTTTGATTGTAATCATAATAGTTTTTAACCTTGGGTGTAAGGTTTTCTTTGTTTACAACTTGCCCGAGTAATGTGAAGGAAAAGAAGGAAAAAAGGATACAAACGAATTTCATGGAATTTGAATGATAGTTCAATTTAATAATCGGGTTTTATTTGAAATGTTACAAGGTCTATTTTGCAAGAGAACCTTTAATGACCAATAAAACTCCGGTTCCGATAATGACCAGACCAATAAACCTGTTCAGACCGATCAAAAGATTATCTGTAATAAACGGCCGCAATTTTTTAGCCCCTACTATTTTTAATAAATCTACAGAAAAGAAGGTCACCATGATAATCAGAATGTACCAGTAAGTACTTTCATCGATAGCTTCTCCGGTATTCTTTTTCCCGTCGGCACCTAAAGCAATCACAGTAATCCAGTAGAAAATGACTCCCGGATTTGCGAAATTCAACAGAAATCCTTTCAAACCCAACAAAATCATGTCTTTGGTTTGGGAGTTCAATTGCTTGTCTGCTTCCTTGCTTTCATCTTTCGGTTTTTTGAGAAGGGTAACCAGACCAAAGATGATCAGAATAGCCCCGCCGACAATAGAAATGATGTGTCCGTATTCACCGGAAGTGATTTTACTTACTTCGGAATAGAAGATAAGTGCAATGATAATGTAAATGAGATCTGAGAGAAAAACCCCGATATCGAATGCAATAGCAGCCCGGATTCCTTTACGGATACTTGTTTCCAAAAGAAGAAAAAATACCGGACCGATCATTATACTGAGTATAAATCCGGTTATGATGCCTTTGAGTAAAATATCGAGCAAAAGATTGGTTTTTCTGTTTTTACAAATATAATCATTCGTTCTTCTTACGAATAGCAAATCTGAAAGAATACAAAAGAGAAGATCAACTTCGACCTGAATTCGAAGGATTTTTGTAAAAAAACACAGCCGATGTTATTTTAACTGCTAATAAGTCATTACATTTGCATGTCTTGAAAGTTGTAATAAAGTAGTTACAAACTTGAAAATAAGTGTAGTATGAAAACGGCCATTGCCAATAAGAAATTAGAAACAATTATTTCCAAAGTGGAAAGCGAAGGGATTGCTTACAAAGAACTTGTGGAGGATTTGAAAGAATTGCGCGAACAAGCATTGAAAGAGCAAGATCCTTTGGTGGTGAAGGTTTTGCGTTTGTCATACGAGTTTTTGCAAGATAGAAAGGCATTTGACGTTCAGGCACAATACGAGGAAGATGAAGAAGGAAATGAATATCCTTTGGAAATCGAAGATCAGGAAAACTTCTTGTATTTGTTGAACCTTTTGAAAAATGCTGAGCATAAAATCAACAGAGAAGAAATCAAGGATTACCGTACGGCTTTGAAACAAGAGTTGTACTAAATCCGGTATTAAATACGTTAGAACCCCGAATCTGATAAACAGATTCGGGGTTTTTTTATGCGATTTGGAGAATTTCCGATTTCCCCAAATCCCAATTTCCCCAAATTGGGTCACCAGCCAAAAGAAAGGAGTATTTTAGCAGCCTGTTGGAAAAGGAGAAAAAACATATGGGTCATATTGAATCTCTGCGTGCAATTGCCGCATTGATGGTATTGTGCTTCCATTTACTCTCATTTGAAGGAATTAACGGAAAGCTGATAGCAAACGATTCAATCCGGGAATATTCCAAATTCGGAGCGCAAGGGGTGGAGTTGTTTTACCTGATTTCCGGCTTTGTGATCTACTTTTCCCTGTCTAAGGTTGATTTCACCCTTCGGATGTATCCGAAATACCTTTTAAAACGTTTCCTGCGCATCTTTCCGCCTTTTTGGGGAGTTGTACTGCTCATTTGTCTGATTGCGCTGATCTGGAAAGGGATTTACCCGTATTCATTTGAACAGATTGTACAAAACGCGACCCTTACGATTGACCTGTTCGGAACTTCCGACTGGTTGAATCCTATTTTTGCAACTCTGAAGGTGGAATTTTTGTTTTATCTGTTGATCGGATTTCTGGCTGTTTTCATGCGGAAAAGCCCTTATTTCTATGCGGGAATTTGTTTTTCGGCGTTGGGAAGCACGTATTTTTTTCATACGATCGACATCATTCACAACATTCCGTTTTTCCTTTTGGGAATTGCCTGCTCGGAGATCTATCAATCAAAAAACAAGGAGTTGAATTATAGCCTCATTGCAGCTTCATTGCTATTGCTGGGGTTCATTTTCCCTTTAGAAGATTTGATCGTAGCACTTTTGGGAGTTTGTTTCATCCTTTGGATCAAAGTCCACGGAAAATGGATCGAGTGGATCGGTCACTTCTCCTATTCGCTTTACCTGACACATGGATTGTCGATCGGATTGTTTTTGCTGTTCTTCAAAAATGAGAAATACTTCAACCTGAATAGCTGGGTGGCTTTTTTACTTGCCTTTATTGTTGCTTTGGGCTGCGCTTTTTTGTATTACCGGATCATCGAGAAAAAGGCAATCCGCTGGTCAAAAGGAGTGAAGTATTAATTCGAGAAACGGTATTTGATGATGCAGTAAATGGCACGAAAACCATCTTTCCAGCCAATTTTCTTTCCTTCTTCGTACGTTCTTCCGTAGTAAGAAATACCAACTTCATAAATCCGGATTCCCTTTCTTTTTGCCAGTTTCGCTGTGATTTCGGGTTCAATTCCGAAGCGATTTTCCTTGATCTTGATGTCTTTGGCAATGGAAGAACGAATGAGTTTGTAACAGGTTTCCATATCCGTTAAATTCAGATTCGTCATCATGTTCGAAAGTCCGGTAAGGAACTTGTTTCCTTTGGAATGCCAGTAGAACAAAATGCGATGAGGTTGATGTCCCATAAAACGGGAACCGTAAACCACATCCGCGTTATCCATATAAACCGGTTTCAGAAGCAGGTTGTATTCTTCCGGGTCATATTCCAGATCCGCATCCTGAATAATAATGTATTCACCGTTTGCTTCCTGAATGGCGCGGTTAATAGCTGCTCCCTTTCCCTGATTGTAGGGTTGGGAATACAAACGGATATCCATCTCCGGATTGGCAGCCATATAAGCTTCTATGCGCTCAACGGTATTGTCCTTTGAACAGTCGTTGACGATAACGATTTCTTTATGGACGTCGTTTTCCAATTGGACCTTTTTGATCTTGTCCAAAATAAGATGGATCGTAGGCCCTTCGTTATAAGCCGGAATAAGAATGGATAATTTTTGAATCATGAGTCGGATAAGGTAAAGGAATCTGTTTAAATACTCATCTCCGGAACAAAATCAGGAACCACCAAATCCCCTTCTGTTTTCGAAATGATTTCCTCCACACTTACGCCAGGAGCACGCTCCACCAGGTGGAATTTATTATCCTTGATCTCCAGTACCGCAAGTTCAGTGACTACTTTCTTAACGCAGCCAACGCCGGTTAAGGGAAGCGTACATTCCTTCAGGATTTTGGATTCACCTGCTTTGTTGGAATGCATCATTGCAACGATGATATTTTCTGCAGAAGCAACCAAATCCATTGCTCCTCCCATTCCTTTCACCATTTTCCCCGGAATTTTCCAGTTGGCGATATCTCCGTTTTGTGAAACTTCCATTGCTCCGAGAACAGTCAACTGAACATGTTGCCCGCGGATCATTGCAAAAGACATGGCAGAATCGAAGAAAACAGCACCTTTTCGTGCAGTAATGGTTTGTTTTCCGGCGTTGATCAAATCCGGATCTTCTTCTCCTTCGAAAGGGAAAGGCCCCATTCCCAGGATTCCGTTTTCGGATTGAAATTCAACTTCAATTCCTTCCGGAATATAATTTGCCACAAGTGTCGGAATACCAATTCCCAAATTCACATACCAGCCATCGCGTAGTTCCTGCGCAATTCGTTTTGCTATTCCGGTTTTATCTAGTGCCATAATTGTAATTTTAACTCAATAATCAAATAAGTATCTCGGAGAAATTAAGACCTGCTTCTAACAGTGCGCTGCTCAATGCGCTTTTCGAATTTTTCTCCTTTGAAAATACGTTGAACGAAAATTCCCGGAGTGTGGATGAAATTCGGATCCAATTCACCTGCAGGAACCAGTTCTTCTACTTCTGCAATGGTGATTTTTCCGGCCATAGCCATCATCGGGTTGAAATTACGAGCAGTTGCTTTGAAAACCAGGTTTCCTTCCGTGTCACCTTTCCATGCTTTCACAATAGCAAAATCAGCAGTCAGTGCGCTTTCGAGAATGTGCGGCTTTCCGTTGAAAACACGAACTTCTTTCCCTTCAGCAACTTCTGTTCCGTAACCGGCAGGAGTGAAGAACATCGGGATTCCGGCTCCACCTGCCCGGCAGCGTTCTGCCAAAGATCCTTGAGGAATCAGATCCACTTCCAATTCTCCGGAAAGCATTTGCCGTTCGAATTCCTCGTTTTCACCAACGTAAGATGAAATCATTTTCTTCACCTGTTTGTTTTGAAGCAGTAAACCCAAACCAAAGTCGTCCACACCGGCATTGTTCGAAATACAAGTCAGTCCTTTTGTCCCCATTTTCACAAGTTGTGCGATGGAATTTTCAGGAATTCCGCATAAACCGAATCCTCCGACCATCAGGGTCATGTTATCTTCAATGCCAACTAAGGCTTCTTCAACGTTTTTTACAACTTTGTTCATTCTAATCAATTTTTATCTGATCAACAATATTTGCTGTCGAATCTGCGACTTCCGGTTCAATTTCAACGCCCGTGAGATTAAACACGGAGGCGTCGTAATTTCGTGGCGCTTCAAAATCGGTGGTCGATATGGCTATTTTAGGATCTTTGTAGACTTTGTTCATGTAATATCCATAGATCGGAAGGGCCGTTCGCGCTCCCTGACCTTGCTCTGTACTTCTGAATCGAACACCGCGATCTTCTGCTCCAACCCAAACACCGGTTGCCAGATCAGGAGTCAAACCAACAAACCATCCGTCTGAATTGTTCTGAGTTGTTCCTGTTTTTGCCGCTGTCGGATAAGGAATGTTCCCGTATTCGGAACCACCGCGCAATCTGCTCGCAGTACCACCCTGAACAACGCCTTTCATCATTTTAAGAATCGTATAAGCTACGTTTTCGTTCATGGCTTCTTTCGATACACTTTTTGCACTATAAATCACGTGACCAGAACGGTCTTCGATTCGCATAATGCTGGTTGGTTTATTGAAAATTCCTTTGTTCACGAAAGTTGCCTGTGCACCAACCAGTTCATACAGCGATAAATCCATTGAACCCAGACACATTGCCGGAACGATATCCAGCTCACGAAGGTCGATGTCCATATCGCGCATCAGTTTTGCAACGGTTTTTGGCCCTGCCAAAGCTCCCATTTGTTTCATCACGTAAACGGCAACATTGTTTTTAGACATTGCAAGCCCTTTTTGGATCGAAATCGTACCACCGTTTCCGCTTCCGTCGGAGTTTCTTGGACACCATTGCCCATCCGGATTTCCGTTCGGATCATACAGATCCACACAATAGGAAATGTTCGGGATAACCAAGCCCGGTTTAACCACGTTCATGGTAATTCCGGCAGCGTAAACGAAAGGCTTGATGGTAGAACCTACCTGACGTTTCCCCAATTTCACGTGGTCATAAGCAAAGTGGTCGATGTTTGCACCACCAACCCATGCTTTGACAAATCCGGTGCTTGGCTCGATGGAAAGCAAACCAGCCTGTAAGAAGGATTTGTAATATCTGATAGAATCCATTGGAGTCATTACGGTATCTCTTTCGCCGTTCCAGCTGAAAACCCTCATTTGAACAGGTTCGTCAAAAGCCCGTTTGATTTCTTCTTCCGATAATCCTGCATCTGACAAGTTTCTATAGCGGTCAGACCGGCGCATGGAAGAATTCAGAATGTTTTTTACTTCGTCTGCAGACAGAGAGTTGGAGAAAGGCCAGTTTTTCGCAGATCTATTGTTTTTGTCGAATTGAGGCTGAAGTGTTTCTTTTAAATGTCTTTCCAGAGCATACTCAGCATGTTCCTGCATATCTGCGTTCAAACTGGTGTAAATCCGAAGTCCGTCTCTGTAGATATCGTAAGGAAGTCCGTCTTCTCTCTTGTAAACCAAAGAACCGTCAGCTTTTTTGGTATTCAACAAGGTGGTAACCTCGTTTCTCAATGATTCTCTGAAGTAAGGAGCAATTCCACGTTTGTGGTCAACGATCTGATAGTTCGTGATCAGAGGTTTTTTGCTCAGTTTGTCATACTCTTCCTGTGTCAATGTCTGGCGCAGCGCCTCATTTCCTTCGTTCGAGTTTTTCAGCCATTGTTTCAATACCTGATTACGTCTTGTTAAAGCACGGATACTATCTGAAGCTCTGGCATCTGCGATTTCTTCTGCGGTAATTGATGCGGCATCTACTCCTTTATTTCTTGCAAGTGAAATGCGGTAATTTTTAATCTTAAAAGTATATGGATTGTAAAGAGCCGGGTTTTTACACATTCCCACAAGCATGGCTGCTTCCTCTTTGTTTAATTCGCTTGGTTTTTTGTTAAAGTAAACCTTTGAAGCATTGGAAATCCCGACAGCGTTGTATAAAAAGTCAAATTGATTCAAATACATGGTGATGATTTCTTCCTTCGTGAATCGTGCTTCCAAACGGGTTGCAATGATGTTTTCACGCGCCTTTTCGTTCAGACGGCTCCACATTCTACCGATTCTGCCTGAAGAACCTGCCTCTACATCTTCACCATTCGCACGGGCAAGTTCTTGTCTTTCACGAAGTTGAAGGGTGTATAACTGTTTTGCAAGCTGCTGTGTAATCGTTGATGCACCACCGGCTCCACCAACATTGATAATAGCACGTCCTACCGCTCTGAAATCTACTCCGGAATGGTCGTGAAAACGCTCATCTTCCGTTGAAATCAGGGCGTCAGTCACATTCGGACTGATTTTCCGGTATTCAACCGACGTACGATTGATTTTCCAGTATCTTCCCAATTCCGTTTCACCATCGTCTGCAATGATCACAGAAGCTAATAATTCCGGTGGATTGTCCAGCATGGCAACCGGCGGAAGGTTGTCTTCGGATTGGAACAAAAGCAAAGCTGCAATGAAGTAAAGCGGAAACGTGGCAAACAGCCAGTAAGCAATAGTTGCTCTTTTATGTTCTTTTGGTGAAAAAGACCCAGTTGGTCCTTTACTTTTTTGTGCCATACGACTCATTTGAATGGTAAAAATAACGAAATACTATTCGCGCAACAAATATCGAAATTCAGAACCAAATGTTCTCATTGTTTCAGGATACTTTCTAACAAAAAAATGCTAAAAAGGGAATGTTTGATGCATTGGTGCTTAAAAAGATAGGGGCGCGATACATCGCGCCCCTATCTTTTATCAATTTTGTTAATCCTGTTTGCTGATCTGCGTTGATGTTTGATCAGTATCAGGATTGAATTTTATTCTAACGAAGAGATCTTTTTTTGTTGATCCGCGCTAACGCTTGATCAGTTTTTAAAGATTATCTGTTTTTCAGGAAAATCCCCTTTGTTGATCTGCACTAACGTTTGATCAGTATCAGAAGTTTCACTTCTTCTTATTATGCTCCTTAATGAAATTCTCAATGGCAGCGGTCATGCTTGGTGCGTTTGGCATCGGTGCATGAACATCCAGTCTCAGATTGTTTTTTACAACTGCGTTTGCGGTTGTAGGACCAAATGCTGCGATCAATGTTTTGTTTTGTTTGAAATCAGGGAAGTTTTTGAACAAACTTTCAATCCCGCCCGGACTAAAGAAAACAAGCATATCATAATAAACATCCTCCAAATCACTTAAATCCGAAGCAACCGTTCTGTAAAGCATCGCTTTGGTGAAAGGTATTTTAGCGTCTTCAAGCGTCAATGGAATTTTATCTTGCAAAATATCAGTACAAGGAAGAATGAATTTTTCGCCTTTATGTTTTTTGATCGGGTCAATTAACTCTTCAATCGTTTGTTTTCCAAAGAAAATTTTTCGTTTGCGATAAGTTACGTACTTCTGAAGGTATAGAGCAACTGCCTCTGAAATACAGAAATACTTCATAGTATCAGGAACTTCGAAACGGATTTCTTCTGAAATACGGAAAAAGTGATCCACTGCAGTTTTTGAAGTTAAGATAACAGCAGTATGTTCTTTAAAGTCGATTTTTTGTGTACGAAACTCCTGAACGGAAACTCCTTCCACGTGAATAAACGGCCTGAAATCAATTTTCAACTTATACTTTTCGGCCAAATCAAAATACGGAGACTTGTCGCCTTCTGGTTTCGGTTGAGAAACCAATATTGTCTTAATACTCAAGGTTTAATTTTGTTTTAGCGTTCAACATTTACTTAACCTAACCAACTTGAAATTTCACCATTAAAGACCAGTTTCAGCACGATCAAAAGCGGCAAAATTTCGAGGGTCCAAAGGTACAAAATTATATAATACCATGATACACCCAATTGGAAGACGTGATAAAAACCACGAATCATGCGTAAAAGAGTAAAAAACAGGAAGGTCCCGAGAATAATAAACTTGGATTGAGTAATGAATTCCGGTTGAAAATAGATGAAAAAGAACTCAATAAGGATGACAATTCCGGCAGTTTGAGCCATTATTAAGGTCAATTGATTCACCTCCAGAACGACTTCTCTTAAGCCGGTAATTGTTCCTGCAATCGAAATCACTAAAAGATGATACAAAAGCAGAATTGCCGGAAAAGCAGTCAGTATAATTGTCTGATAGGTATTGAAATCCGTTATGGAAAAATGATTGTACCAATAAATGCAGACGCCGGTTATAATAACGTACTGAACAATCAGAAAAATGGAAGTAAGCGGGTTTTCCCGGATTCCGTTCTTATATTGCTCGGAAATACTTTGAAAGAAAAAGGTTGTTTGGCCGAGAACCAGAAAAACTTCCCGTTGTCTTAAACGTGCAGCGGAAACCAAAAGCAAACAAAAAATCAGAGCCGCGATAATGATATAAGAGTGATTCGCACTTCTTTCAGTGAGAGCCATGACCTCATTCGCAGTTGAACCAGTAAAGAATTGCCCGCTTAATTGCATGAATTGAAATAAGATTCAAGTACAAAAGTACTATTTTGGAATCACTATTATCCGCAGAAACTAAATCTTCGTTGATTCGAGTGCTATAATTGACTGCTTAGTTGTTTAAGGGCTGTTCATACTTTGATTGGTTCAGGATGTTTTGTTCAAATGTTCAAATGGTTTGTTCGATTAAACTCTTTGAACTCATTTAGTACACTTCTCTATTTTTATTCATTGGTTGATTTGATTACATTTGCATCGAACATTGAAAAAAAACTCAAATGAAATCTGATTTATATTCTCATCCGGACTATTTATTAATGGATGAATTGCTTACAGATGAGCAAAAGTTGGTACGTGATGCTGCTCGTGCGTGGGTGAAAAAAGAGGTTTCCCCGATCATTGATGAACATTATGAAAAGGCGACTTTTCCAATGCACTTATTGAAAGGATTAGGTGAAATCGGAGCTTTCGGGCCATATATTCCTGAAGAATACGGTGGACCGGGTCTGGATCAGATTTCATACGGATTGATCATGCAGGAATTGGAGCGTTGTGATTCAGGTTTGCGTTCAACGGCTTCCGTTCAAAGTTCATTGGTGATGTATCCGATTTGGAAATACGGAACTGAAGAGCAAAAAAAGAAGTATTTGCCGAAATTGGCTACCGGTGAAATGATGGGATGTTTCGGTTTGACAGAACCGGATCACGGATCAAATCCGGGTGGAATGATCACGAACTTTAAGGACATGGGTGACCATTACTTATTGAACGGAGCAAAAATGTGGATTTCCAATGCACCATTTGCGGATATCGCAGTTGTTTGGGCGAAGGATGAAACAGGTCGTATTCACGGAATGGTTGTGGAACGTGGAATGGAAGGATTTACAACTCCTGAAATGCACGGAAAATTGTCGCTTCGTGCTTCGTCAACAGGTGAGTTGATTTTTGTGAACGTAAAAGTTCCGAAAGAAAACTTGCTTCCGGGCCGTTCAGGTTTGGGGGCACCTTTAAGCTGTTTGGATTCTGCTCGTTTCGGAATTGCATGGGGAGCATTAGGTGCTGCTATGGATTGTTACGATCAGGCATTGAGATATTCGAAAGAAAGAACGCAGTTTAACGTTCCGATCGGAGCTTTCCAGTTGACTCAAAAGAAATTGGCTGAAATGATCACTGAGATCACAAAAGCACAGTTCATCACTTTGCGTGTAGGACAATTGAGAAACGAAGGAAGAGCAACTTCCTCTATGATCTCCATGATTAAGAGAAATAACGTAGAGATTGCTTTGAATATCGCTCGTGAGGCTCGTCAGATCCACGGAGGAATGGGTATTACAAGCGAATACTCCATGATGCGCCACATGGCGAACCTGGAATCTGTGGTAACGTATGAAGGAACTCATGACATTCACTTGTTGATTACTGGTATGGATGTTACGGGAATTTCAGCTTTCACAAGAGAAATGCCTTAATAATAAAGGTTAAACCCTTTAATAAGAATATTAAAAAACCTTCGGATATTGTTCGAAGGTTTTTTTATTTTAGTACCAAAACTCTAAATATACAATACATGGAAAACGATACATTAGATTCAATTGCAATGACAACTAAGCCACCCAAGGATTTGGACGGAGCCGGAGGAATTTTGGCAATGGGAATTATTTCCATTCCGTTTTTCGGAGGGTTTATCGGATTGATTCTGGCAATTGTCACTTTAACCAAATCCGGAAAGGCATTGTCGCTTTACAGAGATTATCCGCTTCAATACACTGAAAAATCATACAAAAAAGTAAAAGCGGGAAGAATTTGCGCAATAGTGAGTTTGTCTCTTTTAGGGCTTGCTATCCTGCTTCTTATGGCATTAGGAGGATTTTAAACTAATTCCATTGAATCATCGCTCCGGTGACAAGGGCATCTTCGAATGATTTTCGGAGATGCTCTAATTTTTGAATAGCTACCTCATCTCCGTTTTGCGCCTTTTTCTTGGTCTTGTAATATTGATGCAAACCGTGTCCGAAAACATCTTGCTCCAGAATGTTTTTTATTTCTCCGATCCGGCCGTTTACGCCAATCAGAAAATGTTCCATTTCCCCCAGTTCGTGCAATTCGTCTTCGGATAAATTTTTGCTTTTCAACAATTTGGAGTATCTGGGCAACATAACGCCAAGCAAGTCGATAAATCGATCTAACTCTCGCTGAATGGCTGCTTGTTGTTCTTTGAATCCCATATGAGAAAAGTATATCTTTTTATCTTATAGTAAAAATTAAAAGCGTTTTTTAACATTTAAGAAAAAGTACGCCGTTCAGATCATTGTGCTCCCCGCGATTAATCCCTAATTTTACACCATGTCCGGCTGTTATATTCATATTCCGTTTTGTGCCCAAAAATGTAGTTACTGCGACTTTCATTTTTCCACCGATCATTCCTATCAAAATGAGATGGTAAGGGCCTTGTGTAAGGAAATTGAACTGCGTGCAGGGGCTTGGAAATCTGAAATTTTCGAAACTATTTATTTTGGTGGAGGCACTCCCAGTGTGTTGACTCCCGAGCAATTAGAACAATTGATCCGGCAAGTCCGTCAATTTTATGCCGTGTCGGAGAAAGTGGAAATTACACTGGAATGTAATCCGGATGATTGTAATCCGGAAAATCTGAGCAAATGGAAAGCCTTGGGAGTTACACGCCTGAGTATGGGAATTCAGTCTTTTGATGAAGAACAGCTCCGATGGATGAATCGGAGTCATACTGCAGCAGAAAGCATGAATGCAGTTCTGAATGCCAAACAGGTTGGTTTTGATGAATTGAGCCTGGATTTGATTTACGGATTGCCCAATTTGACGTTGGAAGACTGGAAACAGCAAATTCAACAGATTGTGGCTCTGAACCCGGAACATATTTCAGCCTATTGCTTGACCGTTGAAGACAAAACGGCTTTGTCCAAATGGGTTGCGGAAGGTAAAATTGCCATTTCAAACGTGGATCAGCAATCTGAGCAGTTTGAATTGTTGGTTTCGGAACTGAAAAAAGCAGGCTACGAACAGTACGAGATTTCGAATTTTGCCCGAAACGAGCATTATTCCAGGCATAACACATCCTATTGGAAAGGGTCGAAATATCTTGGAATCGGACCTTCTGCGCATGGTTATAATCGGACGGAACGCTATTGGAACCGATCGAACAACCGGATCTATATGAACGAACTGGAAAAATCAACACTGCCGGAAACCATTGAAGTTCTGACTCCTTTTGATCGGTTCAATGAAGCATTGATGATTGGTTTGCGAACGAAATGGGGTGTTTCAAAGAAAGAACTCTTTAAAAACATTCAGCCAAAAGCAGATTGGTTTGAGATCGTAAAGAGTTACGAAGATCAGAAATTGCTTGTGGAAACCGAAGATTCTTTTGTCTTGACAGAAGCAGGAAGACTGTTGGCCGATGCGATTGCCGCAGACCTGTTTATAATTGCGAATTCCTAATGCCGAATTGAGAATAATGCAGCGGCACTTTTAAGCTGAAGTTTGTATTGAAACCGGGTTGCTAATTTGGCCGGAATCCCTTGCTGCGACTGGCTGGTACCTAATATCGCGAATTTGTAACCCGAAAGCATAAAAATACCGGATTTGTTCAATTTAAGAAATTCGTAATTACTTCTCTAATGTCTCCAACCCATATTGACAACGAAAATCCTCCCGGTTCTTCTTCTCGAAGAATTGATTTTTGCTGATCGTAACGAAATCTTCCCGATCCGGACGTTCGTGAAAAAGGTGATATTGGATCGTTCTGAAACGGGTAGAATAGGGTGTTAAACCTGCTTTTTTCGCCCGGAACTCAATATCCGTATCTTCTCCGAAACCCGGATTTGTATATGTTTCATCAAAACCATTCAGAAGAAACAGATCATTTTTGTGCCAGCTCATGTTGCAGCCCAGGAGATTCCCTTTGCTTGTTTTGGCAAAACCCGGAAGGAAAAAACTTTCTTCCACGCGGATACTCTTGTTTCGGATCATTTCTATAAAAGTCGGAATGACGCTGATTCCCTTGCGGATCTTTTGAGATGTTTTTGAATCCAGATCAACCCTTCTTCCAATACAAAACCTGCCTTTTTGAAGCGAGCGGATGTGTTGCTGAACAAATCGCGGGTGAAGAACACAATCACCGTCAATAAAAATCAACAAATCAGTTGAAGAAGCCTTGATTGCCTTGTTGAGCATTTTATTCTTTAAAAAACCAAGATCGGGCTGCTGCAGGTGTTTGATCGTGAGAGAACGGCTGTATTTTTCGATCAATTCATCAAAACACGGGTCTTCACAATCCTGTGAAACAATTACCTCGATGTCTTTTTCCACCTGGATCAGAACTGACTTCAAAATTGCTTCAAGAGCTTCTACATCCTTGTAGACTGAGATAATTAACGTTGCTTTCACGCTTCAAAGATAGAAAATTAACATTTAGTATTTAGTAACCTTTTGTAATACACTCAAACCGAGCCTATTTGACCCGTACTTTTGCAATATGCAGTTAGTTTATACCAGTTTGGTTTTTATTTTTGTTTCCTTTCTGTCTTTTAGTCAGGGAGTTACGATTTTAATTGATCCCGGTCATGGCGGGTCAGATCCCGGTCACGAAGCAACGGATAAAAATTTACCTCCGGAGAAAGACCTGACATTGAAGATTGCATTGAAATTCGGGGCTTACCTGAGTGAAAAACTGGAGAATGTAACAGTACTTTACACCCGTACAGACGATCGCTATCCAACTTTGGATGAACGGGTGGAAATGGCCAATGCAAAAAAAGTAGACTACTTTATTTCAATTCATATCAACGGAAGTCCAAATTCCAATATAAAGGGAACAGAATCCCACGTTCATTCCTTCAGCTCGCATGCATCCGTGAAACTTGCAAGAGCGTTTGAAAATGAGTTTAAGGGTCGTGCCGGAAGAAAATCCAGAGGCGTAAAGGATTCAGATGACCGCGAACATACACTGCAGGTATTGAAGTTTACTCAAATGACAAGTGTATTGGTAGAATGCGGTTTCATGACCAATAAATCGGAAGCCAATTATCTGAACACTTCCGAAGGTCAGGATATCATCGCATCGGCGTTGTTTCGTGGAATGAGGACACATCTGAAGGAAGCTCATAAGAATATCTCATTCACTAAAAAAGAGGCAGAAGCATCAAAGGATTCCAAATCAGAAAAAGACAGCGGGAAGACCTACAGCGTTCAAATCATGAGTTCAAAGGAATGGCTGGATACTGAAAAAGGTGGATTTAAGAATCTGAAACATGCGGTAAGTCGCACGCAGATAGCTCAAACCGGATATCGTTACAAATATTTTTCGGGAAGTTTTGCTACTAAGAGTGAGGCAGAGGAGTATTGTGCGGAAGTCAGGAAGAAGGGTTTCCCCGACTCAATTGTTGTGGAACGGAAAAATTAAGTTGAAATGTATTACTTTTGTGACGAAACACACTTGAACACATTAATTTACCAAAAAGAATATGGCAACTGTTTTTGAAACACGTTTAATTGGAAATATTGGAAAGGATGCTGTCGTGAAGCAAATGGAACGCGGCGTCATTGCAATTAATTTTCCGGTTGCGCACAATAAGAACTGGCGCGATAAGCGTACAGGGGAAGCAAGAACCAAAACGACTTGGGTAAATTGCACAATTTGGAAAAAAGAAGGCGCAAATATGCGTATTCTGGATTTTTTGAAGAAGGGTGCCCTGGTGGAACTGGTGGGAACTCCATTTGCAAAATCCTTTTCTCAGGAAGACGGAACGTTCCGATCAGAAATCCGTTTGAATGTTTCACGCACGAATATTTTGAGACCTGCAAAATGCGAAGATGAATTGATGTTTGACATGATTGATGACAATGAATCACCATGCGAAGATGAAGGATGCGACGCAAGTTTGGAAGATTTCACTTTGTCGGAAGATGATTTTTAGTCCTGAAAGTCAGACTAGTACTGAATTCCATTAAAAATAATTGCAATTTTTTTCGAGGAATTTGTGTTAAAAGCAATTCTTTGTCTATATTTGCAACCGCGAAAGCGATATAGATTCCTTCTTAGCTCAGTTGGTTAGAGCATCTGACTGTTAATCAGAGGGTCGCTGGTTCGAGCCCAGCAGAGGGAGCAAAAAAGAAAAAGAGCGTGATTATTCACGCTCTTTTTCTTTTTACCTCATTCTCGTTTTGTTTCTCATTCTTCCCTTGGCCTTTCTGATTTATTTTGAAACAACAAACAGTTTTTTTCTAAAAGTATTCTTTGACACTAAATTCAGTTGGTAAACTCCGTTAGCAAAATCACTTAGATTAATTGTTCTTCCTTCCGAATGGTTTTGAATCTTTAATGTTTGTCCGAAATTGTCACAGATTACCAAGTAATCAAAAGCAATTTCTGAAAGTGTTATTTGGCTATTTGCAGGATTGGGGAATAGAGAAAATTCTAAATCTTTTTCTTGATCATCTATGCCAGCGGTATTCGATTCAATGCACAGTTGATTGATCCCTGATTCAAAGAATCTGAAAGTAATTGTGTTGATACTTCCGTTGAAAGTCAAAAGTGCATCGTTAAACCCGGTCACAGAGGTGTTCGCTAAGGTTGAATCCAAAGAAATTCCTATTCCTGAAAGGGATGAACTCGTGAAAAAAGTTGAAATCGGCGTGAAAGCATTACCGTTTACAGCGATCTCAAATTGATTTTCTTGTCCTGTCATATAGTAAATCTGACAATTCACAAGTTGGTTACTTCCGTCAAAATCGAAACTGACATCGCCGGTTCCATACATACCGGGATAGGTGTCGAATTGCACACCTCCGTTTAACAAGGTTACTGCTTGTGAATTATTTTGGGTGTATCCAATGATTCCGGGAGTTGAGAAGCTCGTTAGATTTACCCATGCCGAGTCGCTGTTAAAGTCATCACATCCATAATAGGGTTGCGAAGTTCCATCGTCTTTACACAGTTGATTGATTCCGGATTCAAAGAATCTGAAAGTAATCGTGTTGATACTTCCGTTGAAAGTCAAAAGTGCATCATTAAACCCGGTCACAGAGGTATTCACTAATGTTGAATCTAAGAGAACTCCAATTCCCGAAAGCGATGAACCCGTGAAAAAAGTTGAAATCGGAGAGAATGCACTGCCGTTTACAGCGATCTCAAATTGATTTTCTTGTCCTGTCATATAGTAAATCTGACAATTCACAAGTTGGTTACTTCCGTCAAAACCGAAACTGACATCGCCGGTTCCATACATGCCGGGATAGGTGTCGAATTGCACTCCTCCGTTTAACAAGGTTACTGCTTGTGAATTATTTTGGGTGTATCCAATGATTCCGGGAGTTGAAAAGCTCGTTAGATTTGCCCAGGCTGAGTCGTTGTTAAAATCATCACAGAATGTTTGTGCATTTAATTCAGTGACAAAAAAAGCGAGTGTAAAAAGTAGTGCTGTAGTTTTCATAGTTTGGTAGGAATTAAGTTCATTTGAACATATAACGATCGCACAAGTTGTCTGGTTGCCTGAAGCAGATAAATACTAAAGCACACCTTTGTCTTTAATTTTGCACTTGTGCTTAAATAAATGGGTTTATTCATGTTATGAACGAAGAAAGGATAAGCAGTGCTCTCAAAAAATTACTTCATGTGAATTGGTACAGTTGCCCGCTTTGTCAGATCTGGTTTCGAAGGTAAATTAGCCCGCTAAATGTTAAAAATGAGGTGGTTAATGAGTTTTTTATGATGTATCATTTTTATCAAGCATCTTGTTCTCAGTTTGTTATGTTCTTTTTTGACTTGATTTTTTATGGTTTCGGAAGAAATAAGCTTTTTCCAAGTCATCATAAATGCATAACTTTGAGAACTTTCATAAATCGCCTAAACATTGAAGTTTTTAACCGGCATACTATTTACTTTTTCCATTTGGGGCATCTATTGTCAAAATGATAGTTTGGCTGATGGCGAAGTGTCCCCACCCTTATTTTATTTAGGTGGAGTGAATATCGATATCGGAGCAAATGCAGGCGTTCAGTCGAATTTTCTGGATAAACGCGGCCGGATGAATCATTTCATCGAGGTTTCATCCTCTTTTCGATACAAGAATATTCCTTTAACTTTTCAAGGCAGGCTTTCAGATGAAAAGTATATTTCCGGCAAACCAACCTATTTTCGTTTAAGCTATGATGCTATTGCGAAGTATCGTCTTAGAAAGACTGAACTGGAGCATGAAATCGGGGATTTGAATACAGGAATTGGTGAGATAAACAAAGATATTTATGCCTGGGAAGGAAAACTGGGTTATCTGGATTTTTTGCTTCAACAATACAAATTACTCAAAGGTAAAAACAAGAAAGATAACGGTGAATTTGGGATGCCTGATATTCCGGAGCTTAATGTTCCGGATGTAAAAACGGAATTCCCGGATTTAAAAGTTCCCGCCAAAGGAAAAATTGATTTTGATAAGTTGAATCTGGATTCGCTGAATCGGTTAATCTCCAATTACAATATCAATATTGATAAATGGAATAATAAGAAAGACAGTCTTCAGAAACTAAAAGATTTGAAATTGGGAGATCTGAATGCTTTGAATCTTAGAAAGCCCAATGGTTTTTTAGATGGAATCAAACGGTTTGATCTGGGCTTGACTTCACTTTCCGGAGGTAAAATGTCGAACAGCAGCGTTCCCATTCAAGGACTTCGTTTCAAAGGAACTTACCGTAAGTGTTTTTATGATGTTGCAGCAGGATTAACCGTTCCGAATCGTTTGTTTTCCAATTCAGTTATTGATCAATATCTCAGCAATTCTCAGAATGTGTTCAACATGAACCAATTCTTCACTGTAAATACAGCACGTTTTGTGAGTGCAATTATTTTAGGATACGGTGATGAAGAGAAGAATTCAATTTCTGTAGAGAATTACTACAATGGAAGGGATTTGCAGAGCATTCTTCACAAAGTGAAACGGGTAACCAATAACACATCGAATGTAAGTTTTACACTTTCACCTTTCAAATCCGGAAGACTGTTTATCAGTGGAAGTGCCGGTCAAACAATTCCAATCGGAGATTCTGTTTCACGGAATTATGGCAGTCGTTTAGCTTTCAATGCCAAAATTAAGTACCGTTTCAGAAGGATGAATACTCAGGTGTTTTCTCAGATCAGGAGAATCGGAGTCAATTACGACGGATTTTCTCAGGGAATTTATAACTCCGGATTTTTTCATCAGGAGTATGGATTTCAAAGCAAGTTTTTTAAACACCTGTCGCTGACGGCAAAATATACAGGTGACAAATACGACATTAATTCTTTAGGAAAAGGACTCGTGACAAACGGACTTCATGTGGATATTCAGGAAACTATTCTTAAGAATCTGCTGCTTTTTGCCGGCTACTCTTTGATTCATGCCCGCGGAAACGATTCCATTACTTACGGAAATAATGCGCTTTACAGAGGTGGGTTTGCTTATCAAAAGAAATTCAAAAAAACCAGGTTTGTTTTGTCGGGTAACAGCACTTATTCGCGGGTAAACGGGCTGGACTCGACTATCCAGCTGACAAACATTATTCTCAAAACAGATTTTTCGCATAAATACTTGTTCTACGGACTTTCTGCAAATTATCAGAGTTTTAAAGGAATGTCGCGAATCTATGGAACGAATATCATCGTAACTCCCGAGTTGGGAGTTAAATACAAGGGGTTTCAGTTTGCATCAACTTTCAGTTATTTGAATAGTCAGCAATTTTCCGATCAGTATGGCTTTTCGTTTACCATGAGTGCTTCTCCAAGTAAACATTTTACCTGGTATCTGACAGGTCGGAGATGGCTGCCAACCGACGCTGTGAACTTTATAACTCCTGAAATTGATTATCCGATCAGGCCCTGGTTTTGGGAGCTTCGCTTGAAATTACATTTAAATGTTATGAAATGAAATTGACTTGTTTTTTTCTGATGTTTGTTTGTTGCGAATTGGAAAAGATTCGGATGACAGGAAGATCAATCGAACCGTTTTCAGCTTAATTTTAAAGTTCAATAAAGTGCGATATATATTCACAATAGGGTCTCTTGTTCTATTAGTAAGTTGTGCAAGTGTCAATAAGTCCATGAATCCTCAGGATTATCTGGGTTGGTATCAATCAAAGGAGTTTGGATGGAAAGGAATCGATACAATTCAAAATGTGATTTGCGGGATTCGTTTGTTCCCTAAAGAAGTGAGTATAGCAAGGTGTGCGATTGACAACTGTGAGTCGAAAGAAATCTTGAAAGAACGTTCTGCTGCCAAAACTGACTATTTTGAATTCATCTTGGAGTTTGCCAGTTTAAAGCCGAACGAAAGCATTTTTGACCTGCCGGGGAGATTGGGGACTTCCAGTCCGTATCGCGTCACCTATTTCAGCAGCGCAATTAAAAATGATATAAAAGGTTTAACATCGTCGGGAGACACGGTGGAATGTCAAAGTGTTATTTACGAACCGTCATTACCTCAAAAGGCCCGCATGTTGATCAATTTAGAGATCACCAAAAAAAGCATTGTTGAAATTATTATCACCGATCGTATTATTAGTGGTGAAACATTTCATTTTAACTTACCTGAATTAACAGATAAATCGATTCCGTCACTGAAATTGTGAGAATTGCAATCTCTCAAACCAATCACCAAATTCTATAAAACAGAAAATCAGCACCCATTGACTCAAAAAACTTTTTTTAGTAATTTTCTCCCATGAATTTGGATGCAGTATCTTTTTTAATAGAGCAAAGTCTCATAGAATTAGGCGTTGATCCCGGATTGTGCCGAGGAGAAAAGGCCGGACAATGGAATTTAACCTACAAAGGTTCAACCGTGTGGATTGATGTGTTCAACTTTCCGCAAAATCCGGACAAATACTACTTTCAGGTAATGAGTCCGCTAACGCGGATTCCGGATCGCAATCAGGAAGCATTTTTCAAGAACTGCCTGGAGATCAACCATGGATTGTATGGTTCCGGAATCAGTATCAAAGGGGATTGGACTTATGTGCTTTCATTGCGTGAAGCAGATAATCTGGATAAAAGCGAGATTGATGCAACACTGGATCGGGTGGCATTCTACTCCGCTGATTATTTTGGAAAACTGACCTTCAAATTTGAAGGATGCTGGGATCCGAAACCAAATGATAAGCCGGTGAATTTTAATTGATCGCTGGTTTATTCGATCACAAAAAATCCGTTTTTTACTGCGTACATCACGAGTACAACTTTAACTCTTCCGTTATTGTGGAAAATAGGTATTGATGAACAAAGCCATTTTCGTGATGCAATCCTGCGATTGAGTTTGATTCCAGTTGCCGTGTCCGGCTCCCTGATACATCGTCGATTCATTGTAAACACCATGAGCATTCAGTGAATCGTGCAGACGACCCATTTGTGTTGCAGGAACCAGTGGGTCCAGTTCTCCGTAAAAGGAAAGTGTGGGAGGAGCTGTTGGCGTTACACGGCAAGCCGGACTCACTTCCCGGATCAGAGACATCGGAATAGGATTCGACTGTCCCACCAAAACAGGATAATAGTAAGAAAAGGAAGGATTGTTTAAATAATTCGGATCAGTGAAATCAGCCGGACCAACCGTGTTGCAGATTCCCTTTACCCTGTGATTGAAATCAAATCCGTATGCATACAAGAGCGAAAGATGTCCGCCGGCAGAGTTTCCGAAGAGAAAAAATTGTTCAGAAACATTGTATTTGGCAAGACTGATTTCAATCAAAGCATCCCGGATATCATTGATTTGTTTCGGATAAGCCGGACTTGTCTGACTCGCCAAACGATAATTGAGATTAATAATGGCGTGATTCGGATAATACGTTTTCAGTGAATTCATCATATACGTAAAATCCGATTTGTCACCTGCGCTCCAGCCGCCGCCGTGAATCAAAACAAATACTTTCGTGGTTGCAGAACTTCTGTTAGCAGGCAAATAGATATCCATTTTCTGCTGATTGTCGTTTCCGTACGAAATATTCTGAAGATTGTATGCCTGATTGACTTCATAAACCGGTTCCTGATCAGAAGTTTTCTTTTTGCAGGCAACAAAAAATACCAGCAATAAACCAAGTAGAGGAAGGATGATTTTATTCGAAGATCGTAGATTGAAATATGACATGATCAAAGCACTTTCCACTAAAATAATGGTTTTTGTTCAGATTTTGGAAAGAAAGTTCAACTCAGATGGATTGTTCCTGGCTTTTATCGAAGCCAGTCTGCGCGTAATTTCTGCTGCTCCGGAGTACTGTTTTCTACTTCCGAGATCCGACCGTTTACCACTTTCAATCCTGCTTTCAGCAATAGTTCCTCCAAAGGAAGAGCCTCTGTTCCCTCGATGTATTTTGCAATAAAGGCTTCAAGTTCTTTAAAACCGGTCATACTTACGATTTCCGCGAAAAGTTTATCATCTTCAAACGGTTTTCCCTGACCGTAACGATCGGTGAGTTGCAGCACCAAATCCTTTACACCGTATTTCCCGCCGGATAATTCCCGAAGCTTGATATCCAGACACAAGTTGATCAAAGCACCTTTCAGGTAAACGTTGTAATACTCGTTTTGCATTTCCATCGGATGAAGGCTCAGGTCTGTGATGGCAAGATTCGGATCGAACTCTTTCATAACCGCCATTTTTTCTTCTACGGTATTAAAAAATTCCTTTTCTGTTTTCAAGCCGGTTTTCACGGGCATATGCATGGTGAAGTATTCCGTCATTCCTTCGTACAACCACAAATGTTTCGAAAATTTCGGATCGTTATAGTCGTAATTTTCAATTTCGTGTGAGTGTAAACCCAATGGCATCAGAGTATGGAAGAACTCGTGACTGGCGATTCCGTAAATGTTTTGCCGGATAGTTTCGATATCCAGCGGCATGTACAACAAAATCAGTGTTGAATTGGAATGCTCCAGACCATCTCCGATTAAATGATTGCGGTTCGTTGCAAGATGATGGTAAATCAGAAAAGTATAGTGGTCTACCGGCAATTTGTTGTTCAGGTATTTGGTCTGCGCAATCAAAAGCGGACGAATGTATTCAGCGATATCTTTGGAAATGGGTTTCCCCGAAGTAGAATGACAAGCAACTTCTACGGAAATTCCCGGCAGGTGAATCATGGTGGTGTCGGGAAGCGCATACAAAATCGGATTGTCGACAAGTTGGTGGTAATTCTCCGCAGAGAACAAATCCAAATTTGGTTTTACCACTTTTTTCAGACTCGTTGCAGGATACAAATTGATTCCTTTTTGAATGCTGACTTTGACAGGGTGATTGATATGTCCGCGGAAATAACCGAAAAGGCTGTTTGGGGTAATGACCAGCGAACTGTCACTGAATGAGCTTGCCGCAGACCGGTAAAAACCGTATTCCATTTTGTCGTCAAAAGCTTCCCATGCATCATCTACCAGATAAGAAACTCCGGCGATCTTTTTGGCGTCGTAAATCTTCCAGGTATTCAGATCCGTTTGTTCTGATCTGAGTTTCTTTCCTTTTTTGTCGAAAACCTCGAAATACGAAATGTATTGCCCGAAATTCATCGCTCCATAGATTCCCGGAACGATCTTCGGAAAGCAATAAGTGAGCGTGTCTTCTGAAAAACCACTGATTTTTAAGCGAACAGAAAGCTTATCATCCGAAAGATTTTTAATGCTTGTTTCGTAGCGATATTCGATCTGTTTTGTTTGTCCGTAAACGGGTTGACAAATCCCCGCGAAAACCGCAAAAGTCAAAAGAAAAAAAGCCGCTCTGTTCATCCGTTTTGTTTGAAAAGTTATCTCTTAGACGGCTGATGTGCAAATAAGTTACATGAAAAAATCAATGAACCGGTGCATTCTTTTGAATTTCCAGCATCACAAAATTCACGATCCGGTCGCAGCGGATGAGGTTGAAATCAAAGAGCTGCTGAGGTTTGTAATAAGTGCTCAATTCTCTTTGCAGCATTTCTTTTGCGCGTTTCAAACGAACCTTAACGTTGGATTCGCTGATGTTCAGGACGTTCATCGTTTCCAAAGTACTCATCTCCTCAATTTCCCGCATGACGAAAACAAGCCGGTACTTTTCAGGTAAGCCGGAAACCGATTTTTCCAATAATGATTTTAGTTCTTTGTTCATGAGATTTGTTAATGGAGTATCCGAATGATTGGTTTCTTTTTGAAGTAAAACAAGTTCTTGTTGTTTTGCCCGTTTCTTGAGATACAACAAACTTTCATTGATCAGAATCCGTGTTATCCAGGTTCCGAAACCGGATTTATGTTGAAAATTTCGAAGTTGCAGGTACGCATTGAGATAGGCTGTTTGCATGACATCTTCAACGGCCATGTCGTCTTTGATGATGGAAATACTGATGCGGTACAAACGCTGATTGAATTTACGCATCAGATCCGCATACAAATGTGTTTCGCCCTTTAATATCCGATCTACCAACTCTTCATCGCTCAGGAATGAGGTTTCTTCTGAATGGTTCTGCAGCTTCATTGAAAATTCGTTTTACGTAATATTACTCATTACTACAGAGTATCGAAAACAAAAAGGGTTACAAAAAATTGCGAATTGCGAATTCAATTTTTTGTAACCTTTTCAACGCTGATGTCTCCAATGATGAAACAATAATTCAAATCAGATGGAAAATTCAACAAGAACATTCAGAGAAGTTCAGATCCTTTTAAAATTTACGTACGGAATTATTCCGATTGTTGCAGGTGCCGACAAGTTTTCAAACCTGATCACAGATTGGTCGAAATACCTGGATCCGACTCTTGCAGAAACACTGCCCTTCAGCGCAGCTACTTTTATGGCCATTGTCGGAATCATTGAAATATGTGCCGGAATCCTGGTTTTCTTTCAACCTCAGAGAGGAGCGTATCTCGTATCTGCCTGGTTGGTCTTGATTGCATTGAGTTTATTGATCAGTGGAAATTACCTGGATGTTGCCGTAAGAGATCTGGCAATGGCGATCGGTGCTTTTTCCCTTGGACGCATTTCCGGAATCAAAGGGTTCAATAACTAATCGATGCAAAAGTAGAATCTATGAAACAGAACGAAACAGTATCAGATACATTGGAAATTGAAACGAATGACCTGATAGGAGAAGAGCACATCGGAACGTCTTACGATACTCCGTTGCGGGAAGATGCTTTTCTCCTTACGGACGAAGAGAAGATTCAACACATTTCACATCATTTCCGGAAAATTATGGAAACGCTGGGTTTGGATCTCACAGACGACAGCTTACAGGGAACTCCGGGAAGAGTGGCTAAAATGTTTGTCAATGAAATTTTCAGTGGTCTCGATCCGAAAAACAAACCGGCAATTGCACTTTTTGAAAACAAATACGGATTCCGGCAAATGCTGGTTGAAAAGGATATCACGCTTTATTCCAATTGCGAACACCATTTTGTGCCGATCATCGGAAAGGTTCACATCGGATACATTTCATCCGGTAAAGTGATCGGACTCTCCAAGCTGAACCGCATTGTTCATTATTATGCGCAGAGACCACAGGTTCAGGAACGTCTGAACATTCAAATTGCCAATGAGTTAAAATCTGTTTTGGGAACGGAGGATGTAGCCGTTGTCATCGATGCGGTTCATTTGTGTGTTTCATCAAGAGGAATCCGGGATACGAACAGCAGTACGATTACTTCGCAGTATTCCGGAGCATTTTTAGAAGAAGGAACAAAAAAGGAGTTTCTAAGTTATCTTAAAACATAATTCTTTTCAATGAATTGAATAACAGTTTGTTAAGTGTTTGTTTGGGGAGAATTCCCCCGGATCACTCAATAAAATTCCCCCTACCGGTTAGTTATACCCGTTTTTTTATTGGAGTATTTCTACTCTGAAATAATCGATTGATTATCAGGACATTTACAGATGTAATATTACAGCATTTGTGACGTGGAGCCTGATACCATATAATGAAACGGGGCGAAATCCGAAAAGCCATATGAGTAGGAAAACATGCAAAAAATATTGAATCATGGGATTTTATGGAAAAGAGCCGGTTGATCCGGCAAAAACAAAAGCAACTTATTTGTGGACCGGATTAGGAACTCCGGGAATATTTATCATTGAAGTTCAGGGAGACGCACCGAACTATTCATACGGATTCAGTTTGGTACGTGATACGCACTTTGTTGGCGGACTGAAAATTGATTCTATGGGATGGACTGGGCCTTTGGGGGCAGGAACTACTCCGTATAAATCAAGAGGTTCATTTCCGGGACAGTACGTTTCCAAGATTGTGATCTCAGGATCGAACGGAGATTTCGTGATCCCTGTTGAAGAGATTGCACACGATCAGGTAGATAACTTCGTGAAATCAAAAGTTGAGCAAGTACTTTCATAGTACCTTTTAAAAATCGTGAAAGCCTGTTTGTTCATCAGAACGAACGGGCTTTTTTATTTCTGTCGATAAAGCATGGTGATTTATCTGTAACAAGGCAGAACCCCGTAATTATACCTGTTTTTGTGAATAAGGTATTTCTACCCTTAAATCCGTTTGGGATTCTTTCCAGATTTGCAGATGTAAAATTAGCAGTGGTTTTCAGTGGAATCCGTCTCCACTTTAAAAAACGGAGGCGGAATCCGAAAAGCCAAATGAGTAGGATTGAAATGACATTTTTGTTTTACCAATTCACTGGAAAAGAAAACGTAGCGCAATAGGAATTTGATAATTCCGATACAGCTGAAGATAGATAAATGTATGACGGAAGATTCAAGGGTTTCGTCGGAATGAATTACGCTTCTTGTTTCCTCTTCATTAAAAAGAGTCAACAGATTTTCAAAGTCAAAAAGCGTTTTCCTTGAGAAATGGGAAACGCTTTTTCTTTTGTAATGGACTATTCCGTTTTCCCTTTAATAGACCGAAGCAGATGGTTGAATTGTTTGTTTTAACAAACGGTTAGATTTATCTGTTTCTTTTGCTTTTTGCAGGTATTTATACCTGTTTTTTGAAAAGTATCTGTAAGATAAGTGGAAGTTTTGTATAGATTTGATTCGAATTTCTAAGAGTTAGAAATTTCAATTTTTAAATTATTCTTGATAAAAACGACTTGAAATTATGAAAAAGACAATTTTGATCGCATCCGTGCTTCTGAATGTGGTATTGGCAATTTTGGTAATCATTCCTTTGACTTCAAAAGAAGAAGTAGCGAAAGAAGAAGTAAAGGACACAGTGCACAAGTATTATTCAAGTAATACCGCAAATGAAGTCAATATCAATGCTGCAATTGATAATTTGGAGAACTTACATAATTACGATACTTTGCTTAGAGCATACACAATCTCTGCAAGAGATATGATGCAGGTAATGGGTATGGATACAACTAAAAAACCTCGATATACAAGCTGCAGAGCCTATTTAGGATTAGATACCATAGGGAATTTCAGAATGTTCCTTACACCGATTAAAGATAGCAGAGATGTCTTTTTTAATCCGACCAGTACCCTTGCAGGACCTGCGAAATCGACCAGCTATGTTTTGGACTTAATTGCACCTTGTCCGAATACATGTGATTACTCAAGCCCATTATATACGTTTGTTAAACCGAAACCTTGATCAATACAAAGTTCATTTTAATATTATTTCACCTTCCACTATTCGCTATTGCACTCTATGCCTTAGGGATATGGAAGAGGCTGAAACCGGAACTGAAAGTTCTTGCGTGGTATTTGGTGCTTACCGGAGTTTTACAAATCATTTCTTTAGTGCTTTGGTTTCTCCATGTAAACAACTTACCGATCCTGCATTTTTTAGTTCCCTTGCGTTTTGTTTTATTGGTTTTTATGTATAAAAGCATCCTGAGCGGCTATGTCCGCTCTTGGGTGCTTGATACACTAATGGTGGGTTTTTGCGCATTTTCGATCTTAAACACACTGTTTTTTGACCCCTGGGATACCTTCAATTCCAATGCAATGACCGTAGAAAGCATTCTGATGATTATTCTGTCCTTGTCGACCTACGTTTTTCTGATGGATAAACGGATGACCGAACATTTGAAAAATTATCTGCGCTCAGCGGAATTGATGAATTCAGGAGTCTTCATTTATTACACCTCGTCTCTCCTCCTGACGTATTTCGGAAAGTATATCATTCAGGTTATAAATCCTGAATTGAGTCGCTATACTTGGATTATACATGGAATTTTTTCCGTAATTATGTACTGTTACTTCTGGAGAGCGTTATGGAAACAGAACACCACATAACTTTCATTGAAACCTTGTTCCCTTTTGTAGGCATGGTTTTCCTGATTGCCGCAGGAGTGGTTTTCCTAACTCAGCAATTTCGTAAAAATCTCTACAGAGAGCAACTTAAGCAAGAAGCATTAAGAAATCAGCATCGATTGGAGTTGCTGCGATCCGGGATTTTGATTCAGGAACAGGAGCGAAAACGCATTGCTCAGGATATGCACGATGATCTCGGAGCAGTATTGTCCATTTCCAGAATGCACCTGCTTCAGGCCGAACGCAAATACGGTCATCTGGATGAACAATTGGTTGCAGATCTGCAAAATGTAAGACAATTAACCGAAAGCTCTATTGAAAATATGCGCCGCATCAGTCATGAATTGATGCCGCCTCAGTTGGAACTCTTCGGAGTGATCCAAACCCTGGAAGCCGTTTGCGAACAATTGAACAATACCGGTAAAATCAGAAGTATTTTTTACGCAACGGAAGACATTCATTCATTTATGAAAGATGAATTGATCGATCTTACTTTGTATCGCGTTTGTATGGAATTGATCAACAATACGATCAAGCATGCCGAAGCAACAGAATTGAGAATTACCATTACCGGTTCGGAAAAGGAAGTAAAGGTTCATTACGTTGATAACGGAAAAGGACTGCCTGCTGAAAGTTTCGGTAAAGGAGCAGGATTGAAGAATATTAAGAACAGACTACTATTTTTAGAGGGAGATATTTTGTTAGGTACGCAGCAGGAAGGTTTTCATGCTACGGTGAATCTCCCACTGCAATCGATAAAAGCTGAATTGGAAACATAAGATGAAAGAACATATTACAATTGGATTGGTAGAAGATCAATTATTATTCAGGAATGGAATTAAAGCCATTTTGAATAGTTGGGATGAACTGGAAGTCATTTTTGAATCCGGTGAAGGCTATTCTGTAATTGACCGCCTGCATGAAATGGAACGTACTCCGGATGTTATGCTCGTGGATCTCTCTCTCCCCGCTGATGGCAATAAAGCTTATTCAGGTGAACAATTGACAATTGATCTGGCGGAACACTTTCCGGAAATGAAAGTATTGATTCTATCAGGCTACCAGGACGAACATTTTATAGCCCGCTTAATAGAAATCGGAGCGCATGGCTATTTGGTTAAAGACAGCGATCCTTTGGAGGTCTATCAGGCAATTACAACGATTCATCAAAAAGGAGTGTATATCAATCAATTGGCTCTGAAAGCAATTCAGCGAAATTTCGGTAAACGAACAAAAAGTGTCGTTCAGACAAACTCCGATCTGACACGCCGCGAAATTGAAATTCTTCAGTTGACCTGTGAACAATATACCGCTGAAGAGATTGGCGAAAAACTCTACATCAGTGTAAAAACAGTGAACGGACACCGTGCCAATCTTCTGCTGAAAACCGGTTCCAGAAATGCGGCCGGATTGGTTATGTACGCTGTCAAGAACGGTTTGGTGGATATTTGATACAACAAACTGTGAGTGTTTAATAAAATAATTTCAAGAGCCTAATCAGTTGGAATTCAGTAATTCTGAATGAATACCTAAATCATACTACAGGGGTTTCTGTTCCCGGATAAATTCTTTCGACTCCATATGGCGGTGATTTAAGAGTCTCCGCCATATTCATATTTGCACGAAACTGAGGCTTGCAGGTAGTGTTAAAACTCTTTGAAAATTCATTTTGGAAATGATTTAATCAAAAAAATGATGTATTTTTCAAATTGAAAATTCATGTCGATATGAAAATGGGTAGGAAGAATCTTCTTTTTGAGCGTATTCTCTTCGCGGTAATCGGACTGTTGCTGATCTTCGTTTGTACAACCGGATATTGGGTGTATGACCGGCTTTCGCAAGTTTCAGAGAGCCCCTTACCGACAGATTTGAAAGAAAACCGCCGTTTTATTGTCCGCGATTTGAACAACAATATTTTGAAATCGGATAATTTGACCTATTCCTACATTTACCAAAATAATCCCGATGCTCCTTTGGATTTCGAAATCCTGGAATCGCAAACAAATCGCAAGATCAACTTATTGCAATCATACAAACCGGAAGATTCAACCTATCAGGAAAAAATCCGGAAATTGAATGCTTTGGTTCAGGCACGGTTCTCTAACCTGGATACTTTGATGAGTATTAAAAATGAGAATCGGGTAAATGAAACCATGGCAATAGTGGAAAGCGAGGTAGAAAATGCCAGTGAAGTTGCCAAGATTAAAATGGAGATCCGGGACAAGGTGAATGAACTTCAAAATCCCGCTCCTCAAACTTCTCAGCCTCCTCCAAGCCAGGAAGAATCGAAAAAGAAATGGTTTCAGCGAAAGAATAAAAAGACAGAGCAGCCCGCAGCTCCTGTTGTACATCAGGCAACACCGCAAGTCAAAATCAAAGCTTCGGATATCGCTGCTGCAAGTACCAATGAAATAGCACAAAAAATCAGATCAGTTAAAACGGCTGCGGTTTCGAAAGAATCCAGAATGAACCGCTATAAATTGAGTCTGGAACAGGAAAACAATTTGTTGAGTAAGGAAATCGGCCAGATTTTCCGGTCGATTGAGCTGGCCGATAAAAAAGAACTTCTGAAAGAAACACAACATGCCAAACAGGTTGCAGCGGAAACTAATCAGATCATTTTTCTTTTCAGCATCATTTCCAGTTTGCTTATCATCATGATCATCATTCTGATCATTACCCTGTTCAATAAATCGAAAGAAACGAATTATCAGCTGAAACTGGCAAAAGATAAAAGTGACCAGCTCACAGAAGCAAAATCGCGTTTCCTGGCAACCATGAGTCATGAAATCCGGACACCTTTAAATGCCATTTCAGGTTTTACCGAACAGCTTTTCTTTGAACCCTTGAATCAAAGTGCGGCCAAAAAAGTGAAGATTATCCGCAATTCGGTTAAACACCTTTCTCAGATCACGAACGAAATTCTGGATTTGTCCAAATTGGAAAAGGATCACATTCAATTGGAGACCATTGCCTTTAATCCAGCAAATGAAATTATGATGCTCCACGAACAGTATGAATTGCAGGTTCTGGAGAAAAATAACCGACTAGTGGTCGAACTGGATGAAAACCCTTTCCCGAATGTGATGGGAGATCCTTTGCGTTTCCGTCAGATTATTATTAATCTGATCAGTAATGCCAACAAGTTCACAAAAGATGGATTGATCACCATTGATCTGAAGTTCAAAGAACTGGATCCGCGAAATATCCGCTGTTTGATTGAAGTACAGGATCAGGGAATCGGAATGTCGCCGAGTCAGAAAGAACGCATTTTCGAACCTTTTGAACAGGCAGATCTGACGGTAACCAGAAAGTATGGCGGAACTGGTTTGGGTTTGAGCATTACCAAACAAATTATCGACAAACAAAACGGCTCCATTCGATTGAACAGCGAAGAAGGAATCGGAACGACATTTTACATCGAAATTCCGTTCGAAGTAACGGATGAAAAGATCGATGCTCCACGCGCACCTTCACGTACGGATTTCTCGTTTCTGAAAGATAAAACCGTACTGATCGTAGACGATGAACCCTTTAATCGTACGCTCTTACGAAGTATGTTTCACGGAGTGAATGTGAAGCTGCTCGAAGCAGTAAACGGATTGGAAGCGCTGGAATCTTTGAAAAATAATGACATTGATTTCGTTTTGCTGGATGTGCGCATGCCGGAAATGAACGGACATGAACTCCGGCAGAAAATGGCTGAAATGGAAACCCTGGATCAGATTCCTGTGGTGGGTTTGACCGCTACGCTGGATGAAGGAAAAAGAGAAGATATGTTGGATTCGGGATGGACGGAAGTACTTACCAAACCTGTTAACCCGGAGGAACTAAGAAGAATATTATTTCAAATATATAAAGACCGCAATATGGGAACTGAATTAGATGAAGCAGATTTTAAAAGTCTTCAAAAACTGACGAACAATAACGACAGTTTTTATATGGAACTCCTGCAAACATTTGTGAGTTCGACTGAGAACGGTTTGTTGAAGATCGAGGGTCTGGTTCAAACAGAGAACTGGGCAGAGATTTCGGAATTAGCACATCAATTGGCTGCTCCGTTCAAGCATTTTGGAGCGAATAATTGCTACACCACGCTAAAAGAGGTCGAACGGATGGGAAAAGAATCCAAAATCGATTCTGCTTCAATGATAGAATTGATCGAGGTCTTTGAAGAGCAGGCAAATCACATAATCACACAAGTGAAAGATAAATTAAACTCAAATGACTGATATGGAAACCGGCATCACACAACGTATTTTCATAGTAGAAGACAATGATTGGTATCAAAAATTGTTGGTACATACCGTTTCATTGAACCCGGATTACGAAGTGGAATCCTTTTCAACCGGAAAGGAGCTGCTTACCCGTTTGAATAATGAAATTCCGGATTTGATTACGATGGATTACCGCCTGCCCGATATCTCAGGGGAGGAATTATTGGAAAAGATCAAATCCATCAGTCCGGGAACACAGGTAATCGTTATTTCGGAACAGGAAGAAATTGAAACGGCGGTGAGTCTTTTGAAATTGGGAGCTTATGATTATATCGTAAAAGGAACCGATATCCGTAACCGTTTGTTGAACACGCTTTCCAACGCGCAGAATCAAACGAAACTCCTGAAGAAGATCGAAAAACTGGAGCAGGAAGTCCAGACAAAATACAATTTCAGTGATACGATTATCGGGCAAAGCAGTAAAATGCAGCACATTTTTATGCTGCTTCAAAAAGCCGTTTCGAACAACATCACTGTTTCCATAACCGGAGAAACCGGGACTGGAAAAGAAGTGATTGCCAAAGCGATTCACTACAATTCTATTTACAAGGATAAACCCTTCGTTGCGATCAACGTGGCCGCAATTCCGAAAGAATTGTTCGAAAGCGAGTTGTTCGGGCATGAGAAAGGATCGT
This sequence comes from Glaciecola amylolytica, assembly GCA_003856375.1. Taxonomy (GTDB): domain Bacteria; phylum Bacteroidota; class Bacteroidia; order Flavobacteriales_D; family Crocinitomicaceae; genus Fluviicola; species Fluviicola amylolyticus. Next base: position 4,372,551 of record CP034120.1, read on the forward strand.
TTACAGGTGCCAATCAAACGCGGATCGGGAAGTTTGAAGAGGCAGACGGAGGAACCCTGTTTCTGGATGAAATTGCAGAATTGGATCCTGTATTTCAGGCAAAACTATTGCGTGCATTACAGGAGCGTGAAATTACACGTGTCGGAGGAAATAAGATTTACAAGTTCAATTGCCGGATTATTGTCGCAACCCACAAAAATCTATTGCAGGAAGTGAAATCCGGTGCTTTCCGTGAAGATTTATACTATCGTTTGTTCGGTCTTCCGATTGAACTGCCGCCTTTGCGTGAGCGCGAAAAGGACACACTTTTGTTGAGCAAGAGTTTTGTAGAGCGTTTTTGCAAGGAAAACAGCATGGGAGTAAAAAAGATCAGTCCGGCGGCACAAAACAAATTGTTGGCTTATCCGTGGCCGGGGAATGTGCGTGAGCTCAAATCAGTCATCGAACTGGCTTCCGTTATGTCGATGAATGACCTCATTGAAGCAGATGATATCGTGGTGGCAAGTGCTGATATTCTTTCAGGGATTATTGCTGAAGAAATGAGTTTGAGAGCTTACAATCGAAGAATCGTTCAATTGTTTTTGGATAAATACAACAACAACACCAAGTTGGTGGCAGATAAATTAGATATTGGTCAAACGACCATTTATCGGATGTTGAAAGAAGATGAGGAGGATTAATGTCAGATTTCCACCTTTTTGGTAATGAAAAAGGTGGAAGACAAACTTAAAACAGAAGATTAAATTTTCATTTTGAAAATATTTTTTTCATTTTGAAAATAAATTGAAGATGTGCTATTTTTAAAACCGTTGATTTTCAGCGGTTTTTTCTTTTTAGCCGCTTTGGCACGTTCTTTATAATAGATACAGCAAGAAAATCACTTTTGAAAGAACGATTTCAGAGATAGTGAAACAAAGTTGAAGAAAATCTGAGTTATATAGGAAGTATTTCCGTTTAATGGAGTGGTGAAGGTCTCGTTTCGGGGCCCGACCACGACTCGAAAATGCAACCAACGATTTTGCAATGGTGTAGACTTAGGAATGATGGTATAGAAGTGGGTTTGAATTACAACGTTCCTAAGGCACCTGTTGCGAAAGAAGATTATGAAGAAAGATTATTAGAAGAGTATACTATCAATCATAACGCTATAAGTTAGGTAACAATTAGGTTAGTTTAGGTTTCAGTTTAGGTTTAATTTAGAGGTATACATGTACAGGTTGATAGTGAAGTACGTGTGGTAGCTACGCCCCCGTTGATTTATTCAACGGGGGTTTGTATTTTATATCGTTTTGGAATTTCTTGAAACCTACATGATCACTGAAGGGGTAATTTACAGTAACCTTTTCGAATGCAAATTTGCAATATCGCAATATTACGAACCGACCTCAAGTTTAGAATTAAATTAATCGATGTAAACTATTGATTATCAATTGTAAAATTTAAACATGATTCTTTTACTTCTCATAAAATATTGTCTTGACCCTTCAAGATTCCTCAATGGAACAATTGTCAGTCCAATCAATAATAACTAATCAGCCAGGAAGCTACTAAAGTTACCGAAAAAGAAAGGATGGAGAAGTAAACACGATGCTTTAAATGGAGATTGACTATCAAAATGGCATGATAAAGTAAACTTCCTGCAACGGAGAAAAGTAAGAATGCAATATCTCCTCCTGATTTCCCTTTTTGCGAATAGAACAAAAACGATGTCACTATCGCCGGAATCAGCAAATACCATAGTAGACAGATTAAAAGATTTTTCTTTTCGTTTTCTAAATACATAGCGGGTTTACGAAATTATCTATTTTTAGTGATTCAAAAATCAAATCTAAACAACTTTGAAAACCATTATTTACTCGTTAACTTTCCTGATTTCCAATTATGTATTCAGCCAATCGGAAACTCCCTCTACATCAATAAAAAAACACAGTAACTCTTTCGGAGTCTCATTTGAGTCGGGCGGTGGTCTGGAAATGGCTGATGACATAAAAACAGTCACTTCGAATGATCAAAACAGGCAGGTCGTAGAAGCTGTTGGTAAACCAAACGTTGGTTTCGGATTGTTTTGGGAACATCAATGGAATTTTCACAAAAACCATGGCCTTCTCTTTGGTGTTGCAGCTACTTACACTTCATTCTATTCCGGTGTCAGGTTTAAGAATCCTGAATATTACGGACCACAGTATATTGCTCCTACAAAAGAGTATATTCTGGGAAATTTTCGTCAAAGTTTCGCGAGTCTTGAGCTGCCGTTGTATTATACTTATGCTATAAAAACTAAGATCGGAACTTTTAATCCGTTTCTGGGTGTTACTTTGAAAACCATTGCCTATGTGCAGAATGCCGGAAGGAATTATGGTGGAGTAGGTAGTGTTACTTCGGAGATAAATGGGAGTGATACCATTTACTATAATGATCATACTTTTCGTTACGGAACCAAGAGTATTTCACCGGTATTGATGCCAACAATCGGATTGAAATACAGTCTTGGTTTGAAAAATGGCGGAAGAATAAATGTTTCCTTTAATTACAAGTTTTTTATCAGAACCTCTAACACCGTGGAAGCTTATTTGAATAATTATGATAACGTCGAAAATGGGGTCGGATATCAATACTTTAACTCTGATAATCCTGTTTTTTATAACCCGGCTACCGGACAATGGAGTGGTACTAAACAGAGTATTTATTTCAGGGTGAATTTGTCGGGTTTTAATGTGGGAGTATCCTATACTTTTAAGTAGAGAGAATCATTTCACTAATCCGGGAAGTGATACCACGTCAGAAGATAGTTGCCAATAAGGTATCTTGTTTATGATGAGTGTGGTAGTCGTGATGTTCCTCTGAATTTAAATTGTAAGTTTGACTCTAAAAATAAAATATGAAGCTGATTTTAATGATGGTTATGTTGACGGGATCACTTATTTCGTACGCCAAAAAACAGGTTGTAGCCTATAAGACATACGAGGATTACGTGGCTGAAAAGGGTGACGAAATGGGTAGTTACTTAGGCTACGAAAACACTAGAAATGGAATGAAAATCAATTTTAAGCAGGAAGGCAAAGAAATCGCAGTAAGTGCTGAAAACTATTGGGGGCTTAAAATTGAGGATTGTTTCTTCCGGTTCGATGGTGATAACCAACTCATTAAACTGGTAAACAATGGAAAGATTGTATATTGGGAAAATGGATTAGTCAATCTTCGGATTTGTCTGGATCTTGTAACTTCAAGTCCATTCATTTATGGACACTCGGCCTATTTCTCTGTCTCATTAAATGGTGAAGTAACGCCATTATCCAAAAAAACCTTGAAGAAATTCAAAGAAGAGCATCCGGAACATGCCGAGTTGTGCGACTGCATCGGTGAGGATTTTTATGATGCGCATGTGAGGTTCTGTATTGCCAAATATGAGGGGTTGCCCCAAAAGGAAATTGTGTTGTATAAAACATACGAGGATTACGTGTCCGGAAACGGTGAAAAAATGGATTTCTATGCAGGATCCGGTTACATGAACACCCGAACATTGATTGATTTCCAAAAAGGAAGCGAGGTAATAAGCGTAAATTCAAGTAAGTATTGGGGATTTAAAATTGATGATTGCTTCTTCCGGTTCGATGGGTATGGCACGCTTATAAAATTGATAAGTACTGAGAAAATTGTTTACTGGGAAAATGGATTGGCCAATCTTGAAATGTGCGAAAACGGAAGCACTTCGGCAGAAATGAGTGTAGGCTATTACTGTTATTTTTCTGCCACATTGGATGGTAAGGTAACACCATTACCACGAGACAAGGTAGACACGGCGAACAAACTCTGGAAAAAATTCGAAGAAGAACATCCGGAACATGCAAAGCTATTTGAATGTATTGGCGATTCCTTGAACTACGATATCGTGAGACACTGTGTCGCAAGATATGCAAACTGAATACTCAGTTCTCACACCCACATTGAAAGAAAAAGAGTTCAGAGTGAGTTTGAGTGTTAGAGAAAGGGACAAAAAGAAATCGAACTTTTTAGTTGATATTTAAGATGTGTTTAGTAATTCATAGTTGAAACTAGAAAATCTACTTGATTTTTTGTTAGATTCAAATTCGCATTTTTTAGTGTGTCAAAATTAATGAGGCCTATATAAGGTTGTTTTGTTCTTAATTCTTTAATACATTCTGGAAATTCAGTTAGCAAATCTCGAACCATTATGAATGGATCATAATAAGCGGTATTGACTAATCCCCAAGTCGCATAATGCACATCTCCTGTATATTCTCCAACCATCAAATTTGAAAAATGACATGCCAGTCCTTCTTCTAAATTGGAAGTTTTGGGAACTATTCTTGGGCTGAGAAGATGAACGACTTCATGAGCTAACTGAAAAATTGTTCTTTTGTCGTCTCCTTGAATACCTTGAGTCAGAGAGACGAAAACGTTTTCTCTTTTTTCGTCAAAAAAAATTCGAGGAACTTTTTCACCTCTAATTATTACTCCTCCAAAAGCATATTCTGATGAAATAGCACCGTATAAACTAATTGCTTTATTAAGTAGTTCTCTCGCTAAAATATTTAAATCATTCATAGCGTTTTGATTTAATTATAATTCACCTCCTTATTCAAAATCTGATAATTCTATTGCTATATGCTTTAGAGTTTGTCAATAGTTTAATATTACTTTGATTATTCAATAAGGGAGATTTTCATTCTTGTTTTAAAAATATGAAACTAATTGCTCAAATTTTTAATCATCGTATAGAGAATCCGAGATAATTCATCTGCCTTTTTTAAAAAAGAGCTGAACGTACTTTCTTCAATTGAATCTGAATCATGTAATATGTCAAGAATAGCGACACACTCAAAAACAGATCCTCGTGAAATAATAAAGAAATTGCGTCTATCTGGTTTTGAAAATCGTCCGGAACCTTCCGCAATATTAAGTGCAATGCTAAAGGAAGCTCTCGATAATTGATCTTTTGTTGTTTTATCCAACTGAATTGACTGAATCAGATGCTTTGATTCTAAATGAAAGGTTTTGGCTTTCTTGTATACCTCCAAATTCTGAAATTCAAACATAGTAGTGAAATGTAGTTGTTACTTGAATATACAAATTTCATTTCAGAACTACAATCTAAATCTCATTCTCGTTATGTTTCTCATTCTCAAAAATAACGGCTCAATGAAGAGCGAGAATGAGAACGAAAATGAAGACAAAAAAATAACGGCTGCGAAGAATCTTCACAGCCGTTATTTTTTTGGTACCTCGGGCCGGAATCGAACCGGCACACCCGAAAGTACAGGATTTTGAATCCAGCGCGTCTACCAGTTCCGCCACCGAGGCATTTATTTAATCGTTGTCCGACTGACAACCACTTACCGATGCAAGCGGGTGCAAAAATAAAGAATTATTTTAAATCTACAAGCAGATATTAAAAAATCAAGACTATTTAATGATTTTTAATGTTGCGTGTTCTTCTCCCTTGATCAGTTCGATGAAATAGATTCCGGATGCCAGATCGTCCAAATAATTCAGAGTTAATGATTTATCATAAGAGGACGCAGTCGTAATGGTTTGCTGCGTAACAACTCTGCCCATTCCGTCGCGAAGTACAATTTCTGCTCCGGTCAGGTCCATTTGCTGCCATTGAATCGTGATGAGCGACGAAAAAGGGTTCGGATAAGCGCTGATTTGATTCAGATTCACTAAATCCTGAATTCCCAACATGCTGCAGCCATTCAGTGTTCCGGGCATGTTTGCATCCAGCCAAGCCAATCTTCTGTGAAACCAATCTTTCAAACGCTGCACTTCCTCAGCAAAACTCTGACTTGGAGCTTGAATTTCCGGAGTTCCGGTGGCACTTCCCAGATGTCCCCAGGTATTGTAGTGCCACACCTGACTTTCATTTACAGCTTGTGCAACTGAATCGATCTTCGCGTCAATGTAGGGTTCTTTCAAAATGCTTCTTCTCAGATCGTCGTACCGACAGCGAAGTTCGTTTGCAAATAAGGAATCTTCCAACAAACGGATATACCAGCCGGGAGCATTGACATCCTGATCACATTCTCCGTACATGAATTGAGAACCGTCTTCCGAACCACCCCACATATCCTTTTCTGCCCAATCGAAATCCCAAACCGGACCCGCTTTCAGCTTTCGGACCGTTCCGTCACTTTTGTCCTTGTCTTTGGAGAAAAACCTGCTTTTTTTGAACCCGTCTCCGTTTCGCGCCACTTCATTCACAATGAAATAATCGATAAAGGAAGGAACATCAATGTATGCGCGATAGCCTAAAGTCGGGTGATTAAAATTGTTTCCATACAAAGCGTTTTCATAATCGTTGATGAAATTCTGGATATATGTTTTTTGTTGCGGCATGATTTCATCCGGTTTCGGATAAACATAAACCATGTGAACATCTAATCCGGGAAATCCGATCGGACTGTGATTCAATTGCCAGGAATCGTCATTTGTCCAGTAATCAATTTTCAGGATATAACCTCCCGTCAGATCATTTCCGCTGATTTCCGTTGGTTCGAGTTTGGAAACATCCACCCGCTTATTGTCGCGTTTGATCTTTTCGCCCAAGAGATAAATTCCCTGGTATTCGCCATTCAGAACAACATCCACCAAACGCATTCTGGTAGCATAATGCCCCATTGAGTCGAATAAATGGAAAGGAATGATGTTTCTGGCGAAGGATTTATCGTTATAATTTGCAAGTAAAAGCCAATCGCTTTCTGTGGGCATGCCAAGAAGAGAAGTATCGATCGTATTTCCGTTGATGTCCCATGTTTCAAAAGCAAAAGGTTTTTGAGGAAGAGTTGCTGAATAATTCCCGCGATACTCAATGCCGATCTTTCCGTTGAAATGAGCAGGCTGGTCGGTCATATAGTTTCTGATTCCCGGACCGTTGTATCGAATCCGCATATCTGCCATCACTTTCGGGTCATTTTGAATGGTATTTCCGTTGGTGTTGATTTCTACAATCGGAAGCAAAGACGAAGTCAGTGAAAAATAGTCTGCCGGATTATTTCCGAAAGTAATGGAGAAAGACAAGAGGTTTCCCTGATCTCCTCCATAACCATCATTGATCCGCAATTTCCAGATTCCGTTCGGATTCTGACCATTGTTTACAAATCCCATTTGACCCTGAGGTTTGAAAGTGCCAGTAAACGGAGCGCTTTCGGAAGCCAGGCTGCTTGCTGCATCTGTATTCAAACAGGTATTAGTGAAATTGTCATCGCCGCCGCCAATGTTTGAAAACAACAAACCGGTTGTTCCGTCGGGAGCCACGATCCAAACAGATAAATCTGCATCCCAGGTATGATTGAGATTGATACAAACCGTTTCCAACCCAAAATTGGTCGTGTTGATGGTATTCGGAAGTCCGCTGACAGTTACGGGAACATCAATGGTTGTGTTGTCATTGACAGGAGCGGATCCTCCATTGAATGTTTGGCAAAATACTGAAGAAGAGATGCTTGTAAAGAGAATCAGGAGCGTTTTTTTCATTGTTTTCGTAGTTCTGAAACGAATGTAGTTAAAATTGAATTAACGATTTCTTAATATTGAATTTTAACAGTGCTGCACCTGAATGATCCAGATCCGAAACAGCTTCTGGATAATTTAAATCCCTGATCATTTCTAATTACGGACTATTTGAGCTTTTAGATAGAAGGAGATTTAAAAATAGTACCTTTGAACACTGAAAAATGAGCACAATGTCGAAGATTCTGATTAAAAATATCCACACACTTTATCAGGCGGGAGAAGAGTTTCCTGCATTTCTGAGCGGAGAAGCAATGAGCGTTGTTCCGACAATCAAAAATGCCTACCTGGCTTTGGAAGACGGAGTGATTATTGCTTACGGCCCGATGGACGAATGGGAAGGAATTACGGATTGGCGAGGAGTTGAAATTATCGACGCGGAAGGACAAAGCGTTATGCCTGCTTTTTGCGATCCGCATACACACACGGTTTTCGCACGTACACGTGAAGAGGAATTTGTAGACAGAATAAAAGGATTGACTTACGAAGAGATTGCACTGAAAGGCGGAGGGATTTTGAATTCTGCCCGCAGATTGGGCGAACTTTCGGAAGAAGAGCTTTTTCAGGAAGCCATGAAACGAATCCGCAAAATGATGGCAAACGGAACCGGTGCACTTGAGATCAAATCGGGCTATGGATTGTCTGTTGAAGCGGAATTGAAAATCCTGCATGTGATCAAGCGATTGAAACAGGAATCAGGAATTGCAATCAAAGCAACTTTTTTGGGGGCACACGCTTTCCCGAAGGAATTCAAGGAAAACCATCAGGGATACATTGATTTGATTGTCAATGAAATGCTTCCGTTGATTGCGAAAGAAGGTTTGGCGGATTACATCGACGTTTTTTGTGAACGAAATTACTTCTCGGTTGAAGAGATGCAATATATTTTAAGTGAGGGAAAGAAACTCGGACTGATTCCGAAAGTGCATGTCAACCAATTCTCTATTATGGGAGGAGTGAAAGCGGCTGTGGAACTGGGAGCTTTGTCGGTAGATCATCTCGAAGAATCAAACGATGAAGACATCGAAGTGTTGAAAGGAAGCGGCTGCATGCCGACTTTCTTGCCGGGATGTTCTCATTTTATCAGTATTCCTTTCGGAAATGCGCGAAAATTCATTCAGGAAGGATTGCCGGTTGCATTGGCAACGGATTACAATCCGGGAACAACCCCTTGCGACAATATGCAGATGATTTTTTCATTGGCGTGCGTCAAAATGAAGCTCACTCCGGAAGAAGCGTTCAATGCGCTGACGATCAATGCGGCTTATGCGATGGGCTTATCTGAAACACACGGAACCATTTCTATCGGGAAGTCAACACCCTTGATTTTAACGAAACCAATTGATTCACTGGCATATATTCCATATGCTTTTGGAGAAAATCACGTGGACCGACTTGTTTTTTAGTTAATTTTAAAATTGTTTAACTTTCGTTGAGCAAACATTTTGTCACTTTTAGCGTTTTGATGTTCACATGAACAAACTGGTATTTTTGCTTTTCTTTCCCTTGTGTTTTCAGTCCTTTGGGCAGGAAACAGGAAAAGACTATCAGTTATTGTGGGAAATCAAGGCAAAAGGAAATAAAAAACCAAGCTACGTTTTCGGAAGTATGCATTCCAATGATCCGAGATTATTCAACTTTCCGGATTCCCTGTATTCCGCTTTTGTAAGTGTCGATGCGGTGGTATTGGAAACAGATGTGATGCAGATCTATGATCAATACGATGTTCGTCTGAATCTCTTCAATTTTGATTTGTTCGACAAGAAGCGTTCGTTTGCAGGATCGAAAAAAGCCACGCAGACCGTTTACGGTTCGGAAGACGGAAGACCTCAGTTTTTAGATGCTTATTTTCAACAGGCAGGATATTGCGGAGGAAAAGGTTTCTACCAGCTGGAAACAGTTCAGGATCAATTGAAACTGGCGGAAAATCCGGAATTGTTCAATACGCGAACTGCCATTAACGGGTTGTTCTTCACGAAAGAAGCTTTTATTCAAACGTACCTGAACGGAGATATTGCTTCGCTCACCAATATGCTGAAATCTCAGTTCAAAGGCGCTCCGGATGCGTACGACGAATTAATTACGAAAAGGAATCAGGTCATGGCGAAAGGGTTGGATACCTTGATCCGAAAGAAAAGCGTTTTTTGTGCAATCGGTTCCGGACATTTATATGGTTCGGACGGAGTGTTGCAGCTTCTGAAACAGAAAGGATTTCAGGTAAGACCTGTCAAAGCAACGTACACCAATTCGACGCTTGAACAAAAGAAACTGGTACAATCCTGGAAAAACTACCCGATTACGGACGAAGAAAATTCCTTCCGGATGACTTTTGGAGGAAAGCCGATCGAACTGGAAGACGGAAATAAGAAGCATTATATTTATCAGGAACTCGGGCAGGGAAATACCTTCGAATTAATCATTCACGAATCGGAAGATTATCTGGATGACAACCGCTACAATTTTGTGGAGAACGAACTGGCGCAAACAAAAGAAATGACTCTTGATGCCGGCGCGGTAGTGATTGAAGGATTGGTTTTGGATCTGATCAAAGGATATCAATGGAAGCGTTTTATTCAATTCGGCGATGTTTGTTACGAGCTGGTTTGTTACGGAGGAAACAAATTCATGCATTCCGACCGGGCAGGAAAATTCTTCCAAAAGTTTGAAATTCTGACAGAAAAGGAATAACCAACAACAGATTGTTTATTCATATTTCGCAATCTTCAAATGAATTTATCGGTTAATCATAATTTAGATGCGACTTATCGTACAATATGATTGAAAGAACCTTAGAACCGATTCTTCGCCAAAAATGCAAGGAAAGTAAAATTGTAGTGCTCAGAGGAGCTCGAAGAACAGGACGTTTGACACTTGTTTCACGCATTTTCAACCTCGACGACGAACAGGTCGGAATCTTTGATTGTTCGAACAAAAAGGAATTGAAACACATGAATTCCATCGAACAGTTGAAGCAGTTCAGCACCGGCAAAAAAGTGGTTATTATCCGGGATGCGCAATTACTGGAACAACTTCAGGAATACATTGATTTTGCAATTGATTCCGATTCTCTGGAAAACATCATCCTGATTTGTTCTTTTGAACCCGAATTGCATGAAGATTTATGGGAAGCATTGCGCGATCAGGGATTGGAATTGAATTTGTTTCCGCTTTCCTATTCCGAAAGTGCAAAATTCCATGGACTGGTTCAGGAAGATAAGGAATTGGAGCAAAGACTCATTTACGGTTATTACCCGGAAGTTATTCTCAATCAAAACGACGCTGAAACAATCATTTCCGGAATCATCGAAACAAGTATTTTCACACAGCTGGGAGCTTCTGAGCGAATCAATAAAAAGGAAAACCTGATCAAACTGCTTCGTCATTTGGCTTTTAATATCGGAAAAGTGATCAGTTTCAATGATCTGGGGAAAAAGTGCAATCTGGACAATGAGACGGTTGAACGCTATGTAAAACTGTTTGCAAAAGCGAATCTCTTGGTGTTGATTTCGTCATACAACAACGGTCATCGCTACGAATTGAAGAAAAGTCATGTGGTTTATTTTCTGGATAACGGAATCCGCAACGCGTTGATTCGTGCTTTCCAACCGTTGGAATTTCGCAACGATGTGGAAGAATTGTGGCGCAATTTTGTGATTAGCGAACGCTATAAAGCCAATCAATATGCGAACAAAAATCCGGAAGTATTCTTTTGGCTGACACATACCAAACAGGAAGTGGATTATCTGGAAATAGAGAATCAGGAAGCTTTCGGAGTTAAAATGCGTTGGGAAGATTCGAAGAAAATCAAAGTGCCGGCATCGTTTCAGGAATTGTATCCTCAGATTAAAGTCACGGGAGTGAACAAGAAAACCTTCTGGACCTTTCTTCGGAAATAGAAAAATGCTGATTTGGAATTTACCACGAAGCACATAATAACCCAAGGTTTTTGGTGTTTAATGCTTGCTGTTTAAGCTGGAATCAGTTCTTCATGAACTTCGTGTTCTTGGTGGTAAAAATGGATGGATTATAAACTTGAATGGTTGGGAGGACAATATCGTTTTAGCCTCATTTTCACATAAAAATAACACGGCTTCTTAAATTTCTTCGTTAAATTCACGTGAAATCACAGTATGAAGACAAAATCAGAAATAGTAGAAAACTGGCTGCCTCGCTACACAGGGGAAGAATTGGCAAACTTCGGACAATACATTTTGTTGTGCAACTTCCACAATTACGTGGAGAAATTTGCGGAAATGTATGGTGTGGAAGTGATTGGTAAAAGTAAACCGATGCAGTGTGCAACGGCAAACGGAATTACCATTATCAACTTCGGAATGGGAAGTGCTTCAGCAGCTACGTGTATGGATTTGTTGTCGGCGATCAAACCGAAAGCAGTATTGTTTCTGGGGAAATGCGGTGGTTTGAAAAATAAAAGTGAAGTGGGAGATCTGATCTTACCCATTGCGGCAATCAGAGGAGAAGGAACCAGTAACGATTACTTTCCATCGGAAGTTCCTGCATTACCGGCCTTCGCGCTTCAAAAAGCGATTTCGACAACCATCCGTGATGCAGGATTTGATTATTGGACCGGAACCTGTTATACAACCAACCGCAGAGTTTGGGAGCACGACGAAAAGTTCAAAGAATATCTGAGCAGCATCCGTGCAATGGCAATTGATATGGAAACGGCGACTATTTTCATGGTCGGATTTGCAAACAAAATTCCTACTGGAGCTTTGCTATTGGTAAGTGATCAACCGATGACACCGGAAGGAGTAAAAACCAGTGAAAGTGATTCGAAAGTAACTGCCGGATATGTGGATGCTCATTTAAATATTGGAATTGATTCGTTGAAACAATTGATCAATAACGGACATACGGTGAAGCATTTGAGGTTTTGATGTAAACCGTTGAACGATTGGTGACGATTTTGTCTGAAGAAAGGAAAACGGATACTTTGAATTAACCAATTGCATCACTTCGACTGCCGGAGCATGACGGAAGCGTATCAGGAAGAAGTCGTCCGTAACACTAAGTATAAAATCTGACACAAATTGGTATCTTAGTTGAAAATCAAATTTCATGCGGTTTTCATTATTGATTTCTGGAATTCTTATTGCATCAGCTTCTGCTTTTGGTCAGAACAAACTCAAATACGTCAATCCGCTCATCGGAACATCCAAAATGGGACACACTTTTCCGGGAGCAACTGTTCCTTTCGGGATGGTTCAGCTGAGTCCGGATACAGATACGATACCATATGCTGTCAATGGAAAGTACAATCCGGATGTTTACAAATACTGCGCGGGATATCAATACGAAGATCCGACAATCGTTGGTTTCAGTCACACGCATTTCAGCGGCACCGGGCATTCTGATTTGGGAGACATACTCATTATGCCTACAAGTGGAAAACTGCAGTTGAATCCGGGAGTGGCTTCCAATCCCAAAAGTGGTTTTCGTTCAGCATACAATCACGAAAATGAAATTGCAAAGCCAAATTACTATTCCGTTTTATTGGATGATCATCAGATTCGGGCTGAACTAACGACCACAACTCGCGTCGGAATTCACAAATACACCTTTTCAGAACAGGATTCTGCAAACATTATTCTGGATTTGGTTTCCGGGATTTACAATTACGAAGGAAAGAACGTAAATACTTACGTTCGTGTGGTCGACGCCTTTCATATCATTGGTTTCCGGCAAACTTCCGGTTGGGCAAAGAACAGAACGGTCTATTTCGCGATCGAATTTTCCAAGCCAATTAAATCTTATGGTTATGATGATTTTCAGGCAAAAAAAGTATATCAGGGTTTTTGGAGAAAGTTCAATCTGAAAGATAATTTCCCTGAAATGTCTGCAAATCAGCTTCGGGCTTTCTTTGAGTTTGATCTGGATGCTTCTAAGGAATTGCTCCTGAAAGTGTCTCTTTCAAATGTGAGTATGGAAGGAGCTTTATTGAATATGGTGACGGAAACCCCGAACTGGAGTTTTGATACTTACCGGAAGGCAGGAGAAACCTTGTGGCAGACGGAACTGAACAAGTATGAAGTGGAAATGCTCAATGAAGGTGATCTGATCAATTTTTACACAGCTGTTTATCACACATGTCTGGGGCCAACAGTTTATCAGGATGTTTCGGGATCTTACCGCGGATTGGATTTTGCGAATCATTCGAATCCGGATCAACAGACAAATTACACGACTTTTTCTTTGTGGGATACCTATCGGGCTTTGCATCCGCTTTTCAATCTGGTGCAGCGAAAACGAAATGCCGACATGGTTCTTTCCATGCTGGCTCATCAGGAGCAGAGCGCTCAAAGAATGCTTCCTGTTTGGTCTCATTACGCCAATGAAAATTGGTGTATGATCGGATATCATTCGGTTTCGGTTATTGCCGATGCTTACAATAAAGGTTTGGAAGGAATCGATTATCACAAAGCTCTGGATGCCTGCGTTCAAACTGCAAGAACCCGCTATTTTGACGGAATCGGTTCGTATATGGATTTAGGTTATGTGGCCGAAGATCAGAGCTCGAGTTCCGTTTCAAAAACACTGGAATATGCTTACGATGACTGGTGTATTGCTCAACTGGCTTTGGGCTTGAAACGCATGGATATCTATGATGAGTTTTCGAAAAGAAGTGCAGCCTACAAAAATGTATTCGATCCGAAATCCGGATTTATGAGGGCAAAATTGAAATCGGGGAGTTTCATAGAGAAATTTGATCCTTTGGAAACACATCAGGCTGGATATATTGAAGGAAATGCCTGGAATTACAGCTTGTATGTTCCGCATCAGGTAGATTCCATGATTGCACTGATGGGAGGAAAAAAACGTTTTGCAGCTCATTTGGATTCCTTGTTTACTATGCAATTGGCCGACAAGTATTTTGAACATACGGAAGACATCACGCGTGAAGGAATTATGGGTTCCTATGTTCATGGAAACGAACCTTCACATCACGTTATTTACTTGTTTGATTGGGTTGGAAGACCGGATTTGACTCAAAAATACATCCGGCAGGTATTGAGAACCAAGTATCTTCCGAAAATTGACGGTTTGAGCGGAAACGACGACTGCGGACAAATGAGTGCCTGGTATATTTTCAGCACTTTGGGTTTTTATCCGGTATGTCCGGGTTCCGATGATTATAATATTGGAGCACCTTTGGTTAAATCAGCTAAAATTCATTTGGAAAACGGAGCGGAGATTACCATCGAAGTGAAAGATCAAAGTGAGAAAAATGTGTTTGTAAAAGCAGTTTATCTGAATGGTGTGCGAATGAAAGATTTCAAATTGAACTATCAGAATTTGAAAAACGGAGCCAGATTAGTCTTCGAAATGAGTGCTAAACCAAACAGGACATTCTGATGATTTGAATGTTAAAAAGCATTTTTTCATGAATTTTTAGAATTAAATGCTAAATTCAAGGCTTAAAATTATTACTTATGAAAAGAAGAATACTACTCTCCAGCGTATTTTTTCTTAGTGTATCCTTATGCTCTGTTTCTTACTCTCAATCAGGAAAAACAGTTGATGGTACCTGGAAAACAATTACGCAAAGCGAGATTCCCGTAAGCGGCACCCGTTATATTAAACCAACAAGGTTTATGACGATGCACTTGGATGTCGAATTGTTGAGACAACAGTTGGCAGGGGTGAAACGAATTACGGACCCTTCATATATTCCTGTTTTTGTTAAGATCCCGAGAGCAGACGGAACTTTCGGAATTTATCAGGTACATGAAAATGAAACCATGTCGGAAGGCCTGGCAGCTCAATTTCCTGAGATCCGTTCTTATGACGGAATTCCATTCGATAATTCAGGTGAAGTTGTCAAGTTCGACTTAACACCACAAGGTTTCCACGCAATGACTTTGATTCCGGGAAAACCAACCTTGTTTATTGATCCGTACTCTTTCGGAGGTGGTGATATCGAACATTACATTGTTTATTCAAAAGCAGATTTCACAACAGATAAAATTTTCTCTTGCCCGATGGAAGAAGCTTCACTGACTGAAGTGGAGGAAAACGATCCGGTAAAATCTTTCGGAAACTGTACAAAGAGAACTTATCGTTTGGCTTTGTCAGCGACGGGAGAATATACAACTTTCCAGGGTGGAACTGTTGTTTTGGCTCAGGCTGCTCAGGTAACGACTATGAACCGTGTGAACGGTGTTTACATGCGTGATTTGGCGGTAACTCTGACGATTATTGCAAATAACAACCTATTGATTTATACGAATTCGGGATCGGATCCATTTACAAACGGGAATCCGGGAACGATGATTACTCAGAATCAGAATAATACTACAACAGTGATCGGAACTGCCAATTTCGATATCGGTCACGTATTCGGAACAAACTCCGGAGGTTTGGCAGGACTTGGAGTTGTTTGTAGTGCAACTAATAAAGCGCGTGGAGTTACCGGATCAGGTGCTCCTGTCGGAGATCCTTTTGATATCGATTATGTAGCTCACGAAATGGGGCATCAATTCTCAGGAAATCACAGTTTCAGAGGAAATGCAGGTTCTTGTTCAGGAAACGCAAATGGTGCAACAGCAATGGAACCGGGATCAGGAAGTTCTATTATGGCTTATGCGGGAATTTGTTCTCCTCAGAATGTTCAGGCAAATTCGGATGACCATTTCCACGGAGTGAATATGAATGAAATGCACGTGTTTATTAACGCAGGTGGAAACGGATGTGCTGTTTCTTCTCCGATTCCAAGCCAGTCTTCTCCTACGATTACAGGAACTGTAGGAAATGTAACTATTCCTGCGGGAACTCCTTTTGCATTGACTGCTACAGCTACAGATCCTGACGGAGATGTATTGACTTACTGCTGGGAGCAGATGAATAATCAGAGCTCTACGCAACCGCCGGTTGCAACTTCCACAAACGGACCAAACTTCCGTTCAAGAACTCCTTCTGCAAGCGGAACACGTTATTTCCCTTCTATTGCAAGTTTGATGTCAAACGGACCTTTTACCTGGGAAGTAATTCCAACGGTAAGCAGAACAATGAATTTCCGTTGTACGGTTCGTGATAACGAGGCAAACGGAGGTTGTAATGATCATGCAGATTTGGTAATCACAACAACAACTTCGGCTGGACCATTCATCGTAAATTATCCTTCTGCAACAGGAATTACCTGGCAGGGAAATACAACACAAACGGTAACATGGTCTGTAGCAAACACAGATGTTGCACCGGTTGCTTGTGCAAATGTGGATGTTTTGATTTCAACTGACGGAGGAGTAACATTTACGGTGCTTGCGAATAATGTACCGAATGACGGTTCTCAGGATGTTACTGTACCGAACACGGCTACTACCAATGCAATTATCATGGTAATGTGCGAAAACGGAACTTTCTTTGATGTTTCCAATAACAAGTTTACGATTACGGTTGGAGTACCATGTAACAATCCTACTTTACCGACACTTTCCGGAAACACAACCATTTGTCCGGGTGGAAACACAACTATTACTGTAACAGCAGGTACTTTGAATGATGCAACTGCATGGAACTGGACTTCCGGTTCTTGTGGAGGAACAAACCTTGGAAACGGAACATCCATGGTTCTGTCTGCTGCAGGAACATATTTTGTTCGCGGTCAGGGAGGTTGCGTTTCAGGAGGAGCTTGTCAATCAATTACTATTACACAAACTCCTGTAAATACAACAACATCTGTAAGCGGAGCTACAATATCGGTAGCTCAGAATGGTGCGCAATACCAATGGTTGAATTGTTCAACAGGAAATAGCCCGATTGCTGGTGCAACATCACAATCGTTTACTCCTGGCTCGAATGGTTCATATTCGGTTACTGTTACGGTTGGCGCTTGTTCGTCTACAAGTTCTTGTGTGAATATCACAAATCTTGGAATTGATGACCTGAACTTCGAAGATGTATCGATTTACCCGAATCCGTCGAACGGAAAGATTACGGTTTCTTTCAACAAGGAAGTAAATCTGAAGTCTTTTGTGATTCGTGATGTAACGGGAAGAATGGTGCGTGAAGAGAAAGCACAGACAACAAATGGTTTGACATTTGACATTTCAACGGAAGCTCAGGGTGTTTACTTCCTGAACATTGAAGTTGGAAATTCCATTCAATCCTTCAAGTTGATTAAGAATTAAGATCGATTTAAAAATAGAAAATCCCGGTTTCCAATAAAGGAGCCGGGATTTTTTATTCGCCTAAAAGGCAAGGATTCTCAGGATGATTATGCCTGAATGGCTGCTAAAATAGCACTGAGTTTATTTTCATCTGGCAAGAGCAGGTTTTCTTCGAAAGCGGTTCCTGATTCTACTGTTACTGCAGAGGTTCCCGAAAAATGAATGGCATCTACTCCGGCAGCTTTTAATTCAGGAATCAGTTCTTCTTTTACACCGCCTCCGGCCATGATTTCGATTCGTCCGTTTGCATAGGAAACCAATTCTTTCAAACGGTTCATACCTTGAGAAACATTTTGGTCGGAACCGCTTGTCAGGATGCGTTTGAATCCCATTTTGATCAGTTGATCCATAGCCGTTTTCCAATCCGGAATACTGTCGAATGCCCGGTGAAAGGTGAAATCCAGCTGAGGTGCTGTCCGTTTCCATGTTTCCAGTGCTTCTAAATTCAATTTGAAGTCAGAGGTCAATGCACCAACTACAAATCCTGTGATTCCTGAATTCTTCAATTCCAGAATCTGGTCGCGCATCACCACCATTTCATCGTAGTTGTAAACAAAACCTCCCGCTCTGACACGAATCAGGGCGTGTTGTTCCACATGAAAAGTATTGTGAATCCATGAAAGCATTGCCCCGGAAGGAGTCAATCCGCCTTGTTCCAAAGCAATACAGGTTTCTATCCGGTCAATTTTTTGCTTACTTACAATTCTTGCGGCTTCCAATGTGCCGACGCAGATTTCTATTTTCATTTGGATAGGATGAGTTCGTTGATAAATGTCCATGGTGTGAATCCCGCGCCGGTTTGTCCTTGCGGAATCACTTCTTTATTGAAAATCGTCACTTTCACAAAGCGTGCTTTCATTTTTTTCTCCACCTCGATCAAATCTCCGTTCAATTTGGCAACAGCAAGGTTTTTGTACTTTTTGCCATTGGAACTGACTTGAATCTGAAAACTTTCCGGACGGTAAATCCACGATCCCGGATCATTCAGTGTTCCGATTCGGATGCTGTTGAACTTGGTTACCGTTTCCAGATCCAGAGTGAATTGAATGGTGTCTTCATTGAAACCCAGCCATTCGTTGCCTTTCCACGGCTTTCCGCCTACAATGCCGTCTGTGAGTCCTAAATTTCCATTGTGATTGTATTTTTCATGTGGTTTTGTGCCGAATACAACCGGTTTCCCCAAAGCCAGATGTGAAGTGAAACGATAAGAACAGGTTCTCAATTCCTGGTTTCCGATACGGGAATGAACTTCGAGAGATTGTGTCTTTGCCGTATTGGTGCTTTGGATTGATAGGGAATTAACGACTTCGTTATTGATGTAAAAGCTTACTTCATCTACCGGTTTTGAAAGGTCGTAATCGATTCCGGTTGCTGAAGCTTTTGCTTTCAAAGCAGGATCCAAAAAGGAAGTTGAGAAATTGATCCCGTCTTTTTTCAATTGTGGGAGGTAAATGGTCGATAAAGCCTCTACAAAAGTGTTATAAGGAAGCTTGCTTCGATTCCACAGAACTTCCGACATGGCAACCAAACGCGGAAAGATTTGATATTCGACAGCCTGCATCGTTGAAATATACTCCGTCCAAAGATTTGCCTGTCCTCCTAAAATGTAACGTTTGTATTCATTCTCAATTCCTTTTGTAGGATCAAATTGATACACTTTTTCCAAAGGCAGATAACCGCCGATTGCCAAAGGCTCGGAAGGATGTCCGCTTTGGTAGTAATCGAAGTAGCAATAAGAAGTCGGAGTCATTACCACTTGATGTTTTTGCTTTGCAGCTGCAATTCCGCCTTCCATTCCCTGCCACGACATCACTTGTGCATTCGGAGCCAAACCGCCTTCCAGGATTTCATCCCAACCGATAATGGTTCTTCCTTTGGAATTGAGGTGTTTTTCGATATCCGTGATGAAAAAGCTTTGAAGTGCATGCGTGTTATGAATGTGATTTGCTTCCATAACGGCTTTGCATTTCGCGCATTTATCCCAATTGATTTTCGGTGATTCATCTCCACCGATATGAATGACCGGCGACGGGAAAATCTCAATGATTTCATCCAGAACATCTTTTAAAAAGGCTCTTGTTTTATCCTGTGAACAGAAAACATCGTCAAAAACTCCCCAGGTTCCGACCACCGGAAGCTGTTTTTCCGTACAGCTCAATTCCGGATAAGCGGCCAAAGCTGCCCGTGCGTGCCCCGGCATTTCGATTTCGGGGATAATTTCAATTCCACGGATTCTGGCGTATTCCACCAGGTGTTTTGCTTCTTCCTGCGTGTAAAATCCGCCGTATCTTTTATGTTCGTATTCGATGGGTTGTTTGCTGAAGTGACCGATCAGTGTGCTGTCTCTCCATGCTCCGACAGAAGTCAGTTTCGGATACTTTTTGATCTCGATTCTCCAACCCTGATCGTCTGTTAAATGCCAGTGAAAACGATTGAATTTCAGTCGGGCAATTTGATCGATAAATCCTTCCACTTCTGCGATGGTGAAGAAATGACGGCTGCAGTCCAAATGAACTCCACGGTAGGAAAAAGCGGGCTCGTCCGAAATACGAATCCCGCCAAGCGTATTCGGATTCTGAATGAGTTGATTCAGACTTTGCAGAGCATTGCAAAGACTTTGATAATTGCTGTATTGAATGTCGATTCCCTTGTTTGAAACCGTTAATTGATAGCCTTCCGTATAGACAAATGTGTTGATTCGCTGTAAATGAACAGAGGCATCTTTCGGATCGCTCAAGGCTAAATGAATGCCATGATCTTTCTCAAACAACTCATGAAAATACGGATACAGTTTTTTTGTATCCTCATTGTTTTCCAGTTTCAGCTGACCATTGAAAGTAAAAGAATCTGAAGTTTGTTCTACGTTGTTTGGCTGCGGAAAAATAGTACTGTGCTGAGCAGATAACTGCATGGTCACGAATGACAGAAGAATAAGAAATGGAATTTTCATGAATTAAAGTTTGATTCCTGCCGGTATTACCTGATCAATTTACGGAAAAGTGTCGTTTTTTGAAGGATAATAACAAGGTGCTGAAAGCCGGAATTCTCAAAATAAGTTGATTGTGAGCATCGTTCCTTTTTTCAGTATCATCGGTTTTATTATTTGCGTCACAAATTAAGTATTTATATTTAAGCTTTGGTTTAAAATTATTTCGTTTTGATGAAAGCTTCAGTAGGATTCAGTCTTTTGATTGTGATGTTGTTTGGAACAAGTGTCTTCGGGCAAAAGAAAATACTTGGGCCGGAGGTTTATAATTCCTGGAACAGGGTAGGAGACGTTCAGCTTTCTCAGGATGGCAGATTCGCAGTTTATTCCGTTAAACCTTATCGCGGCGATGGATTCTTGTTTGCGGTTGATCTGGAAACAGGGAAAAAGGATTCGGTTGCAAGAGGATATGAACCGAGATTTGAAGGAACAGGAAATGTGATTTCATTTAAAATTCACCCCGGTTTCGACACGCTGCGCAAAGTGGAATTAGCAAAAGTGAATAAAGAAAAATGGCCGAAAGATTCCTTGGGAATTTGGTTTTTGAGCCAGGATTCACTGGTGAAATTCAGTCAATTGAAAGAATTCCGTCTCTCTGAAAAAGGAAATACACTTGCTTTCACGTCCAATAAAAACGAATGGCCGAAAGCGTATTTGACCAAAAAAGAAGATAAAAAGGAAAAGAAGCAGGAGAAGAAAAAAGGCAAGATCAAAACAGACGGAAAGCTTTTGACGGTGATCAGCCTGGATTCGAAGGAAAAGAAATGTTTCAAGAATGTCACTCAGTTTGAAGTGAGCAAAGACGGACAATATGTGCTTTTTGTACAGCAGGAAAAATTCAAAAAAGATTCCCTGCGACTGAATATTTACAATCTTTCGGGGAAAGATCTCTGGAGCAGTAAAAAACGCGTTACAGAATATTCCGGACTGACTTTTTCGGGAAAAAACAACACGCTTTTAGGTTTGGCGACAGTTGATACGAGTTCTAATAAACGCTGGTCTTTGTTCATGATTCAGCCTGCTTCGAAAGAGTTCAGACAATTAGTCGATACGGCAGTTGTTTTCGATAACGATGAGGTGCTTTCTTCCAATTTTAAGCCATATCTCAACAACAATGATTCGGAAGTGTTTTTCGGAGTGGCAGACAGACCTGAAAAACCGTTCAAGGATACGGTGTTGGAAAGTGAAAAAGCGAAAGTAGATTTGTGGCACTGGAAAGATGATCGTTTGCAGCCGCAGCAATTGGTGGAATTGAAACGCGATCAGAACAGAACGAATCTGGCGGTATATCACCTCAATTCCGGAACAACGACTCAATTGGGTTCCGATTCCCTGAATTTGTACACATCTGAGAGATATCCTCAGCAGGTGATTCTGGCAAGCAGTGATGCAGCTTATCGCTTTGCAACCTGGACTTTCCCGAATCCGGATAATTATTACCTGATTCAGGTCAAGGACGGAAAGATTACGCCTCTGCGTGATAAATTGTATTCCCGGCCTTCATTATCACAGAACGGAGAGTATTTTGTTTTCTGGAACGATATTACCAAAAATTACTATCTGATGAATGTGGATTCTCAGGTAGAAGAATGCATCACCTGCGGATGGAAAGGTACGTTGATCGAAGATAAGAACGGACAGATTTATGAAGATTTGCCACAGGGAATCATCGGTTGGGGTCCAAACGATCAAAACGTGCTGATTCAATCGGACAAAGATCTTTTATCTTACGACCTGAAACAAAAGTCCCTCCGACCAATCACAAGTATTCTTCAGAATTCGGAAACAGATACCAATTACAATTATGTGTTGTACAACCTGAATCCGGATTCCCTTCGCTACTATCCTGAAAACACCGTTCTGACACGTTTCAGCAAAACAACTAAGATGATGGATGTGTATCGCGTAAAAGGTTCTTTTGCCAATCCTGCATTCGAATTGATTTCGGGTTCTGGACACAGCTATTACAATTTCTACAAGTCGAAGAAAAGCGACCGTATTTTGTTTAACAAGTCTTCCAACAGCGATTTCCCTGATTTGTTTTCGACCACAAAACCCGGAGCAAATATTTCGCAGATTTCATGGGCAAACCCGCAGCAAAGCCAATACAATTGGTCGACGGTGGAATTGATCAAATGGAACAGCTATTCGGGAATTCCTTTGGAAGGATTGCTTTACAAACCGGAAAATTTCGATCCGAATCAGGAATACCCTTTACTGGTGTATTTTTATGAAACCTATTCAGATCAGATCCACAATCATTATGCCCCTAAACCAACAGCATCAATCATTTTCCCGACAGAATATGCATCTGCAGGATATGTTGTCTTCATTCCGGACATTCGCTACACTCCCGGACATCCGGCAAACAGTGCTTACGATTGTATTTTGAGTGGAACGGATGCGGTTTTGAAGAAATATTCAAATATTGATTCGAAGAGAATGGGGCTTCAGGGACAAAGCTGGGGAGGTTACCAAACGGCACAGTTAATTACGATGACAGATCGTTTTGCGGCGGCAATGGCGGGTGCACCTGTGAGCAACATGTTTTCGGCTTACGGAGGAATCCGTTGGGGATCCGGCTACAGCCGTCAGTTCCAATACGAGCATTCACAAAGCAGAATCGGGAAAACCATTTGGGAATCTCCTGAATTGTATGTCGAAAACAGTCCTTTGTTTGGGTTGCCGAAAGTGAAAACTCCGTTGTTGATCATGCACAACGACGAAGACGGGGCAGTTCCGTGGTATCAGGGAATCGAATTGTATACAGGTCTTCGCAGGCTTCAGAAACCGGTTTGGCTGCTGAATTATAACGGAGACGATCACAACCTGATGAAACCTGCCAATAGAATGGATTTGAGTATCCGGATGCGTCAGTTCTTTGATTATTACCTGCTCAATAAGTCGGAGCCTTTGTGGTTGAAATCGGGGATTCCCGCAATCGTAAAAGGAAAGAAAACGAATTACGAACTAGTAGAATAAAAAAAGTCGGGGCGAAAAATTTTTCGCCCCGACTTTTTATAATTAATTACGGAATAAACACCGTTTCTTCAGTAGTTTCTTCCTGCTCCACTTTGATGATGCCGTTACCAACGGCACCACCCAAGCTTGCTTCTATTTTAAAAACGGCGACACCAGATTGCCCCAACTGATAGATATCGTTGTAATTGAAAATGGCCTCACCCTTATCATTAGTCGTTGCTACTTTTGGATCTCTTAATGAACCATGTGGTTGATTACCTCCAGTATCTTCTCCGACAAGTTTTACTGTTGCTCCGGCAACACGGCTGTTGGTCTGATCCAGAACATAGATCTTAGCAATTGTGTCGGCTTTCTTTCTGCAAGAGCCGATGCTTACTAAAGCTATTCCTATTGTCAGGGTTAAAACAGTTCGTGTTATCATAATAGTGATAAGTTTGTCTTCCAAATCTCGAACATTCTCTCTTAAGAATCGGGGGCAAATGAATGAAATGGCTCTGTGAATTTTTTTTTCAAAATTCTCAATGAATAAAAAACCCCGACTTCCGAATATTTCAGAATGTCGGGGCTTAAGCCTTCTATACTAAAGAATTACTGGATGAATACAGTTTCTTCGTTATCTTTTTCTTGTTCGATTTTAATAATAGCTTGTCCGCTTAAAGCATCTTTTCGTGCTTCGATATTTAAAACGGCTACTCCTGCTTGTCCAAGTTGGTAGACATCATTGAAGTTGAAAATCGCTACACCGGAACCATCCGATAGTGTTGTGTCAAATAAAATTACCGGCGGGGAAGGTGTAACAGTCGATTCACCCTTAAGTACAACTTGTGCTCCGGCAACTCGTTCATTCTGAGCATCTACAACATAGATGATGGCTGTAGTGTCTTTCTTTTTTCTACAACCTGAAGAAGAGAAAACGACACCCATTCCAACAACCAGGGCTCCATAAAATGCTGATTTAATTATTATATTCATGTTTTTCAATGTTATTGGAGATGAACAGTTAGGACATTTGTAATGTGGGCTCTGCAACGAATGTATCCTGATCCCTGAGAAGTGTCTCTTTTTACCAATACGTCGAAGTATCCTGTCGTCTCTTTCTTTCCAAGTAAGCTAAAAAATTCTTCCATATCGAAGTAGGCAAAACCCGAGGAGTTTGTTTGAACAGTATCCACATATTCAGGTGTAGCAGGTTCTGAATTAACGTCAGCAATAAGAATAACCTTTGCATTGTTCACTAATTCGTTGTTTGATGAACGCACGAAAACCTTCAGGATTGAAGGGTCCTTTTTACAGGAGCTCAATACCAAAAGCACTGAAAGCAAGGAGAAATATCCAATTTTACGTACCATTTTGTTCATAGTGTTATTTTTTTTCGTTGTAAATATAATCTTTTTGCGATTATAATCTGATTCTCCACAATTTCGTAACTTCGTTGCTCGAAAAAGTATGTTTTTAAACATCAAATTAAAAGAAAAAGTTACATTTTCGGTAATATTTTTTTAGATAGACGTTTAGAAACCCCAAAAGGTTGTTACAAAATAATGAAAGAGCAAATCGCTGCAGCTAAGGAAGCTATTGAAAATTATGCATTAACGGATTTAAATGCTGTTGAGGCATTCCGTATTCATTTTTTAGGGTCAAAAGGAGAATTGAAGAATCTTTTCGGAGAGTTGAAAAGCGTTCCGAATGAGGAAAAAAAGGAAGTTGGGCAGCTTTTGAACGGCTTGCGTTTGCTGGCAGAAGAAAAGTGGCAGATCTCCAAAGAAAGTTTTGAAAATACACAAAGCTCCGACTCTGATGTAGATGTTACAAGACCGGCAGAACCGATTCCGCTTGGTGCAAGACATCCGCTTTCCATTGTTCGCAGCGAAATCATTTCCATTTTTGAACGTATCGGTTATTCTGTTTCGGAAGGACCGGAAATCGAAGATGACTGGCACAATTTCTCTGCATTGAACTTCCCGCCGGAACACCCGGCAAGAGATATGCAGGATACTTTCTTCATTGAAAAAGGAGAACGCGAAATGGCTTTGAGAACGCATACTTCTTCCGTTCAGGTGCGTGTGATGGAATCTTCCACTCCGCCGATCCGGACAATTTCTCCGGGAAGGGTTTACCGGAATGAAGCGATTTCTGCTCGTGCGCATTGCTTTTTCCATCAGGTAGAAGGATTGTACATCGATAAAAATGTATCCTTCGCAGATTTGAAACAAACGCTGGATTACTTTGCGAAATCCCTGTTCGGAGATAAAGCTAAAATTCGTCTTCGACCTTCATACTTCCCGTTCACGGAACCAAGTGCAGAAGTGGATGTTTCCTGTACAATTTGTAATTCGAAAGGATGCAATGTGTGTAAATACACCGGTTGGTTGGAAATTTTAGGTTGCGGAATGGTTGACCCGAATGTGTTGGAAGCTTCCGGCATTGACTCGGAAGTATACACCGGTTTTGCATTCGGAATGGGAATCGAACGCATTGCTCAATTGAAATTCAGAGTAAACGATCTGAGATTGTATTCTGAAAATGACGTGCGTTTCCTGAAACAATTTAAAGGAGTGAATTTCTAAGATGGGACTTTTTTCGAGTAAGCAAAAAACAGAATTTTCCTGGGTGAAACTGACCAGTTCAGAGCAATTGCGTGAATTAGTTGATTCATCTGATGAGAAACCCGTTTTGCTGTTCAAACACAGTACGCGTTGCAGTATTTCCTCCATGGCACTCAACCGATTTGAAAATAAAATGGATCCGGAAAAGGCAGTTTGCGTTTACCTGGATTTGTTAGCTTATAGACCTTTATCTGACGAGATTGCAGAAATGACAAACGTTCAGCATCAATCTCCTCAGGCAATACTGATGAATAACGGGGAAGTTATTTATTCCGCTACACACAGTGAAATAGATGCTTCGGAAATTATGAAACTCATTTAACTATGAAAAAATACGGAATCATTATTCTGCTTATTTTGGTTGTTGCGGCATTCGTTATTGTTCCGCTGATCAATAATTCGAGTGAAGAACCGGAAGATACGCCAATGGCGAAGTTTGAAACTCCCGGAAACATCCAGGTGGAATACGGAACAGAAGTTCCCGTAAAATTTTCGATTCCGGAAGGAATGGTGAAAGTGGAGTTGCTTTATAACGATTCAATCTTTGAAACCTGGAATAACCCGAAGCCTCAAATGAGAACCGTTGCCATGCAGACAAATTATTATGGGGTTGGGACGAGACCTTTGGTGCTTCGATCTACTTTTAAGGATGGAACGTCTTTGGAGAATGGAATCAACGTTCGTGTTGTTTCAAATATCCTGCCTGAGATACGATTTGTAAAGATCGTAAAGGAATATCCGCACAATCAGGAGAATTACACACAAGGTTTTGAATTCGACGGAAACCAGTTGTATGAAGGAACGGGTGATCCGGGGCAATTGGGGAAAACGCTGGTCGGGCCGATTTCTTTGGAAACAGGAAAGTTTATCGAACCTAAAATAGGTCTGGACCCGACTCATTTCGGAGAAGGAATCACGATTTTGGGAGATTTGGTATATCAGGTTACCTGGCAGAACGGCAAATGCTTTGTTTACGACAAGAAAACAATGGTTTTGAAAGATGAATTCAAGTATGTCGGGCAAGGTTGGGGATTGTGTAATGACGGAAAAGTGATTATGATGTCGGATGGTTCTGAACGTATTACTTTCCGCGATCCGAAGTCCTTTCAGGCAATTCGCGCCATTGAAGTATACGATAAGGAAGGTCCGAGAACAAACCTGAATGAGTTGGAATACATCGATGGAAAAATATACGCGAATGTTTATATGACCGGAACTGTTTTAGTGATCGAACCGACTACCGGTCGTGTTTTAGAAGAAATTGACGCAAATGAATTGGTTGTCCGCGGAAAGAATGGCGGAGATGTATTGAATGGAATCGCATACAACAAGCTGACAAAGAAATTGTATATGACCGGAAAATACTGGACCAAGACCTTTGAAGTTTCTATCGATAGATAAGCCATGATTTCTCCTTACAACGATGAATATTTCATGCGTCAGGCCTACATGGAGGCGCAAAAAGCCTTCGAATTGGGTGAGATTCCCGTGGGAGCAGTTGTCGTGGTGAATAATCAGATCATAGCGCGGGCGCACAATTTAACGGAGCGCCTTCACGATGTAACGGCGCACGCAGAAATGCAGGCAATTACCGCAGCATCGGAATACCTTGGAGCAAAATACCTGAAGGATTGTACCTTGTATGTGACGCTTGAACCGTGCGTGATGTGTGCAGGTGCGCTTTATTGGTCGCAGCTGGATAAAATCGTCTTTGCCAGCAGAGATGAAAAACGCGGAGCAGGTCGTTTCCAGAATGAATTGTATCATCCGAAGACCTTAGTGTCAAAAGGCCCGATGGAAAAAGAATGCGCACAACTGATGATCGATTTCTTTCAGGACAAGCGTTCTTAAATAATTACGCATTCTTTTTTAGATACTTCCCATATTTGGGAAGCGAGGTGGAGCAAGAAGAACTAGCACTAAGGCTGTAGAATCAAGATCTTGAGACGAAAACAGGGTGATTTAAGTTCAAAAATGGCTTAAAGGCGCTAAAACTAAACGTTAAATCTATAACATTTTTATACTTTATCTAAGCTTAACCTATGCTTGATCCATACTTGAGGGATGGGAAGGTATTTTCCGTTTTTTTGTTGCTCGTTTTTTCGGATGTTGTTTTACAAGTGTGTGAAGTCATGCCGGATTAGGGATTGTTCGGCATTGGTAATTCGACATTCATAATTCAAATTTCACCTCCTGTACTAAATTTTAATTTTCAGTTGCCGGTTTCTTTTAGTTTTGTAAAAAACAGAACTTATGTCTGACATTATTCTTGAAGTTAATAACCTATCGAAATCATACAAGCAGGTAGATGCCGTAAAAAGTGTGTCTTTTGATATCAAAAAGGGGAATGTTTACGGATTGTTGGGTCCAAACGGAAGCGGAAAAACAACCACCCTCGCCATGCTGATGGGAATTTTGCACCCCACGCAGGGATCTTTCTCCTGGTTTGGAAATGGTCAGAAAGACAGCAACAGACTCCGGATCGGATGTTTGCTTGAAACACCGAATTTTTATCCCTATTTGAATTCCTATGATAATTTAAGGGTTACGGCAACGATCAAAGGTTTGAAGAACCCCAAAGAGCGTATCCGGGAAGTGTTGGAATATGTAGATCTGGCGGATCGCGGAAAAAGATCTTTCAGAACCTATTCTTTGGGAATGAAACAACGATTGGCAGTAGCTTCAGCTATTCTCACAGATCCGGAAGTATTGGTTCTGGATGAGCCTACCAACGGATTGGATCCTGAAGGGATTGCAGAAATGCGTGAACTGATCCTGAACATTGCCGGACAAGGAAAAACCATCATTTTGGCATCACATATTCTGGATGAAGTTCAGAAGATCTGTTCACATGTGGTGATGTTGAAACAAGGAGAAATGGTTTATAACGGAACCATGAAAGACCTGTTGATTCAGCGAAAATCCTACAAATTGATGGCGGAAAATCCGGAACAGCTGATTCAGGTGTTGAACAAAATTTCGGAAGTGAAGATTTTGGATAAAACAGATGACTCGTTGCTGGTAGAACTGGAAGAAGGAGTTTCAGGAGCGAGATTGAACCAATTAATAGTTGAACAAGGGATTTACCTTTCCGAATTACATGCTTATCAGAAAAGCCTGGAAACTATTTTCCTCGAAAGAATGAAGTTATGAGAAATATTATAGCACTTGAATATGCGAAACTAAGAAAGTTTCAAACGCTGAAAATTTTGTTTGCGGTTTACATGTTGATCGTACCATCCTGGATGTATTTCATGAACTTTTTCTTTCAGCATGAGCCGGATCTGAAAATGATTTTCACGCAGGATAATCCATTAGATTTCCCTCATATATGGAGTTTCATCACGTTTAGCGCAAGCTTTTTCAATATACTGCTGGCGGTTTTGGTGGTAATTATCACCACGAATGATATCCAATACAAAACCATGCGTCAGAATATCATTGAAGGTTCTACCAAACATCAGGTTATTCTGGGGAAATTTGTATTTGTTGTCTTCCTGAGTACCATCGCAACCCTTTATACATTTTTATGTGGTTTGGTGATTGGGTTGATCGAATCTTCGAATACGGATATTTTTGAAAACATTCATCTCATTGCCTTGTATTTTGTGCAAACAATCGGGTATTTCAGCTTTGCTTTCCTGTTCGCCATTTTGGTTAAAAGACCGGCTATTGCGATCGTTACATTTATTCTGTATTTCCCGGTTGAATCCATTGTCGGAAACATCATTTCCAAACAAATGTATACGTTCTTCCCATTGAAAGTGTATGCCGATCTGACCCCGATCCCGTTTTTCAAAGCCATTTTGAATTCGAGCGAAAAAGGAGCAAATGCTTTCATCTTGAGTTTGAATGAACAATTGTTGCTGGCGGGTTTTTATGTAGTACTTTGCTTTGCAATCACTTATTTCATCCTGCGCAGAAGAGATTTGTAATTGAAATACTGAAAAGAAACAAGGGTAAAACCTTCCCGAAGAGCCGGTCCGAACATGAAGGATCGGCTTTTTTCTTTGTAACTTTGCACCATGAGTGTTTCTCCAAAAACCATTTGCGCTTTATCTACAGCTCCCGGAATGGGGGCAATTGCATTGATCCGTATGTCGGGCAAGGATGCAATTTCTATTCTGGATCGGATTTCCGGTAAGTCTTACGCTGATGCGGCTTCTCACAGTGCGCATTTTGTGCGTTTGAAAAAGGCCGACGGTTCTGTTTTGGATGAGGTGGTTGCAACGATTTTCCATGAAGGACATAGTTTTACGGGAGAAAACACGGTTGAAATTGCCTGTCATGGGTCTGTATTTATTCAGCAGGAAATTATCAACTTGCTTTTAGCAAATGGCTGTGAATTGGCGCAACCCGGAGAATTTACGATGCGTGCTTTTCTGAACGGAAGAATGGATTTAAGTCAGGCTGAAGCGGTCGCGGATTTGATCGCTTCTGAATCTGCCCGTTCGCATGAAGTAGCAATGAATCAGATGCGGGGTTCTTTTTCCACCGAATTGACTGACTTACGCGAAAAACTCATTCATTTTGCCTCGCTCGTTGAATTGGAACTCGATTTTGCGGAAGAGGATGTGGAATTTGCCGACAGAAGAGAGTTGCTCGCTTTGGTCACCGAAGTACTGGCTTATGTTCGCAAACTGATTCAGTCTTTTGAATTGGGAAATGTGCTGAAGAACGGAGTTCCTGTGGCGCTTGTTGGCGCACCGAATACCGGGAAAAGCACTCTTTTGAATCAGCTTTTGGGTGAAGATCGCGCCATCGTGAGCAACATTGCCGGCACAACCCGTGATGTGATTGAAGAAATTCTGAATATCGACGGGATTTTGTTTCGCTTAATTGATACAGCCGGAATCCGGGATGAAGCAGCAGAAGAAATCGAAGCGTTGGGAATTCAGCGTTCTCTGGATAAGATCAAACAGGCAAAAATTGTCTTGATGTTGAGCGACTTCAGTGCCGATCAGTCTTCCGAAGAAGGGCATTTATCCATGAATTCCGAAGAAACCGGACGTTGGGCAGATGAGCAGGCGCAAACTTATCCCGGAAAACACTTTTTGGTCTTGGGAAATAAATACGATTTGCGGCCGGATCAATTGAACAATCCGTGGACTTTTAATACGCCGTTTTTGCCAATCAGTGCTAAGAACGGAAGCGGTATCGAAGAATTGAAAACATGGTTGTCGACTCAGATTCTGGGATCTTTCAATACACAATCCGACACAATCGTAACGAATGCGCGCCATCTGGATGCGCTGCAAAAAACCGAAGATTCGTTGGAGAAAGCGAAATGGGGCCTGGAAACCAATATTACCGGAGATTTTGTAGCGATGGATATCCGTCAGGCAATGTTCTGGCTGGGAAGCATCACCGGACAAATCTCAGAAGACGACCTGCTGGCGAATATTTTCAGCAAGTTTTGTATTGGGAAGTAGTTTCTCAAATCAATTCTTAATCAGCTTTCCGGAACTGAGAACCAAACCGGATTCATTCGTGATTTTTAAAAGGTAAATCCCGCCGGATAGCTCGTCAGATAAATCCAATCTCAGGAGATTATTTCCTTCTTCCAGCTGAAATTGTTTTTCGATGGAAACACCGAGTATGGAAATAAAAGTAGCTGCGTACAATCCCTTTTTTGAAGCGTTTATCCGGATTTCCAAAAGATCGTCCACAGGATTTGGAGAGAATGTAACGCCATTGAACGGGCTTCCCTGAATGGAGATGATATTGCTGAATGAATAATTCCCGTCAAAATCAATTTGTCTCAGACGATAATAAGTCAGGTTTGCATCTGGTTCCCGATCCGGAAAAGAGTAGGACAGCAGGCTGGTTGAGTTGCCTGCTCCTTGTTTCGAACCTATTTTGATCCAATGTGTTCCGTCAATGCTGCGTTCAATTTCAAAATGACTGTTGTTTCGTTCGCTGGCTGTTTGCCACCGGAGCTCATTTCCGGAAGTGCCGGATTCCCCGTAAAAGTTTAACAATTCGATTGGCAATGAAACATTCGATGTAAACTGGACTTCAAAGGGGCAGCAATCGCCTTCATAGCCGTCGATCATGAGGTAATAGAATTTCCCGCTTGTCAATCCGGAAACGGTGGTGCTTACACATCCTTTCGGGTTTCCGCAGGAACTGCAATCCGTTCCGCTGAGTTGTTTCAGGCAGTAATATCCGTTAATCGCACCCGAACCGCAGGTTCCGATTCCGTTTGCTGTAGGAAAATTAAAGATCAGAGCCTGAATTCCTGATGCTCCTATAATGCTTCCCTTGTTGGTGCATCCGGGCAGTGTACAAATCGTGAGACTTACGGAAGAAGCCGTTGCCTGAAATAGATAGAAACTGTTGTTTTCTACAGTTTGTTTGGCCACCGAGCTGCAGAATACATTACTGTTCTTGAACCACAAGGCGTCATTGGCGGTATAGCTGCAGGTGTTGTCACAATACACACCATTCAATGCTATTACGGGAGCTGTTGCGCAATTATCACTTGCTGATGGCGGACCGGAAGTGCATGGAGGTTGTCCGTAGTTTGTAAAGGAAATAAGTAAACAAACAATTACTATTCCGGAGCTAATAGTATTTCTCATAACGTTTTTTGTTTGGTCAAATTTGTAGTATGAAGGCAATCAGTTTCTTACTGAATGCTTTCAGCGAAGATTCAGAATCTTTTTGAAGTTTCTTTAAAAAAACCTGAATAGGGCGTTGAATTTGATGTAAGTCAAAAAAGAATGTCTGAAAAGAGGGAATCCGAATCTCCGATCCTAGGCCGTTCATTTCCAGATTGTTCAAATGCTTTTTAATTTCCGGTTAAACAAAAATTGGCTGATACTTTTGACAGAAAATCGGAGTTTGGCTTAGAATTTGATTTATCTTTCGGAAAAATATACAAGATGAAAGGGTTTTTAATTGTTGCCTTGAGCATTTTCGGATTGACACCAGTTAGTTTCAGTCAGAAAAAGATTCGTATGGTTGTGAAGGAGGAGTGTGTTCCATGTCGCCGAATGATGGCGCAAACTTGTTTTCAGGTTCAGAGAGATGGTTCTAAAACCTGGGAATTGTTTTACGAACGCATTGCCGGATTTAACTACGAACCGGGAAACAGATATGTGATTGATGTGATCGAAACACCTCGTCCGGAACCAGTTCCGCAGGATTTGTCAAAGTACATCTACAAATTGGATAAGATCATTTCAGTTACTCCGAAAATCAGTGGAGACGAAGGTTCTGTTTATCGCGTAATCCGTATGAATGGGAAAGATCTGACCAATGCGAATGTTTCGTTGTCATTTGACAGTGTTTTTAAACGCATTTCCGGAAGAAGCGGATGTAACAGTTTTTTCAGCGCAGTGAAATTGAACAAGAAACAAAGCAAGATTTCCGTGAAGGTTGGCGGTTCAACGTTAATGGCTTGCCAAGACGCACAAATGGAAATTGAAAGAGAGTTTTTAAGCTCTATTTCTGAAAAGTCATTTAAGATTTCCCACAAGGATGGAAAAATGATCTGGACTGCAAAGAAAAAGGAAGTATTTGCTTTTGAATTGGCAATCAAACCGAATCCGGAAGATCCCGGAGCAATGTCTGGCGGAAGACCGGAAAAAACGCCCTGGAATTATTTCAATCAACAAGAGTTGAAATTGATTCAGATAGACGGTGTTTCCGTAAAGAATTCAAAAGCAGGAATTAAAATGGATATGGCTACAAACTCTTTTACCGGGAGCAATGGCTGTAACCGCATTTCAGGCGGGATGACAACAACCAGAAATACGGTTGAGTTTTCAAATGTGATGTCGACAAAAATGCTTTGTGCAGATGAGTTGGTTGCAACAACTGAAAAACGCTTTATGGAAATCCTGAACAGCAAGGGATTAACAGTCGATTTTGCAGAACAGGTACTCAATGTGTATGATTCTACAGGAAAATTGGTATTAATGTTCGCTGTAGACGCAACCAAATAATTTTTTTAGAGTTTTAAAGTCAGTTTTCATATATTTATACACCAAAAAATTTTTACTATGAAAAAACTAATCAAAATTTCTGCGTTTGCAACATTGGCATTTGTTGGAGCGTTGGGAATTCAGTCATTTACTTCGGCGACTTCAAATTCTACGGAGAAAGTACTTGGAAATATTGAGTTTAAGGTGATTAATGATTCATCATCAGAGTACAAGTACTGTGTGAATGGTGGACATAACTATATCAGTGCAGGTGCATCAAAAGGATTCAGCTACAGTGAGGGCACGGAGATTAAGTTTTTGGATGGAAGCAACTGTGGAAAGACCTGGTTTAAAGTTACGAGTTCAATGCACGGAAAATCATTCAAACTTTCTGAATTGAAATAATTCATTTTTTGAAATATTGAACAAAAAGCCTCTTTTTTTAAGAGGCTTTTTTGTTTTCCACATCTTCTTTTAGCTTTTCAATTTAAATAAGGTTAATTCGAACTATGAATTCGGTGATTTGAGTTAATTTCGTAACAGATTTAAAGGGTATGAAACGAATTTTGCTTTTAGGAGCCGGTCTTTCAGCTTCAACCTTGATTAAGTACTTGCTTAATCACGCGGAGAAGAATAACTGGCAATTGCGTGTGGTGGATCAATCGTTGGATTTAGTGAAGTTTAAGCTTGCAGGACATCCTTGTGGTGTGGCTCTTTCGTTTAATGCACTGGATCGGAATGAACGTTGGGAGGAGTTGAAAAATGCAGATTTGGTTATCTCCATGCTTCCTGCACGTTTTCATGTGGAAATTGCAAAAGATTGCCTGGAGTTAAAGAAAAACCTGATTACTCCTTCGTATGTTTCTGCTGAAATGAGAGAGCTGAATGAAGAAGTTCGGAATGCGGGACTGATTTTCATGAATGAGGTTGGGGTTGATCCCGGAATTGATCACATGAGTGCGATGAAAATCATCGATTCGATCAGAAATCAGGGAGGAGTTATCTCCGGATTCAAATCATACTGCGGAGGTTTGATGGCCCCGGAAAGCGATACCAATCCATGGAATTACAAATTTACCTGGAATCCGCGAAACGTGGTTTTGGCGGCGCAGGGCGGAACGGCTCGTTACATCGATCAGCATCAGTATAAATACATTCCGTATACACAGGTGTTCAATCGTTTGGATACCATCACGGTGGAAGGCTACGGCGAATTCGAAGGATATGCAAACCGCGATTCTTTGTCATACAGAGCTATTTACGGAATGGAAGATATTCCGACGATTTACCGCGGTACGTTGCGTAAAAATGGTTTTTGCCAGGCTTGGAACGTCTTCGTTCAACTTGGATTGACGGATGACAGTTTTATGCTTCAGGATTCCGAGGATTTGACTCCAAGATCTTTTATCAATGCATTTTTGCCCTTTAATGAAAGTTTGAGTGTGGAAGAAAAATGGATCGGAGCCTGTGAAAAATTGGGCGTAAGCGACCTGCATAAATTTGAGTGGCTGGATCTATTCGATTCTTCTGTGAAAATTGGTTTAAAGAATGCAACACCTGCCCAGATTCTGGAAAAGATCCTGGTAAATAAATGGGTGTTGGAACCTGAAGACAAAGACATGCTGGTGATGGTGCATCAATTCACCTATTTATTGAATAACGAGCAACGTTTCATCGAATCTTCCATGGTGAATATCGGTGATGATCCGGTTCACACGGCTATGTCGAAAACGGTTGGTTATCCGGTAGGTATTTGCGCAAAACTGATTCTTCAGGATCAAATCTCAGATAGAGGCGTTTTACTTCCGACAAAACCGGAGGTTTACACACCAATTCTCGAAGAATTGGAAAGCCTTGGAGTTGTGTTTCAGGAATTGGAAAAGGCAATTTAACGGAAAAGCAAACTGCTTCTGGTAATCAAACGGTAAATAACAACACCGAGTACTGTTCCGAAGAGAATGACTTCGTCCGGAATCCGTATGAAATAAGATAGCGCTAAAACAATCCCGAACGCGAGTGAAAGGATGATTCCCTGTTTCACACCTTCCCGTGTGAATTGACTTACCGGATATTTTCGAAATAACTGCGGCAGAAGGAATTGCTGCTTGTAGGTGAGGTATCCGCTCAAAACCATCAAAGGAATTAAAACAAATCCCTGCTGAATCCCCATATCACTGTAGGACAAAAAGGCCCAAATCCGTTCTGTCCAGGAGAAACCCTCATGCATATTCGGAAGTGTGAAGAAAACGGCAAGAGAGGTGCTTAAAATGCATAAGAACGCAAGAGCAAGGTGTTTGACTGCTACTTGTTTTTCCGCCGCATTTCCACTAAAGTCAATGCGTTTTCTTGCTTTGAAAAGAGTAAGTGCCCAAAACAGCATCCAATCAATCAGATAGAACATCAAAATGAAGCTTGCATCCCAGTTCCAATAAAAATAACCCAATATCGGAAGAAGAGCTTCTATGCAAGTTTGAAAGAGGATTGCCTTTTTCGGGGTCATTTCGCCAGTCGCTTGATTGCTTCTTCCGAAATTGCAAATTGAGGATTGTATTTCAAAGCCTTTCGGTAATACTGAATAGCCTGATATTTCTCTCCTTTGGTTTCGTAAGCAAGCCCTAAGTTGTGCCATGCTTCAACATAGCGCGGTTCTTTTTGCAAGGTTTCGTTATAGAAATAAATGGCGCTGTCCAGATCATTTTGTTTGAATTGCTTGATCCACCCAAGCTGGAAAAGCGGCGGAGTGAAGGTTGGATCCTTCTTAATCATTTCACGATATGTTTGCTGTGCCTCCGGAATCTTGTCAAATTGCTGATAAGCGTAAGCCAGATTGTAATATGCTTCAATATTATTCGGACGGATCTGAGTTGCTGTGATGAAATACTGAATACACAGCGGATCGCCTTCTTCCTGATAGATTAGTCCAAGCTTGATGTAAGCTGCAAAGAACTCAGGATCTTGCTCAACTGCGGTTTGATAGGACGATTTTGCCAGTTTCCGGTTATCCATACTCAGGTAAATACTTCCTTTCAGAATATAGGCATCGCGGTATTTTTTGTCGATTCGAAGCGCTTCGTTGATATAGTAAAATGCTTTTTCATTATCTCCCTGCTGCGCATAAGTCGTAGCAAGTGCAACCAATGCGGTGGTGTTTTTCGGTTGTTTTTTCACTACATACTTAAAGTGGCTTTGGGCTGCCATCACATCACTCACACTTCGGTTCGCGCGATTGTTCAGTGCGTTTGCATACAGAAAACGTGCTTCAATATTCGATTGCTGCATCCGGTATGCCTTCGCACCATCCTGAAGTGCTTTTTCGTAGTCATATCTTTCCAACATCAGGTTTCCATGCTTGATAAGAATCGGAACGCTGTCCGGATACTTTTTGTAAAGCTCGTCAATGGAGAGTTCTTTTTGTTTCTTTTTGGTGGAATTGCCCCCGCAAGAAGTCAGGAGAACAAGAAGAAAACCGATCGAAAATAGAATGCGCATATGAAATTGGTTCTGAATCACAAAAATAAGGAAATGTATTTAACATGAGTCCGGTGTAAGTATTCCTGTTGTTATTCTTACATCGAATTGATATTATTTAGCTGTGTTTATCTAAACGTTGATTTCTTTAAAAGCGTTGGAATTTCGATATAATTGAATAAATTGACGACGAACATATATTAATACTCGATAAAATTTACAAAACACTCATCTTTAGTTAGCATTCACACATATTATAATGAAATTTTTAGTTGAATAGCATAATTTCATTGTTACTGAAACTTAATAAGATGAACAATAAATTACTACCTATTGTTCTTCTAACTCTTGCGTCTTACTCCTTTGGTCAAAGTAATTTTGACCAAAGGCTTCTGGCTCATTTCTCGGAAGAACAGCTTGCGCAGATGCCGCAGCAAAAACTGAAAGCAATTACAGATTACTATTGTAATAGCTACTCTATCGATGATTCAAATGCCATTGGATTTGATATCTATTCTTTTGATGTTTCTCAGTACGAAGAATTGAGAAGGGAATCTGTGGATTTCTCCTTTGCCAACGAACAGGGAGTGATTATCACACTCTTTGCGAAAGAAAAGTATTTACAGAAAGCAACACTCAAAAAGCTATGAAAAGGCTGTTAACCGGTTTGATTGTAGCAACGGGTTTTGCTGCTTTCTCACAATTACCTTATACGTGGACTTCCGGAGTAAATCCCGGATGGACAAGTGATGGTAATGGATTACAATGGAGATCCAGTTGTGGATATGTTACGACGAACTGTAATGGAAACTACAGTACGAACATGAATACAACTTACACGTCGTCTTCAATCAATGCATCTTGTGCCAATGCCACAACGATTTCCGTTACGTTTACAGCTTTTGGGAATGCGGAATATACGTATGACTTCATGTTTATTTATTACTCTTTGGATAATGGAGCAAACTGGATTAATCCGTATGGAGCAGGAAATGGATGGACTGGGAATTTCGGTTCTTCTCCCGGGTCCACGATTCCTGCGATTGTTTTACCGACATCTTCCAATATCCAGTTTCGCATGAATTTTCTGTCGGATAATTCATTCAACTCCAACGGATACAAATTAACCGATTTTGATGTGGTTTGCAATGTGGTTCTTCCGGTTGAAATGGTTTCATTCACAAGCAAAAGAGTAGGGAATGAGAATCATTTGAACTGGGTTACTTTATCTGAGAGAAACAACGATTATTTCGATATTGAATGGTCGGTCAATCCGGAAGCAGAGCTCTGGACAAGCATTTCCAAGATTCCTGCCTATGGAACCGGAAATTCGGATGCACGGCAGGATTATTCAGCTGTTCATTCCAATCCCACTGTTGGGAAGAAGAATTATTACCGGATTACTCAGGTCGATAAAGACGGTACCCGAAGAGTTTTTGATGAAATGACTGTAGTAGACAACAGTATGAAGGAAAATCCCTTGAAAGAGATCGTGAACCTGATGGGACAGAAAGTGAATGAAAATACTCCGGGCCTGGTCATTTATGTATACGAGGACGGAACGAAAGTGAAAAAGTATCAGTAATCAACAACAGCGCTGATCTATGATCTACTGTAGTGTAGTAGTGTGGAAAGGGGAGTTCTAAAGGTGTCTCTCCTTTCTCTTACTAAATAGGACTTCTGTAAAAACCTGATTCTGAACGGTAAATAATTTAGTCGACATATTTGATACGTTCGACGAAAAAAACGATATGTTTATCGTTAAATAGGTTTTGTTCATCTAAACAATATATTTGATTTAAATTAAACTACCTTTTACTTACTGAAACTTAAAGAAGTGATTATCAGATCATTTCTCTTGTTCTTCTAACTCTTGCGTTTTTTAACCCTGATCATAATCAGTTAAGTTCTGATCAGGGTTTATCAAAACATTTCCCGGAAGAACAGCTTGCGCAAATGCCGCAGAGAAAGCTGGCAGCAATCACACGCTACAACTGTGAATGCTGCGTAATCGATGATTCGCACACCGTCGGGTTTGATTTCTATTTATTCTTTTTTTCGTTGCAACGAAAATCATAGAAAGTAAACCAATCGATTTCTCTATTTACTTCCGGACAGGCTGCTGTAATTGACCTGTTTGCTAAAGAAAATAGTCCCTTAAGTCGACCCTTCAAAAACTATGAAAAAGTTAGTAACCAGTATGATTGTAGCAACGGGCTTTGCTGCTTTCTCCCAATTACCTTATTCCTGGACTCCCAATGTTGATCCGGGTTGGAATACACCTAACGGTCCGTTGGTGTGGCGTCCGGGTTGTTCAGCCGTTACTACTAATTGCAGTGGAAATTACGGTAACAATCTGAATTCATCCTACATCTCTCCAGCCATTAATGCCACTTGCGGAAATGCAAGTACGATAGCCGTCACGTTTACTGCATACGGAAACACGGATTCAGGACGTGATTTCCTTTACATTGAATATTCGCTGAACGATGGTGTTACCTGGATCAATCCATACGGAGCAGGGGTGGGATTTTCCGGAAGTTTCGGATCATTTCCCGGAACTACCATTTCTCCGATCATTTTAAATGCAACAAACAACATCCGTTTTCAGTTCACTTTTCAATCTAACGGATCAATCAATTCAAGCGGGGTGAAAATTACTGATTTCGACATTGTTTGCAATGTGGTTCTTCCCATTGAAATGGGTTCATTCACGGGTAAAAAGGTCGGAAATAAAAACCGTTTGAACTGGGTTACCTTGTCTGAGAAAAACAACAGTTATTTCGACATTGAATGGTCAGTGAATCCGGAATTTGAACTCTGGACAAGTATCTCCCGAATCTCTGCTTACGGAACAGGAAGTTCGGATGTACAACAGCATTATTCACTGGTTCATTCCAATCCGACAGTTGGTAAGAAGAATTATTACCGGATTACGCAGGTGGATAAAGATGGCACCCGGAAAACCTTTGATGAAATGGCAGTAGTGGACAACTGCATGGAGGCAAATCCGTTGAAAGAAATTGTAAATCTTCTGGGGCAGAAAGCAGATGAAAATACTCCTGGCCTGGTCATTTACGTATATGAAGATGGCACGAAAGTGAAAAAATATCAGTAATCAGCATACTGACCTGTTAGCTACTGTAGTGTAGTAGTGCAAGAAAGGCTGATGGGGATTTCCTCATCAGCCTTTCCGTTGATATCAGTTTTTTTGTAATTATCTGATAATCGTGATGTTTCCGTAACAAACACCTTTATACTTGTCGTCGTTGCAATCGAAATCATCTGATTCCAGGTAGTAGAAGTATACTCCTTCTGCCAATTCTGCTCCGTTTTTAGAATGACCATCAAAAAAGTCAGTCATCGTTTCCATACGGTATACCGGATTTCCCCAACGGTTAACAATCACTATCTGGTATGAAAAACACTCACTCAATTCAAGCGGCATTTCCAATCGGTCATTGATTCCGTCACCGTTTGGTGTAATGATATTCGGAAGTGAAACAGCTTCGATCTGAATTCCTTCTTCGATGACAATCACTCCGGTTGTGTCATAAGCACATCCGTAATTGTCGGTAATGGTAAATGTCAAATGGTAGATTCCCGGAGCTGGAAGAACAGTGTTGTACGACATACCGCTTCCTGTATTGGTGTTTTGAATATTCCACTGATAGGTATAATTTGAATTGTGTACCTGAGAAACCAGAGCAACTCCCTGAAAACAATCTGTTTCAGAAATGTATTTCGGTGAAACAGGACTGGTCACATTATATGTCTGATTCGCTGTGTTTGCACATCCGAATGGATCCGTATAAGCATATGTTACATTGTACGCTCCCGGAGCAACTCCCGAAAGATTGATTCCTGTACCGGTCACATTGTCTCCTGAAAAGACCCCTCCTGCGGGTGTTGGAGCAACATTGTGGAAACCGGATTCATAGCAGTAATGGCTATTAAGCGGAATCTGGATGTTTGGTAAAGCATGAACGGTTATCGATTCCGATGCAGTTGCAATACATCCGTCTGCATCCGTAATGGTATAAGTTACCGGATGGTTTCCGATTCCCTCATTTTGCGGAGAAAATTGGTTCGTGGAAGCCGCTCCGTCGATTTGAAAATTCCCGCCTGCCGGATTCCCGATCATCGTTATTGTACCGGCATCGATACACAGATCCGACGGAAGAGTCAAAACAGGAGGATTCGGAGCGGTGACCTGAACAGTGATTGTAGTAGAATTGGAACATCCGTTTGCATCCTGATAAGTGTAGGTGAGTGTGTATGTACCAACACCTGCCTGAGAAGGAATGAATTGATTGTTTACGACACCCGTACCCGTGAGCTGTCCTCCTGCAGGAGAAAGAACCAGAGCCGCCGGATTGTTTGAAAGACAATAAGGAGATTCGTTATTGGTAATAGAGACGATTGGAAGCGGATGAACAAGAATCACGTCATTCGCTGTGTTGCTGCATCCGAATTGATCTTCAAAGTAATAATTCACTGTTTGATTTCCGACACCTGCTGTGGTGGGATTGAAATTTCCACCGCCAACACCCGGACCGGTCAAGGTTCCGGTTTGACCAGCTACGGCTACCGGATTTACAACAATAGCTACCGGATTGGCATTCAGACAAATTTCAGCAGGAAGATTCACGGAAACAGTGGGCACGAAATCCTGAACTGTTACCTGAAATACTTGTGTAACTCCGCCATTATCTGTTACCGTAACATTGTAAGTTCCTGCACACAGATTGATAGCCGTTTGAGTGATCTGAGCCTGCGAATCGTCCCATGAATAAGAATAGGGAGGAGTTCCTCCGGAAACAGTAACGGTTGCTGTTCCTGTGCAGCTTGAAGAACCTGCCTGGATACATGTTCCGTTGCATTGCGCGTAGCTTGGCGGGCCTTGCGTGTCCCAGTTGCCTCCATCCGGAATTCTTCTCACAGAACTTCCTGTCAGCAAAATTGAAGGAACATTGAGCACATTTTTCCGGTTTGCAGGAATGTCATTATAACTTGGCAAAGATGCTGCGTTATTACAGCCACCCAAAGTAGGAATACAAGGGGAACCACTTGCTCCGGCAGCAGTTAACCAGGAAACAGCATCTTGCGGAACTCCGTTCGAATCATAAAATGCAAACCAGCCTCCGGCATTTGGAAACCACAAACGCAATCCTCCGGCACAAACTCCGGGATCACCGATATTTGCCGGAACGACAATTTCAACCACATTTCCACCGTTTTGAACCAATAAATTGGCTGGTACGGCCGGAACATTTGCCCCGCGGATCATGCAAAAGCCTGCTGGCGGTACGATTGTTCCTGCAGGGATCACAAATCCGCCGTTTCCTTCAGCGGTGTTATTTCCCAGGTAATAACAGGAAATATCGATCGGTTCACAGATATTCGGATTGTATAATTCGATCCATTCTCCTCTTCCTGCCGATACTCCTCCGTCTCCGGAAATGGAACCATCGTTGTTCGTAGGACTGATCATCAATTCGTTGATGAGAATTGTGGGCCCTGAATAGTTACAATCAGTTCCGTTGCAATTCGTATTTAATGTTGAACCGGTTGTTCCTGTTAATTGTGACAGGCCGGTAAATCCGATTAATAAAATCGAAAGGGTAGCAGCTAACTTCATTTGAAAGTTAAGGATTAGTAAATTTCAGTATCAATTTCACTAGTTAGATGTCAGAATTTCAAAATTGGTTGCATCACCAAACAGAATGAAGTCCTTGATATATCTATGATTCTACTGAAATGCAAATAAAAAAAGCCGGAATGAAAATTTTTCACCCCCGGCTTTTTAGTACGATTGAGAAGTTATTACAATCCTAAAAGAACTGCATAAGGATCTTTTCCTCCGAAGATGATTCTTTCCGGATTTTCGATCATTTCTTTTACTTTAACAAGGAATCCTACAGATTCTTTTCCATCAATGATTCGGTGATCGTAAGACAATGCCAGGTACATCATCGGACGAATTTCCACTTTCCCGTCAATTGCTACCGGACGCTCAATGATGTTGTGCATTCCCAAAATAGCTGATTGAGGAGGATTGATGATCGGAGTGGACATCATGGAACCGAACACACCACCGTTTGTGATTGTGAATGTTCCTCCTGTCATATCTTCCGGAGTGATTTTTCCATCACGAGCTTTAACAGCCAAACGCTTGATATCTCTTTCGATTTCAGCCAAGCTCATTTGCTCAGCGTTACGAACCACAGGAACCATCAATCCTTTCGGAGAAGATACTGCAATACCGATATCTGCGTAATTGTGGAAAATCATTTCGTTTCCGTCGATCTGTGCGTTTACCGCAGGGAACAGGTTCAAGGCTTCCGTTACAGCTTTTGTAAAGAAAGACATGAATCCAAGATTCACATCGTGGAATTTCGCAAACTGATCTTTGTATTTTGCACGAAGATCCATGATTGGTTTCATGTCTACTTCGTTGAAAGTCGTCAACATCGCTGTTTCGTTTTTCACAGAAACCAAACGTTCTGCAATCTTACGGCGAAGCATCGACATTTTTTCGCGATTCTGATCACGTGTACCACCCCATCCTTGAGCAGCGTCAGCCGGAATTCCGGCAGCCATTGCCGCAACAACGTCTTGTTTTGTGATACGACCATCTTTTCCGGTACCGTTAATTTTAGCACCTGAAACACCATTTTCAGCCATGATTTTAGCTGCTGCAGGAGATGGAGTTCCTTTTGCATAGCTGTCACTAACCGGATTCGGATTTAAAGCCGGAGCGCTTGTTTTTTCAGCAACCGGAGCCGCTTCTTTAACAGGAGTAGCTTCTACTGCTTTTGCTTCTGCAACCGGAGCTGCAGAACCAGCTGGTCTTTCAGCAGATGTATCGATCAAACAAACAACTTGTCCAACTTTTACTACATCGCCTTCAGCTGCTTTCAAAGTAATAATACCAGCCTCTTCAGCAGGCAATTCCAACGTTGCTTTGTCTGAATCTACTTCTGCGATAGCCTGATCTTTTTCTACATAGTCACCGTCCGAAACTAACCACGTTGCAATTTCCACTTCGGAAATTGACTCTCCCGGGCTAGGTACTTTCATTTCAAGGATTGACATAATTGAATCGTATTTAGTTTTTTAATAATCTTATTTAGCAGTTACGGATGCATATTGAAACACATCAGCAAATAATTGTTTTAAACGACGCTCGTGAAGCTTTTTGGAACCTTCCGCAGCTGCTGCAGATGAAGGTCTCGTAATTCCAACAAACGGAATGTGTCTTAAGCTCATTGCGATATAAGT
Organism: Glaciecola amylolytica; assembly: GCA_003856375.1. Classification (GTDB taxonomy): domain Bacteria; phylum Bacteroidota; class Bacteroidia; order Flavobacteriales_D; family Crocinitomicaceae; genus Fluviicola; species Fluviicola amylolyticus. The sequence goes on from CP034120.1 coordinate 4,417,528, forward strand.
CCATGCACCCATGTTTGCAGGTTCTTCCTGTGCCCACAAAATATTCTTAGCGTTGTATTTTGCTACAATTGCTTCAATTTGTTTTTGCGGTAAAGGATACAATTGTTCTACACGAACGAAAGCCATGTTTTCAACACCCATTTCGGCTGCTTTCTCTTTCATTTCATAGTAGAATTTACCTGAACAGAATACCAAAGTATCTACCTGACCTGCTTTTGCAGCTGAATCATCAATGACTTCCTGAAAAGATCCGCTTGCCATTTCTTCCAATGTGGAAGTAGCTGCAGGGTAACGAAGCAACATTTTTGGTGAAAACACAACCAATGGCTTGCGGAACGGGCGAATCAACTGTCTTCTCAACAAGTGGAAATGGTTTGCAGGAGTGGATGTGTTCACAACCTGAATATTGTCATCCGCACATTGTTGCAACCAACGCTCCATACGACCGCTTGAGTGTTCTGCACCTTGTCCTTCATATCCGTGAGGAAGAAGCATGACCAATCCGCTTTGAGTAGACCATTTGTCTTCTCCGGCAGTAATGAACTGGTCGATCATAATCTGAGCACCGTTGAAGAAATCTCCGAATTGCGCTTCCCAGATTGTCAATCCTTTCGGAGTTGCCAATGAGTAACCGTATTCGAATCCTAATACAGCGTATTCCGAAAGCAAGGAGTTGTATACTGAAAAACGTGCTTGCTTGTCAGATAACAGGTTCAAGGTTTCGATTTCTTCTTCGTTGTCTTCTGTTTTAACAACCGCATGACGGTGAGAGAAGGTTCCTCTTTCCACATCTTGTCCGGAAAGACGAACCGGAATTCCTTCTTCCAGTAATGTAGCATAAGCCAGCATTTCAGCAGTTCCCCAATCCAGATTGTTTGTTTCAATAGCCGCTAAACGATCATCGAAAATCTTTTGGATCTTACGGAAATATTTTTTTCCTTCCGGAAGAGTCGCCAGCTTTCGGCCAAGTTCAATTAGTTTTTCCTTTTTAATTCCTGTCTCAGGACTTGAATCAAAATCTTCGGATTTACTGTGTCTGAATCCTTCCCAGGTAGAGCTTAAGAAATCCCAAACAACCGCTTTTTCATTCTTGCGTGCTGTTTCGAATTCACTTTCCAGATAGTTGTTGTATTCGTCTTCTAATTTTTTTGCAGTATCGCTGGACAAAGCTCCTTCAGCGGTGATTTGCTTCAGATAAATGTCTTTCGGGTTTGGATGTTTTGCAATGATGTTGTATAAATTCGGCTGCGTGAATTTAGGCTCATCACCTTCGTTGTGACCATATTTACGGTAACACAACAAATCGATGAAGACATCACGACCAAATTTCTGACGGTATTCCATCGCAATTTCAATCGTTTGGATCACTGCCTCGATATCGTCTCCATTGACATGGAATACCGGAGAAAGCGTTGTTTTCGCAACATCCGTACAATAAGTAGATGAACGTGCATCGTGGAAGTTTGTCGTAAAACCAACCTGGTTGTTCACCACAATGTGGATCGTACCACCGGCACGGTAACCGTCCAGCAATGCCATTTGGATCACTTCATAAACGATTCCCTGACCCGCAACCGCAGCATCTCCGTGAATCATTACCGGACAAATTTTGCTTTCGTCCTTTAAGTAATGATCCAGTTTTGCGCGTGCAATTCCCTGAACTACCGGATCAACAGCCTCTAAGTGAGAAGGGTTCGGAGCCAGCGTTAAGCCGATTTCTTTTCCTTCTTTCGATTTAATAGAACTGGTGTATCCCTGATGGTATTTTACGTCTCCGTCAAATGCGCTGTCAGCGTCAAATTCTTTTCCTTCAAATTCCGAGAAAATATCCTGAGGTCTTTTTTGGAAAATATTTGTCAATGTATTCAAGCGACCGCGGTGAGCCATCCCCATTACGAAGTATTCTACACCTAAGTCTGCTCCTTTTTCAACCAAAGCATCCAATGCAGGAATCAAAGCTTCACCTCCTTCAATGGAGAAACGCTTTTGACCTACGTATTTTTTACCCAAAAAGGCTTCAAAACTGGAAGCTTGAAGTAATTTCTTATAAACGTGTGTTTTTCTTTCCGCATCGAATTTCAATCTGTTTTTCAATTCGATTTTATCGCGGAACCAGTTCAATCTGTCCGGCTCACGCATAAACATGTATTCAATTCCGATGGATTGACAATACGTTTCTTCCAAATGCTCAATAATGGCTTTCAGAGTTGCAGAACCAATCCCGATTTGATCTCCGGCCTGAAAAACAGTTTCCAGATCAGAAGTTTCCAAACCAAAGTGTTCGATAGCTAAAGTCGGCTCGTATTTACGTCTTTCGCGAACAGGATTCGTTTTTGTGAACAAATGTCCACGCGTACGATAACCGTTGATCAGATTAAGAACTTTAAACTCTTTTTGAAAATTTTCAGGAATTTCACCGCCATCCTCGTAATTTGTTTGGGCAAAATCAAATCCTTCAAAGAATTTTTGCCACCCAATATCAACGCTTTCAGGGTCTTTTGAATATGATTGATACAACTGCTCTATTGCATTCACGTCTGCATTTCCGACGTACGTCACTTTATCCATGTTTGTGCACTATAATGGTGGGTAAAGTTAAAACTTTTATACCATGCGGAGGTAGGAATTTGCTATAAAAAAATGCAAAATTGCTAACTATTGTTTAAAGGCAATCAGAATGATCGATTATGAGCAGTTGAATTATCAGAAACAGTTCTGTTTTTATTTTAACAATTCATCATTGAACCATTCATCATTCTCTTCGGGGAACCCGAAAAGCACCCTTTTTATTAATACTGAATCTGGTAAAACACCTTCAGTAATTCGCGATGAAGAATGGCATCGGCAAGATAGAACAAGCGGTCTTCACTGCTGTTCGTCTGAATCAAAATGATTTCCGGAACATCGATCAGGTAAAGCAAATGGCTGAGTTCATTGGAAGAGAGTTTTTTCAGAAGGACCTGTATTTCCTCATTCCAATGTGTCGGATTGGCGTTTTTCAGTTCGAAATCCCGAATTCCGGAGCGCTCAAAGTCTTTGTGAATCTGATTCTGAACTTTTTTGAGAAGTTCTGCGGGACTCAATTGAAGCTGCAGTTTCTGAACGAGTGTATTTAAATCTTTTTCTGCCATAATTCCAACATTCGAAGTGAACTTCTTACCTTTGCGGCATGTTCGATACGTCAAAAGAAGCAATCATTTTTGATTTGGGAGGAGTTTTGTTGAATTTGGATTACGATTTAACAGAAAAGGCATTTATTTCTCTTGGAATGGAGAATTTCCGTGAGTCCTATTCTCAATTACAGCAAACACAATTATTTGATCGTTTTGAATGCGGAGAAGTTTCTTCTTTTCATTTCATCAATCAGTTGTTGGATCGTTTGCCTGCGGGATCAACTGCAAATCAGGTGGTTCATGCCTGGGATGCCATGATTTTGGATTTTCCGGCAGAGCGGTTGAATCGTCTGGAAGAACTTTCAAAGAACTACCGTCTTTTCTTGTTGAGCAATACGAATGATTTGCACATCGATGCGGTCAGAAGGTCTTTGGAAAAAACAGCCGGACACAGAGAGTTGGAGCGTTATTTCGAAAAAACGTATTTCTCTTCTGCTGTCGGAATGCGCAAACCTGATGAAAAGATCTTTGAATTTGTTTGTGCTGAAAACAACCTGAATCCTTCAAGTACTTTGTTTATAGACGATAGTCCGCAACACGTGGAAGGAGCTAAAAAAGTGGGAATTGATGCTGTTTTGCTTGAAAAAAACAAAGAGGTGTTTGATTTACCCTTTTTCCTGGCATAATTCCACCAAGACCCCGTTCGAAGATTTTGGATGCAGAAATGCGACCAATTTGTTGTCGGCTCCGTTTTTCGGTTGCTCGTTCAGTAACTGAAATCCTTTGGAGGCAAGATCCTTCATCGATTCTTCGATGTTTGTGACGTCAAATGCAATGTGGTGAATTCCTTCCCCTTTTTTCTCGATAAATTTGGCAATCGGACTGCTTTCGTTACTGGCTTCCAGCAATTCAATTTTTGATTCCCCGACCTGAAAGAAGGCTGTTTTTACTCCTTCGCTTTCAACGGCTTCTGTTTTATAACATTCGGTGCCAAGAAGTTCGGTGTATGTTTTAATTGCATCTTCCAGATTTTTGACTGCAATTCCAATGTGCTCAATTTTATTCATAGTCCGAAATTAATAAAGTCTTTGCGTTCTCATTGTCTTTGCGTTTCAAAAAAAGACCTTTATTTAGTTTGAATGCTAAGAAGCAAAGTGTGCAAAGTTCTTTTCTGTTTCAAAAAACAAAACCCCATCTGCTTGATACAAATGGGGTTTCCAATATTTTTAAGGTTTTATCCTTTAAAGAACTTTTCAGTTTTGTTGTCGAAGTTAATGTAGTAAGCTCCTTTTAAGAGATTCGAACACGGAACCGAAGATCCGATTCCTTTCTTGACAATATTCCCGTACGCATCATAGATTTCGTACTTTGTTTCGATCGGTTTTCCTGCTGCCGTGAAGTTAATCTGATCTTTGACTTTCACAGGATTCTTAGTGACAATCGGAACCGAAGAAGTGAATTTTACGTCTTTCGAATTTCGTTTATCACCGGAGTGGTCAATCTGAACTACCCGAATCGTGTTTTCACCTGAATGCGGAGTTACCAGAAATTCATAGGAGTTTGTTCCGGAAGTTCCTTTTCCCTGAACTTCACCTACTTTCACCCATTTGTTCCAGCGGTATTGTTCGATAATGAAAGGAAGTTTACCTTGTTCGTTATTCGTTTTCCAGGTAAGCATTCCGTTGTTTTGGATCTGAATATCCAGTGTGTTGAATGTGCTTCGCGGAAGAAGTACTTCAGGGTTTAAGATTTTTGGTTTGCATCCGTCGTTATGTTCAATAACTATAAATACAGGTTCACCTATTTCGATGTTAAAAAGAGAAAAATCAATTTCGAATGCTGAGATGGCTGTTCCTCCTGGTAAGATATCACCGTTGACAGTTACTTTTGTTGCGCAAAAGCCGAAACCGTCTCCATCTTCCGGATTTTGAACGTATAAGTTTTTACCCTGATAGCTGCCTTCAATGGAAAGAACCGCTGAGCTTGAAAAGCTTAGCAGTAATGCGCAAGAGCAAAGTAGGAATAATTTCAACTGTTTCATTTTTATTAGTAGCTACACTAAAAACTGTGGCAAGTATAATAGCTATTTTTTACATTACCAACATTTTACACAACGAAAGTACATTTTTTTTTCCATTTCAACTATCTAATGAGTTAATTTGTCATTAAATAATGTACGTTCGTCGATAACACGACTCTCTAACTTAACATTTTCAATACATTAATTTTGTTTTTTTAAGCTATTTTAGTAAAAGATTTTTTCTATTCTTGTAGTGATAAACGCATACTTCTACTATGAAATTAGTTACTGTTACTTTCCTGATTCTTATTTTGACTTCTTGCGGTGGTTCCGACAAAAAACAATTTGAACACGCCGGAGGAAGTTTTAAAATGGCATTAGATAACACTCCGACGACTTTTATTGCGAGAGAAGTCAATGATGTTTACTCCTTTGAATTGCTGTCCCAGGTTATGGAAGGGCTTGTAAGTTTTAATCCTGAAGACCTTTCTTTACAACCGCAAATTGCTGAAAAATGGAATGTTAGCGGAGACGGTACGATTTTTACCTTCACGATCAGAGACGATATTCTCTTTCATGAAAATGCGGTTTTTAAATCTGAAAAAGAGCGAAAACTGACGGTAAAAGATGTCTTGTTTACTTTCGAAAAAGCCTGCAAACCGAATGCTGACGGAAATCCGACAGCGGCTTATTTGTTTTTGCTTGCAAATCAGGTGAAAGGAGCGAAACAATACTATGAAGGAAAAGCAAAATCGATCAGCGGAATCAAAATCAAGAAAAATCAGATTGAAATTACTTTGCTGAATCCGGATCAGACATACATCAATAAACTGGCAAATCTAAGCGCAAGTATTGTTTCCAAAAAAGTGGTGGAATCCAATAAGGAAACTGATGTAGTGGGGACGGGGCCGTTTTGTTTTACAAAGCCGGCAACTAAAGAATCCTATGTTTTGTTGAAGAATCAGGATTATTACATGATAGACAACAAAGGAAATGCGCTTCCTTATCTGGATTCGGTTGTGTTTTATGTTCAAACACGAAAACTGGAGCAGTTGGAAATGTTCGAACAAGGTAAAACTTCGATCATTTCAGGTTTGCCAACTTCCCGGATTACGGAAATGCTGGAAGGCCGGATTTCGGATTTCAACGCACAGCCTCCGTTGATGTTGTTGTATAATAATCCTTTGCTGACGACACAATATTACTTTTTCAATATGACCGATCCGCGTTTTCAGGATGTTCGTGTGAGAAAAGCATTCAATTATGCGATAGACCGGAAACGCCTTGCGGATAATGTGCTCAGAAACCAGTTTTATGAATACGGGATTTATGGAATTACTCCTCCGATCAGTTCGGTTTTCAAAGGATACAATTTTTCTGAGATCAAAAAATACGGCTACGATTACAATCCTGAATTGGCAAAAGAGTTGTTGGCAGAAGCGGGTTATCCGGATGGAAAAGGTTTCGGGAATGTAGATTTGAGATTGGATATCAGTGATCTGAATACAGCCGTTGCGGAAGAATTGGCTGATCAGATTTATCAGACTTTGAGAATAAACGTAAACATTGACGGTTCCAATTTCGAGCAGCGCAATGAAGACGGGAATATGGGAAAAGGAGATTTGTTCCGAACTGCGTGGATAGCGGATTATTCGAGTCCTGAAACTTTTTTGGTGAATTTCTACGGAAAATTGGTTCCGAAAGACAGAAACATGGCTTCGAGCGGAAATCAGTCGAGATACGTCAATCCGATGTTTGACAGTTACTTTGAGCAAGCACGTGCTGCCAGCCAGAAAAGAAGATTGGAGCTGTTTTCAAGAGCAGAAATTGAGTTGTTGAAGGATCCGCCAATGATTCCGCTTTGGTATGCCAATGATTTCACGCTGAGCTATTCCCGCGTTCGAAACCTGAAGAATAATCCGATGGAGTTTTTGGATTTGCGCCGTGTCTATATTAAGGATTGGACGAAGGAGGAATATTTGAAGTCAATTCAATAAGTGTATATTTACGCTTGATATATTCAAAGAATGAAAGCTATCCTTACCGTATTGTTTTGCGCGTTTGTATCTATATTGATTGCGCAGCCTACCCAAACCGTGCGCGGTACAATCCTGGATTCTGAATCTGATTTCCCGGTTTTCGGAGCACAGGTTTTTATCACACTTTCAGACAGTTCGAAACTCAAAACCATGACAAACAATGATGGTGTTTTCGAGTTTTTGAATGTTCCGGTAGGAAAACATCCGCTGGATGTGAAATCAACCATTTATGAAAATTATTCTTCCTCCGTTGAAGTGAATTCCGGAAGACAAACCGTTCTGGAAATCAAAATCAAGGAACGGATCAGTGAAGTAGAAGAGGTCGTTGTACTTGCGCAGAAGCCCGGCGAAGTGAAAAACGAAATGGCGACTGTTTCGGCACAGCAATTTTCAGTAGAAGAAACAGAGCGCTACGCCGGTTCGAGAGGAGATCCTGCCCGAATGGCCAGCAATTTTGCCGGTGTTCAGGGAGCAGATGATTCCAGAAATGATATCGTTGTTCGCGGGAATTCACCACTTGGAATTGTTTACAAAGTAGAAGGAATTGATATCCCGAATCCATCGCATTTCTCCATTTCAGGAAGTTCCGGAGGCCCGGTTTCGATCATCAATAACAAGAGTTTGGCGAATTCCGATTTCTTCATGTCGGCTTTCCCGGCTGAATACGGAAACTCCATTTCGGGAATTTTCGATTTAAAATTGCGAAACGGAAACTCCAAACAGCATGAGTTTACGGGACAGTTTGGTTTCCTGGGAACAGAAGTGCTGGCAGAAGGACCTTTGAGCAAAAAATCAAATGCGAGTTACCTGATAATGGGACGTTACTCAACACTGAGTTTGTTTCAGTTTATGGGAATCCGAATCGGGACAGATGCCGTGCCGGTTTATGGAGACGGAGCATTTAAGTTCAATTTCCCGCTCAAAAAAGGAGGTCAGTTATCTCTTTGGGGACTCGGAGGAAAAAGTGATATCAAGATTTTGATTTCGGAGCAAACGGAATACACAACAGATTTGTACGGAGAAGGCGACCGCGATCAGTATTTCGGAACGGGAATGGCAGTTGCCGGATTGACTTACAAGAAATCACTTTCGGAAAGAACGTTTCTGACAACTACTTTCTCAGGAAGCATCGACGATCAGCATTCGAAACACAATTACCTGGTTCGATCATTAGATACAACTTACAACGGAGGTGAACCGACAGTCAACATTCGTGTCGACAGCATCTACCAAATCATGGGTTATTCCTATAAAATTGCCCGTTATTCCGGTATGTTCAGTATCAATCATAAGATCGGAAAACAGCACGTAATTAAAGTTGGAATGAACGCTGATTTTTTCACTTTCAATATGACGGACAGCGTTTTGAATACAGCGGGAACGGAGTTTATCAATCGCTGGGACTACAAAGGACAAGGAGGAATTTTGGTTCAGCCTTTCTTCCAATGGAAATACCGGATCAGAGAGAATATGGATTTCACCGCAGGTTTGCACGCGCAATACTATTCTTTCAGCAATTCCCTGAGTCCTGTTGAGCCGCGTTTGGGTTGGAAATGGTCTATGAAAGGAAATCAAAAATTATCTGCGGGAGCAGGTTTACACAGCCAAACGCAGCCTTATTACACGTATACGTATCATCAGTTTGATGCTGCCGGAAACAAGGTGTATCAAAACAAAAACATGGGCTTCACCAAATCGCTGCATTCTGCTTTGGCTTATGAAAAGAATTTCAAAAAAGGATTCCAGTTCAAAACCGAAGTTTACTATCAATACTTGTATCAAGTTCCAGTAACGGTTCAACCTTCGGCATTTTCAATTATCAATCAGGGAAGCGGATTTGCCCGTTTCTTCCCGGATTCTTTGGAAAATACAGGAACCGGAGTGAATTACGGTTTGGAGTTGACGCTTCAGAAATTCTTTGATAAGAGCTTTTACGTGTTGACTACCGTTTCGATTTATGACAGTAAGTACAAAGGCAGCGACGGAATCACAAGAAATACAAGCTACAATGGGTTGTATACTGCCAATGTGTTGTTCGGGAAGGAATTCAAACTGGGCAAAAAACAGGTCTTGGGACTTGGTGGAAAAGTGACTTTTGCCGGTGGAAAACGTTATGGATATATCAATCTGTCGGAGACAAACCTGCAAAAAGAACTCGTTTTCAGCGATTCATTGTTTAACGAGCGGCAATTCAAGGATTATTTCCGTTTGGATTTAAAGATCAGCTGGAAAATGAATACACGCAAAGTAACCCATGAGATCGGTCTGGATTTGGTAAATGTGCTCAATACCAGAAACATCTTAGGTTTGGCTTATGCACCTGATTTGGGGAATCCGAACAAGGAACCTCTTGCTGAAAAAACACAATTAGGCTTTTTACCGATTTTCTATTACCGCATCAGTTTCAAATTGGCAGGTGGGAAGAAAGAGTAACATAGCGCTGATCTTCTTCCTGGGGTTTTTCCTGTTTTCCTGTCATTCGAACCAGAAAGGGAAGAAAATAACCCTTTTTGAAAAACTGCAAAAAAGTAAAGGATATCTGAACAGTTCGGAGCTGAAAAAACTCGATTACGATTATTCTTTGAAGTTGCTGGATCAATATGATTTTTCCGGCTATGATGAAGAAGATACCCTGGCGTATTTCGTGCGTTCGGGTTCTTATATTTGGGTTGCCAGCTGCTATATCGGTGATAATGACAATCCCTTCTTTTGCCTGAAAGAAACCAAAGAAAAGCAGTTTAAAATGGTTCAGCATGGAATCATTCCGGTGGTTTTCGGAGAATGTGAATACGAACTGGACAGGCTGCTTACACTGGTTGGAAAAACGATCATCGTTTCTCAAAAATCAAGCGGTAACGGATATTGTGATGACAAACCCTTGATTTTTCATGCAGATGGAAAAATGGTTTTGTTCGAAGACCGGATACATCTGATTTCCCGGGCATGTTCAGAAGATAAAGAAATGATTTTCTGTTTCGAACGCGATTTTAAGTACTCATTGGAGAATAAGCTTTTATCCGTCCATGTGAAAGAGAAAAAGATCGATCAGGAAAGTGAGCAAGTAATCAATTATCAGGAATACGATCTGCGTTATTCATTAGCGCATAACTTCCTGAAATTCAAAGATACACTGCGGAACTGATCTTAAAGCCGGATTCCGAATACGCAGACATCATCCACCTGTTCCAGATCCCTTTTCCAGGAATGAAAGGTTTTGTCCAATACATTGTCCAGTTTATCATTTTGATATTCCAGTAAAAGTTCCTGAAAGGACTTATAACGGAATTTTTTGTTTTTGGGTCCGCCAAACTGATCGGCAAAACCATCTGTAAACAAAACAAGTGTATCGCCGGTTTCATAACTGAAATCCTGTTGAGTGAAAGGTTCCAGATTGTGTGAAAATCCCACGGGCTGCCGATCGGCTTTTCGTTCCTGTAAACCATCTACTGAAAAATGATACATGGTATTGTTTGCTGCAGCGAAAGAATACGTCTTGGTTTTGCGGTTGATACGCGCAATGGCAATGTCCATTCCGTCTTTGTATTCGGTACTTTTCCCGTCTTTATCAAAAGCCAGCAGAATTCCGTTCCGAAGTTCGTTCAGAATCAGATCCGGATGAAGGATTTGCTTGTTCTCCACAATTTCGATCAGCAGATTGATTCCCAAAACACTCATCAGGGAACCCGGAACACCATGCCCGGTGCAATCGCCAACTGCAATGAATTGATAATCGTCGTTTTCAAACACCCAGTAAAAATCACCACTGACAATGTCTTTGGGTTTGAAAAACAAAAAGTGCCCCGGAAAAATGGTTTCAATACTCGATTTGCTTGGAAGCATCGCGTTTTGAATCCGCTGTGCATAACGAATGCTGTCCGTGAGGTCGCGGTTCTTTTCTTCGATCAGGTTTTTCTGTTCCACAATGCGATTGTGAGATTTAATCATCTGCACTTTCAGGAAGAGCAGAAACAAAGAACAGATCAGAAAAAGCAGCAGCAGATTCACATTTCCCAGCAAGATTTCAAGTGCTTTTGTCTGCTTCGGAATCTGTAGGAACGGTTCGTAAAAATGAGACCAGATTACCAGAGAAAAGAAAGAAATGATTGCCAAAGCAAGGAAAATACGAATCACTTTCTGACTGTTGAATACCACGATGCTGATCATGCAGAGAACCAGCATGAAGAAATGAAGATTCACTTTTGTTCCGTAGACCAGTGTGGTGATGATAAAGTACAGAAAGCCGCAACAGACGTGAAACACAAATGATGTGACGTATTTTTTTTGATGGATCAGAAAGAACGTGATCAGAGCGGAAAGAAAGAAAAGGCTGTTGATGATTACTCCGACCGGTTGTTCGAAGTAAATATACATAGGTGTATAAGCAATCATTACAACGGCAATCAGCAATGCGATCAGATTACTTACGCGTATCTTTCGATTCAGGGAATCCGTGTTGTTAACCGAAATTCCATTATCAAGTATTCGATTTATCATTAAACCAAATATACTATTCTATCGAATATCTTTAAAACAATTTTAAAGGAGCTTATCGGGTTCCGCTTCGAAAAGAATATTCAGTTCTTTTTTGCTTTTTCTGGCTTCGGATTTAAACGCGAAAAACATCAGGCAATAACCGAAAAGAAACATTGCAACCGGAATAAACAATGGGGCGTGGATTGCTTGAAAATTGAGCTTCGTCAAGGCTATAAATGTTGCCAGAAGAATAAGGAGGGCCGGAATTCCTGCCAATGAAAGCCAGATAATCATGAATATTCTGACGACCAAATTCATCTTCATAGAGATGTGAATTTCCGTTTTGTTTAGAAAGGAGGAAACATCTCCTTTGATCACCGGAAGAAATGAATTGCGGTATCTGATCACGCGCGAAATCTTAAAGGTCTTGTTTGAAATCGTTCCCTCATAGTCAAAGAAAGCATTCGAATCTTTGCCAAGATTTATTCCCATCAATGAGAATTGAAATTTTCTATCCTGGTTTCCTGTGATTTTCCGGAGCCGCATCAATACTTCTTCTTCCGAAAGATTTGTTTGGACAGTGTATTTTTCGAAAGGAAGTAAATCAGAAAATTTGATTGATTTCATAGTCAATAGCTGCTTTTTGATAATAGATTCGCTTTCACTTGCTGCAATGCTTTCCGGGTGCAATAGCTTTGATAAGGAATGGAAAAAAGCGGACCAACTAACTTGCTCAGAAAGTTTCCGGGTTTGGAAAAAGTGCGGATTCTGAAAATGACTCCTTTGTCTGTTTCTTCCAGTAAAAAATAAGAAATCCCCTTTTCTACGTGCCCTTCCAGGGTTTCATAGCTAAACCCGATTTGCTTGCTTTCGTTGATGACTTCTTTGATACGTACACCGAAAATAGCTTTTTGCGAGAAAACCGGAAAAGGAGGGAGAAAGACTTGCTGGACAATCGTATCGCCGCTCTGCATCATTCTTTTCTCATCAGTCCATTGCGAATAAGCATTCAGAATGTTTTCCGGGAAAATCCGGTAATCAAAGAAATCTGCCGTGTTCAGCTGAGATAATTTGCTGATTCCTTCGAGCGCGATGAACCTGTTTTTTTCAACCAGAAGACCTTTGTCGTAGGGCATAATTCCCACTCTTTTCAACTTGTTCAGATGTTCAGCAAAATGGTTGGTCTGATTCAAAAAACTGATTTTCATGATTCGGTCGTTTTATTCTGTTTTTCTCAGCCAGCCAAGAACCCGTGAATGATCAATCTTCCAAAATCCTTTTTCAGTTGATAAACCATATTCGATGCGGCTTGCGGCGTATTTTCCGCCGTTTTGCTGAATGATCTCTATTGAATTGACATCTACATCAGAAATGATGGCAACATGTCCGTAACCGTTCAGAGAAGTTGCATCCAGAATGATTAAATCTCCGACTTGCGGTTGTGAGATACCTGGATTGGAATATTGAACCAATCCGCGGTCTGCATTCCAATCTCCGTCTTTCAATGATTTGTTGAAGAAGTCGACCGCGTTTCCGAACGGATTCGGCATTTTGTGCTTGTAGTGTTGATAGTAATAGCGTTTGACAAATTCCACGCATTGAAATTTTAGACCGATGTTGTATCCGTCCGGAGCGGTGTTTCTTCCTGAAATGTTCCCGGTTCCGGAATTGTAGTAAACAACGACATGATTCAGACTGTCGATCGGATCTCCGATTTCATAAGAGTTGAAAAGCAAAGGATTTTTGCGGTAAACGAAAAAACCGACAATGATCAGCGCAATAAAAAGCAGCAAAAAAATCCATTTTTTCATAAAACGATTTGCTAGATTTTTTCCTGACGTTGAATTTCCTCTATGAAATTTTCAATTTCCGGAGTGAGTTTGATGTTCAGTTTCAGGTTCGGATTGGGAATATACCATTCGAAACTTCTGAAATAAGCATCCAGGTCTTTGTCGGAAAACACATAACCATGCTGCGCAAAAAAGGTGTTCCGGATCAATTTAAGTTCTGTTTTGGAATACGGAGTTTCTTCGATGTCAAGTCGCAGCGTGTTGACGGCTCTCATGATGCGGCTGATCGGATGAAATGCACCGTCGAAATCATAACAATTCGGATTGATGATCCCGAATTCGAGATTTTGATCCGGATTCCAGTTTTGAACGCGAATTTGAAGAGAACCGCTCAGGATCCGGATCATTTTGCAATTCACTTCGAAATTGTTGTAAACATAATTGGTCACTCTTCCGATTCCCTGAATGTTCCAAACGGCTTCTTTCCCGAAAATATCGCTGGCGTAGAAGTAGGTGTTTTCTCCCATGTCAATAGTGACTGTGAGATCTTTGATTTTTCCTCCGGCCCATTTTGCTCCGGTTTTCAGAATGTAATTGTAAATCTGATCCGTCATTACGTTAGAACCTGCTTTAAACCGGTAACTGTGGTCAATTTGGGTTATTCCGGGTTTGAATTCTATTTCAAAGAGATACACGAATACATTGATTCCGGCCTGGTGGCCATCGATTGTTTGTTTATCGGACAATTCGCAATCCTCACAAGCTGTGGTTTTCAGCTGATAAGGAAGTAAGGTCTGATTCTGACTCACCATGAAATCAAAGATCTGCGGATACTTGATATCGTTTTCTGTTACGTCGCCAGCGGCTTGCGGAGCTTGAAATCCAACCAGTAATTTTTTACTTTCCTTTCCCGGATTCAGAAATTCAAAATGGATGGTGACATAACATTGTTCATCAATGACCTGAAACGACAGGATTTCCTTTTCCATGGAAATATTGCTTTCTTTTATCGGATAGATTACTCCACCTCCGGAAAAGTAAGCTCCATCATTTGCAGACACGCCAAGAGAAAACTGAAGGAATAAAATACAGGCAAAAAAGGATTTCATCGACTTGTTTTTAGGTTGATGTAAATGTATCCAAAAAGAGGGGACGCGATGCATCGCGTCCCCTCTTTTCCACTTTTTTTTATTTCTTTTTCAGATTTAATTCTTGGGCTGGTAATTGACCATCCAATTAATCCCGAAACGATCGGTAAAACTGCCGTAGTAAGCTCCCCAGAACATATCCTGAAGCGGCATGGTGATATTTCCACCTTCCGACAACTCCGTGAAAATGCGGGTTGCTTCATCTCTGGAATCCGGTTCAAGGCTGATGTGCATGTTGTTTCCTTGTGTCAACGTGAATCCCATTTCTTTCGGAGCATCCGTTCCCATTAAAACGTGATTTCCGATAAGGGGAAGTTCCACATGCAAAATCATTTTCTTGACGTGATCTGCAATCGGCGGAGCATCTTCGGTACTTGCCGGAATATCTCCGAAACGCTGCAATCCGTTCACGAATTCGGTTTGGAATACCTTGCGGTAAAATAAAAAGGCGTCTTCCGTATTTCCGGGAAAATTGACGTATGTTGAAACGCGGGTCTGATTGTTCGGTTTTTTGTCCAGACGCAGCTGAAATTGCGCACGGATGAATTCGTCCAGGTTTTCCATTGCAGCAAGGAATCCTTCTTTGAATCCCATTTGAATGGTTGCTTCCAGATCCTCCAGTTTCTCATAACTCAAAGTGACGTGAACCATCGTTTGTTCTTCTTTCGAATCAAATTGAACGTCCCAATCGGTTCTTGGAAACTGGTCATTGATTTTTCCTTCCGAATCGCAGAAAGCATCCAAACCGGTATATCCTTTGTATGTATCGATCGTTTTGTAATCCGCTCTGCAAAAATGTTCTTCTCCCTGCGGTCCGAGCATGGAATACAACCACGTTCCTCCCGGTACGAAATTCATCGATTTGGTTTTGGTTTTCCACGGTCTCGGTGCCCACCAAAGATCCAGGATTTCAGGCTTTGTCCATGCGTCCCACACTAAATCCACCGGAGCTGCAAATTCGCGTTCTACTAAAATTTTGTTGTTCACTTTATCTGCAGTGAAATTCAATAACAAACTACTTTTCATCTTTTTTCGATTTTAAATGGGTTAATACCTCGTCTAATTGATTGAAACGGTCTTCCCATAACTGCTTAAATTGTTCCAACCACTGATCAATTTCTTTCATCTTGTGTGCATCTAAACGGTAATAGATTTCTCTTCCTTGTTTGCTCGTGGTGAGCACCTGGCATTCATTCAAAAGCTGAATATGCTTCGAGACTGCCTGGCGGCTGGTGTCGAAATGCTCGGCCAGGGCATTCGGTGTCATCGCCTGAGTTGCGAGAAGAACCAGAATAGCTCTTCTGGTCGGATCTGCAATTGCTTGAAAAATATCTCTTTTCATCTGTTTTTGAATTAAATGCAATCAATTGGTTGCAAATATACGCAACTTTTTGGTTGCGCAAAACTTTTTTGAAACTTTTTTTGACCGCCGGAAATGTGGATCGGGATGGAAGTCTTTGTTTTCAGTACTTTTGAAGCATGAAACCAACGCGAAAAGATTTAAAACCGGGAATGCTGGTATTGTTTGTTCAGAAGAAACATCAGGCAAGCGGAGAATTAACAGAGGGAATTATCAAGTCCATTCTGACAAGTGCACCGTCTCATCCGCATGGAATCAAAATCATGACGGTAGATAAATTGGTTGGAAGAGTCGTGGAAATTGTGGACGGAGAAGCAGATTAATCAGTATAAAAAAGTCGGGATGAAAAATTCTTCACCCCGACTTCTATCAAAAGATATTTTCTTACAAATCAAATTTGATTCCTTGTGCCAATGGCAATGAATCGGTGTAGTTGATTGTGTTTGTTTGACGACGCATGTATACTTTCCATGCATCAGATCCTGATTCACGTCCACCACCGGTTTCTTTTTCACCACCGAATGCACCGCCGATCTCAGCACCTGAAGTACCGATATTTACGTTTGCAATTCCACAGTCAGAACCAGCCTGCGACAAGAATGCTTCTGCTTCACGCAAGTTGTTTGTCATGATTGCTGAAGACAATCCTTGAGGAACTCCGTTTTGAAGAGCAATTGCATTTTCAACTCCACCTGAATATTTCATCAGATACAATACCGGAGCAAATGTTTCATGCTGAACGATTTTAAAGCTGTTTTGTGCCTCAGCGATTGCCGGCTTCACATAACATCCTGATTCGTATCCTGCACCTGAAAGAACTCCTCCTTCAACCAATACTTTTCCACCTTCTTCTACAACCTGAACCAATGCGTTTTTGTAAGCAGTTACCGCATCTGTATCGATCAACGGACCAACGTGATTGTTTTGATCCAATGGATTTCCGATTTTCAACTGACCGTAAGCATTCACTACAGCATCTCTTACTTTATCGTAAACAGATTCGTGAATGATCAAACGACGTGTGGAAGTACAACGTTGTCCTGCTGTTCCTACTGCACCGAATACAGCTCCCGGAACAACAATTTTCAAATCAGCACTTTCAGTAATGATTACCGCATTGTTTCCTCCTAATTCCAACAAATGACGACCCAAACGTTTTCCAACTGCTTCACCAACTGCTTTACCCATACGAGTAGAACCTGTTGCAGAAACCAACGGAATGCGTGTATCGTTTGACATCAATTTTCCTAGTTCAGCATCACCAATCAACAAACAGGAAACTCCTTCAGGAACTCCGTTTGCTTCGAAAACTTCTTGTGTCAGTTTTTGACAAGCAATCGCTGTCAAAGGTGTTTTTTCGGATGGTTTCCAGATACAAACGTCTCCACAAACCCAAGCCAAAGCTGTATTCCAGTTCCAAACCGCAACCGGGAAGTTAAACGCAGAAATAATTCCTACGATTCCAAGCGGATGGTATTGCTCATACATTCTGTGTCCCGGACGCTCCGAGTGCATAGTTAAACCGTATAATTGACGGGAAAGACCTACTGCAAAATCACAGATATCGATCATTTCCTGAACTTCTCCTAAACCTTCCTGCAGTGATTTTCCCATCTCGTAAGAAACCAACTCGCCTAAAGCTTGTTTTTTCTCACGGATTTTCTCTGCTAATTGACGAATAACTTCACCACGCTTTGGCGCAGGAATCATTCTCCAGTGTTTGAACGCTTCCTGAGCTTTCAAAACAACTGCTTCGTATTCTGTTTCCGTTGCCGAAGAAACGGATGCAATGATTTGTCCGTCCACAGGCGATACAGAATCAATCTGAACCCCACGTGTGTTAAACCAATATCCTCCTGTTGAAGCACCGCGATTGACCGCTTCAATCCCTAATGTTCTTAATGTTTCTTGTATTCCAAGATCTGTTGCTGTTGCTGACATTCCTTTTCGATTAGTTTGTGCAAAATTACACAATTTTGGTGAGTCGGAGTGAATCTAAGGGAATTATCCAGCGAATAAATGTTAAGGATTATCGAATCACCGGAATGAATGATTAAATCAGGCCTTTCGTCTTTAATTCCAGTTGATTAGCGTGAAATTGATGGCGGTAAAAAGGAGTGTTTTTTATTCTGTGGAGTATAAAATTCCCCAGGCACCATATTTCATTTGCTTCTCAAAGATTTCTCCGACTTCGTATTTCCGGTAAACTTCCAACTCAATTATCTTTTGCGTTTTAGGGTCTCTGAAATCAATGTAATGTTTTAATCTCCCATTGTTTGTGTCAAATGAGTAAGTCTTTACGGGTTCTTTAATTTTTACAATTTCAGATTTTCCAAAGAATTGATTCGTTGTAATGATTAAGGAGAATGCCATTCCAAATAAAACCCCTGATAAGCAAATAATCATCAGAATCATTGAAAATACATCGCGTGCCTTTTCTTTCCTTTTGTTTTTGGGGATATTTTTATCTAACGGTTTTACTTTTCGGTAATAGAATTTTGGTCCGAAGACTAACAAACAGATTATGATTGGCAATAAGAAAAATTTTGCGCTTATCATCAATGCCGTTGAAGTCTCAAAATACCTGATTGCAAAAAATGGATAGCTGATTATTACCGTATAAATCAGTAAAATCACCCATACCTTAAATTTCCAGGTTTTCACCATAATTGTTAGCTTGTTTTAGATGTTTCTTGCATCCCGGGATCTGTTACTGACATTCCTTTTCGGTTGGCTTGTGCAAACTTATATGATTTTGCTGAGTATGCGTAAAGGAGTTTTAATTATCGGCAAATAATCATTTAAGAGAAGAAAATATGCTCCGGGAAACAACTAGCTTTAGTAGGGAATTGTAATTATTTCTCCTTGCTTATCCAACAACTTTAGCTGCGGATTCGTCCCATCAGTTGTTATTTTATCCCTCGGACCGATGTGATAAACAGCAAACATCTTACTAAGTGTATAAAGCTTCATTCCTTTTTCCTTGGCATCGATTAGAAGCCAGATCGGAACAAAAGCCCAATCAAGATCTTTTAAGGATGCAATGACTTCTGAATTTTCGGTATCTCCTGAAATAAAAAATTTCTTGTTGTGCCAGGTGATGAGATAGGAGTAATGATTAAATGAAAAACGGTGTTTCGTTTGAAGGGTTTCTATGCTGAAGTCTTTTAATTCATGGTTGAGTTTCGTCAGGCTCTTCGCATTCCCTGGAGTGAAAATCTGGCCGCCGAGTTTTTTCGATAATCTTCGTACCAATTTTCCTGAGAAATGATCCGAGTGTTTGTGCGTATAGATAAAAACAGGATGATCCTTTACGCTGTCCAGTTCGGCCAGATTGTATTCCATATAATTATGAGCACCTGATTTATAAGGAAAATCGAGGTAGATATTGGAATTTCCATCCGTCATATAAAGCCCGCAGTTTCCGATAAACCGAACGGTTATTTCATTGGTTTGACTGTGAGCGGAATTCAAAAATAGAATCAGGGTGAAATTCAGAAGAATGAACTTGAATGGGTTGTTGTTGCACATACATTGATTGGTTTAAATGAGTTTTCAAAGTAAGTGCGAAATCAGTTGCTGTTCAATTAATTGTGATGAAACGCCTCGTTTTTTTGACCACTGGATAAGATCAATACCACGCGGTTTTAATTGTGCTGCGATACGATGCCGTTTTTTATCTGTTTGTAGTATGTTTTGGAGAGTGGAATCGTCTTTTCACCATGAATGAAGGAAATTTTTGCGCTTTGGGAATTGCCGATTATTTCTTTCACGGCAATCATATTGACCAGGTAAGACCGATGGCATTTTTCCAAAAAAGGGATTTGTTGGCAAACGTTGGAAAGCGTTTGACGAAATGTTTTGGAGACGATGTTGTTGCTGTTATCGAGAAAGTAGATCTCGACATAGTTCTCGAAAGCTTTAATAAACAGTAAATTCTCTTTTTCCAGATTTAGAATTTCATTCTTATTTTCTCCCGTTAGAATAATTGAATTGCTGGAAAGTGGAATGATTCGTTCGCCAAATTGCTGTCTTAAATAGATCATGAAAGGGGCAAGAACCGGGATCATGGGCAACACGATGTAACATAAGTAACGCAAATAAGATCCGAAAGAACAGTCTAGTCCATTTATAACCAATCTATTGTACAGATAAAGGATTGTTCCCGCAAATATGAAAAACAGAATGGTAGAACTGATTTCATGGGAAACTTTCCAAACTTTTTGAACCCTGAAATACCACCAGTTTTCGATGCTGCTGTGAATAATAAAAACGCCGAAAATCAGAATTCCGAAACCCAAAAGGAGTACGAGTTTATAGTCGGATTCCATTTGATCGGTATCAAAAGGTTCAAGGAAAATAATGATAAAGGACAATAAAAGGAACAACAGAAAACCAACCAATACTTTTCTTTTTATAGATGCTATAAAATGTATTTGCCGATTTAAAAAAGTCACGTTATCGTAGTTATTTAAAAATGCCGTTGAGTGTTGTTCTTATCTATTCGAAAACTTCGATCTGCTTTAGATGCTGCTCCACCTGATATTTATTGAAATTATCCCATTTAGGAGGCAAGCTGCTTTTTTCACCAAGCATCCAGTCGATGCAAGTATTTTTGTCTTTGTATGTATCATGCAATACAGCCAGAATTTTGAAGAAGAATGTGTCGAGCATGGTAATTTCTTCAAATTCAGCTTTGAATGAATTTAGCTGCAATAAATCCAGAACTTCCTGTTTTTCGGTTTCGTTTACTTCTGTAAGATAGCCGTTTTTCAGTGCTTTGAAAACCAGATTATTCCAGACAACAGAATCATGCCCCCAGCTTACATCCGTAAGATTCAAAGAATGCTCACAAATCACAATAATTGCAAGAAGGACATCATTCAAATAAGTGGAAGGGAATTCGTCAAAGCTTCTGAATTCAAAACCGCTTTGGTACATTTTTTCCTGATTAAAATCCAAACCGATATCAGAAAGCAATTCATAATCCAGATCAGATTCAACCTGATCCCGCCACCAGATATTTTCTTCTTTGTCAAACTTTAAGAGTTTTCTGAATTCGTCTACCTGATAGGTCAGAATCTTTCCTTTTGCCATGGTTTTGTTGAAAGTACCAACTCCGGTGTAGCGCGACATGGCGTTTCTCATGGAACCTAAAGCGAATTTTTCATTTAGATGATACTTCGAACTAATGACTCCCATAATATCCGGACTTCCCAATGTTGCAATAAAAAGAGGTTCAAACCATTGCAGCAGATAGATCGCATTGGAGTGAATTTTGTCGAAACCGGGATAATCTACGATTCTGCTATTTTCTGTCAGGGTGGGTAAGGTAATATGAAAATGGTAAGTCCCATTATTAAACAAAACCAGGTTTTCCTGATTGGACATAAACATGTTCAGCCCGATGTTGTAAGAGGGAAAATTTAAGGTTCCGTTTAGAACCGATGATTCGTTTATTTTATCGATGAATAACTTTTTAGTGGCTTTCAGCTCATCACAAGAATCCGGAATGGTTCTGTTTTCAAAGTATTTTGTCACGAATTCAATCGAATCGCCATCAAAATTTACAGATCCCATGGGATTATTTTTTTGAGTCAGCATACTTTGAATATTGTACGGCTGGGTTTCAAGAAAAGCCTCCAGAATTGATTTTCCATGGTATTCCGGATTGTCGACCGGTGGTTTGGTAGTTGCTAAAGTCTTATGTTGGTAGTCTAAATCCAGTTTGTCGAGTGAATGACTATTGATCATCCGACTTACTTTATAGGTTTTGTTTTTATCAAAAGCAGTTTCCAGTACATTGGCCAAAATTCCCGATTTGTAGCAGGTTCTGTAATCGATACTATAGCGTTCGCAGCCAATTTTTTCTTGTACAAATGCCCCGGAGACGATCAGTGATTCTTCGAATTGCATGTAGGTTTCGTTTTCTAATCCAATTCCCCAGTAGTATTTGTGTTTCTGATTTGCTTTCATTTATTTTAATTGGATTAGTAACGTATTTGGCTAAACAATGCTTTTTTAATCGTGGTAATAGAAAACATGAGAGGAATACCGCTCATGATTCCACCAATCTTTCCGGGCTTTCGAAAAGTAGTTGTAATTCAATTTTCCGGCTTGCGATTGCAAAGGATAGATAACTACTCCATTTTCCCGGTACGCCTTTTTTGTATTGGTTTCAGGAACAATTGGTGCGATGTGTCCGGAAAGTCCTACAATTTTTCGTTTGGCACAAATGATTCCGACTCCACCTTCGGTATTTACTTTCTGTTGAATTTCATCCAGATCCGTCATCCTTTTCCAGCCAAAACTAGCTCCCCATTTTAAAAGCCAATCGTGGATTGCGCTTGAATAGATCCGGTCAACGGTTTCGTTAAACACTGGTACAACTTCTTCTCCGGCCAATATTTTTTCGAGGGATTCAGGAGTCCACCAAACAGTAGGCAGATACACTTTGGAGAAATAGCAAAAATCATAGGTATAGACATTGCAATAAGTGTCCTCAGGAGTTCGCTGATACCTCAAACTGTGTTTCACATCTAATGTATCAATGAGTTGTTGAATGCTCTCCCGTTTGGTCTCAGCATCGGTCAAATCACGATAAGGAATCCCCGAATCACTGAGAGGATGGGCTTTCGCCTGCATGGAATCCAACCGTGATTCCGGGCTCACTGATAAATCGGCACTTTTTATTCTCCTATCCGGTGTTGGATCTTCGACGAGCGCTATTGAATGCGTTGCTGTAGTTTCTTTTTTCATTTTGGCCGTTTTGTAATTACGCGCAATGATTGCCACAATGTGGGTAAAGTTACACTTTCAAAGCGAATTGGTGTTTAGGGTTAAGAAAGTTTGGGACGGATGATGAGTGTTTTATCTGCTACTTGAACGAAATTCAATGATTCGTTTCCCAAAGCAGCTCAGCTTTTTGTTCGTCTGTCCACCAAAACGCCTTTTTGTTGTTGTCTTTTTGTGGCCCAAATATCTTTTTATAATCGTAGGTCTTAAAGTTTAGTTTTAGAAACTCGTGATAATAGTTATCAAGATACGGGCTGAATTTTTCTTTAAACGTCATGTCGTCCCAGTCCTTTTGAGGCCCTTCAAAATGGCCAATTCTTCTAACAATTTCCATTACTTCGTCCTTGGTAATGTCGTTGTTTTTTTGAGGATTTGGAAGTCCAATTCTAAATGCTAAAACCTCCACACTTTCTTCTTCCCAATATTCTGAAAGGTTATACTTCGAAATATCTTTACCTGTTAGTTGTTTCAGTTTGTTTTCGATGTTTTTGTATGCTGAGTTATTTTCGTCTCCATTATTGTCAACAAATGCGGTGTATTGAAGAATCTCGTCTAAAATTTCAGGATATAATTTTTCTGCAATTTCAAGCTTTGGTTCTATTTCCATTCTTAATTTCATAGCTGGATTTAGTGATTTTTAGATTTTATTTCTCCGAGATAGCGTGAGTCTTTGATCCGTGCTAAATTAACCTAAATCATGTTCCCATCAAGTATCAACCTGGGATTTAACAGTGTTTTTTAATGGCCCACTGAACACGAAGACTCACCAAAGGTGAGCGCAGATTATGACCTTATTTAATATCTGCGTAATTCGCGGAATCTGTGGGAAAAATAATGTATCAACTAAATTCTCGGACAAGTCATAGAAATTAAAAAAAATCTAAATTTGAGGTCTTATGGAAATGGTAGCACCATCCTAAATTTAAAATCTATTACAATGAAAAATATCATCTATTCGGCCTTGTTAAGTTTATTGACTGTGTTTTCTATTCAGGCACAAACACCTGATGAGGTTTATTCTGCTGCATCAAAGGAAGTTCAAAACAAGATGGACGAGAATAAAAAAAATGGTGAAAAACTATTGTCAGGAATCGTGGCAAAACACGTTTTTAAAATTGAAGGTCCGATAGGCTATAATTTAAGCGATTTGGATGTTCACATAGCTGAAGCTCCTGAAATGATTGATTATGCTTTGAATTTGAATAGAGATTGGAGTAAAATTCTCTCCGTGGAATTTACCTGCAACGCAATCCTGACTCTTGAAGAGATCAAAGCATATTTACAAAAAGTAAATGTCACGATTATTAAAGATAAAGTGAGTTATTCTCTAAAATAATGAACCGTTTGATCAGCGGTGTAATTTCTTCTAAATCACCCCCTTCGCTTTCAATTCCAAATACTTATTGATCGAATTGATCGACAAATCTTCTGGTTTGGAAAGAATGGTTTGGATTCCGTTTTGGCGCAATTCACGGGCAATGTTCCACTTCACGTTCGACATTTTGTCGGCAACGGTTGCTTCGATCAGTTCTTTGTGCGTGTGAACCGGCTGTTGGGCCAATTCCTGCAATTCGTTGTTCTGGAAGAAGATGACCACCAAAACGTGGCGTTTGTTCAAGCGCTGCAACATCGGTAAGGCCCGGCGCATGGCAAATTCACTTTCGAAATTGGTGTAAAGAAGCAACAAGGAACGTGTTTTGACCTGCTTGCGGATAGTTTGGTATAACAATTCGAAGTTCGCCTCTTTGAAGAGTGTTTTTTGATTGAACAGCGTTTCGAGAATACGTTTTAACTGACCTTGATTGCGCTCTGCGGGAACGATCGATCCCATTTTGTCTGAGAAGGTAATCAGTCCGGCGCGATCTCCTTTTCGAAGAGCAATATTGGTGAAAACCAAAGTAGAATTGATCGCATAATCCAGCATGGTCATTTTGTGAAATGCCAGCTGCATCGGTCGGCTTTTGTCAATAACACAATAAACCGGCTGCGAACGTTCTTCCTGGTATTGATTGACCATCAGTTCGTTCTTTCGGCTGGTCGCTTTCCAGTTCACTGTCCGAACGTCATCGCCTTGTACATAGTTACGGATCTGCTCAAACTCGCTGGTATTTCCGATGCGGCGCACTTTTTTGATCCCCTGAGAAACCGTTTGTTGATTGAAAACCTTCAATTCATACTGTTTCATTTGCAGCACAGAAGGATAAACCTCAATGGCTTCCACCAAAGGAATCACAATGCGTCTTTGAGCCAGAAAGAGGGTAGAGCGCACGAAAATAACCACGTCACGGAATTCGTATTCACCGCGTTCGGTAGGAATAAACGAATAGGTAAAGTCTTTCACTTTTTTCGGAAGCAGAACCACATTCCAAACCTTGGAGCGTTTTTGCATGAAGAGCGGATAGCCTTCATAAATCCCGACCTGAAGCGGTTGAGCGGTTTGGTTCAAAACAGAAACAACCACTTTGTTTTCGTCTCCCAGATTCATGCGCTGCATGTACTTACGCTGCACACGAATCGGTTCTTTAAACAGGTTCACAAGCAAAACATCCAGAATCAGGGCAAAAAGCAACACAAAAAGAATTGTTTTACCAATAATTCCAAGGAAGGGTGCAAAAAATGCTCCTCCGACAAGCACAATTCCAATTCCTGCAATGAGGAAAAAGAAACGTGTGAGATGTAAACTTGCGAGTAATTTCATTAACGTGGAACTTCGATTGTTTGAACAATTTCGCGAATCACTTCTTCGATACGTGTTCCTTCCATTTCGGCTTCCGGTGTCAGAATCAAACGGTGATTCAACACGTGGATCGTTACGAACTGGATATCATCCGGCGTTACGAAATCTCTTCCGCGGATAGCAGCAAAAGCCTTCGCAGCTTTCAGGATAGACAAAGAAGCACGAGGAGATCCTCCCAAATACAATTTGGAGTGATTTCTCGTTTTGTTTACGATTTGAGCAATGTATTGGATCAAACGATCTTCGATAATGATCTTTTCAACCACTGTTTGCACTTTTCGAAGCTCATCAGCCGTAAATACCGCCTTGATATCTTCCAGATCCGGAGCTTTAATTTGCTCTTTGTATCTCGTAAGGATCAGGGTTTCTTCTTCCAAAGTCGGATAATCCAGTTTGATCTTAAACAAGAAACGGTCTAACTGCGCTTCCGGCAAATTATAAGTTCCTTCTTGTTCAACCGGGTTTTGTGTAGCAATTACAAGGAACGGGAATGACATGTCGTAACGGATTCCGTCATACGTAATTTGTCGTTCTTCCATGACCTCAAACAAAGACGCCTGTGTTTTCGCAGGAGCACGGTTAATCTCATCGATCAAAACGATGTTTGAGAAAACCGGACCTTTTTTGAAGTTAAAAGAGCTGTCTTTCATGCTGAAAACCGATGTTCCGATTACGTCGGAAGGCATCAGATCCGGAGTAAACTGAATCCGGGAGAAATCTACATGAAGGACTTTTGAAAGCGCTTTGGAAGACAGGGTTTTTGCAACTCCCGGAACACCTTCAAGCAAGATATGTCCGTTGGAGAAAATTCCCGCCAAAAGCAATTCAATCATTTCTGACTGCCCGATAACGTATTTGCGCATTTCTTCGCGTACGCGGTTCACTTTTTCTGCAACCCAGATCAACTCTGATTGGTCGCGCTGAACAAAAGAAGGTGTTTCTTCCTCCGTTTTCAGGGCAGATCCTTCATGAGACAAAGGGCTCTCTTGCTCTTGCGGAGCAGAATTCGTTGAAGATTCGTTTGATTGATCTTCGTTGCTTGGCATGTATGCCGCTAAATCGTCATTTCCTTCCTGGATCATGATTTATGAAGTTTAATGAATTCTACAAATTGATTCAAAGCAGATTTTGCTCTTCTGGAAAGCAGACTCTGACGTATAATAAACGTATTTCCGTCTTCACATTCGAAGACAACACGTGTTTTTTCAATGGTACAATGAATGGTTTGATTTAAAGAGATCACTCGTTTTCCGGCAACCAATCCATAAACCACAATTTCATTCGCTTTAATAGTCACTACCGGAATACGAATGTATCGCGATGCGAAATAAATCAGGAAAATAGCAGGAATCACAAACAACATTCCGATTCCTCCACCTAAAGTCAGGAGATACAATCCGCGCATCAGGGCAAGCAATCCGTTTAAAAGAATAAATGCGCCTACAAACAGGGATTTGTCCAATGAAATTTCCTTGTCGGAAGCTACGAATTTTTCTGTCGGATGCATAATTCCCGTTCCGATATAAAACTCTCGGATTTTCGCGTAAACCATGCCCAGATGTCTGTTGTCGACATTGTTTTTCCGGGAATCGAAACTGTGAACAATATCCCGGATCTTATCAGAGTCGTATGGAACTTTTGCAATCAGTTTCTCTAAGTTCTGCTCCAGATTTTCCTTGCGGGAAAGATCAATGTAGAAATGCTTGTTGATGGTTGCGTAGAAATTCTTTCGCATCACCTGCAGAACACCGATCGGGGAATTTCTGGAAATGTAGATGGAACTCAATGTTTCCACAAATGCCAGCGACATATTTCTCTTTTCGGTATAACCTGCCAAGACTTCTTCTTTTCGTTTTGCCCGGAAGAAAACATACAGTAGCAAAAGGAAAATGAGTAGTAGAAACGCCAGTCGCAGAGCCGGATTTTTGAGAATAAACTGAATGAGTGAGCTGTCTTCTTTCTCAGCACCTTCGGATTCAGAAATTTCATCGGAAATCATTTGAATCTCATTGACGTTGATTCCGCAAGTAAGGAAAATAACCGGTTTGTCTCTCGGAATTTTATTCAAGATAATACGCGCATGGGCATATCCGTTGGGTTGAATGACCTGATAATTTTCAAACAAATTAGGAACGGAATGGAAGTGAACCTTCCCTTTGTGATGCTTTTCGTAGAATGCGATCGGGTGTTTCATCGCAAACATGTAGGAACGGTAATTCGTGTCAATTATTTCGACTTCCGAGAAGGCATACCAATCTTCGTTGATCGTGTCATTTTCATACACATGATAGAAAGGAAGTGTGGTATCTCCGACCCAGGCAAAAAGCACTTTGCTGTAATCCCAGTAAAAGGCATTCTCGTTAAAATGTCTTTGGTATAAGTTGCTCGTTAGGTGATTGAAACTGATGAAAACCGTTGCTCCGCTGTCTGCATAATGCATGATCGAATCGTAGGAATCGTCTTTCAATCCAAAATCATCACCGATAAACAAATACGTTGCTTCCTGATGATTTGGAATTTTTTCCAGATCGGACCAGTGTTTCAGATTGTAAATGGAATCTTTGACATGAACATCCAGCAAATCCATGAAAAAGGCAATGTTTCTCGGGTTCTTGTCTTTCAGTCCATAGACCTTTTTCCAATCTGAGCTGTATTGTTTCGGCTTGTGCTTGGATCCGCCGCCGGCACCATCGAGAAACCAAACCACCAAACCAATGAAGAGTGCGAATGCCAAAAAGGATATGATAACTTTTCTGTTCATCAGGCGTTTTCAATTTTTTGGAAAGCAGTTTTCAGCTTTGGTTCGATTACCTGGTAGCTTTTTGCATCGATGGTATAATCACCGTACCAGACAAGGTCGTAAATGGAAACAATTTGTTCGAATTCTCTTGCTCCCGGTCTTCCCTGTACTTCAATGATGTAATGCATATTGGTTTTTTCCCGCTTCCAGAAGATCCATTTGCGATGAATCAATTCCTTCATGGCAAACAAGAAATAAATGCGGACACATTCTTTGTAATTTCCCTGGTTCGTAGCTTCATCCAGACGTAATTCCAATTCTGTTTTGGTAATTTCTGCCGGATTCAGGTCTTCAACCAATGCTTCGAACGGAATGGTTTTTACCCTCGGACTTCTGTTCTTGATCATGTAATAAATCAAAATAGCCAGAGCAATAATCAAAACAATGATTCCAAGCCATCTCCAAAAATCACCGGAGATATTCGGACCATTGAGATCTGGTCCTTGCGGAGCATCGAAATCCGGTACATCAATTGGTTCGGAGGGCTCAATATTCGGATCTTCTTCGATTGATCCTGTTCCGCCGTCGCCGTCACTTCCGCTTTTCCCTTGTTCCAGATCTTGCGGAGAATACGGACTTCCCTGATATGGTTTGGTTGTTCCGTTTGAACTTCCGTAATTGTTAGAAGAGGATTCATTGATGGAGGAAGGACTCTGATAATTATCGGATTCCGGACCTTTGTATTTTTCAGATTGTTTGTATCCGTTTTCTTCGCGGAGTTGAATCCATTTTTCACGCGTACCCGTTTCCTTCTCCTTTTTTTGAGCCGTCAGCACAAAAGGAAAAACGAAAACAGCGATATGTAAGATCCACTTAATCAAAATCCAAAGATGTTTCCTGGTAACGCTTGCGTTTTCCGAAATTTTCAAATTGTTTTTTCAATCCTGTTGATTGTGTTTGTTCCTGCGATGTATAGAAAAGGAATCCCATCATGATCACAAAGAAAGGCAGTGAGAACAAGATGAACAGAATATATACGATCTGACGGGCAATGTTTGCCGGAACCAGAAAATCACTGGTATAATAACGGGATACATTCTTGATGAAGTTGGCTAACTTATCCAAAAAGTCTTCCATCAGCGGTTCGCGCATGAAATTCACTTCCTGATAGCTGAAAATAGCCGCGATTGGCTGTGCGAAAATGAATAAAACCAAACTCATCAGGGAAATTCCCAGTAAAACATTTCCATAATTTTTAGCACCGTATCTGAATCCGTTTCCGAAGCGTTTTCCGAACGATTCTTCTCCTAAAATAACCGATGCGGCCTGAAGCCAGAAAAATGGTGCGATAAACAAAATCAGGAACATCCAATACCATGGAAGGTAGAATAAGATCAGTAAAAGAAAACTTAATCCCAACCAGGTTCCCGGCAGTTTTTGAAGCATGAACCGGGTAAATGCTTTCAGATTGGCTTTTTGCTCCTGATTTTTAAAATGATACAGGATCGAAAGGGTGAAAATGCTCAGAATAATGCTCCAAAGGAAAGTAACCACTACATCACTGATCGATTTGATATCAAATCCCATGATGATACTTAACTGAGAAGCCCAGTCGTATTCGTATTGATGTGTCAGATCTTCGTAGCGGGTTAAATCCTGAAAAATGACAATTGCCGCAATAATCGGAATAGTCCATACCAGATTGTAACGCATGATCTTTCCGATGTGGACTCTGTAGAAGGAGAATGTGTCGGAAAACATTTGCCCGAAAGTTCTGATTTTATTCAGGTCGAAAACGTTCACGTATGTTTTGATCGGAGGATCACTTTCGTGCACTAATTCCGGATGGCGTCTTGCAACGATCATCGGATAAATAATGTAATAGAAAATAATAATGGCAAAAGAAATGGTGATGATCGCCCATTTGGACCAATCTGCCAATTCCTGGTAATTGTGAGTGACGAAACTTTCCAGAAACCCGGCGGCAATCAAAAACGGAATCAGGGACATCATGATCTTTAAACCGCGTTTTGCCGATAGCTGCAAACTTTGCAAACGGGTATACGACCCGGGAAACAACAAACCGTTTCCGAGCGTGATTCCTGCTCCACCGGCAATTGCAATCGCACTGATCTCAAATGCTCCGTGAATCCAGATTCCTAAAAAGGAAACAACCAGCAAACCTTTCAGATGGAAGAAATATTGGAATGCTCCCAACATGATTGCGTTGTTGAAAATCAGAATATGTGTACCGATGGTGAAGAGAATTCCTGCAATGAAGGTGTAAAACGCCACCTGAATGTTGTTGAGCGTAATGTCAAAGAACATTTTGACTTGTGTGCTGCTGTGATAAACTCCGAGCGGATCTCCTTTTTCGATGTTTTTCAAAGTCATTTCAACATATCCGTCTCCCATGATCATACGCGGGAAATCGGGATTGAAATGTGTGGAAATTGCTCCCACAAGTGCCCAGAAAATGAAAACAAACAACGCAAACAAGAGATTTTTGCGGGATCTGTAAATTTCCAGAGGAATTGAAACGCGCCAAACGGAAAACAATTTTTTCAAAGAATCTTTTCGCTGTTTGTGAACAAGATTGTGGATTCCCTGCGCAATTTGATTCAGATAAACACGAACAGTCCGTTTGTTATAGAACGTTTGAGCATAACTTAAATCGTCCGTGATGTCGGAGTATAAGTCTGCAATTTCTTCAGGATCACTGGTTTGATTTGAAGTCAAAGACTGGAATTTCTTCCATTTTTCTTTGTTTTGTTCTATGAAGGAGGTTTCTTTCATCTGGAGGGATAAAAATAGTTTTTTTCTTGAATCCGTATTGCATTCCTCCTTGAAATTTATTTGTCATTCCTTCCTTCGATTCCGATGATTAGTTTCATACAACAAGATGTGCGAAGCAAAAAAGAAGGCTGAGTGAAGCCGAAGCCTACTTTTTTCTGGAAGATTTATGAGAGATCTCGAATTTTCCGATTTTCAGGAAAAAGCCACCCTTCTCCGTTTCGGTGGCTTTTCCTGTTTTGAAATCTACGGGGGTGTTTGTTTTTTCGGAGATTGTATTTGTAATGATCGGAATCGGATTCTTCATGTTTGAGTTTCCTGCATTGGAAGCAAGGTCTTTGCTTGGTGCTTTGTTTACATCATCGTTCAAAGTTGGGGCAACAGGTTGTTTGTTGTCTTTCACTTCCGGCAAAATGGTCGGGTGATGCGGCTGAAGTTTATTATTGTTATTATCCGCCAATTGGTTTTTCGGAGCTTCTGATTCCGGAATGAGTTGCTTTTTATCCTCTTTTGTGGATTCTTTCTGTTGCTGCTGAATTCCCGGAGTGTTCTTCTGAGCCATAGCAGGAGCTTCTTCCTCGACGATGTTGTAATTCTCTTTTACGGCTTCAGGAGTCTTTTCAGTTAAAGCTTGATTCTTCGGAGTTTTTTTGTGCTCGTTGCCAGCAATCGTGTGGGCAGCATTTTCTTTTCCGTCGTTACCACCCAACTGGAAGAACAAAATCAAAATTGCGGCAGCACTTGTTACGGCAGCCATTAATCTCCATGAAACAAAGGCAATTTCTTTATGCTTCAATTCTTCTTTTCCGGCATAAGGAACAGCGTGTGCTTCCAAACGCGTTGCTTCGTAATCCTGAATGGTTTTTTTAGCTTCCGGATGTGCGGATAAATAAGTGTTTAATTGCGTGTTCTCATTGCCGGACAATACATTTTCAACCTTTCCGATTGCGAAATAGTCCAGTGTTTCGGCAGAAATAAAGCGGTCTTCTTCCTTTTTGAGCAATTCTTTTTCCAATGGAGAAAGCAGCTCCGGAGCATCATCCAGAATCACCAGCTCCTCGTCTTCTAAGCGCAATTCCGGATGGGCTTCTAAAAACTCTTCAAGCGCAATACGCTCGGAGTCGGAAAGATTTCCCTCCAGGTAATCCAGGTAGTAGGATTCGTAATTGTCGATATGAATGAGTTTTTTCATGCTACTAATTCTGTTGATTTCAGATAGTTCTTCAAGGTTTGTCTCGCTCTGAAAATATACACTTTCACCTGCGATTCGTTCAATGAAGTAATATCTGCTATTTCATTGTAATTGTATCCTTCATAATCTCTCAGCAAGATCACCGTTTTTTGAATTTCCGGCAACCTGTTTACTGCTTCCTGCAGGGTTTTTTGAACATCAAACAGATGACTCAGCTGGTCATCTTGTTTTACGTCCTGTCCGTCATAACTGCTCGTTCTCTTTTCTTTTTTTAATGTATCCACCAATTGATGGTATGCAGTCGTAAACAAATAAGATTTTGCTTTCGACGCGTCAATGCTTTCATGTTTCTCCCAAACTTTTGAGAATGTGTCCTGAATAATGTCTTCGGACAGCATCCTGTTTTGGGTGTGTTTAACTACAAACCGAAATAAATTATCAGCATACAATTCAACCGCCTCGTTGTATTCTTTTCTAGTCATGTAGTCGTTTAACAGTCGTAAGACCATTTCGTCCCAATAAAGTTACAGCACTTTTGAATTTTTTTTGAAATTATTTTAAAACGCCTTGTTTTTTAATCTGTTATAACTGTAATTTCGTTTGAAATTTAATGCCAACTGATATGAAACTAATTGTTGTATTGTTCTTAACCGTGTGTAGTTTTTCGGTTTCCAGAGCTCAGTGTGATGCAGATGTGCGCGAAGCTTTCGGAGGAGTTTCGTCGATCACCGTCTACAACACCTATATCACGATCGGCGCAATTGCAGATGCTTTTGTGAATGATGTGTACAATTCCGATCGTGTAAAGGAACTGATGGGAGAACAGGTCAATATGCTCCAAACGGTTATTGATATGCTTGCTAAATGCCGCGAAGTAAAAAGTAACGGTTTGTCCGGTGATGATGTACTTTACGTGCAGGAACTGATGGATTGTATGGGAACTTTGAAAAAGGAAGCACAGGCTTTGAGTGATTACTCTGTTGCGAAAAGTGAAGACGCTCAGAACCGATACAATGTAAATCGGGATAAGGCCTGGAATCAGATCTCGGCCTTGTTGGGACTTGAGAAGTAATTACAGTTTGATAATCCTTTTCCTGAAGGTGGAATTGATTGATTTTGCTTCAACAAGGTATGTGCCGGAAGGAAAATCCGAAAAATCCCAGATTTCTTTAAAATTTCCATTTTCGGTTGAAAGGATTTGGCCCATTGAATTCAGAATGTTAATCTGAACAATTTCCTGATCGCATGTGATTGAAACAAGTTTATTTACCGGATTCGGATAAATGGAAAGAGTGTTTGCATTGTTTTCCGGAAGAGATAAGATCGTGCTTTTGTGGTAGGCAATCGTTCCGCCTACTGCAGACCAGATGAATTCCGGAGCGTTGTTCAGATCCAGATTTCCAAGAGCTACTTCATTGGTCATTTGACTGCTGTTTTCATAAAGGAATTGTTCTCCACCGAAAGTTTCGTTGCCCTGATTGTAAAGCAAGCGTACTTTGTTGGAATAAGCCATGTAAAGATCCTGAAAACCGTCAGCATCTGCATCCACTGATTGCATGGACCGGATTGCTGCGGAGTTAAACAAAGTTCCTTCCAGCTGGAAAGTTTCGTCTCCGTTGTTGGTATACAATTTCACATCTCCGGTAGAATGCTGAATGACCAGATCTTTGAATGAATCGTTGTTTATGTCGACTGCATGAACCAACGTGGAAGTAAACACTTCGGAAGTAAAAGTCTGTGGAGTGAAATGCCCGGTTCCGTCATTGTAGTAGATTACTCCGCCAATGGTTTCTGCGGTAATCAGATCGGGATGACCATCGTTATTCATATCCGCTGTTTCGAGGTACATGCATTCCAGAATATTCGGTGAAGTCTGCGTGGTCAGTATGGCTTCTTTGGTAAAAACAGCTGCTCCGTTGTTTCGGTAAAAATCGATGGAATGCTGCCCGATTACAGCCATGTCCTGACTTCCGTTATGATCAAAGTCTTCAATTACCACAGCATGCCCGAAACCAATTCCGGAATCTGCTTCTTGTTTGATAAAACCACCGACCGCATCATTGAGGTAAATGAAAAGTTCTCCATGCGTTTGGGCAATTGTCGCTAAATCCGTATGATGATCTCCGTTAAAATCTCCAGCAGCTACAAAAACCGGATAGGAAAGAGTTGAATCAATCACGATTTTGTTTGAAAAATTGCCGTTTCCGTCGCTGGAATAGTATGCAATCTGATTCACATTGAATGCCTGAGAAATAATGACCTCGTTGATGTTGTCGTTGTTGAGATCAGCCGTGATGATTCGCTTGATTCCCAGAGAAGCCGTGGTGTTGTCGATGATATTTACCGGCCCGAATTGGGAAATTGCCACGGAGGAGATAGATAAGCAGAGTAAGAGGATCTTATTTTTCATAGTTTGAATAGCATCAAATAAACGCATTTGATGAATAGATGCGATTTGTTCAATTAGTTGGAAATTCATTTTCTGATGAAACCTTTTTAATCAATGATTCGTGCATTTGCGGTTTTATTTGAAATGTGGTTTTATGAAAATGCTACTATTGTAATTCAGATAAGAACTTTATGAAAGCACTGACGATCCTCCTAATGTTATTATACCAAATGAACGTGTTTGGGCAAGAAGTATCTGAAAATCCTGATGAATCGCCTGAATTTCCCGGAGGATCTATTGCCTTTCGAAAGTATCTTGTTGAGAACATGAAGTATCCTCAGGATGCCTTGGATAGAGGAGTTACGGGGAAGTGTTATGTTAGTTTTGTTGTAGATACAAACGGGGTTTGTACTGATTTTAAGGTAATAAAAGGTATTCCTGATTGCTCAAGCTGTGATCAGGAAGCTTTTCGCTTAGTAAAGTTAATGCCAAAATGGAAACCCGGTTTACGCAATGGCAGACCAAGCCCTATGTTATATAGAGTCCCGATTTCATTTAAATTGTAAAAAGGGGACACAATATATCGCGTCCCCTTTTCTTATTTTATTTCTTTCTGAATTTTAAAACTCAAACGTTTCCATAAACTTCGTAGTGAAATTTCCTTCGTTGAATTGAGGATCTTCCATCAGTTTTTGGTGGAATGGAATCGTTGTTTTGATTCCTTCGATGATGTATTCGTCCAAAGCACGTTTCATTTTCAGAATCGCTTCTTCACGTGTTTGAGCAACTACAATCAATTTTCCGATCATGGAGTCATAGTTCGGCGGAATCGTGTAACCTGCGTAAGCATGCGTATCGATTCTCACACCATGTCCTCCCGGTGAATGATAACTTGTAATTTTACCCGGAGACGGACGGAAATCAGCATACGGATCTTCTGCGTTGATACGACATTGGATCGCGTGCATTTGCGGATAGTAATTTTTACCTGAAATTTTCTCTCCGGCAGCAATTTTGATTTGCTCTTTGATCAAATCGTAATTGATTACTTCCTCCGTAATGGTATGCTCAACCTGAATACGTGTATTCATTTCCATGAAGTAGAAATCGCGGTTTTTGTCAACCAAAAATTCTACCGTTCCAACACCTTCGTAATTTACAGCCTTTGCAGCTTTGATAGCAGCCTGACCCATTCTCTCACGCAATTCGTCAGTCATGAATGGAGAAGGAGTTTCTTCAACCAATTTTTGGTGACGACGCTGAATCGAACAATCGCGTTCTGATAAGTGACATACGTTTCCGTATTGGTCACCTGCAATCTGAATTTCGATGTGACGAGGCTCTTCAATGAATTTCTCCATGTAGATTCCGTCATTTCCGAATGCAGCAGCAGCTTCCTGACGAGCTGAATCCCAAGCGGGCTCCAATTCTTCTTCATTCCAAACGATGCGCATTCCTTTTCCACCACCACCAGCGGTAGCTTTCAGGATTACAGGATACTTGATTTCAATAGCAGTTTTATGTGCATCTTCCACATCAGCCAACAATCCTTTCGATCCCGGAATACAAGGAACACCTGCTGCAATCATAGTTGCTTTCGCAGTTGCTTTATCTCCCATTCCTGCAATTTGCTCAGGCAAGGCTCCGATAAACTTGATTCCGTGTTCCTGACAAACACGTGAGAATTTTTCGTTCTCAGACAAGAATCCGTAACCCGGGTGAATTGCATCGGCATTCGTAATTTCCGCTGCCGCAATGATATTTGCGATCGACAAGTAAGATTTATTACTAGCGGGAGGTCCGATACAAACTGCTTCGTCAGCAAAACGCACCGGTAAACTTTCTTTATCCGCAGTAGAATATACCGCTACCGTTTTGATTCCCATTTCTTTACATGTGCGGATGACACGTAAAGCAATTTCGCCACGGTTGGCAATTAGTATTTTTTTGAACATAAAATCGTGTTTAATGAGTAACTGGTTGTTCTAACTGGAAACAACGGTCAATTAAGCAGGATCTACCAGGAATAATGGTTGATCGTATTCAACTGGTGTAGCGTCGTCAACCAACACTTTCACGATTTTTCCGGAATATTCTGCTTCGATTTCATTGAACAATTTCATTGCTTCGATGATGCAAACAGTTTCTCCTTTGTTGATCGATTGACCAACGCTTACGAAAGGTTCTTTATCCGGACCAGAAGAACGGTAGAACGTACCGATCATCGGAGATTTTACAGTAATCAATTTCGAATCTTCAGTTGAAGCAGATTCAGTAGCCGGAGCTGCTGCAACTTGTGCCGGAGCCGCTGCTTGTACAGGAGCTGCTACCATTTGAGGAACAACAGGAGCTGCCGCTTGAACGATGATTGGAGAATCAGATTTTTTACTCTCGGATTTAATCGTGATTTTAAAGTCTTTTTGCTCAATTTCTACTTCCGTAACACCTGATTTTGCTACAAACTTAATTAAGTCTTGGATTTCGTTCAGATTCATATCAGTATAATTTATAAAGTTGTTTTTTCGATTATTATTAAGAGTTATAAGCCCATTTCAAATAGACAGCTCCCCATGTAAATCCACCTCCGAAGGCAGATAAAATCAGGTTGTCACCTTTTTTCAATTGTTTTTCCCAATCCCACAAACAAAGTGGCAATGTACCGGCAGTTGTGTTTCCGTAGCGCTGAATATTAATCATTACTTTTTCTTTCGGAACACCCATTCTGTCTGCAGTTGCATCAATGATTCGAAGATTTGCCTGATGAGGAACCAACCAATCGACATCGTCTGGGGTAAGATTGTTTCGTTCCATGATTTCAGCAGAAACTTCAGCCATATTGGTTACGGCAAATTTAAATACTTGCTTTCCTTCTTGTTTTACAAAGTGGAGGCGCTGATCAACCGTTTCATGAGTAGGAGGGTTTACAGAACCTCCTGCAGGTTGATACAAATATTGTCTTCCGGAACCATCAGAACGCAAAATCGCATCCTGAATTCCTAAACCTTCCGTGTTTGGCTCCAATAAAACAGCGCCACCACCGTCACCGAAAATAACGCAAGTTGTGCGATCCTCATAATCAAGGATAGCACTCATTTTGTCAACACCGATCACGATTACTTTTTTGTGTTTTCCGGATTCGATAAATCCGGCACCTGTTTGTAATCCGTAAATGAATCCGGAACATGCTGCGATTAAATCGTAACCCCAGGCATTTTTCATCCCCAGTTTATCGCAAACAACATTAGCTGTTGAAGGGAAAGGGTAGTCAGGAGTGACTGTAGCCAAAATAACCAACTCGATATCCATAGGATCGGTGTTGGTTTTCTCCAAAAGTCCTTTCACTGCAGCAGCAGCAATATCGGAGCAAGCGCCTTCACGAAGAATGCGTCGCTCTTTAATTCCGGTTCTTGACGTAATCCATTCGTCGGAGGTATCAATAATTTTAGCTAAGTCGTCATTTGTTACCACTTCCTCCGGAAGATAGCCGCAAATACCCGTTATCGCTGCAGTGATTTTACTCATTTTATTGATTAAAAGCTTCGTTAATGTTTTTTGTAAGATCTGATTTTGCCACTTCGTAGGAGTGTAGCAGCATACTTTTTACGGCTTTGTCGTTAGAGATTCCATGACCGATAATCACATTACCTTTCACTCCCAAAATCGGAGTTCCACCGTAATTTTCGTAATTAAAGCGATCGAAATACTCATCACGAATACCTCTTTTACGCATCAGGGTGTAGATTCCTTCGGCTTGCTTTAAAGCAATGTTTCCTGTGAATCCGTCACACACGATGACGTCAGCCATACCGGTAAATAAATCACGACCTTCAATGTTTCCAATGAAATTAATTTCATCCGATTCGGCCATTAATTTATGAGCGGCAATCGTCAACAAATTTCCCTTGGTCTCTTCTTCTCCAATATTTAATAACCCGATTCTTGGTTTTTCTATACCATAAACACTTTTGGCATAGAGACTTCCAAGAACCGCAAACTGATACAAAACATCAGGTTTGCAATCAGCATTGGCACCAACGTCCAAAAGAATGGAGTTTTTGCCGTCAACTGTTGGTAATACGGAGGTAATACACGGACGAATAATTCCTGCTATGGTGTTGATCTTATAGATCGCACCAATCAGCATTGCACCAGTGTTTCCGGTACTTGCGAAAATATCGATATCCTTCTTGGCGAGTAAATCAAAACCAACCGCGATACTGCTATGCGGTTTGTTCGGAATTGCACGCGTAGGATGATCGTGCATTGTGATGACGTCCGGAGCATGAACAATGTCATAAGCATCCGCCGTTTCATTCAACGCGTTAAGGCCACTCAAGATTTGATCTTGGTCGCCAATCAACACGAGACGCACATCCTGAGGAAGTTCTTTTCTAGCAAGTACAGCACCGGCTAAGTTAGCGTCAGGTGCAAAATCACCGCCCAAAATATCAATTCCTATCTTCATCAGGAGGAATGTTTAGTAAAAGCGAATTAAATCGCTACTTCTTTCTCTGCTACTACTCTTCCTTTGTAGTACAATTTGCCTTCATGCCAGTGTGCATGGTGGAACAAATGTGGTTGCCCTGTTGTAGGACAAGTTGCAATATTCTTCGCAATTGCTTTAACGTGAGTTCTTCTCTTGTCACGTCGTGTTGTCGAGATTCTGCGCTTTGGATGTGCCATTTTACTTATTTATTTCAATCGTTAATTCAAATTCTTTAATACAGTCCATCTCGGATCTATCGGTTTGTCGTCGTCCGGATCTGAATCGTCATTATCATCATCTCCTTCTTCGTCATCTTCCCAGTCCTCGTCACTGTCTTCATCATCTTCCCAATCTTCGTCGTCATCCCACTCATCGTTATCCGGTTCGTTTGCATTCACAATATACTTGTTATACAAATCCATTACTTCCTCGTTGCATTCTCCTTCCGGATGAATTCTTCGGGCTGGTAATGAAATGACCAGTAACTCATAAATCGGTGCTGAAACATTCAGTTCAAAAGTTTCAGGATGCAGAATAATTAAATTCTCGTCTTCCGAAACTTCCGTTCCAAATTTATAAACGATGCGGTAATCGCCGTGAATCTTTACTTCCATCGAATCGTTGCAACGATCACATGGAGTGGTAACAGTTCCGGAAAGCGAAAATTCCGCAATCATCATTGTTTCCTTCTTTTCAAATGCCAGTTCAATGTGAACATTGGCATCATCAATCAGCGTGTTTTCAACACCTTCAAAGAACGATTTGTCTATGTCAAAATCATAGCGATACGTCCCTATTTTTAACCCGATAAACTGGATTATGAACTCACTCGCAGGTTTCTTCACTACACAAAAATTGGAGGGCAAAGGTAGAAAAAATAAACGAATAGATACTTATTATCAATTTAAATTCATCTAAATTTTATTTTCCCTGTTTTATTTTAAGCCTTTACCAGTGTCTGACTCGTCAAAAGCAATGCTTGAATTTGCCTGCACTTATGCTTGACATTATCGAAAGCATCGCTTTCCCGTCTACTCAATTTCATGCTGTCTGTCACCTTTTTTGCGGTGGTGAGCAGACTCCTGAATTTGTAATGGATTTGCACCGGCGTCTTTTAAAAACTTGCGTGTTTTGAAAATGTCCATTGCCAGATAAATGGCGCTTCTCATTGACTGAGGATTTGCTTCATTTTTTCCTGCAATGTCAAATGCCGTTCCGTGGTCGGGAGAAGTTCTGACAATCGGAAGTCCAGCCGTATAATTTACCCCGTCTTCAAATGCAAGTGCTTTAAATGCAGCCAGTCCCTGATCGTGATACATGGCTAAAACAGCATCGTATTGACCACGCATCGGGCTTCCGAAAAACCCGTCTGCAGGGAAAGGTCCGAAGGCAAGAATATCTTCGTTTTTGGCTAAATTAATTGCCGGAGTGATGATTTCAGCTTCTTCAGTTCCCATTTTTCCGTTTTCACTTGCATGCGGATTTACACCAAAAACAGCAATTTTCGCACGCTGAATTCCGAAGTCTTTTTTCAAGCTGCTGTCCAGCTCTTTAATCTTAGCGAGAATCTTCTCACGCGTTAAGGCTCCTGAGACGTCTTTTAAAGGCAGGTGTGTTGTCACCAATGCCACGCGAAGTGATCCGCTCACCATCATCATCAAAGCTTCTTCCTTGCCCGCTAAATGAGCTAAATATTCCGTGTGTCCCGGAAATTGAAATCCAGCCTTTCCGATAGCTTCTTTTGAAATCGGCGCAGTTACCAGAATATCAATTTTTCCGGAAGCCAGATCTTCGGTTGCGCGTTCCAACGAAAGGAAAGCGTATTTCCCGCTGGTCTCTGTTCCTTTGCCTAAATCAAACTGAACTTCTTCGTTCCAGACATTGACAATATTGATCTTGCGATTAACCGCTTCGGTTGCCGTTTTACACGTTTGATAATTAAACTCCGGCTCGTTGAGTGCTTTTTTGTGAAAAGAAATCGTTTTGGATGACGCATAAATAATCGGCGTGCAATCCAGTAACAAACGATTATCTGCTAATGATTTGATCACCACTTCCGGCCCGATTCCGTTGATATCTCCAATGGAAATTCCGACACGAATCGGAACTGCACGACCTTCTTCTTTGATTTTTTCTTTCTCCTTTTCCATATTATGAAAGTCGTTTTAAGAAGTTAATCAATAAGCGAATTCCTGTACCCGTTCCTCCGAAACCTTTGTAATCCTGAGGTTTGTCTAAAAATGCAGGTCCTGCAATGTCCATATGGATGTAAGGTGCTTTCACGAAATGCTCCAGGAATTTTCCGGCTGTAATCATTCCGGCATAACCGCTTCCGATGTTATTCAGATCTGCAATTTTGGATTTCATTTCATCGTAGTAATCGTCCCAGAACGGAAATTCAACTACGCGTTCGTAAGTTTCCATTCCGGCTTCGTTCAAATGGTTGAAGTATTTTTTATCAGCATTTCCCATGATGATCGATGCTCTCGAACCGATTGCACGCACAGCTGCTCCTGTTAATGTTGCAGCGTCGATAACCAATTCCG
Organism: Glaciecola amylolytica; assembly: GCA_003856375.1. Lineage (GTDB taxonomy): Bacteria > Bacteroidota > Bacteroidia > Flavobacteriales_D > Crocinitomicaceae > Fluviicola > Fluviicola amylolyticus. The sequence goes on from CP034120.1 coordinate 4,459,149, forward strand.
GTTTGTATTTGTCGGCGTAAGCCAATGCATCAGCTAAGATCATACGTCCTTCTGCATCGGTATTCAAAACCTCTACAGTTGTTCCGTCATACATCGTGATGATGTCTCCGGGTGCGTATGCATTCAATCCCGGACGGTTGTCCGTTGCAGGAATTAGCCCGATCAAATGAATCGGCAATTCCATCATGGCTGCTGCATAAATTGTTCCTGCCATGCAAGCCGCTCCGGCCATATCGGATTTCATGGAATCCATGGATCCGGCTGTCGGTTTCAAACTCAAACCTCCGGTATCGTAAACAACTCCTTTTCCAACCAGAACAATTGGTTTTTTGTTGCTTGGTTTTTTGGGTTTGTATTCAATGATAGTAAAAGTGGGTGGATCGACAGATCCTTTGTTTACAGCCAATAAACCTCCCATTTTCAAGGCTTCAATCTTGGATTTTTCCAGGATTGTTACGGAGAATTTTGCTTCTTTTCCTTTTTCTTCAATGGATTCTGCCAATTGGGTAGCATTTAATCCGGAAACGGGTTCGTTTACCAGATCACGCGCCCAGAAAACAGCTTTTAACGTAGCGGAAAGCTCCGAGATGGAAGCTGCTGTGATTTTTGCCGAAAAATCGATTGTTTCCAATGCGAATTTTTCTTTGGCAGCTTCTTTTCGGTATCTCAGGTATTGGTAGCATGAAAGTGCAAAACCTTCGGCTGTCAATAAACTGTTTGATTTTCCTCCGTCAATAAAAATGCTCGTTACTTGTTTCGGCAAAACTGCGCGGAGCTTGTTTCCCATAACGCGTTGTTTCTCATCGTTTGCCTGATCCTTGATAAACACATAATGTTTTCCTTTCAGGGGCAAATGAAGAAATTGAGCGTCTTCGTTTTTGTGGAATAATTCCAGTTCTTCAGAAACTACTTTCGGAAGCTTTGTTTGTGTTTCAATCTTTTTCCCAACAAGGACAACGAGGCCTTCTTGCTGGTCGAACACAGCAGATGTATTAAAATTCATATTAATCGAATTGCGTGAATCGTAAAGATAAGAAAAAGCGTAGCTTTTGAAGACTGAATTACGACAAACGTTAGTGCGGAAGTAATTCGGGAGTATTGGCGTAGCTTTTGAAGACTGAATTACGACAAACGTTAGTGCGGAAGTAATTCGGGAGTATTGGCGTAGCTTTTGAAGACTGAATTACGACAAACGTTAGTGCGGAAGTAATTCGGGAGTATTGGCGTAGCTTTTGAAGACTGAATTAGGACAAACGTTAGTGCGGAAGTAATTCAGGACATCCGGGATTAGTTCCGGAGTATTGGAAATGCAAATTTTTTTCCCACTGATGGACAGATAGATGCTGGTCTACCGGTCTCACCAGTGGGATTGTGATAAAAACCGGCTAGTGAGATGGAAACTTCTTATTTGTTCTTGTTCTGAACTTTCTGTAACCGAAAATGCTTGCCGGAATAAGAATTAAAAGCAGCGGCCAGATGGAAAGTGCCCACAACAAGAAACCGACAATTGCACTCCAGCCTTTTGAAAATGAATTTCCTGCGTCTTCCCAAAAACCGTTTTCATCCGACACAACCGGAGGATGAGCAAGTGTCTTGAATAATTCAATGTTCAAAGTGCCGTATCCGACCTGATTGTCTAAAAATCTCAAACGACCTTCCTGACTTTCGATTTCTTCAATCAACTGTCGAATCTGGGTTTCGATTTGCAAAAGTTCGTCCACATTTTTTGCATTGCTCATGATTTCCTGATAGCGTTTCAGGTACGCTTTTTTGCTTTTCAAACGCGTTTGAATATCGTAGTATTCTTCACCGACATCTTCTGCATGAATGTTCTTTGAAAGGATTTCATCCGAACCCTTATTGATGCTTTGCAACAGCTGATCAAAGTTTGCGGTAGGAATGCGCAGTTCCAAAGAATAACGCAATTCGTAATCAGACTTGCTGAAGGATTCGTTGTCGTAATAACCGCCAACTTGTTTCAAGACTTTGTCAAGATTGGCCTTGCTTTTTTCAATGTGCCTGGACTTGAGTTCGAGGTCACCTGTTTTGATGAGTTTTTTCTGCTGAACTTCTTCTTTGGTCTTTTTGAATTCAGCCGAATAGTTTTCGTTGCTCTGAGATTCTTCATATTGAATTCCGGATTCATCGGATTCCGGATTTATCTTTTCACTGAAAGATTTTGTTTCCTCGTCTGAAGAACATGCGATCAGGAAAAACGGAAGTAAGCCTATGCTTAATGATTTAGAAATGGAATGTGACATCGTTGAATATTTAGTTCTTGATGTTACAGATCACAAGAACAAACGTTCAACTAGCTTGATTTAGAAACCTGTTGTCCCAGGTTTTTGAGCATTTTGATGGTTTTGTCCAGATTCTTCAAATCAATATCCTGTAAGAATTTGACATAGAATTCTTCGAACATTTTGTTGTAGACCCGACACATTTTCTTGCCTTCTTCAGTCAGAATAATGAGTTTGTTGCGTCGGTCCGCAGTGTCTTCTTTTCGCAGCACCAGATTCTTTGACGAAAGTTTGTCGATGATCGGTGTAAGGTTTGCCTTGTTCTTGCGAACAGTATCTGCTATTTGCTGTTGATTGATCTGATGATTTCTGGAAAGAACGATGAGTACCTCGAACATTTCCACAGTAATTCCAAGATCATTGTTTTTCAATTTCGTCTTGAAATAGGCATGAATAATAAAGCGAATTTCTTTGATGGAATCAATCAGCTCTATCAATTTCACCATATTGCTATTTTCGATTTCAATCATACTATGAAGTTAAAAACAAAACAGTTATGTATTGTAACTAAACGTCCAGAGAAATAGTGAAATGACTAAGTTATTGAGTTATCTGAATAAAGAGTAGTTTTTTTCTACTCTTTATTCAAGTGTTTGATCTACTACGGATTAGTATCCTTCATAATTTAATTCGTCTTCGAAATAACCTTCCGGAGCATCTCCGTTGTTCATATTGATTCCGTAATATTTTCGTTTCAATTCTTTACCTATCCGGTAAGTAATTACACTTACGTCGAGTAATTTTTCCTGATAACTCAAAATAGCATCCAAATTCTCAAGATTGGGATTCAGACAAATTTCGCTCATATTTTTCACACTTCCTAAATCTCCTTTCAACCAGCGGCCATTTCGTTTTCCCTGAATGTATTCACCAACCTGATTCAGGTTTCCGTTTATGTCGTAGATTTTCCAGATTCCGGTAGGAAGCCCGTCTTTTACCCAGCCTTCATTTTGAATGGATCCGTTGTCGTAATAATTTTTGACGTACCCGTTTTTGCGGTGTTGTGCAGTGTCTTTTTCCCAGAAACAATACAACATACGTTCTTCGTTGTGGTCGGTATGTGAACAATCGTATTTTTCGAATTTTTCAATGATCCAGCTTTTACTCAGCGGATTGTCGTTTTCATCCAGGTAATAAAGAATTCCTTTTGATTTGAATTTGATGCTGTCATTGACCTGTATGATGCTGTCGAAGTATTCCACTTCCATGAGTTTTTTTCCGAAGTAGTTGAAGTATTTCCAGCATCCCGTTTTTACTCCTTTGGAAATGGTTCCGATGCGTGCAATCGTGTCGTTCGGATAGTATTTCGTGATGTTGTAATCGATCCCTGATTTGTTCACTAAGCTTGGTCTGCCGTAATAAGGTTCATACAAGCCTTCGTCGGAATAACCCGCCTGAAAGATCAATTGCTCAATGCTGGAGCTTTCGGTAATATCGGCGAAGTTAAATGGAATGGAATCGCGCCAGTCAAATTCATAACGAACGCTTAATTCGTTTTCTTCCCAGATCTTCTCTTCGATCGGTTGGTTGTACTGAAACTTGACATATTGATATCTGAATCCAAGTGTATCATACGCTTCGTAATCATCAATCGGATCGCCATTCAGGAAAAATCCTTTTTTTGCAAGTTTCCCGTTTGAATGATATGCTACCGACTGACCTTGCAGCAATCCGTTTTTGAATCCAAGGTCAAAAATCAGGATGGAATCTTTTCCGGGATACGTGAAATAGGTTTTAACATCTCCGTCCAGGAATCCGTCCCGGTAGTAAGACTGATTGTAAAACAACTTGTTTCTTTTGAATTCCACTCCTTCTTTTGCACCGTCTTTGTAGTTCACATACGTCAAGGTATCGCCTTTCCAGTTTAGCTGTACCAAAGGACCCTCCAACGCACCATTTTTGAAATAACACCTGGATTCCGGGTAATACATTTTCTTTAACGGATACTCTTCAAATCGACTCAAAGGATCTTCATATGCGTAATCCTCTTCTGATTTCTTTGGTTTTTCTTTTGGAAGAGCAACTGCATAATCGATGTTTTCTCCGTGTGCAGCTCCGCTTTTATAACCGATTGTTGAGCGCACTTTCCCGAATTGATCTTTGTACGTCCAGACACCTTCCTGTTTTCCGTTCAGGTATTTTCCTTCTACAGATGTAATCATAGAACCTTTATTAGGACGCGCTGCAGATGCGGAATAATCGATATCTGTGTATTCCACAAAGTCAAATCCGTATGGCTGGCTTTCGTACATTGCTAAAAAAGTTCCGTAAAGGTTTGGAAACAATCCTGCAACGGCATGTGAAAGCTGTCCGGAACCATTGAATTCCGAAACATATCCTAAGAGAAGATCCGAACGTTTCTTTGATTTCACAAAGCTTTTCATTGCCGATTTGTATAGTTTCAGGTCAACAGAACTGTTTGGAAGCGTTATTTGCAGTGCCTGATCGGTTGCTTTCACGCTGAAGCTTCCTTTTTTATCGTTCATGTTGAATGTCCCGGTAAAGGGTTTTCCATTGATCCACAATTCCGGGTCGCTTTCTTTGCTGTATTTGTATTCCCAATAGAAAGCCAACTTTTCAAGCATAAAGGTGTCTGAAAGGGTCGTTTTCCAGTATTCATCAAGAACTCCGTTTTCAATGGTGCGCAGTTCGATATTCTTGAAACGGATTGTTTTCACCGAATTGGCATTCAAATAATCTTCTGAAAAAACAACTTCCTGCTTACTGACAGTATCTCCGGGCAGGTTTCGTTCAATTGCAATCAGTGTTCTGGTTTTCGGATAGAAATAGACTTGTTTTGCAAGTGAAGAATCTACTTTAAACAGTTCCTCGATAAACAAGACTCTTTCCGGCGTAGTTTCTGATTTCAGATCGCTGTCTTCTGCGTAAACAAATGTCGGTTTGCCGTAATTCCGGTCGTATTTTTTATCATTGATCGTTACAGTCGCATGATTGGTGTCTTCTGATTTTTTGAGAACATTTCCTTTGGAATCGTACCACAATTCATAGTATTTGATTCCGTTGTAGTCATAAAAACGCTGAACGTATTGATTCGAATCACTGATGAAAACAATCTCATTGGCAATGGTTCCGTTATCCCAATAAACAGGCTCTTCTTTCACCAAAGAACCGTCTTTTACTTCAAAGCGGTATTGAAGCTGCCCGTTTTTGTAATAATGTTCCACCACCCCTTCGTACTTGTACAGATATCCCATGGAATCAATCAGATCGTTTAAGGTATAGCGTTTTCCGTTTGCGATTTCATAGGTCTCATTTGGATTGTAATACTGGGTAAATGGGTCTTCCACTCCGATAGGATACTCATCGTAGTAATCGTCATACATTTCTTCACCTTCGTAACTGGTCAGATTTTCCTCAGGAAGTTCCAGGTCATTGGTATCGTTTTCCAAAACGGTGTAGAAGGAATCAAATTCAGGAAAGTCTGTTTCATATCCGTAACTCTGCTCACCACCGCTGTTTTGAAGGATCAGTGAATCTTTGGTGTCATAGCGGTAAGTCATGAAGTCGTATGGAATAACGGAGTGGCGGATAATCGGCGATTTACCTCTTTTCTTATCCGTACGCAGTGTGTAGCGGTCGACCAGTGTTTTTTCGTCACTTCTGGTGATAACCAGTTTGCCTTTTTTATCTACCGATACGTTGGTTTTGTATTCATAGATTTCCCAGGAACCGCTTTCCTGATCATTGGTGTAATGACCGGATGTAAGTAAATCCTGATTTTCATAAACAGTATACGGACCGTTTTTTAAACCGTCCAGAAAATGAATGCTGATGGTATTGGTGTCAAATTGCAAACTTTGAAACCTGCTTTCAAGGCTCTCATTCGGATTGTATTTGTAATCGGAATCAGTTTTGAGACTATAGGAATAAACGTTCCAGAGACCGGTTTTTTCACTGTCAAGATAAGCTCCGGTCTTTACTACTTTTCCTTCCGGATTTAACCAGGTACTTGTTCCGCTTATGGCATTGTTTTTAATGGAAAAATAAGCGGCAACAATGTCGTTTTTGTACCGAAGAACCCGTTTCGAAATGTAGGGAATATCGCGATAAAACATCACATAATCTCCATCAGGTAAGTTTGTCAGTGCTGGTGTCGGATCGATCGAAATGCTGTTGTCTGCCGTTACCAGAAAATAGGGGTAATGCTCCAGAATCTCTTCAAAATCTTTCATGTATTTTTTAGACGATTTCGGAAATTTGAAGGCGTTTTTCTTTTCAAGAGGGGTAAGCGGTTCTTCACTTACGGAAATGATTTTCTCGTTTCGGTCATCCCGTTTGATGATTTCTTTCCTGTCGGCAAAATTCAGGTAATATTCCTGCATTCCCTGAACATGCTGCTGATGCGGATAAACCAGATACTTTTTCCCGTCGATCGTTACCTGATCCACCTGAGCTGATGAGAGGAAAGAAAAGAGAGATAGTAAGGTGAAGAAAACTTTTTTTTCTAAATGATTGCTGATCATGAAAGACAGTGATTTAATTGTGTTGTGAATGTTATTCATAAAATGAATAAGTGAAAATTTCCTGCGTTTGGTAATGATTGACGCTTTCCACATGTTCTTTTTTATGTACCACTTTTTCAGGTAATTTTTTACTGTTATAATAAATGAACGATTTGACGGAAGTTACAAATGTTTCATCTATAAAAGTTGAATCGAGGTAACCGCTGAAATGTCCGTTCGAATAGTTGAAATAACGCTTTTTGAAGAACGGGTAATCCTCATTGGTAATCAACTTCGGATAATTGCCTGAATAGTAGCTGTAATTTGAAATAAACTTCTCCTTCACTTTGTTTCTCACTTTGTAGCGTTTTACCGGTTTTTCGGGTTCTCCCAAAATGATCCAGTCATTCGGTAAAGGGCTGGCAATGGAATCTACCGAAAGCGGTCCGAAATATTTCTTGTTGAGAACAAAATGAATCAGATCCAGGTTGTTTGAAGCTTCAAATGCAGCATAATCCGGAGTAATGCGGCCGGCATTATAGGTGAAAGTATTGTTTTCCACTCCGTAGAGATTGTCTTTTTGAATCACTTCACAATATCCCAGAGAACCGGGTTTTCCAATCTGAAACGATTGGTTCGAAATCACAATTCCTTCCGAGAAATCCGTTACTTGCATCTGAACGAGCCTGCCGATTTGATTGAAGGTGTAGATGATGGTTCTTTTGGGAAAGGTTTCGTCATCAGAATCACCGCTATATGAACTCGTATCCGAAATAACTCCTTTGAATGAAGTGATGGTAAGCTGCTTGATTTTTTGCTCTGCGGCTATGCTGTCATTGAACCAAAACGGAAAATTGATCAACAAAGAGACCTCTTCCTGAAAATAAAGCGGATGGATAAAATCAGCAGTGATTTCAGTGCGTTGAATCGGAACTTTCTTTTTTTCAGTGCAGTTAGAAAGTGTGAATCCCAAAAAAATCAAGAGGTAAACAGTTAATCGTTTCATCCATTTAAAGGTAATATATTTTATGATATGGATTGAAAACTGTTGGTCAGAAGAAATTAATTTAAAAGAGCTGTGTTTTTTTTGAAAAAACCAAGGAGGTACCACGGGTTGTCCGAGATGATACTTCCTTGGTTAGTGCATACAATCCAAGGGGATTATATCGCCGTGTATCCTCCATCGGAAATGAAATAACTTCCTGTTGTGAATGAGGATTTGTCTGAACTCAGGAATGCAACCAAATCAGCAACTTCCTGAGGTGTTCCCAAACGGTTCATACTTGCTTTGGCAGCAATATATTCCATGGCTGATTTGTCCAGATGTTCTGTCAATAAAGGAGTTTCAATGTATCCCGGACCAACGGCATTACAACGAATGTTCTTCTGGCCATATTCTGCTGCAATGTTTTTGGTAAGTCCTACCACACCGTGTTTCGATGCCGTATAGGCTGGGCTGTTCGGAGCAGCAACGGTACCGTGAATGGACGCAATGTTGACAATGTTTCCGCCTCCGTTTTTTTCCATTTGTTCCAATTGGTAACGGCAGGCGTAGAAGACACCGCTTAAGTTCAGAGCAATCACTTTGTCCCAGCCGTCGATCGGATATTCTCCTGTTGGAGAAGCGGGTCCGCCAATTCCGGCATTGTTGCAGGCTACATCGAGCCGGCCGTATTTTGCAACGGTTTCTTCCACAAAGCGTTTGTTGTCTTCGGCCTTACTTGAATCACCTTTGATGAAAAATGCATCACCGCCTGCATCCTGAATTGCTTTGACGGTTTCTGCTCCGTGATTTTCGTTGATGTCGGCGATCACTACTTTTGCGCCTTCTTTGGCATACGTTTCAGCTACTGCGCGCCCGATACCCGAACCACCGCCTGAAACAAAAGCTACTTTTCCTGTTAATAAAGACATAATTAAAAGGTTTAAATGTTTCTTATAAAGCTACCGATTGCTGAGCGGTAAAACAATGATCGGGGAAGAGCTTTATAGAAGTTTAACATATTGTTACCCGGGTAATTTAATTTAAAAAGATTTATTTCCCGGATGAATTGTTAATACAACACAAAAGCTTCATTTATAAGGCTTAAACGACTCTTTTTCCGTAACTTTGCCGCATGGAATTAGAAAGACCGATAACGGACTGGTTACCACTTACTAAGAAAGAGGTTGAAAAAAGAGGTTGGGATGAATTGGATGTCATCTTAATTTCCGGTGATGCATATGTGGATCACCCGGCTTTTGGTACGGCAGTTATCGGGCGGATCATTGAAAGTGAGGGCTTTAAGATTGGTGTTATAGCACAGCCCAACTGGCGTGATGATTTGCGTGATTTCAAAAAGCTCGGAAAGCCAAAATATTTTTTCGGGGTCACTGCAGGATGTATGGATTCGATGGTGAATCATTACACGGCAGGAAAGCGTTTGCGTTCTACGGATGCCTATACGCCGGGAGGTGTTTCGGGATTCAGACCGGATTACGCCACAACGGTGTACACAAAAATCCTGAAAGAACTTTATCCCGATGTTCCGGTTTTGATCGGAGGAATTGAAGCTTCTTTGCGAAGAGTGACTCATTACGATTACTGGAAAGATCAGTTAATGCCTTCCATTTTGATGGATTCGGAAGCGGATTTATTGGTTTATGGAATGGGAGAGCAGCCTTTGCGAGATGTGTTACGCCTCTTGAAAAAAGGTGTTCCGTTCGGTTCACTTACGACTGTCAATCAGGTTGCATTTATTCAGGATTCTGCAAACGAATTACCGAAAAACAAGCAATGGGAAACGGTTGAATTGGCCAGTCACGAAACCTGTCAAAAAGATAAATTGGCATATGCGGCCAACTTTAAGATCGTTGAGGTTGAATCGAATAAATTGAAGGCAAACCGCATTATTCAAAAAATAGGTGCGAAAACATTGGTGATTAACCCACCGTATCGCACGATGACTGAAAAAGAAATGGATCAGTCGTTCGATATGCCTTACACGCGTTTGCCGCATCCGAAGTATAAAAAACGCGGAACAATTCCTGCATACGAAATGATCAAATTTTCGATCAATATGCACCGCGGATGTTTTGGTGGCTGCAGCTTCTGTACGATTTCAGCGCACCAGGGGAAATTCATTTCTTCGCGCTCCGAAAAGAGTATTTTGAATGAAATTGATGAGGTGGTAAAACATCCGGAATTTAAAGGATACTTGTCGGATATCGGAGGCCCTTCTGCAAATATGTATCGCATGAAAGGAAAAGTGGAAGCAATTTGTGAACGTTGTTCAAGCCCAAGCTGCATTCATCCGGTGATTTGCAATAATCTGGATACTTCTCACAAAGCCATGACCGATTTGTATCGCAAAATCGATGCGCATCCGAAAATTAAGAAAGCATTTGTAGGATCCGGTGTTCGCTATGACTTATTGGTTGATGATTTCAATAAGAATAATGAAGACGGAAACCACGACGAATATATCGAACAATTAATCACACGTCACATAAGCGGCCGCTTGAAAGTGGCTCCGGAACATACTTCCGATGCAACGTTGAGAGTGATGAGAAAGCCGTCGTTTAAGTATTTCCATAAGTTCAAGGAAAAGTACGACCGGATTTCAGAAAAGAATAATCTGAATCAACCGTTGATCCCGTATTTCATTTCATCCCATCCCGGATGTGAAGAAGTAGATATGGCGAATCTGGCTGCCGAGACAAAAGACATGGGATTTCAGTTGGAACAGGTTCAGGATTTTACCCCAACACCCATGACGGTTTCCGAAGTGATCTATTACACAGGAGTTCATCCGTATACATTGAAACCGATTTATACTGCTAAAGGTGCGGACGAAAAGAAAAATCAGAATCGTTTTTTCTTTTGGTATAAGCGTGAAAACAGGGATTGGATTAAGGATCGTTTGACGAAGGCTAAAAAACCGGAGTTGATCTCCCAATTATTAGGAGACCAACATCCGAATCGTATAGTGAATAGTGCTGACGTTCAAAACAAATCTCAAGGTTCAAATGCCGGAGGAAAAAATGTTCCCAATTGGCTTAGTGAACGGAGGAAAAGAAAATAAGCAACAGGCCGCGAAAACTCAGTGAAAGTGGAAGTGGTAATTTCTTTACGACCTGTTGCTTTATAACAATTTATGCTTAAAAAGCAATGTCACGTGACGACCAGACTTGCAGCAATGATTTGTTCATGTGTAAGTAACTTTCTATCGCACTTACGGAAGATCCAACTTTTGAAATGCAATACAGCAATTCTTCTTCTGAACATTTCAATTCACTACTCCAATAGGAGATATTCGTCTTGTTGTGAATATCGACTCTTGGTTTGTTTACTAGGTCATGTAACATTTAAACAATGAATTAATTTCTTTTCTTGAGACAAATGTATGGGTGCGATTTGACTTACACAACCGTATTTTTACTGAAAATGCATTGCGGAAAACCACATTTTTTTAAATTGTTAATAATATTAATCTCATTAAAATCAAGGCCATACTTGTATTTCCTGTTTTTAGCGTTTGGAAGTTCAATTTATTCCATATAATATTGAACTTATAACTTAAACTATAATTATTATGTCATTTAATGGAAATGAGGGGGAACAAATCTCCTTGGAAGAAGGAGCTGGATATACTGCCAGATATCGAGCTAATCACCCGGATTCTATAATCGGAACTTTCGTTGGGAAAAACCATGTCAGTGCAATCTTAGCTCAATCTGATTGCCACGGTTTACGAGTGTACCTTGGTGAGAATGCTCAGGGAGGATTAGAATTTGTTTTTGTGGGTGCAGATTCAAATGGAAATGATATGTTGGATCTGATTGTTGAAAGAACGTTCAAGTGCCCTACGTTCTGTGGGGGATCCAATCCATTGAACAGTAATTTGATCAGCGGTTCAAAATAATAAAATGGGCGGCTGGGGGTATTTTGTTGTTTCATCCTACATATTACCTTTAGGAATTGGGGTGGCGCTTTTGATTCAAAAGCGCCTTCCTTTTGTTGGACTCTTGCTATGGCTGTACTTATTGTTTACAGTCCTCATAGAGATTGGAGGAACCGTGATGGCTTTTAATGGAATCAATAACCTCTGGCTTTACCGTGTCTACCTGTATGCTGAGTTGGTGTTTCCAAGTGTTTTTTTCTTCAATCAGTTTTCAAAGAGAAGGAGTAAGATTCTGCTTTTAATCGTATCCTTATCAGCAATCATACTAACAACTATCACAAACTGCTTTGATGATTGGCATGAGTATGCATCTTTGCAGACAGCAATTACTTTTGGATGTATTGCCTTTGTTATCATTAGTTACTTTGTCGAAATGTTTCAACTGGAGAAAGTTTTTAATCCTTTCAAAGATGTTTATTTCATAGTTGGAGCAACAGTGCTTCTTGGGCAATCCTGTACGTTGATTTATTATATGCTCTACAATTATCTGGCTTCCGGATATTTTGGTTCAGACGTTCTTTATGTTTTAGATGCGGTGAATATGAGTTTGGTTGTATTTTATAATGTATTATATTCATACGCAATATGGATCAGCAAGAATCATCGAACTTAGGGCTCATGTTAATTATTGGTACTCTGGCAATGTTTATCATGTCATTGAGCATCATTATGTTTGCTGTTTTGTATCAGCAGAAAATGCGCCGCAAGCGACAGGAAATGATTCAGATGGAGTTGAATTATAAGAATGAGCTGATTCATGCTGTTCTGGATGCAAAGGAACTCGAACAACGCCGAATAGCTATTGAATTGCACGATGATATCGGATCTTCTCTCACAGCGCTTAAGCTTTCATTCGCTTCTCTTCCCATAGATGAAGAAGAACGGAAGCTTTTAAATGAAGGGGTGCAAATCACAATCGGGAAAGTACGGAGTTTGTCCAACCGTTTGTTGCCAAGTATTCTGGAAGAACTGGGCTTGATTCCGGCAGTGAAAAGCCTGATCAATACACTTTCACTGCAAATTTCAACCGTGCAATTTTCAGTGATGGCGGTCAACGACCCGAAAAATGAATCGCAAACCAGAGAAATAAGTTTAGGACTTTATCGTATCTTGCAGGAATTAATAAATAACATTTTAAAATATGCTGATGCAACTGAAATTCAAATAGTTGTAGAGCAGAATAGTCAAGGAACACAGATTGTGCTCACAGATAACGGCAAGGGATTCGTTCCGACCAAAGAAGACAAGTTAAAGTCTCAGAGCCTGGGACTGAAAAATATTGAAAGCAGGAGCCAGCAAATTCAGGCTAAAATAGATTATGAATTGCTGAATCCGGGAACAAAAGTCACTATTACATGGCAAGCGATATAAACAAGATTAGAATCGGTATCGCAGAAGATCAATCCATTTTCAGAAACGGATTAGTAAAACTGCTCAATGATATCACAGGATTCGAAGTGGTTTTGGCCGTTGAAAACGGTCAGCTGCTTATTGATGCATTGAAAACAACACCTGTTGACCTGGCTCTGATTGATTTCAGGATGCCGGTGAAAAACGGAATTGAAGCTACCAAAGAAATAAGAGCGTCGCATCCGGACATCAAAGTATTACTCTTGTCGATGTATGACGATGTGGAATTTGTTGAATTGGCGATTGAAAATGGCGCAAACGGGTATTTGTCGAAAGACGATGATGCGGAAGAAATTCAACTGGCAATTCGCTCTGCGGTTGAAACAGGATATTATCTGAATGACAGAACTTCTAAAATGTTTATCGCCAAAATGGTTCACGCCGGTAAAATTCAACCTGCTTTTGAAGAGAGTTCTGCAACAGTGTTTAGCCCCAATGAAATGGTGATTCTGGAGATGATCTGTAATGAAATGACAACGCAGGAAATCGCTGATAAATTATTCAAGAGCAGAAGAACGATCGAAAGTGCACGAACCTTGATGATGAATAAAGTGGGAGCACGAAACGTAGTTGGTTTGGTAATGTATGCGATTCAAAACGGAATCGTCAGTCAGAAATCGAAATAACTTAGTTGTAAATCCGGGTTAGAATCCCGAAGTAAAGATCTTTTCCACTTGCAGCTTTAAGCCACAATTCCGAATTTTCCACTCGTTTGGACTGAATTCCCGATTCCCGTATCATTTGATTGATAGTCGCGATATCTACTTTCGGAGAGTACGTATTGACGATTAATACTCCGGATTTGGAAAGCAATTGAAAAGCTTCGGAAATCAGCGTTTCGAGTAAATCTTCCAGTTTCCATTTTTCGCCTTTTGCACCAAGTCCCCAGGCAGGAGGGTCGAGCTGAACCAAATCGTATTTGTTTCCTCTTTTTACTTCCCGGCGAATGAATTTCAAGGCATCTTCGTGCACCCATTTGATTCCGTCAAGCCCGGAATTGATCTGATTTTGTCTTCCCCAATCCAACATCGGTTTCACGCTGTCACAATGAATGACTTCCGCTCCTGTTTTGCGCCCGAAGACTGAAGCGGCACCGGTATATGCAAATGCATTCAGAAAGCGCTTCGATTCATTCAGATGGCCGGAAATGAATTCCCAGTTGATCTGTTGTTCGGGAAACAAGCCGAGGTGCTTATTGTTGGTAATGCGTAAGGTAAATGCTGTTTGGTGATTGCTCTCAAAGATCCATTCTTCCGGAGCATCCGGTTTTAGTTTTTTCCAGACTCCCTGTAATGAACCTTCCGATTTCGGAAGAAATTCCCAATGAGCCAGATCCGTCCATTCTTTTTTGGAACGGACAGCACCGAAATATGCCTGATGTTCAGGTCTGATGGTTATGACGGTTCCCCAACGCTCCAGTTTTCGTCCGTTTCCGGCATCAATGAGCTCGTAATTTTCAGGAAAACCGGCAAATGATTTCATCAAAGATTAACGCATTTTAGGCATTTTCTTACGTCCACCCATCATTTGCGCCATACGCATCTGGTTTTTGGATGGAGCACTTTGTAATTGCCCTTGCATCATTTTGATCTGATCTTTCAACATACCGCTGTCGTCCAGTTTTTTAGCTTCTGCCAATAACGTTACAGCTTCTTGTCTGCGACCTGTTTGAACACAGATTCCAGCCAAATGCATGCGAGCCATTGCTTTGTCATGACCTCTTTTCAATCCCAGTTGAATTGCCTGACGCAGCATTCCTTCCACTTTTGCATGAGGAAAAGACTGAGCGTTCAACAAAGCCTGCATGTAGATAACATAAGCTCTTTGGCGTTTCGGAAGAAATTGAGGTGCTGTGATACGGTTGATAGCTCTTTGTGCTTTATCCTGATTACCTGTTCGCATATGATTCAGCGTAAAAGCCAGGTTCTCGTTGTAGATAAAAGAAAGAATGATAAGAGCTAAAGGGAAGATCAGGGAGATTCCCCATCCCCAGTAACCTGTATAGAAAGAGTAAATTGTTAAGAATAACGTTCCTGCAGCTAACAAGCTGCGAATAGCAAATCCGATCATAATTTATTTAGTCAATTGTTGCGATACATTTTAATTCGATGGCAATAGGAGTAGGAAGTGAGTTGATCTCTACTGTCGTTCTGCACGGAAGATTGTCTTTGAAATACTCTGCGTAAACACGGTTGTATACATGGAAATCACGTTTCATGTTTACCAGAAAAACCGTTACATCCACCAATTGATCCCAGCTTGAACCGGACTCTTCCAAAATGATGCGCACATTGTCAAAAACACTTCTGCACTGAGCTTCGAAATCAAACTCGATGAAATTTCCGTTTTTATCCAATTTCAAACCCGGAACAGCTGAGTCAATATCATCAGAACCCGCTACTCTCGGACCAACTCCTGATAGAAAGAGAAGATTACCTACTTTGCGCGCATGCGGATACAATCCTACTGGTTTCGGAGCCTTGTTTGTGGAAATACGTGAAACTTCTGCCATACAATTTTTTAGCAAAGATAGTGCTTTCTGTCAGATTGCATAACGAATTATTTTCCATGTTCGAAACGGCCTCTTTGAATGCAACGAACAGAATTATATGTACATTTGCCAAGACTATGAATAAGCGAATGAAAACCGTTGGTGTCATTGGAGGAGGTAGCTGGGCTACCGCTTTGGTGAAGATATTGTGCAATAATTTTGCGCAGGTAAACTGGTTTGTTCGAAGAGAGGATCAGGTTGCTCATATTTTGAGATATAAGCACAATCCGACTTATTTACAGTCAGTTGAGTTCGACCTGAATAAGATCCATGTTTCCAACAATCTGGAAGAGATCATCAGCAGAAGTGACGTATTGATTGTTGCAACACCCTCCGCTTTTTTGGTCGAATTGTTCAAGGACACAACACCGGATTTATTCAAAGGAAAAGTTGTTTTTTCAGCAGTAAAAGGAATTGTTCCGGAATACAATGCAATTCCGGCTCGTTTTTTCCATAAAACATTCGGAACTCCTTACAAAGATATCGGAATCATCTGCGGACCTTGTCATGCGGAAGAAGTGGCTTTGGAGCGTTTGTCTTATCTGACCGTTGCTTGCCAGCATGAAGGAATTGCAGAAGAAATGGCCCGAATGCTCGCTTGCCGTTATATCAAAACCACCACTTCGGATGATTTGTTTGGTACGGAGCTCTCGGCAGTGTTGAAAAACGTGTATGCCCTTGCTTCCGGAATTTGTGCCGGTTTGGGATACGGAGACAACTTTCAGTCGGTTTTGATTGCAAATGCCATTCAGGAAATCGAGAATTTTATCGATGAAGTGAGCCCGATTCACCGCGATGTTAAATCATCGGCTTATCTGGGCGATTTATTGGTAACTGCCTATTCGAAATTTTCCCGAAACAGAACTTTTGGGTTCATGATTGGAAAAGGATATTCCGTAAAAACCGCGCAGTTAGAAATGGACATGATTGCGGAAGGGTATTACGCTACCAAATGTGTCAAGGAAATCAACAAGAAGTTTCAGGTAGATATGCCGATTCTGGAGGCCGTTTTTAATATCCTGTACGAAAAAATATCACCGGTTATCGAGATGAAAATCCTGTGCGATAAATTGGCTTGATAATTCCTTTCCTATTACAAATTCTTATTCCTGAATTGTTTCGGTGTTTCCCCGCAGTGTTTTTTAAAGAATAAATGAAAGTAAGGGGAATTCTCAAAACCCAGATCATCGGCAATTTCGGAAATGCTTTTCGATTCACTGATTAATTTTCTCTTTGCTTCCAGAATAACCCGCTCGGCAATCAATTGACTCGTACTTTTTCCGCTGCATGCGAGGCAAATCCGGTGTAAGTGTTTGGTTGTCATCGCAAGTTGTGAAGCGTAATCAGATGGATTTTTGTGCTGCGTGTATTGCTGATTCAATAAAATCGTAAAGCGATGAAAGTGATCCTGATAGCGGTTGTTTTTGACCACATTCGAATCGTGTTCTTCCTTCGAATAAATCCGCGACAGATCGGAATAAATCAACTGGGTCAGACTTGCAATTTTCAAAAAGGAATGTGCTGTATTTTCCTGATATTCCGTCATCATTTCATGGAATCTGGAACTGAGTTTTTCTGCTGTTTCATCCTCAATTTCAAGAAAGGGTTTTGCATTTCTGGATTGGAAAAAAGGCCAGAGATACAAATCAAAATGAGCGGAGTAAAACTTGTAGAAGTCTTCCGAGTGAAAGAGAATCCAGCCTTCCGTATCTTCTTCAAATTCCCAGTGATGGATCTGTTCCGGCTGGAGGAAAAAAACGGTGTTTTGCCGGATCGGATAAGACGTAAAATCAATATCATGCCTTCCTTTTCCGGAGGTGAAGAAAACCGTCAGGTAGAAATCATGCTTGTGAGGATGCGTAATGTCCGAATGGTATTTTTTCAGATGTTCGGAAAAATGATTGATGTAAAAAGCTTGTAATAAACCATTTTCATCAAATTTTTCAATCGGAAGCCGTGGAAAATTCATAATTAAATTTACAAATAATGTCCGAATAGTATATTTATTTGAGCTAATAAAACACGAATTTATCCGTATAAGTGTCCTAACTTTGTAAAAAAAAGGAAATGTCAAAGTTCAGACCAATTCTTAGTGGAGCTTGTCCGATTTGCGGAAAAGGTAAGATATTCGAAACAAAAGGTTCTTTACTTCACTTAAAAGCGCCTAAAATGTATGAACGTTGTTCAGAATGTAATTATCGGTTCGATAAAGAACCGGGTTACTTTTTCGGTGCGATGTATATCAGTTACGGTATGGCAATCGCAGAACTTCTTCCGGTATTCCTGGTTTTCACGTGGTTTCTTCCTTTGGGATGGCTCTTTGTACTGATGTTTGCAATCCTTCTTCTGACGATGTTTTTCAATTATCGGGTGTCCCGTGTGTTATGGATTCACATCTTCCACGAATAAGGAAATGTTAAATTTCAGATACTAAATCCATTTACCTAAAACTTGATTTTCAGGCATGTAAAGAATTTAATACATTTAATTCTCACTACTGATTTTCAAGACCATGAAGAGATTACTACTATTTACGACATGTTTGCTCGGGTTGAATACCTTTGCTCAAACATCAGATTTTCAAATCTACTGCCAACAGGCCTATGCCGCTTATCCGAATGTTCCCCCGGGAATGATTGAAGCGGTTTCGTATACACAAACCAGAATGACCTATCTGTCGGTCTCGGAATTGGAATCCTGTTCCGGTTTGCCGAAATCTCACGGTTATCTCGGAATGGTCGCAAAAGGAAAGGGCTATTTCAAAGAAAACATGAAACTGGTTTCGCAGGTCTCGGGAATTCCGTTGATTCAAATGAAGGAAAATCCGGCAATGGAAATACAAGCCTTTGCAAAGGTTGTAAGTACTTACATGGATGAATTGCGCGGAACATCCTTACAGAATTCACTGAAAGAGATCTTCGGAAAACTATCCTATCTGTCCGATTCAGGAAGGGTAAACCTGTTTGCCAGAGATGCGGAAATGTATGAATTGTTCCAGTTTCTGAACAAGGACGAAAATTCTGCAAACTACGCTTTCCCCAATTACAATTTTAACCTGACGGAAATTTTCGGGGCTTCCAATCTTTCTGTTTTAAGCGCTCAGAAAATTATTTTCTCGGAGCAGGGAATTCAATCAAACTCCGGAACCTTGTATCTGGCAAAGAAAAAAGAGTTGACCCAAAAATCTACGGAATATACGCCGGCAATCTGGAATCCGGCTCCAACCTGTAATTTCAGTTCCCGAAGTGGAGTAGCCGTTTCGGCGATCACCATTCATACCATTCAGGGAACATATGCCGGGGCAATTTCCTGGGCCCAGAATTGTTCCTCCAGTGTTTCGTATCATTACGTGGTGCGCTCTTCGGATGGTCAGGTAACACAAATGGTTTCGGAAGCCAATAAAGCATGGCATGTCGGTTCGGAAAATCCGTATACGATCGGTTACGAACACGAAGGATATGTGAGTCAATCGCAATGGTACACAAGTGCTTTGTATAATGCTTCAGCAGGAATTACAAGAGATATTTGCCAAAGCGGATACGGAATCAGCCCCTTGAGAACGTTTTCCGGAGCAGCAACAAGTGGAACCAATGTATTGGGCGGATGCATCAAGATCAAAGGACATCAGCACTATCCGAATCAAACGCATACCGATCCGGGAATTTATTGGAACTGGCCGCTTTATTACAACCTGGTGAATAACAATCCGACTCAGAACAATCTGAATGCGGCAAGCGGAACATTTACCGATACCGGAGGAAGTACGGCAAATTACAGTAATGATCAGCGCTACTTTACTTTAATTCAACCTACAAATGCAAGTTCTGTGACCTTGAACTTCTCAAGTTTTTCATTGGAAGCCAACTGGGATTACATGTACATTTATGACGGAGCAACGAATAGTGCACCCTTGATCGGAACGTATACCGGAACAAATTCTCCCGGAACGATCAGTTCAAGCGGTGGTGCATTATTGATCGAATTCCGCAGTGATTGTGCCACTGTGGCTGCGGGCTGGGTGGCAACCTGGACAAGTACGATTGCTCCAGTTTCTGGTGATGTTACAGCACCTACGACGGCTATTTCCGCAACACCAAATTGGATTACACAAAATTTTACTGCGAGTTTTACGGATGCAGATAACAGTGGCGGAAGCGGCATCGAAAAATCCTATTATCAGGTATTGGATTTTGACGGAACGGATTGGAGAGCCAATTCCTCCAAAGGTTTTTTCAGCGACAATTTTGATCAAAGTGCCATTCATTCGGATTGGACGAATCAGGTTGGAACCTGGTCACTGGGAAGCAGTCATTTGATTCAAAGTGATGAAGCAAACGGAAATACGAATATCTGGACGCCTGTTACCAGTTCGTTGAGTAATCGCTACTTGTATCACTGGGCTGGCGCAATGTCGGGAGCGGGAACAAACAGAAGAGCCGGATTCCACTATTTCTGCAGTGATCCGACCTTACCGAACAGGGGGAATTCCTATTTCGTTTTCTTCCGTTTAGACAGCGACAAAGTTCAGATGTATGAAGTGACGAATGATACCTATTCGTTGGTAGATGAAGTTTCGTATAATTTCAATGTCGGACAGTGGTATGATTACAAGATTATTTATGACCGGATTACCGGGAAACACCAAATCTATGTAGACAATGCGCTGGTGCAAACCTGGACCGATCCGACTCCTTTGGCCGGCGGGAATTATGTTTCTTTCAGAAGCGGAAATTGTAAATATGAAGTAAACGATCTGAAGATTTACAGATCCAGAGCGGCAACAGCGGCAATTACTATTGGCAGTTCGGGAGAATTGCGTTATCAGAACACGAATTCATCATTGGTTGCAGGTCGAATCAAATCCATTGTTCAGGATGTTGCAGGAAATTTATCAGCGATCCAATCTCAGGATGTAAAAGTAGACTGGACAGTTCCGTCAACGATTGCAACTGTCAATGACGGTTTATCGACAGATATCGGAACGACTACCAATAGTTCCATGCTGGAAGCAAATTGGACAACTTCTTCCGATGCAAATTCCGACGTAGCAAACTACTGGGTGGCTGTCGGAACTTCTTCCGGGGCAACCAATGTGGTTCCATGGACAAACAATTACTGGAATACGAGTGTGAGTTTGGGTGGTTTGAGCCTCACATCCGGAACAACGTATTATATTTCTGTAAAAGCAGAAAACGGTGCCGGATTGTTTTCAGCAGTGAAGACTTCAAACGGGCAAGTGCTTGTTTCGGCGTTGAATGCTCCGAACGCAAACTTCCTTGTGCAGAATACTTATACGTGTTCAACAGACTCAGTTCTTTTCCAAAACACTTCCGTTGATGCTGTAAGCTATTCCTGGATCATTGAAGGAGGAGTTCCAGCTGTCAGTAATTCGGTAAATCCTAAAATTCGTTTTGAAAATTCCGGATCTTATTCCGTGAAGTTGATCGCTTACGGGCTGAACACTTCAGACACTGTTCAGCAGTTGGTAAATGTATCTGTCAGTTTACCGGTGAGTGCGCAATTCGAAATGAATGAGGAGATTCTGTATTTACCGGATGCTGTTTTGAACTGTACGAACAGCTCACTGCAGGCAAATGGTTACTGGTGGAATTTCGGAGATGGTGCGGAAAATCAGGATGAGAATCCGTCGCATACTTATACGGCTGAAGGAGTTTATGAAGTGAAATTGATTGCTGCAAATGATGCTTGTTCGAATGACACGCTGACAAGACTGATTCATGTAGTAGATGTTGCCGGATTGGGCGATCTTAAAAACATGAAATGGAGCGTATACCCGAATCCTGCGAAAGATGTGCTGACGATTGCCGTAGACGCTAAATACGGTGGTGGATTCATTCGTTTAACGGATTGTTTGGGAAGAACAGTGATGACCGGAAAACTGGCTTCGGATTCGATCTCTTTGGATATCGGTGCTTTGGCGAATGGAGTTTATCAGTTAAGTTATGAATTGCTGGAGCAAAGCATTCAACAAAGCATCATTAAATATTGAGTTTTGAATGATTACTAAATTGATTTTTCGTCAAAATTGACGGTTAAAAAACTGAAAACTGCTTTAGAGAAAAACGGTGAGCCGAAAACCAAATTTACTTCCCAACTTTGGTTCACCTAAGTAGGTAAAGATATTAAAACCTACTCCTAAATCAGTAGTTAGTTGAACCATTTTTGTTTTAAGACGAAAATGGTTTTTTTGTTTTGTGAAATTCAATAAACTGAAGGTGATTATGAAATTGACATTTTTCCCAAAGCTACTGATAGTACTTTTGTTTGTAGGGGTCAGTTTAATCGGAATGTATTTACATTCCGAAAGATGGAACTCAATGATAGACGGAATTTCATTCATTACGACGGATTATCTTGTTTATGAAGCAGAACGTTTCAAAATTCTGGAAACAATCAATATGATCGTTCTACCTGTTCTTTCATTCCTGTTCTTTGTTTTACCGTTTAAATGGACAAATACTATCATCATGGTATTGATGTGTATTTATTGTATTATGATTTTACCGTGGAATTATATTGATGATCCTGCATTGAGCTTTTAATCTGCGGGAAAAATAATGTGCCAGCTGAATTCCCGGACAAATCATGGTTTTATTTATAGCAACAAAAAACCCTGACGGATAAGGTCAGGGTTTTTCAATTAGATATCTAAAGAAGAATATTATTAATCTTCATCTTCATCATCACCTTCTGCTGCTTTAGAAGCTCCACGAGCCATCTTAACAGAAACAACTACCGCGTTTTTAGCTTCAGAGATAGCCAAACCGTCATTCTCTAAATCTTTCACACGAACAGATTGACCGATACGCAATTTTGTAATGTCGATTATGATTGCCTCAGGCAAATCAGCTGGAAGACCAACTACACGTAAACGACGGAAAACCTGCATCAAACGACCACCCGCTAATACACCACGAGAAGCTCCTGTCAAACGTACAGGTAAAGCAACTTTAACTGGCTTCTTGTCATCTAGTTCCAGGAAATCAATGTGTACTACTTTGTCAGTAATCGGATTCTGTTGAATCTCCTGAATAATTGCATTCGATTTTTTACCATCGATGTCCAATTCGATTTTGAATACATCAGGGTTGAAAATCAATTTTTCAACTTTAATGTCCGGAAGAGAAAAATGTGTTTGAGTCCCTTGTCCGTACAAAACGCATGGAACCTGCCCTGAGTCTCTCAAAGCCTTAGCATCTTTCTTCCCTACGTTCGCGCGAGGCGAACCGCTCAATTGTGCTACTTTCATGTTTGTTATTATTTAATTTATCCACTTTCGTGGATCGTTTATCGGAAGCAAATGCTTCCTGTTATTCTATGAGATTATAAAATGCGTACTAATGGATTCATTTTTAACCAGGCGATCAATCACATCTGCGAATAGATCTGCTACGGTAATCACACGAATCTTGTCACTTTTTTCTTTCAACGGAATGGTATCTGTTACGATCAATTCCGTCAGTTTTGAGTTGTTGATGCGTTCGTAAGCAGGTCCTGACAACACAGCGTGTGTACAGAACGCGCGAACACTTTTTGCTCCTTTATCGATGAATAACTCAGCAGCCTTTGTCAAAGTTCCAGCTGTGTCGCACATATCATCAATCAAAATAACGTCTTTTCCTGCTACGTCTCCGATCACAGTCATTTCAGCAACTTCATTTGCTTTCTTACGGTGCTTATGACAAATCGCCAAACCTGTGTCCAGTTTCTTAGCATAAGCATTTGCTCTTTTTGCACCACCTGCATCCGGAGCAGCCATAATCAAATTCCCGTTGTCCAAAGCCTTCATTTCATTGAAGAACAAAGTAGATGCAAATAAATGATCAACCGGAACTTCAAAGAAACCTTGAATCTGATCAGCGTGTAAATCCATCGTCATCACACGATCAACACCTGCTGCCATCAACATGTTTGCAACCAGTTTTGCACCGATAGCAACACGTGGCTTGTCCTTACGATCCTGACGTGCAAAACCGAAGTAAGGAATTACCGCGATGATTTTACGTGCAGAAGCGCGCTTTGCAGCATCTACCATCAACAGCAACTCAAACAAATTTTCTGTCGGAGGCATTGTCGATTGAACAATAAAAACGTCCTGACCACGTACTGTTTCTTCAAATGAAGGTTGAAATTCCCCATCACTGAACTCAGTTACATTTACATCACCCAAACTAGCTCCAAATTTGGTAGCTATCTGTTCAGCAAGCACTTTTGATGCTCTTCCTGCAAATATTTTTACGCCGTAAGACATGATTTTTACCGTTTTAAGAGCGCAAAGATAGGAATAATATCTGAAATTCAAGGTTTTTTTTGAAACCCGTCAAAACGATTTAGTCTTTTGTTTTTCCTTGTTTGGATAACCACCGGGGAAGAATGATCGAACCAATGATCAAATAGGGGAAATAAGAGATCAAACGCCACAAGACAGCCATCGTTCCCAAAAGAATAATACTTGCGCTGAATTCTGAGAGCAATTCTCCGAAAGCCCATTCGGCAACGCCGCTTCCTCCGGGAGTTGGAGAAACGCGGAGAAACATCCACAGGACGAATTGCTTGGAGAAAATCTGAACCTGCTGCAGGAAGCCCAAACTCAAAAAGGCCTGCATGATGAAATTGATTACCAAAAAGCGGGACGACCAGGAAAAAACAGTTGCTCCGAATGCTTTCAGCCAAAATGAAAAAGGTTCGTGTCTCATCTGCACAGCCGTTTCACTGACATCGTTTCCTGTTCTTTCTGCTCCTTTTTGAAAGCGCTTTAGGAATGGGATTTTGGTGAAAAAAGTGAGGATGTGAAACACCAGTTTCGGATAGAGGACAATGCTTGAAAACAAAACCAGGCAAAGCAAGGCAAAAATCGAAAACCCGGTCCAGAATATAGTCATCATGGATTCGTTCCCCGTTGAAGGAAACAATTCGTTTGCCGGAATGAATAAAAACAAAAGCGGGATGACGATGACGTAAAACAAATTGTCGAGAAAAGCAGTGAGAATGACGATTGCGGTAGCTCTTCCCAAGGCAATCTTTTCCCTGTTGAGAATAAACATCGCAACAGTTGCGCCGCTCATAACTCCAGGAGCCAAAGCGGAAGCAAATTCCCAAAGCATGATGACATGAAAGGCCTGATTCCAGGTTAATTGTTTTTTGGTCAGAATCCGGATGCGGATCATGTAGCCCAGATCGCGCCCAACCATTCCGAGTAATGCCAGAAAGATCCAGAAAAAAGTGGTGCTGTTCCAGGAAATGTCGGAGAGAACCTGCCAGGCTGATTTTTGCTCAAAATCCCCGTCTTTTGAAGGAAAGAATTCCTCCTCACTGGAATAGTCGATTTTCTTGTTTTGATTGGTGTCTTTCCAGATGAATTGCCCTTTTCCTTTTTCAACTTCGTGAAATTCGGTTCGGGTGAAACTGTAAATGAGAATTCCTCCTGAGATGGAAAGTCCGATCAGCAACGCGAGATAAATTCGCCATTTACTAAAGGCTTTCTCGAAAGAATCACTCATCCGGGTTCATTTCAAGCGTTTCTTCGATATCCCAATTCGGTCGCAGCTTTGATTTCAGATCGAAACGAACAACCTGTTCCGGTTGTGATCTTTTCTCCCAATTCCCGGTATCCCATTTCCGGTTCTTGTTTTCATCCCGGATACAGCGAATCTGATAAACCGCAGGAATGATCTTTTCCCAGGATACGACCGAGTCCGAATCCGATTTGTAATAAGTACGAACAGCATTCGTTCCATCCATCAATTGGATGATCCAATCTCCTTTCAGACTTGCAGCATTCAATTTTAAATTGGAGAAATCCGAAAGCCGCAGCGTTTTCAATTCCACTTTGAGAGAATCATTCAGGTTGGATTTTCCCTTCAGTGCGCCCATTTTGAAATTGATCAGTAAATCAAAAGAAATGGTTGATTTCGGAATAATCTGCAATTGATTTCCCGAAAGAATATAGCTGTAATTGACCTTGATTTTCGTTTTATCTTCAGCGACAATCAAAGAGGTATCAATACTTTCAATGAGTTCATTGGTTTCGAAAAGAATGGTGTCGCCAAGAGTCCAGGAAGCCTTGTAGGCCTTACTCATGATTGAAAAATTCTTTTTCCGGTCCTTGAGAGGGATGATCTTCGTAATCGTATCTGTTCCGTCCGTAAACAGGTAAACGTCATTTTCAACGATCGGTAAAGCGAAGAGAATCGAGTCTGTTTCAAAACGTTTGATCAACTGAATCGGCTGAGAATTGACTACCAGCTGAGATTCGCTGATTTCCTTTCCGTAAGCGAAAGCCGTTCCCGGATTCAAGGATTTTATCTGAAGCTTTTTCACCGGATTTTTCGGTTTGGATGCCGGCAGGTGATAGAACACACTGTCGCTGCTCGAAACAATTCCGGTAGAGTAGGAAACGTCTTCACCGATTGAAGGAAGGCGATCCTTGTTTGAATCCAGGTAAGCAAACAGTTGATAATTTCCAGGCTTCAGATATGAAAATTCGAATTCGCCTTTTGCATCACTTTTACAGATGTAAGCAGGGGCAGTTTTATACGGATCACTCACAGAATCATACAACCCGACGGTAAATCCGTTGCTGGGTTTGTTCGAAAAACCGTCAGTGATTACTCCACGAATTTTTAATGAATCGATCTTATCTCCGGTCGAGAACACAAATTGATGAATGGTGTCGTTTTTCTCATTCAGATCTTTGATCGTTCCGTTGAGCTGAATGATATAAGTGGTATTTGGCTGCAGAGTTCCATCCCATTTAATGCTGATATCACGTTTGTTCGAAGTGATTTCCAGTTTTCCCGCATTCGGATTCATGACCGCGGTATTCGACGGATCATTCAAGGTGAAATACTCATCGAAACGAACACGCAATTCCTGCTGGTTCACATGCAAAGCTCCCTGTTCCGGATTTTGAGATCCTTCTACCGGTCTGGCCGCACGATCATCAGCCGGTCCTCCGGTTAAGGGTACAATTTCTGCACAACCAACAAGCAGGAAGAAGAAAATCCCTAAAAACAGTGAGTACCGAGCCATTCGCAAAGTTCATTTAAATTGATAGCATCAATTGAATCAAAATCATTCAATGCAGCACTATCGACGTCCAAAATAGCAACAATCTGACCATTTTTACGAATAGGAACCACAATTTCGCTTTTACTGTCGCTTGAACAGGCAATGTGTCCGGGAAAAGCATCTACATCCGGAACAACCAATGTTTCGTTTTGTTTCCATGCAGAACCGCAAACGCCTTTTCCGAAAGCAATCCGGGTACAGGCAATCGGACCTTGAAACGGGCCTAAAACAAGCTCGTCTTTTTCAACCAGGTAAAACCCGATCCAAAAGAAATCGAAAGTCATTTTCAAGGCAGAAGCCGTATTGGCAAGATTTGCCACTAAGTTGGATTCACCGGTACAAAGTGCTTTCACCTGTGGGAGCAAAACACGGTATTTTTCTTCTTTGGAAGATTGTGCGATTAATAATTCTTCTGCCATGAGGTACAAAAGTAAGGAGAAAAATCGCAGCTTTTGAAGATTGAGTCGCGACAAACGTCAGTGCGGAAGAGATAAAGGAATGAAATTCCTTAAGTACCTAAAATGAGTTCTTTCGATAAAAAAATCAAAAAAAAGCATTTTGCGAAATGATATTTTTACATAACTTAAATGGAAAAACAAAAAAACATGCTTGATTTAAGCCAATTGGATAAGATTCTTTTTTTAGACATTGAAACGGTTCCGGAAGTGTATCATTATACCGATCTGGAATTGGAAACCACGAAATTATTTGATTCGAAGAATGCGCGTTATCTCACTGAAAACAAAACAAAAGAAGATGTTTACAACGAAAAAGCAGGAATTTATGCCGAATTCGGAAAGATCGTCTGTATTTCCGTCGGGTTTGTTCACCAATCCGCTACGGGAAGATCTATTCGGATGACTTCTTTTGCACACGATGACGAAGAAACGCTGCTTCGTCAATTTGTGAGATTGCTTGAAAATAATTACAACTCTCCGAAACACGTATTGTGCGGACACAATTCCAAGGAATTTGATATTCCGTTTATCTGCAGAAGATTGCTGATTCACGGTATCGGACTTCCGAATGTGTTGAATATAGCAGGGAAAAAACCATGGGAAATTCAACATCTGGACACCATGGAATTATGGAAATTCGGAGATTATAAGGCATACACCAGCTTGGCTTTGCTGTGTCATATATTTAAGATCCCGACTCCGAAAGATGATATTTCTGGGGCAGATGTAGCCCGGGTATATTATGAAGAACAGGATTTGAACCGGATTCGCATTTATTGCGAGAAGGATGTGATAGCCTTGATTCAACTATTTCTGAGAATGAACGGCGAACCACTGGTCGATGAAGGAGAAATCTACGTGAAAGAATAATTTTTGATATTGTATGAAAAAAGTAGGGCGACTTTAATCAAACAACAAGGAGAATTTTTACTTACTTAGTCGTTTAATTATTAAAACTACTTATGAAAATTATCCTTTTTTGCCTCTGCCTGATGAGCTTTAATTTCCTGAAAGCCCAGGAAGTGATTAACTATTATGGTAAATCAATCACGATTCAAGGTCCCAAGTGCTTTTCAATGGAAATCAACGGAACCACTTTGGAATATCATCAAAAAATAGTAGGAGACGACTTGTATGTTACTGTCCTGAGAAAAAGAGGAGACGGAGCGATCCACGAGATAAATGTTCGTAAAGTTTCAGTAAAAGTCATTACCGACAACGTGTTTAAGATCGAATACTTGAATACATACGGTGAGATGTATTCGTGTAAGGTTTTAACCGATCTGGATAAAGTTTCCTCAACGGTTTATGAAAAATCTGGTGGGAAAAGTACGATGGAAACAAACATCGCGATCTATTTTGCGGATAAAAAACAGTTAAGTGATTTCATTGAAGAAATCAAAAAGAAAAGAGGTTTCTGAGAAGAACAGAGATAAAAGAGAAAAGCCCCGACAGGTATCGTCGGGGCTTTTCTTATTGGTTTCAGTTTAATAATCTTACTTCTTTACGAAAGTCAAAGTTCTCTGACCAGAACCATCAAGCATCTGAATCAGGTAAGTACCTGCAGAAAGATTGGAAGTTGCAATGTAAACCAGGTTGTTTCCTTCGTTTGCAAGAACGGTATGTTGTTCCAATCTTTTTCCGGTTAAATCAGTCACATAGAATGTCACCTCATTGCTTGCAACTTTAGAGCTGAAAGCAACTTGTACTTCGTTATCCGCCGGATTCGGGAACAAGCTGATGTTTGCAAGAGATCCCAGATCTTCCAATCCTGCAGTTACAGGTTCTTCAGAAGGAGATCCTGCGTAAATGTTGATGTCATCGATATAAACATTGTTTCCACCACCTGAAGTAAGCTGGAATTTGTATCGGAAATTGTCTGTCCAGAACGCGCTGGTAACATTTGTTACGTGAACAGTCAACCAATCATTGGAAGTTGGTGTCCATGCTGAAGTTGCAGTAGCCGTTCCCGACATAGAAGTTGAGGTAACGCTCTTGCGAACTTCCCACGTTTCTCCACAGTCTTTCGATAAAAGAACTCTTAAAATATCGTTGTTTGAAGATGTTCTTTTTCTGTAAGCACATTTAAAAGAAAGCGTCACTCCCGTTCCAGCATTAACAGAAGACAAATCAACTGGTCCTGAGATTAACTCATCTACCTGACCAACTGTTTGATTGAAATTGGAAAGTTTTGCAGAGTTCGTCCCTGTTTTTCCCGCTGTAGTTGTTACTTCCCATGCATTACCACCTGCATTTTCCACAAACCAACTTGGATTGTTCAATGTCGTAGTGTTTTCAAAACTTTCATAGAAAGGAAGTCCTCCTCCTGAAGGAAGCACAGTAATGTATCCTGCAATATCCGAAGTGCTGTTTGAGCTTCCGTCTGTAGCAACCAATTTTACCGGATATGTTCCCGGTGTGTTGTAAGTGATTGTTGGGTTTTGAGAAGAAGAGTTTGCCGGAGAACCTCCAGCGAAAGTCCAGTTCCAACCATTTGCAGTGTTATAAGATTCATCGGTAAACTGGATAGCTTCACCTGCACAAATCACTTTTCGCTGCGTGCTGAATTTTGCCGTACACAAAGTTGGTGCGGTATTGATTCCTGTTGCCAATTGAGTAGCCGCTGATATGATCTGATTACGTCCACCGGTTGAACTTGTCAACGCAGCACGCATTCTTGTTACCTGTCCTTGTGTAAACATTTTTGAACAGTAAGAATAATCCATGTAATTTTCTACGTTATCAACCACGTTTGTTGTCCATGAACTAAAACCGTTCGGATCATTTGTATCGTCACATGAATTAGCTGTAAGATTACAAGAAGTTACACCGATACACAACGGAGTGTCCTGTACGTGATCATCCTGACCACAGCTGGAAGCATTTCCGGGATTGTTATCATCTCCCCAAGTATGAGAAAGATTCAGCCAGTGACCAACCTCATGCGTCAAAGCTCTGCTTGAGTTTAAGTTAGAAGTTCCGATTGATCCGGTGTAATTGTCCAACATGAAAATTCCGTTGTAGAACATTCCCTGAGCACTTGCAGTAGAACCACCCATCGGGTTGAAAGTATAACCGGCAGCTCCACCAATGTCAGATGCTACATAAATATTCAAATATTGTGTGTGAGGCCAGATTCCCTGATAGATATCATTTCCTGCAATCACTGCATTTACCTGAGCTTGTCCGCTTTCTCCGTCAGCCGTTAAAGCAGTCACAGTTCTTGTGATTCCTGCGAAACAAGCACCATTCGGAGCTTTTCTTGCCAATTCGAATTCGATTTCAACGTCTTTAGGCATTCCAAGGAAAGGAGCCTGAACGTTATTTGCATCTGCATTCAATCTGCGGTAATCGCGGTTCAAAATAGCAACTGCATCCAGAATCTGTTCTTTTGAAATGTTCTCGGAACCGTTGTTATGCAAAATGTGAAATACGATTGGAATTTTGTAAACCGTTGCCTTCGTGGTGCTGTTGTCACCTTTCGATTTGGCTTGATTTTCACTTTCCTGCTGTGCCTGAGCAATCAGAGCCGCCATTTTGGGGTCCTTTTTCAGTTCAGCTAATTTCTTGTGTGAAGCACAGTATTCTACGTGTTCACCTTCGCGCATATTGGATTTATCTAAAATGCGCTCTTGCTGTTGAGCAAAGCTCCAGGAAGTAAGAAGAGAGATTCCTAGGAGAGAGTAAATTGTTTTCTTCATTTTATTATTCAAGCTAGTCTTTACAATATTGATTTAGAGAAGAGAGAAAAGTTGTAAAAACCTTGCAGTTCAATTCTCGAAAATTACTGACTTTTTGAATAATGGGGGCGGGCTATTGTTTTAAGTGTCTAAATTGTTGATTGAAAAGAATCCCCAATCGGATTAAAAACAAACAGCTTAGTATTTTTTTACTAAGCTGTTTGAAAAGAAATTATTTTTTAACAAATTTAAAAGTCTTACCTGAAGCTGAATCAGCCAACTTAATCAAATACGTTCCCGCAGACAAATCTGCCGTTTCGATAAAGACTAAATTGGATCCTTCCTGAGCATTAACAGGAATAGATCGGATCATTTTTCCGGTTAAATCGGTTAAAACAAATACCAATTCGTTATTTCCTGTTTTGGAAGAGAAACTGATTTGAATTTCGTTGTCTGCAGGGTTCGGGAATAATTGAACATCCTCCAATGTTCCCAAATCAGATAATCCCAAAACGATGTCATCTGATGGAGGACCTGCGTAAATATTGATATCATCTACGTAAACATTGTTTCCTCCTCCTGAAGTGAACTGGAACTTGAATCTGAAATCCGGCTGCCAGTAAGTGCTTGTAACGTTAGTCATATGGACAGTCACCCAGTCTGGCTGAGCAGGAGTCCATGCTGAAGTTGCCAGATTTGTTCCCGACATAGTCGTTGCGGTAAGTGTTCTTCTGACATCCCATGATGTTCCGCAGTTAGCGGTAAGAAGTACTCTTAAAATATCGTTGTTTGCAGAAGCTACTTTTCTATAAGCGTATCTGAAAGAGAAAGTAACATTAGATGCTGCAGTGATAGAAGACAAATCAATTGCTCTTGACATAAATTCATCCGTCTGTCCGCTTGCCTGTCCGAAGTTTGCCAGTTTCGCAGAATGTGTTCCTGTGTGACCAGCTGTTGTTGTAACAGACCAGGCATTCCCACCCGGATTTTCAACAAACCAATCCGGACTTGTCAAATTCGTCAGACTTTCGAAGCCCTCGTAAAAAGGAATTCCGGAAGGAGCTGCAAGAACAGTAATATATCCTGCAATATCAGAAGTGCTGTTGGTGCTTCCGTCTGTAGCAACCAGTTTTACTGCGTATACTCCCGGTGTATTATAAGTTACCGATGGGTTTTGAGAAGATGAGCTTGAAGGAGTACCTCCTGTGAAAGTCCAGTTCCATCCGGTTGCAATGTTAAATGACTCGTCTGTGAATTGGATAGTTTCTCCCTGACAAACTACTCGTTTAGGAGCACTGAATTTTGCTGTACAAAGAACAGGGGCAGTATTTGCTCCTACTGCAGTCAGGTTGGAAACAGAGATAATATTTGCTCTTCCTGTAGAAGCTTGAGTAATTGCTGTTCTCATGCGGTCAACTTGCCCGATTGTGAACATTTTTGAACAATAGGAATAATCCATGTAGTTTTCAACGTTATCAATCTGATCAAATCCCCAATAAGCATTATCGGTATTGCAAGTATTTGCAGTCAGGGTGCAAGAAGTAGACCCTTTAGTAGCGGGAGTGTCATCCACGTTGTCATTTCCACAGCTGATACCTGGATCATTTGTGCCTCCCCAAGGATGTGATAAATTCAACCAATGTCCCACTTCATGAGTCAATGTGCGGCTTGAGTTTAAACTGGAAGTACCGATATCTCCGACATACGTACTTAATACCCAGATTCCGTTCATCATTGATGTAGCTGACCAGCCCGAAGGATTTGTTGTGTATCCGGCAGCTCCGCCAATGTTCTGACAAATGAAAATGTTCAGATATTTGTTACCCGGCCATTGACTGTTGTAAACATCATTTCCTGCAACGATTGCAGCTACCTGATCCTGACCATTTTCTCCGTCACTTGTTGCTGCATTTTGCGTTCGGGTAATTCCTGAGAAGCAAGCTCCATTAGGTGCTTTTGTTGCAAGAACGAATTTGATATCAGCTTTGCTTCGTAAACCTTGAAAAGGTGCCTGGATAGAAATTGTATCGGCATTCAACATGGCGTAATCTCTGTTCAGAATTGCCAATGCAGACATGATTTGTTCTTTGGAGATATTTTCCGATCCGCCATTGTGTAAAACGTGGAAAACTACAGGAATCGTATACTGTATAGCCTTTGTAGGGGTTGCTCCTCCTTTTTGGGCTTGCAGGGAGTTCTCAAATTCCAGTTGTTCTTTAGCGTATTGCTTGGCATATTCCGGATTTGCCATGAGCTCGTTCATTTTTTTGTGGGTCGCGCAATATTCGACATGTTCCCCTTCGCGTGTGTTCTGCTTATCGATTTTTCTTTCTGTATTTTGAGAAAAGACAGAACCGGAAACGCATAATGTTAGGGTTAAAAGAGTAGAGAATTGTTTTTTCATTATTAATAGTTCTAGCTAGTTTTATTAATAGAGTTTTATTTTGAGTGCAACAAGTTACGACATTTGTTTTATAAATAGAACTTTCTGTGAAAAATTTGCAAGCGAATGACTAACAATTCTTTAAAGTAGGCTTCACAATTCAATATCTCTGAGTGAATAAATAACTTTGTCTGTTTCCGTACCGTGAAGCAGCCTATGAAGTTTTTGGGAAACCAGTTCCGGAGAGTAAAGCTGATTGGACGTTTTGTACTCCTTAAACAGTTCTACTTCAGAGAACGTTTCCTTGCTTGAAGTGCGGATTACGGACTGCATTTCAGTGTCGACTACTCCGGGTGCAACCGACAGACAGTTGAAGCGGGATCGTCCAAGTTGGGATTCTTCCAATTGAATGGTTTGACAAAACAGATCCACTGCAGCTTTCGAAGCGCAATAAGAAGCCCAGGAGGCAATCGGATTTTTCCCTGCTCCCGAGCTGATGAACACCGCTTTGAAGGATTGATCTTTGCCGGTTTGCTGAAGCAGTTTTTGTAAAAGTACCGCTCCGGAAAACAAGTTTACTTGCATCACTTTCATCAACTCGTCGCCTGGCAGCCGTTCGAAATAATTGACTTCTCCCAGAATCCCGGCATTGTGAATGAAGATCAGTTCATCGGAGTTTAGATCCGGAAAGGAAAGTTTTGCAACGGAATCCGGAATACTCAGATCGCAAATGACGGGCGTATAGTTTGGATGTTCGATCGT
This sequence comes from Glaciecola amylolytica, assembly GCA_003856375.1. GTDB lineage: Bacteria > Bacteroidota > Bacteroidia > Flavobacteriales_D > Crocinitomicaceae > Fluviicola > Fluviicola amylolyticus. Next base: position 4,493,190 of record CP034120.1, read on the forward strand.
GTGATTTCTACCGATTCCGATAACTGTTTCTCCCTGCGACAAATAATTTTCTGCAATTGCTTTGCCGATTCCTCTCGATGTTCCTGTGATGATAACCATGATTCAAAATTTAATTGAAGATGGAGAATTGAAAAGTTTTCAAAGAGAATTCCCCTTCTTGTCAATGCTCCCTTTTACATTCTCAATTGATATTCGTTCTTAAACAAAAAAAGCGTTTCATCCTTTTGCCGGAGAAACGCTCTTAAATTACATTTATTCTTTATTATGCCAAAGCCTGAGTCAAGTCAGAGATGAGGTCTTCCACATCTTCCACACCAACGCTCAAACGAAGTAAATTATCTACAACTCCTGCTTTTTCACGCTCTTCTTTCGGAATAGAAGCATGGGTCATGGTAGCCGGATGGTTGATCAACGATTCAACACCTCCCAATGATTCCGCCAAAGAGAAAACTTTGAACGAGGAAGCCACTCGGTAAGTGTTTTCAACGCTTTTGTCCTTCAATACGATGGAGATCATTCCCCCGAAATCACGCATTTGCTTTTTCGCAATTTCATGATTCGGGTGTTCAGGGAAACCAGGCCAGTAAACTTTCTCAATTGCCGGATGATCTTTCAGGAAGTGAGCAATTTTTCTTCCGTTTTCACAATGACGCTGCATGCGCAGGTGAAGTGTTTTGATTCCACGCAATACCAAAAACGAATCCATTGGTCCCGGATTAGCTCCCGAACTGTTCAGAACAAAATACAATTGCTCATGAATTGCAGTATCATTTGTGATCAAAGCTCCCATCACTACGTCAGAGTGTCCGCCCAAATATTTTGTCACGGAATGCATAACGATCGTTGCTCCCAAATCCAACGGATTTTGCAAATACGGAGAAGCAAAGGTATTATCGGCAACCAGCATGATGTTTTTTGCATTTGCAATAGCAGCAACTGCCGCGATATCGATAATCTGCATCGTTGGATTGGTCGGAGTTTCTGCCCAGATCAATTTCGTGTTTTCATTGATGTAATTGTGAACGTTTTCAGCATTCGTCAAATCAATGAAATGAAACTTGATTCCGAATTTCTCATAGATCTTTGTAAACAAACGGTAAGTTCCACCATACAAATCATCTCCGGTAATGACTTCATCACCTGGTTTCAATAATTTCAGAACTGCATCCGTTGCCGCAACACCGCTGCTGAAACAAACACAATGCTTCCCGTTTTCCAAAGCCGCAATATTTGATTGAAGTGCTTCTCTGGTCGGGTTTTTTCCGCGTGCATAACCGTAACCTTTATTTACACCCGGAGATTCCTGCACGTATGTGGAAGTCTGGAAGATCGGAGTCATAATCGCTCCTGTCGTTTCGTCTGGATGAACACCTGCGTGAATCGCTTTGGTGCCAAATTTCATATCTTGTTCTTTCATAGAAAAATTTGATTCTCTGTTGGAATGACAAAGTTAATGGTTCATTAATGAAATAAAGGGGATTCTCGAAAATAATTGAATGCGCTTTCCTTCTCATTATTGTAAGCTTGATTATTTAACTGTAAAATCAGCTTTCCATTTCGCTCCACTGATGTCCAATAACTCAAGAGTAAACTTTCCCTTCAGGTTTTCAGGAATTCCTTCATTGAAATACAGCTTTGCTTTCGCTCCGAGTGGCAGGATCAGACTGTGTTTGCCCGGTTTTACCTTGGCCACATATTCATTTTGAATGTTTCCGGCTTTCAGGTTTGCCAATTCTTCCTGTGATTTCTCAAAGACCAGATTCCCTTTTTCATCCTTTAATTGGATTCCGATTAGAAACGAACCGTACACATCTGCACCTTCGTCGCGGAATACGGTAAAAGACAAAGCGTTGTTTTGGATTTTGGGATTACTGATCGTGACATGGGGCTTGACGGATAAATTGTGCAGTTTGCCATAAACACCGCCGTGAAAATACTGATTGGTGAAAAGAGTCAGCCCGAAGATCAATACCGATCCCGACAAAGCAATTTTCCGGATACTTGTTTCCTTCCAGGGTAATTCTCCCGAACCCAGTAAAAGAAACCATCTTTTGGAAGTGAATGTTTTGTTTTTCCGGATAAAATAGTTGTCGAGCGAGAAATTTCCTCCTCCGGAAAGGAAAATGGTAAATCCTGCCGCAACTCCCAATACTCCGATCTGCCATTCATCCAGGCAAGTGGTACCAAGCCAGCCGGAACCGAGTAAAATTCCAAGTGCTAAACTCAAAACTCCGAAACTCATTAAACGGGTGAAAATGCCCAGCATAAACAGCAAGCCGACAATTCCCTCCACAATGGTGAAAACGGCCATTGCCCACCAAAGAGCATCCGGATGTGAAACGAGGTATTCGATCAGGGGTTTTATTCCCAATGCATTCGGCAAAAAATGATTGAATTTCTCTCCGATGTAGCCCGCTTCATCCGGATTGAGTTTGTTTTCTAAAATGAGTCTTCTCCAGAAAGCGGAAAAATAGGTCCAGCCCGCAACCCAGCGCAGGGCAGTAGTCAACATGCCTGCTGTTACATATGTTTGATTTTTCATAAACGAGATTTTGATTTAATAATGAACGGTAAAAGGTTTGTTGTAAAACAGCCTCTACCTTTTGCAAATAATGCAGGAAATCAAATCAGGTATTGCTCGTTGAGAATATGTAGTGAGACTTTTGTTCCGGGAACCAGATAATCCGGATACAAGACGGAAGGAATCGTTGCAGTTTTTTCAGATGCAAGATATGCTGTAAATGAATGAAGTACTGGTTTCAGCAATTGTTTTGTGACAGTACTTTTAACGGAATGGGTTTTTTCTGCAAACGATTGACAAACAATGGTTTTGTTGCTTTTTGAACCCGGTTCCTGATTCGAAACAGGAATGTCCAGCGCCAGTTTAATTTCTCTTTTGACCGGACATGGAACACAAACCAGAAGTATCATTGTAAGAATGATAAATCTGACTCCCGTATGTTTCCATTTAATCAACATTGCATGCGTTTTGACCTGTTTAACAAAGATATCAATCCTTTGCCATTGCTTTGATCCCGAATTGGCCCTCTTCTGTGAATCCTAAATTTCCCGGGGAATGATTTCTCTTTTCAGTATCAATTACTTCCTTTTCACTATTTTCGCTCATTCAGATTCAATGGATTTTTCACAACCAAATATTGCAGATTTTATTCATTCCTTGTCGGATATGCCAAGGACGGATATGCTGGTGAATTTACCGGAATCTGCCAATGGTGTGATTTATCTGAACGATCTGCCAAATGAGAAATTTACCGTCGAAGTAGATAGCCGGTGGAAATCGGTACTGCAAACCGCAAACCGTTTTCGTTTGGAAGCAGATGTCAATTCGCTCTGTCTCATTTTTGGTTCATTGACATCCGGGCTTCAAAACCGGGAAGGGAAATCTCCGCTGCTCATCATTCCTTTGAACTGGCAGTATCAGCGAATCACCAATACATTGCAGCTGGAACTGAATGAAGAGTTGGCAGAGGTAAATCCGTATGTGAAGTTTTTGTATTCGGAATTGTCCGGAAAACCATTGGAGGAAGATCCGGAGGAGTTGGAATTGTCCGGGAAATTTGAACGGATTAAAAACCTTCTTCAGGAATTGAATCCGGGATTAAACGTAAACGAAGAATTTATCATCGGGAATTTTCATTACCACCGTTTCCATATTTTGCGGGAACTGGAAGGAATTGATAAATCCGACTCCAAAAAAATACTTGTTAACCAGCTTCTCGGAAACGATTTCGAAACCCCTGAAAAGATTCATTTTCCGAAAGGTTTGTTAAGTGCTGTAGATAGAGATCAGCAGCGGGTTTTTCAAACACTGGAAGAAAAAAATGTCTTGCTGCAAGGCCCTCCGGGAACCGGTAAATCGCAGGTTTTGATCAATATTCTTGGAAAATCGGTAAAAAGTCAGTTGAAATGTCTGACGGTTTCCGAAAAGCGTGTTGCATTGGAAGTCATTGTGAAGAAGCTCGCGGAAAGAGATTTGGGATCTTTTGCTTTTGTGATTCACAGCCAGACAAAATCAGCAGATTTACTGAAACAGCTCAAAGAAACCTGGAATTTACTGGAAACAGCAGATTTTAATTCCGGAAAAAACCTCCACCTTTCAGAACAATTGAGCGCGAGTCTGCAATTGTTGCTCGATCGGCTGAACTTGCCGGATTATTTTGCCGGAGTTTCCTATCAGACATTTTGCGATCTGGTATTGGAAACACCGATTGATCAAAGTAAATTCTCGACACTCATTCCTTCAATAGATGAATGGCTCAAAGTGAAATCCGACATTCAGGAATTGGATCGGAAACTTTCCGGTTTTTCCATGCTGCGAGGTTTGAAATCGCGTTTTTTTGAGCAATGGAACGGAGATCAGTTGGTGAAGGATTGCTTGGGAAAATTAACGCACCTTCAGGAAAGATTGGGAGAACTTCATTCGTTGAATGACCTCGATAAATTCATTTCGGCACTCGGACGTTGTCAGTTGGTTGAAAATGAAAACTACAAAGTCTACAGCAGTTTGGTTTTTAAGCCCAGAGAATGGAAAAAATTCCAGAAGCAGGTTCAATTGTTTATTGAACTGGAAGAAAAATGGAATGCGGAGAAAGCGGAAATTCAAATCTGGAAACAAGTACCTTCGAAAAGTCAGATGGATTCCTGGGATCAGGCATCGTCTTGGTTGCAGCTTCGAAAACGGAAAAAGGCCATCACAAAGCTGTTGAAAGATGCTTCGGTTTTACCTGAAATTGCACTTTCAAACTGGAAAAACTACCTGGAAACGGCTGAAGAGATCAAAACTCTGGAAGGTTATTTCGTGGATTTAGGATTGAACCCCACAAGACATGAATTGGAAATGGGGATGATCTACGCAGCCGGTTTGCAAAGAGAAAGCGGAACCTTGTTGAGCGAAATTGCGGAATGGTCCTCAGATCAGCGAAAACGGATTATGGAACTTGGCTCTGAACTGAAAGAACTGAGATCCAAATTGACGAATCACTTTAAAATAGATCAGAACAGTTCGTTGGAATTGTTTTTAACCCGGAAGGAAACGGATTTTGCGACGTTGAGTTCCGTATACGAAACAGTAAAAAAACTCCCCGCATTTTTCTTCGAATTGATTGAAGAAGTAGATTCCTGGAAAGATTTGCAGGCGATGATCCTGTTTAGCTCTCTTCGGAAAATAGAATCCCTGAATCCGGAATTGGTGAAATTTTCAGGAGAAATGCTGCATCAGCGCCTGGATCAGTTAACTGAAACGGAGAACGAAGAACAGACAGATTTCGCAGAATCAATTCGCTATCAGATTCAAGGGCAATTTGCGGATTTTGAAGAATTACTGCGGACACCTGCGCAGAAACTGACCGTAAAACAAAAAGAACAAAAATCGAAACTGAAGAAAGGGAAATCCATTCTGGTGAAGGAATTTGCAAAGAGCAGAAACAATCTGAGCATCCGGAATTTGCTTGCAAGCGATGCGAAAGAATGGATTCAGCTGTTGATCCCGGTTTGGCTGGCAACTCCCAATCAGGTGGCAGATCATTTTCCTTTGGAAGAAGAATTGTTCGATTTGGTCTTGTTCGATGAGTCGAGCCAGATTCCGCTGCCGAATGCTTTGGGATCTTTGTTCCGGTCGAAAAGAGCGCTTGTTGCCGGAGACGAACAGCAAATGGCTCCGACGAATTATTTCGGGAAGAATTTCGGTTTCCACGATTTACTCCATCAGGCAGCATATTATTTCGAACGAGTGCCGCTTCGACATCATTACCGCTCCGAAAACAGGGGTTTGATCCAGTTTTCAAACACTCATTTCTATAAAAACGAACTGATCGTTTACCCGTCTTTCTCTCAAAAACAAGTGTTGTTTCATCATTTAATGACGAATGGCGTTTTCGAAGACCGGAAAAATGCAGAAGAAGCAAAGGCTATTGCCCGTTTCCTCGAATCGTTTTCCGATTGGGAGAATCAAACCTTGGGAATCGTTGCCTTTTCGGAGGAACAATTAAAAGCCATTTGGTCGGAATGTTCTCCCCGTGTTCAGGAATTGCTTTCGATTGGTGAGGACGAAGGAAAGCTCTTTTTCAAAGCCCTGGAAAATGTTCAGGGAGACGAAGCGGATGTGCTCATTATCGGTTTGGGTTACGCCAAAAATCCGGAAGGAGATTTTCACATGCGTTTCGGACCGTTGAATCAGGTGAACGGCTATAAACGACTCAATGTCCTGCTCACACGTGCCAAAAAAGAATTGCACTTCTTCAGTTCGGTGAGTTCCCGCGATTTCCAATTGTCGGACAACGAATCAGTGAATTTGCTTCGTAAGTTTCTGGTCAATCTGGAGGAAAGTCAGACACTCAAACCACAAACTGTTTTTCCGTATAATCTGGAAGCGGAACAGATCGACGGATCGGCTGTTACCTTCAAACACATCTACGCAAGAATTCCGGATGTTTCAGATCTGGCTACTTTCCACAGGGTGATGAAGCAACGCGGATGGAAACTCTATTATTAACCGCTGGAATTCATTTTTCGCTTTTCTTGTCTTTTTTTGTACATTGTAAGTCTTAAAAAACTGAAAATGAAAAAACTACTCTCCTCCATTTTGTTCATTTCATGCATTACTCTTGGTTTCGGACAGAATGAAATTGTTACTGTTCAGCGCTATTTGCAGGAAAACTCCTCCAGATGGAATTTGAAATCAACTGATTTTACAGACCTTGAACTCGTATCAAGCGCTTCTTCCAAAGCCCCGAATACCAAACACCTGAAGATTCGCCAAACCAAAAACGGAATTTCCATTGTAGACGGATTCGGAATTGTAACAGTGAAAGACCAGCAACTGGTTCACGTAACGTCGAATTTTGTTCCGGTTTCTGAACCTGCAAATCAGGCTTCTTTGTCGGCAGTTGATGCTTTGAAAAAGGCATTGGATCATTTAGCTATTTCCCATTCGGCTTTCAAAACGCTGAAAAACGAAAAGAACTCCTTTCTTTTTGCCAAAGACGGACTTTCAAGAGAAGCAATTCCTGTGAAATTGGTTTTAGGTTCACACAACGGGCAATTGCTTTATTTGTGGGATTTGAGCATTTATCCTTTAAACTCGGAGCATTGGTGGTCATTGAGACTGAATGCACAAACGGGAGAAATCATTTTCCAGAACGACTGGATTTCCCATTGCTCATTCGAACATTGCGCTGATGAAGCTCATCAAAGTAAAGAACAATTGCTGTGTCCGCCGCCACCGCCTCCTGGAGCAGATCAATACATGGTTTATGCACTTCCGACAATCAGTCCGGCGCACGGAAACAGAAGTTTGGTTGTAAATCCTTCCGATCCGACTTATTCTCCGTTCGGATGGCACGATACGAATGGTCAGGCGGGTGATGAATACACCATTACAAGAGGAAACAATGTATATGCTTCCGAAGATATTGACGATGATGATGTTCCGGGCTATTCACCGGACGGAACGGCAACTTTGAACTTCAACTTTCCTTATGATTCTGCTGTTGGAGTACAGGGAAATCTGGATGCTGTGATCACGAATTTGTTCTACATGAACAATATGATGCATGATATCTGGGCACATTACGGCTTTGACGAAGAAAGCGGAAACTTTCAGGAAACCAATTATTCCGGAGCAGCTTTGGGAGATGATGTTGTTTATGCCCATGCACAGGATGGAAGCGGAACCAATAATGCAAATTTTGCAACTCCACCCGATGGAATGAGTCCCTACATGCAGATGTATTTGTGGAGTTCAAACAATGTTCCGGATTTGTTGACTGTAAATGCTCCCGGATCGCTTTCTGGTTCTTATTCTTGTTCAACTGCAGGTTTCGGTCCGGCAGTTCCGATGACTCCGATTACGGAAGATGTCGTATTGGTTTTGGACAATGGGCCCGATCCGAATGATGGATGCGGAGTCATTAGCAATGGAGCCGCAATAGCAGGAAAAATTGCCATGGTAAGAAGAGGAAACTGTGATTTTGCGTTTAAAGTAGAAGCTTGCCAGAATTTGGGGGCTGTTGCCGTGATCGTGATGAATAATTCAGGAACGGGAACTGCCGCAATGGGTGGAAATTCAAGTACGGTTACCATTCCATCGATCATGATTTCAAAACCAAACGGAGATTTATTTGTAAATCAAATCCAATCCGGAAATACTGTCAATGTAACGATTGTGAATCCGGGAGATTTGACAGCTACGGATTCTGATTTTGATAATATGATTATCGCACACGAATACGGTCATGGAATTTCAACCCGTTTGGTTGGTGGTGCGGATAACGCGGATTGTTTGCATAACGATGAACAAATGGGAGAAGGTTGGTCTGATTGGTTCGGTTTGATGTTGACCCAGGTTGCTTCGGATCAGGAAGGAGATATCAGAGGAGTAGGAACCTATGTTACAAATGAACCGAACAACGGAAATGGAATCAGACCAGCGCCATATTCAACCAATTTTGCAGTTAACAGCTACACTTATGGAAATACGAACAGCGCTTCTTTGAGTCAGCCTCATGGCATTGGATTCGTTTGGGCAACCATGTTATGGGATTTGAACTGGGCTTTGATTGACAAGTATGGTTTTGATCCGAATCTCAGAACAGGAACCGGAGGAAACAACGTAGCAATGAATCTGGTGATAGAAGGTTTAAAGTTGACGGCTTGCGACCCGGGTTTTGTGGATGGAAGAGAAGGAATTCTGGCTGCTGATTATATCCTTTATGGTGGAGAGAACAAATGTTTGATCTGGAAAGTTTTTGCACGAAGAGGACTTGGTTATTCTGCTAGTCAGGGGAGTTCCACCGACCGTTCGGATCAGGTAGAAGCATTTGATATGCCGCCGGTTTGTATTCTTTCAACTGCTGATTTTCAGAAAAACGCAAGGGTGCAGGTTTATCCGAATCCTGTTAGCGAAGAACTGACAGTGAGGAATCCGGATGCAATGATTCAGGGAATTGAATTGGTTGACCTGAGTGGGAAATTAGTTTACGAAAAAGCCGTTTCCGGGCACGATATAATGATTGAAATCTCGTCCTTGAAAAAAGGATTGTACCTGATGAAAGTACTTTCTGAAAATGGATTTGAAGTAATCCGGATTGAGAAATTGTAAAAGCTACTTACTTCGAAGTCCTTTTAAATAATACATTTTGCAAGAATCCGACCTGATAAGATTGAACTTCAGTGTCGGATTTTTCTTTGCGTGAAGATGTTACTTCAAAGTATAATTCCTCTTTCCGAAGCTCATAAGCAGAGGTCAATAGAATTCCTTCCGTTTCAAAAACTGAAACCAGGCGTTTGCCAAATAAATATCCGTCTATTTTGATTCCGTCGCCTTCATCCGTTTGATAGCGATTCTGTCCTTTGTAAATCAGGCGGTAATCTTTTGTAAGAGGCATTTTTTCAGACAAATAATCCATTTTCCATCCGAAAACAGAATCGTTTTGCTGCTTCACTTCAAGAATTACAGAAACACTGTCAGCCAATCTTCCCTGACTGTAAATGTGCATCGTTCCTTTCCATGTGCCGATACACTCTTTTCCGAAATTCCCGGATTGAGCCAAAGCACTCTGCGAAAATAGAATCACCAAAGCGAGCTTCAGAGTCAGAGAGATTTTTTTCTTAGTGAGCATCCAGCCAGTTGTGAGCCAGTTCCATTTCTACTTCCATCGGTACGGACAAAGAAATAGCACCTTCCATTGCTTCTTTCACCAGTTTTTTCATGATTTCCTGTTCATCATTGTGAACATCAAAAACCAATTCATCATGTACCTGCAAGATCATTTTGGATTTGACTTTCGCTTTTTTCATCGCTTTGTCCACAGCAACCATTGCCAGTTTGATAATGTCTGCAGCTGAACCCTGGATTGGGGCATTTACAGCATTTCGTTCTGCAAAACCTCTCACCACGGCATTCGCGGAATTGATATCCGGCAAATAGCGGCGGCGTTGCATGATGGTTTCTACGTATCCGTTTTCTCGGGCATCTTTCACCGCTTTATCCATGTAGGATTTAATGGTCGAATACTGTGCAAAATAGGAATCAATGATTTGTTTTGCTTCCGTGCGACTGATTCCCAGATTCTGAGAAAGCCCGAAAGCGGACTGTCCGTAAATGATTCCGAAGTTCACTGCTTTTGCAGCGCTGCGCTGATCTTTTGTCACTGCTTCCAGTTCCGTATGGAATACTTTTGAAGCTGTTGCGCGGTGAATATCTACTTTGTCTTTAAACGCCTGAATCATGTTGGTATCATTCGCTAAAGCAGCAATGATGCGCAATTCGATCTGAGAGTAATCCGCCGACATCAATTGGAAATCTGCTGATCGTGCAATAAATGCCCGTCTGATTTCCTTTCCGCGTTCACTGCGAATCGGAATATTCTGCAAGTTCGGATTATTGGAGCTCAAACGACCAGTTGCAGTAACTGTTTGCATGTAGCTGGTATGTACTCTTCCGTCTACCGGATCTTTCATGGTTGGAAGCGGATCCACGTAAGTAGATTTCAACTTCTTCATTTGGCGGTAATCCAAAATGCACGGAATGATCTCGTGGTCGTTTTTATGCTGCTGCAAAATATCTTCCGATGTAGCGTACTGTCCCGTTTTGGTTTTCTTCGCTTTGGAAGAAATTTTCAAATGATCAAACAAGACGTCTCCCAATTGTTTCGGAGAATCCACGTTGAAATCCATTCCTGCCAATTCTTTGATTTTCTTTTCAAGAATTTCTGTTTCCTCGGCCAATTGTTTGGAGTAAGCTTCCAAATGAGGCGTATCAATTGCAATTCCCTCTTCTTCCATTCCGGCAAGTACGGAAACCAAAGGCATTTCCATCTCGTAGAACAGTTTCTTCAAATGTTCTTTTTCAATTTGAGGTGCAAAAAGCTGTTTCAACTGGAAGGTAATATCGGCATCTTCACAAGCATAGTCGCTGATTGCTTCCGGTTCCAGATCACCCATATTTCCCTGGCCCTTTCCTTTTTTTCCGATAAGTGTTTCAATGCTGATCGGAGTATAATTCAGATAGTATTCCGCCAGGAAGTCCATTCCTTGTTTTGCTTCCGGTTGAATGAGGTAATGAGCGATCATCGTATCGAACAAAGGTCCGTCGAATTGAACTCCGTAACGATGCAGAACCTGCATGTCGTATTTCATATTGTGAGCAATCTTTTCGATGCTTTTGTGTTCAAAGAAAGGTTTGAATTCATCTACAATTGCCTGAGCGTCTTTTTGGTCTTTCGGAACAGCAACATAGTATGCTTCGCGCTCTTTGAAAGAGAAAGACATTCCGACCAAATCAGCATGCAAGGCATTAATGCTCGTCGTTTCAGTATCAAAACAAACCGATGTTTCTTTCAATAATTTAGTTAGTAAAGCTTTACGTTCTTCTGGTAAACTTACCAGATGATAAGAAGCTTTCTCCGTCACAATGGTTTTCACTCCACTGGTTGGTTGTGCTTGCTGCACTTCTACCAGACTTTGTGTTCCGAATAAATCCAGCTGACCGTTTTCATTGGTGTTGGCTGCCGTAATGACAATTTCTTCACCTGTAACACGTTTTGCCAGATTGCGGAATTCCAGATCCGTAAAAATCTCCAGAATGGCATCTTTATCTGCTTGTTCGGCTTTCAGTTCTTCCGGATTGAATTCCACAGGAGCATCCAGAATAATGGTTGCAAGGATTTTTGAAAGGATTCCCTGATCTTTGAAATTGATCATGTTTTCCTTCATTTTTCCTTTCAACTGCTCCACATTTTCGAAAACACCTTCCATCGAGCCGTAATCAGCGATCAGTTTCTTCGCTGTTTTCTCCCCAACTCCCGGAATTCCCGGAATATTATCGGCAGCATCTCCCCACAATCCGAGGATATCAATTACCTGCAAAGGATCTTTTACTTCAAACTTCTCACAGACTTCCTTCACACCCATTACCGAAGCAGGATCTCCGCCACGTCCGGGTTTGTAAATGAAGATGTTTTCGCTTACCAACTGTCCGAAATCTTTATCCGGAGTCATCATGTAAGTCACAAATCCTTCTTTTTCCGCCATTTTTGCCATCGTCCCGATCAAATCATCCGCTTCGTATCCGTCTGCCATATAAATGGGAATCCGGAATGCTTCAATGATTCGTTTGATCGGTTCAATCATACTTCGGATATCTTCCGGCATTTCCTCGCGATGCGCTTTGTACTCCGCAAAATCCACATTTCTGTTTGTTGCTCCTCCCGGCGGATCAAAAACTACCGCAATATGTGTCGGTTTTTCCTTGTTCAGAATATCAATCAAAACATTGGTAAATCCGAAGGCAGCCGAGGTGTTTTGTCCTTTGGAGTTGACACGCGGATTCTTCGCGAAAGCGAAATAAGCCCGATAGATCAATGCAAAAGCATCAAGCAAAAACAATTTTTTATCTGATTCCGGAGTAAGCATATTTTCAAGAATTGTGAAGTACAAGTTTAAGGCAAATTCAGGAAATTCTATAAGATTTTCTTGAATGTTTTGTTAGTTGATAAGATTGCTCCAGGCAAAGCAGAATTTGTTTCTGCTTTTGAGAGAGGTGATGGAAACAGTAAATTACGGTTTGAAAATTGATCCACCTCCAAAGGGGGAGGATCAAAGGATAGGACTTAAAAGATTCTTCAATACTCCCCAAATTAACAACCGGAATTGTATAACTATTCCCGATCGATGAACTTTCAGCTTTGCTTTCTCCGAAATTTGTCAGGTGGTCAAATGGTTTAAACTAACGGTCATTTACGGAATTGTTTTCTTGCTGGGCTACCTGGGAACAGGAATTGTGTTGCATTATTTGAAACCCGGAGTGAAGATGCTGCCTCAGTTCGTTGAGAATATCCTGGATGGAGATGAGGTGTGGAAAGTCCAATATCCCGAAGAGGGAGATCTCTCGATGTTTGATCACAAAATCTATTTTCCGGAAGCACATAATCCGGAAGACGAAATTCTTTTCACAGACGATTACAATTCTAAAAACGGAATCTTTTGTTTTCGCGGAAACGCACAGCGTAATGCACCAACAAGAGGTTTGCTGAAAGGAAAACCGACAAAAATTCGCTTGGATTGGGAATTCACGACCGCTTACGACGGACGAACAACCGAATACGGTTCGTGGGGTGGAGGTTCCGGTTGGACAGGTCAGCCTTTAGTGGTGAAATGGCCGGAAAAAATCGCCAAACGTCTGAATCAGATCAAGTCGGAATATTTGGATCAAGCCAATTTTCGGGAAGTGATTGTAGGAAGCTTATGCGGTGATATTTATTTCATCGACTGGAAGACCGGGAAAGCCACAAGACCGCATGTAACAATTGAGAATCCGATTAAAGGAACTGTTTCCGTGGATCCGCGAATGAACGGATTGCTTTACGTGGGACAAGGAATTAAAAACGGCGATCGTTTCGGGGCTTATGTTTTCAACATGTTTACGGGGAAGGAAATCTTTTTCCGGAATGGTTTGGATCCGAAAGCAGGAAGAAACTGGGGTGCTTTCGACAGTAATTCACTCATCGATCCGAAAACCGGATATTGGTTTCATCCGGCTGAAAACGGCCAGGTATACAAAACGAAAGTTCTGAAGAATCAGGAAGTGCCCACAGGTGCTGCGTTCAATTACCGGATCGGGAAGCATCCTGATTTGGGAATCGAATCGAGCTTCGGAGCGTGGAATAACCTTGGCTGGTTTGGGGATAACGGAGGAAATGTGTTCTGCATGAACCTGATGACCATGCAGCCGGTTTGGTATCTCGATAATTACGATGACACGGACGCATCAATGGTGATCGATTTGCAGGAAGATGATCATCCTTTTCTCTATGTAGGAAATGAGGTCGACAAACAAGGTGAAAGCGGGACGGCTCACATTCGTAAGATTGACGGACTTACCGGAAAAGAAGTGTGGAATGTGGAACGGAAATCAACCAATACCAAGCTCAACGGACGGGTAAATTCCGGAGGTGTTCTGGCTTCGGTTTTGCCTGGAAAGAAGAAAGCAAGCGGTTTGGTCTATGGAATTTTTTCCCGTGTGAACGGAAGTCTGGCAGGCGAATTTGTGGCCATTGATAAAGTTTCGGGAAAAGAGAAGTTTTCCATTCCCATGGACTATTACAGTTGGGCTTCTCCGATCGATTTGTACGACAAGGAAGGTAACTGCTATGTGTTTTTCACGGATGTTTACGGAACGATTTATTTGATTGACGGATTAAACGGAAAAATCATCGTGAAGGAAAAAACCGACTGTGTCTGGGAATCATCACCGATTGCCTGGGGAAACAGAATTGTGGTCGGAAGCAGGGGAAGGAAGATTGTGAGTTTTGTGATTGAGTAATTTATATACTTGAAGGGTCAAGGCTATGAGAAACAAAATTGTGTTGCTCTCTTATGTTACTTTCTCAAACTTTAGCATTTCCCCTTCAACGAGTGCGAAACTAAAAATGTATCTTTGTTTCCAATGGAAAACACAAAACGCCCACTTATTTTTGTCACCAATGACGACAGTCTTCATGCCAAAGGAATTGCTTCTTTAATTGCTGTTGCTCAGGAGTTTGGTGACGTAGTAGTTATTGCACCGGACAAGCCTCAATCCGGAATGGGGCACGCGATAACGATTTCGCATCCGATTCGTTTGACGCGTTCTGATATTTTTGATGGGGTTGAATCCTACTCATGCAGCGGAACTCCGGTGGATTGTGTGAAGTTGGCTGTTTATGAAGTCTTGCACCGCAAACCGGATCTGATTCTTTCGGGAATCAATCACGGACTGAATTCTTCTACCAACGTACTTTATTCCGGAACCATGTCGGCTGCTGTTGAAGGGGCGATGGAGCATATTCCGAGTATTGGATTTTCATACGGTGATTTTGATACGGATGCGGATTTTTCTGCACCAATGGCAGTTGCAAGAGTGGTGATCCCGCAAATTCTGAAAAATCGTTTGCCGAAGGGCGTTTGTCTGAATGTCAACATTCCGAAAGGTCCTGCTGAAGCGTTAAAAGGAATTGAAGTTTGCAGACAGGCTTATGCTTTTTGGGAAGATCGTTTCGATAAGCGTTTGGATCAGTACGGAAGACCTTATTACTGGCTTACCGGAACGTTTGATTCGCGTGAAGATGCAACGGATACCGATCTCCATTTTCTGGATATGGGATATGCAACGATTGTTCCGACTCAATTTGATTTGACGGCACACAAAGCAATTACAGATTTAAAAAAGTTATTTTAAATGAAACGAAAATTCACTTGGAATGTACGGGTAACAGTCGGAACGGTCATTGGAGCAATTTCTCCGATCATCATTGTTCCAT
This sequence comes from Glaciecola amylolytica, assembly GCA_003856375.1. Taxonomy (GTDB): domain Bacteria; phylum Bacteroidota; class Bacteroidia; order Flavobacteriales_D; family Crocinitomicaceae; genus Fluviicola; species Fluviicola amylolyticus. The sequence continues at coordinate 4,508,507 of CP034120.1, forward strand.
TGACAATGCTTGTCATTGCCTGGGCACAAAATTTTTACTTTGCGATCCTGTGGAGTAAATTTTTCAGTGATCTGGATATCATGAGCAAATTTATTTCGCTTTCCATTATCCCGAATTTGATTTGGTTCTACCTTTTCCTGAATAAGGAACGATATGATCTGGCGCGTGGAATCATTATTGGTTCTGCACTGCATCTTCCATTCATTTTATACGTCAATTTACTGCGTTAATGGGGAAGAAACTCTATATCATTTCGGGAGAAGCTTCCGGAGATCTGCACGGATCCAATGTCATGAAAGAATTGCTGGCTCAGGAACCGGATTTAAACATTCGTTTTTGGGGAGGTGATAAAATGCAGGCTGTTGGCGGAACGATGGCCAAACACATTCGCGATCTGGCTTTCATGGGATTTGTAGAAGTCTTGAAAAACCTTCCGACAATTCTGAAAAACATCCGTTTTTGCAAAGAAGACATTCAGAAATTCAAACCGGATGCTTTGTTGCTGATCGACTATCCGGGTTTCAATATGCGCATTGCAGAATGGGCTAAGAAAAATGACATCAAAGTGTATTATTACATTTCTCCGACTGTTTGGGCCTGGAAAGAAAACCGGGTGCATAAAATCCGGAGAGATGTGTTCAAACTGTTTTGCATTCTGCCTTTCGAGGTTGATTTTTACAAGAAATACAATTACGATATTGAATACGTCGGACATCCTTTGCTGGACGAGATCGAACAATATCAGGCGCAGCCAAAACAGGAACTTTCCATTCCTGCCAACTCGGAAAACAAGCCGATTATTGCCATGCTTCCGGGTTCGCGCAAGCAGGAATTGAGAACCAAACTGCCGATCATGCTTCCTTTGGTGGATTTGTTTCCGCAATATCATTTTGTGATCGCCGGAGCTCCGAATATGGACATTTCCGTGTACAAGGAATTGATCGGAGATAAAAAGGTCGATATCGTTTACGGAAAAACATATCCTTTGCTGCAACAGTCGGAAGCAGCTGTGGTGACATCCGGAACTGCTACTCTGGAAACAGGATTGTTTGAAATTCCGGAAGTGGTATGTTACATCGGAAATGCGATTTCGTACCAAATTGCAAAACGATTGGTCAAAGTGAAATACATTTCATTAGTGAACCTCATTCTGGATAAGGAAGCCGTTGCGGAACTGATCCAAAATGACTGCACGACAGAAAACCTTGCGAAAGAACTTTCGTTGATTGTAAAAGGTGGAAAAAAGCGTGAACAAGTGTTGGAAGACTACTCAAAATTAAAGATGATGCTCGGAAAAGGAGGTGCTTCGAAAAAAGTTGCACAATCCTTGTTGAAAACTATTTGAGTCCGAACCGATTTAGGTTTGGTACGGAACTAATTTTGTAGGATGTTGCGCTTGCTCGTGCTCATAGGGTTTATTTTTCCATTTCTGGCATTTTCACAACAAATGCGGATTGGTGTTTTGCGCGATTATTCCGTTCAGCGAATCGTTTTCGCGTACTCTGACGGGAGCTACAATGTTTTTGGAGACACAACCTTGTACGCAACCCTGCTTCCCAGTGAATTTACCGATTTATCCGTAACAGCCGGAAACAAGATTTCACTCAAAATCGGGGTGAAGGAAGTGGCTGTCGTTTCGAAAGTAGTATTGGTAGCTACGAAGCTCAATCAATCCTTGGTTTATTCTACCAAAATACCCACAACGAAAGAACGAAAATACAAGGACGATGTAGAAATCACTGCTCAGAACGGAGCTTTGACCATTGTGAACCTGGTGGATATCAATAATTACCTGAGTGGGGTTGTTGAATCTGAAGGCGGTGGCGGACGAGAAATCGAATACTACAAGGTTCAGGCTTTGATGAGCCGGACTTACGCTCTGAAGTATAAAACACGGCATCAGAAAGAAGGTTTTGATCTGTGCGACAGAACGCATTGTCAGGCATATCACAATCAATTGCGTTTGAATCCGACGATTGATTCAGCTGTTTTGAAAACAGAAGGAATGGTCATGGTGGATGGAACCAATCAGCTGGTGGATGCCTATTTTCATGCCAATTGCGGCGGACAGACCTCCGAACCGGATTACGTCTGGAATAACAAGATTCCTTATCTGAGCACCTTCAAGGACACGTTTTGTATCTATACCAAGCAAGCAATCTGGGAAAAGCGCATTCCTCAAACCGAATGGCTGGAATATTTGGTTACGACTTTCCATTATCCGGTGAATGATTCTGTTTTGGGACCAATGATTTATACGTTCAATCAGCCGGACCGCTATGCTTTTTATCAGTATCCGTGGTTGGGAATTCCTTTAAGAGATATCCGGGAACATTTTAAACTGAAATCCACTTTTTTCAATTGTTATCCGGAAGGAACGGATGTAGTGTTGAGAGGAAGAGGTTACGGACACGGAGTTGGATTATGCCAGGAAGGAGCAATGAAAATGGCGAAATTCGGTTTCAGTTATGTACAGATCGCGTTGTATTATTTTCCGGGAGTAAAAGTGGTCAATTACGTCGAGCAGCAATACTTCAATCAGCGGCCTAAGATTGCGGAAATAGATTAGAAAGAATTACGAATTGATAATTCTACTTGTACGTGATTACGAAAATATCCTCATCGTCTTTCTTGAACATTTTGTCTTCTCTTGCCAGTTTTTCCAGATAGGATAAATCTTTGATCTGCGAAAGAATATACTTTGTTTCTTTCAGCTTCAGTTTCATTTCCGATTGAGTGGAACGGAGTGTTGAAAGCTTCTTGTTTTGATTGACAATGGTAAAAATATCCACTTCGTCCAGAAACAAATTGTAAACCATAAAGATGGTTATTGCCAGAATGTATTTATTCTTAAAGATGAGCAGATACTTCTTCATGAGCTAAAGGTATAAAGTTCTCCTTCACGATTTTCAGAATCCGAATGAGAGATATCCTCCTGCAAATGTTAATAGTGGCCTCAACCGGCGTCATTAGCAGACGTATCAAGAACAAACCAGAGTATAGAAACAAGAAAGTATCAATCAAAAAAAGACCCTGACAAATCTGCCAGAGTCTCCGTATTTTCTATTTCTTATTTAGTTGACGATCTCGTCGTATTTCGTTTTGAAATCTTCATTTCCTTCATACCATTGGGCAACTTTCCCCATAACAGCTTTCGCTTTATCGACCTGCTTACTGGAAATGTAACACTCAGCTGTTTGGATAATTCCCATCATCAGCAAGTCTTTTTCTGCTTTTGACCAGGAATCGATATCGCTTACGGATTTCAACATTGTTTCAGCCTCTTTCCAAGCTGTATTTGCTCCTCCTTTGTCAGCGTTCCGGTATTTACAAACACCATCCAGGTATTTCGCTCCGATGCTTGTCATGTTGATCTTGAAATATTTCAAAACCCACGTTGCAGCTTTTTTGTAATCCGGAACTTCGATTTCATTTCGGATCATTTCTACCAAACTGTTCTTGAATTCATCGTAGAACTCAGCATATTCGGTTTGAACATCACCGGATTTATCGTATTTGATACTCTTGCCAACCTCTCCGATTGCCTCTTTGTAAGCGTTTTTATACTTTTCGTCATCCGTTCCACTTAAGGAAACTTTGTAAAGACCACGAGCCATCCACATATGCGGAAGAGCATCGGCTTTCGTCTTATCGCTTAAAACATATTTTTCCGATGCACGAACTAACTTTTCGTAATCGCCATCTGCATAAAGAATACGTAAATCATTATATTCCGGTGCTTGGGCAACAAGTAATTTCGTAGTAAGTAGAGCACCAATTAGAACAAGCTTTCTCATAATATTTAATTTCGTTGAAAGGATAAAACCAATAACTATGCCGAATGTACGAAAACTTTAAATAAAAGTTTCGTTACAGATTTACAAATTCCCCTTTATGATCGCGTTGATATCGAATTACTTGAAAAATGTGTCAGAATTAACGCGCGTGAATCTGAGAGTTTTACGAATTGTTTGGCAAAACAAATTCGGTATTATTTCGACCTCTCCGGTTACATATTCGCGATATTGCGTATTGGCCAGTGTTCATAAGGGTTTCCGATTGAATTAACAACCGAAATTACAATGTGAAAACGTATCAGAACACAAGGAGCCCCATTCGTTCGAAACTCATAATTATCCTTCCGTACTTTCAATCAGCAGATCCAGAATCTTTTGAGCTGCTTTCGAAATTTTTGTTCCCGGTCCGAAAACTCCGAAAACTCCTGCATCGTACAAGAAATCATAATCCTGAGCAGGAATTACTCCTCCGGCAACAACCATGATATCCGGTCTTCCCAGTAATCTGAGTTCTTCGATTACTTGTGGAACCAGCGTTTTATGTCCGGCAGCAAGAGAGGAAACTCCCAATACGTGCACATCGTTTTCCACTGCTTGTTTGGCAGCTTCTTTCGGTGTTTGGAACAAAGGTCCTATATCCACATCAAAACCGATATCGGCAAAAGAGGTGGCAATGACTTTCGCACCGCGATCGTGTCCGTCCTGACCCATTTTAGCGATCATGATCCGCGGTCTTCTTCCTTCCAGTTTGGCAAATGTTTCTACCAGTTCTTTGGCTTTTTCAAAATCTTTATCACTCATACTTTCCGCTGAATAAACACCGCTGATTGACCGGATTGTTGCCTGATGTCTTCCGAAAGTTGCTTCCATTGCCTGGGAAATTTCACCCAAAGAGGCTCTTTCGCGAGCACATTCAACTGCAATTTCCAGAAGATTTCCCGTACCCGTTTTAGCTGCATCGGCCAATTTTTCCAAAGCTGCTTTCACGCGTTCCGGATTCCGGGTTTCGCGCAATACTCTTAAACGTTCCAATTGAGATTCGCGCACTTTCGTGTTGTCGACCTCCAGGATATCGATAGGATCTTCTTTTTCCAGTTGGTAGCGGTTTACGCCCACAATAATATCTTTTCCTGCATCGATGCGTGCTTGTTTGCGCGCTGCAGCTTCTTCGATCCGCATTTTCGGAATTCCGGTTTCAATTGCTTTGGCCATTCCGCCCAACTCTTCTACTTCCAGAATAAGCTTCCAGGCTTCATCAACCAGCTCCTGCGTCAGTTTTTCAACGTAATAACTTCCTCCCCACGGATCGATGATATCGGTCATTCCGGTTTCCTGCTGCAGGTAGATTTGCGTATTACGCGCAATTCGTGCAGAGAAATCGGTTGGTAAAGCGATGGCTTCATCCAATGCATTGGTATGTAAGGACTGTGTTCCTCCAAAACCTGCCGCCATTGCTTCAATACAGGTTCTTGCTACGTTGTTGAAAGGATCCTGCTCAGTCAAACTCCATCCGGAGGTTTGGCAGTGCGTACGCAAAGCAAGCGACTTTTCGTTTTTCGGGTTGAACTGAGAAACCAATTTTGCCCAAAGAAGCCGTCCTGCGCGCATTTTAGCAATTTCCATGAAGTGATTCATCCCGATGGCCCAAAAGAAGCTCAAACGGGGCGCAAAGGTGTCCACATCCATTCCGGCGTTGATTCCGGCTCTCAGATATTCCAAACCGTCCGCCAGGGTGTAAGCCAACTCGATGCTGGCAGTTGCTCCGGCTTCCTGCATGTGATAACCCGAAATGGAAATAGAGTTGAATCGCGGCATTTTTTCGGCCGTGTAGGCAAAAATGTCTGCAATGATCTTCATCGAAGGAGCAGGAGGGTAGATATACGTATTCCGAACCATGAATTCCTTCAGAATATCATTTTGAATGGTTCCGGAAAGTTCTTCCTGTTTCACTCCTTGTTCTTCTGCCGCAACAATGTAGAAAGCCATAATCGGAACAACCGCTCCGTTCATTGTCATTGAAACCGACATTTCATTCAATGGAATCTGATCGAACAGGATTTTCATATCCAAAATGGAATCGATCGCAACTCCGGCTTTTCCCACATCACCAACCACGCGTTCGTGATCCGAATCGTAACCGCGGTGAGTTGCTAAGTCGAAAGCAACGGAAAGTCCTTTCTGACCTGCTGCCAGGTTTCTGCGGTAAAATGCGTTTGATTCTTCTGCTGTGGAGAAACCTGCATATTGTCGGATTGTCCACGGTCGAATAGCATACATGGAACCGTACGGGCCTCTTAAAAACGGGGCTCTTCCGCTGACAAAACCTAAGTGTTCGACAGATTTCAGGTCATTTTCGTTGTAATAACCCGACAACTCGATTTTTTCAGGAGTTGTGAAAGTACCTTTCTCTGCAGATCCGGTTAAAGTATCGGAATTGAATGATACGTTTTCAAATGATTTGCGGATACTCATAAGGTTTGTTCTAAAATTAGCGGATTCAGATTATTCCAGCATTCAGGAATAGCTGTCCAGTCATTATCTATTTGTTCCGGATTCGGAAAGATGTTGATTCCGATTCGTTTTTCGGTTTTTTCTTTGATCTCGTTGATGCGCATTCCTGCTTTTTCTTCGATTTCTGAGCTAAGTGTTTTTCTCACCTCCAAATCCGAAATTCCACCGTTTCGTTCAATCCATTGGAAAGAACTCCATGCACGCTCGGCAATTGTTTCCGTTAGTGTATCCAAAGCATAAGAACCTCCTGCCGGATCAATCACAACTTGCAGATACGATTCTTCCTTCAGAAGCAGGGAAATATTCGTTGCCATTCTTCGGGTGAAAACAGTATTTGGTTTTTGAGAGTACCAATCGTATGGTTGAATATTCAAATGTTGAATTCCTCCCAGAACTGCCGACATAGCTTCAGTTGTCTGACGCAATAAATTGGTGTACGGATCTTTCAGACTCACGTTCACAAAAGTGGTGCGGGCTGTAATCGTTGCTGCAAGCGAACAAGTGTGTTTCGGATCGTATGCCTGAACGATTTTTGCCCAACAGGTTCTGAATGCCCTGATTTTTGCCAGTTCGAAAAAGTACTTGCTTCCGATTCCGAAGGTGAAGTGAATGTTTGCGGCTGCGGTGTCCGGGTCGATTCCCAGATCCAATTGTTTCACAAGCATATCATGTCCTTCTGCCAAAGCAATGCTTAATTCCTGCCAGGTTGTTCCTCCGGCTTGCTGCACGGAAGAAGCGTCGATCTGGAATAGTTTTGTATTGGGTTTGCTGAAAGCAGCAGCTTTTTCAAGCAATTCTTCGTTGTTGTGATATTCGATCAGTACGGATGCATCTTTTGTGAATTCCAAAAAACTGCTGATCTGCTCTGCCGATTTTGCCCGGAAGGTCGTATGAATGAATGAAAGTCCGACTTCCTGAAGCAATGTCTCAAAATGGATTGCTCCATTATTGCTTGCTTCAAGAACCAAATGATCGGTTCCGCACATCAATGCCGAAATGATTTCCTGATTGCACTCTTTTTCATTTGCAATGCGAAAAGTGGTGGCAATGGTCCAATCGTTATTCTTCGGTTGAATTCCTCTGGTGTAGGGAGCGAGTCCCGGATCTGAGAATTGATTTTGTTGATCTTCCCGGTGAAAATAACTGGGAAAGGTAACTTCTTCAACCCGATTGAATTTGTTTAATGTATCGATTGATTCACCCTTTAATTCCTTTTTGAGAATAGCAATCCATTCTTCTTTGGAACTGGTTTGGAAGGATGAGAATAAATCATTCATGCTTGACTGTTTTTTAAGTATCTAATTGATCTTTGTTTTCGATTGCGGGTGCTGCGTTTGGACTTGTTTCTTTTGCTTTCATAAGAACGTATACCGCTGTTGAGAGCATGGAAATGACTACCGGTGCTGCAATGATTCCAACTACCGGAATTTTGATCATCAGCGTGAAAATTCCTCCGGTGATCAACATGTAACTCATTTTAGAGAACCCAAGCCCCCAGCTTTTAAAGAAATTCAATCCGTAGCGCTCCATGCTGTAATCATAGAATGAGAATCCTACAAAGAAGGAAGCTATCAGGAAGAACATGGCTTCACCGATAAAATCCGGCAGAATCCAGGAAAATACCCACCAAATGACCAGAAAAACGTATTCCAGAAATAAGGCACTGATGACGATGAGAATCATTCTCAGGAAGTCGTTCACTAAGCGTATCAGGTCAAACTTGTATTCGCGTCCTGTAAGATAACTGTCAAATTTCTCAGAAAGAATACAGTTTACCGGAGACAGAACCACCAGAATCACAAATTTGTAAAACTCGGATACGATTAAGTCGAAAATACTGAAAACGCCGTCTGCCAACCAGGAAATTGCTGTTCCGACTATCGGAATGTCATCGCCGAGGTGAGCGACAGCCATGATGCGTCTGGCCTGAAATTGCAAATAGAGATAGATTAATCCTACAATTAATCCCGGTATAAAGTAGAGCAGAAACTTCCCCTTGAATAAGGTTTTGGCTACCTGTTCTATACCTGTCCAATGATGTTTAAAGGCTTGAACCATGAATTTTTCGTTTCGAATTCAAATATACAAAGAGTTCAAAGTATTTGAGCGGAAAACTTGCTGAACCTTTTTTTGCAAATTTGCCAGTTTGCCAAATGGCAACCAATTACCACCCCGGTATGTTTTTCAGTACATTTAATTTAACCCTTTTTACCTTTTTAAACGTTCACATTTTGGTATATTTGGAATTGGCATGTAAATTGTAAAACACAGAAATAAAAAGAACTATGAAAAATCTAGCATTGATCTTCATCGCTTTAATGGGAACAGCTGTTGTTTCCCACGCGCAGGATGGAACAAAAAAAACAGAGATTAAAAAAGTTGAGGCTCAGAAAGCGCCAAATTTAAAAAAGAAAGCATTCAAATCGGAAGAACGCAAGAAAGAACAACCGATCAAAAAAGTAAATTAATATAAAGTCCTCCACCCGGAGGACTTTTCTTTTTTAGGAATGTCTTGCTTCTTAATTTGCTGAATTAGTGGTGAATCATTAAATTGTCTACTTCAAAACAATAAAATTGTAATCGCTATGAAAAAGTTAGTATTGATTTTAGTCGCAGTAATGGGAACTGTTGTTGTATCCTATGCACAAGAGGGAGCAAAGAAACAGGAACCTCAGAAGAAAACGGAAACCAAAAAGGTAGAAACGAAAACGGAGGAGAAAAAAGATCCTGCTAAAACGGGAGAAAAGTCCAGGACAGAAACTAAAACGACAACTACAACCGGCACAAAAACAAAACCAAAAACAGAGCCGAAGAAAGAAGTGAAAAAGGAACCTGCTAAAAAGGTGAATTAAATAGAGAAGCCCTTCCGTCAGCTGACAGAAGGGCTTTTTAAATGATATTGTTTCCTCTCTTGAGGATTGTTTCGTTTACAAAATCCCGAATTGTGTAAAGTGATGAGTCAAGTGTTTTTTATGCAGCAAATCCCATTGTTCATAGTTCAGAGGGCCGTAAAAAGCATGAACCGTTTTTAATTCCGGGTTTTCAGCAAACAATTCCTGAAACTCGAGATACACTTCTACAAATTCGTCGATTGCCAGTTCCAGCTCTCCATGACGAAGCGGAGTGCCTGCTTTTGCAAACGGAACCTCCATGTTTTTTGCCATCGGCTTGTCTGTATACAAAAACGCCACCATTCGCTCCACTTTTTCTTCAGGAATAAGCAGTACTTGCGGTTGCTCTCCGGTTGCAATGCGCAACGTGTCGGTTAAATGTTCAACCATTCGCTGAGCAGACATTTGACCCCATTCGGGCTTAGTTTCTGGTGTTAACTTGTTTAAATGGGTCAACACGGATTCCAAATCAGTTTCAATAAACATATTATTCTGCTTTAGGGTTTTCTTTTATGAGTTCCATATATCCTTTGCCGCATAGAACGGAAAGACTGGACGGAACAATTTCAATATTTATTTCTTTTCGCACTTCAAAAGGTTCACCGTCGTAATGAGCTAACTGAACATCCAGAATGATGCGGGCTTTTCGAAACGGAATAATCTTAATGTATCTCGAGCCTTCGATCTTCTTGAAGAAAAATCTTCCGATAACTCCCATTGTTCGCCACCAGGAAAATTTACTGAGTAAAACCAGTTCCATTTGTCCGTCAATGACATTGGATTTCGGTGAAATACAAAAACCGTTTCCGAATTCAGAAGAGTTTGCAATGGAACACAGCAGGAAATTGCCCTTAATCGTTTGATCGGGCAGCTGGATCTTCATTTTGGGTGGTTTGTAGGAGAAATACTCTTCGTAAACCAATTGGGTATATCCCCAAAAACCGCGAATGTGGTATTCATCGAATCGTTTTGCGATAAAAGCATCAAAACCATAACCGCCAACTCCTAAAAAAGGCTTGTCGTTTGCCAGTCCCGTGTCCATGCGGATACTGTTGAGTTCGTTGATGTTTTGGATGGCAAGCGGAGTTTTTAGCGGAATCTTCAAGTGTCTTGCAAGACCATTTCCGGATCCGGTCGGGATGATTGCCAAATGGCATTTGGTTCCGATAAGTGCCGTTCCCACTTCGTGAACAGATCCGTCGCCGCCAACTGCACACACAATATCGATTCCTTCCTGCGCCGATTCCATGGCGATCGACTTGGCGTGCTGCTTGTATTGAGTAATTGCAATATCATAATCAAACAGGTCGTGATTCAAATGCTCCTCAATCATCTGAGGAACTTTTGCTTTTTTCACACCACCTGAAATCGGGTTAATTATGAAACGAATTCTCTTTTTCATCGAACAACCGTCTGATTATGGATTAAATCATGATTATATCTTTGAATGATGGCTTTCAAACGCCTTGCCATTTTTTCAGCCTCTTCTTTTTTTGAAGGTAAGAGATTTTGAGGATTTTCAGTGCGAATCGTGAAATTTACCAGACTTCTGATCTTATCATTGGAATAAACCAGGAGTTTATCGCCTCTGAAATAGTAATATGCTCCTTCGAGATAGGTAATAGCTTCTCTCGGTTCTTTCGAGAAATAACTGTTTCCGATACTGTAATATTTTGTCTTAATGTTCACCAAATCCAGCACTGTCGGCATAATATCTGCCTGCTGAAAAATGGCCTTTTCACGTTTTCTAGGCAATTTCCCGCTCGGATCATAGAAAGCAATCGGAATGCGGTACATTTCCGTGCGCTGATTGTATAATTCACTGTTACTCGATGGCGTGTGATCAGCTACAAGCACAAACAGGGTTTTTTTGAACCACGGTTCTTTAGCTGCCTGTTCGAAGAATTTACGCAAACTGATATCGCCATAGTGAATGCTTTTGGCAATCGGGTGTGAACCTTTTTTGACAACAGACCGCCATTTTTCGGGTACGAAATACGGATGATGCGAAGAAAGCGTGAACAGGTTTGCCATGAAAGGCTGTTTCATCTTCGTCAGCTGTTTTGCTGTCCAGGGATTGAAATACTCGTCCAGAATTCCCCAGGTTTTATCAAAATGCTTGTCGTTGTTGTATTCAAAACGACCGAAATACTCCTGATATCCGAGTTGGGAAGCAAAGCTGTTGAAACGCATGGAACCGTTTGTTGCTCCGTGGTAAAATCCGGTGCTGTATCCATGATCTTTTAAAATTCCGGGCAAACTTTGAATCTGATTGTTGCAATAGGCCGAAGAAATATACGGATTGTCCATTAACGTAGGCATCGATGCGGAAATGGTAGGAACAGCCTCAATAGACTTTTTACCGTTCGAAATTCCGTATTCGAAATACCAGCTTTGATCCAGCAGCGAATCCAGAAACGGAGTGAAGGAAGTGGAATGATTGAATTTCCCCACCCATTCGTTTCCGAAACTTTCCAGCATAATGATCATGACGCTTGTGCCATCGGGCAAAATGTGCTGCGGTTGGCTGACTCTGATCGGATTGAACAATTTGTCTGCTTCCTTTTCCGGGAAATAATGCTGTTCCGTCAAATCATCTTTTCCAATCGATTTCAGCAAGGTGAAAGCAGAATTCAAAACCAAAGCCGAGTTTTCGGGCTGAGTGAAAAGTGTTGCATCCAACGAAGAAATAGGACGCAAACCAATTCCTCCGCGGCCAATCAATACGAAAACCGGAATCATGATGAAAAAGGCAATGAGTTCCTTTCTCAGAGAAGAATTATTGGCTTGCTTCCATTTGCGGATGCTTGTTTTTCTATAAAGTTTTGCCAGACCGTAAACCCCGAAAATGAACAAAAGAATCAGGAACCAATAGTCCGAAATGAAGCTCGTAAGCAGCTGTCCCACATCATTTCCTGCAGATACAATTACGAACAAATCGGCGGTAGATCGCTTCAGCGTGAAATTGTAATAAGCCGTGTCCATCAGGTTCAAAGCCACGATGAGCAGGGCCGGAACAAAAAAAGTGATTGCCTGAATAATGCGGATGATGAGGTTGTTTTGCCATTTCTCCGGAAGAAGACTGAAAACAATGAAAGGCATGAGGAGTAAACCCAGTGTTGAAAGATCAAACCAGATTCCTGCAAACCAGTCGGTAAAATGAACGTGAGCGAAGGAATCCAGGTTGTAGAAATAGAATACGATGCGTGTTGCGGTCATCAATAACAGCAGGATAGCAACCCGAAGCAGCAGACTTTGCAACGTTATTGGGAGAGCATTACACAGTTTCTTCAACATAGTACAAATGTAAGTAACCTTTTTGAGGTAGGTGTTGTGTTTGTGTTACTTAAAAATAGATAGAATTTCGAAAACCCGTAGGGCTGAAAAATTTTTCACTCCTCGGGTTTTATATCGTGTTAATCAATCTACCCTTCAGAAGGTAGCCCTTAAAATGGCCTTACTTAAAAATGGTGAGGAGAGGAGTTTTTCAAAGTTCCTATCTTTGGAGAATGAAATGTATTTTATTATCGCTGTTGATTTGTTCAAGCGCTTATGCACAGGATTTGGAGGCCTTCCGTATTTTCGATTCGAAAGGAAAGGAAGTGGCTTTCAGTAAGATGATGTCGAAAGTTTCAGAAAATCAGGTTGTTCTGTTCGGTGAGTTTCACAATAATCCGATCTCACACTGGTTGGAATTGAACGTGTTGATGCAGTTGAATAAAAAGGTGAGCGGTGAAAAACTGGCAGTTGGTTTTGAGATGTTTGAATTGCATCAGGTGAAGCCTTTGGAAGCATACATTGCCAATAAATCATACAAAGCATTGAAGGATTCAACGGAATTGTGGGTGAATTTCAAAACGGATTACAAGCCTGTTCTGGATTCGGCAATTTCTCAGGGGAATATCCCTTTTGCAGCAAATGTTACCCGAAAATATGCCAGCTTGATCTTCAAAAAAGGACTTGCTGCTTTGGATACGTTGTCTGCAGACCAGAAAAAATTCATGGCACCATTGCCTTTTCCTTTTGATTCGACATTGACTCAGTATGTGGAGTTGATCAATATGGGGAAAGAAATGCATGCTTCCGGAATCAATTTTGCGTATGCGCAGGCAATCAAGGATGCTACGATGGGATATTCCATTGTGCAGCAGTTGAAAAAGGCTCAGATGGTTTACTTCTTAAACGGTGCTTTCCATTCCGATTTCCATCAGGGAATTATGTGGTATGTGCAGCAATATGCTCCGGGAACAAAGGTAGGAACGATCACAACGGTTTCTCAGAAAGATGTACGCAAACTTGAAAAAGAGCATTTGAACCGTGCAGATTTCATCATTGTGGTGAATGAGACGATGACGACAACGCATTGATAATTACGAATAATTATCTGTTGGGTTTTGTTCAGTGATTTTGGTTGTTCATTCGCTTGGAAACCCTTATGAACACTGGTCAATACGCAATATCGCGAATATGTAGCGGGAGAGGTCGAAATAAGTCCGAATTTGTTTTGTTAAGTAATTCGTAATTATCGTTCTATTTCTTCGAATTTACCTTCTTCAACAACTCGTTGTAATCCTCCAGCAATTTGAGATACTTGTTCTTCCAGTACTCTTTTGTTTGGTTGTTGTACGGATTTTCCGGATCTTCGAAAGAAGTCGGGTTGATAACGTTCAATTCCTTAATCTCTGCGGAAAAGTCATGATGAATGATCTTTCCGATCTTTAAGATCGTTTCGATATCAATCTGAGGATTATCAAACATGAGATACATCCATCTTCTGCTCTTGCCCAATTTCTTGGCAATAATAGTAATCGGAAATCCGCTTTGTCTGATTGCTTGTTCTACAATTTCACCACGATGCTGCATGAAAACAAAAATCTTCCCTCAGATGAGTAATATTTTTACCGTTAATTACACAGATAAGAGAATGAATTGTTTCGGATGTTCGATTTTTTAAGTGTGAATAATTCCGGTCAGATGTGGGAAAACCTTCTTAATTGCGAATGCTTTTTGTTGAGGTCTGTTTGGTGGGAGAATTTTGTACTGATTTTGGCTGTTAATTCAATCGGAAACCCTTATGAACACTGGCCAATACGCAATATCGCGAACTTGTGACAGGAAAAATTTGAAATAATCCCAAATTTGTTTTTCTATTTCTTCGAACTGACCTTCTTCAATAACTCATTATAATCCTCCAGCAATTTCAGATACTTATTTTTCCAGTATTCTTTTGTTTGCCCGTTGTACAGATCTTCAGGATCTGAAAATGAGTTTGAACGATTGTGATTCAATTCTTTGATGTCCTCAGAAAAATCATGGTGGATGATTGTGCCGATAGCCAGAACCGTATCAATATCGATTTGAGGATTATCAAACATCAGATACATCCATCTCCTGCTTTTGCGCAATCTTTTTGCGACAATAGTAATCGAAAAACCACTTTGCCTGATCGCCTGTTCCACAATTTCGCCACGGTGCTGCATAGAAACAAATTTCTTCGCTTTACTGGGTAGTATTGTTACCATTAAATACACATAAAGGAGTATTATTTGCTATAATTGTTTGTTTTGTATTGGTTTTGTTGACTTTTTTTGTTCGATCATATGCGGGAAATGGAATCAAACCAACGAACTAATTACTCTTTCGTACATTCAGCCATAATTACTTTGATGAATTTAAAAGTGCTGTTTTTACTGGATATTTGAAGCTTATATGTTCTGTATGAAATCTGCTGATCGATTTTGCCCTGTATTGGGTTTTAATGTTTTTTTAGCGTTTAGGAGAATTTTTTTTCACATGAATGCGCATATGTGAGAATTGTTTTTACATTTGTATTCAATACTACGACAGAACAAACCGGAAAACAGGTGTAGACCAGGTTTTCAATCTGTAAACATTGTTTTCGCGGTTTTGTATAAAAAATGTTGATGCTTACCAGAAAGCATCAATCCACTCAATCCTTGCTGATAAAGAGCAAGGCAAAGATTCACTGAAATAATTTCAGCGAAATACATAAAGAAAATGGAAGTGCCGGTAACACTTCCTTGCATGTTCAGCTGTTTACCGGCTTCTGACGTGCAAAAGCTTTGCAATTAGCAGTGTTGCCGAAAATGCTATTGCGAAGATGAGGAAACAGAGTAGGCGCAACAACTAATTTTTTTGCTTATGGCAACTAAAAACATAGAGTCATTAAAATCTAAAAAGTTTGACTCAAAAAACATGGTAAGAGTATTCGGTGGTGATACTACATACGGACCTGCACGTCTAACACGTTATGACGGGCGAGGCGGACAGGATGGAGATACTGCTGCAACAACTTACAATCCGGCAGGTACACCTCCGGGAACTCAAGGAACTGATTATATCGGAAGCTAATTCAGTTTGTTTATTGAATCCTCTGCTTTGACTATAAGGCAGAGGATTTCCCAACATTTAAAATCCCGGAAATGAAAAATGCACTGTTCCTGTTTTGCTTCTTAATTGGTTTTGATGCTTCGGCTCAAATCAATCACATTGACTACAAAGCCGATTGTGACCCGGCTTATCGTTTTGCCCTCGATAGCTTGAATTACCCGAAATGTTTCAAACAATTATCCAAAGTAAAGAAGAAATACGGCAAGCTCTATTGTGAAGAATACATTTTAATGGCGCACTGCTATAAACAAATGGGGAAGGACACGAAAAGTGCGAAATTTCTTAGAAAAGCGTGGTCAAACTATTCATTTGACTTTGTGTGCCTGAATCAGATTACTCAAATCAATTTAGCCAAAATAAACGAAGGTTTTTCCAAAAAACAGCAAAAACTGGTTCAGCAGGGCTATGACAATTTTGCAAACCTAAAACGAAGCAATACGGATTCGTTGATGGCTGTTCTACAAACAATGACCGACAGGGATCAGGTGCCGCGTATGAAGTTTTATACGGATTCCATCATTGATACCCTTGCTGTGAATCGGGAGATTATTCAGATCGATTCACTCAATCTGGTCGAATTCCGCAACATCATTTACACACTGGGTTATCCCGGAGAGTGGATCTTGCCCGGAAATGTTTCGATGGTTTTTGTTTTGTTGGTTCATTCCTCATACAATCAGGCGTTCTTCGATGAAATGAAACCTGTTTTCCTGCAGGAAGTAATCGCAGGACGTATGCCGCCGAGTCATTATGCCTTGTGGCTCGATCGTCATTATTCCATGGTTTGGTTGCCGCAACCTTATGGCATGTTGGCTGTTCCGGGGAAAACGGATTTCTCAGAAGAGCAGATCCGGGAAATTATAGCGAATCGTTTACAAATCGGATTGATCAAGAATTGTCCGATCCCAACTAAACTATTGATGTTCGAATGATTCTGGTTTTTACTGAGCGAACCGATTTGAATTCAAGGACCGTTCTTTCGTATTTGAACTACTATGATGAACCCTTTGAAGTGTTTTTGGAAGATGATTCCATTGAACTGGAATATACGATTGAACCAAATGAGTTTGATTATCGCGTATATAAGAACAATCAATTTCTGTGTCATTCGGCGGAAATAAAATCCGTTTGGTATCGAAGAACGGATATTCAGGTTTGTCGATTCGGGACAGGAACGTTTTCTCAGGAAGGTCTTGAAAATTACTCCCGGGAACACATCAAAGCCAGAACCGAACAAATCCGGCGCTGTTTTCACAACAAGAAATGTCTGGGGAAATTCGGATTCGGGAATTACAACAAAATTGAATTCCTTGAAATCTGTACTTCACTGAAGATTGAGATTCCGAAAACGCTCATTACAAAGTCGAAACAAAGCTTATTTGAATTTTGGAAGAGTTGTAAGAAAGAGATCATTACGAAATCGCTTGCTTTTCCCTTTGAATGCACCAATTACAATGAATCAGGAGAAATTGAAAGCTATCAATTGGGCTATACTCTTCCGGTTGGATCTGCTGAATTAGATTCACTTCCTGAATTTTTTGATCTGAGCATTTTTCAGGAAAAACTCGATAAACAGTTCGAAATCCGGACAATTTATCTGGATGGAAAAACCTATTCTCAGGCCATTTTTTCACAAAGCCGCGAGGAAGCAGTGTTGGATTATCGTCAGGGTTATGATTCGGGAATGAGAATGTGCAATTATACTTTGCCGCCATTTGTGGAAGAACAGGTGCGAAAACTCATGACAAAACTGGATTTGAACTTCGGATCTCTGGACATTGTGCTTACAAAAGACAAACGATATGTATTTCTGGAAGTGAATCCCAATGGACAATACGGTGCAGTTTCGCTGTCAACAAACTCAAACATCGATTACGAAGTCGCAAAATTTTTAATGAACTGACGAAGCATGGAAGGGATCGAAACAGCGGATGCGATTTTATCACAAGTCTACCCGAAAGCACATTTTGAAATAAAAGATCAGGCGAAAGAATCAAGAGCCCGGATTGATATTAAAAAGCTTAAGATGGATCGGTTGGAACAGGTCTTTGTGCCCGCATCGCCGATTTCATTAATGATTAATCATACTGAGAAATTATGATACAAAGTAAACATACATCCGTGTTGAAATTATATCCGAATGTGATTCCCGTAAAAGGTTATAACCGTTCTCTGCTCGTTGATTTACAAAAGGGGAAACCTTACTTTGTTCCAAACGACCTGGTTGATTATCTGGAACAAATTCCAGAAACCGAAGTGGATGAGTATGAAACCTTTGTTACTGAAAACGATCTGGGAATAGTGATTAATCAGGAACTTGGGGCATGTCTGGCTCCGCTTGAACTAACTTATCATCCCGATTCAAAAATCAACAATGCCATTTTGGAACTGGATGAAAATTCTTCCTGGAATATTGCATCTGTTTTTAGTCAATTGGATGAACTCGGGACGCAATTTCTGGAGGTAAGATTTCTTGATGACACAGCCTTGTTGAAGAACCTGCATACGATTCAGGAATGTGTCCGCGAAACTACGATCGAATCTGTTCAGATCCTGATTCCGTTTCATGAGAATCTGAAACATTTTCTGGATTCACAGCTGAGTGAGCGCTTTTTCCGTTTGAGTACCATTGTGGTTTACAATGCACCAAAAGGATTTGAATTGAAAACGAATTCCTGCAACCTGATATTTACGCGTCAGAAATCTGTTTCTCACGAAAATTGCGGGAATATCTCAATGGATTCTTTTACGGTGAATACTCAGACTTATGTGCGAAATCAGAATTACAACAGTTGTTTGGCCCACAAAATCAGTGTCGATAAAGATGGATTGATCCGTAATTGTCCGTCATTGGAACCACCATATGGATATGTGGATTCAACGCGCTTGCGGGATCTTGTTGCCCGAAAGGAATTTCGGAGCAAATGGAAGCTCACCAAAGACAAGTTACTTGTCTGTTCGGTCTGTGAATTCAGATGGATTTGTAACGACTGCAGAGCTTTTACACTGGATGATCTCGAGAACGGGAAACCTTCAAAATGTAAGTACAATCCCTTTATCAGTTTGTGGGCGGATGACGACAACTATTTATCGGAAAAGGAATGCGGGATCAGCTTTCATGGCGGTGAAATCCGGATTGATGAAGAAAAACTGAACCAAATAAACGAAAAGATATGGGGTTGAATTCGTTTTTCGCACTGCTGATCGGATGTCTGTTTCCGCTTGGAGAAGTATTTTCTCAGGATTTGGTTGAGATCAGGTTGATTGACTCAATTTCGGTTTCGTTTGATTCCGGAAGTGCTGTGATCAAAAATCCTTCTAAAGTGATCAGCAGGATAAATCAAACGACACTAAGTCATGGGAAGATTCACCTGATTGCTTATACCGATACGGTTGGGAGTTATTCATACAATAAAAGTCTGGCATCAAAACGATTGCTTGCCGTTTCGAAACTGATTGATTCAACGAGTATCAGAAACCTGATGATGGATAGTACAAATCAGAACGAAAAACGAACCAAAACCAGTCTTGGTGATGATTCATTCCGAAGAGTTGATATCCTTATTTACAGTGTGGAGCCGAAGATCAAGCTTGGGACTCCGGTGAATCTCAGAATCAACTTCAATCCTGAAACGACCAACTTCATTCCGGGTTCATTGGAAAATGTGAAAGCGCTTCAAATACTCATGGAAATGGATACCACTCTTCAAATTAAACTGAATGGTTATGTGTGTTGTCGACCGGATTTGATTTTATCACTGCATCGCGCTGAAAAGGTGAAATCATATCTGATTGATCATGGCATTGCTGCGAACCGGATTTCGTGTTACGGCTATTCAAATACCAGAGCCTTAGTACCTGAAACTTCTGAAGAGAATAAAAAAATGAACAGACGTGTAGAAGTTGTTTTCATAAAGTAAGCTTCGTTTCATGAAAAAGTTTCCCTTTTACAAACAACCTGATACAAAGGATTGCGGCCCGACCTGTCTGAAGATGATTGCAAAATCGTATGGAAGACTCGTTGAAATCAGTGATCTGAGAAGGTGGTCAGATACCAACAGATCCGGAAGCAGTTTGGATGGAATTTGCAATGCCGCCGAAAAGATCGGTTTCCGGACTTTATGCGTGAAAATTTCCTTGAATGATTTGATGGCAGAAGCACCGCTTCCGTGTATTTGTTACTGGAACGAAAAACACTTCATCGTTGTTTACAAGATCGACAAGAAATGCGTTTACGTGGCGGATCCGGCTTATGGATTATTGAAGTATTCCAAACGTGAGTTTTTGGATAACTGGATTGGGAAAGAAGCCGAAGAAATGAGTTCGGACGGGATTTGCCTCTTGCTGGAAGAGACACCTCAATTGCTGGAAGAAGATGAAAATGAGGTGCCTAAAACCGGACTTTCGTTCTTGTTCAGATATTTGAAGCCGTATCGTAAATTGTTGTTTCAAATAGGAATGGGATTGCTCGCGGCCAGTATTTTGCAATTGATTTTTCCGTTCCTGACCCAAAGTGTTGTTGATATCGGGATTCAAAACAAAGACATTCACTTTCTGTATTTGGTGTTAATCGGTCAGCTCTTTGTTTTTCTGGGTAGGAGTGTGATTGAGATTATTCGAAGCTGGTTGTTGCTGTATCTGAGTTCCCGGATTAATATTGCTTTGGTATCCGACTTTCTGATCAAACTGATGGGGCTCCCGATTTCGTTTTTTGATGTAAAACTGACCGGTGATATCATGCTTCGGATCGGAGATCATGAACGAATAGAACAGCTGCTCACGAATCAATCATTGAATGTGTTGTTCTCCGTATTCAATTTTATCGTTTTCGGCGCTGTGCTTGCTTTTTACAACGTTCCTGTTTTCCTGATCTTTTTAACGGGAACGATTCTGTATTTCGGATGGGTCAGCTATTTCATGAAAAAACGCCGCGATCTGGATCACAAACGCTTTTCACACATGAGTACCGATCAGGGAAAGATGATGGAATTGATCATGGGAATGCAGGAAATCAAATTGCACAATGCAGAACGGAAAAAGCGCTGGAGTTGGGAAATGGTTCAGATTCGTTTGTATAAACTGCGGATTCAGGGTTTGCGTCTGGAGCAAATTCAGAGCAATGGTGCTTCGATTATAAACGAGCTGAAAAATATTCTGATCAGTTTTTTTACAGCCAAATTGGTCATTAACGGAGAATTGACTTTGGGAATGATGCTTTCCGTTTCATACATTATCGGACAGTTGAATGCCCCGGTTTCGCAGTTTTTGAGCTTTGTGTATTCCTTGCAGGATGCCCGGATTGCTTTGGAGCGTTTGGCTGAAATTCACAAGCGGGAGGATGAAGAACCCAAAGATTCGGGCCGGCTCACAGATCTGCCGGATAAACATTCGATCCGTTTGGAAAAGGTCAGTTTCAGATATCCGGGAACACCTGATCCGGTTTTGAAAAACATTCATTTGATGATTCCCGCAAATAAAGTAACGGCAATAGTGGGAGCGAGCGGCAGTGGAAAAACAACATTCATGAAACTGCTGCTTCGCTTCTATGAACCGGAATCCGGGAAAGTGTTTTTGGGAGACACGAATCTGAACTCATTTACACAGCATGTATGGCGCGAACACTGTGGTTCGGTGATGCAGGAAGGATTTATTTTCAACGATACGATTGCAAACAATATTGCGGTCAGTGATGATTTTGTGGACAGATCCAAATTGAAAAAGGCGGTTGAAGTTGCCAATATCAAAGAGTTTATTGAAGAATTGCCTTTGAGCTACAATACAAAGATCGGCGCCGACGGAATGGGAATCAGTGGAGGTCAGAAACAACGCTTGCTGATTGCCCGCGCGGTCTACAAGAATCCGGATTTCCTGTTTTTTGATGAAGCCACCAGCGCATTGGATGCGAATAACGAACGCATTATTATGGAAAATCTGGAAGTGTTTTTCAAAGGCCGAACGGTGGTGGTTATTGCGCATCGGCTAAGCACGGTTAAACATGCCGATCAGATTGTGGTGATGGACAAAGGTGAAGTGATTGAGATTGGAACGCATGTCGGCTTGCTTGAACAAAAAGGAAGCTATTACAACTTAGTCAAAAATCAATTGGAACTTGAAAAAGTGACCCGCGAAAATTCGAATCAGTGATATGGAACGGAAAGACGAAATAGGAATTGAGTTGAAAAGCGAAGCGATGAATGCCTTGCTTTCAAGTCCGCCATCCTGGATTGTTAAATCCGGAAGCAGTTTGTTTTTCGTGGTTTTAATATTGGTTGTTTTCCTTTCCTGGTTCATTCAATATCCTGATGAAATCACCGGAGAGGTAGTTGTTACAAGTTCCAAAGCACCGATTGAACTTTCCAATCAAAGCTACATTCAATTGAAATCACTGAATGTTGTCGAAAATCAAGAGGTGAAATCCGGAGATGTGATTGCCCAGTTTGATCTTCATGCGAGAACGGAAGACATCCTGAAAGCAAATGTTTATCTGGAAAAACTGGCAGCGTTTGAAGGGAAATTCCGGAATCAGATTCCTGTATTCGATGCTTCTTTGCAATTGGGGACTTTTCAGGAAGAATGGACGACTCTTCTTGCGAAAGTAAATGAATGGAATAGCAAACACTCGGAAAATATCAGCCAGGAGGAATCTGCATCCATTCGTCGTGAAATTGCATTTCGTGAACAGTTGCAAACCATTTCGGCTCACAGAATCAAGCTGTCGGAAGGAGAATATGAATTGATCCGGGAGCAATTGGCGGGCAGTGAGCGTCTGGCGGATCAAAACGCTATTTCCGGACAAACTCTCACGCAGGATAAACGTTTGCATACGCAAGCTTTGCAGTCGGTTCAGGCACAAAAAGAACAAGTTTTACAGAATCTGATTACGCTGAATACTTTGCGCAAAGAACTTTTGGTTCTGGAACATGATGAACGTTTGAAGGAAGCTCAGAAATCGTTGGAAATCCAAATCGGTATCAGCGCACTTAAAAACGGTTTTCAAACCCGGGAGCAGCATGCTGTTTGGATTGCTCCTTGTTCCGGTAGGATTTTGTTCAATAATGTGCTGCAGGTAAATCAGTTTTACAAAGCTCAGGAAGCTTCGATTGTAATTGTTCCGAATGGAAGCGGTTATACGGCTTTGGCTGTGATAAGCGGCAACGGAGCAGGAAAAGTAAAAGCCGGACAGAAAACGTTTGTGGAACTGACGGATTTCCCGAAAACAGAATTCGGAATGTTGGAAGGAAACGTACAATCCATTACGCAGGTGGATAAAGAAGGGAAATACGAGGTGAAAATTTCTTTGCCGGATCACTTAAAAACGACCTACAACAAACAGATTCCGTTCAAAGTTCAATTGAAAGGAAAGGTGAAAATCATTACAAAAAACAAACGCTTACTGGAACGTTTTTTCGAAAAACTAAGAGGTTTACTCGGATGAAACGGTTTGTTTGCATACTATCGCTTGGGTGTTGTTTCGCAGTTTTTTCTCAGGAAACGATTACACTTCAAACTTGTCTGGACAGAGCGGGAAATAACACCTTGCAAACAAATTCAGAATCTGCTTTCCTGCATACTTCACGTATCGAAAAAGAATTTCATTGGTGGAGTTTGCTTCCGTATCTGAGTGCAAATACGGGATTCAATACTTCTTTTGGACGGAGACTGGATCCGTTTACAAATACCTTTGCAACAAGTACCGTAAACTCTCAGTCTTTTGGGTTGAATTCCGGAATGCTCCTGTTCAATGGTTTTGACTATTTCCATAAGCGCAAGAAGTTGCTTGCCTCCGTGCGGAGAGATGAAATCAATTTTGATTCCAGGCAAAATGAGTTGAAAATTCAGGTCATTGAAAGGTATGTCACATTGTGCAAATTGTCAGCTCAAATGACTCTGGCGACTTTGAGAATCGAGAAATACGAAGAACTTCAATCGCTTCAGCGTTTGTTGATCCTGGAAGGGAAAATCAATGCGGTTGATACTCTCAAAAGCCGGAATTCACTGCTTCAGGAACGGGTTTTGAAATCAGATTTGACCCATGAATGGAGATTGAATCTCGTTGAGCTGAATTTTCGAATAGGTTTTCCATTAGTGACCGAGCATCTTTTTGACGCTTCTTCCATCTCTGCAATTACGGATCGACCCCAATTTGCTGAGAAGTTCAGACTGGAAAGTCTTGAAACGGAAATCGAAATAGCGGAGAATGAATTGAAATCCGACCGGGCAAAAATGCTGCCGAGCATTGCTTTAAACGGGTTAGTTGGAACGGGATTCTCAACCAACAATAAGGATTACACGCTTGCAGGAACTCCGACGAAAAGATACGGCGATCAGCTCAATCAAAACCTGTATGAAGCAATCGGGTTCTATCTAAGTATCCCGATCTTCAGTCGTGGGGAATGGCTCAAAACAAAGAAGTTGAACGATGTTAAACAAACGGAACTCGACCGGCAGCGGCAATTGACGGAATTGGAGCTTGAAAAACAAAGAACCATCCGGATACAAAAGCTTCTCGATAACAAAGCCCGTCAGACCATGGTCAAACAAACAACAGAGAATCTTCAGATAACTTATCAGAAAAGTTTATTGCTCTACGAAGAAGGAAGAGTAGGCTATACGGAACTTGAAACTGCCTTGATGGAATGGCAGATGAAAGTGGTGGAATGGGAAGCGTTGAAATTGGATTATGAATGGTTGAATCTGGTAGATTGAGGTTGAAAACAAGTAGGGGCGAAAGTTTTCCGCCCCTACTTGTTTTTTTATAATAAGATCAATCGAATTTACTTCACGGCATCTGCTTTTTCACGAGCCTTGTTCATGATATTGTCGGCCTTGGTTTGCGCTTCCTGTTCCACTTTGGTTGCGCTGTTCTCAGCTTTCTTCTTCATTTCCTTACAAGCTACTTCGGCTGCTTTTTTCTTCAGCGGATTACCTCCTGCTGCGTCCATACCGTCGGCACATTGCTTGTCAGCTTCCGCTCGGATCTGATCACCTGCTTTTTTCGCTTCAGCTTTCAGCTTGTCGGCCTCTTTCTGTGCGTTGGCAATGATTTCGTCCTTTTTCTTGTTAAGATCTTCTTTTACCTCTTTTACTTTGTTGTCGATGACAGTTTTAACAGAATCCTTCGCCTTGTTGATCAGCTCTTTTCCTTGTTCCTTCAAGTTGTCTTTCAGGTTTCCGGTTGCTTTCAGAATCGCATCCTTAAAGTCGGTTTTGATCACAGGTTTCATGACTGTTCCTCCAACCAAAGCATTTACCGGAATAATGTCCGGAATACTTCCCAGGTTCAGTTTCGGAGCCAATCCGTTCACTTTTGCCAATCCTTGTTCCGCCGTTTTGAGAATTCCGGCCGGGATCATGGCTTTCGGGATCTGCATCGTCATTTTGTAATCGATATCCTGCGTAAATGCAGTTGAACCCATGACTTCCGTGTCAATACCACTCAATTTGATCTTCAACGGCTTTTTCATCGTCACTTTTCCGTCTGCAAAGCTGAAGAAAGCTTTCACATCTTTGAATGTCTGATTTGCCAGTTTGTCCATGTTCAAAGATTCTCCCAGTTTTTTCAATGGTTCGAATCCGCTTACGGTCACCAGATTGGTAAACAGATCTCCGTCACCGGTCAGGGAATTGTAAACAGGTTCCAACGCTTTGGTCAAATCACCTTTCAGGTTTAAGGTCGAACTGAATTTCCCTTTCGCATATTTCGCTACCGGAGCCAGTTTCTCAATCGTTAAGAAGTGAGAAGTAATTTCCTGAATATCGATTTCTTTCAGATTGTATCCCAAATCAATAGCCGGTTTATTGTGGTCTTTCGAGCTGTAGCTTCCTCTCAAACCAACGGTTCCTCCCATAGTACTCATGGTTAATCCGTTCAGAGAAGCTACTTCTTCTTTCATATTCACATTTCCTTTGATGTTGTTTACATCAATTCCGTTGTAATGCAATTTCTGAATGCTCGTATTCAGGTCGAAATCTACATTTTCAGGAATCAGAAGTGGTTCCGCATTCGGATCAACAGGTGCTGGTTCCGCAGACGGAGCAGCGCTCGCCGTAGAAGAACTTGCCGAAACTCCCATGATCTGATCCAAATCCAGGTTATTACTGTTGAAATTGAAAGCACCTTTCAATAATTGGTCTTCTTTGTTGTTTCCGAATAAATAGCCCAGATAGTTGTCAATTTTTCCGTTTACGGCAAAATCGGATTTACCCATCGTTGCGTTCATCTTTTCCAACGAAAGGTTTTGAGGACTGAAGCGGAAAGTCAGGTCTTTTACATTCACATCTTCGTTCAGATCTTTCGATTTGTATAGGAAATCAAACAATTCGATCACACCCAATGCGTTGAATTTCTCGTATTGTTCTTTCTCGATAGAACTCATGCGTCCGTTCAAAGACACATCTGCATTCAGTTTTCCTTTGTAGGATTCTCCTTCAGCCAATGGCATGACTTTTCCAAGAGTTGCCAGGTTTATCTTTGCCTTTAATTTGGAATCGATCAAAGGATCCGTTATCGGATTTCTCAGTTTCAGATTCGCATCAATCAGGTTTCCAACAAACTCTGAGTGGAATTTTGTGACATCGATAGTCATTTTATCCAGATTGGACCCGCCTTCGAATTTGGAACCCGCATCAACCGTAATGTTATTGATAGAACCAGGAAGATCAGGATATTTGATGGAAGCTCTCTGAACATTCAATCCGAAATCCCATCCCGGAAGATTTTTGTCGTCCATACGGCCTTTTACTTCACCGTTCAGTTTCAAATCTCCTTTGGCAATCATGCTTTCGTAACCGCTTTGGTAGAAACTTGGAACCAATGACAGCAAATCCTTGAAGCTGATTTGTTTCGTATTCAGTTTCAGATCAATTTGGTCGTGGTCTTTCAGCATTTGGTAAAAACCGTCCAAAGACATGTTGAAGTTGTTCAATGCAAAGCTGTTTTCTTTCAAGGTGAATTTTGAATCATCCTCTTTGAATTCCATTAGCAGGTTCACATCCGCGTTTGTTTTTACTTTCGACAGGTAGCTCAAACCTTCCATTTCGAAAGTCAATTCCTCCATCTGAGTACTTGTTGCGAAATCAATGATATCAGCAGTCAAATCTCCTTCTCCTGTATGATTCAGATTTTTGATATTGGTATACATGTCAGAAGCCTGATCGTCATAAACCAATTGAATATTCTTCAGGGAGTATTCTTTCAGCGACAATTTAAACTTGGAAGGTCCTTGATCTTCTACCGGTTTTTCGTCGGTCGGAATCACGATATCGTAGTTGGCTTTTCCTTCCGGATCCACACGTATATCGAACTTTGCGTCGGAAATGTGGACTTCGTCAATTTCGATTTCATCTCCACCAATTACATCCCATAAACCTACATGTGCCTCAATAGTTTTGACACTTGCCAACTCTACGCCCTTAAATTCCGTTCTACCTGTTACCTTAGTGTCATATAATTGGATGGTGACATTTGGAAAGGTAGACAGGAAGGTTAAATCAAAGTCTTTGATGGTCACATCCGCTTTCAAAGATTTGCTTACTTCCTTCAATACCAATTCCTTGACTTCATCCTTGAAAATGACTGGAATTAAAATGATTGCAATGAGTAAGAATAAGAGGGTATACCCCGTCCACTTGAAAAGTCTGCGGATGAAACTTTTCTTCTTTTTCGGCAATTTTTCTTTTTTCGACATTGATAGGTAATTTAAGTATAACCAATTTTTTAACCAAAGAATGTATCTTTACATTCTTACGAAAATAAGCTTTTCATGAAACAATTAACAGTCCTGACATTATTAATTTGTAGTCCATTTGTGAATATCGCACAAATTTCCACAGGAAAAGTAAAAGACTCTAACAAAAAGGCCGAAACGAAGAAGGATGAAAAAGATTCGGACGGAAAATATGATCCTGATAAAGGGTTGTTGGATTTTACAGTCTTCCTGGGGGCGGGCTACAGTTTCGGTTCTCACAAAATTGAACCGAATGGTGATCTGTTCGGAAAACCTATCGGAACCCGTGCAGATGAAAAGATGGTTAATCGCTGGACTTACCAGGGTGGTATCCGCAATAGAATTAACCGTTTTCTGTCTATTGAAGCTGGTTTGTCGTATGACCGCTACGGAGAATCATACTCGTATAAATCTACAATACCGGGAAATGACAGTGCTTATAGCTATAATCGTAAATATAACATGCTGGCTATCCCTGTTCAGTTGTATTTCACTTATGGAAAGCGGGTGCAGTTTCTTGCCGGAGCCGGAATTCAGCCTTTTATTCCCTTGAGTTTGAAATCAAAAATTACGTATAAGGATTTTAAAGGAAATGAAACCACTTCGGAGCCAAGAACAGTTGAAGGGTTCAATTCTGCGGGTTTCAGTGTGTTGTTTTCTGCAGGTGTTCAATACCGTTTCTCGAAATATGCTTCAGTGTATTTTATCCCGGCATATTCAATTGGGCTGACCAATATTTTCGGAAAACAGGAACCGCATAGACAATGGTTCAATGCCTTGAATTTGCGCTTTGGTATGGCAATCCATTTCCCTGAAATGAACAAGGAAAAGAAAGTGAAACCGGTAAAGGCACCAAAAGAGAAGAAAAAGTTTAACTGGTAATATTTAATTGAAAGATGTTGAAGGGTGTTCGAAAGGATGCCCTTTTTTGTTTCCTCCCCCTTTTATCCCCTCCAAAGGGGAAACGTTCGATTCTGTTTTTAATCAAACTTATTCTAAGTATAGATCAACAAAAAAGAGAACGCATTGCATTCTCTTTCACTATATTTTTATGTTCTGAGTCTATTCCGAATCACTTGGTCCGGCACCCGTTCCGAATGACTGAATATCTCCGTCATAAAATATCATGATTTGAGCAACATCTCTCAGAAAATCAATTTTCCCGATTTCAATGCGGTTGATTTTCAATCCGGTTCTTTTCTGAACGTCTTCCAACATTTCGTCGTATTTCTCCGGCTGAATCAAATCAATGCGGTCGTAAATGATAATCTTTCTGGTTTCGTGTTTTAATAACCACAAGTATTCCAAACCGGCAGTAAGCAGGATCAAACATCCGTTCATCAAGCCCATTTCGGCCAGAGAGATCTTGTTTGAAGCCAAAGCGTTGATCACCGAAAGACCAATTACCAGAAATAAATAGGTCATTTCCTTGATTTCGATTCCTTCGGTCCGGTAACGGAGAATTCCGAAAATGGCAAATAAGCCGAGCCCCATTCCGGTATCAATATCCAGTTTTTTCAACCCGAAACACAGGAAGAATGTAATCATCCCGATCAGGAAGTAAGTAAAGAGATAATCTTTTCTTCTGGCCTTGGTGTAATACATGAAACGGATCAAAATAACCAAAACCACAAGGTTGATGGTCATTCTGAAAAGAAGGGCATATAAGTCTTCGTTGAAAAAGGAGATTCCGAAAAGTTTAAAATCCGGCTGATGGGAGAGAAGCATGAGATGAATTGTTTATTAGTTTTTGTATCAGTAGTTGTTTTTCTTTGAATCGGTTCGATTTCAATTTGTTTTCAGCATACAAATCAATCATTCCGAAACAAAATTTGGATATGCGAAACGGGCGGATTAGTTCTCGTTTCATTAATTGATAGAACGGAGAATTTCTATCAAGTTTGGGTTGTTTCAATTCTGCAATAACAATCGACGACAATGTTTGTTTCTTGCAATTCGGGGCATCTAAAGTTCCGTTGGTAATTTCAAAATCAATGGTCAGTCGTTCCTCACTGTGCTTATTGACGAGTGTGATGCGGCGATAACTGTTGATCATTACAGGTTGCAAGTCCATCTGTTTCCGAAGACGATCCCACAAAAAAGAACGTTGATCATCTGAAAAATCGGAAGTAAAACCATCAATATTGATTCGGTTTTTATCTGTTCTGCCTTTAATTCGCTCCTTTACTTCGAGGTAAGAAACATTGCTGTCGACATAAGTTCGTATCCGGACTTTGAACCGATTTGGAATGGCTTTGTGATGATCCTGAAAGAAAGAATATTCGGAATTGTCGAAATACTGACTGGTATAATCGAAGATCACTTTCCCGTCGATGTTCAAAACATCATAATAGGGAAGCATTTTTTCCAGGTAATGGGCCAGATTCTCAATAGGGAAAGCAAATTTTTCATCTACCCGGTTCATAAGAGGGGCACGGGAAAGTTCATCCAGTGAAATCCCATGATATGAATGTAGTAAATGTGTTAGTTTTCCCTTCATGTTAAATTCAAATATAGTTAATATTACATATGACGTTATTTTCGACGTAAAGTTTGTTCAAATTAATTGAAAAGAAGGGACTTAAATATGGCAGAGCGAAGTCATATTTGAACTTTTCAATTCTTCATTTTCCATTTTCAATTACTTTTGTGCCATGCAAAAGAAAATATTACTTCTGGGTTCCGGCGAACTTGGAAAAGAACTGGTAATTGCCCTTCAAAGATTAGGTCAGACCGTCATTGCGGTTGATAGTTATGAAAATGCTCCTGCCATGCAGGTTGCAGATGGGTACGAAGTCATCAATATGCTGGATGCTGTTTCTTTGGACGCTGTGGTTGCAAAACATCGTCCGGATTTGATTGTTCCGGAAATTGAAGCGATTCGGACGGAGCGTTTCTATGAATACGAAAACATGGGAATTCAGGTAATTCCTTCTGCAAAAGCAGCTAATTTCACGATGAACCGCAAGGCGATCAGAGATTTGGCGGCGAAAGATCTGGGAGTAAAAACTGCAAATTACCGCTACGCAAAAACAGCGGAAGAATTCGAAGAGGCAGTATTGGCGATCGGAATTCCGTGTGTTACAAAACCATTGATGTCCAGCTCCGGAAAAGGTCAGTCGGTTATTCGCTCAAAAGAAGAAATTTCGAAAGCGTGGACCTATGCAATCGAAGGTTCCCGCGGTGATTTGAAAGAAGTAATTGTCGAAGAATTTATTCCGTTTGATTATGAGATCACACTTTTAACAGTAACACAAAATAACGGTGAAACCTTGTTCTGTGCTCCGATCGGTCATCGTCAGGAACGTGGAGATTATCAGGAAAGCTGGCAGCCAATGCCGATGAATCCGGAACATTTGAAAGAAGCTCAGGAAATGGCGGCAAAGGTCACCAAAGCACTGGGAGGTTCCGGTTTGTGGGGTGTTGAATTCTTTATTACGAAAGACGGAGCATATTTCTCTGAACTTTCACCGCGTCCGCATGATACGGGAATGGTAACGCTTGCAGGAACACAGAATTTCAGTGAATTCGAATTGCATGCACGTGCTATTTTAGGTTTGCCAATTCCATCGATTGTTTCCTTGAAGAAAGGTGCAAGTGCTGTTGTTTTGGCAGATCGCGAATCAGATCATGCACCTACTTTTTCTGGTTTGGAGGAAGTATTGCAAATAGAAGGTTCTGATGTTCGCATTTTTGGAAAACCAACCACCAGACCATATCGGAGAATGGCAGTTGTGCTTTATTCCGGAGATCAGGAAGTAGCGCAAATTACCGATAAAGCAAAAGAATTGGCGGCAAAAATCTCGATTAATTACCGCTAATTTGAAACGTATACTCATTATTGGTGGCGGGCCAGCAGGATTGATGGCTGCCACTCAATTGTTGAAAAGCGATTGTGAAATTCTCATCCTGGATCAGAAGGCAAGTGTGGGAAGGAAGTTTTTGGTGGCAGGTGATGGCGGATTCAATCTGACACATTCTCAAAGTAAGACCGAACTGCTTGAAAAATACGATTCCGAATGGATCAAACAAGCCATAAAGCAGTTCTCCAATAAGGATTTCATCAAATTCTTAAAGCAAATAGGAATTGAAACGAAAGTGGGTTCTTCCGGAAAGATTTTCCCTTTGGATGAGATCAAGCCGATTCAGGTTTTGAATGCCTGGAAGCAGTTTCTGGAGCCGAAAGTGCAATTTGTCCTGAATACCCGGTTTCTAAACTTCGATCAAAAACACATTGAGATTGAACGGGAAGGAAAAACCGAGAAATTGGATTTCGATTACCTTGTTTTGGCTTTGGGTGGAAAATCATGGCCGGTAACAGGTTCTGACGGAGCCTGGGTTTCAATTTTCGAGGAAAAAGGAATTGAAATGGTTCCTTTTCAGGCGAGCAATTCCGGATTGGTTTTATACGAAAACTGGTTGGGAGATCTGGAAGGCAAAATTTTGAAAAATATTCAAACTTCATGCGGTAATCAAACGTGTGCGGGAGATTTGGTTTGTACCAGCTATGGTTTGGAAGGAAAGCCGGCTTATGCAATCAATGGCGCTTTGCGAAAAATGGAGAAACCGGTCTTTAAAATTGATCTGAAACCTCAAATGACGAGTGGAAAGGTTTTCGAAATCTTGAAAAAGGCAAAAAACCCTTCTCAGGGATTGAAAGAACTCAAATTGGGAGAAGTAGCCATTTTCTGGATCAAGAATTTTGTTTCCAAAGAGCGGTTTTTAAATCCGAAAGAACTGGCTAAAGCAATCAAAGAATTCCCGGTTGGAATCAAGGGTTTCAGACCCATTGATGAAGTGATTTCCTGTTCTGGTGGTGTTTCCGATTCTGAATTATCGGAATTTGGTGAATTGAACAAGTTTCCGAATGTATTTGTTGCCGGAGAAATGATCGATTGGGATGCTCCAACAGGTGGATATCTGATTCAAGGATGCGTTTCGAGTGGATTTGTTGCGGGAAAAGCGATTTCGAAAATGATTAATTAGCAATGAAGTCATTATCAGGGAGTGCAGATTTTTACTTCCTGATAATGAGTAATTTAAGATATTGATAATTGATTTTTCTCAATAACTACCTGAAAGACCTCTATTGAAATAACTCACAATTCCCCGACGCCTGCCGAAACATAATTCGTGATTCGGGCATTCGTAACTCGCAATTCTACTGATCTATCCGCGGTAAATTGATTTTTTCCTTCACCACAAAACAAGTAGGGAATTGCTGTGTGGAAGAGGCTTTCACCTTTTCAGCTTCCAATTGTGTGCGGAAATCGCCGACTTTCAAAAAATAATGAGGAGCAACAAACTCCACATATGTATCAACTTTTGGAAACATGGCTGCAAATCTGGATCTGGCATCATCAATCTGACTTTTACTCGTGTCAAAAGTTAACTGAAGACGGTAACCACTGATTTCAGGAGTTGCTGCCTGACCCTGAGCTTTCACCAATTCATCAATTCTGCTGTCTTTTACAATAGTTACCTGAGTGTTTCCGGAGAAAGAAACAAGAACAAGAGAAACAACCAAAATCACATTTTTCATATCAAAAAGCTTTGTGCAAAGTTAGTTTATTTTTTGAAGTGACTCATTCTGTCTGAATGTCCTGCATTCATTCAAAAAAATCGTGCCAAAAAAAGCTCAAATACTCCCTGTTTTCAGGTGTAAGTTGAAGCAAATTAGGGTATTGTTAACAAATGTGAAAGAATAAAGTTATTTAGAATCATTTTAAATTAAAAAATCAGGGGCAGAAATTGTCACAAAACTGTCACAGAATGGGCTTATTCTTCTAAATTTGCCATCGTTAATTGCTGTGTTAACATAGTGTTGACAACTTATTGTAGGAACAAAAATATCTAATAATCAGATGTTTAGAAGTATAAAACAATGGTGTATCGGTGCGCTTTCAACGCTTTTTGTTGTTGGAGCATTTGATAGTTTCGCTCAGGTTGATGGCGGAGCATTATTTAAGGCGAAGTGCGCTACATGCCACTCCCCACACAAAGATGGTACAGGACCTAAACTGTTTCAAGTTCGTGAAAAATGGGCTTCAGGCGGTGCAAAGGATGGTTCTATCTATGAGTGGGTAGCTAACTTTAATGCTGCTGCTGCTGCTGATCCGTATGCAGCGAAAGTAATGGCTACCAAGCCTACGAACATGAATGTCTTCCCGGAATTAGCCGGAAAACAGAAGGACATTGATGCGATTTTTGATTATATCGATGCTCAACCGGATCCGGCAACTGCGAAAGCAGAAGGTGCTGCAGAAGGTGGTGCTTCGGCAAGCGGAGAAATAGAAGAAGACGGATTGTCTTGGGTGTGGATTCTGATGGGTGTGGTTTTCGTTGTGATTATCATGGCTGTTGGAGGTGTTCGCCGCCAATTGAGAAATGCTACAAGAGAGCAGGACGGTCAATCAGTAAATGAAGATTTGTCATTCGGACAAGAGTTCAAAGCGTGGGCTTGGAAATACAAGCGTTACGTTGGTCTTGGAGGATTGGTGATTACACTTTCATTGATTGTATCCTTATTCCTTTCTCTATACTCAATTGGAGTATTGGAAGACTATCAGCCGTCTCAGCCAATTGAATTCCCTCACGATATTCACGCCGGTAAAAACGGAATTGACTGTAAATATTGTCACAACTCCGCAATCGATGGAAAAACAGCAGGAATTCCTACAGTAAACGTGTGTATGAACTGTCACAAGCAGATCAACGGTAACGATGCTGAGCAACAAGAGAAAATCGCTAAGATTTACGAAGCTGCAGGATGGGATCCGGTGAAACAAGTTTATACAGGTAAAACAAAAGAGATTATCTGGAATAAAGTTCACGTATTGCCTGATCACGTTTACTTCAACCACCAACAACACGTTGTTGCAGGTCAGGTAGATTGTAAGCAGTGTCATGGTGATATGACGAAGATGAACCAGACTGCAAAAGTTCAACCGGTTGCAGAATTGAACAAGATCGAAGGAAACGTTCAGTTGACAAAAGCAACTTTGACAATGGGATGGTGTATCGAGTGTCACGCTGAGAAAGAAATCTCTTCTGGATCATTGGATACAAAAGGAAGCAATTATTACAACGAAATACATAACCGTTTGTTGAAAGACAAAAAAATGTACAATAAGTTCCTTGAGGATAAGAAAATAACGGTTAAAGAATTAGGTGGTTGGGAGTGTGCTAAATGTCACTATTAATCAAACTCGAACAGTAGAACAAAGATTATGGCTATGTCAAAAAAATATTGGAAAGGTCTTGATGAATTGCATGAAACACCTGCGTTCGTTGAGTCAAGAGATCGTGAATTCTCACCGTCTGTTTCTGTTGACGAATTCTTAGGTGATGATCAACTTGCTGAAACATCTACGGCACGTCGTGACTTCTTGAAATTCTTAGGATTCAGTGTTGCAGCTGCTACAGTTGCGGCATGTGAGGCTCCGGTTACAAAAGCTATTCCTTATGTTGTGAAACCTGAGAACGTAACTCCGGGTGTTGCAACATGGTATGCTTCCACTTATTACGATGGAAACGCATACGCAAGTATCGTTGTTAAAACACGTGAAGGTCGACCAATTTATATTAAAGGAAACCGTGATTTCGGATTTACACAAGGAGCTTTAACTCCTCAAATCGTTTCATCGGTACTTTCTTTATACGATAATGCACGTTTGAAGACTGCTCAATCAAAAGGGAAAGATATTTCCTGGGAGAAATTGGACGGTGCGGTAAAAGCTTCTTTGGCTGATATCAAAAAATCAAACGGAAAGGTTGCATTCGTAGCAAATTCAGTTATTTCACCATCCATGCAAGGTGCAATTGTAGATTTGTCTACAAGTATCTTCGGTGAAGTGAAAGATGCAAACGGAATGTTAACTGTTCACCCGAACTTTAACTTTATCCAATACGACGCAATTTCTTACAGCGGAATGCGTGAAGCGAATCTGGAGTCTTTCGGAATGAGAGCCATTCCTGATTACGATTTCCTGCAAGCTAAAACGATTGTAAGTATTGGTGCTGATTTCTTAAGTACCTGGTTACTTGGAAATGCATTCTCTGCAGATTACGGAAAACGCCGTGAGCCGGATGGAGAATGGATGAGCAAACACTTCCAATTTGAATCCACAATGTCTATCACTGGTTCAAACGCAGATTACCGCGGAATGATCAAGCCAAGTGAGCAGGCAAACGTACTTTCTTACATTCTTGGGAAATTCGGAGTAAACACAGGAGTTTCTTCTGCGTTACCGAAAGAAGCGCAGGCAGTAGCTGATTCAGCTGTGAAAGCATTGAAAGCTTCAAAAGGAATGTCAGTAGTTGTTTCAGGTTCCAATAACAAAGCTATTCAGATTCTGACGAATAAATTGAACAGCGTATTGGGAGCTTACGGAAAAACAATTCTTTTCGAGAAGCAATTGCAAATGTTCCAGTCGGAAGATGCAAAAATGCAGAAATTCGTTTCTGATGTTGTTGCAGGAAAAGGACCGGACGCAGTATTCTTCTTAGGAACAAACCCTGCTTACAACTTGCCGAACGGTAAAGAGTTTGCAGCAGCACTTGAAAAAGTAAAATTGAGCGTTTCCCTATCTTCTTACGGAGATGAAACAGCTTCAAAATGTTCATACATTGCTCCTGATCACCATGCTTTAGAGTCATGGATGGATTTCAATCCGAAAGCAGGACATTATTCAATCGCACAACCTACCATCCGTCCGTTATTTGATACGGCACCAGCAATGGAATCTCTATTGGTTTGGGCAGGTTCTAAAAACCGTGGAGGAAAAGACTCACGTGTAGCGTACGAATACATTTCGAAAAACTGGGAGATCTACGGATTCCCTTACCAAACAAAATATTCAGACTTCAATACATACTTTGAAATGGCTATTCACAATAGCTGTAACGAAGATATGGTAATGCCGGCTGCAGCACTTCCTGTTTTCAACGATGCTTCATTGAGCAAAGTTGCAGGTAAATTGCCGAAAGCAGGTTCTTTAGAAGTAGTATTGTACCAAAAAGCAGGAATCGGAAACGGAGACATGGCTGGTAACCCATGGTTGCAAGAAATGCCGGATCCGATTACGAAAGTAACCTGGGACAACTACATTACAATGTCTCCTGAGACAATGAAGAAAGACGGTTATGCTGTTACTTTCGATCAGGAAAACGGATTGAACCTTGCAACTGTGAAAGTTGGAAATGAATCAATCACTCTTCCTGTTTATCCATCACCGGGTCAGGCTGCAGGTACTATCGGTATCGCATTGGGTTACGGTCGTGGAGAAGGTAATGAGGAAATCGGTAACGCAGCTTTCGTAACAAAAGAATACGGAGGTTTCGCAACAGATGAAAAAGGAAACCGTGTAACAGTTGGTAAAAACGCATTCCGCTTCCTTACATGGGAAAATGGAACATACCAAAACAATGTGGTAGGTTCTTTAACAGCAGAATTGGCAAAAGGAAAATACCCGATTGCAGCAACGCAAATTCACCATACGGTAATGTCCCGTAACTCTATCGTTAGAGAAACGACTTTGGAGATTTACCAAAATGAAGAAGAAGGAACTTACAATCACAAACACGTATTGCATACACATGAAGGCGAAGTTCCGATTTCGGAATTCGATTTATGGGATGCACATCCGGTAGAGAACATCGGTCACCGTTGGGGAATGACTATCGACTTGAACCAATGTTTCGGTTGTGGTGTTTGTATCATCGCTTGTCAGGCAGAGAATAACATTCCTGTAGTTGGTAAGGATGAAGTTCGCAGAGGTCGTGAAATGCACTGGTTGCGTATCGACCGTTACTTCGCATCAAGCGAAGAAGCAGCAGTAGGAACACGTAAAGATCCAGTTTTAGGACATTTGGATTACGTAGAATCTGAAATCCCTACTGCAAACCCGGCTGTAGTTCACATGCCGATGATGTGTCAGCAGTGTAACCACGCTCCGTGTGAAACGGTTTGTCCGGTTGCTGCAACAACACACTCCAATGAAGGATTAAACCAAATGACATATAACCGTTGTATCGGTACACGTTACTGTGCTAACAACTGTCCTTACAAGGTTCGTCGTTTCAACTGGTTTAACTACCCGTCATACAAGAAATTTACTGAAATCAACCCTGCACAAGACGATTTAGGTCGTATGGTATTGAATCCGGATGTAACGGTTCGTACTCGTGGTGTAATGGAAAAATGTTCATTCTGTGTTCAGAAGATCCAATCAGTGAAATTGGAAGCTAAAGTTCAAAACAGAACTGTTCAGGATAGTGACTTCGAATCTGCTTGTTCAGATGCTTGTCCTGCCGGAGCAATCGTATTCGGTGACTGGAATGATGTAAACTCTAAGATTCGCAAAGTTTCAGGAGGAAAACGTTCTTACCAGGCATTGGAAGAAGTAGGAGTGAAACCAAATGTTTGGTACCAGGTGAAAGTTCGTAACAACGAAAACACTGAGCTGGACAGATTGGCGGCAGAAGCTCATCATGGTGGACATGGAGCTCATGCTGAAAAACATGAAAGTAAGTCAAATCATTAATTGCTAAAAATAAAGTCTAATGCATAAGGAAGCTGCAATTCGTGAACCCCTCATATTAGGTCACAAGACGTATCACGAGATTACCGAGGACGTATGTAAACCGATTGAGGATAAAGCACCGCGCATGTGGTACATTTTATTCGGTATCGCTTTAATTATCGGATTATACGGAGTAGGATGTATCTTTTACTTGTTAGGAACAGGTATTGGAGTTTGGGGATTAAACAAGACCGTTGGTTGGGCTTGGGATATTACCAACTTCGTTTGGTGGGTAGGTATCGGTCACGCCGGAACCCTGATCTCAGCAGTATTGTTATTGTTCCGTCAAAAATGGAGAATGGCGATCAACCGTTCAGCAGAAGCGATGACCATCTTCGCGGTATTCATGGCTGGTTTGTTCCCGTTAATTCACATGGGTCGTTTATGGGTAGGTTACTGGACTCTTCCTTTGCCAAACCACTTCGGTTCTTTGTGGGTAAACTTTAACTCACCGTTGCTATGGGACGTATTCGCGATCTCAACGTATCTTTCCGTATCATTAGTATTCTGGTACATCGGTTTGATTCCTGACTTCGCAACGATTCGTGACCGTGTGAAAAAACCGATTCCAAAGAAAATGTACTCGATCCTTTCTTTCGGATGGTCTGGCCGCGCGAAGCACTGGAATCGTTTCGAATTGGTTTCATTGGTACTTGCAGGTGTTGCTACACCGTTGGTATTCTCGGTTCACTCGATTGTATCCTTTGACTTTGCTACATCGGTTATTCCTGGATGGCATACAACAATCTTCCCTCCTTACTTCGTAGCAGGAGCCGTTTTCTCCGGGTTCGCCATGGTACAGACGCTTCTACTTGTAATGCGTAAGGCAATGAAGTTGGAAGCTTACATCCACACAAGACACGTTGAGTACATGAACATCGTAATCATGGTTACAGGTTCCATCGTAGGTACTGCGTATATCACTGAGTTATTTATCTCCTGGTATTCAGGTGTGGAATATGAAGCATATGCATTCTTCAACCGTGCAGCAGGACCATACTGGTGGGCATACTGGTCAATGATGACTTGTAACGTGGTATCTCCACAGTTGATGTGGTTCAAAAAATTGCGCAGAAGCTTATTGTTTACATTCATCATTTCGATCGTTGTAAACATCGGTATGTGGTTCGAGCGTTACGTAATTATCGTAACATCTATTCACAGAGATTACTTGCCATCTTCATGGTCTATGCACTACCCAAGTCATATCGACTTAGGTGTATATGTCGGAACGATCGGTTTATTCTTCGTATTCTTCTTATTGTTTGCTCGTTTCTTCCCGGTATTGGCATTGAACGAATTGAAAACAATCTTGAAGTCTTCAGGTGAATCTTACAAGAACGACACCGCTCCGGTTCACCCTTATTTTGCAAAAAACGGTCATGGTAGCCACGGACACGATGACCACGATAATACTCACAATCATTAATAGAGAAACATGGCAGAGAAAGTAATTTATGCAATGTATGACGACGACGATGTGCTAAAAGATGGCGCAAAGAAGTTAGTCGCTAAAGGAGTTAAAGTAGCTGACGTGTTTTCTCCGTTTCCGATTCACGGAATTGATCCGATTATCGGTGTGAAACAAACGCGTTTGGGAATCATGGCATTCTTGTATGGTTTGACGGGTACTGCGTTGGCAACTTTGGGAATGAACTATTTCATGATTCATGACTGGCCGATGAACATCGGTGGTAAGCCGAACGACAGTTATTTGGACAACGTATTGGCTTTCATTCCGATTACATTTGAGTTCACGGTATTGTGTGCTGCTCACGGAATGGCAATTACTTATTTACTATTGAATAAGACTTTGCCAGGAATGCCGGCAACAAACCCGGATCCTCGTACAACTGATGATAAATTCGTAATGGAATTGCGTTTGTCTCAAAACGGTCAATTCTCAGAAACAGAATTGTTATCCATGTTGAATGAAACTGGAGTGATAGAAGTAGATCAAAAAGATATTCATTAATTAACTGTAGATAGTAAGTCTTACAGAGCTTAAAGACCAATACAGATGAAAGTAAAATTCAAGGCATTTGCACAGTTTTCATTAGTAGCGTTGCTAGCTGCAGCGTGTACTTCTGATCCTGATAGTGCAGGTTTAGAATACATGCCTGATATGTATCGTTCTCCTGCGATTGAACCATATGTTGATTATGGTGAAGTTCGTGGTCAGATAAATGACGAGTTGAAAATGCGTCGTTCCGCTATGGTTCCTCCGCGTTATGCAATTCCTTATGCGGGTACAGATTCGGCAACTGTTCATACATTGCTTCCATATCACCGTTTACCGGGGAGATTGTTTAGAGAATCACATGGTTTGTATCAGTATGACGTGTCTCCGAACGAAGATGCGGATTACGAATACAATCTTGCTGGTGCAGATGTGAATCCTCTTAAGTTAACTTCAAAAGAAGT
This sequence comes from Glaciecola amylolytica, assembly GCA_003856375.1. Classification (GTDB taxonomy): domain Bacteria; phylum Bacteroidota; class Bacteroidia; order Flavobacteriales_D; family Crocinitomicaceae; genus Fluviicola; species Fluviicola amylolyticus. The sequence continues at coordinate 4,548,850 of CP034120.1, forward strand.
GGCTGATAAGATTTTCGCAGATGGAAAGGCTTTGTATCAAATCAACTGTAATCACTGTCACGGTGAAAAGGGAGACGGAAACGGACCAATGGTTGTTTCCGGAGCTTATACAGGAGCAGCTGTATTGACGAGTTTGGCAATTCCTGAAGGAAAAATGTTCTACTCTATTTACTACGGTAAAGGTATGATGGGAGCTCACGCATCTTTATTGAACAAAAAAGAGATTTGGACATTGGTTCATTACGTAAGAAGATTCCAGGATTCAAAATACGGAACTTTTGACGCAAACGGACTTCCGGCTTGGGGAGCAACAGCTTCTGCAGCTTCAGATACAATAAAGTAATTACTAAGATAGAAAACGAAAAGAAATGGAATTCAAAATTTCATCAAAAGCAAAATCCCTAACGGTAGTCCTGATGTTGTTGGGAGTTATCGGCATCTGTTTAGGTGTTTGGATCGAATTTAGTTGCCATGGAGGTGAGCACTTTCAACAACGTTTTTTAGGAAACTTGTTGGTAGATAGTTTCTTCTTTTTCGCAATTGGTTTAGGAGCATTATACTTTTTGGCTTTGCAGTATGCAACTGAAACAGGTTGGTATGCTTCCGTAAAACGAATCATTGAAGGAGTAGCAGGTTTTTTACCTTACGGTATCGCATTGATGTTGGTAACGCTATTGACGCTTTCTTTGACGAAAGGTGGAGGAATTTATGTGTGGATGGATAATGCACACGTAGAACACGACCCGATCTTAGTGAAAAAATCAGCTTATTTGAACCAATGGTTTTTCTGGATCAGAACATTGGCTTACATGGCGGTTTACTTCATTTTCTGGAGAGGTTTCAAAATGCGTTCATTGGAAGAAGATAGAGTAGGTGGAACAGCGATTCACTTCACAAACTATAAAAAAGGAGCATTGTTCCTGGTATTCTTCGCGGTATTCTCCTCAACTTCTGCTTGGGACTGGATCATGTCAATCGACGCGCATTGGTTCTCAACATTGTTCGGATGGTACGTATTCGCAGGAATGTGGTGTTCTACAATGGTTGTTTTGGTAACATTGACATTGTATTTGAAAAAGCAAGGTTACTTGAGCAAAGTAAATGAAAACCACATCCACGATTTAGGAAAATGGACTTTCGCAACTTCATTCTTATGGTCTTACTTGTGGTTCTCTCAATTCATGTTGATTTGGTACGCAAACATTCCGGAAGAGGTAACATACCACTTGACGCGAATTGAAGATTTCAAATTATTGTACTTCGGTATGTTCTTTATCAACTTCGCATTCCCGATGTTGTTATTGATGTCTCGTGACGCTAAACGTCATGCCGGTGTTTTGACAGCAGTTGGAGTAATCATTTTCGCAGGTCACTGGGTTGATGCTTACCTGATGGTAATGGGAGGTTCAATGGGTAAAAATGCATACATCGGAGCATTGGAAATCGGTATGGCTTTATTGTTCTTAGGATTCTTCATCAGAATTATTCTTACGAACCTGACTAAAGCACCATTGATGCCGGTAAATCACCCGTTCCTTGACGAAAGTATTCACCACGAAATTTAATAAGGCACTTGTTGTTACGATAAAATAAAAAACATGACAAAGCTAATCGTATTAATAGTTATCATTTTAGGAGTAATTGCAATCGCACAGTTGGTGCGTATGTATGAGCTTTCTTCTAAATTAAGAAATCGTCGTGAGGAGGATATTCCAAACCGCGATAACCGTTTGAATGCAACCTTATTGTTGGTGTTTATGTTTGCGTTTTTCGCATCTGTAATCTACTTATTCGTTGAGTATGGATTTACAGGTCGTGGAGAAGCTGCATCTGTTCACGGTGCTTCAACTGACTGGTTGTTGAACCTGAACTTATGGATCATTACGGCGGTATTCTTTTTAACAAATGCCTTGTTGTTCGGATTCGCGTTCAAATATGTTCGTAAGCCAGGAGTAAAAGCATATTGGTTCCCGCACGATAACCGTTTGGAGTTGATGTGGACAGTAGTTCCGGCTATCGTTCTTGCAATCATCATCATCCTTGGTTTGAAATCATGGAATGAGCAAACGGATGACGCGTCCAAAGAAGCTATCCGAATCGAGTTGTTCTCAAAGCAATTTGACTGGACAGTTCGCATGGGTGGAGACGACAACACATTAGGTTATTTTGATTACAAATTGACCAATGAGAATAACCCGTTGGCTTTATTGACTACGAAAACAATTCAGGATGCAATCGACAGTATGGAAAACAGTTCAACTGGAATCCATGCTTTAGAAATGAAATTGAACGATCCGAAATTGATGTTTGCTCCGGAAGACCATGCTTTGATGGTGAAGGATCTGGGAGCGAAAGAACGTTTGGTTCGTATGTTGTACCAATTGAAAGCTCGTCACAACAGTGCTTTGGATGCACGTGCTTTGGATGATATCGTTTTCAACGCGAGTGATACTTTGTACTTATGTAAAGATCAGGATTACGAATTCAACTTCCGTTCGAAAGATGTAATTCACTCTGCATATTTCCCTCACTTCCGTGCTCAAATGAATACGGTTCCGGGACAAACAACACGATTCAAGTTTACACCTACAATCACGACTACCGAAATGCGCGGTAAGATGAACAATCCAAAGTTCAACTACGTATTGATGTGTAACAAGATCTGTGGTTCTTCCCATTACAAAATGAAGTTAATGGTTGTGGTATTGGATAAACCGGCTTATAAGAAATGGTATGCAAGAGTTTCCAAATTGGATCCGAAAGCAGCTGATCTGTGTAAGACATTCAAAAATGTTTATCCGGTTGGAAAACCGAAAGCAGCAGCTCCGGCTGACTCAACGGGGGTAGCAGCAGATACAATTCCAGCTCCAGTATTATAATTAGTTAATTAAGTAAAAACAGCATAATAAATAAAATCATGGCAGCTCACGAAGCACACGCACATCACGACGCTCATGGACATCATCACCATGAAGAAGGTTTTATTTCTAAATATATTTTTAGTCAGGACCATAAAATGATTGGAAAGCAGTTCCTTATGACTGCTGTATTCATGGGAGTGGTGGCAATGTTATTGTCTATCTTATTCCGTATTCAATTGGCTTGGCCTGGTGAACCTTCTGACTTCTTGTCATTTTTCTTGGGTGAAACCTGGGCTCCGGGAGGAGTAATGAAAGAGAGTATGTATTTAGGATTGGTGACAATTCACGGTACGATCATGGTATTCTTCCTTTTGACAGGTGGATTATCGGGAACTTTCTCAAACTTGCTTATTCCGTTGCAAATTGGTGCGCGTGATATGGCTTCCGGTTTGTTGAACATGTTGTCATACTGGATGTTCCTTGCTTCGTCATTGATCATGTTGTTCTCTTTGTTCATTGAAACAGGACCAGCATCTTCAGGATGGACAGTTTATCCTCCATTATCTGCGTTGCCACAGGCTATCGAAGGTTCCGGATTGGGAATGACATTGTGGTTGATCTCTATGAGTATCTTCATCGCATCGTCTTTGTTGGGTTCATTGAACTACATCGTTACAATCTTTAACTTGCGTACAAAAGGGATGAAGATGACACGTATGCCATTAACAATTTGGGCGTTCTTCATTACTGCAATCTTAGGGGTTTTATCTTTCCCGGTATTATTGTCTGCTGCATTGTTGTTGATGATGGACCGTTTGGCTGGAACATCTTTCTACCTTTCTGATATCATCGTAGGATCTGAAATGTTGGAAAATCACGGTGGTTCTCCATTGTTGTATCAGCATTTATTCTGGTTCTTGGGTCACCCGGAGGTATACATCGTATTATTGCCGGCGCTTGGTCTGACCTCTGAAGTCATTTCGACCAACTCACGTAAACCGATCTTCGGTTACCGTGCGATGATTGGTTCTATCCTTGCGATTGGTTTCTTATCGTTCATCGTTTGGGGTCACCACATGTTCGTTACAGGTATGAACCCGTTCATCGGTTCGGTATTCGTATTTACAACCTTGTTGATTGCGATTCCTTCGGCTGTAAAAGTATTTAACTACATCACAACAATCTGGAGAGGATCTAACATCTACACTCCTGCAATGTTGTTCTCAATCGGATTGGTTTCTACGTTCATTACAGGTGGTGTAACAGGTATTATCCTTGCGGATTCAGCTTTGGATATCGCGGTTCACGATACGTATTTCGTTGTTGCCCATTTCCACATTGTAATGGGTATGTCAGCGGTATTCGGAATGTTTGCCGGAGTTTACCACTGGTTCCCGAAAATGTTCGGACGTATGTTGAACACACGTTTAGGATACGCTCACTTCTGGGTAACAATCGTTGGATCTTACGGAGTATTCTTCCCAATGCACTTTGTTGGATTGGCAGGAGCACCAAGACGTTATTATGATTACTCAGTTATCGGAGAATACGATTCACCGACACATGATATGATTATGGACTTGAACGTGATCATCACCATTTTTGCGATCATCGCAGCATTTGGACAGTTGATTTTCTTGTTCAACTTCTTCTACAGTATTTATCGTGGTCCTAAAGCGGTTCAAAACCCTTGGAAATCGAATACATTGGAATGGACAACACCAGTTGAACATGTTCACGGAAACTGGCCTGGTGCTATTCCTGAAGTTCACCGTTGGCCTTATGATTACTCTAAGCCAGGTGCTGAAGAGGACTTCATTCCGCAAACTGTTCCTTTGGGACCAGGAGAAGAAGGAGATCATTAATAAGATATATTTTATAGAAAAGCCTCGATTCCGTATTTACGGGATCGAGGCTTTTTCTTTTGGGGCCTGAGGTCAGTAAGTGTTTTATGGATGCTCGTACAAGGGCTAAATTTGTCTTAGCCAACCGAAGCTGTATTTTTTCAGGAGAACTCCTCTTTGAAACCATAAAGCGTTGTCCTGAGTTAAGGATATGGAATCGATAATGAAAAGTGATGGGGCACGAATTCTATATAAAAAAGTAGTCCCGGCATTTGCCGGGACTACTAACTGTTTCAATAACTAATATTGGTTGAATTTGAGGATAGAAACTAATCCTCCGGACCATTGCAATTTTCGATTAAGACATGCAGTTTACCACCTAATTGAACTTCCATACCCGGAAGCAGCTCTACAGTATTTCCTCCAATCATGAATGATTCAGCCCCATTGCTTACGATTACAGAATTACCTGTCCCTGAAACTGTCAAATCGATCAAGGCTTGTTCGTCATGAACCGTTCCATTGGCATATGTAACTCCCGGAACCTGGTAGTACGCTGGATAATTGCAAAGAGGTCTCACATTTGTGGCGCAGTTTTGACTGTTGGGATAACTGGTTCCTAAATAATTACCTGAAGCATCTGCTGAGAAGATGTAGAAGAATCCATCTCCGTTTCCTCCCAAACCTACCGAAGCGTAGAAGTAATTATCGCATTCGAAGCCAGTATAAAGGAAGAAATGTCCTCCGCCATTGTTGAATCCTGCGCACAAAACGGGTCTCTCATTCATGAGGGAACTGCGAATAGCTGCTTTAAATACAGAAGGATTGGATGATTGCACATAATCGGTGGCTTGATTCCAGGTGTATCCGAAATGATCCACTAAATCATTAGCCCAGTTGGAGGTGTTTCCGGAAGTTCCTGGACTGTACCAATTCATTCTGCATGCAACTCCCAGATTCCAGTTCAAGTGACCGATTTCATTTAACTCATTTCCACAGATTGGGTATAAAGGATCCCAGGAGTATTGGTCATTTGGGAGCCCATCTGCAGGACCTTGTTCATTGACTTTATAGGGCATTAAATCGTAATCAAAAGCCTGAGTCGAAAAATTGGAAGTATTGGTTTGACCGATGGCGTATCCTATTTGCATGGTATGAGAACCAGTTCCCGTACCAACGAAAGGATGCCTGTAAAACCGACATATTTGACTTAAACCTGTTGGTACGCAATTCCCTCCTATTTCAGCAGTTGAAGGATTCGGAGTGATTTGTTGGTGCAATGATGTGGCACAATTATAAATAGGATCCCATCCTGCCCATCTGGATGTTTGATAATGTTCCAATAAGGAAGGATATAAAGTACTTTGTCCGGGACATGAGATCGTTGCGGATTGAAGTAGATTATTCCACTGCGAAGTAGCTCCTTCCATCGTATTCCCGACACTTTTGTGAATTGCAATCGCTTTATCATACGATTCGATAAAGTACAGAGAGCCGTCTTTAAGTAATTCCTTGTCATTTGAATATTGGGAATTATAGGCCAAAACCGGAATAACAAGCTTTGTAGACGGAACAATTGCGAATCCTCCTTCATTGAACTGAATGACATACAGGTTAATTTGTTCTCCTGTAAATACATCCAGATTATCATATGAACGAGCTTCATCAACTGTGCGGGTAAATCCTTTTGCTGACATCCACTTAATTGCAGCTTCTTTCGCTGTGGTATAAGATACTGTGTTCTGTGCATGAAGCATGGATGAGATAAGGAACATTACTGCCCCTAAAATGAAATGACGTTTCATGAGAAGATTATTTTGAAATGACAAATTGACGAGAAGTCAAAACCGTTCCTTCTGAAACTAAGGAATAAAGGTAAATACCCGATTTCAGTTGTTCGGATGAAATTTCTACCTTTTTCTGCATGCCTGCTTCCAGTGAAATGGCAATGATTTTCTCTCCCTGAAGGGTTGTAACATACAGTTCTGCTTTTCTATATTTTTCAGGAAGATCGTATTCGATGACCGTGCGGGTATTAAACGGATTCGGATAGTTTTGTCCCAGACGCACTTCTTCTACATTGGGGCTGCTTCCATTTACCTGTTGTTCGCTGATTTCTCTCAAACGATTACTCAATTCCTCGATCTTTGCCTGCTGTTCTTGAATGGCGTTAACAAGCAATGCCGTTAGTGTGTGGTACTCCAAAGCTTTGTAGCCTAGTGATGTTTCTTTCACAACTTCCGGGAGTACTTTTTCGACTTCCTGAGCAATAAACCCAATCTGTGGTCCTTTCGGTAACCCTTCTGTCAGTGAAATGGATTGATCTCCACTTTTTACAACAACATTTTCTGCCCAGGTATATTGAACACCTCTTAAACGCATGACTTTCTCCAGACTTCCTTCCAGGGGAACAATATTCGTTTTTAAACGCCCGTCGGAGAAGTATCCACCGCCGGCAAGCGCAGAATAACCCGAAACATTCAAACCTCCTGCAATCAGCACATGACGAGCTGAAGTTGCATTGGAAAATCCCGGGTAAAGAATCAATTCGTCTACTCCATTGTCAACAATCGTGTGATTGATACCCGTTAGATTATTGCGGGTGAATCGAAGTTGAGCTCCCCAGCCAGTATTGGCATTATTGAGATTCATGATGTCAATACTGGATTTGAGACTTGCTGTACCGTTGATGGAAAGCTTGGTACTGGTGTAAGGAAAAGGAGAGTTCCCTCCACCGATGGTTGTACTACCGTCAGATAATACTTTTAATTGTGCCTGAGCATTAAATAATGCCATGCAAGATACTGAAAGCAGTATCGCTCTTTTTACTTTTTTCATTTCAGTGAATTTGTGATTAATAATGAAACGAATATTGGAAAATGAACCTACAATTCAATCAGAGTTTTCAGTAACAGTATGATTTGGTTCATTAACGGATCGTTTTGTGTTGCCCGGACCTGGAGATTCCTTTTTGAAAGAATCCTTTAATTCTTTTTATCTTTACGCAAAAGCATCACGTTTTGGAGGACGAATCATTTGACTATAGATCCGAAGTATCTAATCCTGAAAAGGAATATGATAAAGTATTGCGCCCGAAATTATTGAATGATTTTGCCGGGCAACCACAGGTTGTTGAAAATCTGGAGATCTTTGTCCAGGCAGCGGTTCAGCGCAATGAGCCCTTGGATCACGTTTTGCTTCACGGTCCCCCGGGGCTCGGTAAGACGACGCTTGCCAATATCATAGCAAATGAATTGAATGTTGGATTTAAAGTGACGAGCGGCCCTGTTTTGGATAAACCGGGAGATCTTGCCGGACTTTTGACCAACCTGAGTAGAGGAGATGTGTTGTTTATCGACGAGATTCATCGTTTGAGTCCGGTTGTGGAAGAATATCTCTACTCCGCGATGGAAGATTACTGCATCGATATTTTAATTGATTCAGGAGCGAATGCGCGTACAGTTCAGATCAGTTTGAATCCGTTTACCCTGATTGGTGCTACCACGCGTTCCGGATTGCTTACAGCTCCTCTGAGAGCACGATTTGGAATCAATTCCAGGTTGGAATATTACAACATTGAAACCCTGGCTTCAATCATCGAACGCTCTGCGGAGTTATTGGATATTCCGATTCAGGAACAAGCATCGTATGAAATTTCGCGCCGAAGCAGGGGAACTCCACGAATTGCAAATTCCATTTTGAGAAGAGTTCGTGATTTTGCCCAGGTGAAAGGCGATGGAACAATTACGCTTGCGATTACACAGCATGCTTTGGATGCTTTGAATGTAGATAAGTACGGATTAGACGAAATGGACAACCGTATTCTGAAAGCAATCATCGATAAGTTTAAAGGCGGTCCGGTTGGTCTGACAACCATTGCTACGGCAATCGGGGAAAACGCAGGTACTTTGGAAGAAGTGTACGAACCGTTCTTAATTCAGGAAGGATTTTTGATGAGAACTCCGAGAGGTAGAAAAGCAACCGAGAAAGCATTCAAACATCTGGGTTTTGATATGGGGTGGCAGCAAGGAGGATTATTCTAGATTGATATAAAATTAAAAAGTAAGGGCGGAAATTTTCCGCCCTTACTTTTTATAAATACTGATTAGCTACCAGCCATTTTACAATTCGTTCCAACACCAATTGATTGCGGTCAATAGAAGACGCACTGAATGTCACATTGTCTGATGAACCCATTGGCACTACGCGTTTCAAATTGTCTTTCATGGTTTGCATCTCACAATTTTTAGCATTGTTACCTCCTGTAAATGTTGCTTTAGCAATTGTTACTCCGGAAGGCAGTTTGAATTCATACGTATCATTACCGGTGCTTTTAACACTAATATCCTTGAAACTTCCGATAGTTTTTGAATCTTGCTCGATGTTCTTATCTTCTTTTAAGTTGATCGGCCAGCTTTTGTTTCGACCCACCAATGTGTAATCCATCGCAATTTTTGGCGCTTTTCCTTTTTTAGCGATGAATTCCTGTACTTTTTGATCGTCTAATTTTCCGTCGGCAAAAATTCCGCTTTTCCCTAAAAGCTTGGCAAAGGACTTTTCAGCTCCCATTTTGGATACGGTGAAAATCCCGATTTGATTAGCCGTCAGAAAAGTAATGCGGTAAAAATGATCCATGTTGTTATTGGGATCTTGTTCGAATTCGCCTGCGTATGCCGCGATAATCAATTTTTCTCCGTCCATTGAACTGACTTCAAAAGTACTGGTAAGCCCCATGTTTTCGGTGTCTTTGATCTTGGTGATTTTTGCTACTTCAACACCATCGATAGTTAAAAGCCCTTCCACATAAGTGTATTCAGATTTCTGAGCCAATAGAGAAAATGCACCGAATAATGGAAGCATCATTAAAAATAGTTTTTTCATATGTAATTTTTTTGTTTGGGATAATTACACTTAATCAGGTAAAGTGTTCAACAAAGATACAGAAACAATTTATTGTCAACGACTTAAATAGTTAACGGGAACATCGGGATAAATGGATACAGTCAGGAGATATCGGACGCTGCTATTTTTAAAACTCAATCGGTATGACTAATTTTATACTGTATTCGATAGGAATACCAACAAGAGGATTTGTTTTAAGACATGCAGAAGGACCAAATCAAACAACTGATTCGTACAAAAGCTGAGAGTATCGGTTTTCTGTCTGTTGGGTTTTCCAAAGCAGATTTTCTTGCTTCCGAAGAACCGCGGTTGGTCAATTGGCTGAAAGCAGAGAAGCAAGGGAAAATGTCCTATATGGAAAATCACTTTGACTTGCGCTTAGATCCCCGGAAGTTGGTTCCCGGCGCTAAAACAGTCATTTCATTAGCATACAATTATTTCCCGGATTCCGTTCAGCGGAAAGATACCTTTCAAATCTCCAAATACGCATACGGAAAGGATTATCACGAGGTAGTGAAAGCGAAACTCAGATCCCTTGTTTCAGAACTTCAAAGTGAAATCGGAGATATTGAAGGAAGGGTTTTTGTGGACAGTGCTCCGATCCTCGAAAAAACCTGGGCCGAAAAAAGCGGAGTTGGCTGGTTGGGAAAGAACGGAAACCTGATTCAGCCAAAAGCAGGCTCTTTTTTCTTCCTTGCAGAAATCATTTGTGATCTGGATCTGGAACCCGACGGACCGATTAAGGATTATTGCGGTTCTTGTACGCGTTGTATCGACGCTTGTCCTACGGATGCGATTGAAGCTCCTTATATTGTCAACGGATCGAAATGTATTTCGTATGCAACCATTGAGTTGAGAGATGCCGATTTGCCGGAATTGTTTCGTGGGAACATGAACAATTGGGTTTACGGTTGCGATATCTGTCAGGATGTATGTCCATGGAATCGCTTTTCAAAACCGCACAATGAAACGGAATTTCTGGCAAAGGATGAAATCCTGTCTTTTTCCAAAGCAGATTGGCTGGATCTGGATGAATTGACCTTTCAAGCTGTTTTCAAAGGAAGCGCGGTGAAACGAACGAAGTTTTCGGGATTGAAACGAAACATTGTTTTTGTAGACCAGTGGAAAGACTTGTCTTAAAAATGACTCAAAATATCCCGAAATCGACTGGATTGGTTGCATATTCGCGATATTGCGTATTGGCCTTACTGTTACTGAGTTTTCGGCGGTTTTTTTAACCGGAATTTTGCTCATAAAGTGCCATAAATTCAATCGTTTCCTTCGATTACACATTCCTTTTTTGGAATTCAAATAATTTGGCTAAATTCCTCCTGCTAAAACGTACTATTATGATTCCTGAAGAAAACGTACAGGAGCCTATTTCATTGAGTTTAACTCCCTATACCGGAGTTTGGACAAAAGCTGAAGCAGCGCATTTATTGAGAAGAACCATGTTTGGTCCGACTTTAAATCAGATTACGCAAGCTGTAAGCAATGGAATGAACGCAACTGTGGCTCAATTGCTGACTTTACCAAGTGTTTCACCTCCGCTGGCATTTCACGCCGATGAAGCGGTAACAACAGTCGGTTCAACCTGGGTAAATGATGTGTACCCGGCAAGTAATCCCGGACCAACAAACAATGCACGGCTTTATTCTCTCGGGGCTTGGTTCTTACAACGAATCAATCAGCCGCATGTGAGTATTCAGGAAAAAATGTGCTTGTTCTGGGGGAATCACTTTGGTGTGGACGGAACCAATGAAGCAAAAGCTGTTTACGGAATGCACGAAAAGTATCGCCTGAATTGTTTGGGAAATTTCAAGCAATTGGTGAAAGATATGACGATCGATCCGATGATGCTGCTTTTTTTGAACGGAGCTACAAACAACCTGTATTCGCCCAATGAAAATTATGCCCGTGAATTGCTGGAGTTGTTCACTGTCGGAAAAGGGCCGCAGGTTGGTGCCGGTGATTATTCCAATTACACGGAAGCCGATGTTGCTGCAGGTGCGAAAATTCTGACAGGATGGACAGTTATGGATCTTTATAGTTCTACTGCGTCACAGCCATCCAATGTGTTTTATCCAATATTGCACGACATATCCAGCAAAACGCTAAGCTCTTATTTCGGGTCGACAGTCATTCCTGATGCCGGAAACATGGAGTACAGTAATTATATTGATGTGATCTTCAATCAGCCGGATATGGCAAAATACCTGTGCCGTAAGATCTATCGCTGGTTTGTAAATTACGATTTGACTCCAAGTGTGGAAAGCACAGTGATTGCTGATATGGCCACAACGCTGACTTCGAATAATTTTGAAGTACTTCCGGTGATTGATCAGCTATTGAAGAGTCAGCATTTCTACGATATTTCACTTCGCGGTGCGATCATTAAGAACCCGCTGGAAATATTGTTTTCCATGTTGAATGCTTCCGGTTCGGTGCCAAATTATGCCGTTCAGGTGAATTATGAAATTTACCTGAATTTGTATTATTTCTCTCAGGTTATGGGAATGGAATACCTGCGTGCACCAAGTGTTGGAGGTTGGACAGCTTATTATCAAACTCCCGCTTTCACCCGTTTATGGGCAAATTCGAGCTTATTGAAATTGCGTTTCGATTTGGGAGCCTTGATGACGGTAGCGAACGGAGTGGTTGTAGGAGGAAACGGATTCAAGCTGAATGCATTGAATTTTCTGAACAACCTGAGTTTACCTTCAAGTGCCCCACAAGTGATTGATGATATTCTGACGGTTTTCACCTGCAAAGGAGTTTCACTGATCGAAAAAACAGTTCTGAAATCTATTCTGACTAACGGGCAACCGGATTTTGAGTGGACGATTCAATACAATGATTATATCGCTGATCCCGGAAACACAACAGTCAGTACACCCGTCAGACAACGCGTCGAATTAGTATTATACAGATTATTTCAGTTGCCGGAATTCCAGGTAATGTAAGTGTAGACCAAATCAGAAATTATGAAAAGAAGAAATTTTGTACAGTCGGTTGCACTTTCATCCATTGGAGCACCACTGATTTTAAAGAACTTTAGATTCGGAGCGGTTACGGAAGATTTGTTTAAGACTTCACGTGCTGCTGAAGACCGTGTTTTAGTCATTATTCGCCTGAATGGAGGAAATGACGGTTTGAATACGTTGATTCCTTTGGATCAATATGCAAATCTGACGATTCAGCGTTCGAATGTATTGATTCCACAAAACCAATTGTTAACGATCACGCCAACGAATGCATTGCATCCGTCTATGTCGGGAATGAAAAACATGTTCACCGACGGAAAACTGTCAATCATTCAGAATGTCGGGTATCCGGAACAAAACAGATCTCATTTCCGGTCGATGGACATCTGGACTTCCGGAATGCTGGATCCGAATGCAACCCGTGGCTGGTTGGGAAGATATCTGGACGAAGAGTTTCCGAATTTCCCGGATGCATATCCGAATACGCAAAACCCGGATCCGTTTGCAATCAGCATGGGATACGAAGTATCGGCGACTTGCCAGGGATTGGCAGCGAATTTTTCCGCAGCGATCAACAATCCGTTCGACAGTTATAATCTGGTTGAAACCGGACAAGTGAATGACGGAACCTATTATGGTTCGCACATGGAATATTTGTCGACTTTGATTACTCAGGCAAATGCATACGGAGCTCAGGTAAATGCGGCAGCGAATGCAGGAAATACATTGTCGACCATGTACGATCCGAACGATGATGTGTCGAAAAACATGAAATACATCGCTCAAATGATTTCGGGCGGATTGAAAACGAAGATTTACATTGTCAACGTCAATGGTTTCGATACACACGATGCTCAGGTTATTTCGGGTGCTCCCACAACCGGTGCTCATGCAAATCTGCTTTCCCGCATTTCCAAAGCGGTAGCGGCATTTCAGGATGATTTGAATTTATTGGGACTGGAAAGCCGGGTTGCCGGAATGACCTTCTCCGAATTCGGACGGCAAATTGCCTCTAATTCAAGTGATGGAACGGATCATGGTGATGCTGCTCCTTTGTTTTTATTCGGAACATGCATCAGCTCGGGCATTATCGGTCCAAATCCGGTGATTTCCGATACGATTGTGGATCAGGCAGGAATTCCGATGCAAATTGATTTCAGAGATGTTTACGCGTCGATTCTGAAAGATTGGTTTGAAGCAGATCCGACAGATATTCAGGGAATGTTTGAGCAAACGATCAACTTTATCCCGGTTTTGGATTCATGCAACTTAGGTTTGAATGAAAACAAAGAAAACCGCGATATCTCAATCTTCCCGAATCCGTGCGCGGATCAGACAACACTGAAGTTTAAATGCGCAAGCGAACGCGTTACGATACGGGTTTATGATTTGGCGGGAACCCTGGCTGTTGAAGTCTGTTCAAAAGAATTCCAGCCCGGAGAGCATCTCGTTCCGGTTTCCCTTGATGGATTACCGTCCGGAAACTACATTGTGACGGTGCATAAGAATTCAGGAACCTTCAGCAAGAAACTCATGAGACTGAAGAATATTTAAAAAGAAAACCCCGGACATTTCTGTTCGGGGTTTTCTTTTGTATGTTTCGGGGATTTTTACATTCCCATATTTTTAAGCTCTTCTTCTGTCATCACTGTGTATCCTTCCGGAATTTTCAAACTGAAGATACTCTTGTCAACACTTCCCTGGAATTTTGTAGCAACGAAATGAATTGTCATCCCGTTCTTTTCTGTAGAAAACTCCAAAGGAGCACCTTCGATTCCTTTAGCTCCGAATTGCTGCTGACCTTGCAAAGATGTTTTCAAATCTTTTGCTACCCACATAATGGTTTCACCACCTTCTGAATCGCGGATGATTGTTTTGGTACACTTGAATCCGATAATTTCTTTGGTTTCAGTAGTTACTTCAATTTTAGGAGCTGCTGTGTTTTCTTCTGTTTTAGATTCGGAAATTTTCTTCAACTCGGTTGCCATTTTGCTTCCCATCATTTCCATCAACATCAATCCTTTGTCAGCTTTAATGTCAACGATTGTATTCATTTTCATGAAAGTCCCCATAACCATGTCTACTTTTGATTTTCCGGGCATGAAATACAACTCAAGAGTTGAACCCTGCATCATTGGAAGTGCCATCGCCATATCAGGATTGTCACTTGAAAAGTCCATGGAATAGGAAATTTGTCCTTTGGTCTGTGCTACGGACGTTCCGACAGTAGCAAGAAATAAAATTGATAATAGTATTTGTTTCATGTGTTTCTTTTTTTTACAAAAATGGCATAAATCTTTCGACTTATGCCACCGTTTATGTATTTCGTAATTTTTAGTTTACAAATGAAAAATTTAAAAAGGTGACTGAGCGAAGTCGAAGGCACTCTTTTTTAATTTTTTTCTATCCCATTATCGCTCCTATCAGGTCTTTTCCGTTGGCGTAAAGGATCAAACCAAGCAGCAGGAAGAACCCGACGTATTGCGCATATTCCATGAATTTCTGTCCCGGAGCACGACCTGTAATCATTTCATAAAGCAGGAACATGACGTGTCCTCCGTCCAATGCCGGAATAGGAAGTAAATTCATAATTGCCAGCATCATCGAAAGGAATGCAGTCAAAGTCCAGAAAGCTTGCCAGTTCCATGTTGCAGGAAACAATTTCCCGATTGAACCGACACCACCGATTGATTCTGCTCCTTTTTTGGAGAAGACATATTTGAATTGAGCGACGTTCATATACATCGTACGAAGTCCTTTTCCGAATCCGGAAGTCAATGCTGCTCCAAGAGAATAATTCTGAGTGTACACAGCGCTGGTATCAGAGCTTACGCTTAACTTCTTAAAGTTAACACCCATTTTTCCGTCCATCCCGATGTAAGCTTCTTTCTCGATTTCTTTTCCGTCACGCAAAATAGTCACATGAACCTTCTTTCCTTTGTTGTGGTAAAGTTCCGATTGAAATTGATCATAGAATTGAATTTCCTGATCGTTGATTTTAACGAATTTGTCACCTTTTTTCAAACCGATTCTGGAAGCAGGTGTTTTCGCTGCAACACTATCAACTTTGGAAAGGAAAAATCTGAAATCGAAAGCACCTTTTTCCGCTCCGTTTTCCCACATCATATTCCCGATATCTTCAGGAAGTACAATCGTTTCAACTTTACCACCCGGATGTTGTACCTTGAAGTGACGCTTGTTGAAAATGAGAATTTCTCCGCCAAGCTGTTGAAGTGCATCTAGTTTTTGTCCGTCAACAGTCAATACTTTATCTCCTTGCTGAAAACCAAACTGCTCCATGTACGGATGAATCGCCATCCCGTTCACCATTTTGCTCTGGTCAATTTTTTCCTCACCCCAAACAAACAAAACCATGATGTAGATCACAAAACAAACAAGAACGTTTACGATAATTCCACCAAGCATGATAATCAAACGCTGCCACGCCGGTTTGGATCTGAATTCCCATGGTTGCGGTGGCTGTGCTAATTGTTCTTTGTCCATAGACTCGTCTACCATTCCGGCAATTTTCACATAACCACCAAGCGGAATCCATCCCAATCCCCATTCCGTTTCACCGATTTTTTTCTTGAAAACAGAGAAATACGGGTTAAAGAACAAGTAAAACTTTTCCACTTTTGTATTGAACCATTTTGCAGGTAAATAATGCCCGAACTCGTGTAAGACAATCAAAAGGGAAAGAGATAAAATCAGCTGAGCTGCGCGAACCCAAAAATCCATAGTTTTTATTTAAAGTGGGACAAATATAAGAAAAAGCGGAAGCTTTTGAAGACTGGATTACAACAAGCGTCAGTGCGAAAGTAATCTGGGAAAAGACATTAGTCAGATGCCTCATTAATAGCTGATCACTAATGCCTGTTGCCAGATCTAAGGTTGTACATCTTTGGTAGAATAACCATGATGCTCAAAGTATTCCAAAATGGCTTCTTTCATGAAGGCTTGCTGCTCCAACTCATCCAGCGGAGGGAGCTCTTTCACGAATTCGAAATGAGGCCAGTTGTCCGCATCTCTTCCTTTGAATTCATAATATCCGTATGGTTCCAATAAGGTGCAGATTGCAATATGCATCAAATCGGTTTTCTCGTGTTTTTTAAAAATTTTATATCCTATTCCTAATTCCTCTACACCAATGAGGAAAAGCATAGCTTGTAAATCAATACCGGGACCAAAAGTCGGTTCCAATTGCTTCGCTAAATTCTGATAGCGTAATTCCAATGCGTAATCCATGCCCTAAAATTACTTATTTACTGTGAATGGACATTAGGATATTAAGACATTAGGATATCAGGGCTACTTTAAAAGCCTTGAGATCCTAAAATCCTGTAGTCTTAAATATCCAAAAAATGTCTAATGGATGTATCCCGCTTGTCCTTTTTGAATCCGGTCGAAAATCCAGTCGTAACTGTAGACCATGTGTGAATGAACGAAATGTTTGTTGGGCCAGCTTTGAGGAGCAAACACTCTTCCTACACAAGCAGATTTCAATGAATCTATTCCAAAAACGGCAGTTTGAGGAGCCACGCCGTCCTGACAGCTGAGTGGATCTGCATTTGTTTGCCCCAGATTGGAACCATATTGCCACGCTTCTTCAAAGAGATTCCAGTCCAAACCTTTGTAACCTGCATTTTCGGGAGCAAGCAGATAGATTTTCCCGAGAACGACCTGATCTCTGATCGTTTCGATCAAACCCAAGGTGTAAGCGTAGCCCATGCTGTGACACACAAAATCAATCGTGTCTTTGACCAGATAGCTTTTAGGAGTATTCTGAATCTGATTCAGAAATGCCTTTCCCGCGATAACTCCTTTTTGGTAGCGGTAATCAAACCCTTCAGGATTACATTTCTGATTTAAGCGGGAATACTTTTTTGCTGCTTTTCCGGATGCATTCGTATTCACAGAGCGGATGTAGCTCCAGCCGAATTTCAGTTTGGAATAATGATTCGAGGTACTTACCGGAAAACTGGCATCCAGATAAAAACTGGTATCTGGATGCAGACGCTGAATGAAGCGGTCATCGATCTTAAACCAGTAATTCGTCCGGTCGTTCAAATAAACTTCATTCCGGCTTTCCTGCTTGTCGAATTTCGGTCCGCGGTATCCGTTGACAAAAACCAGATAGCGTTTTGCTTTCGGACGTTGATTCTGGATCAGCTGCAGACTTAATTCTTCGCCCTTAAACGCAAGCAAATGCTGATAGACCGGTTTTGCCTTCTCTGCGTTTTCAGCATTGAAATAAGAATAAACCCGGTACGTGTTGTGCGAAACAGGTATGGACGGGTAGTTTCCGAAATGAATTTCCGATCCGGCATACTTGAATTGCAGGATTCCGGATGGCCGGGCATCAAAATTCAATACAAGCGACATCGGATAGCTCGACCATTGTCCTTTTCGTTTGATGTAAACAACCGTCTGAGGTTTTTCCGGGTACGAGATTCTGAAAAAGAAATGATGATGTTGTTTTCGTTTCTTGAAAGTGAGTTTCTTTTGTTTGTAGCTTCTCCCGATCAATTCCACTTCTCTCATGAATACCGAATCACTGAGTGTGCATTTTTCGGAAGATTTTGCCGGGTCGATCAGAATAATCCGGTTTAGACTGAAAGGAGTGTGAATTCCGGATGGAGAAATACTTCCGTCTTCATTTTCTTCCCAGAAATAATAGTAAACCAAGCTGGTTTTTGTTTGGAAATCAGGTCGGCGAAATGTCAGATTCTGACCAGTTGCAGAACAAAGGGTCAAGCTAAAGGCAATAAAAATTAGCATTCTGAGCTTCATTTTGTAAATATATTAACTTTTGATAAGTCAAAATTGAAAATGAGAAGTTAAAAGAAGTCAAGATTATTAGCGACAAGAGTCAAGAAAAATTAGTAGGAAAACAATTTTTGATCTGGGCTGTGTGTGTCTTGTCCCTTGGCTCACATCAATTTTTCCATTCTCCATTTTCAATTAAACTTACTTTGATTATTTTTGCGCCAATCTAAATAAGAAAGAAATGGGAAGAGCATTTGAATATCGTAGAGCAGCAAAAGAAAAGCGATGGGGCAAAATGTCTAAATTGTTTCCAAAACTGGGTAAAGCCATTACAATGGCAGCAAAGGAAGGCGGACAAGATCCGACGACGAATGCCAAGTTGAGGACTGCTATTCAAAATGCGAAGGCCGAGAATATGCCGAAAGATAATATCGAAGCGGCAATTAAACGTGCAGCCCAAAAAGATGTTGCAGCATTTACACAAGTTGACTACGAAGGAAAAGGACCGCACGGAGTGTTGGTTTATGTGGAATGTGCAACGGACAATCCAACGCGTACGGTAGCAAACGTGAAATCATATTTCAATAAAGCTGGCGGCGGAGTCGTGCCGAATGGTTCTTTGGAATTCATGTTCGACCGAAAGTCAGTTTTTCAATTGGTGAAAACGGATGGAATGGATCCGGAAGAATTGGAACTGGAGTTGATCGATGCAGGTTGTGAGGAAATTGAAGTAACAGACGAGCACGTTTTTGTTTATGGAGATTACACCGCTTTCGGAACACTTGGTTCAGCTTTGGAAGAACGCGGAATTGAAATTCTTAAATCAAACCTGGAGCGTTTCCCAACAACACCGGTTGAATTTACGGAAGCACAATTGGTTGACATTGAAAAAATGCTTGATAAATTCGACGACGACGACGATGTACAGCAAGTTTTTACCAATATGGGGTAATGATAAAATATATTTTAAAACAGATAGGGCGAAAAATTTTTCGCCCTATCTGTTTTTATCAAAACGGATTTACCAATTTTGAGACATGAATTTTCTGGATATTTTGATTCTGATACCAATTCTCTACGGAGCGTATAAAGGATTTAAGCACGGCTTCGTCATTGAGTTGTTTACATTATTAGCCATTTTGGTGGGGATTTATGTTGGAATTCACTTCTCAGACTTTACGGCAAATTGGATCAAAACAACCTTTAACTGGAATTCGGAATACCTGCCCGTTGTTGCATTCACGCTGACTTTTTTGGGAGTCGGGGCCATGATCTATTTCGGTGGTAAAATGATCGAAAAAATGATTCAGGTCGTTCAATTGTCTCCATTGAATAAATTTCTGGGAGTGTTGTTTGCTACGATCAAATCACTTTACATCGTGAGTGTTTTATTGGTTTTAATCGAATCTTACGATGAAAAAAGCAACTTCTTCCCACAAAAAACAAAAGCGAATTCATTGCTTTACGAACCTGTGAAAGACCTTTCAACAAAAACAGTTCCGGCACTTGGGTCAAGTACCATTTTCCTGAAAAATGCTCTTCACAACGAAACAGACAGCACCGGACTCTCAGTTGATCAGGTGTTGAGAGCAAAGGAAATAGCTGATAGCCTGGGGATTGATGCTGATGATGCGAAACAAATTTTGGAGATCCATCAAAAGTATGGCGACAAGGATTCGGCAGTAAAACCTTAAAAATGGGGTTTGCAGGAGGAAATCATGTTATCTGCATCCCTTGCTGCTACAGGATAAATAGATACATTTCTATCCGTCTTTTGGATGAACTGTGATCCAGACGACTAAAATCTGAAAACAATCACAGAATCTGTTTTTTAGCATAATCCGTCATCTAATTACCGGATTTGGAATTGATTTGATAAACAAAACAATATATTTGCCTTTTGTAAGTTAATCTTTAATCACATCGGCGCAGATTTTTCATTCAAATGAAGAAATTACATTTTTGGATTTATTTAGGAATTCTTTCCATCATATGGGCTTGTTCTACTGAAAAGAATACCCTGCTTAGCAGGTCATATCACGGTACAACAGCACATTATAACGGCTACTTCAATGCAAATGATTTGCTTGACGGTGCTATGAAAACATTTCGTGAAAATCAAAAAGAAGATTTTTATACGGTTCTTCCTGTTCAGCAATTGCCGAGCGAAGAGGAAGTAAAGAATATGTATTCCCCTATTGATACGGCTATTGCTAAATGTACGAAGGTTATCCAGAGACATGCTATGCCTTCGATGGAGAAGCCGGCAGCTAAAAAGGAAGAGCACAATCGTTGGATCGATGAGAACTGGATTACAATCGGAGTAGCGAATTATTACCGCCGCGATTATGATCTGGCATTCAAGAATTTCGAATACACCAAGAAGTTTTTCTCTACCGATAAATCAGCTTACGTTGCTGAAATGTGGATGGCAAGAACCTATATGGAACAAGGCAAGTTCACAGAGGCAAACTTTGCGATCGCCAATTTAGAGAAGGCTCAGGAAGAGATGGAAAACAGCGGGAAGAAAGAGTCGAAGGATTCCAAATCATCCAAGTCGAAATCCAAAAAGAAAAAAAGCAAAAAGAAATCCAAGGAAAAGGAAATGGCTCCTTTCCCGAAAAAACTGCGTTACGATGTGGCCATTACACGTGCCGTTTTCTGTGAAAAACGAAAAGATGCAGAAGGAGAGATCAAAGCGCTGACAAAAGCATTGGAATTCGCAAAGAAATCAAAAGACAAAGCACGGATCAATTTCATTTTGGGTCAGTTGTATGAAAATGCGGGTGATCGTGTGAAAGCAGCATATCACTATAATCGCGTGGCGAAATACAATGCCGGATATGAAATGAGCTTCAATGCAAATTTGAAGAATGCATTAAATGCCGGAGGAGAAAAAGTGCGTAAGAATTTGAAGAAAATGCTTCGCGACACGAAAAATGCGGAGTTTAAGGATCAGATTTACTTTACGCTTGCCCGAATGGATCAATTGGAATCCAATGAAGAAGGAGCAAAGGCAAATTATACCCGTTCAGCATTTTATTCCACTTCGAATAACCGTCAAAAAGGAATGGCCTACGAGAAGCTTGGAGATATGAGTTTTTCAAAGAAAGATTATCTGGGTGCTCAAAAATATTACGACAGCTGCGCGAAAGTGATTCCGGAAACGTATCCGAATTACGAAGCGATTCAGAATAAAGCGTCCAAACTTCAAAGTCTGGTAACTGCGATTGAAACGGCTCAATACGAAGACAGTGTTCAGCGCGTCGCAAAATTATCTCCTTCAGAACAGCTTGAATTTGCAGAAGGAGTCATTAAAAAACTGAAGAAAGAAGAAGAAGAGCGTCAGCGCCAGGATGCGATCAGATTGGCGGCGCTTCAGGAGATTCAGAACAAGAAATCTACTTCCGGTGGTGGTGGAAATAAATTCTACTGGAACAACGACAAGGCGAAAACAGAAGGATTTGAAGAGTTTAGAAAACAATGGGGTCAACGTGAAAATGAAGATGACTGGAGAAGATCCGAAAAGGTTGTTTTTGCAAGTTTCACAGATGGGTCCGACACAAGTTCAACAACAAAAGCGACGTCTAAAAATAACGGTGGAAGCTTGTTGGATTCTTTGACTCCTGAAATGTTGGTTGCTAAACTTCCCTTGTCTGATTCGGCTTTGCAGGCATCGCGTTCCAGAATGATGAATGCTTATTTCGACGCCGGAGGGATTTACAACGAACAATTGAATGAAACGCCTCTTGCGGAGAAACAATACCGCACGATGTTGGAGAAGGATTTTGAAAGCGATATGAAGCTTATGGCAGCATATCAGATTTATAAACTGCACAATCCGGATGATCCGATTGCAGTTGAACAGAAAGATTACATTTTGATCAATTATCCGACCTCCGATTATGCGGGTTATTTGAGAGATCCGGACTACTTTATAAAGAAAAAGGAACGCGAAAAGTTAACGCAGGAAGCATACCTGACGGATTTGGACCGCTACGAAAGAGGTTTGTATTATCCGGTAATTATGAAAGCCAATACGGTTCTTGCAGAAGAAAAAGAGAATCCGTACCGAAGCAAATATATTTTACTGAAAGCGATGGCTCAGGCAAAAATGTATGAAGACAAAAAGACCATTTTGCCGACTTTGGATACCTTAATTGCGCTTTATCCGAAAACTCCCGAGGCTGCCAAAGCAATGGAGATGAAGAAGATCATTCTGAACGGATATTCCAAAAATGAACCGGTTGATTTCACGAACAAGAGCATTTACACTTATACGGAAAATGAACCGATGTTTGTGCTTGTTTTCCTGACGGAGAAAATAAACAATGTAGTCGCTAAAACGCGCGTTGTGGACTTCAACAAAGAGTATTACAGCAAACAAAAGCTGACCATTACATCAAAAGTTCTGAAGGAAGACAATGTAATCCTGATCAAGCAATTCAAGGATGAGATTGAAGCGGCATCCTATGTTTCGTTCTATAAACGAACAAGAAACCATTTGCTTGATATGCAAAAAATGAAAATTTTATTTATTTCCGAGAAAAATTTGCTTACCTTATTTGATACTGGTAAACTGGATGAGTACCAGTTGTTCTTTGACGAGAACTATTGAATCAAATAAGTGTGTCATGGAAGAAAAACCAAGAAAGCAGATTAAGAATTACGTCCGGTTCAGTGGTGCAGCTCTTCAGATGGGAGCAATCATCACCGGAGCAGCTCTTTTAGGAGTTTGGTTGGATGGAAAGTACAATCCCGGAGGAAACATGTACACGTTGATTTGCACCTTGACAGGTGTTGTAGTGGCGATGTACCTCATTATTCGGGAAGTAATCAATATGTCAAAAGAAAAAGAAGATGAATAAACGAGTTGGAGTCTTTTCGAGTTTAACGGTTATTGCCCTGATTTATTTAGTATTGGTTGGTTTGAAATGGGAGTGGGTTATTCCCAAAAACCATCTTACTGGAATCATCGGTTTGTTAGGGATTTTCTTTTCGAGTACGGCGATTATGCTTTCCGGAAAAAATGCAACAGCAGAATCCCAGGCTCAACGCTTCATTTTAGGAACAGCAATTCAGATGATTCTTGTACTGTTTTTTGTGCTGATCGTGAAATACGTTTGGAAAGATTCATTCAGAGAATTCGTTTGGTATTTCATGAGTTTCTTTATTGCCATGTTGTTCACTCAGGCACTTTGGATGCTGTTAAAGGTCCGAAAGAGCTAATTACGTTTTGAGCTGTCTGCAGATTACGATAGTTTCGCAGATTTTTAATACCCTGTTTCATGGCGCTTCAGGTTTCTGTTTCATCATCTGCCTGACAGTCACGGTTGTAAAAGACAGCTAAGGAATCAGATTAACAAGAACAGTTTGCCTAAGATTTAATCTGTACCTTTTGCATCTTCAGCAGAAGATATTTTACAGATGTCCATTCGTCACTTGCCCCAAAACCAAGCCCCTGAAAATCATTTTTTTTCAATGAGTTAAATTTCTTTACCATGAATGCGGTAAAAACATATTTGTTTGCAATTTTTTCTTGGTGTTTCTGAAAGATTCACTACCTTTGCGCCAAAATTTAGGGTTTCATCTAAATAATAATAAGCGATGTCATTAATTTTCAGTGCAAAACGATTTTTCACCTTTGTAGCAGCAATGCTCATTTTGACCCCTACTTACGCTAACGCTAAGGAGACTATTCCACAAGAAGAGTTTGAAGTAGGTGAAATGATCATGCACCACATTTCTGATGCGCACGAATGGCACTTGTGGGGTGGTCATCACAACAGTGTTTCAATTTATCTTCCGATCATCTTGATTGATGGTGGTTTGAAAACGTTTTCTTCCAGGCATTTTTATCATGGTGAGCATGCTTCAGCAATCGATCACAAAACGAACGAAGAAGTAGAGTACGTGAAAGGAGTTGGTCCTGCAGCGGGATATGCGATGTTTCATGAAGAGATCTATAAATTGGAAGGTGGTGAATTGTCTTTCGAAGATGGTCATGTTCACGGTGCAGTAAGTCCCTTGGATTTCTCCATTACGAAAAACGTACTTTCCTTGTTTATGGGTGCAATTCTGATCTTGTTGATCATGTCGAATGTGGCTCGTTTCTACAAGAAGCACGGTGCTGTTGCTCCGAAAGGATTGGCTAAATACTTAGAAGTTTTAATCGTGATGGTGCGTGATGATATTGCGAAGGCGAATATCGGACATAAGTACAAAAAGTACGTTCCTTACCTGTTGACGATTTTCTTCTTCATTTTCATTAATAACTTGTTGGGATTGGTTCCGTTCCTTCCGGGAGGAGCAAACTTAACAGGTAATATCACCGTGACTTTGTTCCTGGCGGTTGCTACTTTGTTGGTGACTTTGTTCTCAGCAAATAAGAATTACTGGTTGCATATTTTTGCAATGCCGGGTGTTCCAAAACCATTGTTGATTATCATGATTCCAATTGAATTGGTAGGGATTCTGACAAAACCTTTTGCCTTGATGATTCGTTTGTTTGCAAACATATCTGCAGGACACATCATCATATTGGCATTGATCTCAATTATTTTTATCAACCAGAATGCGGCTTGGGGAGCACTATCCGTTCCGATGGCATTGTTTATCTCTGTGTTGGAGTTGTTGGTAGCGTTCTTACAAGCTTTCTTGTTCGCAATGTTGTCAGCGTTGTTTATCGGTGCTGCTGTTGAAGAAGCACACCATTAATTAGTAATTTTTTAAATACATATAGCATGTACGGAAGTATCGCAGCAATCGGAGCAGGTCTTGCAGTTTTAGGAGCAGGATTAGGAATTGGTAAAATTGGTGGTTCAGCAATGGACGCAATCGCTCGCCAACCTGAAGCTTCTGGAAAAATTCAAACAGCTATGATTATCGCAGCAGCGTTAATCGAAGGTGTTGCACTTTTCGGTGTAGTAGTTGGTCTACTAGGAAACGCGAAGTAATTAAAAAGAGCTTGTTGCAACGGTTGGTTGTGACAAGCCTTTTTTACAACAAATTGAAAAATTAAAATTGATATAAGATGGGTTTAATTACACCGGATTTAGGATTACTTTTTTGGACGGGCTTAGTGTTCGTTTTGTTGCTTGTTATTTTAACTAAGTTCATTTGGAAACCGATTTTGGCTTCTGTAAATGCACGTGAGCAAAAAATTTCTGATGCTTTGGAATTGGCAGAGAAAACAAAAGCTGAAATGCATGCTTTGCAGGCTCAAAACGAAAACTTGTTGAAAGAAGCAAGAGCTGAACGTGATGCAATCGTGAAAGATGCAAAAGAAACAGCTGTGAAAATGGTAGAGGATGCTAAAAATGCTGCGAAAACAGAAGCAAACAAAATCGTTGAATCTGCTCGTGCAACAATCAATACTGAGAAAACAGCTGCAATTGCTGAATTGAAAACACAAGTTGCTGCAATTTCATTGGAGATCGCTGAGAAAATCATTCGTGGAGAACTTTCTTCCGATGAGAAGCAAAAAGCGTTGGCAGAGAAAATGGCAGGTGATATTAACTTGAACTAATCGATAGAAATGAAGATTTCAAAATCAGCTTCCCGTTACGCACAAGCTTTGTTGGATCTTGCGATCGAACAAAACAAAGTGGATGCTATCGCGGCAGATATGAAATACATGGCAACGGTATGTGCTGAAAATCGTGATCTGGAGCTAATGCTTGAGAGCCCGATTGTGAAAGCAGATCAAAAGTTGAATGTATTAAATGCAGTATTTGACCAATTCGACAAAGTAACAAACCTATTCGTTGAGTTGATTGTAAAGAATGGTCGTGAAGGATATTTGTCTCAGATAGCAAGTTCTTTTGATGTACTTTTGAAAGCACATCAGGGAATTGTTCCGGTGACATTGATCAGCGCTCAAAAATTGGATGATAAAGTCAAAAAAGAAATCCTTTCGAAAGTTCAGGCTTCCACAACAGGAACTGTTGAATTGACTGAGAAAATTGATGCAGATTTGATTGGAGGGTTTATCGTTCGTATGGGTGACAACCAGATTGATGCTTCAGTAGCATCACAAATTAATAAATTGAAACAACGTTTAACAAGGTAGTAAGAGGGTAACTCTACATAAAAAAAGGAAAACATGGCAGATGTTAAACCAGCAGAAGTTTCTGCGATTTTAAGAGAGCAATTAGCAGGGTTTCGTTCAGAAGCTGAATTGCAAGAAGTAGGTACAGTTTTACAAATCGGTGACGGTATCGCTCGCGTTTACGGATTGAAAGGAGTTCAATACGGTGAATTGGTTGAGTTCGAAGGAGCTCTTCAAGGAATTGCGTTGAACCTGGAAGAAGATAACGTAGGGGTTGTATTGTTGGGTCGCTCTTCTGGAGTAAAAGAAGGTGACACTGTAAAACGCTTGAATCGTATTGCTTCTGTTAACGTTGGTGAAGGAATGGTTGGTCGTGTTGTGGATACTATCGGTAACCCAATCGACGGAAAAGGTCCTATCGCAGGTCAATTGTATGAAATGCCGATCGAGCGTAAAGCTCCGGGAGTTATCTTCCGTCAACCGGTAACTGAACCTCTTCAAACAGGTATCAAAGCGATTGATGCAATGATTCCGATTGGTCGTGGACAACGTGAGTTAATCATCGGTGACCGCCAAACAGGAAAAACAACTGTTGCAATCGATGCAATTATTAATCAAAAAGAATTTTACGACCGTGGAGAACCTGTTTTCTGTATCTATGTAGCAATAGGACAAAAAGGGTCAACGGTTGCAGGAATAGTTAAAAAATTAGAAGATGCAGGTGCAATGGCTTACACGGTAATCGTTGCTGCAAATGCTTCTGATCCGGCTCCAATGCAGTTCTATGCTCCAATGACTGGTGCTGCAATCGGTGAGTTCTTCCGTGATTCAGGACGTCCTGCATTGATCGTATTTGATGATTTATCAAAGCAAGCGGTAGCTTACCGTGAGGTATCTTTGTTATTGCGTCGTCCTCCGGGCCGTGAGGCTTACCCAGGTGACGTATTCTACCTTCACTCCCGTTTGTTGGAGCGTGCTGCGAAAATCATCGCTGATGACAATATCGCACAACAAATGAATGACCTTCCTGAGTCTATCAAAGGATTGGTGAAAGGTGGTGGTTCATTAACAGCTCTTCCGATTATCGAAACACAGGCAGGTGACGTTTCCGCGTATATCCCTACAAACGTAATTTCGATTACGGATGGTCAGATCTTCCTGGAAGGTGACTTGTTCAACGCAGGTATCCGTCCGGCGATTAACGTAGGTATCTCTGTATCTCGTGTAGGAGGTAACGCGCAAATCAAATCCATGAAAAAAGTAGCAGGTACTTTGAAATTGGATCAGGCTCAATACCGTGAATTGGAAGCGTTCGCTAAGTTTGGTTCAGACTTGGATGCAGCTACAAAATCAGTATTGGACAAAGGTGCTCGTAACTTAGAGATCTTGAAACAACGTGAAGGAGATCCATACCCGGTAGAAAAGCAAATTGCTATCATCTACGTTGGTACAAAAGGATTGATGCAAAACGTTCCGGTAAACAAAGTAAAAGAATTCGAAAAAGAATATTTGGATTTCTTGGAAGCGAAACATTCAGATGTTTTGGTTCGTTTGAAAGCTGGAAAATACGAAGATGCTGATACAGATCTTTTAGGAAAAGTTGCGAAAGAGATCGCTTCAAAATATTAATTGAAAATTGAAAATTGAGAATGTAAAAGGGGGATTCAGGTCTTATCAATTTTACATTTTCAATTCTAAATTAAAGATATGCCGAATTTAAAGGAAATACGAAATCGAATTACTTCAGTAGGATCTACCATGCAGATTACTTCTGCAATGAAGATGGTTTCTGCTGCAAAGTTGAAGCGTGCGCAGGATGCAATTACTCAAATGCGTCCGTATGCTGAAAAATTGCAAGAGATTTTAGGTAATTTGACTGCTTCGTTGGATATTTCAGAAAATGCATTGGCTGCTTCTCGTCCGGTTGAAAACGTATTGATTATCGCAATTACATCTAATCGTGGATTGTGTGGTGGTTTCAATAACAACATCATCAAACGCGTCAATCTGGCAATCAACGAAGAGTATTCAAACTCCAATGTGAGTTTGTTATGTCTTGGTAAAAAAGCAAAAGATGCATTCAAGCGTTCTGATATGTATTTCAATACTACCGGAACTGGAATTGCTGAAGATATCTTTGCAGATCTATCATTCGGAAATGTTTCTGTAATTGCTGAATTTGCAATGAAGGCATTTTTGGAGAAGAAGTTTGATAAAGTAGTTGTAGTTTACAATTCATTTATCAATGCAGCTTCTCAGGAAGTGAAAGAAGAACAGTTACTGCCGATTGTTCCTACAGCTCAGGCGAATGATAAGCAAGCAGGAGATTACATCTTCGAACCTTCGAAAGAAGAGATCGTGGAAGAATTGATCCCGAAATCATTGAAAATCCAGTTGTTTAAAGCATTATTGGATTCAAATGCATCTGAACACGGAGCACGTATGACTGCAATGCACAAAGCAACGGATAACGCGAAAGAATTACAACGCAATTTGAAGTTGAGCTATAACAAAGCACGTCAGGCTGCCATTACAAACGAAATCCTTGAGATCGTTGGTGGTGCGGAAGCATTGAACGGATAATTCAATTGAAATTAAAATAAGCGAAGGCTTCCAGGAAACTGGAAGCCTTTTTTCATGCCTTGAAAATGAGTTGATTATACTATTTGATTCGTTTGTGCGTTATAGCTTCATGAAACGACTACTTTTTATTACTGCCATTATCAGCTCCTTAAGCGGATTTTCTCAGGAAAAGGGAGCTCAGTGTGAATCCAAATGCAACTTGACATATCATCACGGAACTAAAACGGATTTGTTTCAAATCAGAGGCTTTTACTTTGACCTTTTTGAATGTACGGAAGCTTTTGAACAGAGCACTACTGACCCAAAGCTCTACGAAGTTTCGATCAATCCGGGAGATTCTCTCATTTACAATACAGACTTCATTTTCGAAGTGTGCCCGGGAGTTATCGGAGCAGATGATCTGGATTCAGTGCTTTTGGTTCTTGAAGGCGATCTGGTTTCGTTGACGCAACACTGGAGTGTCACTTCATATCACGGAGATCATTTTTGGCAGAAAGGAATCGTTAAATCCGCTGGGTTGTTCCGTTTCAGAGATGATTATCACAATGCTGAAAACACCTACTTTGTGCGTGTCACGATGAAAGAATTGTCGAATCCCGAAATTCCAATTCCGGATGATTCCGATGAAATAATCCTTTCTCTGTTAAATGAAAACACCCTTTCTGTCAAATCAAATGATGAATCCGCTGTTCTGGATCTGAATCTTTATTCCCTTTCCGGACAATTGATTTATCACACGATGGTTGAAGGTGGGAATACAATTGATGTCTCAACGCTTTCTAAAGGCTACTTCATTGCCTGTGTGACAGATCAGAACGGGGTCGAAAAGAGCTTGAAATTTGTAAGATAGTGTTTGAAATAATCATCACAAAAAGACTTCTAAATCAAATATTCCAGAATAATTTTCCCGGATTCCGAAAGATGAATTTAAAAAAAGGACTTGATTCTTTAAATGATTATTCTGACGAAATTAACAGTGTTCAGCACTTATTCCCTATGGTGTTTGAGTACTTTTTTCCGGATGAAAAAATACAGGCTTAAGTGTCAAAATATCCTAAAATCTGTTTGGAATATTGCAGGATATATACATTTACTCCGTGAATGTCACGTTCGCGATACAGCCCACCGGAATACCGCCACTTCCCTCAAGCTTCCTATCGGAATTGAATGTTCGTCCGCAGCGGCGGATGTACGGTGCTGAAGTGAATCATCTTAGAAGAAATAGGTCAAAGGCAGTTTGACCAAACGTTTTTTTGTTCGTTCAGGAACAACGATTCGTTCTGTCAACCTGCCGCCAACGGCGCTCCCAAGTCGGGATCCGGTATTGATTGCATAAGCTTTTGATACGAGTTTACGTGCAATGAAAAAACTGGGTCCGACTGGGAGTTTTGAAATTGTTTCTTCTAAATTTGAGAGCGGCAAGTAGCGTGCCAAACTTTAAATTAAACAATATAAACTTATGAAAGAAATGTTACTTAGTTATTGGTGGATCGGATTAATCGTAATCTGTTTAGTCCTCTACAAATTCATTCTGAGATTCTTGTTCGGAATGGTCATCGTTCCCGAAGACAGAATCGGATTAGTGACAAAAAAGTTTGTCCTTTTTGGCGAACACAAAGAACTTCCGGACGGACGCATTGTTGCAACAAACGGAGAAGCCGGATTTCAGGCAAAAACCCTTGCTCCAGGATTGTATTTCGGAATGTGGGTGTGGCAGTACGAAATCACCATGGAACAGTTTACCGTTATTCCTGAAGGAAAGATTGGTTTGGTTTTGTCGAAAGATGGAGCTGAAATTCCAACCGGAAATATTCTCGGAAGAAAAGTCGAATGCGACAACTTTCAGGATGCAAATATGTTCTTGATGAACAACGGTCAGCGAGGTCGCCAAACGAACTACATTACCGCAGGTTCTTACCGGATCAATACGATGCTTTTTCAGGTTTCGATAACTGAGATGGTGCGTATTCGCGAAAGCATGGTTGGGATTGTTACAACGTTGGACGGTATGCCGATCGAACACGGAGAAATTGCAGGAAAGGCTGTCGGCGGACACAACAATTTCCAGGATTTCGATAACTTTTTGCAAAACGGTGGAAATCGCGGTTTGCAGCCAACGGTTATTTTGGCGGGATCTTACAACTTAAATCCATGGGCTTTGCAAGTGGAAGAAACTCCGATGACTGAAATTCCGATCGGGTATGTTGGAGTGGTGATCTCTTACATCGGTCAGGATGGAAAAGATTTAACAGGAACGGATTTCAAACACGGGAATATCGTGGAGAAAGGAAGTAAGGGAGTTTGGTCGGAGCCTTTTGGTCCGGGGAAATATCCGGTGAACAAGTACACGATGAAGGTGGAATTGGTTCCTACGACGAATCTGGTATTGAACTGGGCACAGGCGCGCAGTGAATCGCACAATCTGGATAAAAACCTGTCTACGATTACGGTTCGCTCGAAAGATGGTTTCCCGTTCAATCTGGACGTTTCACAGATCATTCACGTACCTACAAACGAAGCTCCGAAGGTTATTGCGCGTTTCGGGAACATGGTCAACCTGGTAACACAGGTTCTGGAGCCAACCATTGGTAACTATTTCCGGAACTCGGCACAGGACAGCGATGTGATTGCTTTCTTGTCGACACGTAAGGAAAGACAGGAATCTGCAAAGGAACACATCAAGAAGGTGTTGGATGAATACAACGTGAACGCGGTTGATACCTTAATCGGAGATATCGTTCCACCGGAATCTTTGATGAAGACGCTGACGGATCGTAAAATTGCGGAAGAGCAAAAGGTGACTTATGAAACCCAGAAACAAGCACAGGAAACGCGCCAGGGGATGGAAAAAGAAACCGCGATTGCAGATATGCAAAAAGACATCGTAAAAGCACAACAAAGTGTGGAAATTGCAGAACGTACTGCAAATGCAACGGTAAAAAAAGCAGAAGGAGA
This sequence comes from Glaciecola amylolytica, assembly GCA_003856375.1. Classification (GTDB taxonomy): domain Bacteria; phylum Bacteroidota; class Bacteroidia; order Flavobacteriales_D; family Crocinitomicaceae; genus Fluviicola; species Fluviicola amylolyticus. Next base: position 4,580,798 of record CP034120.1, read on the forward strand.
TGCATCCGGAGTGAAATTGGCAGTCGGAGCGGAGGCGGAAGCTACCAAGATGCGTGCATTGGCAGAAGCAGAATCTACACGTGCCCGCGCCAAAGCAGATTCGGAAGCCGTGAAATTGAAAGCAGATGCAGAAGCTGAACGCATTTCAAAAACCGGTTCTGCGGAAGCGAGTAAGATTTTAGCAATCGGTAAATCTACGGCCGAAGCTTATGAATTGGCAGTGAAAGCGCTGGGTGGTGAAAACTTTACACGTTACAAAATCACCGAAGAGCTTTCTAAAGGAAATATCAAATTAATTCCTGATGTTCTGATCGGCGGAAACGGACAACAAGGAGGAACGGCAATGGATGGTCTTTTAGGATTAAAACTCATGGAAATGATGGATCCGGAAAAGAAAACCGAAACCGTTCAAAAGATAACAAAGCCTGACGTAAAACCTAAATCATCGGGCTCTTCGGGTAAAACCGAATAGAAGAAAGGAGCTCGTCTCCCGGTAATTTTATATCGGGATGACGACTCCTTTTTACTTTGTATGTAATGCGAGCGTTACGTAGAAATTGATTCTCTTCACAGAGATAGGCGGATTCATTAAATATTTATCAAAATGAAGTGATCGGAAACTGAAATTTAACGCGATTTAATAGCTGGTTCAAATTTGCTTAGTGCAAGTTTAATATGGCGGGTAACTGATTTAATATTGACCCTACTAAAACGATAAAGTACCTTGTTTTCTTTGCAACAAAATTTTTGCATTCATGAGAACTTGTTTTTTATCACTCTTGTTATTCTGTCATTTCGCTATCGGGCAAACAACCCTGTTTAACTACAATGCGAGTTGGAAATATCTGGATAACGGAAGTAATCAGGGAACGGCATGGACAGCTGCAGGTTTTGACGACAGCGCCTGGGCTTCCGGAAATGGTCAGCTTGGTTACGGTGACGGAGATGAATCAACAGTTGTAAGCTACGGTCCTTCAAGTACGAATAAATACCTCACGACTTATTTCAGAAAATCGGTTGTAATCGCAAACATCAATGATTTTGCGCAGATTCAGCTAAACTGTAAACGGGACGACGGAATCGTTGTTTACGTCAACGGATCGGAAGTATGGAGAAACAATATGCCTTCCGGAACCGTTTTGTACAATACAACGGCATCAGGCGACGCATCCGATGACGGAAATGGAATTCAGACAAGTACGCTGGATGCTGCAACAGCAGGTTTCGTAACAGGAACCAATGTCATTGCAGTAGAAGTTCACCAACGAAACAATACCAGCAGTGATTTATCATTCGATATGGAAATGATAGGTCTGGAAGCTCCGTCGCAAACACAGGTTGTTGCACTTGGGGCTTCGTGGAAATATAAAGATGACGGATCCAATCAGGGAACTTCGTGGATTGCAGCAGGTTTTAACGATGCTTCCTGGGCTTCCGGAAATGCAGAATTTGGCTACGGAGATTCTGATGAAGCAACACTCATCAATGCTTGTGGAACTGTAACTCAAAATCCTTCATGTACCAACAAATATCCGACAAGCTATTTTAGAAAATCAGTTTCGATTTCAAACATCAATCTGTATCAATCCTTCTTGTTTAAAGTCAGAAGGGATGACGGAGCAGTTGTTTATGTGAATGGGACTGAAATCTGGAGAAATAATATGCCCGCAGGAACAATTGCTTACAATACGTTTGCAAGTGCTGCGTGCTCGGATGACGGAGCTGATTTGAATGCATTCACTCTTTCTGTTCCGGCTTCTTTCTTCGTTTCGGGATCTAATACCATTGCCGTTGAAATCCATCAGAATAGCGGTTCAAGCAGCGACTTGAGTTTCGATATGGAAATTCTTGCCTTGGCTCCGGTTCCGGGTGGAGCATCTTTGGAAAGAGGTCCTTACATTCAATCATTGACAGAAAACTCCGTCATTTTACATTGGAAAACAGATGTGACGGTTGATACCAAAGTTCAATATGGAACAAGTGCAGCTGCCCTGACGCAGGAAGTTGCTCTTCCAGCCTCAACTACGGATCATATCGTAACGCTTTCCGGTTTAACCCCGAATACCAAATACTTTTATGCGATAGGAACTTCCGTCGGAGTGATTCAGGGCGATACGAATAATTACTTTATCACAGCTCCGCTTAACGGATCGGAAGGAAAATATACTTTTTGGGTAAGTGGCGATTGCGGTACAAATACAACACATCAGCGAAATGTTCGCGACCGTTACCTGGAATACATGGACGGAAAATCAGCGAATGGCTGGTTGTTGCTGGGAGATAACGCTTATAACAGTGGAACGGAGCAGGAATATTCTTCTAATTTCTTCGATATCTACGAATCCAACTTAATGCGTAATACACCTCTTTGGCCTGCGCCAGGAAATCACGATTATGCCAATAGCGGTTCCCGTCAGAATGACCATGCAGTTCCTTACTTTGATATTTTTGATTTGCCGGGCAACGGTGAAGCAGGAGGTGTACCTTCGGGAACGGAAGCATTTTATTCATACGATTACGGAAACATTCACTTTCTTGCTCTGGATTCCTATGGAAAGGAAGACAACACGACACGTTTGTACGATACCCTTGGAGCACAGGTTCAGTGGATCAAAGCAGATCTGGCAGCAAATAACAAACCGTGGGTTGTTGCGTATTGGCATCATGCACCGTATACCAAAGGATCACATAATTCCGATACGGAGGGCGAATTAATCAGCATCCGCCAGAATTTTATCCGGATTTTGGAGCGTGAAGGAGTCGATTTAATTCTTTGCGGACACAGCCACGACTACGAACGGTCAAAACTGATGCACGGACATTACGGAAATGAATCTTCTTTTAATCCTGCTGTACATAATTTGAGTCAAAGTTCCGGAAAGTACGACGGATCTGTGAATTCATGTACCTATGTCAAAGATTCAACGAATCATACGTTGGAAGGAACGGTGTATGTTTTGAGTGGTGCTTCCGGAAAATTGGGAGGAACCCAGGCCGGTTATCCGCATGATGCATTGCCTTTTGCAAATTCTAACGATGGAGGATCGCTCTTGTTGGAGTTTGAAGCCAATCGACTGGATGTGAAATGGCTGTGTGCAGACGGAGTGATCCGCGATAATTTTACGATCATCAAAAATGCAAATAAGCGCGATACACTGACGCTGAATTACGGTGATTCCGCAACGCTTTCAGCTTCGTGGGTCGGTGAATACAACTGGTCTTCAAATGGTTCAACGAACCGCTCAAACGAAGTTTCTCCTGAGCAATCCGGTTTTGAAGTGGTTACGGATCAATACCAATGTGTGTCCGATTCAGTGTATATCAACGTGATTTTACCGACAAGCACTTTAAACACCCCGACGACAGTGAATTATTGTGTGGGTGAAGAGCTTCAGCTTGATTTTTCATTGAACGGATATTTCAGACCCTCCAATCTGTTCATTCTTGAGTTGAGTGATGCAAACGGGACTTTCGGAACACCGGTTCAATTGGATACGATTTCCGGAAATCAAGCAGGAAGTTTTCAGGCAATGCTGCCGGATAATTTACCAAATGGTTCGTACAGCTTGAGAATTGTCAGCAGCTATCCGAATACAGTCGGTCCGGTTCTTTCGGGACTTCAAATTCACGAAATGCCGCTTGTCAGTATTTCCGGATTAAATGCGAGCTACGTTGAAAATGAACCGAACGTTCCATTGACGGGAACACCATTCGGAGGAACTTTTTCAGGTCCGGGAGTAAATGCGTTGGTTTTCAGCCCGGTTGCAGCCGGAGTGGGAGCACATGAAATTGTTTATACTTATTCGGATGCAAATGCGTGTTCGAGCGCCGATACAACACTTGTTACCGTCTTGCCGATTCCTCCGGGAGTTCAGATTCCTGCATTGACAACCAGCGCATACTGTGTCGGTGATGAAATTCAGGTGACATACCTTACTCAGGGAACATTTGACCCGGCGAATGAATTTGAATTGCAGTTAAGTGATGCTGCGGGATCTTTTTCAAATCCTTTGATTTTGGAAACACAAACAGGAACGGGTTCCGGAACGTTTCATTCAATCGTTCCGATGAGTTTGCCAACCGGAGCTGGTTATTTATTGCGCATCGCGGCATCCAATCCGTCTTTGATGACACAATTGGCTGATCCGGTTCAGATTTTTGCATTGCCAGTGGTAAGTTTCACCGGTTTGAATGCAAATTACATTGAAAATGATCCGGGAGCGTCATTGCTTGGAAATCCTTCTGGTGGAACTTTTAGCGGAACGGGAGTCTCCGGGTCTGTCTTTGATCCGTTTGCTGCCGGAGTTGGCGGGCCGTATGCAATCGTTTACGAGTTTACGGACGCAAATGGCTGTTCTTCCAGTGACACGATGTACACTTCCGTTTCTGCAGATCAAACAAGTTCTTTGGTGGAGTCGGTAAATGGAGTGGATTTAAAAATATACCCAAATCCGGCGAAAGAAAAAATGCTGATTCGTTTGGAATCAAATCGGGATTTTTCGCTGGAAGCAGAGGTTTTAAGCTTGTTGGGAATCGCAGAATCTGTTGTTCATCCGACACAATTGTCTCAGGGGATTCACGAATTTGAACTGAATGCCCGGGAACTGAACCTGAGTAAAGGAGTTTATTACCTGAGATTACAGGTGAATGGTGTTGAAAAACAATGGAAGATCTGCTTCCATTAAGATCATGATTCAAATTGCAATACCCCGGAACAAATGATGCGAGTTTCTGCTTTTCTTGTTGTATTTCTTGTTGCCGCAACCTCTTTGATGAGCATCCGGGAACATTCTTCCGCTGTTGTGGAAGAGAAATTCAGCTTCAATCAATATGTGCTTCAGGAACTTCAATTGGTGATTGATGAACTGAAAGATTTTCAATCTGATTTGGGCGATTTAGGCAAATCAAAAGATCATTATTTCAAAAGCAGATATTACTACAAGCATATTGAGTTCTTTGTTGAACATGTTTCACCCGTTCAGGCAAAATATCAGATCAATGGTGCGCTTGTTCCGAAATTTTCAGAATACGAAGAAGGTTTTGTGGTTGATCCTTGTGGTTTTCAGCGCATAGAAGAAATCCTTTTTTCGGGAGAGGAGATTGATTCAAAAGCTTTGGAGAAAGAGGTCGTGGATTTAATTGTTGTTTTTCAGGAATTGAAAAATGCCTGCTTGTCTGTGACTTTGAAAGACCACATTTATCTGGAAATGTTTCAGCTGCAACTGGTGCGGATTGCTGCTATGAATCTCAACGGATATGATGCAACATTCACCAAAACAAACCTTCAGGAAATAGATGAAAACCTGACATCGATGTCGCAGTTAATCAAGCTCTTTCGACTGAAGTATGGAACAAAAGGCGACTTGAAGATCCGCTTTCAAACGCTGAACGAGAGCATTCTGAATGCACAGAAAATGTTGAGAAAGAACCCGGATTTCGATACGTTTAACCGCCTGGACTTTATTACGTTTTATGTCGAGAAGATCAATCTGAATCTGGTTCTTCTGCACCGCGCTTTAAATTTGCCGTGGTCAGATCACAAACAAGCTCTTCGTCTGGATTCTGAACGCTTGTTTTCAAAGGAAACTTTAAATCCGCAATTCTTTTCGATCTATTATTCCGATGTGTCAAATCTGGAGCGGCAAGCTGCTTTGGGGAAATTGCTTTTTTACGATCCCATTCTTTCCGCAAATAACGAACGGTCGTGCAGCAGCTGTCACCAACCGGATAAAGCCTTTACGGACGGATTGAAAACCAGTCAGGCATTTAATCAGGATGGTTTTCTGGAACGAAACGCGCCGTCATTGATCAATGTGTTGTACCAAAAAGCATTCTTTTACGACGGAAAGGCTTATCAAATAGAACAGCAGATCCGCGACGTGGTTCACAACGAACGCGAAATGGGAAGCAAACTTTCGGAGGTGGTTTTGAAGCTGAGAAAAAGCCAGGAATACAAAGAATTATTCAAGGAAGCATTTACTGTTCAGAAAGATGCAGCTATTTCAGAATATGCCATTCAAAAAGCAATTGCAGAATACGAAAAAATACTCATTGCTATGGACAGCCGTTTTGACCGCTACTTGTCCGGAGACCGCAGTGCATTGAGTTCGCGAGAGGTAAACGGGTACAATCTTTTTGCCGGAAAAGCGCTTTGCGGTTCCTGTCATTTCTTTCCGCTTTTTAACGGAACAGTTCCACCATACTTTATGGATTCTGAGTACGAGATTTTGGGAACACCTCAAACCAAAGAAAACCGTTCGCTGGATCCTGATATGGGCCGCTACAAGGTGACGTATGTTGAAAAGCAGAAGTACGCGTTTAAAACTCCTTCCGTTCGCAATAGCGAATTAACAGCACCGTACATGCACAACGGAGTTTATTCCGATTTGAATCAGGTACTCGATTTTTACAAAAAAGGAGGCGGAGAAGGATTGAAATATCCGGTTCCCAATCAAACCTTGCCATTTGATTCGTTGCAGTTGAACAATCAGGAGCAGCAGGATATTATTCTGTTCTTAAAAACACTGACGGATACTGCAGGATTGCTTCAAAAACCGTTCAAATTACCCCACTTCGAAAGTGTTCCTGAATGGAACGCACGGGTTTGGGGTGGAAAATATTAAAAAACAGTAAACATTAACTCAAAGGATGAACCGATTTAATAATTGCTTCTAATTGTTAATCAACATTCTAACGGTTATTTAATAGACTCTGAATAGTGTGTTTAAATACCGTGAGTTCCTTTGTAATGCGAAAAAGATTATGAAAAAACTACTTCTGCTTATTGCCCTGCAATTACTACTCTCCAGCGTTATTGAAGGGCAAACCGTGCTTTTATCTTCAGGCAGTACCTGGAAGTATAATGATAGCGGAACGGATCTGGGAACTTCCTGGAAAGAGTCTTCATTTAATGATAATTCCTGGTCTGCCGGCCCTGCCGAATTGGGTTATGGTGACGGAGATGAACAAACGGTTGTTTCTTATGGACCAAGCTCCGGCAATAAATACATCACCACTTACTTCCGAAAAGTTTTTTACGTTTCGAATCCTGCACAGTATCAGGAAATACTAGGTGCTGTTCTTCGTGATGATGGAGCTGTGGTGTACGTAAACGGTACGGAAGTTTTCAGAACGAATATGCCGTCGGGAACTATTTCCTATCAAACAGCTGCTTCTTCAACCATTTCTTTTGGTGCAGAAGACGATTACCACAATTTTGCCTTTAGCCCCGGACTTCTCACAAGCGGAAACAATGTGATTGCGGTGGAAATTCATCAGGACGAAGGAAGCAGTTCGGATATCAGTTTTAATCTTTCCTTGAGCGGATCTCAGAATCCTCAGGTAATTCAGGTTACAAGAGAACCGTATCTGAATACCGGAACTTCAAGTTCAATGATTGTTCGCTGGCAGACAAATGTTCCCTGCGATTCAAAAGTGCGCTACGGAACAAACCCGAATAATCTGACTCTTTCGGCAACTGTTTTCCCTTATTCAACGGAACATACTTTACAAATTTCTGGTTTGCAGCCAAAAACAACATACTATTACTCGATCGGAACCTCATCGGCGGAATTGATGCAAGCGCATACGGATCAGTATTTCAAAACAAGTCCAACGGAAGGCTCTGACGATTTGTACCGTTTCTGGGCAATTGGTGATGCCGGAATGTCGGATGGAAATCAGCGTGCAGTGAGAGATGGTTATCTGATCTACAATGAAAACAAGCATACCGATGGTTGGATCATGTTGGGAGACAATGCCTATGGAAACGGAATCAGTGACGGAACACAAAGTTGCTACCAAACAGCATTGTTCAGTCAGATGTATGCCGATCTGATCTCAAAAACAGTTTGCTGGCCTGCATTGGGAAATCACGATTACAACAACCACATTCCTTTTTCACCTTCACCTGCGTACTTTGATATTTTCAATCTTCCGACAAACGGAGAAGCAGGCGGAGTGGCTTCCGGAACAGAAAAATACTATTCATACAATTACGGAAATATCCATTTCATTGTTCTGGACAGCTATGACGAAGATCGTTCGGGAACGGCTTCAATGGCAACCTGGCTCATTTCGGATTTACAGCAAACTACTTCCGAATGGATCATCGCTTATTGGCATCATCCTCCGTATACGAAAGGAAGTCACGATTCTGACAATCCCATTTTTATTGATGGCGAATGTGAAGATATGCGTGAAAATATTCTTCCGATTTTGGAACAATACGGGGTCGATCTGGTTTTAAACGGACACAGCCATTCCTACGAACGCAGCTTCTTGATTGATTCTCATTACGGAACATCCGGAACTCTCGTGCAGCAAATGATTAAAGACAACGGTTCGGGAGGAAATCTGGATGATTGCCCGTATCAAAAAGAAACAAGCTATTCGAAATCTCATAAAGGAACCGTTTATGCTGTGGTCGGAAGCTCCGGAAAACTGAGCTCTGTTTCTTCCAGCTGGCCGCATCCGATTTGTAGTTATTCCGACAAGGACAACATGGGAAGTTTAAGCATTGAGATTCATAAAAACAGACTGGATGCAGCTTTCGTTACCACTACCGGTTCTGTTTTGGATCGCTTTTCAATTATCAAGAATGCAGGAACTTCTCAGCATTTGCTTGCTTGCCAGAACGATATTGTCAACCTGGTTCCTTCCTTTCCCGGAAAAGTGTTGTGGCAGCCCACTCAGGTTCTGGCAGATTCCTTGTCCGTGATCGTCACACATACTACCATGTACCTGGCAAGTGATACCAACGGATGCATTGTCGATACTTTTTATGTGGAATTGGATAATTCGATCAATTGCACGGCAGGACTTTTGAATGAATCGAATGTAACTCCGAAGGTTTGGACAAATTCCTGGCAGGACAATAACTACATTCCTGTCCGGTGGTCAGGATTTAACGGAAACGAATTGATGATCGAAGTCTGGTCTCTTCAGGGACAATTGATCCATTCCGAAAAAGCATCGAATAACTCCAATAAACAAATCCTTATTCCGGCTGATAATGCTGTGTCGGGAACTTATATTCTCAAAGTCAGCGATGACGAGAGTACCGTTTTTCTAAAAATTTTACACTAATAAACTCAGTAATGATTAAGCAACGAATTTTTTTAGGGCTTTGCATCGTGTTCGCACAAACAGCAAAAGCTCAATGTGATACTACAGATGTCTCTGGCAACATGATTGTCAGCAGCTCCACATTTATGTCAGGAGTATACCGCGTTACCGGAAAGTTTCAGGTAAACTCTGGAACAACGGTTTTTGTACAGCCTCATTCCGTTAATTCTTGCGGAACGTTAGAGATTATCGCGTCCGAAATTGTAATTGATGGAACGATAAACGGAGATTACGCCGGATATATCGGCGGAGTTGGAGGCGCACCGGGACAAACGGTAAACAGTTTGACTGGAGATCAGACGGGGATTAATTCGTGTTCAAATAAAGACAACACAGGATTGGTTCAGTTGAGTGGCGGAACATCCGGTTTGCCGGGAACAGGTCCCGGAGCAGGAACAAATGCATCTGTTGGAGCTACAGGTTCCGGCCCGAAACAGATTTGTCTGAACAATTCTGATGAAGCAGGAATGATTGCAGGTTCCGGTGGAGCCGGTGCGGGAGCCGGTGCAAGTTATGGTGGAACAGGTACTTCCGGTGGTTCCGGCGGAGCAGGTTCTTCGGATTATGTTGCTTCCGGTTTGAGTGTTTCATCTGCTTACCCTGTTCAGGGAGGAAGCGGCGGAAACGGTGGTGCTACAGGTGCTGTATACGGAACATTGTCGGGAATGGATATTCAGCTTGGTTCCGGTGGTTCCGGAGCGGGTGGCGGAGGAAGATCTTTCGACATCGGATTGGCCGGTGGAAATGGTGGAAACGGTGGAGGATCAGTAATTCTTCGCGCTTCAGATAATTTGACTTTGTCGGGTACAATTACCGTAAATGGCGGTGATGGTCAATCAGGAGGACAAGGTGGTAATGGTGGTGCAACTCCGAAATGTTGTTCGGATGGTTGTGATGATTGCGGAGAAGCTACTCTTTCAACAGGAGCAGGTGGTGCCGGTGGAGCAGGAGGAGGTTCCGGAGGAGGAATTTTACTTTTTGCTGAAGGCGACGCATCAATCACGGGAACATTATCTGCAAAAGGTGGTTCAGGTGGTTCGGGAGGTTCTCGTGGAAACGGAGTGTCTTGTAACTATTCTGCTACTTTCTGCGGCTCGCAATCACTGACTTCAAATAATGGGAATCCGGGTCAAAGTGGCGGTGCCGGAGGTGGTGGCCGCGTGAAGGTTTTTGTTCCGATCTGTTCTGCTGCAGTTGTAAACCCTACGACGAATTTTGCAGGAGGAACCGGAGCGAGTACAGGAACCAACGGAACTTATTTTGTAGGATGCAGCGAACTATCAGTTATGGAATTGGCTTCCAACTTCAAATTGGATATCTTCCCGAATCCTGCAACGAACGAAATTCGTCTGGCAGTGAACGGATCATTGGAAAATGCAGAAGTGAGTCTGGTAGATCTTTCCGGAAGAATTGTTTATGCAGATACACATAACTTGTCTGCGGATGCAGTAGCTATTCCGGTTGGAAATCTGGCACCTGGCACGTATCAGGTAGTTTTGAACTGGCAAGGAAATTCAATTGTCAAAAAATTGATTAAGAACTAATGCGCAGTTTCATTCCCTCTTTCATTTTCCTGTGCTTTTCCTTTTCAGGCATAAGTCAGCACACGCCCAAAACAGTCAATACCTGTTTGAAACCATTTTACCATGGTGTGGCTTCCGGAGATCCTTTATCGGATCGTGTTATTTTGTGGACAAGGATTACTCCTGAAAACGGAAGCAGCGCACCACAGATTGTTGAATGGAAAATTGCAAAGGATACGGCTTTTACACTCGGATTGTCGAGTGGAGTTGTATTGACGGACCAATCAAAAGATTATACGGTAAAAGTAGATGCAACCGGACTTGATCCGAACACCACTTATTTCTACCAGTTTAAATCCGATACGCTGAAAAGTGTCATTGGACGAACGAGAACGACTCCGGTCGGAGATACGGACAGTCTGCGTTTTGCGGTTGTTTCCTGCGCGAATTACGAAGCCGGTTATTTCAACGTATTTGCGGCTTTGAAGGAGCGAAACGATTTCGATGCGGTGATTTGTCTGGGAGATTATATTTACGAATACGAATCGGGAGGTTATTCTCCCAATCCTACGGTAAACAGACAGTGGGATCCGGCGAATGAAATTCTTTCCCTGCAGGATTACCGCGCACGTTATTCAACGTATCGTCTGGATGACGATTTGCGGGATCTGCATCAGCAATTTCCGATGATCGTTGTTTGGGATGACCACGAAACGGCAAATGATGCCTGGATGAATGGCGCTGAAAATCATCAGACGAATGAAGGAAGTTATGCAAACCGTAAAGCAGCTGCAAAGCAAGCCTATTTTGAATGGCTTCCTATCCGGGTAACGGGAACAACGGATCCGTACCAGATTTTCCGTGAGATCAAATACGGAAACCTGGTGGATCTGATTATGCTGGATACGCGTTTGCATGGAAGAGACCAACAGGCCGGAACAAGCGGAACAACCGTAAATTCAACGACACGTCAGCTGCTTGGAACAGATCAGTTTTCCTGGTTGGGAAATCGTCTTTCACAAAGTACGGAACAATGGAAAGTGATCGCGCAGCAAGTCATGATTGCTCCCTTGACTTTATTCGGAGCAGCATTGAATGGAGATCAGTGGGATGGCTATCCTGCGGAACGAAACAGAGTTTTGAATCACATTCTGACTTATAATGTTAGCGATGTTGTGGTAATCACGGGAGATATTCATTCATCGTGGGCAAATGATATTCCGACTTCATCTTACAATGGTTCTACCGGTAGCGGATCTGCCGGAGTGGAGTTTGTGGCTCCGAGTGTTACTTCACCGGGAATGAATATTCCGGGAGGAGCAGGGGCGCTCATGCTGGCAAATTCACACATCAAGTTTGCAGAACTGTCAACACATGGATTTGTGATGTTGGATATCAACAAGCTTCGGACACAAGCCGATTGGTATTTCGTAAATACGATTGATACACGGAATTCCGGATTTTCCTATGCAAAATCATTTAAAACGAATCATTTGTCCAGAAACCTGCAATTGGTAAATGCTGCAAGTATTCCACGGAATCTGATTCAGGGTTTTCAACCCCGTAATTGTCCGTATTACGCACCTGCTCCGGTTAGCAATCTGGGCTTAAACGAGGAGGCTCCGGTGATTTTAAGCCTCTTCCCGAATCCTTCATCAGAGAACCTATTTATGAATCTGAGCCTTCCTTTTCAGGAAAGCAGTGAGATTTTTCTGATTGACGGATCAGGAAAGAAAATTCAGTTGAAAGAAACCTGGAAAGCACAAGCAGGATCAACACAATGGATGTTTGATATTCATGATTTGGCAGCGGGAACGTATATCCTGTATATCAAAAACGGAACAAGTTATACGCAAGCCAAAGTGATCAAAAATTAAGACAAAAAAACCGGTCATTGAGCGAAGTCGAAATGCCGGTTTTTGTTTCCTGTTATTTTCCGAAATACAATTTCTTCCACTTTTTGTAGTAAGACTTCTGAATGTTTTCCATGACATTTAAGTAGGATTTTGCATAGTAATTCCGAACTCCAAAACCACCTGTTTCTCCCGTTATTGATTGCGTGAGCAACACTTCATTATTTTCAAGATTGATAAAAACGACATGGTAAATTCCGTGTTCCAATGGTTTGTTCAAACATTCGGCAAGAAAGAATACACCAATTCCTTCTTTTACTCCAAAGTCGTAATTTTTGACAAATTCCTTGATCTCGTCAGCTGTGTAATGGGTTTCCTTGGTAACTTCCATTTGCTCCACATTTGCTTCATTGTTGATCTTTGTGATTGGTTCCAGATTGACCTCCACTTTCTTTTTATGAAGCATTTCTGACACATTGTACTTGTCGGCTTCATAGATAAATAAGTTGTTCCAACCCTTGAAATACTTGTTTTTCAGTAAATCAGCATTTTTTTCGCCACTTTCTTCCGTTTGAGCGATAGAAGCGATCAACTGAACATGGGAAAAATCAATTCCGAACCAGTAAAATGGTACATTGGACTCCTGGAAAAGGTCTTGCATGGTTTGAGCCTGAGTTAGTTGACCAAAACAACAAAATGACAGGAAAAAGAAGAGTCTTTTTTTCACGGTAAATAATTTAAGTGATTTTGGCGCAAAGTTAGGAATAACCTGAATATTTGAGGGAAAACGAAAGAAAAAGAGCTGTCTCATTTTTTGAAACAGCTCTTTAATACATCAGGTATTCTTTTTTATGAGAGTTTTAAATCCTCTGGAAACAAGTTCTTACTTCAGATTGATTTCTTTGTAGTTTATTGTTTTTCCTGATTGAATTTCTAAAAAGGCTTTTGACTCTTTTTCATTCAAGGAGACTGATGTCAGTTTTTTGTCAGTACCAAGCGTTATATCCAGGCGGTCGTTACTCTCTTCGCTGCCATCTTGCGGATTCAACGTAATGTCGAAAAAGGTGATTTCTCCATCCGTTTTTGCGAAGAATTTATTGACGTGTTTATTTCTCTCCATATTGACTGTTAAATCGGCCAACAGGACATGAATTTTCCCATCCTTCAGATAAGGAGTTCCGGAATAAAAATAAGGCATTTGAAAGGATGTGAGGATTGGTGTAATCCATATCATATTTCCTTCGTTATCAATTTTGCAGATGTAAAGAGCGGAGACTAATTCGGGGCTGACCGTGGGATTACTGATTGTGATATACAGGTCATCACCGGATCTCAATCGCGAAAAGAATCCGTAACGGCCATATTTTCCCCAGATTTCTTCAGTTGAAACTTTTTTAGATTTGAACCAATCCTGAATCTCCGGTTCATTTTTGAAAATAGTTTCGAAATTGAGAAATGTATTCGTGTTTGCTATTAAATCCCCGTCCAAATTCCACTTGGCAATACCAAATCCATTTTGCTCCGGTTTGGTGTTGGAACCGATACTATAAATCCAGGAAATTTCCTTGTTTTTAGGCTCGTACTCATAACTTCCATAAGAAATTGCCTGAATATCCGTAGTTGTAAAGTCGGTAACGAAAGAGTGAATTTCACCGCTTGGATCAAGATGAAGAATGGTGTTTTTGATGCTGTTTAGAGCTCCTTTACTTGAATTTGGAAAAATTAAAAGAACACTGCCATCAGTATTTAATTTCCCCAAATAAAACTGCTTTGTTTCAACCGAAGATAAACTCTGTTCGGTTAAAGCAATTTTGTTGGTTTCATTCAAATCATCGGATAAGAAAGTTACACTACCTCCTGTTTTGGACATCTCCACAAATGCAAAGTCACTTCCATTATATTGAAGTCGCATATGACGATAATCCGAAACATCGGTAAATTCGTGTGTAGCAAGGGTTTTCTCTTCCCCGATTGCTCCCATTGTCGTACAACTTCTTCTTCGAATGGCGTATCTGCATTGGTATTTTGGGAATCCCTTTTTGTAATAGATGAGGTATTCGGTAATTGTATCTCCTGAATAATAGCATTGTTGAACGATTCCTTCTTCAGCTTGAATGCGCTTTTCGGTAAACTCTGCTCCGGATTTTAAAGGGGCATATTGATAAAATCCGAATTTAACCAAGCTCAAGTTAGTCACAGGTATATAAGGTGAATAGTTCAAAATAACTTGACTATCGTGGATATAAGTATCATGAGCTTGATTGAAATTTTTAGGCATCTTGAATGTTCCTAAATCAGTTGTTTCCTGGCTGAATACAGCAGAAGATAGCATTAAGATGATTAGGAGAATGTTGATTGATCGCATTGTTTTTTTCAGCAAAGCTAGAAAAGTTTCTTTAATTCAAGTTTGTGTTCTTAGGTGTCATCTGCTGTTGAATTAATTTTTTTTTGATTAAAATATCGACAAATCAGTTCTTTTACCTACCTTTCCCCACTGAATGGAAACTGATTTTTCATATCAATTTCAACGCATGGAGCTGCTTTTTAACACCCTGAAATGGATGCTTGATTCCCAACAAATTGGGATTTCAATAACTGAATTGTCTAAACGACTGGAATTGGGCGAATGGGAAACACAACATTTGTTTCAGGAAAACTTAGGAAAAGATCCGCTGCGTTTTGTGCAGGATGCCTTTTCTCCTTCTTTGGCTCAGGTTCATCAACCGGCTCAGATTTCAATTTTTGACCTCTTTGACGAGAAAAGCGATGAGGTGAAACCGGTCACTTTTGATCTGGATATTCAGATATTGCAAACAGAACCGGCCGAAATTGTGTATTCGATTTTTCCGTATTTCTTAGGAACAGTTTTCATTGCAAGCAACGAGTTTGGAATCTGTCAGGTTACTTTTGAAGATACGGATGCAGGTTTGACCCGTTTGAAAAAGACTTTTCCTAAAGTGGAATTGAAAGAAGAACAAAGTGAACTGAACTTACTGGCTTATCAGGCTCTGATGAATTATTTTGTCAAAAAAGAGGAAATTCCCGTTCTGCCGGTTTCCGTAAAAGCAACCCCGTTTCAGGTAAGTGTTTGGAATGAGTTGGCTGCTTTGCCAAAATCAGAATTGGTGACGTACGGAGTGATTGCTGAGAAACTGGGAGATCTGAATGCTTCACGGGCAGTTGGAACAGCAGTAGGAGCAAATCCCATTGCGTTATTGATTCCTTGCCACCGCGTAGTGCATCAAAGTGGAAAAATCGGTCATTTCCGTTGGGGAAGCTGGCGAAAGCAAATCCTGTTGGCAATCGAGAAGTAAGGATCAGCAGAAAAACAGGTGTAACGAAACAACTTATAAGCGTTTTGTCTGAAACCCGGCGTATGAAATTAAACCTACTTTCCATTTGTGTCAGCCTTTCGTTTGCTTCTTGTTTCGCCCAAAATGAAGTGAAAAGGGATTCGTTAAGTGCCTTGTTTGCTTACAATCAGTCGGAAGTGCTCAACACCGCTCAATTCCTGGAACAATTAAGAACAATTGATGCATCATCACTTTCAGTCATTCGTCTGACCGGATATACGGATTCGAGCGGATCTTTTTCCCGGAACAGCCTGTTAGCGAATGAAAGAATCAAGGCCGTAGAAGACCTGTTGAAAAAAACCGCGTTGAATCGTATCAGAATAGAAGCCGTAAATGCCAATGAAACTTCCGGATTCCGGGTTGTGCCGGATGAATTGAACCGGAGAGTTGATCTGCTGTTCTACGGAAAGACAGAAGCACCGAAATTAGTCTTCGAATTGAACAAACCACTGAATCTGAACATCAACTTTGTGGGCGGATCGGCGGAATTTCTTTCCGGATCATACCCCAATCTCATCAAACTGCGAAACCTGATGGTGGAAGATACAACCTTGTTGTTGAATTTGCACGGACATGTTTGCTGTGCAGATGATATGGAATTGTCGAAAAAACGCGCTTATGCCGTCATGAGTTATTTGAGTCAGAATGACGTGGATTATAAACGAATGACAGCGGAAGGATTCAGTAATAGCAAGCGCCTGGTTCCGGACGACTCAGAAGCAAATATGTCTTTGAACCGAAGGGTAGAAGCTATTTTCTACCGAAAGGAATAAGTTTGGATACTCTTTGCGTTTCAATAAAAATCTACCTTGTGTTTTAATGCAAGGACACCAGGTTGAAGTCTCTTCGGCCCTCTTTTCTGTCATCATGTTTTTTTAAGTGAATATTACGTGTGATGTTATCAGTCAATAATCTATTCCTCAACGTATACCCGGTGCATACGTCTCGATAACCCGGTCATTACTTCGTAAGGAATCGTTCCCATTGCTTTCGCAAAATCTTCCATTTTTTGATTCAGACCAATGATTTCTACCAGATCATTGATTTTTGCATCAACCGAACTGATGTCGACCATGATCATATCCATACAAACGCGGCCTACAACCGGACATTTGATTCCGTGAATGGAAACAGATCCTGCGCCATTGCTCAAACTGCGTCTGAAACCGTCTGCATAGCCAACCGGAACAATTGCAATCGTCATGTCTTCTGTAGCTTCATATGTGCAGCCATATCCGATGAAATCACCTTTCGGAACGGATTTGATCTGCGAAATGGAACTGTACCACGAAACACCCGGTTGAAGAAATGCCTTCAGTTCTTTGTTTTCAGTATATCCGTACATGGAAATTCCCAGACGGATCATGTCGTAACTGTATTCCGGGTAGCGCAGTGAACCTTCTGAATTCAAAACATGCGCCGAAAATGAATCGGAAGTATGCTCTCTGAAATAGGAAACAATGGATTCGAACGCTTCCAGTTGTTTCTTCGTAAACTCACTGTGAACAGGATTGTCGGCATCTGCCAGATGGGAGTAAATCCCTTCAATTTTTACTTCCGGCTGAGAGTTGATAATCGCCAATACGCGCTCTTTGTCTTTCGGCGAAAATCCTAAACGGTGCATTCCCGTATCAAACTTCAGATGAATCGGATAATTTGAAATTTGTTTGTGAATGAGTGCCGTGATAAATTCATCCAGTTGTTCGAAGGAATAAATAGCCGGTTCCAAACGGTATTCGATGATCAGATCACTGTGTTCCGGATCCGGGTTCATAACTACAACCGAAGAAGATAAGCCGATTCCCGCTTTGCGCAGTTCCACTCCTTCGTCCGCAAATGCGACTCCGAAATTCCGGATTCCGCTTTGCTGCAGAGAAGCGGCAACTTTATCTGCTCCTGCTCCGTAAGAAGACGCTTTCACCATCGCCAGGATTTTTACTCCTTTCGGTAATCTGGACTGGTAAAAAGCAATATTGTGTTTGATTGCACTCAAGTTGATTTCCACAACTGTTCGGTGTTTCAATGCTTTTCCGCGTGCAACTTCGTGTTCGAATGCGCGGTCGCGGTGTGCTTTTACCAGAACGACGGAATTGTGGAAGTTTTCCCACGGAATGGATTTTCCTTCGGGAATAAAATGAAACTCATCCGGATTGAAACTACTGATCAAACGCTCGATATCCAATCGTTCGTGAGCATGTTTTTCCGATAAACCGATCACGACGATTCGTTTTCTGTCGGAAGCCAATTGACGTTGATAAATCAAAGCTTCACTCAACGCGTCGATATCCAGATTGTACGTGTCGTTGATAATCGTATTGCGATTGATTCCTTCAAAAACCTCCATGCGCAGGGCAAGTGTCGGAAGGGAATCGATGCGTTCCTGAATTTCTTTCGGGTCGAATTGCAGATAAGCCAGAAAAGTCTTCAAAACACCGAGCATACCGCTGTATCCTGCCGGAAAACGATGGTTTTCATAGGAAGCACACACCTGAAAATTTCCCGGAAGCCGGTTTTCCAGATCTGCAAATGTATGTGGAATAAATGCCTGTTTGCATTCGCGAAACAAGATCCATTTTTCCAGTAAGTGTTCTTCGTTATTTGAGAAATTTTCCCGGTGAGCCTTCCCGAATGCGGTAAAAATCCCGAAATCAGGAGCAATCATATCGCGAAGAATTTTCATTTCTCCGGGTTTGGAAATTCCTGCTTCGATAAATGCAATGGAAGCATTTTCGTGCATTTCCAAAAGAGAAAGTGCCACACCGATTTGAGAATTGAAACTTTTCGGACTTCGGACAACTTTGAATTTATCCGAAATACAATGAAAAATCCATTCCTTAAAAGTCGTTTTTCCGACACTTCCCGTAATTGCTACAACCGGATATGTAAACCGTTTCCGGTGATAAGTTGCCAATTGCTGTAAAGCTGTCAGAGCATCTTTCACCAAAAAATACAAAGCGTCGGATTGAAATTTAATCGAAGCATGTTCAGGAACCACGAACAAACGAATTCCTTGTTGATAGGCCTGTTCGATAAATTCACTTCCGGAACGGGAATTTCCGCTCAATGCAAAAAAAAGCGCTCCTTTGGCTTGTTGAATTTTTCGGGAATCGAAGTAAACATGTGTGATTGATTCCGAATGTGAACCAACTGTTTTTGCCTGAAAAATTTCAGCACATGTTTCGATGGAATAATTTAATCTCAATGCTCAATTTTATTGTAGCAACTCCGGCATAAAGGTTCGTACTTTTCAACGGCTCCAACCAGCACCTGACCTTCATCTTTCGTTGTTCGATGTGAGTATTGTGCTAAGTTACCACATGAAACGCAAATCGCATGCACTTTTGTGACATATTCTGCCATGCAGAGCAGATTCGGCATCGGCCCGAAAGGCTGCCCGAGATAATCCATGTCCAGACCCGCAATAATCACCCGCACTCCGTGTTTTGCCAGATCGCTGCAGATCACAGTCAACCCTTCATCAAAAAACTGAGCTTCATCAATAGCAACGACCCGTTCTTTTTTCCAATGCTTCAGAATTTCGGAAGAATCTTTCACCGGAATGGCTTCAAGAGAAGAACCTTTGTGGCTCACCACTTGTTCTTCGTGATAGCGATCGTCGATAGCAGGTTTGAACAAAAGCAGTTTCTGTTGAGCAAATTCGACACGTTTCAGGCGACGGATCAATTCTTCCGTTTTTCCGGAAAACATCGAGCCGCAGATGACTTCAATCCAACCGTTTTGTCTCGCCTCAGAAGGGATTTGCTCTAAAAACATCATTTTTTAAGGTTATCAACAATTCATTTTAGACAACTATTCAAGAATCGAAAAAAATTGTCTTTTCCGAATTGTAATTTTATACTGCAAAAATTGTTATTTCTCGGGTCTAAAACCAGACGAAGTGTACAAGTTTTATCAAATGTTGAAAAATTCCGAAATACTGAAAATATGGAAATGCACGCATTAATCGAAGAAATTGCAGCGTTATTGGGGAAAATTAAGTCGGGAGAAGCGACTCTGGGCGAATTGGAAGCTTTTGCTGCAGCGACGAATCAATTGAACGAGCGAGCGATTGTTTTACGCTACAAGGCATACGAAACAAAAGTTTATGGCAATCCGGTTTCTGTTTCTG
Source organism: Glaciecola amylolytica (assembly GCA_003856375.1). Taxonomy (GTDB): domain Bacteria; phylum Bacteroidota; class Bacteroidia; order Flavobacteriales_D; family Crocinitomicaceae; genus Fluviicola; species Fluviicola amylolyticus. The sequence continues at coordinate 4,600,782 of CP034120.1, forward strand.
AGCAGGTTATTTCGGAAACCTTATTTGAAAAAGAAGAACCGGTTGTGGAACTGGAGGTCGAAGAAGTTCAGATCATTCCGGTAGCAGAGGAAGAACCTTCTTTTGATTTGTTCGGAATGAGTGAAGAGGAAGAAGAAGAAGATGAATTGGCTTTTGAATTGATCGAGGAAGAAACGGAGGAAGAAGAGATTATTGAAATTCCGGAACCGGTAATTGTACAGGAAGTAAAGCCGGAACCGGTTGCAGAACCTGTTTTCGAAAAGCCAGTTGAAAACCTTGGAAGTTTACATCCGATTTACGGAAAATTGAATTCCAACGACGGAACTTTGGCTGCTCGTTTGATGACGGTTCGTTTGGAAACACTCAAAGGAGCTTTTGGATTTAATGAGCGTTTGCAAATCATTCAGGAGTTGTTTAACGGATCAAATGACGAATTCAATCACTTGATCGAACAGCTGGAAGGAATTCAGACAAAAGAAGCGGCAAGATCTTTGGTGAGCAGTTATGCAACAAAACATCATTGGGATGTTGACAGCCAGCTGGCAATCGAACTGATTCAAAAAGTAGAACGTAAATATGCATAAGCAACTTCTTTCCTTACTACTATTTCTTCCGCTGCTTGGTTTTGCTCAGGTGGAACAAGGCCGTTTAACGGCTCAAAAACTGTGTTCTCCGGAATTTCATGGCCGTGGCTACGTCAATGGTGGTGATTCTATTGCAGCCGAGTTTATTGCAGCAGAATTCAAAAAAATGGGATGTCAATTCTTTAAGAATTCCCCCTTTCAGCCATTCCAGTTTAAAGTAAATACCTTTTCGAACAGAATGATCTGCTCCATTAACGGAAAGCAGTTAATTCCCGGAAAAGATTTTGTCGTAGATCCTTCCTGCCCGATGTATTATGCAGACAGCTTGAAAGTGTATAAAGTTCTGACGGAAGATTTGTTCAACGGAAAGAAACTAAAGAACAAGATCAGTCAGGGGGCAATGAATCGCTCGAAAACTTCGGTTGGTTTTGCTTTTCAGTTTGATTTATGGAAAGGAGACACCTTGAAAATAGCAAAGGAATTGGCTAAGACTCTCGGAGTTTCCATGCCGATTATTGAAATTTTTGACACGAAATTTACGTGGAGCGTCAGCCAGGAACAAAGTCGTTTTCCACTATTGCAGGTACAATCAAGTGCTTTCGACTGTTCGGAAGACGAATGGAATTTTCAGATCAAGGTCGACGCAAAAACGATCAATCACACGGCAAGAAATGTCATTGCTTACGTTCCGGCCAGGAAGAAATCGAAAAAATACTTTGTTTTCAGCGCACACTACGATCATTTGGGACAAATGGGGCAGGAAGCGTATTTCCCGGGTGGAAATGACAATGCGTCCGGAACAGCTCTTTTGTTGGAAATGGCGCGTTATTATGTCAAGAACCCTTCCAACGTAAACGTGGTGTTTATTGCATTTGCGGGTGAAGAAGTTGGCTTGCTGGGAAGTAAATACTATACTGAAAACCCGATTTTCCCGCTTCAAAGCATTCAATTTCTCTTCAACCTGGATATCATGGGAAGCGGAGAAGAAGGAGCAACTGTTGTCAATGCAACCTTGTTTCCGGAGCAGTTCGAAGTCTTGAAATCCATCAACGAAAAACAGCAGTTTTTACCTAAAATCGGATCAAGAGGAGCCGCTGCAAATTCGGATCATTATTTCTTCACGCAAAAAGGAGTTCCGGCATTTTTCATGTACACCATGGGACCAAACAAGCATTACCACGATGTGTATGACACTTTTGAAGAACTGAGCTTTAACAAGTTTAATGCGATTTATCAGCTTTTGATCGACTTCGAAAAAGTTGTTTCCTGGAAGCGGTAAAAGACATAAGACGGTCTCTCTTTTTTTCTCCCGCAAATACACAAATTAAATGGCTCGGCTACCGCGCTCGCATAGATACAATAAGCGCTACTGGTAGGAGCGCTAAAAATTTGCGCATTTGTGGTAAATGATAAAATCACCTCAATTCAAGAACAAAACAGAGTCTTATATCTGCTTGTTTCAAGTCTTTTGTACAAATTTCGTTAGACCTTTTACCTTCTTACAAGTACTTAAAAACAACCTTTTCGGGTATTTCAGAAACTGTTTCTGCACCCTACATTTGTTGTATCAGAAAAAAACAAAAATATCTGGTATTAGAGGATAAAACCATTTGCATCCGGGAGGTGTTGTTTCATAATAGGTTAGTTTTAGGTAAGTTAGTTTTCGTTACCTTCCGGAGTAGCTTGCTACTACAGCTACATAAAATAGGTACCCATAGTCGGTTAGATAAGCATAGGACAAGGATCGTTATTTCCCTTGTCCTATGCTTTTTTTGTAGCTCTGTAATTTTGAGTATCTTCACTCGCAACTATTTATGAAAGAAATGCGGTTATTATTGACATTCTGTTTTTTTCTTTGCTTCAAAAACCTCTATTCTCAGGTTTATGGTAATGAAGAAAAAATAAAAAAGACGATTCAGACAAAAGCGGCAAACTGTGCACCGGCAAATAAAACTACTTTTTTGGAGTACAATAATGTTCGTGCAATGGTGCATACTGCCGGAAATCTTTGGCAGGTCCCGGGTCAAAATCTATCACAATACGAGATTCCCAAAAACTCGAAGATCATGTGCTTTTTTACATCAGCGCTTTGGTTGGGAGGCACGGATGTGAACGGTCAGCTGAAATTGGCGGCCTTGCGTTACCGGTCCGGACAGGATTATTGGACAGGACCATTGACCAATATCAGCGCAGAAATTGATCCGAGCGAATGTTTGAAATACGACAATCATTTTACTTCAAGTAAAGATTTGGTGAAACAGTTTGATGCCTGGTACAATGCAGGTATTTTGGATCAACAAAACGGAACAAGTTTACAGCAGAGCAATTTCCCGAATTACAAAATTCCTGATTTTATCAAAGACTGGCCGGCTCACGGAGATGTTTCGAAAGGGCAGGATTACAATCTGGCGCCGTTTTTTGACAGGGATGAAGACGGAAATTACGAATGGGAAGAAGGTGATTATCCGTGGTATGATATCAACGGAACCAAGGATTGTAAAACAGATCGAAGAGTTTCGCTTTACGGTGATTTCAATATGTGGTGGGTGATGAATGACAGAGGAAATATTCACACCGAATCCGGAGGAGAGCCGATCGGAATGGAAATCCGTGCGCAGGCTTTTGCTTTTGCTACCAACGATGAGGTGAATAACATGACGTTCTACAACTACGAGTTGATTAATCGCGGGACACAAACCTTATTCAACACGTATTTCGGAATTTTTGTGGATGGTGCGCTCGGAGATCCTTTTGATGATTATGTGGGATGTGATGTGAACCGTGGTTTGGGATATTTCTATAACGGAGACGCCATGGATGGCGATAACCAGGGATATTATGGTTACGGACTCAACCCGCCGGCAGCCGGAGTCGATTTCTTTGAAGGCCCTTATCAGGACAATGATTCATTGGATAACGCTTTTGGAATCGGGCCGGGAGAAGCATTGAACGGAATCGGATATGGTGATGGAATCGTAGACAACGAACGCTATGGAATGAGACGCTTTCTGTATTATGTCAATGCGGGAGGAGGTCTGAATCCAAATCAAACCGACCCGACAACCGCGGCAGATTACTATTGTTTTTTGAGAGGAAGATGGAAAGATAATACGCCGTTTTATTACGGAGGAAACGGACATATTTCCGACCCGACGGTCAATCCGAATGTGCCTTGTGATTTTATGTTTCCCGATGATACAGATCCGCTTGGATGGGGAACGGGCGGTGTTCCGCAACCGATCTGGACGGAGCAAACAGCCAATAATTTACCTTACGACAGACGCTTCCTGCAATCTGCAGGTCCATTTATCCTGAAACCGGGTGCCGTAAACAACATTACAGTCGGAATGACCTGGGCAAGATCTGCCGGCGGAGATCCTTTTCAATCTGTTCAATCATTGAAGTTGGCAGATGATAAAGCGCAGGCTTTGTTTGAAAATTGCTTCCGCGTGTTGGAAGGACCTCATGCTCCCGATTTAACCGGACAAGAGTTGAAGAACGAGTTGATCCTCTATTTGTCGAATAATTCGGCATCCAATAACCAGTATGAGGATTACAAAGAGTTTGATCCTTTTCTTGTTTCTTCAGACCCGAACGTAGATAAGCACTACCGTTTTCAGGGATATTTGATTTATCAGCTGAATAAATCCAATGTGAGTGCTTCGGATTTGGATGATGCAACAAAGGCAAGATTGGTGGCACAGGTGGATGTGAAAGACGGTATAAAGCGTTTGGTAAATTTTGAATTTGATGAAAACCTGCAAGCTTCCTTTCCGATTGAAAAAGTCAAAGGAGCGGATTTGGGGATCAAACATACGTTCAGAGTAACGGAAGATTTGTTTGCTACCGGCGACAGGCGTTTGGTGAACTTCAAACGCTATTACTACATGGCGATATCGTATGCTCATAATAACTTCAAAACTTATGATCCGACAGATCCGAGTGCATTGGATGGTCAGAAAAAACCGTTTTTAGGAAGCCGGAAGGCCGCGATTGGGGAAGTGAAGGTTCTGGAAATGATTCCTCATGATCCTGCGCCTGAAGCAATGGGAACGATGCATTTTGCTTCCTACGGGATTACTCCACGTATCACCCGTTTGGATGGAACCGGAAACGGAGGTCGTGAATTGCAATTGACAACCGCATCAGAAAATGCGATTGTAGCAAACGGTTTCAAAGATGAGTTGGAATACGACTACAACGGGGGACCAATCAATGTAAAAGTGATCGATCCATTGAACGTTGTGGGAGGTTACTACGAATGTGAGTTCCGTGACTATGTCGGATTATCCGGAGTTGGAACAACACCTGCAGATATCAAAGGAATCGACACAGCAAGCTGGGTTGTTTACCGTTATGATGCAAAAGATGGAAACCTATTGGATTCCGTGACTTCAGATGTAACAATCCGACAAGGAAATGAGCAGGTTGTACCGAAATGGGGAGTTTCCATCGAGATTTTCCAGGATAAGTACTACTTCCCATCGGGAGTGAATCCGGCGGTTCACTTGTATGCAGATCCGTTGTCAGCGAGTTTGTCTTACTCAGATTCTACCAAGCAATGGTTAGACTTTGTGAAGGATGATGCTTCGTTAACACCGCGCAACTGGCTTCGAACAGGAACTTACAGTCCGGATAATGCAACGGAATGTACTCCATGGCAAGGAGCAGCTTATCTGAACCCATGTTGTTTCCCTGATGAGATCGGTCGTGATCCGAAAGAGAAATACAACAAATTACTTGGAGGAGGAATCGGACCGCACAAATTGACAGGATACCAGTGTGATTTCATGCCGTTGGCTTACCCAAGCAACTACTCAGGTGTTGCGGTAGCTCGTTTGAATGCATCGATCAAGTATTTACCAAGTGTGGATATCGTGATTACTTCTGACAAGTCTAAATGGACACGTTGTGTGGTTGTTGAACTAGGTCGTGATGCAAACCTGAACCAAGGAGGCGGACAACCAGGAAGACTGC